>CAWCOF010000009.1:0-412500 GCA_963797005.1 uncultured Alphaproteobacteria bacterium
CGCCCTGCCTCGCTGGCGACGTTTTCGGCCGAAGCGTAAATCCCGCTCTATTCAATATGTTGAGAGCAAAAATTCACGCTCCATGATCGAAGCAAAGTGCTTCGATCAGAACCGATCTTGCTCTAGCAAACACGCTGAAGTGGTGTATAAGGCGGCAGCCGCGGCGGGGCCCCGATTGCACCCAGCGGCCACCCATGCGACCCGGCTGGACGACATCCCGGCCACGGCCGCGCAATCACTCCACCAACCGGAAGGACCACCGATGTCGCTGAGCGCACAACGCAAGCAGCAACTCGTCAAGGAATTCTCAACCAAGAAGGATGATACGGGCTCGCCGGAGGTGCAGATCGCCCTCCTCACCGAGCGGATCAACGGCCTCACAGATCACTTCAAGGCACACAAGAAAGACAATCATTCGCGCCGAGGCCTGCTCAAGATGGTGAGCCTGCGCCGGCGCCTCTTGGACCACGTCAAGTCCAAGGACGACAAGCGCTATCAGAAGATCATCGAGCGTTTGGGAATCCGCCGCTAGCGGGGCCATGAGCCCGGCGCGGAAGCTGATCACCTTGCCTGCATACAGGCCTGTGGCCGGCTTCTCCTGAAGAGGCGGCAATCGACGCTGTACGAGAAACGAAAAAACGAGAAACGAAATGTTCGAAACACAAAGAGTCGAAATCGAATGGGGCGGGCGCAAGCTCATGCTCGAGACGGGCCGCATGGCGCGCCAGGCCGATGCCGCCGTCCTCGCCCAGTACGGCGAGACGAGCGTGCTGGCCACCGTGGTCGCCGCGAAGACCGGAGGCCCGGCATCGACTTCTTCCCCCTGACCGTCAACTACCAGGAAAAGGCCTTCGCCGCCGGCAAGATCCCCGGCGGCTACTTCAAGCGCGAAGGCCGCCCGACGGAGAAGGAGACGCTGACCTCGCGGCTGATCGACCGGCCGATCCGGCCGCTGTTCGTCGGAGGCTTCAAGAACGAGACGCAGGTCATCGCCACCGTGCTCAGCCACGACCTGGAGAACGATCCCGACATCGTCGCCCTGGTGGCGGCGTCGGCTGCGCTGACGCTGTCCGGGCTGCCGTTCCTCGGGCCGATCGCGGCGGCCCGCGTCGGCTTCATCAACAGCGAGTTCGTCCTGAACCCGATGGTCGACGAGATGGGCGAGACCGCGCTCGATCTGGTCGTCGCCGGCACCGGCGATGCCGTGATGATGGTGGAATCGGAGGCCAAGGAGCTGTCCGAGAAGCAGATGCTCGAGGCCGTGATGTTCGGCCATCGCGGCTTCCAGCCGGTGATCCAGGCGATCATCAAGCTGGCCGAGAAGGCGGCGCGCGAACCCTGGGACTTCCAGCCGCCCGACAAGTCGAAGTACGCCGCCAAGATGAAGGCGACGGCGGAAGCCGAGCTGCGCAAGGCCTTCGCCATCACGCAGAAGCAGGAGCGCTCCACGCTGTGGCCGCCGTCAAGGACCGCGTGATGAAGGAGCTGATGCCCGCCGACGCCGACGCCAACGAGCAGGTGCTGCTGGGCGATGTGTTCAAGGGCCTCGAGCAGGAGGTCGTGCGCGGCGACATCCTCCGCACCAGCAAGCGCATCGACGGCCGCGACCTCAAGACCGTGCGCCCGATCCTGTCGGAAGTGCACGTGCTGCCGCGCACGCACGGCTCGGCGCTGTTCACGCGCGGCGAGACGCAGGCGCTGGTCGTGGCCACGCTCGGCACCGGCGAGGACGAGCAGTACGTCGACGCGCTGGAGGGAACCCGCAAGGAGCGCTTCCTGCTGCACTACAACTTCCCGCCCTACTCGGTGGGCGAGACGGGCCGCATGGGCGGCCCGGCCGGCGCGAGATCGGCCACGGCAAGCTCGCCTGGCGCGCCGTGCATCCGCTGATGCCGTCGCCGGAGGAGTTTCCCTACACGGTGCGCATCGTCTCCGAGATCACGGAATCCAACGGCTCCTCGTCGATGGCTACGGTGTGCGGCTCGTCGCTGGCGCTGATGGATGCCGGCGTGCCGCTCAAGCGGCCGGTGGCCGGCATCGCCATGGGCCTGATCAAGGAGGGCAACAGCTACGCCGTGCTCTCCGACATCCTGGGCGACGAGGACCACCTGGGCGACATGGACTTCAAGGTGGCCGGCACCGAGAAGGGCGTCACCTCGCTGCAGATGGACATCAAGATCACCGGCATCACCGAGGAGATCATGCGCGTGGCGCTGGAGCAGGCCCAGGCCGGGCGCATGCACATCCTGGGCGAGATGGGCAAGGCGCATCGACAGCGCCCGCACCGAGCTCGGCGAGCACGCGCCGCGCATCGAGACCATCAAGATCCCGGTCGACAAGATCCGCGAGGTGATCGGCTCGGGCGGCTCGGTGATCCGCGAGATCGTCGCGGAGTCGGGCGCCAAGATCGACATCGAGGACGACGGCACCATCAAGATCGCCGCCGCCAAGCGCGAGGCGATCGAGGCGGCGCTGAACCGCATCAAGGCGATCACGTCCGAGCCCGAGGTCGGCCAGATCTACAAGGGCAAGGTCGTCAAGATCATGGAGTTCGGCGCCTTCGTGAACTTCTTCGGCGCCAAGGACGGCCTGGTGCACATCTCGCAGCTGACCCAGGGTCGGCCGGAGACCGTGCAGGAGGTCGTCAAGGAAGGCCAGGAGGTCTACGTCAAGCTGTTGGGCTTCGACGACCGCGGCAAGGTGCGCCTCTCCATGAAGATCGTCGATCAGGCAACCGGCAAGGAGATCCCCCGACCGGAGGGCGAGCCGGAGGAGGAGCAGCACCACCGCGAGCGTCCGCCGCGGCGCGACCACGGCGACCGTCCCCGCCGGCGCGAGCGGAACTGAGGAGCTCCGATGGGCCCTGGGCTTCCGACCCTGATCCGGGCGTGGTCTGAAAGACAATATCGATGCGCTCGCATCATCGACGCGTTCCGGCCACATCGGCGTTCCCCGGTCCCCTCTACGGGCGCACACTACCGAAATGGCCTGCGCTGGGCGGGCTCCAAGACGACTCCAGATTGTGGATGAACCTGCAGAGCAACCATGACGTCTGGGAGACCCAGCGCGCCCCCCTCCCCCCAAGCACCCCGAGCGGGCGAGAAGATGGCGGCTCTCGGCCCGGTCGCGGACCAAGGAGGGGAGCGCGGCGAGCGGTTCAATCAGAATTGGACGTAGACGTATCCTCTGCGGCCCGCATCAGGGGCATCAGTGCGGCGAGGCCTAGAAGCGGGCCGGGGACGAGCAGCAGGAACACGTACTGCTCGCCGATCAGGCCGATGCTGTGATTGAGCAGCTGGATGCTGGGGATGGTGATGGCAAAGCCGATGCTGTTGACGATGGTCAGGGCCGACCCGACGAGGCCGTTCGGCGCATACCGTGCATTGAGTGCCGAGAACTGCGGCGAGTTGCCGACGACGACGATGCCCCACACGATCAGGTAGGCGACGAACATGGGCGCGGGGAGATACAGCGCGAGCGGCGAGGCCAGGCAGCACAAGCCCGATGCGCCGAGCTGGGCGAAGGCGACCGGCGCGCTGCCCAAGCGTAGCGAAACGAAGCCGCCGCCGATACATCCGAGTGCGCCCGCGGCGATGGCGGCAAAGGTGCACAAGGGCACGTCGAGCGCGCCGTGCCCCGCTCGCGCCCCGTAGGCGGCAATCAGCAGCGG
The DNA here is from genome assembly GCA_963797005.1 of uncultured Alphaproteobacteria bacterium. Taxonomy (GTDB): domain Bacteria; phylum Pseudomonadota; class Alphaproteobacteria; order Rhizobiales; family Hyphomicrobiaceae; genus AWTP1-13. Next base: position 3,671 of record CAWCOF010000009.1, read on the forward strand.
CACGAAGGCCCAGAAGGCATAGAGCTCCCACATGTGGCCGAAGTAGCCGAACGCGGACGCGCGGAACCGCGCCGAGCGGAAGGCCGCCACCAGGGCTCTGGGGTGGAAGGACGATCCCGCCTGCAGGTAGGGGCCGTCGGGCACCAGCGCGAACATCGCCGCGCCGCCGCATACGGCCAGGGCCGAGACGGAGAACAGCACGGCTTGCCACGGCAGCGCCTGGCCGAGGCCGCGGACCAGGTGCGGAAACGCCGTGCCGAGCACCAGCGCGCCGACCAGAAATCCAAGCGCCTTGCCGAGGTCGCGGCGGTACCAGCCCGAGGCGATCTTCATGCCGACGGGATAGATGCCGGCGAGAAAGAACCCCGTGGCGAAGCGCAGGCCGAGCAAGGCGATGAGGCTCGGCGCGACCAGCCAGGCGGCGGCGTTGGCCAGCCCCCCCAGCAGGGAGCACACCAGGTAGATCTTGCGCGGCGAGTAGCGGTCGGAGACGGCGAGGACGGCGAAGCTGAGCGTGCCGGCGATGAAGCCGAGCTGCACGGCAGCCGTGAGGTCGCCCAGCGCCTCCGGCGGCAGGCCCCAGCTCCGCTGCAGATCGGTGAGCACCGCATTGCCGGCAAACCACAGCGAGGCGCCGGTGAACTGCGACAGGACGATGACGGGGAGGATGCGGGTCGGGGGGCGTGTCATGTGGTGGGTCAAGGGAGGCCCGGCCGGGCGCGGGATCGCCGTTGTAGCCGGCGCTGCCGACCGGACCTAGCGCTGTCTGGGAAGGGCAGGGGTGCGTCGCACGCCGTCAGCCGTTCTCGAGGACCGATGTCAGCCAGGGGATGCTTGCCTTTGCACTCGCGAGCGCGTCCGCTTCGGTAGTGAAGGCGCCTGCGGCATATGCCCCGATCGCAAACCACCCGCGGCCGTCTTCCGGGTCGCGACGATACTCGTCGAAGCCGTAGGTGCCGTCAGGCCGGCGGAAGATGTCCACGCATCGCATCTCGCCCTCCAGATTGAAGGAGCGAATGACGACGTTCTTGTGTGGCATTTGTCAGGCTCGCCATGAGTATACGGCCATCGTCCTACACATACGAACCCGAGCGCAAGTGGTCGCGTGCTTGGGTTCCGGGCCTTCGCTGCCGCGCCGCGGGCGCGGCATCTGCCCGGGATGACGGATGTGGCGCGGCTGGCTGGCCGCCACAAAGATCCGCGCCAGGATCAAACCGGCAATGCTCGCGCTGGGCACGGCATTTCCGTTGCGCCTCCAGCAGTTGACTGAGGCGGCCGCGCTCGCGGCTGCCCCTCACCCCGACCCTCTCCCCGCAGCCTTCGGATGCACAATGGACGGCGCATCGCCACAGGATGGCCGAGGGCAACGCGGAGAGGGAGTTCGCGCTCTAAACCCGCTCCAGGATGACGGCGATGCCTTGGCCGACGCCGATGCACATGGAGACCAGCGCGTAGCGGCCGCCGGTGCGGTGCAGTTGGCGTGCGGCGGTGAGCGCCAGGCGCGCGCCGGAGGCGCCCAGCGGATGGCCGAGCGCGATGGCACCGCCGTTGGGGTTGACGCGCTCGTCGTCCAGCGGCAGGCCGAGGCCCTTGAGGCAGGCCAGCACCTGGGTCGCGAACGCCTCGTTGATCTCGATGACGTCCATGTCCTTGAGGTCGAGGCCGGCGCGCTCGAGCGCCTTCTGCGAGGCGGGCACGGGGCCGAAGCCCATGGTGCGCGGAGGCACGCCGGCGACACCCGAGGCGATCACACGCACGAGAGGCTTCACGCCGGCGCGGTCGCCCGCGTCGCGGCTGGCGATGATCATCGCCGCCGCGCCGTCGTTGATGCCGGACGCGTTGCCGGCGGTCGTCACGCCGCCCTCGTAGATGGCCCTGAGCTTCTGCAGCGTCTCGATGGTGGTCTCGGGCCGGGGATGCTCGTCCACGCTCACCACCACGTCCGGCTTGCCCTTGGGCTGCGGGATGGAAACGGGTTGGATCTCGGACTTGAAGAAGCCGTCCTTGGCCGCCTTGGCGTACTTCTGCTGCGAGGCGAGCGCGAAGGCGTCCGACTGCTCGCGCGTGAGCTGGTAGTCGCGCGCCAGGTTGTCGGCCGTCTGCGGCATGGTGTCGGCGCCGAAGCGCGCCTCGATCTTGGGGTTGGGGAAGCGGGCGCCGAGGGAGGAATCGAACACCTTGAAGTCCTTGCCGAACGCCTGCTCGGACTTGCCGACCACGAACGGCGCACGCGTCATGCTCTCGACGCCGCCGGCGATGCACACGTCGGCCTCGCCGCAGGTGATGGCATGCGCGGCGCCGACCAGCGCGTTGAGGCCCGAGCCGCACAACCGGTTGTGCACGGCGCCCGGCGTCTCGACGGGAAGGCCCGCGAGCAGCAGCGCATGGCGCGCGACGTTGCGGCTGTCCTCGCCGGCCTGGGAGACGCAGCCGATCGACACGTCGTCGATGGTCTCCGGCGCAAAGCCCGTGCGCGCCACCACCTCCTTGACCACGCCGGCCAGCAAATCGTCGGGGCGGACCCGCGACAGCGCGCCGGAATGGCGCCCGAACGGCGTGCGCAGTCCATCATAGATGTAGGCTTCGAGCATCGTCCTCCCCCGTCCTTGCCGGCGCCGGAGGGTCCAAGCTAGCGCCGGCAACGAGCCGCCGCAACTGCACCGAATTGCCGGGCTGGTAGGCGCGCTGCGCCGGTTACCGCGACGCGCCTCTTCGATCAGACGACTGCAGATCGTGGCAGATCGAAATGCCGCAGGCGGCGCGTCCAGCGCGGTGGATGCGAGACGGATCAAGCCGAAGTCCTCGCCAAACACATCAAGCCTCGGATCGGAAGCGACCCGGCGCAGTTGCTCGGCGGCCACGGCATACCCCCCGCACCTTTGCGCTCAGCCAGGTCTTATGGTGGACCCGCGCGGCTCAGTGAATATGCAACGGGCGTCGATTCGGACGCCTCGAGCATTGGAGGAATTGAACATGCGCCGGTGGTCAGCATCAGCTGGGCTTTTGGCGTGCACCATTGCATCCCTGCTTTCGGCGGGGACGGCCACCGCAGGTGGTTCGCGAAGCGACCTTCCTCCAATCGTCTGGTCGGGCTTGTACGTGGGTGTCAGCGCAGGCGTGGCGAACGAAGAGCTCAACTGGAGAGTGACCGGCTTTGCCACCTCCGGCTCACGGGATGACGGCGCCATCTATGGCGTGGCCCTCGGGTACAACCACCAGATGGGAAGATGGCTGGTCGGCATCGAAGGGGACTGGTCCAAGCTCGATGTCGACGTGGGCCCGATCCCGAGTTGCAGCGGGCCCTGTTTCACGAGGGCGGATTGGCTGGCAACGCTGCGCGGCCGGGCCGGCGTGCTGCTGGATCCGAGCACTCTGGTCTATGCCACTGGCGGCGTTGCATGGTCGGACGTGCACAGCACCGTAACGGTTGCGAGCGTCAGCGATACGGCGGCGGGCTGGGCCGCCGGGGCGGGGTTCGAGGTCAAGCTCGACCGGAACTGGTCGGTGAAGGGCGAATACCTGCGCGTCGAACTCGACGACACCGTTGCCTGCCGTACACCCGCGTGTGCCACGACGAACTTTGTCGCCAACAACAAGCTCGACATTCTGCGGGCGGGCATCAATTTCAAATTCTAGGGCTTCCCTCCGCACGGGCCGGAGCGAAACTGGAGCGAAGCCTGGCGGTCCGTGGGACACCGCGTCCACTGCTTACCGGGCCATAGTGTCCTAAACGCCCACTCCGCTGCTCTTAAGATGCGAATAGCGGCGACGCGTCGCGCTCAGGTGCGCGGCGTGTCCGCGGGCTTGTACGTCTTGGGGCCGCGCAAGGCGAGGACCAGCTCGGCCATGATGGAGATGGCGATCTCCTGCGGGCTCTGGGCGCCGATGTTGACGCCGATGGGCGAGTGGATGCGCGCGATCTCCTCGGCCGTGAAGCCGGCCTCGGCCAGGCGCTGCTTGCGCTTGGAATGATTGCGCATGGAGCCGAGCGCACCGATGTAGAACGAGTTCGAGCGCATGGCGAGCTTGAGAGCCTCGTCGTCGATGTGGCCGACATGGGCCAGCGCCACGATCGCCGTGTAGGGGTCGAGCCCGATCTTCGGAATCGTGTCCTGCGGCCACTCGGTGTCGAGCCGGATGCCGGGAAAGCGCGCTTCCGCCGCGAACGCGGTGCGCGGGTCGATGACGATCACCTCGTAGCCGGCGAGCTGCACGAGCTGCGCCAGCATCTGGCCGATGTGCGTGGCGCCAATGACGAGCACGCGCACCGGCGGCACCATGGCGTGCACGAACACCTCGCCGTCGGGCGTCTCCTCGAGCTCGCTCTCCCCTGAGTCGAGGCGCCGGCGGATCGCGGGGTCGACCGTCTTGTCGTCGCGGCCGAACAGCTCGTGCCGGCCGTCCTTCAGCCGCGTGCGCAGGACGAGGCCCTGGCGCCGCGTGCGGGCATCGAGCGCGCGCTCGATGATGGGCAGGCCGGACTTGTCGAGCCGTTCGACGAACACCCGGATCTGGCCGCCGCAGGGCAGGCCCACCTGCCATGCCGTCTCGTCGGCGACGCCGAAGTCGAGCGTCTTGGGCTTGCCGCTGCCGAGGATGTCCTCGGCTTCCGCGATCACCTCGCCTTCGACGCAGCCGCCCGAGACCGAGCCCTCGAACTTGCCGTCCTCGGCGATGACCATCTGCCCGCCGACGCCGACCGGCGACGACCCCCAGGTGCCGACCACGGTGGCGAGCGCAATGCGGCCGTCCTTGGCAAGCCACGACCGGGCCGCTTCGAGGACGTCGTGGGTGTGGGCTGGGCGAACGCTGGCGGTGGGATCGGACATGGCTCTCGCTCGGCGGCTGGGCCCGCGCGCAGCTTGCACGGGCGGGGCTGAAGCTTTCAGCGCTATATACGAGCGAACATAAGCGGCACCGGCGCACTTCGCCAGTGCCGCCCTTCAGTTCGGATCGGCTTTCCGCCGGACATGTGCCCGGGCGTGGTGCGATCAGGCGCGCATCAGACCCGCGCCAGGCCCTTATCGAGCATCTCGAGGACCGCCTTGCGCGAGGCCACGGGCTGCCCGTCGTTGATCGTATAGATGTCCTCGAAGGCCTCCTCGGGGGTGTCGGCGCCGGTCACCGACATGGCAGCCCGCCCGGCAAGCCGGCGTGCTTCGACCGGGTCGCCGGTGAGGTCATAGGCGGCGCGCACCAGCGCTCCGTAGGCGCAGAACTTCCTCGCCTTTGCGTCCGTCGGCTCGCACTCCACGCCGCGGCTGGTTGCCGCCAGGGTGTAGCGCGTCCAGGTCCCGCGGCCGGCGACGTAGCCGCGGGCGCCTTCGATGACGTGCTTGAAGATCGGCTTGGCCATGGTCAGCACCTCCCATTGTGACGGTTGATCGACTTGCATAGGCAGCCGACGCCCGATGAGGGCCGGTTTTCGCATGTGCGTCAAGGCGCATGTGGCGCTGCCGCCATAGGTTGTTTTGTTTTCCCGATCAAGGCGTTGCCCAGTTTTTCCGCGGTTGCGGCCCAGAGCACCGGGCACTGCCCAGATTTCGCCATGCGAATCTCGAAGATTCTACCTATGCGCGAGCATCGTATGTCATCTGCAACTCAAAGGCTAGTGGCGCTGGCGCTAGCCTTGGGTCTCCTCCTTCTCCCTGCATCCCACGTCCTGGCCCGCTCGGGCGGCTCCTCCGAGGCCCTCACGGGCTTTGCCCGCGTGATCGACGGCGACACCATCGCCATCGACGGCACGCGCATCCGGCTCGAGGGGATCGACGCGCCCGAGACCGGGCAGACCTGCAAGCGCAAGTGGCTGGGCTCATGGCCCTGCGGCGCGGGGGCAACCGACGCGCTGCAAAGGCTGCTGCAAGGCCGAACGGTGAGCTGCGACCCGCGCGGCCTCGACAAGTATGGCCGCACGCTCGCCACCTGCTTCGTCGACGGCCACGACATCAACGCCGGCATGGTGCGCGAGGGGCTAGCCTGGGCCTTCGTCAGGTACTCGACAAGCTACGTGAAAGAGGAGGCCGAAGCCCGGGCCCGGGGCGTCGGCATCTGGCAGGGCGCGGCGACGCCCGCGTGGGAATACCGCGCGCACCGCTGGACGTCGGCCGAGCCGCAGGCCCCGCAAGGCTGCGCCATCAAGGGCAACGTCACCCGCAACGGCCGCATCTATCACATGCCCTGGAGTCCCTGGTACGGCCGGATCAGGATGGACCCGAGCAAGGGCAAGCGCTGGTTCTGCACCGAGGCCGAGGCGCTGGCCGCCGGCTGGCGCCCGGTGCACGCGCAGTAAGGATGAGCCCTACCCGAACATGCGCGCCAGGATGCCCTTCTTGGCGGGCTTCACCTCGGCGGCTGCCGCCTTCATGACGCCGGCAAGCGTCGTGTAGGCGGCGACCCAGGCGTCCTTGACGGGAGCCGTGAAGGCGTCGCCGAGCCCCTTGTTGAGGGTCCAGATCAGCGCCTCGCCGACGGGCTGGTAGTGCGTCTCCTTGACGCCGTAGCCCGCATGCCTGCGGCCAAGGTCCTGCACGGCCGGCACGATCTTCTCGACCTGATGGAGGTTGGTGACGGCCGTGGTCAGCATGTCCATCAGCTTCTTCTTCTGCTGCGCCAGGTCGGTGGGGAAGAGCGGCCGCACCTCGGGGGCGATCTCGAACAGCCGGCCGTAGAAGAGATCGGCGGCCTGCGGGGCGATCGGCGCCACTTTGGTGAAGCTGTCCTGGACGAGTTTGACTTGCTCGGGGCTCATGGAAAACTCCGACGGTTGCTTTGACGTTGGGGTTCAAACGGGTAGGGACAAGGCTCTAGTCGGTGACGGGGATGCGAATGACGACGCCGCCCATCACCTCGTTGAGCTTGAAGTCGTGGCGCGGGCTGTCCTTGTGGCCGTTGTGGCAATTGACGCAGGCCGGCGCGACGCCGACATCGGCATAGACGGCGGTGAAGTACTTCTGCTTGCCGAGCGTCTCCTCGGCGTAGAAGTTCTTCCCCTTGTTGGCGGCGATGAACTCGAGGCCCTTCTTCTCCACGTCGGTGCGCGGCACGTTCTGCTTGTTGATGGCCCACAGCGACAGCAGCGAATAGGAGAACTTCTTGCTCTTCTCGCCGGCGAGCTCGGCGCCGAAGCGGAACATCTGCGCCGGCAGCGGCAGGGCCTTGTCGTCCTCGAAATGCTCGCTGGCGGTGATCACCTTGTCCTTGACGGTCAGGCGATTGACCACCTGCTTGGTGTAGACGGTGCGGTCCGCCGACATCACCGCGTGCAGCATGTCGGCGACATCCCTGGGCTCGAGGTTCTTCGCGCCCACCAGGAACACCGAGGCTCCCGCCGCACACGCCAGGAGCAGTGGCCCCGAGCGCCATCGAGATTGACCGGTCATATGCAGTCCTCCTTTTCCATCGGCAGTTGCTTGTCGAAACCATCGGCGTTCATCGCGGGGGCCTCGGCTCCTCGAGCCGCTTGAGCGCCCACTCGATGCTCTGGATGTGAAGGGCGGGCCGGCCGATGAAATTGCGCCGGACGAGATCGGCGTCGGCGAGCGAGTCGATCGAGAACCTGAGGCCGTGACAGTCCGCGCAGACGCTGCGGATCATCTTCTCGTTGGGCCGCAGGTTGTCGTTCTGGTTGTGGTTGGCGAGCACGGGGTAGGTGCCGCTCTCGTCCTCGACGGTTTCGCGCGGCATGTGGCAGCCGGCGCAGCTCACGCCCGTGCCCTTCGCGGCGCCGCCCGAGACCTCGGCCTGCCACAGCTTGTGGTGCGGGGAGCCGAGGTAGGCCTTGGAGTGCTCATCCGCATGGCAGCCGAGACAGGCGCCCACCTGCGCCTCGGCGACGTCGAACTTGTGGGCGCCGTGGCAGGAGGTGCAGCCGAGCTCGCGGCCGTGCGCCTGGGCCCGCATCGGCAGGCGCGCCAGCTCCGGCCGCATCGGGGTGAGCGGCTCGTCCTTGATGAAGCCCCAAAGGCCCGCGTGGCTGCTCTTCAGGCCGGCGGCGAGACGCATGCCGTGCCGGCCTTCGGTGTAGGTCTTGGCCTCGTGCGTGTGGCAGCTGCCGCATGCCGAGAAGCCGGGATTGGCGACCCAGGCAGCCGGAGCCTCGGAGCCCTTCGCTTTCGGCACGTGGCAGCCCGAGCAGTTGACACCGGCCGCGGCATGGGCGGTGCCAGCCAGTCCGCGACGGCGGCGGTGTCCGCCAGCTTGTCCGGGGGCGCGTCGGCCTGCGCGCGGGTGAGCGGTTTGCGCGGCTGCGCAGGCTCGTTGACGGCGAGGCGAAGCTTGGCAACGGGCTTCGGCTTCAGGTCGGGCTCGTCGGCATGCTTGGTGAGGAAGTCCTCATAGAGCGCGCGGTTGTCATGGAAGTTGTGACACCCGGCGCTGGCGCACGTGCTGAACGCGAGGCCGAGATGACTGGGCCTCTCCTTGCCGATGTCCTGGTGGCAGAGCGCGCAGTAGTCGGTGGGCAGCGTGACGCCCATGGCGCTGGTGATGGCCGGCTTGTGCTCGCGGTGGCAGGTGACGCACTCAGTGGCATCGAGCTTCTCGAGACGATCGGCATTGCGCGGATCGGCGAACTTCTTGGCCGGGTGCGTGTCCTTCGAACGCTTCAAGTCCTCGGCGTGACAGTTGACGCAGGCGGCCTGCAGGGACTGCGCGCCGCCGAACGGCGTGGTGTGGCACGCATTGCAGGCAAGCTCGATCTGGTGGTGGCCGCTGGTCGTCCCCCCGATCAGCAGGTGCGGCCGGATGGCGCCGCCGTACACCATGCCGACAAGCAGGATTGTCGCGCCGGAGAGCGTGGAAAGGAGCCAGATCAGCCAGAGCGTGGAGGTGCTGCTCGCGCGGGCCCCTAGTAGAAGTAGACGGTGAGGATGTGGGCGGCGAGCAGCAGCGGCAGCGGCCAGAAGGCCAGCAGATGCAGCCAGAAGGACAAGGTTCGCACCTGCGCGGCGCGTCCAGCGGTTGCAAACACCCGGTGCTCGAGCGCGGTGGCCGCGCCTGCCAGTCCGCCGGCGAAGGCGAGCCCGAGGAACGAGAGCATCAGCCACCGGTTGAGGTGGGCGCCCAGCCGGAAGCCGGTGTGCAGGAACAGGACCGCCAAGGTCAGCGTGCCGAGGGCCACATGCGCGAAGCGCCACGAGGTGAACTGACCAAGGCGCACCCAGCCGAGCCGCTTGCGCATGAAGAGGGCGGCGGCCAGCGCCGAGAGGCCGAGCAGAATGAAGCCCGACACCTGCTTCCAGGTACCGTCGAGCCAGAGAAGATCGCCCGGCCCGCGCAGCAAGATGCTCTTCGCGGTGGGCCAGATCGGGCTTGCGAACGTGAGTAGGGCAAGGAGCGCGGCCGCGACCGACAGCACGGCGAGCGGCCGAAACGCTGCCGCGGGCTTGCGCTCCGGTGGAGCGCCCAGGAGCTCGGCAATGAGCGGCCCGCAGCTGCCGCACACGGTCGACGCGCCGGTGTCGCGCTTGACGTCATCGATGCTGGCTGAGCCGAGCGCGATCACGTCGCCGATCTGGCCGCGCGTGACGCCGGTGCAGTTGCACACGGTGGCGGCGCGCGGCCACGCGCGCACCGATGCCGGCGCGCGCTGCGACCACAGCCGCCCGAGAAGGGCGAACCGGGCGAGCTGCCACGGCCACAGCCTCGCCTGCGCGCGGATCGCCTCCTGCAGACGGTTGATCTCGGGCCAGTCGCCCACGGCGATGCCGCCGACGACCCTGCCGCGCTTCAGCACGAGCCTGCGGTAGATGCCGCCGTCCCTGGCGACGAAGCTCAGCGAGCCGACGTCGGAGCGATGCTCGAGCTGCTCGACGTCACCCATGGAGAACACGTCCGTGCCCACGATCTTGAGCTTGGTCGCCGGCACCGAGCCCCGATAGCCGGCGGGCTCGCCGGCAATGTGGGCCGCCGCGACGTGCGCCTGCTCGAAGCCCGGCCCGACCAGGCCATAGACGTGGCCGTCGAACTCCGCGCATTCCCCCACCGCATAGATGTCGGGATCGCTGGTCAGCATCTCGGCCGACACCTTGATGCCGCGGCCGACGGCGAGGCCGATGTCGCGCGCCAGCTCCATGTTCGGCCGGATGCCCGTGCACAGGATGACGGTGTCGCAGGCGATGATCTCGCCGCCGGAGAGCTCGATGGCCTCGACCCGCTCGGCGCCCTGGATGGCTTTGACGGACTTGCCCGTGCGCACCACCAGGCCGAGCGCCGTGATGTCCCGGGCCAGCGCCTCGCCGCCCTCGGCATCGAGCTGGCGGGCCATCAGATGGCCCTCGTGCTCGACCACCCAGGTCTCGACGCGCCGTGCGGTCATGCCGCGCGCGGCTTCCAGACCGAGCAGGCCACCGCCGATCACCACCGCGCGCCGCGACCGGAACGAGCGCGCCAGCAGGCGCTCGACATCGTCGAAGTTGCGGAAGGTGAAGACGCCGGAGAGCTCGCGGCCGGGGATGGGCGGAACGTGCGCGCGCGACCCCATGCACAGCACCAGCTTCGAATAGGCGTAGACGCGCCCGAACCTGCCGGTGACGGTTTTGGCATCGCGATCGATGTCGATGACGCTGTGGTCGGAGTAGAGCGTGATGCGCCCGGAGCCGGGAAACGACAGCGACTGCGAGACCTGGCCGAGCTGCACGTCGCCGCACAGCAGCGGGGTGAGCTTGACGCGGTTGTAGGGCTGCCAGCGCTCGGCGTTGAAGATGATGGCGTCGAGGCCGTGGCGGGCGAGCTCCTGGCATACCCTGATGCCGACGGGGCCGCCGCCGACGATGATGACGGGCTCGGCGCGCACACGCGCGTCAAGGTCGACGCTTGGCGAGCTGTCGCGCGCGGCGTCGAAGACGGAAGCGGGCAGGGGGGCGTTCACGCGCGACCCCGCCGCTACGCGCAGCTACGGCAAATTATGGAAGCGCAACGACCGGACGAGCCGGCCCATTTCTCAATGCCCGACGGCGCAACGCCAGCATGCATCATGGTGCCCCAGATCTCGTTGTCTGTGGCTCACCTCAGCTGCGCTGTACGAAGAGAACTCCAACCAAGAACAGCGCGGAGGCGGGCCGATTGACCCTTCCCATGGCAGCGCTGCCTCTTGGACCCGTCGTTGGACCCGGGATTGATGCGCGATGCTTTGCGCACGCCCGGTTAGAAACAAGATTTATGCCACCTCAGCGGGATGCATTTTCATCAAACGAAATCAATGGATTGAATGAGAAACCCCGAATACCCAGCGCCGCCGGTGCGCGTGTGGAATGGCGTGCGCGCGGGCAGCCCTGCCGATTTCGGCGGCAGCGGCGTCCAACCTCTCTCTGTGTCATCCCGGGCCTTGTGCCCGGATCCATCCCTCAACTTGCTCTGGAGTTCGACGATGGCTGGATCCCGGCGACAAGCGCCGGGATGACAGACGCGCCCTACCGCCCCTTCCAGGCGGGCTTGCGCTTCTCGGCGAAGGCCTTGGGGCCTTCGACGGTGTCCTCGCTGTTGGCGAGCGCGATGTAGGCTGGATAGTTCATGTTCTTCATCGCCATCTCCAGCGCCGGCACGTCGAGCGAGCGCAGCACGATCTGCTTGGTGGCGCGGATGCTCATGGGCGAGCACTCCAGGATCAGGCCGGCCCAGCGCCGCGCCTCGGCCATCAGCTTGGCGTGCGGCACCACCGCGGTGACGAAGCCCAGCTCTGGCCTTCCTGCGCCGAGACGTGGCGGCCCGTGAGCAGCATGCCCATCGCCTTCTTGAGCGGCACCTGGCGCGACAGCCGCTGCATGCCGCTGGCGCCGGCCGCGAGGCCCACGCGCGGCTCGGGCAGCGCGAACCTGGCCTGGTCGGAGGCGATGATCATGTCGCAGGCAAGCGCGATCTCGAAGCCGCCGCCCATGGCGACGCCGTTGACGGCGGCAATCACCGGCTTGTCGAGGTCGTGCCGGTTGGTGAGCCCGCCGAAGCCCTTGGGCGGGGACTGCGGGCGGCCGCCGGTCTTGGCTCTCAGCTCGGCGTGATACTTGAGGTCGTTGCCGGCTGAGAACGCCTTGTCGCCGGCGCCGGTGACGATGGCGACCCACAGGTCGGGGTTGGCGGCGAACGCGTCGAAGGCATCCGACAGCTCCTGGCTCGCCATCGGATGGATCGCGTTCATCACCTCGGGGCGGTTGATGGTGACGATGAACAGATGCCCGTCGGTCTCGGTCTTGCTGTACTGGCCCATGTGCGCTTCTCCACAGTTCTTGTTTCGTAGGGCGCAATAGGCGTCAGCCGTATTGCGCCGCTGGTTGCGAAAAGGCGGTGCAATACGCTGCGCTATTGCACCCTACGCCGCTGCCGGGTCCGGCCCGAGCTTCACCTGCATCTTGCCGAAGTTGTCGCCGCGCAGCAGGCCGATGAAGGCGCCGGGCGCCTTGTCGATGCCCTCGACGATGTCCTCCTTGTACTTGAGGCGGCCGGCGCGCACCCACGCGCTCATCTGCTTCAAGGCCGGGCCGTAGCGCTGGTTGAAGTCCCAGACGATGAAGCCGCGCGCGGTGACGCGCTTGCCGGTGAAGGTGCCGAGGAAGCGCGGGCCGGGCTCGGCGGTGTTGTACTGCGAGATGGAGCCGCACAGGGCGACACGGGCGTAGAAGTTGAGGTTGGCGAGCACGGCGTCGCTGACCGGGCCGCCGACGTTGTCGAAGTAGACGTCGACGCCGTTCGGGCAGGCCGCCTTGACCGCGGCGGGCAGGTCCTTCTCGGCCTTGTAGTCGATGCAGGCGTCGAACCCGAGCGTGTCCTTGACGTAGGCGCACTTCCTGGGGCCGCCGGCGATGCCGACCGCGCGGCAGCCGGCGATCTTGGCGAGCTGGCCGACCGTCTGGCCGACCGCGCCCGAGGCCGCCGACACCACCACCGTCTCGCCGGGCTTGGGCTGGCCGATCTCGTAGAGGCCGAAGTAGGCGGTCATGCCCGGCATGCCGAGCAGGCTGTTGGCGAGCGAGATCGGCCGCACCGATGGATCGATCTTGCGCAGCGCCGGGCCGGGGGCGATGGCGTACTCCTGCCAGCCGAGCCGGTCCTCGACGAGGTCGCCGACCTTGTAGCCGGGATGGTTCGACGCCACGACCTCGCCGACGGTGCCGCCGGTCATCACCTCGCCGATGCCGACGGGAGCGGCGTAGGAGGCCGCATCGCGCATGCGCCCGCGCATGTAGGGATCGAGCGACAGATAGACGACGCGCACGAGCAGCTGGCCGGGACCGGGCTCGGGCACCGGCACCTCCTCGACGCGGAAGTCGGTCTCGGCCACCTCGGCCGGCGGGCGGCGGGCAAGGACGACGCGGCGATGGGTCTTGGGGATCATCGTGGCTCTCCAGTGGGTGGGGTTGGGGCCTGGAGCGAGAGCGTAGCCTTGACGACCGGGAAGGGAAACGAGGTTCTACTCACCGTTGTCATCCCGGGCGTCACCGGCCTCTCGCCCGGCAGCGAGGGCAAGCGGCCCGGGATGACACGTTTGCGCTTGCTTCACTGGTTCGGCTTAGATCGGAGGATCGCGCCATTCGTCAGATGGGATGCCCAGCATGACCCATGCCGTTCCCAACAAGTCGTTCCCCGTGTCATGGGACCAGTTCCACCGCGACGCGCGCGCGCTCGCCTGGCGGCTGTCGGACAAGGGGCCGTTCGAGGCCATCGTGTGCATCACGCGCGGCGGCCTGGTGCCGGCGGCGATCGTGGCGCGCGAGCTCGATCTTCGCCTGATCGAGACGGTGTGCGTGACGAGCTACCAGGACGAGACCAGGCAGGGCGAGCTGCAGGTGCTCAAGACCGTCGCGCCGTCCGTGCTGGCGATCGGCAACGGCAGGGGCAAGGGCGTGCTGCTGATCGACGACCTCACCGATACCGGCAAGACCGCCAGGATCGTGCGCGCGATATTGCCCGACGCGCATTTCGCCACGGTCTACGCCAAGCCCGCCGGCGCGCCGCTGTGCCACACGTACGTGACGGAGGTGTCGCAGGATACCTGGATCTACTTTCCCTGGGACCTCGACCTGCAATACGCCGAGCCGATCACGGCCGGCGCGGGCCCAGACCAAAACGAGAGACGTGAGCGCCGCTCGAGGCTATCGGTATTTTCGATCAGTAGCACCGTAGTGCGCTGGCGGATGCGCCAGGCGAAGGCGTCGTCGCTCCAGTCGCGGCGCGAGATCACCTGGAGCGCGAGGAAGCGGTCGTGGACGGCGAGCGCGCCTTCCAAGAGCCCGTTCCAGCCGTCGAACACCGCCGGCGACAGGGACCCGAGCCCACGCGTCAGGCGCCAGGCCGGCCGGCGCACGATCACCGCGTCGCCTTCGGTCGTCATCTCGGCTTCGTCGCCCTCGCCGGCGGCGAGCCGCACCATGAATTGGCCGAAAGCCTCCGCGCCGCCGGGCGCTATGCCGAGGAGTGCCGCCGTCTCCTTGTAGAGCTGGGCGCCGATGAGATGCCCGGCGACATGGGCGAGGTGCGAGCCTTCCGCAGGCCCGAGCAGCTCGACGAGCCGCGGCAGGCCTGAGCGGATGTATTCCATCGCGTAGTTGCGCTGCGCCTTGGCCAGGCGCTCGGCCGGCCAGTCCGCGTCGGCAAGCTTCGGCGCGGCCGCGGGGTCGAATGGCGGCGCCAGCTCGCCGGGACGGAATGTGAGCCGCTCCTCGGGCGCCAGGTCGTGGTCGTGCTCGAGGAAGTAGCCGGCGAGGCCGTGCTGGCCGTCCGTCGTCTGCGCCGTGCAGACGAAGCCGAGCCGCGGATTTTCGAGCGAGACGCCGTTCTGCGCGTACCAGGCGCGCAGGAAGGCGCGGCTGACCTCGCTGGGCACGCCGCAGATGCTGGCACCGGGATAGATCCAGCGCGGCGGCGCGAAGTTGACCCAGGCCTTGCGGTCCAACTCGCGCATGAACTCGACCGTCACCCCGCCGATGCTGTTGGACAGATAGTGGTAGGCGGCGCAGGCGACCGCGTCGGGCATGCCTTTCGAACCCGAGCTTGCTCGAAGCTCGACAGGAACTTCTCGTGGTGCTGGTGGCGGAAGACGCGGAACACCCACTCGGCCGCGTCCGCCGCGCTACGCCGCGTGACGAGGGTGAGGATCAGGCCGGTGAAATAGGCGTGGTAGAGCCCCGCCACGGCCCGCATCGCGCGGGCGCCCGCATCTCTACGTTCCATGCTGGTATCCAGTTTCGTTCGAGGTCGCTCCCCTCCCCCCGTGCCGAAGGCGCGTCTTGATGCCGAAGGCGCGTCTTGACTGTGCCGAAGGCGCGTCTTCGACGCGTGCCGAAGGCGCGTCTTCGACGCGTGCCGAAGGCGCGTCTTCGACGCGTGCCGAAGGCGCGTCTTCGACGCGACGCGGGGACGCCTGGGGGCGGGAGTGAGATGATTTCGGCCGCGCTTGGGATTTCACCCCACCCCCCTCCCCGTCAAGGGGAGGGGGATCCGGTTGCGCTCGCTCCACGGTACTCGCTCCGTGGATTCCAAGACTTAGTATCCCAGCTGGGCTCTTGAGGTCGAACACCCACACCACGTCGATGTCGGTGACCCACAGCCGGTTGCCTTTGATCCACAGGCCCTTGGGCTTGTCGAGCGTCTGGCCGGCGGCGGGAAGGAACTGCTCCACCACGACCTTGCCGTCCATCGAGAGCTTGCTGATCTTGCCTTTGCCGTCCTTCTGGGTGGGCTTGAGCTCCGACCCGAACTGGCTGGCATAGAGGGTCTTGTGAGGCGCATCGCAGGCGACCGACTCGGGGAACTTGAAACCAGTCGCCGTCTTCTCGGAAAGGATATTGAGGTCCTTGGCGAGCGCGGCCCCTGACGTGCCCCAGGCCAGGGCGATGAGCGCCGCCGCCAGAACCAAACCGATTGATGCCATCCTGCGCATGCTGTCCTCCCTTTGTTGCGGTGTGATCACCGCCCGCCAGCTTGTTGCCGTCGGTGGAGCCTGCTCGTCATTTCTGGCCGTGATGCCTCGACCCTATCGCCTGCGGCACGGGGGGTAAAGCATGGCGGGCGAGGCGAGGCGGCGACATTCGCGCAGGCCGCCGTGGTCGTTCGCGGCACCGCAACAATCTTCGGCGTCGGCCCTCCAGGAGCCATCGAGAGGCGGCCGGGGTTACAGCGAGGGCACGCGCTGCGCTATCCTTCCCTCAGCGCCCTGCCCGAGGAGGATATGCCATGGCCGCCGTTTCAGATTTCTCACGCGCCGAGCCCGAGACCGTTGGGCTGTCATCAGCGCGCTTGCGCCGCCTGGGCGAGGCCATGCGCCGGGAGATGGAGGCATCCCGGATTCCGGGGTGCGTGATCGGCATCATGCGCGGCGGCAAGCTCGCGCATCTCGAGGCTGTCGGCCATCGCGACGTCACGCCCAAGGAGCCTTTGAGGACCGACGCGATCTTCTCCATCGCCTCCATGACCAAGCCCATGACGTCGGCCGCCATCATGATGCTGGTGGAGGAAGGCCGGGTGCTTCTGGGCGATCCTGTCTCCGCTTACGTGCCGGCATTGGCGGAGCTGAAGGTTGCCACGCCGGACGGCGGCACGCGTGCGCCCAAGTCGCTGCCCACCATCCAGGACCTGCTCCGCCACACGTCCGGCCTCACCTATCGCGACCGCGGGACCACCGCGGCGCATGCCGTCTATCCGGGCTCCTCGGTGTGGGCCGCAGAGCGCCTGTCGAAAGAAGAGGCGATCGCCGCCCTCGCCAAGTCGCCGCTGCTGTTCGATCCCGGCACGGACTGGGAGTACGGCTTCTCCATCGATGTGCTCGGCTTCGTCGTCGAGGCGGTCACGGGCGGGACGCTCGGCCAGTTTCTTCAGGAGCGGCTGTGGGGACCGCTCGGGATGGCCGACACGAGCTTTGCTCTGCCGGCCGCCAAGCGCGCCCGCTATGCCCTGCCGCTGGCGAAGGACCCGGTCACCGGCAATCCCAATGCCGCAATCCACCATGGCACGGAGCGCACCCAGATCTGGGAGTCGGGCGGCGGCGGCACCGTCTCCACGGCCGGCGACTACCTGCGCTTTGCCGAGATGATGCGCCAGGGCGGCAAGATCGGCACCGCCCATATCCTGGGCCGCGGTACCGTCGCCCTGATGACGTCCGACCACCTGCCCGCCTCCTTCAACAACCTGATTGCCGACAAGATGGACCCGGCCGCGACCGGGTATGGCTTCGGCCTGGGCTTTGCGGTGCGCCGGCAGGACGGGATCGCGGCGATGGCCGGGAGCGCCGGCGACTACTACTGGTCCGGCGTCTACGGCACCTACTTCTGGGTGGACCCCAAGGAGGAGCTCAGCGTGGTGTTCATGGCCGCCGCGCCGGGGCTGATCCGTCTGCGCTACCGGCAGATGACGCGCAACCTCGTCTACCAGGCGCTCACGAGCTAGGTGGGGCGGCGGCCGCTCGGGGGTGTGTATTCAATTGCACGAACTGGATGCTGCTTGCCAACGCGCTGGATCTACGTTCGGCCATCAAGCCGCTGCTCGACGCCCACGACATGGTGCGCAAGCAGAAGGCTCTTCCGATCGGCCCTTGATCAAGGTCGCACGCAAGGATGATGTTTGCGAGCGTAAGAAGACCGACTTGGGTGTCAGACCGATCATGAGCCTGTCATTCAAAGCGGGCGTCGATGCCCCCACCGGGGGCCCAAGATGCACTCGATGCATCGTTCTTGGCCCGCCATCCTCCCAGCCTCCCCCTCCCCGAATGCTCTGTAGTCTAACGAAAATGATAGCTCTCGCACGTGAGGCATTCTAAGCTACGGCGCCATTGATGAGCCGGGGTCATATTCGTGCCGCTGCATCTGGCATCGAAAGACGGAGTTTCTCTTTGCTACTCCGCAACCGAGTGGACCTCCCGCAGACGCGTTGAAACCACTATTGAAGCTGAGGAGATTGCGCACCATGGATGGCAACAGGATCGCCTTCGGGAGGGGTTGGACGACAATTGGAACGTACGTCTATGTGGTCGCTTTGGTCCTAATCGGAACAGGGCTGTCCTCGAACGCGAAGGCGGCAGATTGCCGTCCCTGCGCACGAAAGCAGAGCATCGATACATGTATCGATTGCTCGTGGGCGTATGCCCGAGCAAAGGGCATCGCACACACTTTTTCCGCAAGGGGAGTGCGTAAGTGGTGCAGGGAAAACCAACCGGTTTGTGCCCGGTCGGCTCGCAAAGAAAAGTAGGCGACAGAAAGACTGCGGTAGCAACAGGGCCGCGTGGATGTTCGCCCTAGGCGGCCAGCATCGGACTACGGAAGGGATCGGTCGCTCAGGTGAATCGCTCCCACGCCGACATCGTGTTGGGAGCATGTCGGACTCGTTGTCGGAGAATGCGGAGGGGGCGCGCAAGCGGATGTTTGCTTGGGTCCCCGCCGGCGCGGGGATGACGTTGGTGGGCGGGAAGGGCAAGTCCATTAACCGTTGTCGGAATATTTGCGCGAAGCTTATCCTCGCGGAATCCGGCTCGGGCATTGTCGCGATTGCCTCGGGTCATGGTGCGGTGCCGAACGTGGACGCCGCCTCGGCCTGCGATCCGGGGGTCGCAGTCGGGACAACCGGCGGGTCGGCCGCACGAACCGTGGAGCGCCAATCGGGATCCGGACTACGTCGGTGGGGCGTCTGAGATCCATCTCAGCGCTTAGGTTCAAGGGGTTTCAGACGCGCCATCTTTCTAAGGGAAGCCTCGGGCGGAGACGCTGCGGGGATAGAGGTGTTGCGCAGGCCTCATGCGCCGCTCTGCAGCTTGCCCAGCAGCCGCGCGAGCTCGCGCTGCTCGGGCTTGGTGAGCCGCCCCGCCACACCGCCCTCGAAA
The DNA here is from genome assembly GCA_963797005.1 of uncultured Alphaproteobacteria bacterium. Classification (GTDB taxonomy): domain Bacteria; phylum Pseudomonadota; class Alphaproteobacteria; order Rhizobiales; family Hyphomicrobiaceae; genus AWTP1-13. The sequence goes on from CAWCOF010000009.1 coordinate 22,467, forward strand.
GCACGCACCCGCTGGCGCGCGGCGAGGAAGGTCGCCTCGGCCGAGGGCTCGAAATAGAGCGCGTGATAGCGCCGGTCGCTGGCCAGCACCTCGCGCCGGATGAGCCCGCGCTTCTCGAGCCGGAAGATCACCGGGCTCATGGTCGACTTGTCGATGCCGAAGGTGGCGGCCAAGGTCACCTGCGTGATGCCGGGATTGGCCCGGATCAAGGTGAGCACGCCGAAGGAGCCCGGCGTGAAGTCGAAGTCCCTGAGCGTGGCCTCGAACTCCATGAAGATCCTGGCCTGCGTGCGCCGCACCTGATAGCCCACGTAGGTCGGCAGCTCGTCGAAGTCGACCTTGAGCCCGCCTGCGGCTGCGGCCCTCCGGCGCTTCGGCGCCGCGCTCGGTTTCTTCATGCGTCGAATCCCTTCACGCGCAGCAACGATCATACCGGCCTCCGGGCCGCCTATCCAGCCATCAGCGCGCCTGCAAAATCAGGGACCGCGCCCCGGCTGCGGCATCCGCCGACCGGAACCCTCCAAACTTGCACAGGAGATTGGTAGGAAATAAAACTATCTTCGAGCAGACGGCCTTGCGCGCTCAGGTCTCTCGTAGGACCCGCCCGTTCGGCACCCGAGCTGGAGAAACACAACGTGACGCAGATGACGTCGTTGGCGCGCAAGCCCGGCAAGGAGGAGGAACGCGAGCGCACGGCCGGGGCGCTCGTTGCAGGGGTCGACTACGGGCCGCTTGCGGAGTGGGTCGGCTTCCACGTGCGCATGGCGCAGATCTCGGCGTTCCAGGCCTTTGCGCGCGAGGTCGGCGAAGTGGACCTGCCGCCGGGCCGCTTCGCCCTGCTGACGCTGATCGGGCGCAACCCCGGCATCAGCCAGACCGTGCTCAGCCGGGCGGCAGGCCGGGACAAGTCGACCTTGACGCCCGCGCTGCAGGACCTCAAGCGCCGCGGCCTCATCACCCGCGTGCGCCGCGAGAAGGATAAGCGCAGCTACCAGCTGACTTTGACTCCCGCCGGCGAAGCCATGCTGCAGCGCCTGACCGCGTGCGCCGAACGGCACGAGCGCAATCTCGACCGCGTCATCGGCACACGCGATCGGGCACGGTTCCTTGCCACCTTGCGCAGGATCATGTCGGAGCTGGCGTAATGGTACGGGCCCCACACGCTGTCATCCCGGAATTTCGCGTCGGCGAAATATCCGGGACCCAGGAATTGCAGGCTTGCGCGGAGCTCTTGATCCCTGGGTCCCGGCTCTCCGCGCAGCTTGCCCCGGCCTCCGAGCCGGGGCGCTCCGGCCGGGATGACAGACATGGCTGAAGTCTCGTTCCACAAGGAGATCGACAGCCTGCGCCTCGGCGGCGGCGACACTTTCTACGGCGAGGGCATCCTGGCCGTGACCAAGGCGCTGCTGCAGTCGGGCGTGGCCTATGTCGGCGGCTATCAGGGGGCGCCGGTCAGCCACCTGCTCGACGTGCTGGTGCAGTCGGAGGACTTGCTGTCGGAGCTCGGCATCCATCTCGAGACGTGCACCAACGAGGCGGCCGCCGCCGCCATGCTGGGCGCCTCGATCAACTATCCGCTGCGCGGCGCCGTCACCTGGAAGTCGATCGTCGGCACCAACGTGGCGGCCGACGCGCTCTCCAACCTCGCCTCGCCCGGCGTGGTCGGCGGCGCGCTGATCATCGTCGGCGAGGACTACGGCGAGGGCGCCAGCGTGATCCAGGAGCGCACGCACGCGTTCGCGGTCAAGTCGTCGCTGTGGCTGATCGACCCGCGGCCCGATCTGCCGACGCTGGTGCGCTCCGTGGAGAAGGGCTTCGAGCTGTCGGAGGCGTCCAACACGCCCGTCATCCTCGAGCTGCGCATCCGCGCCTGCCACATGTTCGGCAGCTTCGTTGCCAAGGACAACGCGGCCGCGCCCTTCTCCGCCAAGAACCGCCTGGCGCCGGCGCACTTCCACTACGACCGGCTGGCGCATCCGCCCGCCACCTTCCGCCAGGAGACCGACAAGGTCGATCGCCGGCTGCCGGCCGCGCGCAAGTTCATCCTGGAGAACAAGCTCAACGAGCGGCTGGGGCCCGACGCCGGCGACATCGGCATCATCGTGCAGGGCGGACTCTTCAACGTGCTCAACGGCCGCCTGGCGCTGGCGGGCCTGAGCGATGCCTATGGTGCCGTGACGGTGCCGACGCTGGTGCTCAATGTCGTGCACCCGCTCGTGCCGGAGGAGATTGCCGGCTTCTGCGCGGGCAAGCGCGCCGTGCTGGTGATCGAGGAAGGCGCGCCCGACTTCATCGAGCAGGCGGTGGGCCAGATCCTGCGCAAGGCCGACCTCAATACGCGCGTCTGCGGCAAGGACGTGCTGCCGATGGCCGGCGAATACACACCCTACGTGATGGCCAAGGGGCTCGCTGCGTTTCTCGGCCAACATGGTCGCGCCACGCCGGCGCTGAACGACTGGATCGGAAGCGTCGACCGGCGCCGCGGCGAGGTCGATAAGATGCTGGGCGCACCGCTGCCGGCCCGGCCGCCGACGTTCTGCACGGGCTGTCCGGAGCGGCCCGTGTTCTCGGCCATGAAGTTGCTGCGCCAGGAGATGGGGCCGGTGCACGTGTCGGCCGACATCGGCTGCCACTCGTTCGCGACGTTCGCGCCGTTCAGCCAGGGCAACTCCATCCTGGGCTACGGCATGTCGCTCGCCTCGGCGGCCGCGGTTTCCGGCACGCAGGCGAACCGCCCGATCAGCGTCATGGGCGACGGCGGCTTCTGGCACAACGGGCTCATCACCGGGGTTGCAGGTGCGGTGTTCAACAAGGACGACGGCGTACTCGTCCTGATGAACAACGGCTACTCCAGCGCCACCGGCCAGCAGGACATCCTCTCTACCAAGGAGGAACCCAAAGGGCGCGGCAGGGGTCTGGACATCGAGACGGCGCTGAAGGGCGTGGGCGTCGGTTGGATCAAGCGCGTGCGCACCTACGGTGTGGCCGAGGTCGCGCGCACGCTGCGTGAGGCCATGCGCAGCACGGACAAGGGCCTCAAGGTCATCATCGCCGACGGCGAATGCCAGCTTGCGCGTCAGCGCCGCATCCGGCCCGAGGTGGCGCGCCGCTTGGCGGCCGGCAAGCGCGATGTGCGTACGCGCTTCTGGGTCGACCCGGAGGTGTGCACGGGCGACCACTCCTGCATCCGGCTCTCCGGCTGCCCATCGCTCACTTTGAAGCCCAACGAGGACCCGCTGCGCACCGATCCGATCGCCCACGTCAACAACGACTGCGTCGGCTGCGGCCTGTGCGGGGAGGTGGCGCACGCCGCCCAGCTCTGCCCGTCGTTCGCCCAGATCGACATCATCCGGAATCCGACGCGGTGGGAGCGGCTGAAGCTCGCGCTATCGCAGCGGCTGATCCGCCTGCTCGGCGGCAATCCGGCGGCGCGATCTCGGTCGCCCGCACTGGTGCCGGCGGAGTGACGATGGCGCAAGAAAAGCCCATCAGGCTCCTGATCGCGGCGCTCGGCGGCGAGGGCGGCGGCGTGCTCGCCTCCTGGCTGCATGCGGCGGCGATCGAGGCCGGGCACTTCGTACAGGGAACCTATATTCCGGGCGTGGCGCAGCGCACCGGCGCCACGACCTACTACCTCGAGCTGGTTCCCGGCGCCGGCGCGCGACACAGCGAGCCCGCCGGCCGGCCGATCCTGGCGCTCAACGCCGCGCCGGGCGAGGTCGACGTGATGGTGGCGAGCGAGCTGCTGGAGTCCACGCGCGCGATCCAGGCGGGCTACGTCTCGCCGGACCGCACGATCCTCATCGCCTCCAAGGCGCGCGTCTTCACGGTCGACGAGAAGATGGCCATGGGCGATGGCCGGCTCGATGAGAGCCGCATGCTGGAGATCGCCCAGAGCTTTGCCCGCACCGCCATCGTTGCCGATTTCGCCGCCATCGCCGCCGAGGCCAAGAGCCCGCTCAACGCCGTGCTGCTCGGCGCGATTGCGGCTTGCGGCGGATTGCCGATCCCGGCGGAGACCTTCCGCGACGCAATCCGTGCCGAGGGCAAGGCGGTGGAGGCCAACCTGCGCGGCTTCGAGGCGGGGCTGGTGGTCGGCGCAACGAGGTCAGGCGCGACGGGGTCAGACCCTTCGCACGCTCCCTCTACGCATTCGCCAACGCGGGCCAAAGGGTCTGACCCCAGTTGCCCAACCCCATCGACGCCTTTCCCGCCGAGGCGCAGGGACGTACTGGCGAGCGCGGTCGAGCGCCTCACCGACTATCAGGATCGTGCCTACGCGTGGCGCTACCTCGGCCGACTCAACCGTTTCGTCGGCCTCGACGGCGCGGACGGCATGTTCATTCGCGAGCTTGCCCGCCATCTCGCCGTGCGCATGAGCGTGGAGGATGTGATCCGCGTGGCCCAGCTCAAGCTGCGTGCCGCGCGGCTCGAGCGCGTCACAGGCGAGGCCGAGGCGGGCACGGGCGATATCGTCGACGTGACCGAATACATGAAGCCCGGCCCCGAGGAGATCCTGGGCCTGCTGCCCCCGCGCCTGGGTCGTTGGGCGCTGGCCCTGGTCGCGTCGCGCGGCTGGGGCGGCTGGTCGTGGCCGCTCAAGATCCGCACCACGCGGCTGTCGGGCTTCCTGCGGTTACGCATGCTGGCCGCGCTCAGACGCTGGCGGCCGCGGTCGCTGCGCCATGCCGAGGAGGAGGCGTGGGTCGAGCGCTGGCTCGACCTCGTCGGCCGCACGCTGGCGGCGGACCCGGCCGCGGCACGCGAGGTGGTGGCGACGGCAGCGCTGGTGCGGGGGTACGCCGACACCTACAAGCGCGGGCTTGCCAACTGGAACCGGATCATGGGCGAGGTGGTGGAGCCGATGCTGGCGGGACGCTTGCCGCGCCCGCATTTCGCCGATGCCGTGCTGCAGGCACGCATCGCCGCGACGAAGGGCCCGGAAGGAGAGGCGCTCAGCCATACCATCGCCGCCATCCGCCGCACGGGCGCGCCCGGCCAGCTGGCCGCCGAGTAAGTCGATCCGCCCGACGCGTTGATAGCAATGAACAGATAGCGGGCATTTGTTGATTACAATCAACGGAACTTGACGCCCAACCGTGGGTGGCCCTATATCATCGTTGATGAAAATCAACAAAATATCGGATTTTGTTGAATAGGATCAACATATGCGTCGCCCCAGCGCCCTGCTCACGGCCACTCCTTATGCAGTCGACGCCGCGATCAAGCGGCTCGGCACCAATCTCAGAACTGCACGCTTGCGGCGTAACCTGACGTTGGTCCAGGTCGCACAGAAGCTGGGCGTCAGCCGCTACGTCGTCGCGCATGCCGAGGCCGGCAAGCCCACCACGTCCCTGGCCGTCTACGCCGGGCTGCTTTGGGCCTATGGGCTTCTCGACCAGTTTGCGGACTTGGCAGACCCTGCCAAAGACAAGGAGGGTTTAGCGCTATCACTTGCCAATGATCGGTCGCACGCACGCAGAAGGGAAGCCCTGGATAATGACTTCTAAGCGGCAACCCAAGCGCTGCTTCGTCTACATCACCCTTCCGGACGAAGTCGAGCCAGTGACTGCAGCCAAGTATGAACTCGCCGACGGCGTGGGCCGACTGGTCTATGGGCGCTCCTATCTGGCGCGCAACAGTGCCGTCGAGATCGACCCAGTCGAGCTAACGCTCGGAACGCAGATCTACCAGACAGCGGCCATGGGTGGCCTGTTCGGCGCGCTGCGTGATGCGGCGCCGGATTGGTGGGGGAGGACAGTCATTGAGCGGGCGCTCGGCAAACCGAAGCTCGAGGACGAGATCGACTACCTCCTACAATCGCAAGACGACCGCGCCGGCGCCCTAGGCTTCGGCCACAATGAGAAACCGCCTGCTCCGAAGCGCGATTTCAACAAGACGCTGGATCTAAGGAAGCTTCAGGCAACTGCTCTTGTCGTCCTGAAGGACGACACGAAAGTCTCCGGTGCAGACGCGGAGCAGACACGGCGCCTGATTTTGCTCGGCAGCTCGATGGGCGGCGCTCGCCCCAAGGCCGTCGTCGAAGACGCCAAAGGACTCTGGATCGCAAAGTTCAACAAGCCGCAAGACAGGTGGAACTTTGCCCGCGTCGACAATGCGATGCTCAAGCTGGCGCACCGCTGCGGCATTGCATCAGCGGAGAGCAAGGTTACGCGGGTGGGGCAAAGAGATGTCCTGCTCGTCAAACGGTTCGATCGCGAGAGGACTGATAGGGGCTATCTGCGAGCGCGCATGGTGAGCGCCTTGACGTTGCTGCGTGCCGATGACACCACCGAATCCAAGACCAGTTGGTCCTATCCGGCCCTGGCGGAAGAGCTCCGTCGCGTTTGCGCTGATCCGAAAGGGACGGCGCACGAGCTGTTTCGACGGATGTGCTTCAATGCATTGACCAGCAACATCGACGACCACCCTCGCAACCACGCCATTATTGCCAAGGACCGCTCTTGGCATCTTTCTCCGGCCTACGACCTTACGCCGGAGCCGGCGACCAGAATGGAGCGCGACCTTGCGATGGTGGTCGGCGACCTCGGGCGCCGGGCCACCGGCCAGAACCTCGTCACGCAATGCGGCCGCTTCCTGCTGACGCGAGAGGAAGCCACGGCGATCGTGTCCGATATGGCGAGGCGTATCCGCAAGGAATGGTATGGTGTCGCACGCGCGGCAAAGGTCACGATCCGGGATTGCGAGACGATCAGGACCGCGTTCGAGAATGACGGCTTCTGGTTCGAGGCCGACCAACGCGCCATGACGCACTGACGCTTCAGCGCCGCCGGTCGTTCGACAAAGTGCCTATGTCACCGACGCGCCAGACCCGGATCGGCGAGCCCTGCCGCAGCGGGATCTCCTTCAGGAAATCGACCCGCTCGCCGTGGAGCAGTCGGGCACGCAGGCCGGACTTGGCCGATAGCGGCGCACGCTTGGCGTTCGCGCCATCCGCGCACAGCGCGACGTAGTCGACGCCGAGTGACTGAAGCCGCCGCCGTGCCTCGCCGGGCGGCGCGGAGAGGATGGCGCGATTGGCGAGGATCGCCTTCTCCAGCCGATGGTAGGGGCCTGCCACCACACGGTGCGGCGACAGCGCGACGATCAGGGGCCCAAGCTCGAGGTCGGCGGCGACGAGGCCGGGGGAAAGCGAGGCGAGGGGGCGTACGTTGGCCGATCGGAAGCAGGGGCCCCGCCGATCGATGGCAACGGCGGGGGCCGGCGTCCTGGCGACGTGCTGCCAAGGCCACAGCAGCGCACCGAACCCGGCTTCCAGCGTCGCCTGGCTCACAATGACGACGGCCGCGACGCGCAGGACAGGGGCCGAGATCGAGGTGCGCCCACGCAGACCCGCGGCGAAGACGGCGAGCGGCACGGCGGCAAGCCAGCTCGCATAGGGCATCAGCTTGATCTGCCAGCACCCGAGCAGGGCCGCGAGCACGGCAAAGGCCGCAGTGAGGCCCGTGCGCGCATCGGGCCGCGCACGCCACGCCGCGACCTGTGCCGCCGCACCTGCAACGACGAAGGCGATGAAGGCAAGGGTCGCTGCCGGGTAGTAGCCGGCGAGCCAGAACGCACTCTTGGTCTCCATCACGCTGTCGAGCCAGATGGGCCTGAGAGCAGGCCCTACCTGCCCGAACGGACCGGCGAGGCACGCCGGCTCGAGCGCGGCGAATAGTCCGATGCCGATGGCAGCCGACGCGCCGGCAATGGCGAACCGCAGCGCCGGGCTGGTCCCGACAGCGAGCGCCGCCCACAGACCGGCCGAACCGCAGGCAGCGAGCACCGGGAGATTGAGGGAGAGCGCATCGCAATGGATGTCGAGCCAGCGGGAGGGCGCCACCGTCAGCACAAATGCGGCAACCAACGCCCCCGTCGCCGCGGCCGCAGCGCGCACGACGCCGGCCGCGAGCGCCGGCCGCCATAGCGCGGCCAAAGCTGCCAGGCCAAGCGCAGGCGCAACGAGGGCAATCGCCTCGTAGCCAATAGCAAGCCCCACACCGAGCAACAGGCCCGCGGCCCATCCGGCACGCGCATCGTCCAGGCTTCGCGTCAGCAGGAGGAGCCCCGCCACGGCGCAAACGATCTGCGCGTTGTGATGATCGATCCGCCCCGGCCTGAACTGCACCAGCGCCATCGCGGACATTGCCACGAGCACGAGGGCGAAGGCCGCGGCCCAGGTGCCGGCCTGGCGCTCCGACTCGCGCGCCACGATGAGGGCCAGCGCAAAGAAAAGCAGCACCGGCCATGTCACGCGCGTCACGAGCTCGGCGGCTTCGGTACCCAGCAAAGGCGTGAGAGCGCCGATCGAGCCGGCGAGCGGCAGGTCGATCAGCCGCGACCAGTGGGAAACGAGCGGATCGGGGGCGCCAATGCGCGGCAGCGTCGTATCGAACCACGGCGCGCCGCCAATCAACTCGCGCACGCTGACGAGCCGCAGCGCGTCGTCCGGGTCGCCCAGCCAATCAGTAAGCGGCACGCCCTGTCCGGCGAAGGCGAAGAGACAGAGGAACGCTGTCGCCAGCAGACTGCAGACGAGGGGGGCCGAGGCAAGTCGACGAAACGCCGGCAATGGCCGCAGAAGCCTTTGCGCTACCAGCACCGCCATCGCCCTGCCGCCCACACTGAACAAGGCCCCAGGCTACGCGATGCGCCTTAGGGGTGCGTAAACGAGCGCTTGCACGTGCCGGCGGGAGTCGTGTCCGAGCTCACGGCCGCACCGCCGGGAAAGAGTTTCTTCAGCCTTACTGCCTATCGTCGCGCCCACGTCGGGTAAGCGCGGGGAGCGCCTTCGGCACTGATCCCCTCCCGCCACGTACGGCGGCGCTGGGCGGTTTTGTCGAGGTGGTACCATGCCCAATTCGGACGTCTTCATCATCGGCGCCGGGCCGGCCGGGCTGACGGCGGCGTACCTGCTCACCAAGCAGGGCATCTCCACGACGGTGATCGAAGCCGATCCTCACTATGTCGGCGGCATCAGCCGCACGGCCAGCCACGGCCGGTTCCTGTTCGACATCGGCGGCCACCGGTTCTTCTCCAAGTCGAAGGAGGTGGTGGATCTGTGGAACGAGATCCTGCCCGACGACTTCATCACGCGGCCGCGCCTGTCGCGCATCTACTACAACGGCAAGCACTTCTCCTATCCCCTGAAGGCCTTCGAGGCGCTCAACAACCTGGGCTACGTGGAGTCGGCGCTGTGCGTCCTCTCCTACCTGCAGAAGCAGGCGTTCCCGACCGAGAACCCGGAGAGCTTCCACGACTGGGTCGCCAACCAGTTCGGCGAGCGCCTGTTCTCCATCTTCTTCAAGACCTACACGGAGAAGGTGTGGGGCATGAGCTGCGACGAGATCTCGGCCGACTGGGCGGCGCAGCGCATCAAGGGTCTCGACCTGTGGAGCGCCATGTCGAACGCGCTGCGCAACTCGATCGCACCCGCCCGCGGTGCGGCCAACGGCCAGCAGATCAAGACGCTCATCGAGTCGTTCCAGTATCCCCGCAAGGGCCCGGGCATGATGTGGGAGACGGCCGCGCGCCGCGTGGAAGAGCGCGGCGGCCAGATCCATATGGGCACCAGGCTCGACAGCCTGCGCTGGAATGCCAATACCAAGCGCTGGACCATCACGGCGGTCACCACGAACGACGAGTGGAAGTTCTTTACCGCGCGCCACGTGATCTCGTCGGCGCCGATCCGCGAGCTGGTCGCGAGCATCCAGCCCCAACCGGCCTGCAAGCCTGCCGCCGACAATCTGCGCTATCGCGACTTCCTCACGGTTGCCCTGGTCGTCGACAAGCCGGATCTCTTTCCCGACAACTGGATCTACATCCACGAGCCGGCCGTGAAGGTCGGTCGCATCCAGAACTTCCGCTCGTGGTCGCCGGAGATGGTGCCGGACGACAAGCTCGCCTGCCTGGGCCTGGAATATTTCTGCTTCGAGGGCGACGGGCTGTGGAATTCGTCCGACGAGGACCTGATCGCGCTGGCCAAGCGCGAGCTCGCCTTCGTCGGCCTGGCGCGCGAGGACGAGGTGCGGGACGGCTGCGTCGTGCGCCAGAAGAAGGCCTACCCGGTCTACGACGACGGCTACAAGGCCAACGTCGAGACGATCCGCTCCGAGCTTGCCGACAAGTATCCGACGCTGCACCTGGTCGGGCGCAACGGCATGCACAAGTACAACAACCAGGACCACGCCATGATGACGGCCATGCTGACCGTCAAGAACATCATGGCCGGCGCTCCGGTCTACGACGTGTGGAACGTCAACGAGGACGCCGAATATCACGAGGCCGGCGAGGCGGGCGCCAAGGAGGCGCTCGAGAGCGTGCGCCTCGTGCCGCGCCGCATCAACGCCGCCTGAAGTGTCGATGGCTTCGCTCCTCACAATTCTGCGCTCGGGTCCCGATCACGCCACGGGGCCCCGGCTCCAGGCGCTTGTCGGGACGCTCGTGCAACTGTCGCGCTATTCGGCCGTGAGCGTGCTGGCACTGGCACTCGACTTTGCCGTGTACCTCTTGCTGACCGCCTCTGATCTGAACCCGGTGCTTGCGGGCGTGCTCGGCTATGGCGCTGGGCTTGCCCTGCACTTTCTGCTGTCGATCCGGTTCGTCTTTCTTGCCCCGGCCACCAGCAAGGCGCAGGCGCGGCTTTTCGGCGAGTTCGCGTTGAGCGGGCTGGCGGGCATCGTCAGCACGGCCGCCGTCATGGCGCTTGCCACGGGGGTCGCGGGGCTGCCTGGACTGCCCGCCAAGGTGCTGGCCGCCTTCGCAAGCTTCCTGCTCGTCTATTGGTTGCGCCGCAGCATCGTGTTTGCGCCCTCGCCGAGCCGGCTCGGTTGAATTGCGCGACAAATCGATTGCAGCCTGCGGCGTCGTTGCAGCCCTGGCCTGGACGGCTCAGGCACGCCTGTCGCCGGCTCAATTCAATCAAAGTGTTAGCGTTCAGCGCTCGATCCCGTTCAGGCGGCGTTCGGTTTAGCACCAACGATCGGCCATTTTCATGCCGCGATGGCGGCGGAATGCTCTCCCATCGTGTGCTCCGTGCGGCGTGAGCACCTCTGGGAGGTTATCCATGAATTGGCGACGGATGGGGGCGCTGCTCGGCGCCCTGATGATGATTGGCGCGTTCGCGACGGACGCGTTCGCCCAGCGCTTCGATCGGGAAGAGCGGCGACGTTTCCGGGAGCGAGAGTGGATCCTGCTGGGCGAAAAGTCCGTCGGCTTCAGGGTGGACCGCGACACAATCAGGGTCGACGCGCGGCGAGGAGTGGTTCAGGTCGCGCTCGTTTCAGACGCTGCACTTCGTGGCCGACAACAACGACATCTTCATGATCTCCGTTCGCGTCGTCTACCTCAACGGCTTCGAAGAGAATTTCCGGATCGACCAACGGATCAAGGACGGCGAGGACCTGCCCGTCGATCTGCGTGGCGAGAGGAGCTTCATCAGAAATATCGAGATGCTCTACCGGTCGCGTCCCAATTTCCGCGGCGAAGCCGTGATCAAGGTTTACGGCGAGCCTTCCCACCGCGGGCGGGGGCCCGGCCCGGGCCCGGGTGCTGATGCCGGCAGATGGACCGAGCTCGGCTGCCAGCGGGTTTCGCTTTTCGGCAAGGATCGCGACTCCGTCCGCGTGGGCCGCAGGGAAGGCCGCTTCAAAGCCATTCGCCTCTACGTGCGCGGCGCGGACGTAGAGATCCTCGATCTCAGGGTGATCTATGCCAATGGCGACCCCGATGATATCCGGGTCCGCCATTTTCTCAGGAAGGGCGACCGCACGCGGCCGCTGGACCTGAAGGGGCGGGAGCGTTCCATCGACCGGGTCGACATGGTCTACCGGACGATCCCGAACTTCAAAGGCCAGGCAACCGTTTGCGTGGAAGGGCTGGACTAGAGTCCCGTCCAATAGCCTTGATGAAGAGATGACCGAGGGCCGCCCATTGGGCGGCCCTTGCCGCGCAACGGTGAGGTCAAAGGCCGAACCCTGAACATCCGTTAAGGCGCCGTGGCGGGTCGGCGCCGTCTTGGCGCTTTCACGTTCCTGGGCCATCCCATGGCCGCCGGGCAGCCGGCAAGGAAGCCACAGGCAACGCCCGCAATCCCGTGCCAAGGTAGGCTTCGGCAACGATCGCACGCGCCCCCTGCGACGGTTAGTGCCACCATGGAGCGTTCACCTCCAGGCCTTCCGCAAAGGGGGCCTATTCCAGGCATCGGGGCAATGCCAGCCCAGCCGCACGACCGAAAGGATGACACGTGGCGACACTGACCCAGCGAATTGTCGCCTACGGCTTGCTCGCCACCATGGCAGCCGTAGTCATCTTCGTCACGGTCATGCCGGCCGTGCAGAAGCAAGGCGGCCGCCGCTTCAAGGGGGGAGGCGGCCATGCCGCCGTACCGGTCGTGGCGGCGCCTGCCCGCATCACCGACGTGCCGGTCTATCTCACCGGGGTCGGCACGGCCAAGCCGCGCAACACCGTCACCGTGCGGCCGCAGGTCGACGGCCGCATCCTCAGTCTTGAGCTTCAAGGAGGGCCAGCAGGTCAAGCGCGGCGACGTGCTGGCAAAGCTCGATCCCGCCACGTACCAGGCACAGCTCGACCAGGCGATCGCCAAGAAGGCGTTCGACGAGGTGCAGCTCGCCAATGCACAACGCGATCTCGATCGCTACGCGAAGCTCACGACGCTGTCGGTGGCTCCGAAAACCATCGACACCCAGCGCGCGCTGGTCGACCAGCTGGCGGCGCAGATCAAGCAGGACGACGCCGCGATCAACAATGCGCACGCCTTTCTGGAGTACACCACCATCCTCTCGCCGATCGACGGGCGCACCGGCATCCGCCTGGTGGACGAGGGCAACCTCGTGCGCGCCACCGATGCCGGCATCGTCGTGATCAACGAGATCCACCCGATCAACGTGCTCTTCACGCTGCCGCAGCAGCAGCTCGGCGAGGTCAACAAGGCCAAGGCGGCCGGCGCCGTCACGGTCGAGGCCCTCAACGCCGACGGCAAGTCGCTGCTGGATCGCGGCACCCTGCAGGTCATCGACAACCAGGTCGATCAGGCGACCGGCACCGTGCGCATGAAGGCTGAGTTTCCCAACGCCAGCCTGCAGCTTTGGCCCGGCCAGTTCGTCAACGTGCGCATTCTCATTCGGACCCTGCAGCAGGTGGTGGTGATTCCCACCCAGGCCGTCCAGCGCGGCCCCGCCGGGGCCTTCGCCTACGTCGTGCGGGACGATCACGCCGCCCTGCGCCCCGTCAAGCTGACGCTTCAAGACGAGATGCAGGCGGTCGTGGCCTCCGGGATCGAAGCCGGCGAGCAGGTGGTGACGACGGGCTTTGCCCGCCTCAAGGACGGCTCGGCCATCACCGTTTCCGAGCCCGAGAAGCCGGGCAGCGAAACCGACAAGAAGCCGCCGGCGGCCGTGTCGGAGCAGCGCGGAAAGCTGCGCACGGCCTGTGCCGGCGATGTCGCGAAGTTCTGCGCCGGCCTCGAACGCCGCGCCGTCCGCGACTGCCTCAGGGCCAATGCGGCGCAGCTTTCGGAGAGCTGCAAGGCGGCCGCCGCCTCCTCGAGAGGGGGCAAGCCGCGCGAGGCCGATGCCAGCAGAAGCACGAAGCAATGAGCGTTTCCGAGCCCTTCATCAGGCGGCCCATTGCCACCACGCTCCTGGGCATCGCGGTCATGCTGGGCGGTGCGCTCGGCTACTGGTGGCTGCCGGTGTCCTCCCTGCCGCAGGTCGACTTTCCCACCATCCAGATCACGACCCAACTGCCCGGCGCCAACCCGGAAACCACCGCCAACCTGGTGACCGGTCCGCTCGAGCGCCAGCTCGGGCAGATCCAGGCGCTCGACCGGATGACCTCGTCATCGTCCTACGGCATCAGCCAGATCACGCTGCAGTTCGCGCTCGCCCGCGACATCGATGCGGCCGCGCAAGACGTGCAGGCCGCCATCAACGCCGCAGGCTCGACCCTGCCGCGCAATCTCCCCTACCCGCCGACGTACGCCAAGGTGAACCCCGCCGACGCGCCGATCATGACGCTGGCGCTCACCTCCGACACCATCCCGCTGCGGCAGATGAGCGACCTTGCCGACACGCTGATGGCGCAGCGGCTGAGCACCGTGCCCGGCATCGGCCACGTGTCGGTCGAGGGCGGCATCAAGCCCGCGGTCCGCATCCAGGCCGACCTCGCCCGCCTCGCCGTCTACGGCATCAGCATGGCGGACCTGCGCGCCGCCATCATTGCTGCCAACGTCTCCGGCCCCAAGGGCTCGCTGGACGGGCCGTTCCAGTCCTACACCATCGCCACCAACGACCAGATCACCAACGCGGACGCCTACAAGTCCGTCATCGTCGCCTACCGCAACAACGCGCCCGTGCTCCTGCAGGACGTGGCCGAGGTCGTCGACAGTCTGGAGAACAGCAGGGTCGGCGGCTGGTACCAGGATGTGCCGGCGGTCATCATCGATGTCTTCCGCCAGCCCGGCGCCAACGTCATCGCGACCGTGCAGGCCATCAAGCGCGAGCTGCCCCGGCTGCAGACTGCGATGCCGACCGGCATCAAGCTCACCATGGTGCATGATCGCACGAGCACCATCCGCGCCTCCGTGCACGACGTGCAGTTCACGCTGTGCCTGAGCGTCGGCCTGGTCGTGCTGGTTGTGCTCATCTTCCTGCGCACGATCCGCGCCACCATCATCGCGGGCGTGGCGCTGCCCCTCTCGCTCGTCGCCACCTTCGGCGTCATGTGGTTCTGCGGGTTCTCGCTCGACAACCTCTCCTTGATGGCGCTGACGATCGGCACCGGCTTCATCGTCGATGATGCCATCGTCATGATCGAGAACATCGTGCGCCACATGGAGAAGGGCGAGCGCCCGCTGGACGCCGCGCTCAAGGGCGCCAAGGAGATCGGCTTCACGGTGATCTCGCTGACGTTGTCGCTGATCGCGGTGTTCATTCCGCTGCTGTTCATGACCGGCCTGGTCGGCCGCATGTTCCGCGAGTTCGCGCTGACGCTCACCATTGCCGTCGTCATCTCGGCGATCGTGTCGCTGACGCTGACGCCGATGATGTGCGCACGCATGCTGCGCCGCGAGGCTGCCGGCCACGAGAGCCGCCTGTCGCGCTTCTTCAACGCTCCCATCGATCGCGTGTTGGCCGGCTACCAACGCACGCTGGAATGGGTGCTGCGGCACGAGCGCGCCACTTTGATCACCACGTTCGCCACCCTGGTCATCACCATCGCCCTCTACGTGATCGTGCCCAAGGGCTTCCTGCCGCTGCAGGACACGGGGCTGATCACGGCGGTGATGGAGGCCGACCCCGAGGTGTCCTTCGCCGAGATGGAGCGCCTGCAGAACACCATCGGCGATGCCATCCGCAAGGACCCCGACGTCCAAGGCGTGGTCACGGTGGTGGGCGTCAGCGCCATCAATCCCACCCCCAATGCCGGACACCTCAAGGTCACGCTGAAGCCGCGCAGCGAGCGACAATCGAGCGTGTCGGTGGTCATAGCGCGCCTGCAGAAGGCGGTGGGCGGGGTGCCGGGCATGACCGTCTACTTCCAGGCGGTGCAGGACATCCAGATCAGCACGCGTGCCAGCCGCGCCCAGTTCCAGTACACGCTGGTCGGCGCCGACGCCGACGAGGTTTCGACCTGGTCTACGCGCCTCGCCGACAAGCTGCGCGACTCACCGGATCTGCGCGAGGTCACCTCGGAGGCGCAGGAGGGCGGTCTGCGCGCCATGGTGCGGGTCGACCGGGAGACGGCGGGCCGGCTCGGCGTGTCGATGCAGGCCGTCAACGACGCGCTCAACGATGCCTACGGGCAGCGGCAGATCTCCACCATCTACGGGCAATCCAACCAGTACCGCGTGGTGCTGGAGGCCCTGCCGCGGTATCAGAGCGACCCTTCGGCGCTTGCCCGGGTCTACGTTCCGGGCACCGGGGGCGTACAGGTGCCGCTGAGCTCGGTGGCCAGCATCGAGCGCCGCACGGCTCCGCTCGCCGTGTTCCACCAGGAGCAGTTCCCCTCCGTCACCATCAGCTTCAACCTCGCCCCGCACGCTTCGCTGAGCGACGCGGTTGCGGCCATCACCGAGGCGAGCACGGCGATCGGCATGCCCGCCTCCGTCACGGGCAGCTACTCGGGCGACGCCGACGAGTTCACCAAGTCGCTGCAGGGCCAACCCTGGCTGATGCTGGCGGCCGTCATCACCATCTACATCGTGCTGGGCGTGCTCTACGAGAGCTTCGTGCACCCCTTCACGATCCTCACCACGCTGCCATCGGCGGGGATCGGCGCGCTGCTCGCGCTGATGCTCGTTGGCATGGACTTCTCGTTCGTTGCGCTGATCGGCATCGTGCTGCTGATGGGCATCGTCAAGAAGAACGCGATCATGATGATCGACTTCGCGCTCGAGGCCGAGAGGACGCAGGGCCTCTCGCCGCACGATTCGATCATGCAGGCCTGCCTCCTGCGCTTCCGGCCGATCATGATGACGACGCTGGCGGCGCTGTTCGGCGCGCTGCCGCTGGCGCTGGAATCCGGCACCGGCTCGGAGCTTCGCAATCCGCTCGGCGTGACCATCGTCGGCGGCCTGCTGCTCTCTCAGCTGCTCACGCTCTACACGACGCCCGTCATCTATCTCGCCATGGAGCGCGTGCGGGCCCGCCTGTCGCCGGCGCCGCGGCAGCCGGCCGCCGACTACCCGGAGACGGCTCAACGGCAGCCGGCGGAGTAGGCCGATGAACTTCTCCCGTCTCTTCATCGAGCGGCCGATCGGCACCTCGCTGCTGGCCATGGGCCTCTTCCTGCTCGGCGTTGTCGCTTACCGCTTCCTGCCGGTGGCGAGCCTGCCCTCGGTCGAGTTTCCGACCATCCGCGTATCGGCCAGACTGCCCGGCGCCGACCCCGAGACCATGGCGGCCCGGGTGGCGGCGCCGCTCGAGCGGCGGCTCGGCGAGATCGCCGGCATCACCGAGATGACATCGGCGAATTCCCTGGGGTCGTCGCGGATCGCCATCCAGTTCGACCTCAACCGCAGCATCGAAGGCGCGGCCCAGGACGTGCAGGCCGCGCTCAACGCGGCGGCCGCCGACCTCCCCGCCGACATGCCGTCGCTGCCCGACTTCCGCAAGTCCAACCCCGCGGCCCGGCCGATCCTGATCCTGGCGCTGACCTCCAAGACGATCCGGGCGAGCGACATGTACGATGCCGCCGACACCGTCCTGCTGCAGCGCCTCAGCCAGGTGCAGGGCGTGGCCGAGGTCACCGTCGCCGGCGCCGAGCAGCCGGCCATGCGCGTGCGCGTCAACCCGATGCTGCTCTCGACCATGGGGCTTGCCATCGAGGACGTGCGCACGGCGATCGCAAGCGCCAATTCACTGGCGCCACTCGGCATTGTCGAGGGCGCCAAGCAGGCGATCGCGCTCGAGACCAATGCGCAGCTCAAGACCGTCGACGACTACAACCGCATCGTCATCAAGACGGTGAACGGCAACGTCGTGCGCCTGGGCGACGTGGCCAAGGTGGCGAAGGCGACCCGGACTTCGCGCTCGGCGGCGATGTTCAACAACCAGCCCGCCATCCTGATCACGGTTACCAAGAGCGCGGACGCCAATGTGCTCGAGACGGTCGATCGCATCAAAGAGCTGCTCCCGGAGGTCAAGCGCTGGATCCCCGAAGGGATCGACATTTCGATCCTGTCGGACCGGACGACCACGCTGCGCGCCAGCGTGCACGACATGCAGCTCACGCTCGGGTTGTCGATCGTGCTGGTGATGCTCGTGGTCTACGTGTTCCTGCGGCGTCCGACCCCCACCATCGCGGCGGGCATCACCGTGCCCCTGTCGCTGGCCGGCACCTGCGCGGCCATGTGGGCGGCGGGGTTCTCCATCAACAACCTGACCCTGATGGCGCTGGCCGTCTCCGTCGGCTTCGTCGTCGACGACGCCATCGTCATGATCGAGAACATGTTCCGCAACCTGGAGCGTGGCGCCTCGCCGATGCGCGCGGCCATGGACGGCGCGCGGCAGATCGGCTTCACCGTGATCTCGATCAGCGTGTCGCTGGTGGCCGCCTTCATCCCGCTGCTGTTCATGCAGGGCGTGGTCGGCCGGCTGCTCAGGGAGTTCTCCGTCACGCTGATCGTTGCGATTGCCGTCTCGACGATCGTGTCCCTGACGATTACGCCCATGGTGTGCGCGCATTTCGTGCGCTCGGGCCCCAGCGCCGACGCCACGCGGCTCGACCGCGCCGTCGAAGCCGTCATGGGCTGGCTGGTGCGCGCCTATGCCCAGTCCCTCGACGTGGCGCTCCGCCATCGCGTCCTCACCATGCTCGTGATGATTGCCACCGTCGCCGCGACGATCAATCTCTACGTCAAGGCGCCGAAGGACTACTTCCCGCGCGGCGACTCCGGCCTGGTGTTCGGGGCGACGCGGGCCTCGCCCGACATCTCGTTCGAGGCCATGTCGAAGCTGCAGCGCCAGGCGCTCGAGATCGTGCTGACCGATCCGGCCGTCGACGGCGTCGGCTCCTCGGTCGGCGCCTCCGGCTGGAACGCCTCGGTCAACCAGGGGCGCATGTTCATCGGCCTGAAGCCGAGCAGCGAGCGCGGCGGCCTGAGCACGGGGCGCGTCGTCGACCGCATCCGCCGGTCGCTCTCCGTCGTCCATGGCCTCGACGTCTTCATGGTCCCGGCACGGGACATTCGCACCGGCGCCCGCTCGTCACGCTCGGAATTCCAGTACACCTTCTGGAGCCCGGAGGTCGGCGAGCTCTACGACTGGGTGCCGAAGGTGGTCGATCGACTGAGCGAGACGCCCGGCTTCACCGAGGTGTCGATCGACCGCGAGCAGGGTGGCTTGCAGGCCAACATTTCCATCAACCGGCAGGCGGCCGCGCAACTGGGCGTACGCGTGCAGGACATCAACAGCGCGCTCAACAACGCTTTCTCCGAGCGCCAGATCTCCGTGATCTACACGCAGCGCAATCAGTACCGCGTGATCCTGGAGATCGATCCCCGCTTCCAGCGCGACCCTTCCGACTTCTCGCGCATCTTCGTGCCGGGCCGCGACGGCGCGCAGATACCGCTCGCCAGCGTGATCGAGGTCAGCAAGGGCATCGCGCCGCTGGTCATCAATCATCAGGGGCCGTTTCCCGCCGTCACCGTCAGCTATGGCTTGTCGGCGGACATGCCGCTCGCGGAGGCGCAGGAGGCCATCGAGCAGGCGATCGCCGAGCTGCACAAGCCCGATTCGATCCGGGCCGAGCCGGCCGGCGACGCCAAGGCCTACCAGCAGCAGGCCGGCGGCCAGGTCCTCCTCATCATCGCGGCCCTGCTCGCCGTCTACATCGTGCTCGGTGTGCTCTACGAGAGCCTGGCGCACCCGCTCACCATCATCTCCACCCTGCCCTCGGCAGGCCTCGGCGCGCTGGTCGCGCTTCGGCTGGCCGGCATGGAGCTGTCCATCATCGGCTTCATCGGCATCATCCTGCTGATCGGCATCGTCAAGAAGAACGGCATCATGCTGGTCGATTTCGCGCTCGAGGCGGAGCGTGATCGCGGCCTTTCGGCGGCGCGCGCCATCCGCGAAGCCTGTCTCGTCAGGTTCCGGCCGATCATGATGACGACATTTGCCGCGCTGCTGGGCGCCGTCCCCCTCGCGGTCATGGTCGGGCCGGGCTCGGAGCTGCGCCAGCCGCTGGGCGTTTCGATCATCGGCGGCCTCATCGTGTCGCAGGTGCTCACCCTCTACACGACGCCGGTGATCTACCTGCTGCTCGACCGGCTGCATCGCCGCCTGTGGGGGAAGGGGCGCGAGGAGCCGGCAGCGGCGCATGCGACCGCGGCCTGATGCGCGGGAGGTTGCTCGGCGGGGCGAGGCTCAGCGGCACCGCGGTTCCGGCGTGCATGTGCAGCCGTTGTCGCACGTGAGCACGGCGCGCGCACAGCCGGCGCCGGAAACGCAGGTGCCGGTCGCGACCACGAGACGGTTGCCACGGCAGGCGCAGGACGGCACGCACACCTGGCGGTCGGTGCGGCGATCGCAGGTGCCGAGCGCGGCATTGCAGCCGCCCTCGGTCGTGACCGCCGTATTGCCGACACAGGTGACGGCGCCGATCACGCGCGACCCGCAGTTCTGCCGCCGCTCCTCGACCTCACGGCAGGTGCCCGAGCACATGCTGCGGCGAACCACGAGCGTATCGCCAATGCAGGCGAACGTGCTGCGTCCGCCATTCGGGCATTGAACGTCCGCCGAACAGGTTTGCGCGCGCGCCGCTGGGGCCCAAAGGAGCGCGGCGAGCAACAGCAGCGTCCCAACCAGGGTTAACGCCGTACGCTTCGAGCGTTGCATGTCGTTCTGCTCCCGGACTTTCAATGGCCAAGATTCCATGATGCTTTGGTCTCTCGATTGACGTGCAGGACACCTTGATAGGGGGAACTCGTGATCAGACATGCATCCATCCTGGCGGTCGCCGCCTGCCTGACGGGCCTGGCCGCAGCCGAAGCACAGGCGCAGGCGCGCGTGGAGGTGGGCGTGCTCACCTGCACGGTGCGCGGCGGGACCGGCTTCATCGTCGGCTCGACCAAGGACCTGAGCTGCCGCTTCAATCGGCCCGGGCGCGATGAGTTCTATCATGGCACCATCTCCAAGTTCGGCATCGACATCGGCACAACCAAGCAGTCCTCGATTGCCTGGGCGGTGCTGGCACCGACCGCCCAACTGCCGCCGGGCTCTCTCAGCGGCAACTACGGCGGCGTCAGCGCGGAGGCAACCGTCGGCGTCGGGATCGGCGCCAACGCACTGATCGGCGGCTCGAGCAAGAACATCATTCTCCAGCCGCTGAGCGTGCAGGCGCAGCAGGGCCTCAACATTGCCGCTGGCATCGCCGCCCTGTCGCTGCG
Source organism: uncultured Alphaproteobacteria bacterium (assembly GCA_963797005.1). GTDB lineage: Bacteria > Pseudomonadota > Alphaproteobacteria > Rhizobiales > Hyphomicrobiaceae > AWTP1-13. The sequence goes on from CAWCOF010000009.1 coordinate 43,378, forward strand.
GGCGAATAGGCGCTAGTGTCCTGATCGCGAAATTCGTCTCCCGATGCCGCGAACTTGGCCGCGAGCTTGGTACGAATTTCGCGATCTGAAGGACACTAGAAAAATCATAATGCTAGTGTGATTTAGATCGAGAAGTCCGCTCCCGAACCTGGCATCACGCGGTGTGACGGACTTCTCGATCATCACACTAGATCCTGAGCACGCGGAACCAGCGCGCCACGTCGAGCAGGCTCATGGCCGCTGCTGCGACGTAGGTGAAAGCCGCCGCCCGCAGGATCTGCTTCGCTGCCGGCATGTCGCGATCCTCGATGTAGCGGCCGGCCTTGAGCACGGGAAGCGCACGGCGGAAGCTCGCGTCGAACTCCACGGGCAGCGTCACCGCGTGCAGGAGGATCGACAGGGCGAAGATCAGCACGCCGGCGAACACCTCGATCAGCACGATATTCGGCGCCTTGGCCAGCACCATGATGACCGGCGCCGCCAGCATCACCACCGCGCCCACCTTCTGCATGCGCATGGCCTGCTTGGCGAGCCTGGTGCGGGCGGCGAGCGGCGGAAAGCCCGTGGCGTCCTGCATGGCGTGGCCCGCCTCGTGTGCGGCGATCACCACGGCCGCCAGCGAGCGTCCCTTGAAGTGCGCCGGTGCGAGCCGCACCACCTTGGCATCGGGGTCGTAGTGGTCGCCGAGATTGGTCGTCTCCTCGACCTTGACGTGGCCGAGCTTCATCTCGTCGAGGACGTGGCGCGCGAACTCCCCGCCCGTGCCTGGAAAGTCGGGGCGATCGGCCGAATGCCGTCGCGATCACCCGGCCCACCCACATCTGCGGCAGCACGGCGAGCGCGAGGACAAGCCCGAGAACGATCACCATCACGGCCAAGGCGGCACTCCGAGTTTCCGCGCGAAATCCCCCCTCCCCGTTTGCGGGGAGAGGGTTAGGGAGAGGGGCAGACGCTTCTTCAACGTCGGCGGTTGCCGCCGCCCCTCACCCCGACCCTCTCCCCATTGTGAAGAACAATGGGGAGAGGGAGAAGGGCGCCGCTACTTCCAAACCTCGCGCGCTACGTCGACGATCATGGCGAGCTTGGCCCACTGCTGGTCCTCGGTGAGGACGTTGCCCTCCTCGGTGGAGGCAAAGCCGCACTGGGGCGAAAGGCAGAGCTGGTCGAGCGGGGCATATTTCGTCGCCTCGTCGAGCCGGCGCTTGATATCGTCCTTCTTCTCCAGCGTGCCGCTCTTGGAGGTGACGAGGCCGACCACCACGCGCTTGTTGCCCTTGGGCAGGAAGCGCAGCGGCTCCAGCCCGCCCGCACGCTCGGTGTCGTACTCGAGGAAATAGCCGTCGTAGTCGATGCCGCCGAGCAGGAGCTCGGCCACCGGCTCGTAGCCGCCCTCCGAGATCCAGGTGGAGCGGAAGTTGCCGCGGCACACATGGGTGGTGACCACCATGTCGGCGGGCTTCGACTTCAGGGCCGCATTGATGGTCTTGGCATAGATGCCGGCGAGCTTGTCGACCTCCTCGCCGCGCTGGCGCGCCTGGTCCATCTGCTCCTTGGAGCAAAGGTAGGCCCACACCGTGTCGTCGAGCTGCAGATAGCGGCAGCCCGCGTCGTAGAAGGCCTTGATGGCCTTGCCGTAGAGCTTGCCCAGATCGTCGAAGTAGGCGCCGAGCTCCGGGTAGGCCGCCTTGCTGATCGCCGTCCGGCCGCCGCGGAAGTGCATCACCGCCGGCGAGGGAATCGTCATCTTCGGCACGGCCTTGGTGTTGGCCTTGAGGAACTTGAAATGCTCGAGCATCGGGTGGTCGGCGGGGAAGTCGAGCTTGCCCGTCACTTTCAGGCTTTCGGGCTTGGTCTGGACCCCATGGAACTGGATGCCGTGGTCGAGCACCACACGCTCGCAGCCGGTCAGGTGCCAGAAGAAATCGAAGTGCCACCACGAGCGGCGGAACTCCCCGTCCGTCGCCAGCTCGAGCCCGGCGTCGGCCTGCCTGGCGATGATCTTGCGGATCTCGTCATCCTCGACGGCTCTTAATTGGTCGGGCGTGATCTCGCCCTTCTCGCGCTTGGCACGCGCCTCCTTCAGTGGCCGGGTGCGCAGCAGGCTGCCGACCATATCGGCGCGGAACGGCGGCTTCATGGGGTGTCCTCCACAGGCTCGTTGCCACGACGGAAGACGGCGCCAAGCCCCGCGTCAACTGGAAAAGCGAAGACGGGTCACGTCACAGGCCGGCGCCCATCGGCCGGGCGTCTCATGGCGCCCTAAAGGCCGCCAGGATTTCCGGCGGGAGGGAGCCGGAGCGCATGTTGCCGGCGGCGTCGCGCACGGTCCACAGCCGGGTCTCGTAGCCTTCGAGCGCCAGCACGCCGGCCTTGGTGACCTTGTGCTCGACGAAGAAGCTCGAGCGCCGGAACTCGGTGACGCGGGTCTCGATGTCGAGGTCCTCGCCGTAGCGCGAGGCGACCTTGAACACGGCGCGCGCCTCCAGCAAGGCAAGGCCGGCGCCGCCGTAGGTCTCCAGCATCCGGCTCTTGATCATGCCGGTCGCCTTCTCGAACAGCAGGATGCTCGAAGCATCGAACCATTCGAAATAGCGCGGGTAGAAGACGATGCCGGCGGGGTCGCAGTCGCCCCATTGCACGCGGACGGTTCTGGTGTTGCTCAGCATTGGTCAGGCTGCTCCGTGGTGCGTCTGGTTCACCGTGCGCCCCCGGCTCGTCTCACGCGATCAGGATCACGTCGGGCGCCGCCGGCTCGGCATGGAGCCGCTCGACGAGGCGCGGCGCGCTTGGTCAGCACCGCGCGCTGGTTGAGGTAGCCCTTGTCGGTGATCTCGTTGGCGTCGATGGACGGCGGCTCGGTCATCAGCAAGGCGCGCGCAATGCGCATCGAGCTGCCCTGCACGTTCGCGTTGTGCCGCGACAGGCCTTCGGCGAGCGCCGCGCGCACGGCCGGACGGCCCACCATATCCTCCAGCCGCGCATCGGCGCCAAGCTCAGGGCAGAGGCTGCGCAAGCCGGCCAGGCTCGGGAAGACCAGCAGGCCGATCTCGTCGCGGTCGTGGCCGGTGATGACGGCGTCCTCGATCACGGGGGCGCCGGCGGCAATCACCTGCGGCCGCAGCATACCGACATTGACCCAGGTGCCCGAGGACAGCTTGAAGTTCTCCGCCACGCGGCCGTCGAACAGCAGGCCCGCTGCCGGATCGGCGGGATCGGCGAAGCGAGCCGCGTCGCCGGTCCTGAGCCAGCCTTCCTCGTCGAAGGTCTTGGCCGTCAGGTCGGGCGCCTTGTAGTAGCCGGGCGTCACGTTGGGCCCCTTGACGCGGATCTCGAGCTTGTCGCCGACGGGGGCGAGCTTCACGGCCATGCCGGGCCCCGGCACGCCGATGTTGCCCGGCCGGTCGATCGGGAAATGCACCATGGTCACGGCCGGCGCGGTCTCGGTCATCCCCCACGACGAGATGAACGGCACCTTGCGCCCGCGCACCTTCGTCCCCAGCCGCTCCAGCCGATCCCACAGGGTCTGGGGCAGGGCCGCCGCCGCGTAGAAGAGGAGATCGAGGCGGGCAAAGAACGACTGCAGCAGCGCCTCGTCCTTCTCCAGGTGGTCGAGCAGCACCGCGTAGCCGCGGGGCACGTTGAAGTAGACGGTGGGGGACACCTCACGCAGGTTGGCGACCGTGCGCCCGATCAGTGCCGGCACCGGCTTGCCGGCGTCGATGTAGAGCGTGCCGCCGTGGCGCAGCATCATGTTGAAGTTGTGGTTGCCGCCGAAGGTGTGGTTCCAGGGCAGCCAGTCGACGATCACCGGCGGGTGGTCGGCGAGGAACGTCCACGCGGCGGCGGCGCTCTCCTGATTGGCGCACATCATGCGCTGCGTGTTGATCACGCCCTTGGGCTGGCCGGTCGAGCCCGAGGTGAACAGGATCTTGGCGACCGTGTCCGGCCCGACGCGGGCAAATGCCGCGTCGACCGCGGGCGTCGGCCGCACCTCCATCAGCGTCGAGAACGGCGTGACGCGGATAGTGTCGAGGCTGCCGCGGCTGGCCACGATCTCAATGCCGGTGGCGCCGATCGCCGCCAACGCCTTGGCGTAGGCCGAGGCGTCGTCCACGTAGATGAGGCCAGGCCCGACCAGATCGAAGATGTAGCGGAGCTTGCCGAAGTCCTGGCTCAGCCGCGCGTAGGCGGTCGACACCGGCACCACCGGCACGCCCACGTGCATGGCGCCCAGCATCATGAGGCCATGGTCGATGCCGTTCTCGGCCAGGATCAGCAGCGGCCGCTCCGGCCCCAGGCCCCGGTCGAGCAGGCTCTGGCCGATGGCATTGGCGGCGCGTGCGGCCTCCTCGTAGGTGAGGTGGCGCCAACCGCCCGCCTCCAGCCGCTCGGCCAGGAAGGGGCGTGCCGGATGGGCCGCGGCGCGGCGCTCGAGCAGGACGCCGAGGGAAGCCGGCACATCGTTCAGGGGACGTACCGAGCGCAGGACATGGCAACCGTCGGCGCGCCGTTCATGCACCACCTCGGGCCTGGCGAACAGCCCTGCGGACGCCGAGCGTTCCTGCTGCGGAGTTGCGGCCTGCCCGGCCGTTGCATCCACCATTGCGGTCTCGGTGCCTGCTGATGCGCGCTGCGATGTCGGCAGGTTCCTTAGCCTGCCCGGGCAGGCGCCGTCAAAATTCAGGCTCGGGAGATGCGGGGTCCCGGCGATCACCAGCACGTGAGACCGCTCGACTTGACGCCCAAACGGTCGCGCTGCACATTGTTTCGGGAACTTCAGTGCGTTGTTGGCGGTTTGGCATACAGATCAGCCGGAGGACACCAATGAAGCTCGAATGGCACAAGCCGGAAGTGACGGAGCAAGAGGTCGGGCTCGAGGTAACGAGCTACGCGCCGGCGGAGCTCGATCGCAGCTGATCGCTCCGGATTGCCTGAAAGTTGGCGCGGCGGCCGGGGCAACGGCCGCCGTTGTCGTTTTCGGACCCGCTGGTACCTAATGTTCATCAAGGTGCTTGGCTCGGCGGCCGGTGGTGGCTTCCCGCAAGCCAATTGCAATTGCCGCAACTGCGCCGATGTCCGCGCCGGCAGAGCCGGGCCTGACGCGCCGCACGCAGTCGTCGCTGGCGGTGAGTGCAGACGGATTGCGCTGGGCCCTGCTCAATGCTTCGCCGGACCTGCGCCAGCAGATCGAGGCGACGCCCGAGCTGGCACCGCGCGACGGTGAGGGACCGCGCTCCAGCCCGATCGCGGCGGTGGTGCTGACCAACGGCGATGTCGATCATGTGGCCGGCCTGCTCAGCCTGCGTGAAGGTTTTACCTTCAGCCTCTTCGCCTCCGAGCGCGTGCTGGCGGCGCTGGCAGCCAATCCCATCTTCAATGTGCTCGACCGCAACCATGTATCGCACGTCGCCCTGCCGCTCGGACGGAGCGTCGAGGTCATGCCCGGCATCGCGGTCGAGGCCTTCGCGGTCCCCGGCAAGGTCGCGCTCTACATGGAGGACGAGACCGCCGGTCCCACGTTCGGCACGCAGGCGGGCGACACCCTCGGGCTGAAGGTAAGCGATCTCTCCGGCCCTCAGGCGTTCTTCTACATTCCGGGTTGCGCGGAGGTGGATGCGGGCCTGGCGGAGCGCGTCACGGGCGCCGCGCTGGTCCTGTTCGACGGCACGCTTTACACTGACGACGAGCTGATTACCCAGGGCCTGTCGGCCAAGACGGCCAAGCGCATGGGGCACATCGCCATGGCGGGGCCGGACGGATCGATGGCGGCGCTCCAATCGCTCAACGTCAAGCGGCGTGTCTACGTGCACATGAACAATTCCAACCCCGCACTGCGCAAGGACAGCCCGGAGCGGAGAGCGGTCGAGCAGGCGGGTTGGGAAATCGCTTGCGACGGGATGGAGATCCGCCTGTGAGCGTCGCCACCCAAGCCATGACGCCGGCCGAGCTCGAGGCCGCCATCCGCCAGGTGGGCGCCGAGCGCTACCACGACAAGCATCCTTTCCACCGCCTGCTCCATGGCGGCAAGCTCGACAAGGGGCAGGTGCAGGCCTGGGCGCTCAATCGCTACTGCTACCAGGCCGGCGTGCCGCGCAAGGATGCCGCCCTGATGAGCCGCGTGCACGACCGCGAGCTTCGTCGCGAATGGGTGCATCGCATCCTCGATCATGACGGGGCGGTGGCGAGGAGGGCGGCATCGAGCGCTGGCTGGTGCTGACCGATGCCCTGGGCCTCGATCGCGCCTATGTCGTCTCCATGCGCGGCGCGTTGCCGGCGACGCGCTTCGCGGTGGAGGCCTACGTCGATTTCGTGCGCGAGCGGCCGCTGCTGGAGGCCGTCGCCTCGTCTCTCACCGAATTGTTCGCGCCAAAGATCCACGAGGAGCGCATCGCCGGCATGCTCGAGCACTACGACTTCGTCGGCGAGCAGGCGATGCAATACTTCAAGCGGCGGCTGGACCAGGCCAACCGCGATGCCGACTTCGCGCTCGACTACGTCAAGCGCCATGCGACGACGCCCGAGCTGCAGGCCGCCGCCGTCGACGCCGTGCGCTTCAAGTGCGACGTGCTGTGGGCGCAGCTCGATGCCCTGCACCACGCCTACGTCGCGCCCGCGGCCTGATTCCGCCCGGCGCCTTCCGTCCGGAGCGACATGATGACCGAGACTGGACAGACCGCGGCTCGGATCGATACATCGGGGCAGCGTCGCGTCCCGCACTCGCCCGGCATATCAAGATGCGCCGCGATCCGGCCCGCGACTGCTGGGTGCTGCTCGGGCCGGAGCGGGTTCTCTATCCCGACGCCATCGCCGTCGCGGTCCTCGAGCTGTGTGACGGCGACCGCAGCGTCGAAGCCATCGCCGGCGAGCTGGCGCGTACCTACAATGCGCCCGAGGCACGCATCCTGGGCGACATCGTTCCTCTCCTGCAGGAGCTCGCCGACAAGGGCGTGGTCACGGCGTGAACGTCCAGACGAAACCGGCCGAGACCAAGGCCGTCGGCCCCGGGCCGCCGGTCGGGCTCCTGGCCGAGCTCACGCACCGCTGCCCGCTGCAGTGCCCCTATTGCTCCAACCCGCTGGCGCTGGAGCGCGTCGGCGGCGAGCTGTCGACCGAGGCCTGGCTCGACGTCCTGGCGCAGGCGGCCGATCTGGGCATCCTGCAGCTGCATCTTTCCGGCGGCGAGCCGACCGTGCGCCGCGACCTCGAGGAGATCGTGGCGCAGGCTGCCAAGGTCGGGCTCTACTCGAACCTGATCACGGCGGGCGTGCTGCTCACGCGCGCGCGCCTCGAGGGCCTCGCCGCGCACGGCCTCGACCATGTGCAGATCTCGATCCAGGATGCGGACGCTGCCAACGCGGACCGCATCGCACACTACGCCAACGGCCACGCCAGGAAGCTGGAGGTTGCCGGCTGGGTGCGGGCGCTGGGCCTGCCGCTGACGATCAACGCGCCCGTGCATCGCCAGAACATCGCCAGCCTCGGCAAGATCGTGGACCTGGCCGCGAGCCTGGGCGCGCAGCGGCTGGAGGTTGCCCACGTGCAGTACTACGGCTGGGCGCTCAGGAACCGGCAGGCGCTGATGCCGACGCGCGATCAGGTGCTCGCCAGCGCCGACCTCATCGAGGCCGCGCGCGAGCGCCTCAAGGGCGTGCTCGTCATCGACTTCGTCGTGCCCGACTACTACGCCGCCCGTCCCAAGCCGTGCATGGGCGGCTGGGGCCGCGGCGTCATCAACATCACGCCCTCGGGCAAGGTGCTGCCCTGTCACGCGGCCGAGACGATCCCGGGCATCGCCTTCGACAACGTGAAGGACAGGCGGCTGCGGGACATCTGGGCCGAATCCGGCTCATTTGAGATGTTTCGCGGCACGTCATGGATGCGCGAGCCGTGCCGCTCGTGCGCCTTTCGCGAGGTCGACTGGGGAGGCTGCCGCTGCCAGGCCTTCGCTTTCACGGGCGCGGCTGCCGACACCGACCCCGCCTGCGCGCTGTCATCGGCCCATGAAGCTTTTAGGCGGGTGGCGGCGCAGGAAGCGGCCGCACCGGCGCCCGCTTTTGCTTACCGCAGCCCGCGCGCCGGCGCGCAATAGCAGGGTCAATGCGACCTGCGCCGATGCTCCGCTTGGGTGGTGCGCAAGCGACGGGCGCGAGCAGCCAACCGCGCGCGCCTGCCCTCGGCGTAGGCCTTGCGCGCGTTGTGGCCGCCGGGGCGGCGCGACTGCGTCTCATCGATCGCAGCCTTGTGCGCTTTGACCGGCTTTGCCCCATCATGCCCGGTTTCCAGGCTCGGTGTGGGAATGCCGTCCGAGCCGTCGTCAATGCAGGTGCTCGCCGCGGCGTCGCCGTCGGCAATCAGATACTTCTTGTTGCAGACGCCTACTCTTGGCTGGATGCGTGTGCGCTCGAAGACGTCGTAGGCCGGCTTGAGGGTCATCCAGAACTGCATCCAAGGGTTGCCGGCATAGGCCTCGAGGTTCGCTTCCGTCATGCGGAAGGGAAAGATGTGCACCGGGACGGCATCCTGGCCGTGCCGGAGCGCCTGCTCGGCCAGCTCGTAGATCTCGTCCATCACCGGGTCGGTCATGGCGTAGCAGCCCGTCGAGGTGCAGCCGCCGTGCACCAGGATGTAGGAGCCGGTGCGGGCGTAAGCCTTGTCGAAGGCGTTGGGGAAACCGATGTTCATCGCGCGCGGCCAACGTCCCGTGCGGCGGATCTGGTCGATGCTCACGGTGTAGAAGCCTTCGGGGGCCTGCTTGTCGCCCTCCTTCAGCTTCGGGCCGAGCGTTCCCGACCAGGTGCAGATCGGGTAGGTGGCGAAGAGCTCGAAGCGGTCGTCCTTCTGCAGCCAAAGCTCGAGCTGGGACTCGGCCTTGAAGATGCGGATCATGATCGGGCTGCCGGCATGCATCCCCTTGGCAGCAAGCCGCTGGCTGCGACCCATCCCGGCCGTCGCGCCCGGCATCGGCGTCTGCGCCGACAGCGCGACGCCGGCCGCCGCTTTCTCGCTGGACGCCGCAGCTCGAGCTGCATGCTCGCGCGGTGCAATCGTCAGGGCAGCCACGTGCGCTACCAGACAGCCCAGGCCGATCAGCACAGCAACGCGCATACCCCGCCACGTTCGGCGCAACGCAACGCGCATAACAGGCTGCCCCCACTCCCCTTTACTTGGCCCCGCACTGGTGGCGCGCCGGGGCGATTGTCGTCCATCGTGCCCTACCTCAACTCGGATGGATCGGCAACATGGGACCCGCGTCCTGACCGATACGCGCGATCTTAACCTTGACCGAAAGCTAAGCTGGAGCCGAGCGGAGCTGCGGAGCGTGGCGCAGACGTCACTGCGCCGGGGCAAAGCTCATGCGCGGAATGGAGCCGGAGCCGAACACGGTCGAGCCGGTCGTCAGCAAACCCGAGCGCCTTGCGCTGTCGCTCTCGATGTTTGCCACGCTTCGCATTTTCGGACCGGGGACAATGATCTGCTGGGCGACCTGCTCTCCAGGCTTCGGCCTGAAGGGATCCGGCCTCGGCCTGAAGAAGGACGGGCATGCGGCCTGGGGATCGAGCCGCGAGGGGTCGCCGCTGCGCATGTAGACGTTGACCACGTAGCGGCGATTGCAGACGGCCACGGTCGGCAGCAGGTGCGTCAGCTCGAAGTAGTCGTAACCTTCCTTCAGCGTCTTCCAGAAGGGATACGCCTCGTGGCCGGCGTGGCGCAGCATGTTCTCTCGCGTCATGCGGAAGGGAAACGCGTGCACCTGGAAGGACGCCTGGCCACCCAGGAACGCCTCGCGCGCGATCGCGTAGATTTCCTCGATCAGCGCGTCGGTCATGGCGTAGCAGCCCGCCGACTTGCACTTGCCGTGGATCATCAGAAATTTCCCCGTGTGCCGAAGCGCTTTGTCATAGGCGTTGGGGAAGCCGATGTTCATGGCCAGGTGATAATTGGAGTCGGGGTTCATCTGATCGTGCTTGATCGTATAGAACCCCTCCGGCGCCTGCCTGTCGCCCTGCTGCAGTTTGGGGCCGAGATCGCCGGACCAGTTGCAGATCGGATAGGTCTTGAAGTGATAGAAGCGGCCATCGTCGCGCAGCTTCCAGACCTCGAGCTCCGACTCCTCCTTGAAGATGCGGATGAAGATCGGTGCCTGGACATCCATGCCGCGCTTGCCAAGGAGCATCATGGTCTCCTTCGACAAGGGGCGCAGGTGCGCGGGGATCTCGATCGTGGAGCAGGCCGCGAGCATGCAAACAAGCGCCAGTGCCGGCAAGGCACTAGCGGCGCGCTCAACCAATCTGCCAAGGATTACTCGACCCATAAAACTGTGCCCCGGGCGTGCGACGATCGCCAATAATTCATAAAGGTTAACATCGGGTTAACGCGGGAAGAACGCTTCGCTCCCATGCCTGTGAAAAACGATCCAGATGTCGGCTGGTGGCCGTCCATTGCGGCGACACTGCGGTTGCTCGCGGCGCGTGGTTAAGCGCGCCCGAGAGTGCCATCCGCAACACGGAGAAAACCTGAGTTTGGGCCGCGCCTTAGAGCTTGCGCCCGATTTCCAGGAACTTGTCGTGGCGCTGGCGGCGAACAGCGTCCGCGCTCATGTCGGCGAACTCGCCGAGCGCCTTGCTGATGGCGTCGCGAGCCTGCCGGAAGGTGAAGGCCGGATCGCGGTGTGCGCCGCCGACCGGCTCGGGAATGACGACGTCGATGATTCCAAGCGCCTTGAGATCCGGCGCCGTGATCTTCATGCTGGTCGCCGCGTCGATCGCGCGCGCCGAATCCCTCCAAAGGATGGAGGCGGCCGCTTCCGGCGACGCCACGGTGTAGATCGCGTGCTCGAGCATGAGCACGCGATTGGCGGTGGCAATCGCCACCGCGCCACCCGAGCCGCCTTCACCGATGACGACTGCGACCAGCGGCACGCCGAGCGAAAGGCAGCGGTCGGTAGAGCGGGCGATGGCTTCCGCCTGGCCGCGCTCCTCCGCGCCGATGCCAGGGTAGGCGCCCGCCGTGTCGATGAGAGTGATGACGGGCAGGCCGAATTTCTCGGCCAGGTCCATGAGGCGGATGGCCTTGCGATAGCCCTCCGGACGCGCCATGCCGAAGTTGTGCTTGATCCGGCTCTCGGTGTCGGAGCCCTTCTCGTGGCCCAGGATTGCGATCGGACGGCCGCGGAAGCGGCCCAACCCGGCCATGATGGCGGCATCCTCCGCGAAGTAGCGATCGCCGGCCAGCGGCGTGAAGTCCTCGATCAGGGCGTCGACGTAGTCGAGAAAATGCGGGCGCTCCGGGTGACGCGCGACTTGCGTTTTTTGCCAGGGCGTGAGTTTGGCGTAGGTGTCAACGAGTGCCTGATGCGCCTTCTGCTGCAGTCTGGTGACTTCTTCGGTGATCGATACCGAGGCATCGTCGTCGGCGGCAAGCGCCTTGAGCTCGGAGACTTTGCTCTCGAGCTCGGCGATCGGCTTTTCGAAATCGAGATAGGTACGCAGGGCCACGGGTCGGTCCATCGGTTCGCGCCGCCTTGACTTCAGGTGCTCAAACCCCTTGTTTGCGCGGGACTTTTCGCGAGCTGGGGAGCGGGTGTCAAGCCGGCGTTCCAATCACGGTGATAGGGCGCAAACAGGGCCATCTTGACACGCTTGGTTTACGACAACATGGCCATGACCAGGCGCATGACCAGATCCTTCTGTTTGGGGTGGCTCTCAGCCACCAACAGAGCGATGGCCACCAAGCGCATTGGTGTCGAAGCGCTGGCTCCCGTCCGGGCGCGACAGGCAACCGTTCTTGTCCAGAAAGTGGACAAACAGCAGGCTTCCGATGCGCTTGTTGCCGTCGGTGAACGGATGGTTCTTGATTACGAAATACAGCAAAGCCGCCGCTCTCTCTTCCACGCTCGGGTAGAGGGCCTTGCCACCAAAGGTCTGCTCGATGTTGCCGAGGATTGCCGCAAGACCATCGCTATGCTCGCGCCCGAACAGGTCGCTCGCCTCGCCTTTCTGGACGAGTTCCGCTTTCAGCGCCGCGGCGGCGGCATGCGCCTGCTTCGCCGTAAGCCGCTTGATGCGCTTGGTCGGGGCAGCCGGCCGTTCGGGGAGCTTGTCCTCGTCGTATTGGCGAAGCATCTGCCACGAGTTCGGAGAAACGGCTGATGATGCTCAGCAGCGCACGTGCCTCCGCCTCAGTGAGCACATGCGAGGCAAGCGCCCCCAGTGCTTCCAGGCGCCCTTGTTCGAGCTGGCGCTGACGGTGGGCGCCGATCAGCTTTTCCCGGATGACCCGCGTGGCCCACTGCCGGAACGCCGTTGCCGTCCTGGAATTGACCCGGTAGCCCACCGATATGATCACATCCAGGCTATGCAGCGTCACTGGCTTCTTGGACCGATCAATATACATTTTTTGTATATTGTTCCCACGCTCCAACTCTCCATCAGAGAATACATTTCTGATGTGGTGAGACATCATGCGCTGTGAGCTGCCAAATAACTCGGCCATTTGCGCCTGCGTGAGCCACACGGTCTCGCGGTCAACGCGGACGTCGAGCTGAAGCTCCCCACCGGGCGCCATATAGACGGTATTGTCCGCAGGGGCGACAACCGCAGTGCCAGGGCTTGTCCTCGTCATGCTCATGGCAAGCATATAAGTCATTGGGGTGACTATTTCTATTCATCGAGGCGGCCGCGTGCCAAGAACCCCATGGGTGGCAAAGCTGGCGCCCCGCGCCCCTACCGCCCTTTCCGCGCCGCCAGCGGATGGTGCTCGAAGACGATCTTCTTCAGCCGCTCCTCCAGGACATGGGTGTAGATCTGCGTGGTCGAGATGTCGGCATGGCCAAGCAGCTGCTGCACAGAGCGCAAGTCGGCGCCGCGGTCCAGAAGATGGCTGGCGAAGGCGTGCCGCAGCACGTGCGGGGAGACGCGGGCCGGATCGAGGCCGGCTTCGGCCGCCAACTCCTTCAGCTCCTGGGCCAGGCGCTGTCGCGTCAAGTGGCCTTCCGCGCCGCGTGACGCAAACAGCCATTTCGTCCTCACCATCGGCGCTACGCCGTCCTCCTCGTCGCGACCGACGTCGAGGTAGCGCTCCAGCGCCGCCCGCGCGGCCTGGTTCAGGGGCACGATGCGTTCGCGACCACCCTTGCCCCTGACCGTCAGGACACGGCCGTCGCCCGCCAACACCGACCGAGGCAGGCTCACGAGCTCGCTGACGCGCAAGCCCGTTGCATAGAGCGTCTCGATCAGCGCATGCAGGCGCAGTGCCCGCACACGATCGCGACCCCTGGCAGCTTCGGTGCGCTTGCGGGCCGCCTCGATCAGGCGATCGACCTCCGCCACCGAAAGCATCTTGGGAAGGGTGCGCCGGATCTTGGGGCCGGCGAGGCCGAGCGCTGGGTCCTCGGCAATCACACCCTCGCCGGCAAGGAACTTGAACAGTTGCCGCACGGCGGAAAGCCGGCGTGCGCGGGAGGCCGGCGCGAGGCCCGCCTCGGAGCGGCTTCGCAAGTAAGCGCCGATATCCGCAGGCTGCACGTCGTGGAGCGATCGTCCTCGTGAACCGAGAAAGGAGAGAAATTCATCGAGGTCGCGCCTGTAGGCCTCGAGCGTATTGCCGGCCGCCCCCCGCTCGGCGGTCAGCATGGCGAGGAAGGCTTCGAGGTGTCGGCGCTCGGCCGCAGCCATCTGCATGTGCGTGGGCCCGATCAGTAGGGTGCCTGGCGCGGCCACACCGCGACCAGCGCCTCGAGCGCCATCGCGCGGGCATCGGTCTCGAGCCCGGCGGTCTTGAGCGCCCGCACCAAATCGCGGAGTGCGAGAATATTGGCGCCTTCCGGGCCATCGGGTCCAAGGGTCCGCATGACCAGCAGGATGACCCGCCCCACCTCCTTGCGTTTGGCAGCCTGGGCAAGGTCGGCCAGCACGCCGGTCTCGGGCAGATGCCCGCCGCGCGGTTGCGGCGTGCGGTTCGCCGCGTCCCACAGAGGGATCGGCACCTCGACATCGAGAGCATCGAGCGATGTTGCCAGCCGGTGCAGCACGTCCGCGCCGAGGTTGCCGCGAAGGGCAAGGTCCTCGATTGGCGCGAGCCCCGGCAGGCGTCCTTCGCGGCGCCACGGGTCCACGAGATCGCAGAGCGCCAGCCAGGGCCGCGGGCCTCCCGCCGTCTCGACCCAGCGCCGAGCGCCGGCACTATCACCCGCCGTCAGCGCGATCTCCGCGGCTGTTTCCGCAAACCATGCAAGCTCCGGTGTCGGCTGCAGCTTGGCAAGCAGCGGAGCCAGCACCAGCGCCATCTGTGCGCCAATGCCGGCCTTGCGTGCATCATCGAGCACCGCGCGCATGAACCTCGCCTGCTGGCCCGGCGACCGGGAAAGCTCGATGGCCTGGAAGAACAGCGCGCGGCGCAGGAGCGGATCGGTGGCATGCGCGGCCGGGTCCGCCAGGGCGACGCTGGACAGAGACTGACGGCGATAGACTTCGGCAACGGCGTCGGCCGGCAGGGCGTTGAGCCGCATCCCCGCTTCGGCGGCAGCAATCTGCAGGCGGGCAGGAGCCTGTCCGTCCCCCGCGATGGCAGCAAGCAGCGCAGGTTCGGCCTTGTCGAGAACCTGTTCGATATCCACCGGGCCCATCAGCTCGAGAAAGCGATAGTCGAGCAGCAGGACACGCTTGGGCAGGGGCAGCCGCGGCTTGTTGCCAACGGCGATGCCGGCGAGCACGGCGAGGGGAAGCTCGGCGACGATGCCTTCTTCGCGGGCCAGGTCGGCGGCGAGGCCGGCAGCCCTGGCATCCCCCGCGACCGCGGCGCAATAGCCGCTGAGCAGTTGTATCTCGCCCTTCAGGCGACCGGGCAGTCCGGAGCTCGGCGCACCCAACTCGGCGATCGCGCGGCAGCCGGCATCCTTGCGACCGAGACCGATGTCCAACCTTGCCTGCAGTGCGCGGATGAGTGGCGTGGAGGTGCCAGCGCGCGCCAGCACCTCCTCCATGTCGCGCAACAGGCCCGAGCGATAAAGGGCCTCCAGGCGCAACGCGAGGAAGTGGTCGGGACTGGGCAGGCCAGCCGGCGGTGTTGCCGAGGCCAGCAACGCGCGCCGCCACAGACGATGCAGCGCCGGCGAACGCGGGGGCAACGCCAATTGTGCCAACAAGTCCTCGATGCTCTTGAGATCGAGGCCGCGCCAAAGCTCGAGCGGAAGCCCCGACCCATCGCGCGACATGACGGGGTTGAGCTCGCCGCGCTCGACCGAACCACGCCGGGGTGCCGCCTGCCACGGGGGAGCTTGAGCGCTGGCGGAATTGCTGTCCTGGCCTTGCCGCCAGGACGGTTCAGCCTTGGGAGCGGCTGCTTCGCGCGCGTCGTGCGACCGGAGCGGATCGGCGTTCTGGCGGAATGGGCTCCATCCCACCTGAGCGGCGGCGGGCAGGCCGCCAAGCGAAAGCGTCAGCAGACCCGCACAAACGGCAGCGCCATGGCAGATCGCGCGCATGCATCTTCAACATCCAGCCGGATCGAGGCGGCCGAGGCTAGCGGCGAACCTTGACGCCCGGCACAGCAACGGATGTCTCCCTCGGCACAGGCTCGAAGAACACCTGCACGGCATATAGCCCGCCGAACACAATTGCCCCCACGACTTCCGTGACGAAGAGAAATCGCATGAGGCTTGGCATGTGGCGAAGCGGCTCCCTGCGAGCTATGTTGAAACTCAAGGTGACGCCATTATGGCCCGGCGTCGCTCAACGCCGGCTCAGGGCCTCGGCGGCCGCTTCCGGTCCTGCGTTCGGCCGGAGCAAGGCATTGAGGTCCATGGGCAATCCCTTTGCCGGGCCGCAGCGCCTGACTGTGCCGCTCCAGTCCGGCATACGAGGAAAAATGATGCGATTCGGCTTGAGACGCAAAAAGGAGGACACGCGCGCCGAGACGGTTCGCAACATCCGCGCGAGCCTCGGCTCCCGGTCGATCGTGCTCGTTGGCATGCCGGGCAGCGGCAAGTCGGCCGTCGGCCGCCGGCTCGCCGCGCAACTGGAGCTGCCCTTTGTCGATGCCGACGAGGAGATCGAGCAGGCCGCCGGCAAGCCGATCATGGACATCTTCAAGGACCACGGAGAGGCCTACTTCCGAGAGGGGGAGCGCAAGGTCATCGCGCGCCTGCTGGGCTCCGGTCCGCAGGTGCTGGCCACCGGCGGCGGCGCGTTCATGGTGGAAGAGACGCGCGACAACATCCGCCGATCCGGCATCTCCGTGTGGCTCAAGGCGGAGCTGTCGTTGCTGCTTCGCCGGGTATCCAGGCGCAACAATCGCCCGCTGCTGGAGCAAGACCCCGAGGGCACCATGCAGAGGCTGATGGCGACGCGCTACCCGGTCTATGCGACCGCCGACATTGCGGTGGAGAGCCGCGACCTGCCGCATGACGCCATCGTCACCGAAATCATCGATGCCCTGGCCGACAGCCCGCATCTGACCGGCCAGGACGCCGGGCCGCAGCCCACCTCCATCGAAGCGGACGAAGCGCCATGAGCGCCGAGCCCTCGCGCAAGCCGGACGTGGTCCGCGTCGCACTTGGCGACCGCTCCTACGATGTGCTGATCGGACCCGGCCTGCTGGAAAGCTCATCCGACCTCATTGGCGAGCGACTAGGCCGCGCCCGGTGCGCCATCGTCACCGACGACAACGTCGCCGCGCGCCATCTTGGCGCCCTGGAGGCCGGCCTCGAGGCAACGCAACGCCATCTCGGCACGGTGACGCTTGCTCCTGGCGAGGCGACCAAGAGCTTCGCGGCCCTGGCCGGTCTTTGCGAGCGTCTTCTGGAGATGGGGCTCGAGCGGGGCGATCTGGTGGTCGCGCTCGGCGGAGGCGTGATCGGCGACCTCGCCGGCTTTGCCGCCAGCATCGTGCGCCGCGGCATCCGCTTCGTGCAGATCCCCACCACGCTGCTGGCGCAGGTCGACTCCTCCGTCGGCGGCAAGACGGGCATCAACACGCCCCAGGGCAAGAACCTCGTCGGCACGTTCCACCAGCCGAGCCTGGTGCTCGCCGACACCGATGTGCTCTCCACGCTGCCGGCCCGCGAGTTCCGGTCGGGCTATGTCGAGGCGGCCAAGTACGGCCTGATCCGTGATGCCGCCTATTTCGCCTGGCTCATGCAGAACGCCCAGGGAGTGTTCGCCAAGGATGTGGCGGCGCTCACTCATGCGATTGCCGTTGCCGTGCAGGGCAAAGCCGACATCGTCGCCCGCGACGAGACGGAAGCCGGCGACCGCATGCTGCTCAACCTCGGCCACACCTTCGGACACGCGCTGGAGGCGTGGGCCGGCTACTCCGATCGGCTGCTGCATGGCGAAGCCGTGGCCGTGGGAATCTGCCTGGCATTCCGCCTGTCGCAGGAGCTGGGACTGATCGCCGCCGACGAGACGGCACGCGTTGAGGCGCACTTTGCCGGCGTCGGGCTGCCGACCCGCATCGCCGACATTGCGGGCGGCAAGCCGGTAGCGGCGCAGCTCGTCAAGATCCTGGGCCAAGACAAGAAGGTGCGGGACGGCAGCCCGACGCTGATCCTGGTACGTGGCATAGGCAAGGCCTTCATCACGCGCGAGGTGGCCCTGGCGGCGATTCAGGACTTCCTCTCCCGCCAGATCGACAGCCGCGCCTAGGAGGACATCGGCAGCAAGATTGATCCAAGCCCTTGCAAGATGCCGGGCGTACTATCAGTTGCAGATCGGGCAGTTGCAGATCGGCGGTTAGCCCACGGCAAGCCTTTGTTGGCGTTGCCGCGTTATCAATGGGTTGCTGGCCGCGCCTCGTGGACACCGAAGAAAGCCATGACACTCGAAATTGCCCTTATCTGTGCGGCGATCGCCGTCCTGCTCTTCCTGTCGGCCTTCTTCAACGGCAGCGAGACGGCGCTGACGGCCGCCTCGCGCGCCCGCATGCACGCCCTGGAGCAGGAGGGGAACGCCAAGGCCAGCCTGGTCAACCGGCTGCTGCGCCAGCCGGAGAAAATGATCGGCGCCGTGCTGCTCGGCAACACGCTGGTGGACATCCTGGCGGCGTCGCTCGCCTCGGGTCTCGCGGTCATATTGGTCGGCCCCGCCGGCGTCGCCTACGCGACGGCGATCATGACGCTGCTCATCGTCATCTTCGCCGCCGTGCTGCCCAAGACCTACGCGCTGGCGTTCTCCGACAGGGTAGCGCTGCTCGTTGCGCCGAGCATGCGACTGGTGATCCTGGTGCTCAGACCGCTGACGGCGGCGATCCAGGTCATCGTGCGGCTGCTGCTCAAGCTCACGCCGACCAAGCTCGACGATCGCGCCAATATCCTTGCAGCACACGAGGAGATCCGCGGCACCATCGAGCTCAAGACCATCGGCGGTGCCGTCGCCAAGGACGACGCGGCGATGCTGGGCGGCGTGCTCGACCTGCAGGGACCTCAAGGTGCTCGACATCATGGTGCATCGCACGAAGATGCAGACCATCAATGTCGACGATGCCCCCGAGAAGGTGGTGGAGGAGGTGATCAAGAGCCAGTACACGCGCATCCCCGTATGGAAGGACGAGCCGGAGAATATCGTCGGCGTTCTGCACACCAAGGATCTCCTGGTGGCGCTGGCGCGCGCCGCCTGGGACACCTCGAAGCTCGACGTGGCGAGCCTGGCCGCGCCGCCATGGTTCGTGCCCGACACGACCAGCCTGAACGACCAGCTCAATGAGTTCCTGAAGCGCAAGGCGCAGCTTGCCCTGGTGGTCGACGAGTACGGCGAGGTGCAGGGCCTGATCACGCTGGAGGACATTCTGGAGGAGATCGTCGGCCAGATCGCCGACGAGCACGACGTGCAGGACGCGGCGATCCGCGTGCAGGCCGACGGCTCGGTCAACGTCGACGGCACGATCGCCATTCGCGACCTCAACCGGCAGATGGACTGGGACTTGCCGGACGAGGAGGCAACCACCATCGCCGGACTCGTGATCCACGAGGCTCAGACGATTCCGGAGCAGGGCCAGGTTTTTACGTTCTACGACTACCGGTTCGAGATCCTGCGCAAGAACCGCAACAAGATCACGGCCATTCGCATCAAGCCGCTCAAACCGACGAGCAAGCGGCCGCGACAGGCAGTCGAGAGCGGCGCGATGGAGGCCGGTTGAGTGGCTCCCTCGGGAGGGCAGGAGTCGCCCGGCGCCAAAGGTGTCTACAGCGCGCCATCGAGGCGTCTGCTCTCTTGAATGTGCGGGGTTCGCGGACCATATTCGTTGGATAGACAAGCCGATCGCGCCGCCGACAGCTTCACCTGATCTCCTCTCCCGGCGCATAAGCCTTGATGGCAAGCGCGTGCACCCCACCTTTGAGCTCGGCGGCAGCGCCTCGTTGACGAGGCGGTGCCGGTCCAGCCGCGACTTGCCGCTGAATAGGGGCGAGACGACGAGAACGCGAAAGTGGCTCTCGCCGGTGCCCGGCGAGCTGCCATGGCCCGCATGCAGGTGCAATTCGTTGAGTATCTCGAGGCGGGCCGGCTGAAAGGCCTGGAGCAGCTTCTCGCGGATGAGTGATTCGACCGACATCAAGGGGGTCTTTCGGTTCGTGACGGTTTCGGTTACCGGCTTGCAACGGTGGCCGGCCGCTCGCACGTGTCATCTTGTGCGGTTACTGGGTTGCGCTCATACTCGGCCGACATGAAGTTGGACTCGAAATACTTCGACAGCGTCCGCGTCAAGCCGGACCACGAGCATGCCGTGCGCCCGCAGGCGCCGCGTCTGCCAGTGGAAGGGCTGCAGCGCGGCGGGGCTGCATCGCGCGCCCAGGGGGCGCGGGCGAGAGGGCCAGTATTATCTGCTTTGCCTCGACCATGTGCGCCAGTTCAATGCCTCCTACAACTACTTTGAAGGCATGAGCAACACGGAAGTGGAGGCCTACCAGAAGGACAGCGTCATCGGCCACCGGCCGACGTGGAAGGTCGGCGCCAATTCATGGGCGCATGGCACCCATCACAATATGGCTCGCAACGGCGGCCCCAGCGGACCGTTCAAGGACCCGCACGAATTCTTCCCCTGGAACCCAGCCGAAAATGCCGCACCGCGCCGCCGATCGCTCAAGCCCTTGGAAATAAAGTCCTTGGAAGCGCTCAATTTGACGGAAACCGCCGAACGCCATGAGATCAAGGCGCGGTTCAAGGAGCTGGTCAAGCGCCACCACCCCGACGCCAACGGGGGCGACAACCGGTCGGAAGACAAGTTGCGCGAGACAATCCAAGCCTATAACTATCTGAAACAGGCTGGGCTCGTCTGAGCCGGCTTGCAGACACTCCTAGTTGGTAGCCGTGCCGGCGCGTCATCCGCGCCGAGCACCTGGAAAAACATCCCGGACCCGAAACGACATGCGCGCCCAAGCTCAAGCCGGGGCTTCTGGTATGCCGGACATGAAAGTGTCCGTGCGCCAGCTGTTCGGCATCGACACCGACCTCGAGGTGCCCGCCTACTCCAAGCCGGACGATCACGTGCCGGATATGGACCACGACTATGTGTTCAACCGGGAGGTGACGCTCGCCATCCTCGCCGGCTTCAAGCACAACCGCCGCGTGATGATCCAGGGCTACCACGGCACGGGCAAGTCGACGCACATCGAGCAGGTCGCCGCCCGCCTCAACTGGCCCTGCATCCGCATCAACCTCGACAGCCACGTCAGCCGCATCGACCTCATCGGCAAGGACGCCATCGTGCTGAAGGAGGGCAAGCAGGTCACCGAGTTCCGCGAAGGCATCCTGCCCTACTGCCTGCAGAGCAACACGGCGCTGTGCTTCGACGAGTACGATGCCGGCCGTCCCGACGTGATGTTCGTCATCCAGCGCGTGCTGGAGGTGTCGGGCAAGCTCACCCTGCTCGACCAGTCCAAGGTGATCCGCCCGCATCCGGCCTTCCGGATGTTCGCGACCACCAACACCATCGGGCTCGGCGACACCTCCGGGCTCTACCACGGCACGCAGCAGATCAATCAGGGCCAGATGGACCGCTGGTCGATCGTGTCGACGCTGAACTATCTGCCGCACGACGACGAGGTGCGCATCGTGCTGGCCAAGGTCAAGTCGTTCGCCAAGAGCGAGGCCAAGCGCAAGATCATCTCGCAACATGGTGCGCGTCGCCGATCTTACGCGCTCGGCCTTCATCAACGGCGACCTGTCCACCGTGATGAGCCCGCGCACGGTCCTGACCTGGGCGGAGAACGCCGAGATCTTCGGAGACCTGGGCTTCGCCTTCCGCGTCACCTTCCTCAACAAGTGCGACGAGCTGGAGCGTCCGGTGGTTGCCGAGTTCTACCAGCGCTGCATCGGCGAGGAGCTGCCCGAAAGCGCCGCCAACGTCGCGCTCAACTGACGCATGGCGGCCGGGCCCAAGTCGCAAGGAGGCGCCGACAGAGCCCTTCAAGCGGGCGCTTGGCCTGTGCGTGCGCGCCATCGCCGGCGACAGCGCGGTGCAGGTCGAGCTTCGCGCCCGGCAAGCCCGAGCTCGACGGCAAGCTCGTGCAGCTGCCCGAGCCCTCGCGCGTGCCCTCGCAAGCGCGAAGATCGCCGTCATCCGCGGCTGGGCCGACAGCCTGGCGCTGACGGCCGCATGCCATGACGCCAGGCTGCACGCGCGGCTGGCGCCGCGGGCTCGGGCCCCGCCCGGGCGGTGTTCGAGGCCGTCGAGCGCGCGCGCATCGAAGCCTTCGGGGCCAATCGCATGCCGGGCATGGCGGAGAACCTGGCCGCGCGCATCGAGGACCAGTACGGCCATGGCCGCTACGCGGAGATCACCGAGCGGGCCGACGCGCCGCTCGAGGACGCACTTTCGCTGATGGTGCGCGAGCGGCTCACGGGCGCGACGCCGCCGGCCTCCGCCAAGGCCATGGTGGAGCTGTGGCGTCCGTTCATCGAGGAGCGCGCCGGCCGCACGCTCGCCAAGCTAAACGAGCTGGCCGACGACCAGGAGACATTCGGCCGCCAGCTGCGCAGCCTGCTCAAGACGCTGGACCTCTCCGAGGAGCTTTCCGAGGGCGAGCGCGAGGAGGGCGACGACGACAGCGATGAGTCCGAGAGCGGCGACCAGGACGGCGAAGAGGGCAACGAAGGCCAGGAGGGCCAGGAGCAGGCGAACGAGGATCAGCGCGGGGAAGGCGAGGAGGGAGAGTCGACCGAGGCGGCGCAGGACGCGCAGGCAGACCAGTTCGATGCCGATGCGGACGGCGAGGAAATGGCCGACGCGCGTGAGCCTTGGCGCCCCAACTTCAACGTCCTCGATAACCCGGAGGCGTTCGGCTACAAGGTCTTCAGCCGCGAGCCAACGACGAGGAGATCGACGCCGAGAGCCTGTCCACCCCCGACGAGCTGGAGCGCCTGCGGAGCTTCCTCGACAAGCGAGCTGCGCAACCTGCAGGGAGCCGTGGCGCGGCTTGCCAACCGCCTGCAGCGCAAGCTGATGGCGCAGCAGAACCGGGCCTGGGACTTCGACCTCGAGGAAGGCACGCTCGACGCCGCGCGGCTCACCCGCATCATCACCGACCCGATGCATGCCCTTTCCTTCAAGCACGAGCGCGACGCCGACTTCCGCGACACCGTCGTCACGCTGGTGCTCGACAATTCCGGCAGCATGCGCGGCCGGCCCATCATGGTGGCGGCGTGCTGCGCCGACATCCTGGCGCGCACGCTGGAGCGCTGCGGCGTCAAGGTCGAGATCCTGGGCTTCACCACCAGGGCCTGGAAGGGCGGGCAGGCGCGCGAGGCAGTGGCTTGCCGCCGGCAAGCCCGCCAGATCCCGGCCGCCTCAACGATCTGCGGCACATCATCTACAAGCCGGCCGATGCGCCGTGGCGGCGCGCCAAGCGCTCGCTGGCGCTGATGATGCGCGAAGGCCTGCTCAAGGAGAACATCGACGGCGAGGCGCTGGCCTGGGCGCACCGGCGGCTGCTGGCGCGGCCGGAGCGGCGGCGCATCCTGATGATGATCTCCGACGGCGCCCCGGTCGACGACTCCACGCTGTCGGTGAACACGGGCAGCTATCTGGAGAGCACCTGCGCCAAGTGATCGAGGAGATCGAGACGCGCTCCTCCGTGGAGCTCATCGCCATCGGCATCGGCCACGACGTCACCCGCTACTATCGCCGCGCCGTCACCATCACCGATCCGAGCGGAGCTTGCCGGCGCCATGACCGACAAGCTCGTGGAGCTGTTCGAGGAGGGGGGCGTGCCCGACTACAAGCGCAACCTTCCCTCGCCCTCCGCCCGACGCAAACACATGTAAAGCTCGGTCCCCTTTTTCCGTCGACCGGATGGAGCCGGGCAAATGCGATCGATCTTCCCCGACAGCGCCGGCTTGGTGCGCCCGACCCGCCGCGGGCTTCTGCGCGGCCTCGCCGTCGCCGGCTGCGCGATCGCGCTGCCGATGCTGGCGGCGGCCGAGGATGACGCCGGACCTCCGTTGCCGTCCACGCCCGAGACGATCGGCATCGAGGCCCGGCCGATCAGCCATTTCCAGCGTGGCCAGCCGGAAGCGAAGCGCTTCGGTGCGCTCGAGTTCCGCGGCGGCCTCGTGCTCACCTCCCCTTCGCCGGGTTTTGGCGGCTGGTCGGGTCTCATCATGGCGCCGGACGGCAGCAATCTGCTTGCAATCTCCGACGTCGGCGGCTGGCTCACGGCCGATGTCGCCTACCAGGACGGACGGCCCGCGGGCCTGAAGAACGCCCGCCTGGGGTCGCTTCTCAGCCGGAGCGGCCGGCCTCTCAGGAACAAGCGCGAGAAGGACGCCGAGGGCGTCACCCTGCTTGATGGTTCGCTCACCAACGGTACGCTGCTCGTCAGCTTCGAGCGCCTGCATCGCATCGGCCGCTTTCCTGTCCGCGGCGGCGTGGTGCAGGCGCCCACCAACTACCTCGACCTGCATCCCGACACGCGGCGCATGAGCGCCAACCAGGGGATCGAAGCTGTGGCGGTCCTGCAGGGCGGGCGGCTCCAGGGTTCGGTGGTCGCGTTCGCCGAACGGCTGACGCGCGGAAGCGGCTATCACACCGGCTGGGTCTGGGTCCACGGCGTGCCCAAACCAATCCATCTGCAGGACATCGCCAAATTCAACATCACCGATGCCGCTTCTCTCCCCAACGGCGATCTCCTCGTGCTCGAACGCTATTTCCGCTGGACGGACGGCGTGAAGATGCGCCTGCGCCGTGTGACGGCCCGCGAGATCGTGCCGGGCGCGCGCCTTATCGGGCAGACGCTGATCGAAGCCGACTTCGAGCTTCGAGATCGACAACATGGAGGGGCTTGGCGTGCATCGCGGCACGAATGGCGAGACGGTTCTGACGCTGATCTCCGACGACAACTTCAATCACGCCCTGCAGCGTACGCTGCTCCTGCAATTCACGCTGCTGGAGGATGGGCGCAAAAGCGCGCGCCCTTGAGCCGAGCGTGGCCGCCGCCAGCTTGACCTCCGCTCACCCCGACGCTCAGTTCATCGGGCGGAGCACGAACCAATAGATCAAACCGGCTGCCGTGGTGAGCCCGCCAAGAGCGCCCACCAACGCACCGATCAAGAACGCCGACCCCGGCTCCATGGTGTCGCTCCGCAGTGAGCCACACCCCGCCATCGTGCAGAATGCCAAGCTCCGCGAATTCGTGTCAATCGCGGCTTTCGGCGTGATGGGCTGGGCCGGCTGACAGGGCTGCGGTCACACACCAGTCGTAGATTAGCGCCGTTCCGACTTGGATCGAATCGCGATCAGCGGTCACGACCCAGTGCTGAGCTCGTCGAAGCACGCCATTGTCAAACTCATTCGCCCTTCGACCCTCGGAACAAGTCGAACAAGTCCGAGGGCAGGCAAGCTCAGGGCTGAGGGCTCATGCTTCCATGAAAACCGGAACGACATTAGTCGGAGAGCGGTCGGCCGATCGGGTCGGCGAGCAGATAGACGGCGTAGGCGGCAAGGGGCGTGTCGCCGTAGCGGCGCGTCAGCCGGCCCAGAGGCGTGACGCTTCGGAAGCGGCCTTGCAGCACCTCCGGCTTGGCACGACGCTCGAGCTCGACATAGAGCGCGGGACACTGGAGCAGCGCGTCGTCGACGCGCGGCAGATGCGCGTAGCGAATGCGCTCGGTCAGCTCGATGACCGGGGCTCGCGAGGCGAGCTCATAGGCGAGCTGGCCTGTCGTGGCGTAGTTGGTGGTGGCAATCCAGCAGGCACCGTGGGATTTGCGCAAGGTGTCGGCCTCCGAGGCAAGCTCGGCCCAGCCTCGCGTTTGCGCGGTCGGCTCCTTCGCGAACGGCAGGAACGGGAGCGGGCGCAGCACATGGGCATAGATGAGACCGCTCATGATGAAGCCGACGGCGAGCGCCCATTTGGCCCAGGCGGCGGGCGATAGGCCGGCCGCCTGCCTGCCCTCACTGACGGCGATGGCGGCGCAGAGCGCGAGCGCAGGATAAAGGGGGCCGGGCCAGTTGGGCTGTACGCGGTCGTGCAGGGTGTGGAGCAGCATGTAGGCGAGGAGCGGGATGATGGAGACGGCAACGAGCGTGCGCGCCGGGTCGCGCTCGGCGACGGCGGAGCGGGCGACCCTCCACAGGCCCACGAGGCCGAGCACGGCAATGATCGGGCTGGCGAGCCCCAGATAGCCGCCGAGCAGCTCCAGGAAGTAGACGGCCGTCAGGCGGTGGCCGCTCGCGACGCGCCCGAACTGCTTGGCGAAGGAGGCCCACTCGTGCTCCGCGTTCCACAGCACGACGGGCAGCGCGATGAGCAGGGCGAGTGCCCCGCCTGCCCACAACTGCCAGCTGCGGAGCCAGCGCCAGTTGGCCGGCAGCAGCACGAGCCAGAGCAGCAGGCCCGCGCCGACGAACAGGTTGGTGTATTTGGAAAGGAGGCCGAGGCCCGCGAACAGGCCGACGGCCAGCCACCAGTTGGCGCGCCCCGACACGTAGAGCTCCGCCAGCGCCCAGCCGGCAAGGCCCCAGAACAAGACCGAGGGCGTGTCGGGCGTGATGATGACGCCGCCGACAGCCAGCAACGGCATCGCCAGTGCGAACCACACGGCACGCCGGGCCACAACCTGGCCGAACAGGATCGCGGCCGTGCGCCACAGCACGAATGGCCCGATGAGCGATGCGGCCACGGCACCGAGGCGAATGCCGAGCGGGTTGTCGCCGGCAATCCAGCGCCCCGCGGCGATCATCCAGCCCACCATCGGGGGATGATCCAGATAGGACATGGCCGGCGCCAACGCCCACAGCCGGTAATAGGCCTCGTCCTCGGTGAGGCCGGCGAACGCGGCAACGAGTGCATGGATCACCGTGAGCGCGAGGGTCGCCGCGAGCAGGGGCCTGCCAAATGCGTCGAGCCACCCCGGCCGGCCGGGCGCGTGATCTTGCTCGGCGGCAGGGCCGCGCAGGGACTGAGCTTTCGCTCCCTCCTCCATATCGCTCTCCGTCTTCCCGCCCCTTACCGACTTGCCCCGATCGGCAAAGCAAGGAACAACTCAGCGCGTGCGGCCGCAAGTTGGGCAAAGTCGGGCGTGACCGCAAGGAACCTTATCCGAACCGGCCTCGCATGATGCCAGGGCCTTGATGAACGACCTCATTCCTCGCGACGACAACAAAATCGCCGCACGGTTCGGCCGCCTCGCCGCCTCGGTTTCGGCATTGGCACGTTGGCGGCGGCGGCAGACGGCGTCGCCCGGGTGGACGGCGTTCGCGGCCCTGCTCGCCGGCATCATGGCGCTGCCGCTCGCCACCATCGTCGTTCTGTCGCTCGGCCCGCACGAGAGCGTTTGGCCGCACCTGGCGCGCACGGTATTGCCGGCCGCGGTCTCCGATACGGCCCTGCTGCTCGCCGGTGTCGGCGCGCTCACGCTCCTGGTCGGCACGGGCACCGCCTGGCTCGTCACCATGTACCGCTTTCCCGGCCGCGGGCTGCTCGATCGCCTGCTGGTTCTGCCGCTCGCCATGCCGACCTACATCGTCGCCTACTGCTACGTGGAGCTGCTCGACTTCTCAGGGCCCGTGCAGCGAACGCTGCGCGCGCTCTTCGGCTGGCACACGGCAAGGGACTACTGGTTTCCGGAGGTGCGGACGCTGTCGGGAGCCGTGCTGATGCTGTCGGCGGTGCTCTATCCTTACGTCTATCTCTCCGCGCGGGCGAGCTTCGTGCAGCAGTCGATCTGCGTGCTGGAGGTGGCGCGTACGCTGGGACGCACATCGGCCGGCGCCTTCTGGGCCGTGGCCCTGCCTCTGGCGCGCCCGGCGCTGGCGGCCGGCATGGCGCTGGCCCTGATGGAGTCCCTCAACGATTTCGGCGCCGTGCAGTATCTCGGCGTCTCGACGTTGACGGTCAGCATCTACGCGACCTGGCTGCAGCGCTCCAACCTCGCCGGGGCCGCGCAGATCGCGCTGGTGACGCTGCTGTTCGTGCTGGCGCTGCTCCTGGCGGAGCGGGCGGCGCGCGGGCGAAGCCAGTTCCATCACACCACGGGGCGCTACCGCTCGATCCCCTTCTCGGACCTGGACGGCTGGCGCGGGTATCTTGCAGCAGCGCTCTGCAGCCTGCCGATCCTCGCGGGCTTCGTCGCGCCCTTCATCGTGCTGCTGGCGCAGGCTGCCGCGCACGTGTCGGACGCCTTCGCCAGCGGTTTCTGGCGGGCGACCGGCAACAGCATCGGCATTGCCGCTGTCGCCGCCGTCGACCACCGTGGCGCTTGGGCTATGCCTTGCCTACGCGCGCCGGCTGGCGCCCAATCCGATCGTGCGCACGGTCGTGCGCGCCGCCGGCCTCGGCTACGCCATGCCCGGCACGGTGCTGGCGCTGGGGCTGCTGATCCCGCTTGCCGCGTTCGACAACCGGGTCGATGCGGGGCTGCGCGCGCTGTTCGGGATCTCGAGCGGGCTGCTGCTGTCGGGCACCTTGTTTGCGATCGTGCTTGCCTACACGATCCGGTTCCTCGCCGTGTCGCTGGGCGCGCTGGAGGCGGGCTTCGAGCGCCTGTCGCCCAATCTCGATGCGGCCGCGCGCACGCTGGGCGAGACGGCGCTGTCGGCGCTGGGCCGCGTGCACATGCCGCTGTTGCTGCCGGCGCTCGGTGCAGCGGCGCTGCTCGTCTTCGTCGACGGCATGAAGGAGCTGCCGGCGACCCTGCTGCTGCGCCCCTTCAACTTCGAGACGCTGGCAACGCACGTCTACAGCTACGCCGCGCTGGAGCAGTTCGAGCACGCGGCGCTGGGCGCGCTGACCATCGTCGTCATCGGCCTGGCGCCGGTGCTGCTGCTGCACAATGCCGTTGCGGGAGGCCGCGCCGGCACGCGCCGACCCGGCCGCAGCTTCGCCCGGGTGCGCGCGCTCATCCGATCCGTCGCGGTGCGCGAGTGAGAATGCCGCGCCCTACTGCCGTGCGACGCCGCTGGCCGTGTCGGTCGCGGGCTTTGTCTCCGCCGCCGCCACGCTTGTGGGCTGGGCTGGGATCGGCGTGTAAGGCAGGGCCTGCTTGGTCGGCGCCTGCTCCGTAGCAGCCGATTGGGCGACCTGCGGAGCCTTCGCGGCGTCAGCTGCCGCCGTACTCTCCATGTACCCGTCGCAAGCTGCCGCTGCCGAGAACGAGACTGCAAGCGCGGCTGCCGCCGCCGTCAGGCACTTCAGAGTCGTCATGACGCTTCTCCAATTCTACCCAGCCGGCATATTGGACCGAACCTCGGCCTCCGCCAAGACTGAAACGGCGCATTGTCGCCCGCGCCAGCGACGGGCTAACGTGTCGGGGAAGAAAAAGAGAACAGGCGCGGAGGAGACCGATGAACTTCGACGGCAAGGTGGCCCTGATCACGGGCGCGGGCAACGGCATCGGCCGCGCGGCGGCGCTGGCGTTTGCCGCGCGCGGCGCCAAGGTGGTGGTGGTGGACCGCGACGCGGCGGGCGCGGAGCGCACGGCGGCCACCATCCAGCAGCAGGGCGGAGAGGCGCGCTGGCACGTTGCCGACGTGACGAAGTCGGCCGAGGTGCAGGACTACGTGAAGGCCGCGCTCGACGCCTATGGCCGCGTCGATTGCTTCTTCAACAATGCCGGGGTCGAGGGCACGGTGGCGCCGATCGCGGAATACGACGAGGCGGTGTTCGACCAGGTGATGGGCGTCAACGTCAAGGGCGTGTTCCTCGGGCTAAGGCACGTGCTGCCGGTAATGCTGAAGCAGAAGTCCGGCGCGGTGGTGAATACGGCCTCGGTTGCGGGGCTTGTCGGGACGCCGGGCATGAGCGCCTATGTCGCCTCCAAGCACGCGGTGATCGGCCTGACGAAATCGGCATCGGGCGAGGTCGCGCGGGCCGGCGTCCGCATCAACGCGGTGTGCCCCGGCCCGATCGACACGCGCATGATCTCCGCAATCGAGGCCCAGATCGAGCCATCCGATCCCTCGCGCGTGCGCGATCGCTATAGCGCCGCGCTGCCGCTCGGCCGCTACGGCACGCCGGAGGAGGTGGCCAACCTCGTGCTGTTCTTGTGCTCGGATCTGGCCAGCAACATCAACGGGGCCCAGTACGTGGTGGACGGCGGCCGCACCTCGATCGGCGGCGCGCTGACCCGGCTGCCGAACGCGGACTGAGGCTGCTACCGCGCCAGCTCGGCGACGTTCTTGTAGAGCTCCAGCGCCTCGGGGTTGGCGAGGGCCTCCTTGTTCTTGACCTCGCGGCCGTGCACGACGTCGCGCACGGCAAGCTCGGTGATCTTGCCCGACTTGGTGCGCGGGATGTCGGCCACCTGCACGATCCTGGCCGGCACGTGGCGCGGGCTGGCGCCGGACCTGATCTGCTTCTTGATGCGGTCGCGCAGAGGATTCGTCGAGCGACACCCCGGGTTTGAGCACGACGAACAGGACGACGCGCACGTCGCCATCCCAGTCCTGGCCGATGACGATCGCCTCCTGCACCTCGGGCAGCTGCTCGACCTGGCGATAAATCTCCGCCGTGCCGATGCGTACGCCGCCGGGGTTCAGCGTGGCGTCCGAGCGGCCGTGGATGATCATGCCGCCATGCTCGGTCCACTCGGCGAAGTCGCCGTGGTGCCAGATGCCGGGGAAGCGCGCGTAGTAGGCGGCGTGATACTTCTTCCCGTCCGGATCGTTCCAGAAGCCGATCGGCATGGACGGGAAGGGGTTGCGGCAGACGAGCTCGCCCTTGCCGCGCGCCACCGGCTTGCCGTCCCCGTCGACCACGTCGACGGCCAGCCCCAGGCCCGCCCCCTGGATCTCGCCGCGCCACACGGGGAGCGTCGGGATGCCCAGCACGAAGCAGCCGCAGATGTCGGTGCCGCCGGAGATGGAGGCGAGGTGGAGGTCGCTTTTGATGTCCGCGTAGATGTAGTCGAAGCTCTCCGGCACCAGCGGCGAGCCGGTCGACAGCAGCGCGCGCACCGACGAAAGGTCATGCGTCCTGGCCGGCGCCAGCTCCGCCTTCTTCAGGGCGTCGATGTACTTGGCGGACGTGCCGAAGTGGGTGGCCTTCTCGGCTTGGGCGTAGTCCCACAGGATGTTGCCGTTGGGATGGAAGGGCGAGCCGTCGTAGAGCAGCAGGGTCGCCCCGCTGGAGAGGCCCGACACCAGCCAGTTCCACATCATCCAGCCGAGCGTCGTGAAATAGAACAGCCGGTCGCCGGGCTTGATGTCGGAGTGCAGGCGCTGCTCGCACAGATGCTTCAGAAGCGTGCCGCCGGCGGAATGGACGATGCACTTCGGCATGCCGGTCGTGCCCGACGAGAAGAGCACGTAGAGCGGATGCGAGAATGGAAAGCGCTCGAACTGTAGCGCGGCCGCAGGGCGCGCATGTACCGCGTCGTCCCAGGTCTGCGCCCGCGCACCGCGATGGATCAAGCTGGTGTTGAGCGCCTGCACGACGCCCTTGTCGCTGCCGAGGTAGGGCGCGACGACGACGAGCTTCACGGAGGGAAGCTTCGCCACGATTGCGGCCAGCTTGTCGGCGATGTCGATCGCCTTGCCGTTGTAGTAGTAGCCGTCGCAGGCGATCAGAGCCTTGGGCTCGATCTGGCCGAACCGGTCGAGCACGCCCTGGGCGCCGAAGTCCGGCGAGCAGGACGACCACACGGCTCCGATCGAGGCGGTTGCAAGCACACTGACGATCGCCTCGGGCATGTTGGGCAGGATGGCGCCGACCCGATCGCCGGGGCCGACGCCGGCCTCGCGCAACGCGTGGGCCGCGCGCGCGACCTCCTCGCGCAGCTGATCCCACGTCATTCGCCGCTTAACCTTATCCTCGCCCCAGAACACCAGGGCGGCGTCTGTGCCGTCCCTGCAGAGGAGATTTTCCGCGAAGTTCAGCCGCGCCTGCGGGAAGAAGCGCGCGCCCGGCATCTTGTCGCCGTCGACCAGAAACGGAGGTGCACCCTTGTCGCCCTTGACCTCGGCGAAGTCCCAGAACGCCGACCAGAACTCGCCGGGAGATTGTGTCGAGTGGTTGTGCAAGTCGTCGTAGTCGCTGAACGCCTTACCTGCCCGCGATGACATCCAGCCTGAGAAGGCGGCCAGTGTGGTCTGTGCCGCACGCGTTTTCTCAGGTCTCCACAGTGGCTGTGACATGGGTGTTGTCCTGGCGTGGTTTGACTGGCTCTTTCCCGGGAGCCGCGCTATGAAGGCAAGCAAGGATAGCAAGTTGAGCCGCACGAGTGCGCTCTATCATTACAGTCCAGCTTGCGCGCGCGGGCAACGATTTGTAAAACCAGTCTGGTGTGATGATCGAGAAGTCCTCTACATCGCGTTCGGCTGGGTGGTGGAGCGGACTTCTCGATCTGAATCACACCAGGAACACTCTTCGCCAGTGTCCTTCAGATCGCGAAATTCGTTCCGAGCACGCCGTAAATTGAGACGAATTTCGCGATCAGGACACTAGTTGGCTTTGACTGCAGGAGTGTCGGCCTGGGCGCTCGCTCACATTGCCGGCGCCAGGGGATGCAACGGGCCACGTCGGGGCATGAGACGCAGCAAACTCATATCGCGCCTCACAACGCTTCTTCTTGCGACATTGGTCTGCCTGCTGCTGGCGGTCATCGGGCCGATGCTGCTCAATCCTCGGGCGGCCGACGAGCCCTTCTCCGGCTACGCGCTGATGGCTTCGCCGCGCGACCTGGCCTTCGTGTCATCGACGATACGCTTGAGCAGCGCCCCCGACCTGACGCTCGATCGCGGCACCCTCTACGCCGACGGGAACGCCACCACCGGCATGCCGATCTCGCGCTTCGTGCTCGACGGCGCGGTATTTCGTTTGAATGTCTCGGGCCTGCGCACCGTCGCAGCGAGCTTCGCCAGCATGTCCGGCATCGAGGTGCCGACGGATGTTTCGCCGCTCGTCGAGCAGTTCGCCGCCAAGGCCTTCGATGCGCTGATCCTGCGGCGCGGAACGCTCAATGTGGCGGCTGCCGACGGCGGCCTGGAGTCGATCCACGACATCGACGCGGAAATTTCCGGATGGCGCAAAGGCCAACTGACGGCCAAGGGCAGCTTCGCGGTACGCGGCCAGCGGGTGTCATTCGACGCGACGCTGGCGCTGCCGAGCGACAAGAAGTCGTTGCGGTGGCCTCTCAAGGTTTCCCTGAAGGGAGACGTGCTGGAGGCGACCTTCGACGGCCATGTCAGCGTATCGGAGGACCTGCAGCTCTCCGGGCAGGCCGAGATCACGACCCCGAGCCTGCGCCGCGCGGTGCGTGCCTTCGGGGTGCCGGTGCCGCCAGCCGATGGACTGAATGCGTCGTCCATCAAAGGACAGATGACCTGGGCGCGGCGCATCATGGCCATCGAGAAGGCCAAGGTCACCGTCGACGGCAACGAGGCGACGGGCAATCTCGCGCTCAACCTGACCGGCGATCGGCCGCTGTTCGACGGCACCTTGGCGTTCAGCACCCTCGATCTGACGCCTTATTTCGAGGCGGTGCGTGCGCGGTCGTTCCTGTTCGACCGGCAGACGGCATCCTGGTCGACCTTCGACTTCACGTTCCCCATCATCAAGCACATCGATGCCGACCTGCGCGTGTCGGCACCGAAAATCGCACTCAAGGGCTATGGCCTCGGTCGTGGCGCGGCGACCATCAGCATGCGCTCCGGCAAGCTGCTGGCGGATATCGCCGAGCTCGAGCTGCACTCCGGCACGGCGAGCGCGCAGATCACGGCCAACACCAATGACCTGGTGCCGCAGTATGCGCTGCGCGGCAAGATCGAGAAATTCGATGCCGGAGAAGCCGGCGCGGCGCTGCTGGGAGCCGCTTTGCTCACCGGCCGGTCGACCCTCTCGCTCGACTTGTCGAGCGCCGGCCAGACGCCGGCCGAGGTCTTGCGCGGCCTCTCGGGCAAAGCCACGCTGAGCATGGCCGAAGGCGCCCGGCTGGCCCTCGACCTCAAAGCCTTCATGGGTGCGGCCAAGCCCGGCACGGCGTCGGCGCTGGCCTGGAATGCGCTGACCAAGGGCCAAACGACCCTCGATCAGGTCGATGCGCGCACGGTCATTCGCGACGGGGTGCTGATCGGGGACAGCGTGCTTGCCCGCTCCGGAGATACAGGCATCAGCGCGACCGGCAGGGTGGACCTGGCCGAAGGAACGCTCGACGTGCGCGTGGCCACCAAGCCCAACGTGGCGGCAGACAAGCCGCTGCAGCCCGACGACATGCTGGGCGCGCAGGCGGTAACGGTGCAGGGGCCGTGGCAAGGCCCATCCGTCCGCCCGGTCGAGGCGGCCTCCGACGTCGCCCGGTAAGGCGCCTCGCGGCGGATCGCCGCTATTCCCAGGTCTCGTCGGAAGCGGTGATGACGATCGGGTCTTCGATCAGCCGCACGTCGATCGCCTTGGCCGCAATCAGCTTCGATCCGCTCGGCAGGGGGTTGGCTTTCCCCTTGGGGGCGTTCAGCCAATCATCGGGGCGCGGCATCCTATCGATGCCCAGAGGATAAATGGTGAGCTTGTCCTTCTCGAGCTTGAGGCGAAGGAAATTCTTGTAGTTCTTGATGCGCAGGGCCGCGAACGCCTCCTCGGCGTGCATCCGACCGAACAGTCCGGTGAGCACCCAATAGAGGCCCCACAGGGTGCCGCCGACGAGCGCGCCGAGAACGACCATCATGGCCGGATAGGAGACGAAGCCGACAAGATTGCGCACGGGCGTAGGCAGCGGCGGCTTGCGAGCGGCCTCGGGAGAGCTCTGCCGCTGCTCGGCCTGCCTCAGCTCCTGCTGCTGCAGGGGCTCGAACGTCTCCTCTATGACGTCGCGCAGGATGGGCGCCTGCGCGTGCCGCGTCTGCCAGATGGTCTTGACGGCGGAGTCGATGCTGGGTGCCATCCAGTTGTTGAGCATCACGACGAACAGCGACAGCGTGAACATCGCCGCCAGATGCGCCGCAAAATGCGACGTGCCTACCAGGAATTTGGTGGCGTAGCGCCGGAGCCCCGGCCGGTCGATGGCATCGACGTACCAGATGAGCGTGGCGTAGAGCGCGGCCAGCATGGCCACGAAACTGATCGAGACGATCATCGCCTGGATGAGGTAGAGCGGCATGAACCTGGCCACCGCCCAGAACGACGTGCCGACGCCGATGTCGTCGATCTTGTGCAGGGAGATTTCGTGCTGCGTCACCAGCGTCTGGAATTGCCAGGTGATGATCCAGTACATCACCCCGATGCCGATCGCGAACGCCGGGTTGTAGAACGGGAAGAACACGTTCGCGAGGCTGAGCAGATAGCTGCGGGCCTTGCTTGGGTAGCACTTGGGCGCCTGGGCCTTGAGCGGCCTGCGCTTCAGGCTCAAGCTGCCGGGCCGGAGCGGCTCGATGGCGTCCTCCACATCCTGCATCGCCTGCTCGACCACGCCTTCGGCCGCCCTTCCATGCCGCTTGAGGCGGATGTCGTATTCCCTGGCCTTCCAGGTGTGGGCGGCACGCGCGCCACCTGTCGCCTCCGGCCCTTCCGCACCTTCGCTGCGCTCGGGCCAGCGCACCGAGATCGCGTTGCGGAGCACGTGCGTGGGATGCAGGAAGGCGCCGCCGCCGCCCGACGTGATGAAGTGAATGTCGAGCTCGTGCTGATAGTAGCGATTGTAGTTGTGCCAGTCGCCCGCGATGACGGCACGCACATGCGCCCCGCGCTTGCGCGCAATCGTGGTGATCTTGAAGAAGTTCTCCTCCTCGTCCTGGCCCTGGAGATCGGCGAGCATCCAGGAGGGCTCGGCAAGGCAGATGATGAGGTTGTCATTGGGGGACATGCGCTCGGCCACGGCCTCGAAGTAGTTGACCTGGGCGCTGTCGAGATATTTCGAGAACTGGATGTCGGCGCCCCAGATCCACCAGTTGTAGGGCAGGCGGAGCGCCCAATAGCTGCGATGCTGCTGGCACTGCCAGCCGCCGATTCTGTTGCCCTTCTCGTTGGAGAGCCTGTCGCGCGAGGCGCAGAACAGACTGTCGAAGGCCATGAGCCCGTCGTACCAGTCGTGGTTGCCCGGGATGGCGAAGAGCTTGCGGGTCGGGTCGGGCGTGCCGTACGCCCAGTCGAAAGGCTCGATCAGGCGCTTCTTGTAGTCCTCGCGCGTAGCCTGCGGGTAGCACTGGTCACCACCCAGGATGAGAACGTCGCCGTGGCGCAACCGCCCCGCGCCGCGAATGTCGAGGTCGTCCTGCGCGAGCAGGTAGGCCATCGCGTAGGTGCACTCGAAGCCGTCGCCGGTATCGGCGATGTAGTCGACCCAGTAGGCGCCGGTCTCGTCGGGCACGACGCATTTGTTGGCGTCGGCAGCATTTGGGTCGCCATAGTCGTAGCGGCCGCACAGCTCCTCGGGGCCGGCCGTATCGGTCACCGCCTGCATCAGGCGCTGGTCGGCGTATTGGCCGAACACGGACGAGATCATCGTGCGGATGCCGATGCGCGCCAGCAGCCGCGGGTCGTACCACGACACCATCTTGGGCAGCCGGCCCAGGCGCAGCTGCCGAAGCGGACTGAGCTCCATTTCCTGTCTCCCGTGGAAAGTATTGCACAGGCGCGCGAGGGCCGCCGGTGCCGTCCGGCATCAGGGTGACCCGGCAATTCCGGCGGAAGCAAGAGCCCCCACCGCTCAGGCCAGGCCCTTGACCTGCTCGCGCAGGACGAATTTTTGGATCTTGCCGGTCGATGTCTTGGGCAGGGGGCCGAAAACCACGGTCTTCGGCACCTTGAAATGCGCCATGTTGGCGCGGCAGAAGGCGATGATCTCTTCGGCCGACACCGGTCCGGCGCCCTCCTTCAAGGTCACGAACGCGCACGGGTGCTCGCCCCAGGTCGTGTCCGGCCTTGCCACCACCGCAGCCTCCATGACCTGCGGGTGGCGGAAAAGCACCTCTTCCACCTCCAGCGAAGAGATGTTTTCGCCGCCGGAAATGATGATGTCCTTGGACCGGTCCTTGATCTCGATGGTGCCGTCGCCGTGCCAGACCGCGAGATCGCCGGAATGATAGGCGTCGCCGGCAAAGGCCGCCTCGGTCGCCGCCTCGTTCTTGAGATAGCCCTTCATCAGCAAGTTGCCGGCGAGCATGAGCTCGCCGATGGTCGCGCCGTCCCTCGGCACGGGCGCGAGCGTCTTGGGATCGGACACCATCATGCGCTCGATCACCGGATTGGGGATGCCTTGCCGCGCCATGTGCTGGTAGCGATCGCCTGCCGACATGTCCTGCCACTCCGACATCGGCGCGCAATAGGTCGACGGCCCATAGCTCTCGGTGGTGCCGTAGAGGTGCAGCACCTCGAAGCCCATGGCCTCCATGCGCTCGATGACGATGGCCGGCGGCGCCGCACCGCCCGTTGCAACCTTGGTGCGCACCGGGAGCGGACGCCGGCTGTCGGCGGGCGCGTGCACCAGCATGTTGAGCACGATCGGCGCGCCGCACATGTGCGTCACGCGATGCTCGGCCATCAAATCGAAGATGCGCTTGGGCTCGACCCTGCG
The DNA here is from genome assembly GCA_963797005.1 of uncultured Alphaproteobacteria bacterium. Lineage (GTDB taxonomy): Bacteria > Pseudomonadota > Alphaproteobacteria > Rhizobiales > Hyphomicrobiaceae > AWTP1-13. The sequence goes on from CAWCOF010000009.1 coordinate 80,310, forward strand.
CAGGCAGATGTGGGTGCCGCCGGCGGCGGTGACCGCCCAGGTGTAGGTCCAGCCCGAGCAGTGGAACATCGGCAGCGTCCACAGGTAGCGGCTTTCGTGGTCGAGCTTGAAGGTCAGCGCGTTGGCGAGCGCGCCGAGGTAGGCGCCGCGATGGCTGTAGACGGCGCCTTTGGGGTTGCCGGTGGTGCCGGAGGTGTAGAGCAGGCAGATCGAGTCCCACTCGTCCTCGGGGCCGGCATAGGCGAAGGCCGGGTCGCCCGCGGCGATGAAGTCCTCGTACTCGACATTGCCGAAGCTCGGCGCGCCGGCCGTCTCGGCATCGGCGATGTCGACCACGATGGGGCGCCTGGGCCCAAGCTTCTCCAGCGCCGGGGAGATCGAGGCATGGAACTCGCGATCGGCCAGCAGCAGCTTGGCCTCGCCGTGCTCCAGGCAGAAGGCGACGAGGGGCGCATCGAGGCGGATATTGATGGGGTTAAGGATGGCACCGATCATGGGCGCGGCATAGTGGGCCTCCAGCATCGCCGGCGTGTTGGCCGCGAGAATCGCCACCGTGTCGCCGCGCTTGATGCCGGCCTTGGTCAGCGCATGCGCCAGCTGCCGCGCGCGGGCATAGAACTGGCGATAGGTGAGCCGGCGCTCTCCGTGGATCACCGCGACGCGTTCGCCGAAGAACTCCGCCGCGCGCCTGAGGAAGCTGACCGGGCTGAGGGCCACGAAGTTGGCCGGGCGCTTCCTTAGCTCGGGTCTGTTCATCATCGGTCCGATCTTGCTTCCGACGCGCTTGTCATACCGGGGCTTGTCCCCGGTATCCAGCCATCCATGGTCGCCGCCAAAAGCGGCGACGATGGATCCCGGCGACGAGCGCCGGGATGACATGCCTAGCCCATGGCCAGCAGGTGGCCGCCGTCGACGGTGACGACACTGCCGGTCATGAAGCGGCCGGCGTCGGAGGCGAGCAGCAGCAGCGGCCCGTCGAGCTCCTCCACGGCGCCGGCGCGACCCATCGGCACGCGGGCCATCATGCGCTGGCCGGCCTCGCTCGCCAGATAGGCGTCGTTGAACTCGGTGGCGAAATAGCCCGGCGCCAGCGCGTTGACCCGGATGCCGTCTCTGGCCAGCTCCAGCGCCATCGACTTGGTGAGGCTGACGACGGCGGCCTTGGTGGCCGAGTAGGTCGATAGTCCCTTGATGACGCCGAAGGCCAGCAGCGAGGCGATATTGATGATCGAGCCGCCCGTGCGGTTGGCCGCCATGCGCCGCGCGCCCTCCTGGCCGACGCGAAAGACGCCGTCCAGGTTGACGCTCATGACGTCGCGCCATTCCTCCTCCGTCGTCCTGGTGAAGAACGAGCCGGAGGGAACGCCGGCATTGTTGACGAGGATGCCGATGGGGCCGAGCGCCGCCTCCGCGCCCGCAAAAGCGCGTGCCACGGACGCGCGGTCGGTGACGTCCATCGCCACCGCGACGGCCGTCCCGCCGGCGGCGCCGATCTCCTCTGCCAGCCGCTCGAGGACCTCGACGCGGCGTGCCGCCAGGGCCACCTTGGCGCCGGCCCGGCTCAGCACGCGCGCGAAATGGCGGCCGAAGCCGGAGGACGCGCCCGTGACCAGCGCCGCCTTGCCCGCGAGCGAGAACAGCTCGCCAGGTGCTTGTGCGATCGGCTCAGACATGCACTGCCGCCGTCCCCGTTACTTCGCCAACGAAACTAGGCGCCCACGCGCACCAGATAGTGAGCGTTCTTGAGCTGACAAAGCGACACACGCCATTCGATCGGCTGCTTGTCCGGCGTGTAGGCGATGCGGTCGACCTTGAGCAACGGCGTGCCGACCTTGACGCGAAGCCTCTGAGCCGTCGGAGCGTTGGCCGTCACCGCGGTCAGTCGATCCTCGACGCTGGTGATCAGGACCTTGTAGGCCTTCTGGTAATGGATGTAGAGCGCATCGGGAAGCTGCGTCTCCTTGGCCAGATCGGGAAAGAATTTCTCGGGCACCGAGACCAATTCGGCGATGAAGGGCTTGCCGGCGCGGGTCAGCGTGCGGGAGATGCGGACCACCCGAGCCGTGCCCTGCAACTTGAGCACAGCCTGCTCGCTGCGGCTGGCGCGGACCAGCCTTGACGTGGAGTCAATGCTGTCGGGCGTAATCTGCATATGGTCGTCGTCGAAAATAGCGGAAAATCGGTTGCGCGCTTCGGGTGAATCCGCCTGGACCCAGGTACCGCTGCCCTGGCGACGGTTGAGGAGCTTGTTCTCGACCAGGAAGAGGATCGCCTTGCGGGCCGTACCGGGGGCTACATCGAACTCGCGCGCGATTTCCTGCTCGCTCGGGATGACGTCGCCGGGCTTCCAGGCGCCGGATCGAATGCGCTCCATGAGCGCGTCTCTCACACGCACGTACTTCGGCTGCTCGCTGTCGGTCTCGCCGAAGCCTCCGCCGCCGCGGTCGTCTTCCTCTCGGCAATGGTTGGTGTTCGACATGGCACGAGCCCACCCTATTCCCCCAAGACGCAGGACTGGATCATTGCTCATATCCTGTATAAGTAGAAGCGGGTTTCCCAAGTTAACGGTCTGCATGGAGTTGAACGAAAGATGGCAGCGCCGCAATTCCTCGTGCACAGTCCCAAAGACAACGTCGGCGTCGTCGTGGTCGAGGGGCTCAAGGCCGGAACGGCCATGTTGGGCGTAATCACGGAAGATGATTCCACGCTCAAGCTGGACGCCAGGCATGATATTCCGATCGGCCACAAGGTCGCGCTGAAGCCCCTGAAGAAGGGCGACACCGTGATCAAGTACGGCGCGGACATCGGCAAGATGGTTGCCGACGTCGACGCCGGCCAGCACGTCCACGTGCAAAATCTCAAGACAAAGCGCTGGTGAGGGGATCGGCCATGGCATCCAAGTCCAACGGCAAGGCGGCCGGCTCCAAGGCCGGCAGCGCGAGCTTCCGCGGCTGGCGGCGCGAGAACGGTCGCGTCGGCGTGCGCAACCACGTGGTGATCCTGCCGCTCGATGACATCTCCAACGCGGCAAGCGAAGCGGTCGCCAACAACATCAAGGGGACGCTGGCGCTGCCGCACGCCTACGGCCGGCTGCAGTTCGGCGCCGACCTGGATCTCTTCTTCCGCACGCTCATCGGCACGGGGTCGAACCCCAACGTGGCCGCCGTGGTGGTGATCGGCATCGAAGAAGGCTGGACGCAACAGATCGTCGACGGCATCGCCAAGACCGGCAAGCCCGTCGCCGGCTTCGGCATCGAGCTCAACGGCGATATCGCCACCATCGCCAAGGCTTCCTACAAGGCGAAGGAATTCGTGCATTGGGCCTCCGAGCTGGAGCGCGAGGAATGCCCGATCTCGGACCTGTGGGTGTCGACCAAGTGCGGCGAGAGCGACACGACGACGGGCCTGGGGTCCTGCCCCACCGTCGGCAACATGTACGACAAGCTGATCCCCAAGGGCATCACCGGCGTTTTCGGGGAGACCTCGGAGATCACCGGCGCGGAGCACATCGCCAAAGCCCGCGCGATCAACGCCGCGATCGGCGAGAAGTGGATGAAGGTGTTCCAGGCCTATCAGGACGAGGTGATCGAACCGCACAAGGTGGACGACCTCTCCGACAGCCAGCCGACCAAGGGCAATATCGCCGGCGGACTGACGACCATCGAGGAGAAGGCGCTGGGCAACCTCGAGAAGATCGGGCGCACGTGCAAGTACATCGAGGTGCTGGAGCCGGCCGAGGCGCCGTCCGCCGGGCCCGGCCTCTACTACATGGACACCTCCTCGGCGGCGGCCGAGTGCGTGACCCTGATGGCGGCGGCCGGCTACGTCGTGCACACCTTCCCGACCGGCCAGGGCAACATCATCGGCAACCCGATCGTCCCCGTCATCAAGATCTCCGCCAATCCGAGAACCGTGCGCACCATGGGCGAGCACGTCGACCTCGACGTATCCGGCATCCTGCGGCGCGAGATGACGCTCGATACGGCGGGCGATGCGCTGATCGACATGATCGTGCGCACCGCCAACGGCCGCCTCACGGCCGCAGAGGCGCTGGGGCACCGCGAGTTCGTCTTGACGAAGCTCTACCGGAGCGCCTGAGGCGTCCGGCGCCGCGTCGGCGCCGCCTATTCTCGCCTGAGGCTCGAGCCGCCGTCGACGGGCAGCGACACGCCGGTGATGAAGTCGGCCTCGTCGGAGGCGAGGAACAGGGCGGCGTTGGCCACGTCCCAGGCGGTGCCCATCTTGCGGCGCAGCGGCACCTTGGCGTCGCGCATGGCGGCCACCTCGGCGCGCGTCTGGCCCCAGGTGCGGGCGCGCGTGTCGACCGCCATCGGCGTGTCCATCAGGCCCGGCAGGATGACGTTGCAGCGGATGCCGTACTCGGCGTTCTGGGTGGCGATCTGCTCGGTGTAGGCGATCATGCCGGCCTTGGTGGTCTTGTAGGCGACCGTCGGGTAGTTGGTGGCCCAGGCCGCGATCGAGGCGATGTTGATGATGGCGCCCGATTTCTGCTGGCGCATCACGGGCAGCACGTGCTTGCAGGCCATGATCGTGCCGCGCAGGTTGATGGCCGAGACGCGGTCGAAGGCTGATTCGGTGATCTCGAGCGGGTTGGCATCGCCGCCGGCGAGGCTCACGCCGACGTTGTTGTGCAGGATGTCGATGCGGCCCCAGCGCTTGACGGCCTCGTCGGCGGCAGCCTTCAGCGTCGCTTCCTTGGTGACGTCGGCCTCGAAGGCGACGCACTCGCCGCCCTTCTCCTTGACGAGCGCCGCCGTCTCCTGAGCCGAGGCGAGGTCCAGATCGACCGCCAGCACCTTGGCGCCCTCGCGCGCGAACACCAGCGCCGTGGCGCGGCCGTTGCCCATGCCCTCGCCGGGCCCCTGGCCCGCCCCGACGACGATGGCGATCTTTCCGGACAGGCGCATGCTTTCCTCCTTCTTCTCCCTCTCCCCATCGTTCTTCACAATGGGGAGAGGGTCGGGGTGAGGGGCAGCGGCTTGCTCAGGCGTCTGCGGCTGCCCCTCACCCTAACCCTCTCCCCGCAAGCGGGGAGAGGGAATCTGACGCTTGACGATAAGGGCATCGGCGACGGTGAGCGCCCTTGCCCGCATCGTGCACGATCACCGGGTTCAGGTCGATCTCCGCGATGGCGTTGGCGTGGTCGGCGGCGAACTGGCCAAGGCGCACCATCAGGGCGACGAGCGCGTCGATGTCGGCCGCGGGCTTGCCGCGGTGGGTGTCGAGCAGCGGGGCCCCCTTGAGCCGGGCCAGCAGCGTGCGCGCCTCGTCCGCGTTGAGGGGCACGGGCGCCAGCGCCACGTCCTTCAGCACCTCCACGTGCACGCCGCCGAGGCCGACGAGCAGCAGCGGCCCGAAGGTCGGGTCGCGCTTGACCCCGAAGATCATCTCGCGCCCGGGCGCGGCCATCGGCTGTACGAGCACGCCTTTGACGTGCGCGTCGGGGGCGTGGCGGCGCGCATTCGCAAGCAGCCGGTCGTAGGCCGCCGCAACCTCGTCTGGCGAGGAGAGACTGAGCGCCACGGCGCCGGCTTCCGTCTTGTGCAGGATCTCGGGCGACTGCACCTTGAGCGCCACCGGCCCGCGGGTCGCGCGCGCCGCGGCAACCGCTGCCTCGCGCGACGGCGCGAGCGCGCCGATCCCCTCGGCGCCGATGCCGTAGTGCGCCAGCACCTGCCGTGCCTCCCACTCGCACAGCACTGGCCCTGCAACGGCCAGCGCCTTTGCAGCAGCGGCCTTGTCAGGCTGCCCTTCCGCGCTGCGCACCTCGATGGGCACCAGGAAACGCTCGCGCAGGGCGCGGTAGTCGGCCATCGCACGAAGCGTGCGCGCGCAGTTGGGAATGCTCGTAAAGAGCGGATAGCCGGCCGCCGAGAGGATCTCGACCGAGCGCTGCGCGGGCAGCGTGTAGCTCCACAGCAGGATGGGTTTCTTCGTCTCCTTGGCGAGACGCTCCAATTCCTCTTGCTGACGCTCGATGTTGGCGTGGGAGCGCGCGGTCAGCACCACGATGACCGCATCGATCGTCGGCGAAGGCACGACGAGATCGATCAGGCCCGCATAGCCCAGCTTGTAGACGGCCTGGGCCGTGGCATCGACGGGGTTCTGCGAGGTGCCGTAGGAGGGCAGGTGCACGTCGATCTTGGCCGCGCGTCTCGGCGTCGAGCTCGGGCACCTCGAGCCCCGCCGCCACGCACGCGTCCGCCATCCAGCCGCCGCCGCCGCCCGAGGACGTGCAGATGCCGACGCGCCGGCCCGCCGGCAGGCGGTCGCCGAAACTCAGGAAGCCCGCGGCGATATCCACCATCTCGCCGATGTCGCGGCCCTCGATCAGCCCGTAGCGCTCGAACATGGCGCGATAGGCGGCAGGCGCCCCGGCCAGGGCCGCCGTGTGCGAGGCGGCCGCCCGCGCGCCCGCATCCGACTGGCCGATCTTGTTGACGATGATGGGCTTGCCGGCTTTGAGCGCCTTCTCGGCCACGCCCCGGAACGTCTCGGGGCTTTTGACGTCCTCGAGCAGCATGAGGAGTGCGTCCGTCTTGCCCTCCTCCAGGATGTAGTCGGCGAAGTCGAGCGTCTCCAGGCACGCCTCGTTGCCGGTGGTGACGACGTAGCGCAACGACAGCTCCTTGGCGCGGCCGTGGTCGAAGAAGGCAAAGCCGATGCCGCCGCTCTGGGCGATGACGGCGAGCTGCCGGCGTGGCGGACCGGCAGGCAGCAGCGGCCGCTCCGAGGCCTCGACGGCCGGACTGAAGGTCGGGCACAGCGCGGCTGCCGTATTGGCGAAGCCTTCCGCGTTCGGGCCCATCACCGCCATGTCGTAGCGGCGAGCGATGGCCCGCACCTCGTCCTGCATGCCCGCGCCCGACGCATCGCCCGCGGCTTCGGCGAAGCCCGAGCTCAGGATGATGGCCGAGCGCACGCCGGCTTTGCCGCAGCGCTCGAGCTCCCCCGGCACGTGATTGGCCGGGATGATGATGACGGCGAGATCGGGCACCTGGGGCAGGTCGGCGACGGAAGCGTAGGCCTTGAGGCCCATCACCTCCTTGGCGCTGCGGCTGACGGGATAGAAGGCACCGGCGTAGGGGTGGCTTTTCATCACGCTGAGGATGCGGCCGCGCAGGCTGTGCTCGTCGGCCGACGCGCCGATCAGCGCCACGCTGCGCGGCCAAAGCAAGGCGCCGATGTCGGGCATGAATGGAGGCTCCGCGGGATGGGGGGCCACATTAGGCGAAGGGGGCGGCGGCGGGAAAGCGCTAAGTGGGGCTGGCAATGCGAACCTGTCAGGCGGCGTCAATCAGGGCCGGCCCGAGACAATGTCGAGGTTGCCGAAACTGGCCGGTAATATATATTCCCAACTACGGTAAGCATTTTTAGAGGACCGCGACCCTGACCCCGACGAGAGCCCATTCCCGCGACTACAGCACCGCCGAGGCTGCCGCCATCACCGGTGTGCCGTTGGCGACCGTGAACCACTACATCTCCCGCGAGCTTGCCGATCTCGGGGTCGCGGTGTGGGGCGACGGCAAGCGAACCATCAGCTACGACGGGTTGGTGGCGCTGCGCATGGCCTGGGACTATCCAAAGTCCCTGGCCGCCGGCTCCCGGGTCGAAGTTATCCGACAGGCGCTCGCAGCACCCCGCAGGACGCACCTGGCACTGGAGCAGGGAGATGTCGTCGTTCGCGTCGGGGCGGCGAGGCGTGCGGTTGCGGACGGATTGCGCAGGCTGCATCAAGCCGAGACGATCGTATCGATCGATCGAGGAACACTGCGAGGCGATCCTTGCATCCGGGGCACGCGCATCCCGGTGCACACGATCGCCGCGATTGCCTCGACAGCCGGCATGAGTGGCGTTCGGGACACCTATTCGAGACTGACGAGCGCTCAAATCGACCTTGCCTGTCTCTATGCCAAGGCGCACCCTCGGCGTGGCCGGCCGAAGCGGGCAGGTGACGTCCTGGCGAGGCGGAAGCCGAAGAGCTCGAGGACGATTTCGGTGACGATCGATTGAATGAACGCATTGCGGGGTTCTTCATCGATGAATGCTTGAGCGACAAGCTCGCCGATTTGGCGATCGAACGCGGCTACCACGCCCTTGCCGTATCCCGCATGCGCAAGTGGCGATCGCGCAGTGACTATCGCATCGCAAGATTCGCAATTGATCGCGACCTCGTGCTCGTAACGAATGACCGATACGACTTCGAGGCAATCTACGGGGAGTTCGCAGTGCACCCCGGCATCGTGTTCATCGCTACCGGCCATTCCAAGCTGCGGGATCTCAAGTATCAGCTCGCAATGTTCAGTCTCGTTCTCGAAGAGCTCGAGGCCAGCGACCCCGTATCCGAGGCGATCCTCGTCGACCGCAAATGCAGGACGCGGCCGGCGAGTGGACCTGAGCATCGCACGCTACGCGTTTCCGTAGTCGGATGCCTTGAGGCAAGGTCGTGACGGATTGGCTATAGTCGCCGCATGATGGACGGCACCGCTCCCATCCGCGTCGCGCGCGGAGTGTTCGGCCTGCACCGGCTGACGGTCCTCGGCGGGCTTGCGCTGTTGTTGGCGGCGCTCGTCGTCGCAGCGTCGCTGGTGGGGGCGTATCCGCTCTCGCTGGGTGATGTTCTCGCCGCCGTGGGCCGCCAGATCACGGGCGCCGCGCCGCAGGGGCAGATCGACACGGTGCTGTTCGAGGTGCGCCTGCCGCGCGTCGCCGCCGCCGTGCTGATCGGCGCGGCGATCGCCGCCGCCGGCGCCGCCTACCAGGCGCTCTTCCGCAACCCGCTAGTCTCGCCCGATATCCTGGGCGTGTCGACCGGCGCGGGGCTCGGCGCCGTGCTCGGCATCTTTCTGTCGCTGCCCGTGGCCGGCATCCAGCTCCTCGCGTTCGTCGTGGGGCTTGCCGTCGTCGGCCTCGTCTATGCCATCGCCTCGGTGGTGCACGGGCGCGAGCCGATCCTGGTGCTGGTGCTGGCGGGAGTCGTGGTCGGCTCGCTGGCGGGTGCGGCCATCTCGCTCATGAAGATCCTCGCCGACCCGTACGACCAGCTGCCGGCCATCGTGTTCTGGCTGCTCGGCAGCCTCTCCGCCATACGCCGGGGCGAGGTATGGGCAGCCGTTCCCCTGGTGCTCGTCGGGCTCGTCCCGCTGGTGCTGCTGCGCTGGCGCATCAACGTGCTCTCGCTCGGCGACGAGGAGGCCAGGGCGCTGGGCGTGGAGGCCGGGCGCCTGCGCTTTCTCGTCGTGGCGGCGGCGACGCTGATGACGGCGAGCGTGGTCGCCATCTCCGGCGTGATCGGCTGGGTGGGGCTCGTCATCCCGCATATCGCCCGCATGGCGGTGGGCCCGAGCTTCGACCGGCTGCTGCCGACCGCCATGCTGCTCGGCGCCAGCTATCTCCTGCTGGTCGATACGCTCGCCCGCACCATGGCGCGCATCGAGGTGCCGATCGGCATCCTCACGGCGATCATCGGCGCGCCGTTCTTCCTGTGGCTGCTGGCGAAGGGCCGGGAGGGCTGGTCGTGACGTCGGCCGGCAATCGGCCCGATCCTGGCCGCGCACGGCCTGGGCTTCGGCTACGGCGCCAAGGTGGTCGGCCGCGACGTCGATCTCGAGGTACGCCCGGGCGAGGTGCTGTGCCTCCTGGGGCCCAACGGCTCGGGCAAGACCACGCTGTTCAAGACCATGCTTGGGCTGCTGCCGGCCCAGGCCGGCGAGGTGCGCCTGGAGGGTGTGCCGCTGGCGGGACTGGACCGGGCCGAGATCGCGCGCCGCGTCGCCTACGTGCCGCAGGCGCATGCCGCGCACTTCCCCTTCCGCGTCATCGACATGGTGGTGATGGGCCGCACGGCGCATCTGGGCCTCTTCGCCTCGCCCGGCGCGGAGGATCGGCGCATGGCGCGCGAGGCGCTGGCGACGCTCGGCATCGCCGAGCTGGCGGAGAGCGAGTACACGCGCATCAGCGGCGGCCAGCGCCAGCTTGCGCTGGTTGCCCGCGCGCTGGCCCAGGACGCACCCGCCATCGTCATGGACGAGCCCACCGCCAGCCTCGACTTCGGCAACCAGGTGGTGGTGCTTTCCGAGGTCAGGCGGCTGGCCAGGCGGGGGCTTGCCGTCGTGCTCTCCACCCACGATCCCGATCACGCCTTCTCGATCGGCGATCGGGTGGCGCTGCTCGACAGCGGGCGGCTCATCGCGCAAGGCCCCCCGCGCGAGGTGCTGACGCCGGAGCGGCTGCGCGCGGTCTATGGCGTGTCGGTGGTGGTGGAGCGGCTGTCGCAGGGCCAGACCGTGTGCGCGCCGGACTACGGGGCGTAGGGGCGTAGGTTGGGTCAAGCGTCAGCGATGACCCAACGCAAGCCGCACATCGGCCATTCGTGTTGGGTCTGCGCTTCGCTTGACCCAACCTACGCGACCGGCTCCTGCGCGAACGCGGCGATCGCGTCGGCGGCGGCGGAGAGGTTGCCTTTGCGGGTGAAGCCGGAGGCGCCGCGGGGGCCGAGATCGTGATCGCCGTCGTCGGCCCAGTGGATGCGGATCGCGGGCGAGAGCCGGTAGCCCTCGACCTCGCTGCGCCCGCCGAAGGGATCGCGCTCGCCCTGGATGATCAGCGCGGGGCAGGCGAGCTGCTCCAGGTGCGCCGTGCGGAGCTGCTCGGGCCGGCCCGGGGGATGGAAGGGGTAGCCGAGGCACACGAGCCCGGCGATGCGGCCCGCAGCGTGGGCTTCGTCCGCGATCATGCTCGCCACGCGGCCGCCCATCGATTTGCCGCCGATCAGCAGGGGCGCGCCCGCGGGAACAGAGGCTACCGCGGCGCGGTATTCGTCCATCAGGCGCTCGGCTCGCGGCGGCGGCTTGCGGCCGGCGCCCTGGCGGCGCGCAGCCATGTAGGCGAACTCGAAGCGGGTCATCGCAACCCCGCGCTCCGCCAGCAGCCTGGCCATCGTTTCGAGGAACGGACTGGTCATCGCAGCGCCGGCTCCGTGCGCGCACAGGTACCGGCAAGTGGCTTGGGTGGGGCCTGTGGTCAACAGCTCCAGCGACATATGGACCTATGGTCTTTGAAGGATATCAAAGGGTTGTATCGGGGCGCGACGCACCGCGCGACTCCTATACAAGAGGTGTCAAGGATCATTTCTTTAGATCGTCACGTTTGGTCCTTATCGTTGCCCAAATGCGACGGTCTATTAACGGTCATCCCGGAACACAACGGGAACTGAAGACGACCGAGAGGGGGCTAGGGTGTCGATAGTTAGTGCCAGTCCGCGTGCAGTCTTGAGGCCGCATCTGGGTTCGCTGAGCGTATCGAGTGTTCACGAATCCGTGAGCAGCCTGCCGCCCCCGGTGCTGCGTCCTACTTCCCCGGTACTGCGTTCCACTTCCATGAGTGTTGGTTGCGTAAGCCTGTCGCGTACTGTCGGTTCGCGTTCTGTCGCCTCCCTTTCGCACGGTTCCCCCAGAATTGAGCTTGCACCTGCATTGCAGGCTCTGCGGCGGGCCGCTCGGCTGATGAAGTGTACGCGTATAGCCGGGCGGCTTGCCCACCTCGCGGGCGGACGGATCGGGCGGCAGTACCTCCAGTGAGTAGCGTGAGCGTAACTGCGGGCGGCTCGTGGGTGATGCTGAGCGAGGCAGTGGGCGTCGTGATGCGTACCCTCGGCTCCACCACCGCCGAAGACAACGAAAACAAGAAGAGCCCAAGTCGGGAGGAAAGTGCAAAGCGTAGTTTGGCCGGCCCAGTCGGCCGGCCTTGGGGCAGGCGCACCTAGCGTGCGACATGCACGTCACTGACGGTTTCACGTGTCAGGGTATTGCGTCGTGAAGCCATCTCGCTGGATGCGTCTGCCGCCCCATTCCTAGTCTGTGTGTGGCGTTCTGCAACTCGCTTGCCGGTCAACATTCACGAGGGCAGCCATGTTTCCCCGTCACATCAATCCCTTGCAGTGGACTGAGGCTGTGGGTTACGCGCGGGCCGTGTGCGCGCGCTTGTTCCGTGACGGCAGCGGCCCGGCCGAGGCGCTGCGCGCGTTCGGGTTGACCGAGCCGGAGACCGCAGGCGACTGGAGCATCGCGGTCGACCGCATCGCGCAGGCGCTGTGCGCCGCGCCGCTGCGCAAGGCGGCTTGAAGCGCCCGCTTCCCGCGCCCCATCGCCGTCATCCCGGCGATCCGGGATGACGGATGTGGCGCCGGCTTCGGCCTCCACGCAGGACAGCTTGCCCGTCCCCTTAAGGCTCGAGCTCGGTGTCCCAGTAGAGGTAGTCGAGCCAGCTGTCGTGCAGGTAGTTGGGCGGGAACAGGCGCCCGTTCCTGTGCAGCTCGAACACGGTCGGCCGATAGGGCAGCTGGCGGGGCTGCATGCCGGCATGGTGCGCGTAATGCCCGCCCTTGCTCAGGTTGCACGGCGCGCACGCCGCCACCACGTTGTCCCACCGGGTCTGGCCGCCGCGCGAGCGCGGGATCAGGTGATCGAAGGTGAGATCGTCCTTGGAGCCGCAGTACTGGCACATGAAGCGGTCGCGCAGGAACACGTTGAACCGCGTGAAGGCGGGGTAGAGCGCCGGCTTGACGTAGGTCTTGAGCGAGACGACCGAGGGCAGCCGCATCTCGAAGGAGGGGCTGCGCACGAAGCGGTCGTACTCGGAGACGATGTTGACCCGCTCCAGGAAGACGGCCTTGACCAATTCCTGCCAGCTCCACAGCGACAGCGGGTAGTAGCTCAACGGCCGGAAGTCGGCGTTCAAGACGAGCGCCGGGAAGGCTTCGGGCGTGGCCGCGTACGCGTTCAAGGTCGGTCTGCCGCTTCTGTCCATTTCTCCAGGCGAATCAAGGCCTGGGTCCATCGAGCGGCGCCATACTAGCTATCTGTGTCGGGGATGTGAAGCAGCCCTTCGCCGCGTGCTGGACGCTTGAATTTCAAGGGTTTTTGCCGCCGGGCGCGGCGCGTTTCGGGCGCTCCGCGCAGCAAACGGGCAACGCTTTCGGCCGGCGTCCTGCGGGGGGGCCTGCCGCTTCAGCCGCGCAGCGCCTGCGCCATGAAGTGGCCGGCGATCGCCACGCCTTCGGGGTCGATGCCGTGGCCGAGGCCGGGACGCACGTGCCACTCGACGAGAAGGCCCGCTTGCGCCAGCGGCTCTCGCGCGATGTGCAGCGCGTCGGCGGGGATGAGCTCGTCGGCCTCGCCGTGGATGAGCAGGATCGGCGGGCGCGCGGTGGTCTCGCCCAGATGCTCCGGTCCGGCGAGCAGGCCCGAGAAGCCGACGATCGCCGCCGGCCCGGACGTGCGCCGCAAGCCTGTGTGCAGCGCCATCATGGTGCCCTGGCTGAAGCCGACGAGCACGAGCACGGCCGGGCGGCAGCCGGTAGCGGGCGAGTTCCCTGTCGAGGAAGCGGTCGAGCAGCGGGCGCGCGGCAACCACGCCGCGCCAATACTCGCCGGGATCGCGCATGGTGAGGCCGAACCACTGCAGTGCGCCGGGCATGCCGGGGATCGGCTGCGGCGCATTGGGCGCGACGAAGGTCGCACCCGGGAGCGCGCGCCGCCATTCGTCGCCCAGCGGGATCAGGTCGTCGCCGTTGGCGCCGTAGCCGTGCAGCAGCACGACCAGGGCGGATGCCGCGCGTCCGCGCGGCTCGCGCCGCGGCCCGTCCAGCTCTTTCAACATCCCGACGCCGCCATTTCCCTGCGCGAACGCGCGCCCTTCCGTTGACGCCACCGGCTGAGGCCCATAGGGTCCGCGCCCGTTCGCTCCCACGATAGTCGTGATACACGTGATACTGTGGCGCCATCATAAGGCAAGGACGCCGACGCCATGACAGCCGCCCTCGAGCCCGCGCTCCTCTCCGCCGCAAGGGATGCGCGCGCGTGGCCGTTCGAGGAGGCGAAGAAGATCGTCAAGCGGCTGGAATCCCTCAAGGTCGGCCCGGACAAGACGGTGATCTTCGAGACCGGCTACGGGCCGTCGGGGCTGCCGCACATCGGCACCTTCGGCGAGGTGGCGCGCACGGCCATGGTGCGGCACGCCTTCGAGGTGCTGACGGAAGGGCGCTACCAGACGCGGCTCGTGTGCTTCTCCGACGACATGGACGGCTTGCGCAAGGTGCCCGACAACGTGCCCAACAAGGACATGCTGCAGGCCTACCTCGACAAGCCGCTGTCCGCCATCCCCGATCCCTTCAGCAACGACTATCCGAGCTTTGCCGCGCACAACAACGCGCGCCTGCGCCGGTTCCTCGATCAGTTCGGCTTCGCGTACGAGTTTCTGTCCGCAACCGAGACGTACAAGGCGGGCCGCTTCGACGCCACGCTCCTGAAGATGCTCGAGGTCTACGACAAGGTGATGGACATCATCCTGCCGACCCTGGGGCCGGAGCGGCGCGCCACCTACTCGCCGTTCCTCCCCGTCTCGCCGACGTCGGGCAAGGTGCTGCAGGTGCCGATGATTGCGCGCAACCCCCAGAAGGGCACGGTCACCTACGTCGACCCGGACACAAAGGAGAAGGTCGAGACGCCCGTCACGGGCGGCCGCGTCAAGGCGCAGTGGAAGGCCGATTGGGCGCTGCGCTGGACTGCGCTCGGCGTCGACTACGAGATGTGCGGCAAGGACCTGATCGACTCGGTGACCTTGTCGTCCAAGATCTGCCGCGCGCTCGGCGGCACGCCGCCGGAGAACTTCATCTACGAGCTGTTCCTCGATGCGGACGGCGCCAAGATCTCCAAGTCGAAGGGCAACGGGCTGACCATCGAGGAGTGGCTGACCTACGCCTCGCCGCAGAGCCTGTCGCTGTTCATGTTCCAGAAGCCGAAGGCGGCCAAGCGGCTGTTCTTCGACGTGATCCCGCGCACGGTGGACGAGTACCTGCAGTTTCTCGCCGCCTATTCGCGCCAGGACGCGAAGGGAAAGCTCGACAACGCCGTGTGGCACATCCATTCGGGCGAGCCGCCGGCGGCCGAGCTGCCGATCTCGTTCGGGCTGCTGCTCAACCTGGTGGCGGCGTCGAACGCGCACGACAAGGACGTGCTGTGGGGCTTCATCCGGCGCCATGCGCCGGACGCGGGCCCCGAGACGCACCCGCTGCTCGATCAGCTGGCGG
Organism: uncultured Alphaproteobacteria bacterium; assembly: GCA_963797005.1. Classification (GTDB taxonomy): domain Bacteria; phylum Pseudomonadota; class Alphaproteobacteria; order Rhizobiales; family Hyphomicrobiaceae; genus AWTP1-13. Next base: position 95,419 of record CAWCOF010000009.1, read on the forward strand.
GCTACGCGGTGCGCTACTACGAGGACTTCGTAAAGCCGCAGAAGAAGTTCCGGCTGCCGGACGAGGTCGAGGCGGGCGCGCTCAACGCCCTGTCGGCGGCGCTCGGCAAGATGCGGCCTGACTGCCAAGGCGGAGGAGCTGCAGGGGGTCCTCTACGACGTGGCGCGCGGCATCCCCCGCTACCAGGACCCGAGCGCGAAGGGCGCGACCCCGGACAAGCCGGGGGTCTCGAGTGCGTGGTTCGGCGCCATCTACCAGGTGCTGCTGGGCGAGGAGCGCGGGCCTCGGTTCGGCAGCTTCATCGAGCTCTACGGCATCGAGAACACGCGCGCGCTGATCGCCAAGGCGCTGAAGGGCGAGCTTGTGCGTTAGGGGTGAGATCGGCGGCCAGGTTCACATTAAGACCACTTTTGAGGGAACGGCAGACCCGTTACTTTGCGAAGTCTCAGGAACCACAGTCTCAGAGAACGCGCTAACATCTCTGAGGCGAAGATGAACTTTGAGCGTCATTCCACTCTAGGGGTATTGCCATGTCCAAGGATAGAGCTAAGAAAACCGCCGCCCGCCTCTTGGCCGGGCTTGCAGCGCTTTCAAGTGCCGGCCAACCGTATGCGCAGCACGCTGAGACGCTCCTTCAGCCGGAGCGCCAGTACAGCAAATTGTCGACAACGGAGGAGGCAAGTCCGCTCAAGAACATCCAACCAAATCCGCAGCCGATCAGGCCTTCCCCGTTCCAAGAGCAGATAGCTAGGCGTCGCGACGAGCGGCATGGAGGCGATCCAATTCCCTCCGCGAGAGGGAGAAAGGCTCAGTAGAGCGTTGGAAGAAGAGCTAAGACTTGCAGAGCAAAGCGCCCCCTTGGGGATGCCCGTAAGCAGCGAGCGCGCAACGATCCTTCGCGACCTTGTCGATAGCTGGGCCGACCTCGCCAGCGAGCTGACGGATATGATGCGGCGGAAAGATGAGCAAACCGACGCATTGGAACGGGGCGAATGCGTGCGTGACATTGATAGAGCTTATGCTCAGTCCCCCAACAGGCGGCAACCCTCCGCCCTTCCTCTTCCCGTTATCACCGCTGAAGGGCCTGTAGCGGCTCCGGCGGCCGCCTGCAAGGGTTGACGTTCGCCAGAAACGATGCGGCATGCCCTGGCGTTATTGCCCGCTTTCGTTTGTGGTGAAGGACGTGCAACCCCACGAGCGTCATGGCGAGGATGTTGGGCGTTGTTCGCGAGGCATAGTGTGCGGCGCGTCCGCGGCGTGAACGCGGAACCCCGCATCCGCTATGAGGGCGAGGCCAGAAACCCCGCGTGCCGCCGTGCCAGCCACCCGCGCCGACCTCATCGCCCGCCTCGCCGAGCTCGGCATCGAGACCGAGACGCTCGAGCATGAAGCCGTGTTCACCGTGGAGGAAAGCTCCAAGCTCGAGCGCGCGCTTCCCGGCGGGCACACCAAGAACCTGTTTCTCAAGGACAAGAAGGGCGCGCTGTTCCTGGTGGTGGCGCTCGGCAGCGCACGGATCGACTTGAAGAGCCTGCACAAGAAGTTGGGCTCGGACCGGCTGAGCTTCGGCAAGCCCGAGCTGTTGATGGAGGTCTTGGGCGTGACACCCGGCTCCGTGACGCCGTTCGCCTTGATCAATGACAAGGCGCGGCGGGTGACGGTGATCCTGGATCAGGATATGATGCGGCACGAGCGGCTCAACTACCACCCACTGGAGAATACGGCGACCACCAACATTGCGCGCGAAGACTTCCTTCGGTTCATCCGCGCCTGCGGTCACGAGCCGCGCGTGATGGCCGTGGCGGCGGCCGGTTGACGCCCCGCGCAGCGAAGGCTTGAGCCTCGCGCTGGTCATGCCCATATCTGGGCACAGAGAGGATGCATGGATCTCGGATTTGGCAAACCGGCCGCGCCTGCCCAGGGCGGTGCCGACGGCGACATCATCAAGGAGACCACCACGGCCGCGTTCCCCAAGGACGTGCTGGAGGCCTCGCGGCAGGTGCCGGTGATCGTCGACTTCTGGGCGCCCTGGTGCGAGCCGTGTAAGCAGCTCACCCCGATCCTGGAAAAGGTGGTGCGGTCGCACAAGGGCAAGGTCAAGCTCGTCAAGATCAACATCGACCAGCATCCCGGCATCGCCGGGCAGTTGCGCGTGCAGTCGATCCCCACCGTCTACGCCTTCCGCGACGGCCGTCCGCTCGATGGCTTCATGGGCGCGCAGCCGGAGAGCGCGGTCAAGACCTTCGTCGAGCGCCTGCTCGGCGAGGACGCGGGCGCCGACGCCGCGCAAGCCATCGAGGCCGCGGACCAGGCGCTGGAGGCGGGCGATCTGCAGGGCGCCGCCGAAGTCTACGCCGCTGTCCTGCAGCAGGATGCCCAGAACGTCGCGGCCATCGCCGGCCTTGCCAAGTGCTACTTGAAGAGCGGCGACCTCGACCGGGCTGAGCAGACCATCGGCCTGGTGCCACCCGACAAGCGTGAGCTGGGCCCGGTCGCCAACGTGCGCGCGGCACTGGAGCTGGCACGCCTCGCGGCGAAGGCCGGCGACGTCGGCAAGCTCGAGGCCAGGGTCAAGGCGGAGCCGGCCGACCACCAGGCGCGCATCGACTACGCCCTGGCGCTGACCGCCGGCGGCAACAAGGCCGAGGCCGTCGAGCAGCTGCTCGAAGCCGTTCGCCGCGATCGCAAGTGGAACGAGGAGGCCGCGCGCAAGCAGCTCGTCAAGCTGTTCGAGGCCTGGGGGCCGAAGGACCCTGCTACGCTCGATGGCCGCCGGCGCCTGTCGTCCATTCTGTTCTCCTGAGACGCGAGGTTGACACCGTTTGACGACGCTTGCAGAGCGCTATCGTGAGCCGGCGGATCTGCCGCGGCAGGTTCCCGTGTTCCCGTTGCGCCGCGCCATCCTGCTGCCGCGGGCAACGCTGCCGCTCAACGTGTTCGAGCCGCGCTATCTGGAGATGCTCGACGACGTGATGTCGGCGGCGCGCGTGCTTGCCATCGTGCAGCCGGTCGGCGGCGGGGAAGACGATGAGTCGCCCCCGGGACGGTCGATCGGGCTGCGCCGCGTCGGCTGCGTGGGACGCGTCACGTCCTATCAGGAGTCCGACGACGGCCGGCTCGTCATTGCGCTCACCGGCATCGTCCGCTGCGCCCTCGTCGAGGAGATCGAGGCCGGCAAGCCCTATCGAATCTGGCAGGTGAGCTGCGAACCGTTCGCGCGCGACTTCGTCTCCGGCAGCGGCGAGGACGAGGTGGACCGCCACGGCCTGCTCAAGGCGCTCAAGACCTACCTGGAGGCCCGCAATCTCAAGGCCGACTGGTCGGCCGTCTCGCAATCGGCGACCGAGACGCTCGTCAACTCGCTGGCGATTGCCAGCCCCTACGGCCCCGAGGAGAAGCAGGCGCTGCTGGAGGCGCCCAACCTGAAGGCGCGAGCCGAAGCCCTGATTGCGCTGGCGGAGATGGAGCTTGCAGCCGGCGCCGGCGGCACGGGCACGACGCTGCAGTGAAGGAGGGCCCAGTCATGGCGGAAGAGTCCAAGGCCGAAACGCAAGCCAATCGCCTCGACCCGAAGCTGCTCGAAATCCTCGTCTGCCCGCGCACCAAGTCCGCGCTCATCTACGATGCGGCCCGCCAGGAGCTGGTCAGCCGCGCCGCGCGGCTTGCCTTTCCGATCCGCGACGGCATCCCGATCATGCTGGAGGACGAGGCGCGTGAGCTGGACGAGGAGGAGCTGCGTGCGCTCGGCCGGCGCTGAGAAACCGCGCAATCCTGCACGGATTGGCGGCATACGCCGGGATATCCACCGCCTTGCGTGCGCGCCGCGTTGACTTTTGCATGGCTGCGACTCACTGGGATTAATCTTGTCGCCGTAGTGATCCCCAAAATGCCCCAAATTCCGGGGTAGGCCTGTCCCGCGTGCGACCATCGGCTTGGCACCCATTGCGCAATCGTACCGTGCGGACGACACTCATCATCCTGGCTTGTGCGCTGACCCTGTGCGCAGGGGGGTGCGCGAGCTCGTCGGTCGGCCTGCAAAAGGACGGCAGATACCTGCTGGAAACCGACGAACGGGCGCTGGACTGCCAGCGGCTGCAGAACAGCATCTGGGGCCGGCTGCAGGTGATGAAGGCGCTGCCCGACCGGATCAGGGCCGAGAAGGCCAAGGACCCCCCCACCGCCGCGCTGGCCTTCGGCCGCCTGTTCGGCGGCAAGGCCAAGGGGCTGGCCACGCTCGGCGAGTATGATCGCGAGCACGCGCACGTTCGCGCGTTGCATCGCGCCGCGCTCGACCGCGGCTGCCCGCCGATCGATGTCGAGCGCGAGCTGGCAGCAACGGACGCGATGGTCGCGGAGTACCGCAAGGAATAGCCAAGCCGCAGCGCGCGCCCCTTGCGAGGGGAGCGCCATTGCGCACGAGCGACCTGCACATTCTGCTTCGGCTGATGGTGGATGGCGACCACGGATTGCGGGACGCAGCGCGCATCTTTGCACGGTCCGAGGTTGCGCCCCGTTGGTGCCCCAGGAGGGACTCGAACCCCCACACCCTTGCGAGTACCAGATTTTGAGTTTGGCGCGTCTACCGGTTCCGCCACTGGGGCCTGCCGCGGCGGCGGACCGTAGCAAAGCGAGGCTGGAAAGCAAGGCCGGGAACCTGCCGGCCGTCGCTGACAGCGGATGTCCCGAGAGACGCGGCCCGCCTATGGTCGCGGCCTTTCTGAGGGATGGGCCGACTGCGGCGCAGGCGGCGGCGAATCAATCAGCGGAGGCGAGCGGCTTGGCGACGGCCTCGAGCGGCTTGCGCTCGGCGGCCACACCCCACATGGCGGCGACGATCGCCGCGCCAAGCATCAGAATAGCGCCGAAGAGATAGCCGCCGAACACGCTGCCGCGCGAGCCCGTCTCGATCAGCACGCCGAACAGCCAGGGGCCGATGATACCCCCGATGCCGGTGCCGACGGCATAGAAGAAGGCGATGGCCAGGGCCCGGATCTCGAGCGGAAAGGTCTCGCTCACCGTCAGGTAGGCCGAGCTTGCTGCAGCCGAGGCGAAGAAGAAAATGACGCTCCAGCACACCGTCAGTGTGGAGGCGGAGACGAGATCCAAGGAGAAGATGTATCCGGTCGCCGCCAGCAGCACACCAGAGAGCGCATAGGTGAGGGTGATCATCGGCCGGCGACCAATCGTGTCGAACAGGCGGCCGAGCAGCAGGGGGCCCAGGAAGTTGCCGGCGGCGAAGGGAAGGATGTACCAGCCGACCGCGTCGACGGCGATGCCGTAGAAGTCCGTCAGCACCAGGGCGTAGGTAAAGAAGATGGCATTGTAGAAGAAGGCCTGCGAGGCCATCAGGCTCAAGCCCACGAGCGTGCGCCGGCGTTGCGAGCGCAACAGGCTGTGGCGCCACCTCGGCGAGCGGCGTGTGCGTTCGCGCACGCAGGCGTATTGCCGGGAACGGACCCGGCGCCAGCTCATGCCCCTGCCGGCGCAGCCTGCCCTCGATTCCGGCCACCACCGCACTGCGCCTCATCGGCGCGGCCGTGCGTGGCGAGCCAGCGTGGGCTTTCCGGGATCCACAGCCGCATGAAGAAGATGACGACGCTCACGGCCGCCCCGATGGCGAAGGCGGCCCGCCAGCCCATGTCGGGCGGCAGGAGCGCCGGGTCGAGCAGCACGATCGAGCCGCCTGCGCCGATGGCGGCACCGATCCAGAAGCTGCCGTTGATGACAAGGTCCGTCCAGCCGCGCACGCGCGCCGGCACCAGCTCCTGGATGGTCGAATTGATGGCCGTGTACTCGCCGCCGATGCCGGCCCCGGTGAGAAAGCGGAAGAGGACGAAGCTCATGAGGTTCCAGGAAAAGGCCGTCGCGGCCGTGGCCACCAGGTAGACGGCAAGCGTGATGAAGAAAAGCTTCTTGCGCCCGAGCCGGTCGGTGAGCCAGCCGAAGAAGACCGCGCCCAGCACCGCACCGGCGAGATAGGCGCTGCTGGCGAGACCGACGTCGGTGTTGGAAAAGTGGAGCGCCGGGCTCTGCTTGAGCGCACCGGCAACGGAGCCCGCCAGCGTCACCTCGAGCCCGTCGAGGATCCAGGTGATGCCCAGCGCGGCGACAACGAGGGTATGGAACCGCCCCCAGGGCAGACGGTCGAGGCGCGCGGGGATATCGGTCTCGACGATGGCGCCGGGCGTGTCGGGTCTGGGGCGATCGGTCCGTGCCACGGGCTTATCCTCTGATGCGCAGTCAATGATCGGGTCTCATGGTTCGTTCCGCAACCCTTCCGCTAACGTCGCCCGCACCGCGCATTCGAACTTTGCGCGCAAGTGCGCTAATCTTGCGGGCGATGAGCAGCAAGACCAAGGACGCACCGCCGGCGAGCGGCGAGACGGCAAGCTTCGGCTATCGCGAGGTGGCGGCCGAGGCGCGCCAGAGCCTCGTCAACGACGTGTTCTCCGCCGTCGCCGGCCGCTACGACCTGATGAACGACCTGATGTCGGGCGGCCTGCATCGGCTGTGGAAGGATGACCTCGTTGCCTGGCTCGGGCCGCCGAAGTCCGCAAGGCGCTTCGATCTGATCGACGTGGCCGGCGGCACCGGCGACATCGCGCTGCGCTTTCTGCAGGCCGGCGGGCCGGGCTGCCGTGCCGTGCTCGCCGACATCAGCCCCGAGATGGTGGGCGTTGGCCGGCGCCGTCTCGGCGAAGCCGGCCTGTCGGAGCGGATATCGCTGGCGATCGCCAACGCCGAGGCGCTGCCTTTCCCGGACAAGGCATTCGACGCCTACACGATTGCCTTCGGCATCCGCAACGTCACGCACATCGACCGCGCGTTGGCCGAAGCCTTCCGCGTGCTCAAGCCGGGCGGTCGGTTCCTGTGCCTGGAGTTCTCGGCCTGCGAGGTGCCGCTGCTCGACAAGCTCTATGATTTTCACGCCTTCGAGGTGATCCCGCGGCTCGGCGCGCTCGCTGCCGGCTCGGCCGAGCCTTATCGGTACCTGGTCGAGAGCATTCGCAGGTTTCCGAGGCAGGAGCCGTTTGCCGCGATGGTGCGGGCAGCAGGCTTCGCCCGCGTCAGCTACCGCAACCTAACTGGCGGGATCGCCGCGATCCACTCGGGCTGGCGGATCTAGCGCGGGGGCTCTACTCGGTGCGCCGCGCAAGGAAGCGGGCGAGCGGCGGTCCGGCGACGAGGACGAACACCAGGCGCACGGTCTGCATCGCCATGATGAAGGACAGGTCCGCCTTGGTCGAGGCACCGATGATGGCGACGGTATCGATCCCGCCCGGGCTGGTGGCGAGATAGGCCGTCAGCGGATCGATGTGGGCCGCATAGACCAGGACGACGGCGAGGCCGATGCTGACACCGACCAGCGCAAAGATCGACAGCAGCACGTAGGGCAGCGCGCGGGCGGCGTGCAGGAGACTGTCCAGCGTGAAGCCCAAGCCGATGTTCCAGCCCAGGAACGCATAGCACATCGCCAGCAGCCACGGCGGCAGGGTGATCGCGACGAGACCGAACCCTTCCAGCAGGGCGCCGGCGACCATGGGTACGAGCAGCGCGCCGGCGGGAATGCGCATGAGAATGCCGGCGCCGCCGCCCAAGCCGGCAATCAGCAGCGTCTCCATGAAGTCGAGCCAGGGCACCGCGGGGAACCACACGACGGCGTGCGCCACGGTGCCGGAAGAGCCGATCCACAACCGCGCAACGACGGAGGCCAGGGCCACGACAAACACCACACGCAGGTATTGCATGAATGCCACCAGCCGGGGATCGGCACGGAATGAGCCCGACATCACCATCATGACCGAGGCCCCACCGGGTGCCGTGCCCCACACCGCCGTCGAGCCCGGCAGCACCTCGAGGCGAGCGAGCCCCCAGCCAAGCGCCGCGCTGGCGACCAGCATCACCAGGATCACGGCCACAAACAGCGGCCAATCCTTGAGGAAGGCGAGCACGATGTCGCCGGTGATGGCGCGCGCCACCAGGCAGCCGACAAGGGTCTGCGCAGCGACGATGGGCAGGCGCGGCGCGCGAATCCGGCCGCCGTTGGTGGCAACGAGAATGCCCGCGATCATCGGCCCGACGAGGAACGCCGCCGGCAGGCCGCAGAGCTCGAGCAGGGTGGCGAGAAGGAGCGAGGCCCCCAGCAGCACGCCCCATTGCGCAAAGAGGGAAAGCTTGGCGAGGCGACCAGGCGGGCGAGGGGGAGTTGGCTCAGTCATGCTCTCGCTGACCGCGAAGGCCCCTCGCAGCCCCGGGGTTCGGCAAACTCACCGCGAGGAGGCAACCGGCGGTGAGAGTAGGACACCTGAGGAAGCCCGCTCGCACAATCACAACACCGTCCTGAGCTTGTCGAAGGATGGATGGGAGGCAACGCCGCTGGCCTCGTGGTCCGACACGCTCACCACGATGGTCTCCGCGTGTTCTGCGCAATTCTTTACACCGACACGAACTTGAAGCCCTCGCCCCAGCGCGTCATGCGTCCGACAGACGGCGAGGGAAAATGCGCCGTGCACATGAGGGTGGACGTGTCGGTGAACTGCTCGAACACCTTGCGCCGGGACTGCACGCCCTGCTGGGGATTGATGTCGACGAAGTGGACGAGCTCGGGATAGCGCGCCTGGATCGGCGAGTGGATCATGTCGCCGGTAACGACGGCGTCCTGCCCCGGCTTGCCCACGTGCACCGAGAAATGATCGATGGTGTGGCCGGGCGTGGAAATCAGCTTCACCAGGTCGTTCAGCTCGTGGTCGCTCTTGACGACCTCGTGCCGCTTGGCGGCGACGATCGGCAGAACGGAATCGGTGATCCAGGGGAACTTCTCCGGCGCCTCTTTCTCCTTCTGCGTCCAGAACTCGAGCTCGCGGTCGGCAAAAAGATACTTCGCCTTGGGGAAGGTCGGCACCCAGCGGCCGTTCTCCAGGCGCGTGTTCCAGCCGACATGGTCGACGTGCAGATGCGTGCACATGACGTAATCGATGTCGCCGACACCAAAGCCCGCAGCCGCAAGGTTCCTCTCGTATTGCTCGCTCTTCATCATGTTCCAGAAGGAACGCATCGCGCGCGGCTTGTGATTGCCCACGCAACTGTCGATCATGATCGTGTGGTGCGGGGTCTTGACGATGTAGCTCTGGATGCAGAGCACAACCTTGCCGTCGGGCGTGAAAAAGGTGGGCTCTAGCCAGGAGCGATTCTCGTCGATCATCTCTTTGGTCAAGGTCGGGAAGAACTCGGACGCCTTGAACAGCGGCGCCTCCTGCTCGATGACGCGATGGATGGTGATGTTGCCGAGGTCGAGGCGGAGGGTCATTGGCTTGCTCCTGGATGATCGTCTGCAAACGCAGGCAGAGCGCGCGGTGACCTTATCTCCAGATCGGCCAAGCGCGAAACGAGGGGTTTGACCCGCTCAGCCGCCGGCGACGCCCTGCGTATTGACGTAGAGCGAATAGAGCGACATGGCGGACGCCATGAACAGGCGGTTGCGCTTCAAGCCGCCGAAGCACACGTTCGCGCAGCGCTCGGGCAACGCGATGCGGCCGATCGGCTTGCCGTCGGGGGCAAATACCATCACGCCGTCGAGCTCGGCCGAGCCCATGCCCCAGCCGCACCACAGGTTGCCGTCGATGTCGCAGCGCATGCCGTCGGGCGTGCCGCCGGGGCCGGCATCGAAATGGACCCGCTTGTTGGAAAGCTTGCGGCCGCCGTCGGTGACGTCATAGGCCAGCATCTTGCGATTGGGCACGCCGCGGCTCTCGACGACATAAAGGATCTTCTCGTCGGGCGAGAAGGCGAGCCCGTTGGGGCCGAGCACGCCCTCGGCGACGATGGTCGGCTCGTGCGTGCCGGGCTCGAGGCGGTAGACGTTGGCGTCGATCTCCTGGGCGCCCTTATTGCCCTCGTAGTCGGAGTGAAGACCGAATGGCGGGTCGGTGAACCAGATCGAGCCGTCGGATTTGACGATGACGTCGTTGGGCGAGTTGAGGCGCTTGCCGTTGAAGTTGTCGATGAGCGTGGTGATGGTGCCGTCATGCTCGGTGCGGATGACGCTGCGGCCCCCGTGCAGACAGGTGATGAGCCGTCCCTGGCGGTCGCGCGTGTTGCCGTTGGCGTAATTGGAGGGCTTACGATAGGCGCTCACCTGCCCCGTCTCCTCCTCCCACTTGAGGATGCGGTTGTTGGGGATGTCGCTCCAGAGCAGGTAGCGGCCGTCGCCGAACCAGACCGGGCCCTCGCCCCAGCGGGTGCCCGTGGCCAGGCGCTCCACGCAGGAGAGCTTGATCCAGTACTTCTCGAAGCTGGGATCGAGGGCGACGATGGCGGGGTCGGGATAGCGCGTCGCCTGCTGCCAGCCGTTGGCGAAGGTCGGGACGGGCGGGGTGGTGGACATGGGCGGCTCCAGTTTGCGGACAAGGCAGCGCTGATCTGGTAGCGCGATTTCGCCGTACCGCACAGCCCCCTCGATCTGCTACTCACGGTGACAGAGACATCGAGCAATATCCAGGGACGCCCATGAGACTGTTCTTCGACGAAACCCAGCTCGCGCACCAGCCCAAGCAGTACATGGTGCACGGGCGCATCGTCGATCCGTTCGAGAACGCCAACCGTGCGACCACCCTCATCTCCGCGCTGGAACGCGCGGGGCTGGAGCGCGCCAAGCCGGCTGATCACGGCCGGGACCCGATCCTGAAGGTGCACGCCGACCACTACGTCGGCTTCCTGGAGGAGGCCCATGCCCGGTTCATGGAGCTGCCCAACCACGGCCCGGAGGCGCTGCCGAACGTCCACCCCTATCGCGGCGCGTCGCTTGCCTATGGCGACCGGGGGCGGCCGCGCGTGACGGGCATCATCGGCCGCGCCGGCTGGTACATGGGCGACCTGTCGTCGGCCGTCATGGAAGGGACGTATCGGGCCGCCTATGCGTCGGCGCAGACGGCGGTTGCCGGCGCGGAGGCCGTGCTCGGCGGCGCGCCCGCAGCGTTCTCGCTGTGCCGTCCGCCGGGGCATCACGCCTACACCGACCGCTGCTCGGGCTTCTGCTATCTCAACAATGCGGCCATCGCGGCCGAGGTGCTGCGCCGGAAATTCAAGCGCGTCGCCATCGCCGACTTCGACACCCACCACGGTGACGGCACCCAGCAGATCTTCTACGCCCGCGGCGACGTCCTCTTTGCCTCAGTGCACACGGACCCGTCGGCTTACTATCCCCACTTCGCCGGCTACGCCGATGAGACGGGTGTTGGCGCCGGCGAAGGCACCAACCTGAACTTGGCCCTGCCGTTCGGTGCAGACGATGGGGTATTCCTCGACGCCAACAGGAAGGCTTGCGATGCCGTCAAAGCATTCCGCGCCGAGGCGCTGGTGATCTCGGCCGGGTGGGATGCCCATCGCGACGATCCACTCTCCAAGCTCGCGGTAACGACGGATGCCTACGCGCGGCTGGGCGAGCTCTACGGCAAGCTCGGTCTGCCGACGCTCGTCGTTCAAGAGGGCGGCTATTCGCTCGAGGCGATCGGGGAGGCCTCGCATGCTTTCATGCAGGCCTTCCGCGCGACGCACGCGGTCAGTGCCTGAGGCGCGCGCGATGACTTCTCTCGTCCCGGAGACACCTGCCGACCCGGCTTCAGCGGCGATCGTCGCAAGCCTCGACGCCACGGCGCGCAAGGAACGCACCCCATGCGGCCAAGCCACCATGGTCTGGCGCGTGTGGGGCGCCGGCGAGCCGCTGATGCTCCTGCACGGCGGGTCCGGGTCGTGGACGCACTGGATCCGCAACATCCCGGAGCTCGCGCGCCACTTCGAGCTGTGGGTGCCCGACATCCCGGGCCTCGGCGATTCGGCCATGCCGCCCGAGCCCAGGACGCCGGCTCATATCGCCGAAATCGTATGCGCCGGCCTCGATGAGCTTCTTCCGCCCGACCGCAAGCTGCATCTTGCCGGTTTTTCCTTCGGCGGGCACATGTGCGGGGCTGCGTGGCGTCGCGGGCCGGCGCGCGCTTCCATGATCTCACGCTGATCGGCGTCGCTGCGCTCGGGCTGCGCGCCGACCCGAGGGAGCCCTTCGCCAAGGTGCGCACCGGCATGAGTTCCTGCCGAGGTCGCCGGCGTGTGGCGGCAGAACCTCGAGGTATTGATGTTCGCCGATCCGGCCAAGATCGATGCGCTCGCCATTCATCTGCAGGCCGAGAACATCCGGCGCGCCCGTTTCCGCAGCAGGCCCTTCGCCGCCACCGATGGCCTGGCGCAGGCGCTCGCGCACGTGACCGTGCCGCTCAAGACGATCTGGGGGACGCGCGATATCATCGCCCGGCCCTCGCTCGAGACGCGGCTAGAGATCCTGCGCCGGCACCATCCCGAGCTCGAGGTGCGCCTCGTCGAGGGGGCAGGACACTGGGTGGCCTACGAGGCGGCGGAGGCGTTCAACGCCGCGCTGCTGGGGCTCCTGGCCTCGTAATCGATTGCGCGCGCCATTCCTTGCATAGCCACCTGGGGTGCACTTCCCGTAGCAGGAGGCAGGGTGTGCCGTTCACTTGCGTGGGCGAATGGGGTGGCGCCTTAACCGGCTTGGCCGCATATCAAGGTCCATGGCCACGACGCTGGGCAATATCCTGCGGCTTGCGCGCGCCGGCATCGTGCTGGCGCAGCACGGCGTGCGCTTCGTGCCGGCGGGGACGAAGGCGCCGCTCGCGTTGCATCTGGCACGCTGGGCGACGCTGCCGATCCGCGCCCTTAGCTGGCCGTTTCGCGCGCGTGAGCCCAAGCAGCGGCGAGTGGCCGGCGCGCTCACCAGCCTCGGCCCCAGCTACATCAAGCTCGGCCAGTTTCTCGCCACCCGGGCCGACCTGATCGGGCCGGAGCTTGCCCGCGACCTCGGGCACCTGCAGGACAAGCTGCCGCCCTTCTCCGTGAAGGAGGCGAGGCGTGCCATCGAGGAGGCGCTGGGCGGCCGGCTGGAGGACCATTTCGAGGCGTTCAGCCCGGCGGTGGCCGCAGCCTCGATCGCCCAGGTGCACAAGGCCGTCGTGACCGACAACGGCGCACGCCGCGAGGTGGCGGTGAAGGTGCTGCGCCCGGACATCGAGCGCAGGTTCCGGCGCGACCTTTCGAGCTACTTCTTCGCCGCCCGGCAGATCGAGCGCTGGCACGCGCCCGCGCGCCGCCTGCGGCCGGTGGCGGTGGTCGAGACCCTGGCGCACTCGGTCGAGATCGAGATGGACATGAGGCTCGAAGCCGCCGCCATCTCCGAGATGGCCGACAACATCGAGGGCGATCATCTGCTCGCCGACGGGCGGTTCCGCGTGCCGGCAGTCGATTGGCGGCGCACAGCCAAGCGCGTGCTGACGATCGAATGGATCGACGGCATCCCGATCGCCGATCACGCGGCACTCACAGCCGCCGGCCACGATCTGAGGGCGCTCGGGCTGACCGTGCTGCGCTCGTTCCTGCGGCACGCCATGCGCGACGGCTTCTTCCATGCCGACATGCACCAGGGCAACCTGCTGGTCGACCGGCAGGGCACCGTGGTCGCCGTCGATTTCGGCATCATGGGACGGCTTGGGCTGAAAGAGCGCCGCTTCCTCGCCGAGATCCTGCACGGCCTCATCACGCGCAACTATCGACGCACGGCTGAGATCCACTTCGAGGCAGGCTACGTGCCGCCGCATCAGTCGGTCGATGAGTTCGCGCAGGCGATGCGGGCGATCGGCGAGCCGATCCATGGGCGCACGGCGGCCGAGATCTCCATGGCCGACCTCTTGGGCCAGCTCTTCGCCTACACGGAAGTCTTCGACATGACCACGCGGCCGGAGCTCCTGCTGCTGCAGAAGACCATGGTTGTGGTGGAGGGCGTGGCACGCGGGCTCGATCCGGAGCTCAACATCTGGACGGCGGCCGAGCCGATCGCCAAGGAGTGGATCGAGACCAACTACGGCGTGGCCGGGCGGCTTCGGGAGGCGGGCGAGGGTGCGGAGACCTTGGGCAAGGTGTTTGCCGAGGTGCCGCGGCTGCTGGAGCAGGCCGAGCGCGCGGCGCTGGCGTTGGCGGACATGGCCCGCGGCGGACTGCAACTCGATGCGGATACGATCGACCGGCTAGCCAGAGCGCAGGCGCGCGAGGCCCGATGGAGCCGGTGGGCGCTTTGGGTGGGCGCGCTGGCTCTGGCGGCGATTGCGGCGTGGCTGATGCTGCCAGTACGGTGACTGCGCCGTCGCTCCCGTCCGCAAGCGCGATCGGCCATCATCGTCGATCAGGTGTAGCCGAGGCGCTTGGCGGCTTTGCGGAAGAGTGCGGCTTCCTTTGGATCGAAGCGGAAGGCCGCCATGAAATGGTCGATGCGGTACTCGGGGTTGGTCTGGCGAACCGAGGCAACGATCACCTGAGCCTCATCTATCCGGTCGGCTATGACCAGGCAAAAGGCGGACATCGATCGGATGAGCGCGTGCGCGTTGGGGCGGGCGGCCGCTTTGACCGCCCAGTCGGCGGCTTCCTCGAAGCGCCCGAGCCGCATGAGCGCCAGGGCCCGCGTCGCCAGCATGCCGAATAGCAGCGGGTCGAACGGGCTCAGGTGACGCGAATGGTCGGACGCCTCGATTGCGGCCTGGGGGTCGCCCGATTGGCATTGGATGAAGGATAGCGTGTAGTGGGCAAGCGCGAAGTTCGGAGAGAGGTCGACCGCGCGCTCGACCTCGGCAATGGCTTGGTCCCGCCTGTCGCGCAGCCACAGCGCCCGGCCCATGGCCCAGTGCGCGGCGGGGTCGTGATCGTCGATCATCAGACTCTGCCCGGCCATCGCATAAGCCTTCTCGGCCTCTTTGGTCCGGTCCGCCCAGCCCTGGAAGGCGTTCTGCCAATGGGTGAAAGAGAGGCCCGCGCAGGCCCGGGAGAAGGTCGGGTCGAGGCGCAGCGCCATCTCGAAGAAGTGCCGGGCGCGGTCGTTGTCCTCGCGGTTGAAGCGGTACATGTGCCAGAAGCCGCGGTGCAGCGCCTCCCACGCGTCGAGGGAACTCGGCGGCTTCAGGATGGCGCGATTGCGCTCGACGGTCTCGATCTCGCTGGCGATGGAGGCAACGATCCGATTGCCGATCTCGTCGAGGACGAGGAAGGCGTCATTGACACCGTGGTCGAAGACCTCGGCCCAGACGATCCGGGCCGTGCGCGTCTCGACGAGCTCGACCGATACGGTTAGGCGCTTGTTCTGGCGCCGCAGCGAGCCGCTGACGACGTAGTCGACATTGAGTGTGCGGCCGGCCTCCTGCGGGCTCATGCCCCGCTCGTGCAGGGCAACGATGGTGCCCTGGGCAATGACGAACAGGCTGCGCAGTTTGGCAAGGCGCGTGATGACATCGAGGGCCAGACTGGCGCCGGCGTCTCCTAGGACGCTTGCCGCGGACGCCCGTTCGACGAACGGCATGACGGCCACGGAGGCACGGCGAGCCTGGGCCAGGGTCGTCTCGCCGCGACTGTCCGCAGGCAGCGCGATGGACGGGGGCGAGCTGGCTCGCGGCTGCGTTTGTCCGGTGCTGGCTTCGCCTCTGGCTGCCTGCCACGCCTGCCGGATGGGACGAGCGTCGAGGCCTTCCGCCTCGAACAGCTTGACGGCCGTCGCCAAGTGCTCCTCGCCTTCGCGGATCAGCCCGCTGCGGCCAAGCGTGTTGAGAAGCGTCTCGTGCACGCGCAGATCGAAAGGAGCAAGCTGAAGCCACCGCTCCAGATACCCGAGCGGCTCATCGCCGGGGGCGGTCTTGGCCAGTTGCTCGAGCAGGGCCGTATGACAGCCTCGAAACCTGCGCCTCTCGGCAATCAGCCAGCTGTTGAACTGGGGATTTCGTTCGATCTCGAGGCCATCGAGGAAATCGCCGGCGAACAGACCGCACAGTTCCCTCAGACGCTCGGGCGGAAGCGAGGCGAAACCCTCCTGCGTGGCGCGACTGATCTCGACGCCATCGACGAGACAATCGCTGAGATCGAGGGCGATGGTATCGCCGCGCGTCTCGATCCTGCGCTTGCCGGGCTCGTCCAGGAGGCCGCGTGCCTTGCTGAGACACCAGCGTAGCTCCCCGCGCGGGTCATTCGGCACATCCCACAGCAGCTCGCACAGCTTGCTGCGCGTAACGGGATGCGGCGCCAACGCCAGGTAGCCGATCAGCGCGCGGACCTTGCGCGAGGCGGGCAAGGCGACCGCGGTACCCTTCGCGGCTGACCGCCATGGGGCCGAGCAGCCGCACATTGACGGCGGGCTCACGCCGCGCCGGTGTAGCGCGGCTTCAATTCCACGGCCTTTTCCACGCCGCTACCCACGTTCCTCTCCACGCGCGACGATTATAGCTCAACAGATGCTCATGGCGCGCAAGTGGCACCGGAGCAAGGGAAATAAGACGCAAACCGCTCACGGGAGAACACATCATGGTTATGCCAGCCACCCACGTACAAAGCCCGCAGCCGCCCCCGGTAGATCTCGAGGCGCTCAAAGCGCGCCAGCGCGGCACCTGGGCCTCCGGCGACTATGCCATCGTCGGCACAACGCTGCAGATCGTCGGCGAGGAGCTGTGCGAAGCGCTCGACCTGCGCTCAGGGTCGAAGGTGCTCGATGTCGCGGCCGGAAACGGCAATGCGACGCTCGCCGCGGCGCGCCGATGGTGCAAGGTCACGTCCACGGACTACGTGTCGAGCCTGCTCGAGCGTGGCCGCATACGGGCCGAGGCCGAGGGTCTCAGCGTGACGTTCAAGGAGGCGGACGCCGAAGCGCTACCTTTTGCCGATGCCACCTTCGACGCGGTCGTCTCCACCTTCGGCGTCATGTTCACGCCGAACCAGGAAAAAGCGAGCGCCGAGCTTTTGCGCGTGTGCAAGCCCGGCGGCAAGATCGGCCTGGCCAACTGGACGCCCGACGGCTTCATCGGCCACCTCTTCAAGACGATCGGCGCGTACCTTCCGCCGCCCGGCCGGCGCCAAGTCGCCTGCGCTGTGGGGGACACGGGCTCGCATGACCGAGATGTTCGGGACGGCGGCTTCCTCAATCCAGGTGGAGCCCCGGACCTTTGCCTTTCGCTATCGGTCGGCGCAGCACTTCCTCGACATCTTCAAGATGTACTACGGGCCGACGCTGAAGGCTTTCGCCGCCCTCGACGACGACAAGCGCAAAGGGCTGGAGAACGACATTCTGGCCCTGATCGGCAGGATGAACCGGGCCGAGGACGGCACCATGGTCGTACGCGGCGAATACCTGGAGATCGTGATCACCAAGCGCTAACACCGAGGATGAATGAAGCGTGATGCAGGAAGCTCGCTCGACCGGTCCCCCTCCCCTTGACGGGGAGGGGTTAGGGGTGGGGTGAACACGCGAGGACGCCCCAAGTTCTTTACCCCCACCCCCGACCCCTCCCCGCAAGGGGGAGGGGAGCACGCGCGGGCCGCCTCTGCGCGTCGACCCTCAGCGAAAGTGGGTACTAGCCGCAATTCAGCCCCGTTGAGCGGATCGTGAGCACGTGGGAGCCGACGGCAAGACATGCCACGGCTCCCATTTTTTCATCTCTTCTTCGACGTCCGTCTCCCTCGGCCATCGGCGCCCCGACCACTGGATAGGCACTTCCCGCTGCCGCAACGAGGCGCTAACTCCACGCACGGGCTTCACAGTTGCGGATCAGGGTGTCTCCCGTCCGCTCCACCCGCTGCGGGTGAGCGACAGGGACACGACATTGCGAGGCGGAAAGACCGATGGACGAGAAAGCGCTGCGCGAAGACGCGCTCGAGTATCACCGCGTCTCCCCCGCCGGGAAGATCTCCGTCGTCGCCGACCAAGGGGCTGACCAACCAGCGTGACCTCTCGCTGGCCTACTCTCCCGGGGTTGCCTACGCCTGTCTTGCCATCAAGGAGAACCCGCAGGAGGCGGCAACCCTCACCAGCCGCGCCAACCTGGTTGCCGTCATCAGCAACGGCACGGCGGTGCTGGGTCTCGGCAATATCGGGCCGCTTGCCAGCAAGCCGGTGATGGAGGGCAAGGCGTGCCTGTTCAAGAAGTTCGCCGGCATCGACGTGTTCGACATCGAGATCGACGCCGCCGACCCGGACAGGATCGTGGAGGTCGTGGCGGCGCTGGAGCCGACCTTCGGCGGCATCAACCTGGAGGACATCAAGGCGCCGGAGTGCTTCGTGGTCGAGCGGCGGCTGCGCGAGCGCATGAAGATCCCCGTCTTCCATGACGACCAGCACGGCACCGCCATCATCGTTGCGGCCGCGGTGCTCAATGGGCTGGAACTGGTGGGCAAGGACATCGGCAAGGTGCGGATGGCGGTGTGCGGCGCCGGTGCCGCCGCGCTGGCGTGCCTCGACCTCCTGGTCTCGATTGGTGTCGCCCCGGAGAACGTCACCGTCTGCGACGTCAAAGGCGTCGTCTACAAGGGGCGCACGGAGGAGATGGACCCCGAAAAGGCACGCTATGCCCGTGACACCGGGGCGCGCTCGCTGGCCGAGATCATGCCCGGCGCCGACATCTTCCTTGGGCTCTCCGCGGCAGGGGTCGTGAGCCCCGACATGATTGCCGGCATGGCGGAAAAGCCGCTGATCCTGGCGCTCGCCAACCCGGAGCCCGAGATCAGGCCCGAGCTTGCGCGACAGGTGAGGCCGGACGCCATCCTCTGCACCGGCCGCTCGGACTACCCCAACCAGGTCAACAATGTCCTGTGCTTTCCCTTCATCTTCCGCGGCGCGCTCGACGTCGGCGCCACGCAGATCAATGAGGCAATGAAGATTGCCGCGGTCAACGCCATCGCCGGGCTGGCGCGGGCGGAAGCTTCCGATGTGGTCGCCAGCGCATACGGCGGCCAGGCGCCGCGGTTCGGGGCGGACTACCTGATCCCCAAGCCGTTCGACCCGCGCCTGATCGGGCGCATCGCGCCTGCCGTCGCCAAAGCGGCCATCGACAGCGGCATTGCCACGCGCCCGCTTCCCGATCTCGATGCCTATCGCCAGCGGCTGGAGCGCTTCGTCTATCACTCCGGCACCAGCATGAAGCCGGTGTTCGATGCCGCGAAGGCAACTCCCAAGCGCGTCGTTTACGCCGAAGGCGAGGAAGAGCGCGTGCTTCGCGCGGTGCAGGTGGTCATCGATGAAGGCCTGGCGCGTCCCACGCTGGTGGGGCGGGGCGAGGTGATCGCTGCCCGCATCGAGGCCCTGGGCCTGCGCCTCAGGGTCGGCGTCGACTGCGACGTGGTGGACGTACTGACCGATCCGCGCATCGACGGAGTGGCGGAGGAATACTTCCAGCTCGCCAAGCGCCGCGGGGTGACGGCGGCAATCGCGAGGCAGTCGATGCGCACCCGCACGACCCTGCTCGCGGCCATGCTGCTGCGAAGCGGCGATGTCGATGCCATGCTGTGCGGGACGGTCGGCACCTTCGACGAGCATCTGCGCTTCGTGCGCGAGGTGGTCGGGCGGCGCACCGGCGTGCTGACGCTGGCGGCCATGAACATGCTCATGCTGCCCGACCGCCAGCTCTTCATCTGCGACACCTACGTCAACCGCCAGCCGACGGCGCTCCAGATCGCCGAGATGACGCTGCTTGCCGCCGAGGAGATCCGCCGCTTCGGTGTGACGCCGGTGGCAGCGCTGCTGTCGCATTCGAGCTTCGGCAGCTCGGATGCGCCTGAGGCGCAAGTCATGCGCGACGCGCGCGCGATCCTCATCGAGCACGACCCCGACCTGGCCGTGGAGGGCGAGATGCGCGGCGATGCGGCACTCTCCAGGGCCGTGCTCGACGGCGTATTTCCGAACTCGCGGCTGACGGCGGAGGCCAATCTGCTGATCATGCCGAGCGCGGATGCGGCCAATATCGCCTACAACCTGCTGAAGGTGGCGGCCGGCCAGGGCATCACCATCGGCCCGATCCTGCTCGGCACGGCAAAGCCCGCCCACATTCTGGAGCCGGGAGTCACCGTACGGCGCATCGTCAACATGACGGCGCTTGCCACCGTCGATGCCGCGGCGCAGCGCTAGACTTGGGGCCCCATCTCGCGCTCGTGGCAGTCGGGCAGCCCCTGGCTGCCGCCGCCAGCATCCCCATTGACGAATGGGGAATTCCCCATGATAGTGCCGCTGCCATGAGCACCCCCGCCAGCACGACCGCCGCGACGTTGCTCGCCGAGATCGAGAGGTTTCTCGGCCGATCGGGCATGTCGGCGACCAAGTTTGGCGTTGCTGCCGTCAATGACGGGCACTTGGTGGCCAATCTTCGCAAGGGCACGAGCGTCACGTTGAAGACCGCCGACCGGGTGCGTGCCTATCTCGCAAACCAGGGGCAGAGCGGGCCGGCCGTGGCCGACGGCAGCGTTTCACGTGAAACTTCAAGGCTCAAGCAGATCGTCCTGATCATCGCCGGCGGCATTGCCGCCTACAAGTGCCTGGAGCTGATCCGCCGCCTCGCCGAGCACGGGATCGGCGTGCGCGCCGTGATGACCAGGGCAGCGCAGGAGTTCGTCACGCCGCTGTCGGTCTCGGCCCTCAGCAACGCCCGAGTGTTCACGGACCTCTTCGACCTCGACGACGAGCGCGAGATCGGCCACATCCGGCTGTCGCGCGAGGCCTCGCTCATCGTGGTGGCGCCGGCGACCGCCGACCTGCTGGCGAAGATGGCCGGCGGACACGCGGACGATCTCGCCTCGGCCGTCCTGCTGGCGACCGACAAGCCCGTGCTGGTGGCGCCCGCCATGAACCCGCGCATGTGGCTGCACCCGGCGACCCAGAGGAACGTGAGGCAGCTGCGCCAGGACGGCGTGCACTTCATCGGGCCCGAGGTGGGCGAGATGGCCGAGCGTGGCGAAGCGGGGCCGGGCCGGCTGGCCGAGGTGCCGGCACTCGTGGCGGCGATCGAGGGGCTGCTGGCGGCTCCCCCCACCCCTAGCCCCTCCCCACCAGGGGGAGCGGGGACCCGGGCGGAGATTGCCGCTCAGCGGGCGGCACGTGCTGGTGACCAGCGGCCCCACGCACGAGCCGATCGATCCCGTGCGCTACATCGCCAACCGCTCCTCCGGCAAGCAGGGCACCGCCATCGCCGCCGAAGCCGCCGCGCTCGGTGCGCGCGTGACGCTCGTCACCGGCCCGACGCAGGTGCCGCCACCTCCCGGCGTAGAGTACCGTGCCGGTCGAGACGGCGCGCGAGATGCTGGAGGCCGTGCGCGGAGCGCTCCCCGCCGACATCGCCGTGTTCGCCGCCGCCGTCGCCGACTGGCGCGTGGCGACGCAGGCGACGCAGAAGATCAAGAAGGGCGCCAAGGCCTCGGCACCCCGGCTCGAGCTGATCGAGAACCCCGATATCCTCAAGACCATCGCCGCCGAGCGGGCCGGCCGGCGGCCCCCGCTGGTCGTCGGCTTCGCCGCCGAGACGGAGAACGTGCTCGCTTACGCCAGCAAGAAGCGCAAGGCCAAGGGAGCCGACTGGATCGTCGCCAACGACGTGTCGCCCGAGACCGGCATCATGGGCGGCGACCGCAACAGCGTGCATCTGGTGACCGCCGAGGGCGTGGAAAGCTGGCCCGACCTGGACAAAGGCGAGGTCGCGCGCCGGCTGATGGCGCGCGCCGCCGAACGGCTCGCCGAAATCGCCGCCGCCAGATGAAGCGCACGCGGGCAGCGGCGGGTCGATCGGCAATCGTCGTTAAGGTCGTGCGCCTGGCCCACGGGCGCAGCCTGCCGCTGCCCGCCTACCAGTCGGAGGGCGCGGCGGGCCTGGATCTGCTGGCGGCGGTCCCTAAGGGCACGCCGCTGACGCTGGCGCCGGGTGCGCGTGCGCTCGTCCCCACCGGCCTCGTGCTTGAGCTGCCGAAAGGCTGCGAGGCACAGGTGCGCCCGCGCTCGGGGTTGGCGCTGCGCCACGGCGTCACGGTGCTCAACAGCCCCGGCACCATCGACAGCGACTATCGCGGCGAGGTCGGCGTGCTGCTAATCAACCTCGGCGATACGCCGTTCGCGATCCGACGCGGGGAGCGCATCGCCCAGCTCGTCGTGCAGCGGATCGAGCGCGTGCGGCTCGTCGAATCCGATCGCCTT
Organism: uncultured Alphaproteobacteria bacterium; assembly: GCA_963797005.1. GTDB lineage: Bacteria > Pseudomonadota > Alphaproteobacteria > Rhizobiales > Hyphomicrobiaceae > AWTP1-13. Next base: position 117,452 of record CAWCOF010000009.1, read on the forward strand.
GCCAAGTCGCGGCGCGGCGCCGGCGGCTTCGGCTCGACGGATGCCCCTGAGGCAAGCCGTTCTCGCCGCAAACGGCGTTGACTTTCATCCCTTCGGCCCCAACTATCCCGCTATGGCTGACATTGTCGAAAAGCGCTCTGCACGACATCTCACGGACCTTGCCGCCGTCGTCGCGACGCTGAAGGCCAACGCCGCCGAGCTTCGGGAGGCCGGCGTCACCGGCCTCGTTCTGTTCGGCTCTCGTGTGCGAGGCGACGCTCGGTCGAGCAGCGATCTCGATGTCATGATCGAATACGACGACACACGTCCATTCACGCTGTATGAGCTGCTGGATGTGCAACATCTGCTCGAGAGGCTGACCTCCCTCAAGGTCCACGTGGTCACTCGCGACGGGTTCAGGCCTGATCGGCTTCGCCGTGCAATGGAAGATTCCATTGGCGTCTTCTGATGCCTCATCCCCTCGACATCGTTGTTGCTGACATTCTCGAGGCTATCGACCAGGCAGCGTCGTTTGTGAGAGATATGACCTTTACTGAATATTGCGCTGATCTGAAGACGCAGCGTGCCGTCGAGCGCACCTTGGAAGTCATCTCCGAAGCGTCGCGGCATATCCCAGACGACGTGAAGGAGAGGCATTCGGCCATTCCGTGGAGAAACGTGGCGGGCATAGGCAACATCATGCGCCACGACTACCGGAGCATAGCCAGCAAAGTGATTTGGGACACGGTCAACGAACGCTTGCCGGAGCTCGAAAAGACAATGTTGGAAATTCGCGCGGAGCTGGATGGGTCATAGTACCCGCGATGCGGTTGTGGCGCGCCGTGCTTACGAGTTGTTGTTTTCGCCGTCCTCCATTACCGAACGTTAATCGTCATACTGAGCGTAACGTGCAGGCAACGTCGTCAGACGGCCGCACATCGAACGCCCTTTCGCCCTCACTTGATCCAAGCCCAGCCAAGAAAGCGCGATAGGCAAACGGCTTGTGCGCGCTTTGTAGAAAAAGGATCAGGCCTATGCGCTACATTCCAATGGCACCTCTCGCAGCGGCAGCATTTGCGGCCATCGGCGCCTCCGGCGGACCGGCGCTCGCGGACCAGAACATGCGCGTGTCGGGGCCCATCGCCCACGAGAACCTCGCCGTCTATTTCGTGCACGGGCCGAGCGCCGGCGGGCCCGTGCCGCTCACCCTGCAGGAGGCGCTCGCCAAGGGCAGCGTGCAGGTGATCGAGACGGGTCGCGTCAACGAGCTGCAGATCGAGAACACCGGCGCCGAGCAGGTGTTCGTGCAGGCCGGCGACATCGTCAAGGGCGGCCGGCAGGACCGCGTGCTCACCGTGAGCTTCCTCTTGCCGCCGAAGTCCGGGCGGATGCCGATCGCCTCGTTCTGTGTCGAGCAGGGGCGCTGGTCGGCGCGTGGCCACGAGGTGGCGACAAGGTTCTCGAGCGCGCACGAGTCGATGCCGTCGGTATCGGCGCTGCTCGCCATGGCGGCGCCGCCGTCGCAACCGAGCGATGCGCGGCCCACGGCTGGTGCTGTCACCAACCCCGCGGCGCGCGCCATGCCCGAACGCGACGAGGTGAGCCGGAAGCAGCGAAAGGTGTGGGACTCGGTTGCCAGCACCCAGAACAAGCTTGCCGGCGGTCTCAGCGCCTCGGTGCGGTCGCCCCAGTCTGCCTCGAGCCTGCAGCTTTCGCTGGAGAACGAGAAGCTGAAGGAGGCGCGTTCGAGCTATCTGAAAGCGCTCGAGCCTGCCGGCGAGAAGGAGGCCGATGTCGTCGGCTATGTCGTCGCCATCAACGGCCGCATCGCCGCCGCCAACGTCTACCCGTCCAACGGGCTCTTCCGGAAGATGTGGGAAAAGCAGCTGGCCGCCATGGTCACCGAGGCGATCGGCGAGCGGTCGGGGCCGGCAGCGCCGAAGCCGGCACCGGCGCCGGGCGAGGCCTCCCAGTTCCTGGCCGATGCCGAGAAGGGCAAGTCCTACGAGCGGCGGTTGCCAACGGGCGTGCGCCAGGAGACGCGCGACGCAGCCGCGGCCCTCTACAACGAGTCCCGTACCGCCGACGGCAAGTGGATCCACCGCAACTATCTCGCGAAGTGACCGGCGCGGCCCTTCGCGGCCATTGCCAAGCGTGGGGCAGGCGCCGCCGCCTGCCCCACGTTGCGTTTGGGGACTACAAAGATAGATGCTCGAACGCCGGCGCGTCGGGCCAGAAGATGCGGGCGATGCGGTTGACGCGGGCCGGATCGCCGCTGGTCAGGAGCACCGGCTCTCCAGTGGGGTTCGCCTCGGCGACATAGTGCGGATGGCGGGCGAGATAGTCCTCGAGGCTGTCGGCCACCACTTCGGGCTGCGACAGAAGCCGGGTGAAGGCCGGCAAGTGGCGGCGGAACAGCGGCTCGACCAGGGGAAAGTGCGTGCAGCCGAGGATCGCCCGATGCGGCGGGGCGCCGACGGTCTGCGCCAGCAGTGCCGCTACGCTCCTCGCCACCAGCTCGTCGAGCTCCGGCTCCGGCGCCGCCCGCTCGATGGCGGCAACCAGGCCGGAGCAGGTCTGCTGCACCACCGTCGCCTTCGGGCAGCGCTTGCGGATCTCCTCGGGGTAGGCGTGCGAGGCGATCGTGCGGGTGGTGCCGAACACGGCGATCACGTCGGTATTGTTCTTCTGCGGATACTGAGGCGCCGTCACCGCCCACGGCGTCTGCGTTGCGGCCTCCACGGTCGGCGCGACGATGCCGAGGATATTGTGGCGCGACCAGCCGCTCACCGGCAGCCAGTCCTTCTGCAGCGTGCGCGCGGCAATGCAGGTGGCCGTGTTGCAGCCCAGCAGCGCAAGCGTGCAGCCGCGCCGGAACAGCGCGTCGACGCCATGCCGTGTCAGCGCCACGATCTCGTCCGAGGCCCGGTCGCCGTAGGGGACGCGGGCGTGATCGCCGAGGTAGGCGAAGGGGATTTGCGGGAAGCGCGTGACCAGCGCCCGAAACACGGTAAGCCCGCCATGGCCTGAATTGAAGACCCCGATCATGTCTGGCTCGTTAGCCCGCCGCGTGGCCAACCGCAAGGCGAGGCGGGGACAGCGCTGGGGATCAGCCCGGCGGCGCCCCGCGCGCGGTCACTCAGCCGCCTGCGGGGGAGGACGGCGGGCGGCGACGGCAGCCTCCTCCTGGGTTTTGAGCGCGTCGAGCGACGGCATGGAGACGCTGTTGTAGCCGCAGTCGACGTAGTGGACTTCGCCCGTAACGGCACCCGAGAGGTCCGACAGGAGATAGAGGGCAGCACCGCCCACCTCGTCCAGCGTCGGGGTGCGCTTCAACGGGCGAATGCTCGCTTCTGGTAGTTGAAGATGGATGCGCGCGTCCGAGATGCCGGCGCCGGCCAGCGTGCGCATGGGCCCGGCGGACAGCGCATTGACGCGGATGCCTTGCGCGCCGAAGTCGGCGGCGAGGTAGCGCACGGACGCCTCCAGCGCCGCCTTGGCGACACCCATGACGTTGTAGGAGGGCACCGAGCGCGCTGCGAGCCGCCGTAGGTCAGCGTCAGCAGCGAGCCGCCCTTGCCCATCAGCGCGCCCGCGCGCTTGGCGATCTCGGTGAAGGAAAAGCACGAGATCACCATGGTGTTGGTGAAGTTCTCGCGCGTGGTGTCGAAATAGCGGCCCTGCAGCTCGCGCGGGTCGGAGAAGGCCAGCGCGTGCACGACGAAGTCGAGCCCGCCCCACTTCTTGCCGATTTCGGCAAACACGTTGTCGACGCTCTCGAGGTCGATCACGTCGCAGCGGCTCGATGATCTCCGAGCCGACCGACTGGGCGAGCGGCATGGCCCGCCGGCCGAAGGCGTCGCCCTGATAGGTGAAGGCGAGCTTGGCGCCCTGGCCGGCCGCCACGCGGGCGATGCCCCAGGCGATCGAGCGCTCGTTGGCGACCCCCATGATGAGGCCGCGCTTGCCCGCCATCAGCGGGCCCGGTTTTGCGATGTCTTCTTGGTCATGACCGTCTTCCACTCATGAATTGGCGGGCAGCGAGTCCCGGCATTTCGAACCAGCCGCCGCCTTCTGGGGCAGTCGCCATGCCCCGGCAGCCTGCAAAGAAAACCAACAACTGGCGCTGCAACTGCCATTATTCAACCGTCGTGGCGCCTAAACACGAACGTGGCATTGGTGCCGCCGAATCCGAAGCTGTTCGACATGACACAGTTAAGAGCGACGCCGTCCTTGCGCTCGCGCACGATCGGCACGTCGGCGAAGTCGGGGTCGAGCTCGTCGATGTTGGCGCTCTCGCAGATGAAGCCGTTGTTCATCATGAGCAGCGAGATAGATCGCCTCCTGCACGCCGATCGCGCCCAGCGAATGGCCGGTGAGCGACTTGGTCGAGGAGATGTGCGGCATGTCGCTCGCCGAACACCGGCGCGGATCGCCTCGATCTCCCGCAGGTCGCCGACGGGCGTGCCGGTGCCGTGCGGATTGATGTAGTCGATCTTGTCGACCGACGCCCTTGCCGTCGAGTGCCCTGCGAGCGCCATGCGCATGCATCTGACAGCGCCCTCGCCGGAAGGCGCCACCATGTCGAAGCCGTCGGAGGTGGCGCCGTAGCCGGCCAGCTCGCCGTAGATCCTGGCGCCGCGGGCCTTGGCGTGCTCCAGCTCCTCCAGCACGACGATGCCGGCCCCGCCGGCGATGACGAAGCCCGTCGCGGTCCTTGTCGTAGGCGCGGCTTGCCTTCTCGGGCGTGGCGTTGAACTTGGTCGACATGGCGCCCATGGCGTCGAACAGCACCGAAAGCGTCCAGTCGAGCTCCTCGCAGCCGCCGGCGAACATCACGTCCTGCTTGCCCCATTCGATGAGCTCGGCGGCATTGCCGATGCAGTGGGCCGAGGTCGAGCAGGCCGACGAGATCGAATAGTTGACGCCCTTGATCTGGAGGCGGTGGCGAGCGCTGCCGGAGGGGCCCGGAGCACATGCCTTTGGGCACCTCGAAGGGGCCGATCTTGCTGCGGGTCCTTCTCGCGGGCGGTGTCGGCGCCGCGCACGATGGCGCGCGTGGAGGGGCCGCCCGAGCCCATGATGATGCCGGTGCGCTCGTTGACGACGTCGCCTGGCTCGAGCCCGGCGTCGCGGATGGCCTGGTCCATGGCGACGTAGTTCCAGCCGATGCCGGCCTCCATGAAGCGGCGCGCCTTGCGCGGGACCAGCGCTCTCCCAATCCATGTTGAGGCTCGCCGTGCACCTGGCAGCGGAAGCCGAGCTCGGCATATTTCTCGGCGCGCACGATGCCGGACTTGGCCTCCCGCAGCGAGGCGAGCACCTCTTGGGAGTTGTTTCCGATCGAGGAAACAATCCCCATGCCGGTGACGACCACACGTCTCATCCGCAAGACCTCTTCCGCTTCGCTCGTGAAGCGTGCACGAAAGCGCAGCGGATGCGCCAAGCGCCTCAGCACGTGGCAGGTGACCTCGCCCGCCTCGAACAGGCCGACGCGCAAGTCGATGGCCGCGAAGATCACCTGACCGTCGGCTTTCATGACGCCGTCGGCGATGGCGAGCTTGAGCTTGCGCAGGACCACCCGCTTCAGGTCGACGATGTATTCGACGATCTTGTCGACGCTGGGTACACCATGCCGGTGAATTTCACTTCGCCGACGCCGAGCGCGCGGCCCGCGGCCGGGCGCCCCGAGCCAGCCCAGGAAGAAGCCCGTCATCTGCCAAAGCGCGTCGAGCGCCGAGGCAGCCCGGCATGACGGGGTCGCCCTCGAAATGGCACTTAATAACCAATCGAGGGAGGCGTTGCCCGCAACCTTGAGCTCGGCCGCGATCTGGCCCTTGCCGTGCGCCCCGCCCGTCTCGGAGATGCGTGGAGATGCGGTCGAACATCAGCATGGGCGGCAGCGGCAACTGCGCGTTGCCCGGGCCGAACAGCTCCCCGCGCCCGCACGACAGCAGATCCTCGTATTCGTAGCTGGTCGCGGCGCTCGGCCATTGACCTAATCGTTCCACTCCCGTCTGGCTGCATCGTGTATGCATGGAATTCTGTGCGCCGCTGGCATTCCTAACACGACATCGCCGGCACAGGGGCAAAAGCCCGTCCACCAGCCAGAGCGCGATCTGCGCTGGCGGGGCGGCTCCGCGGCCCGTTGCAGGAGATCCTCCATAGATGCCTATACTATGAGCAAAAGCGTGCGTGTGGAAGCTTCCCGACGCTTTGGGCGTTGAAACTTCAGTGCCTGGGCAGGCGCTGATCTGGCGACTTTGATGAACAAGACAGCCGAGCACTCCGCAAGGGGAAGAACTGCTTCAAGATTGCTGCGGCAGGCTGGCCTGCGGCCGACGCGGCAGCGCGTGGCGCTGGCCGCTCTTCTGTTCGAACGGCGACCGGCACGTGACGGCCGAGCTGCTGCACGAGGAGGCGGTGCGGGCCGGGGTACGGGTGTCGCTGGCGACCGTCTACAACACGCTGCATCAGTTCAAGCGGGCGGGCCTGCTGCGCGAGCTGGCGATCAGCGGCTCAGCGCGCCTATTTCGATACCAACACCTCCAACCACAATCATTTCTTCGTCGAGGCGGAGGGGCAGCTGCACGACATACCCGGCGACGCGATCCGCGTCGACGGCGTGCCGGAGCCGCCGGAGCGGCATCAAGGTCAGCGCACATCGACGTGGTGGTGCGGCTGGTGGCCAAATGATTGGCGCTGATCGCGCGCAGCGGTCTCGCATGCGGGCGCTACTTGATCACCTCGCCCTCGTAGGCACCCCACAGCTTCGTCTGCTCGATGTAGCCGCGAAAGCTGCCGATGGCGACGCGGCACCAGCTGTCCGTCGCAGCCAGAGATGTTGGCGAGACGCCGGCCTCGACCATGGCGACCGCCCGCGACTGCTCGCTGCCGTCGCTCGCGCAGCGCCGCCGCGGCGACCGGGCAGCTGCCCGGCCTTGACCTCCCAGGGCAGCACGAGCGCCGTGCGTCGGCCGCTCAGGCATGATGCCAGCACCCACCCGTCGTGCCGTCGGCATCGCGCACCTGCCGCCAGCCTTCGAACTCCTTGATGACCTCCAGCGGCAGTCCTGCGCGGCGGTAGACCCAGGCGATGGGATAGTCGGTGCCCGGGCCCTGGCGCATGTTGACCCGATCCGACTTGAGACTGACAAAGCGCGGGATGGGCAGCCGGCCGGGGCCGAAGCCCGGCGCCGACGTCGCTTCGTGCGCGCTGGGTGCGCCTCCCGCCGCCGCCAGGATCGCAAAGCCAAGCAGGCACGAAGCCAGCCGCCGCCGGGTCCCTCCGGCAACGGCGCAAATCGGTTGGGCCCTCCTCATGCCCGGGCCAAACCATGATTTGCCCATGAAGATCAATCGTCAAGGCGGCGCGAGATGCATCCACACAAGCCGTGCGCTCGGCCTATCAGCGGCATTTTGTCATCGCAATGGCCATCTGTTAGACAGGAAGCTTCCCATTGAGGCGTGTGCCCGCCCGGCCTCGACCGCCCGCGAAGAGCTCGGATCTCCCATGCCGACAGCGCCAAGAAGCCTCTCGTGATCGTGACGCGGAAGCTGCCCGAGGCGGTCGAGACGCGCATGCGCGAGCTGTTCGATGCGCGGCTCAACGTCGACGATACGCCGCTGAGCCGGCGCCGACTCACCGAGGCCGTGAAGGCCGCGGACGTCCTGGTGCCCACCGTGACTGACCGGCTCGACCGGGCGCTGTCTGTCCCAGGCCGGCCCGCAGCTCAAGCTGATCGCCAACTTCGGCACCGGCGTCGACAACATCGACCTCGATACCGCGCGCGTGCGCGGCATCATCGTCACCAACACGCCGGGCGTGCTGACCGAGGACACCGCCGACATGACCATGGCGCTGATCCTGGCCGTGCCGCGCCGGCTCGCCGAGGGCACGGCCTTCCTCAAGGACACGAGCAAGCACTGGTGCGGGCTGGTCGCCCACCTGGATGCTCGGCCACCGCATCTGGGGCAAGCGGCTCGGCATCATCGGCATGGGCCGCATCGGCCAGGCGGTCGCGCGCCGCGCCAAGGCCTTCGGCCTGCAGATCCACTACCACAACCGGCGGCGGGTCGGCCGAGGAGGTCGAGCAGGAGCTGGAGGCGACCTACTGGGAGAGCCTCGACCAGATGCTGGTCGCGCATCGACATCATCTCCGTCAATTGCCCGCACACGCCCGGCACCTATCACCTGCTCTCGGCGCGGCGGCTGAGGCTTCTCGAAGCCCTCCGCCTACATCGTCAACACGGCGCGCGGCGAGGTGATCGACGAGAACGAGCTCGCCCGCCTGATCGAGGCGCGGCGCACATCGCCGGCGCCGGCCTCGACGTGTTCGAGCACGAGCCCGCGGTGAACCCGAAGATCTGCATCGCCAGCGACCGCGTGGTGGCCCTGCCGCACATGGGCTCGGCCACCATCGAGGGCCGCATCGACATGGGCGAGAAGGTGATCATCAACATCAAGACCTTCCTCGACGGCCACAGCCCGCCCGACCGCGTGCACCCGGCGATGTTCTGAAGGGTCAGATCCTGCGGGTCCGACCCAGGGCAGTCGGCAATAGGGAATAGGCAGAACGAGTCGCCGATTGCCCCTGCCCATGCACGTGTCCGCCAGGGCCCGCCCTCCGCAGCACGGCGTCGGCGCCATCCGGCCAGCGAGCTGCCGGTAGCAGGCGGGCGCGGGGCGGTGCCCACTGGCGTGGACGCCGGCGGCGGACCTTGTGGGCCGCGGCAGCGGGCCATAAAGTGGGCCGGCTGACGAAAAACGTCAGCCACGGGAGGAACAATCTGCATGAAGGCGCCGCCCTTCGCCTATCTCAGGGCGACCACCCTCGATGAAGCCTTCAGGCTGTGGACCGGGGCGGGCCCCGACTCCCGGCTGCTGGCCGGCGGCCAGAGCCTCCTTGCCACGCTGGCCTTTCGCCTCTCAGAGCCCTCGACCCTGATCGACATCTCGCGCGTGGCGGAGCTCAGGGGCATCGCGCTTGCCGGCGACATGGTCAGGGTCGGCGCGCTCACCACGCATACCGAGCTCGGGGCAAACGACATCGTCCGCCAGCACCTGCCGATGGTGGCCGATGCCGTGCCCCTGATCGCGCATCCCGCCATCCGCAACCGCGGCACCATCGGCGGCTCGCTGGCCTACGCCGATCCCGCCGCCGAGCTGCCCGCCTGCTGCGTCGCGCTCGAGGCGCAGATCGTGGCGCGCTCCGCCAAGGGCGAGCGGCGCATCGCGGCCGCCCAGTTCTTCACCGGGCTCTATCAAACCGCCCTCAACGACAAGGAGCTGATCGCCGCGATCGAGTTCCCCGTGGCGAGGCCGGGCGAGCGGCATGTCATTCTCGAGCTCGCCCGCCGCTCCGGCGACTACGCCATGGCCGGGATCGCGGCGCGGGCCAAGGTCGCCGCGGGCCGGCTGATCGATCCGAGCCTGGTATTCTTCGGCGTCGCCGAGCGCCCGGTGATCGCGGCACGCACGATCGAAGCGCTGGCCGGCAAATCGATGACCGCCGAGACGATGGCGGCGGCCAACGCCGCGCTCGATGCCGACCTGGACCCGCCCGCCGACCAGCACGGCGGCCCCGAGATGAAGCGCCACCTGGCGCGCGTGCTGCTGGCGCGCGCGCTCGATCGCATCACGGGCGTTGAGGAGAAGCGGGCCGCATGAGCACAGCCGTCGACATCTCGCTCCAGGTCAATGGCGAGCCGGTCTCGGCCCGCGTCGAGGCGCGCCGCCACCTCGTCGATTTCCTGCGCCTCGACCTCGGCCTGATGGGCTCGCACACGGGCTGCGAGCACGGCGTGTGCGGGGCCTGCACCGTGCGCGTCGACGGCCATATCGTGCGCGGCTGCCTCGTGCTCGCCGCCTCGCTCGACGGCGCCAAGGTCGAGACCATCGAGGGCGTCTCCGAGACGAACGAGATCCGCGACCTGCAGGACGCCTTCATCGCCCGCAACGCCTGCCAGTGCGGCTACTGCACGCCCGCCATGCTGCTTACCGCCGCCGAGCTTTTGAAGACCACCCCACAGCCCACGCGCGAGACGATCCGCGAATACATTGCCGGCAACTACTGCCGCTGCACCGGCTATCACGCCATCGTCGACGCGATCGCCGCCGTCGCCGCCAGGCGCAACGGGAAAGCCTCCCCATGAGCGAGGTCATCGATCCGAGGTCGGTCGACCGGCCCAACTCCTATATCGGCAAGTCGGTGCCGCGGCCGAATGCGGCCAAGCTGGTGGAGGGGCGCGGCCAGTACGTCGACGACGTCGAGCTGCCGCGCATGGTGCACGTGGCCTTCGTCAGGAGCCCGCATGCGCACGCCAGGATCGCCGGCATCGATGCCGCACCGGCCCTCGCCGTTGCGGGCGTGGTGCGCGTCTTCACGGGCCGCGACCTCGCCCCCCACTGCGATCCCTGGGTCGGGACGCTGGCGCATCTCAAGGGCATGAAGTCCGCGCCCCAGCATCCCCTGCCGCTCGATCGCGCTACCTGGGTCGGCGAGGCGGTGGCGGCCGTCGTGGCCACGAGCCGCGCCGTCGCCGAGGATGCCGCCGCCAAGGTCGCCGTCTCCTACGAGCCGCTGCCGGCCGCCGTCGACATGGAGACCGCGCTCGCGCCCGGCACGCCGGTGATCCATCCCGATCTCGGCGACAACCTCTGCTTCCAGCGCGTCAACGAGGCCGGCCAGGTCGACGACGCCTTCAGGGGAGCCCACAAGGTCGTGGAGGCCACCTTCCACAGCGCCCGCCACACGGGCGTCACGCTGGAGCCGCGCTCGATCCTGGCCGACTACAACCGCGCGTCCGCCAAGCTCACCGTGCATCACGCCACCCAGGCGCCGCACATGATGCAGGCGATCTTCGCCAAGCACATGCGCCTGCCCGAGGGCGACGTGCGCGTGATCTGCACCGACGTCGGCGGCAGCTACGGCATCAAGGTTCACGTCTACCCCGACGAGGTGGCGGTGGCGGTGATCGCCAGGATCATGGGCCGCCCGGTCAAGTTCATCGCCGACCGGCTGGAGAGTTTTTCTTCCGACATCCACGCCCGCGACCACCGCATCACCGGGCGCATGGCCGTCGACGCGCAGGGGCGCATCACCGCCGTCGACGTCGACGATCTGACCGGCATCGGCCCCTACTCGGTCTATCCGCGCACCAGTGCGGTGGAGGGCAACCAGGTCGTCAATCTGATCGGCGGGCCCTACGACTTCCCCAACTACCGCGCCAGGACCACGGTGGTGCTGCAGAACAAGACGCCCACCTGCCAGTACCGCGCCGTCGGCCACCCCATCGCCACCGCCGTCACCGAAGGCCTCGTCGACCTCGCCGCCGAGGCGCTCGGCCTCGATCCGATCGAGTTCCGCCGCCGCAACCTGATGGCGGACGGCAGCTACCCGCGCACCTCGCCCGCCGGCATGAAGTTCGAGGGCCTGTCGCATCAGGCCTCCCTCGACAAGCTCATCGCCATGATGGACTACGACAGCCTGCGCGCCGAGCAGGCAGAGCTGCGCGCCAAAGGCATCCATCGCGGCATCGGCTTGGCGACCTTCATCGAGCTCACCAACCCCAGCCCCTTCATGTACGGCATGGGCGGCGCGCCGATCTCGGCGCAGGACGGCTGCACCGTGCGCATCGATCCCGACGGCTCGGTGCAGGCAGCGACCGGCGTCACCGAGCAGGGCCAGGGCACGGAGGCCATGATCCGCCAGATCGTGGCCGAGGCCGTGGGCGTGCCCATCGAGCGGGTCAGGGTGATCACCGGCGACACGCTGACCACCCCCTACGGCGGCGGCACCTGGGCCTGCCGCGGCACCGGCATCGGCGGCGAGGCGGCCCTGCAGGCCGGCATCGCGGTGAAAGGTGCCGCGCTCGAGGTGGCCGGCGCCATGCTGCAGGCCGCGCCCGACACGCTCGACCTTGTCAACGGCGAGATCGTCGAGAAGGCGACGGGCAAACCGCGCATGCCGCTCGCCGAGCTCACCCGCATCGTCTACTTCCGCGGCGACACGCTCCCCCCCGACCTGTCGCGCGAGCTGATGCAGACGCGCCACTTCATCACCAAGCAGTATCCCTTCGCCTTCACCAACGGCGTGCAGGCGGCCTACCTGGAGGTCGACGTCGACACCGGCATCGTCAGGCTCCTCAAGCACTGGTGCGTGGAGGACTGCGGGCGCATCGTCAATCCGCTGCTGGTCGAGGAGCAGGTGCGCGGCGGCATCGTGCAGGGCATCGGCGGCGCGCTCTACGAGCACTGCATCTACTCGCCCGAGGGCCAGCTGATGACGGGCTCTCTCGCCGACTACCTCGTGCCCATGGCCGCGGAGATGCCCGACATCGAGGTCGGCCATGTCGAGACGCCGACGAAGGAGTCGCTACTGGGGGCGAAGGGCGCGGGCGAGGCCGGCACGGCGGGTGCGCCGGGCGCCATCATGAACGCCATCAACGATGCCTTGCGGCCCTTCGGCACCAAGGTGTTCGCCCAGCCCTTCACGCCGGAGCGGATTCTCGCCGCGCTGGGCAAGGTGCCCTCGCGCTGGCCGATAGAAGCCGCCGCCACCGGCGCGCGCCCCTATGTCGCGCCGGCAACGCCCGCGCCGACGGCGTCACCCGCTGCAGCGGCGGCTGAGCCGGCGAAGTCGGCCGGCTTCCTGGCCAAGATGTTCGGCCGCGACAAAAGCGGCTAGCGGTCTTCCGATTTGGGTTGAGCCAAGCCGACACGTGCCGAACCCAGTGGTGAGCTTGTCGAACCACGGCATCGGTGCGCGTAACCCGTCCTTCGACAAGCTCAGGACGAGGACCCGAACCCGCGCTTGTTGCGCCGGACCATCATGACCAGTGCCACCGCCAGCCCGGATGCAATCGTGTACATCATGAAGGCGTTCAAGTACCCGAGCATCGTTGCCTGGCGCGCAATCTCCTTGGCGACCTTGGCGAGGCCCGATGCGCTGTCGAAGTTCCATCCGCCCGCCACCGACGGCAGCGACAGCGTCGGGTTATAGGGCGAGATCATCTCCGTCATTCGGCTGTAGTTCGCCCCCGTCGCACGCACGATCTCAGCAATCGACAGCGAAATAAAGAAGCTCGAGCCGATGTTGCGCAGCAAATGGAATACGGAGGCCGCCTCCGCACGGTTGCTTGGCGCGAGCGTGTCGAAGGTGACGACCGACAGCGGTACCCAGATGGTGCCGACTGCGAACCCCTGGATCAGGCTGTTCAAGATCAGGATGTCCATGGTGACGTTGAGGTCGAACGTGAGCATCCAGAGCCCCGACGCGACCTGGATCAGAAAGCCCACGCTCATGCCGATGCGCGGGTCGATCCTGCTGCAGAGCCCCGCGACCAGAAAGCCGACCGTCATGCCCACGCCGCGGCACCCGATCACCTGCCCGACCAGCGTGTCGGGAAATCCTGCCTGCTGCTGCAAGAGCGGCGGCAACAGCACCATGGGCGTGAAGTTGAGCATGCCGTAGAGCGTCACCAGGACGAGCCCGATGGAATAGTTGCGGTCGGCCAGCAACCGCAAATTCAGGAATGGAGTGCGGCTGGTCAGGCAGTGAACGATAAAGACGTAGAACGCCAGCACCGCGATGAAGCACTCGACAATGATTTCCGTCGACTGGAACCAGTCGAGACGCACCCCGCGCGCGAGGACGAGCTGCACTGCCGCCATGGCGCTTGCCAGCGCCAGGAACCCGGTCCAGTCGAGCTGGGTCTTCACGGCCCTGGTATCGGCGAGCAGAGCGAATCGCAGGCCCACGAACGCCAGCAGGCCGACCGGCACCAGCATGTGGAACGACCAGCGCCAACTGTAGGCCTCGGCGAGATAGCCACCGAACATGGGGCCGATGACAGGAGCCACACCGACAGCCATTCCAAAGATCGACAACACCATGCCATGCTGGTGGCGCGGGAACGTGTCGAGCAGGATGGTTTGCGACAGGGGCACCACGGGCGCGCCGGCGCCACCCTGGATGATGCGCCACAGCACCAGCATCTCGAGCGATTGGGAAAACCCACACATCAAGGTCGCCAGCGAAAAGCTGAGCACTCCCCACAGCATCACCCTCTTGCTGCCGAAGCGGCCGACCAGCCAGCCCGTCATCGGCGTCACGACGGCGGTTGCGAGGATGTTGAAGGTCATCGCCCAGGCGATCTCATCCTGGGTTGCCGACATGGCGCCCTGCATTTGCGGCAAAATAGTCGACGTGGTGAGCAACGCCGTCGAGTAGAGCGAGCAGGCCGCTACGACGGTTGCCAAAATGAAATAGCGGCGTGCCGGAGAAAGACTGTCGGCAAGTTGACCGGCATCCATGCTAGAGCCATCTGGCGAGGGGGTAGTGCCGCAGCCTGTCTGCAATTGTATCCCGGCTTGCGGCCTTCAGGGCGTTGCTCGAGACGCTATGTTAAACACCATGCAAGCTTCCACGTCCTCACCCCGGACGTCCGCGCATGACTGATGCGCCTCCCGATGGGGGCGCGCATTTTCGTCGGCGGATGATCTCGTTCGGCTTGGGGCAACGGGCCCCCGCGCTTAGCCTCAAATGGAGCCGCGCGAGGGCCCGCCGGGAGGGCCGCCTAGAGCAGGATCGCTTCAGATTGAATCACCTTGCCTCATTTGCAACGTGGCGGCTGAAGCGTGAATCCTGCTCTACATCATAGATTTGAGAGCAAAATTCACGTTCCATGATCGAAGCCAAGTGCTTCGATCAGAAACGATCTTGCTCTAGGACGGCCTTAAACCTGGCACTCGCGCACCGGTCGCGCTTTCTGCTGCTTGGTCTTGCCCGGCCCGAGCGCAATGACGGTCGCGGGGTCGACATCGCCGTCGGGCCCCAGCACCTGCTCGCCCTTCTCCGCCGCCATCTCGGCCACGCTCTTGACCTTGGTCAGCGCGGCGGCGCCACCAAGCGCCTCCAGATCCGCCGCGTAGTAGTCGAACCACGGCAGCCCGGCCTTGCAGTAGTCGGCCGCCGTCGGCGGCCTGGTGGGTGGGGAGGCGCCGGTGATCTCCCGCCACCCAACCGCATCGATGAGCGTGACGAAGCAGCGGCTCGACACCGTCTGGTCCCAGGCCTCGAGACCGTAGGGGTCCTTGTAGATCTGCTGCGTCATGCGACCGCCGGCGGCGAGCGCCATCGCCTGTGCCGGCGCGGGTGCTGCCGCCATCCTGCGCCGGCCCATGCTCATGGAGGATGCATCCACGCAGTACATGCGGGCGCGCGATTGCGCCCGCTCGCGACGTGCCGCCTCGCGGGCAATCCGGATCGGCTCGTAGCGCTCCTTCTTCATGGGATAGACGAGCACCTGCAGGCCGCCGTGCTCGGGCTTGCCCGTGATCTGCTCCTCCACCGAGTAGCCCGCCCCGAGCGGCATCGCCACGAACTGGCGGATCACGTCCTTGGCCACGCAGAAGCCGTCGAGCCACGGCTGCTCCGGCACGACGACATAGTCGTGGTCGGCGCTGTCGAACTCGGGCTTCCAGGACTTGCCGCTCACCGCATTGATCTTGCCGGCGGCGATCTTGATGGCGCAGGGGTAGCTCTCGCCCGCGCGCGCAAACGCGATCCACATCGCCTCGGCCTGGTAGAGCGGCAGCATCACGCCGCCGCGCTCGCTCCAGGCCCGCGGGATTCGGTTGGCGTAGTCCTCCACGTGCTCGAGCGGGAAGCGGCCGAGGCCGGGGGGAAGGGGATAGTGCTTGCCGTCGTCGGGAATGCGCAGCGTTCTTTGGAAATGGATCTCCGTCCTGGCGTGGTCGTGGACTTGCGGAAAGCGAAAACAGAGAGACGAGCCTTCGAGCGTAATCATCACGCGTCCTTCAGTTTGCCTTATCTCTGATCGTCACCAGTTGCCGTCGCGCACCTCCCTTACGAGCTTGAGCATGGCGTGGTCCGGCGCATCCTTCAGTTGCCGGATCAGCTCTGCGAACTGTTTCGGCCGGCGCAGGATGATCCTCTGCAGATCGCTCGACACCTTGCCCGCCAGCGCGAGCAGCATGTCGGGGTCCTCGCCCAGATCGGCGGCCAGCCTGAGGATGGTGCCCTCCGAAGGCGGCGATACGAGGCCGCGCTCCACCTTGCTCAGGTAGGCGGGTTCGACGTCGATGCGGGTGGCCACCTGTCGGAGGCTGAACCGCGGGTCCTTCTGGGCGCGGGTCTCGCGCACCGTGCGGACGTAGTCGCCGAAGCCGGTCATGTTGAGTGTGTACTACACAGTAAACGCCTGGTCAACCAGCCGATGCCCCACCCCGTGACGCGCCTCCCATGGCCAGGTGCGCGCGCCCGCACAAGAAGAACGCCAGGGGCGCCCACAGATCGCCCGCGAGCCCTCGCAGGGCGAGCGGCCCGCACCCTTGGCAATCCGCGTGCGAAGAGCTGGCTGCCGCACGTCGATATGCGCGGTCGAGAAGGCCACGGCACGGAGCTTTTTGCGCCATCCGCACGCCGGCGGCCGAAGCACGCGCGCAGTCCCTCGCCGCGTCCTCCAGCATCGCGCCGCGCGCGCATACCTGACCGCCCGTTGCGCAGCCTCGCCCTTCCCTCTATGTCCGGCACCGGCCCGATTGCGGGGCTGGGGGAGCAACTTCCATGTCGTGGTTATGGGCGGTCTTCACGGTCATCGCGTCCGGCGGCCAGGTGCTGCGCAACGCCATGCAGAGGGAGCTGACCACCACGCTCGGCACGGTCGGCGCCACCCACGTGCGCTTCCTCTTCGGCCTGCCGTTCGCGATCCTGTTCCTGACGCTCGTGCTCGCCGCAACGCGCGTGCCGGTGCCTGAGCTCAACAGCGCGACCATCACCTGGACGAGCGCGGCCGCGCTCGCCCAGATCGCCGCCACCGCGCTCCTGCTAGCCGCCATGCAGGCGCGATCCTTCGTCGTCACGACGGCCTATTCCAAGACCGAGCCGGTGCAGGTGGCGATCTTCGGTCTGGCCTTTCTCGGCGACAGGCTGACGCCGGGCCAGATCCTGGCGATCATCGTCGCCACCGCCGGCGTGCTCCTCATATCGTGGCCCAAGACAAAGGCCGGCAGCGAGGAGGCGTTCTCCTGGAAGCCGGCGGCGCTGGGCATCGGCTCGGGCGCGCTGTTTGCCATTGCCGCCATCGGCTACCGCGGCGGCATCCTGGCGTTGAAGGCGCCCAACTTCGTCGTAGGCGCCTCCACCACGCTGGTGCTGGGGCTCTCCATCCAGACCGTGATCCTGACCGCCTACCTCGCGCTTGCCGACCGCCCCGTCCTGATGGCCATCTTCCGGGCCTGGCGGCCATCGCTGTTCGCGGGCTTCATGGGCGCCTTCGCCTCGCAGATGTGGTATCTGGCCTTCGCGCTGGAGACAGCCGCCAAGGTGCGCACCTTGGCGCTGGTCGAGATCCTGTTCGCCCAGGTTCTGTCGCGCAACCTCTTCAAGCAGAGCCTGGCCTCGCGCGACGCGGCCGGCATCGGGCTCATCATCATCGGCGTGATCTTGCTGCTCAACTTTTAACGGTGCCGAAGAACCCTATATACGTATCGTGGCGCCGTGGTCGCCGCCCGATGCATCTTGCCGCCCAAGTGGAGCCCAGTGGAGCCCGTTGTGTCCGTCACCGACCTTTCACCCAGTCCCTCGCCCGAGGATAAGAAGCTCGCCCGTGCCAGGCGGCGCGTTGCAGCGCTGAAGGGCTTCTACGTTCACCTCACCGTCTTCGTGCTCGTGATGGCGGGCCTCGCCATCGTGAATTTCCTGACCGGTCCCCCGTGGTGGATGCTGTGGGCGCTGTTCGGCTGGGGTATCGGTCTCTTGGCGCATGGGCTTGCCGTCTCCGCGCGCACATCGCGGGCGATCGCGAATTGGGAAGAGCGCAAGCTGCAGCAATATGTGCGCGAGGAGCGGTGAGCGTCATTTCTCCGGCGGCACGATCTTCATGACGAACGAGGTCGGCTTCTCCTTGGGTCCGAACGGGCCCGGCACCTTGTTGCTCACGGGCTTGAGGCTCTTGAGATAGGCGGCGATCGCGTTCACGTCTGCCTTGCTCAGGTTGGCGAATGCCTTCCACGGCATGATCGGCGCCAGCACACGTCCATCGGGCCGCGCCCCCGTTTGCAGGGCGGTGACGATCTGCGCCTTGCTCCACTTGCCGAGCCCCGTCTCTTTGTCCGGCGTCAGATTGGGCCCATGGAAGACGCCGAGGCCGGGTATCTCGAACCCGACCTCGGAGCCTCCGAGGAAGCGGGCCGCGTCGGGCTTGCCGAAGAAGTACCCGGGCGTGTGGCAATCATTGCAGCCGCCGAAGCCGACGAGATACTTGCCGCGCGCGATCTCGGTGCGGCTCGTCTGCGACTGTGCAGGGCTCGTGACGGCGCCGGCGAGGATGACAAGCGCAAGACCGGCGGCCGCAGCCGCCGCCTGACGGATCGGTGTACGAGACATGATTTCCCCCCAAGGAAAAGGCCAGCATATCTAGAGCAGGATCGCTTCGGATGGAATCGCCTTGCCTCGATCGCGACGTTTCGGCCGAAGCGTGAATCCTGCTCTATCCAACATCTTGAGAGCAAGATTCACGTTCCATGATCGAAGCCAAGCGCTTCGATCAGAAACGATCTTGCTCTAGACCAACCGACAAGGAAAGAAAATCCAGCCGAGTTCGGGCGCGGATAGGAGCCCAATCGAGGCCGCCAGCCGGTCAATTTGGGCCCCTGGTCATGGCATCATGCGTGTAGCTGGACCGAGGGGGCGGTTGGTGTAGGATGCGCGCGAAATCGCTCCAGCGCGCGCAAAGCCAACCAGTGAAAGGGCCGGGGGACATGACGGGTGCTGCCACCGGCGTCGACATCCCCGCCGGCACGCTGATGCAGGGCAAGCGCGGGCTCATCATGGGGGTCGCCAACAACCGGTCGATCGCCTGGGGCATCGCCAAGGCCGCCGCAGCGCAAGGCGCCACGCTCGCCTTCACCTATCAGGGCGATGCGCTCAAGAAGCGTGTCGAGCCGCTCGCCGCGGAGGTGGGCTCCACGCTCGTGCTGCCGTGCGACGTGGCCGACAATGCCTCGATGGACGCGGTGTTCACTGCCCTGTCGCGCGAATGGGGCAAGCTCGACTTTCTGGTGCACGCCATCGCCTTCTCCGACAAGGGCGAACTCGACGGGCGCTATGTCGACACCTCGGAGAAGAACTTTTCGCAGACCATGCTGATCTCCTGCTACTCTTTCACGGCGCTCGCTCAGCGCGCCGAGAAGCTGATGAGTGCCGGGGGCTCTCTGCTGACGCTCACCTACTATGGCGCCGAGAAGGTCATGCCCCACTACAATGTCATGGGCGTGGCCAAGGCGGCGCTGGAATCGAGCGTGCGCTACCTCGCCGCCGACCTCGGCAAGGGCGGCATCCGCGTCAACGCCATCTCGGCGGGCCCGATCAAGACGCTGGCGGCCTCCGGCATTGCCGACTTCCGCTACATCCTGAAGTGGAACGAGTACAACTCCGCGCTACGCCGCACGGTGAGCATCGAGGAGGTCGGCTCCGCGGCCCTCTACCTGCTCTGCGACCTGTCGCGCGGCGTCACCGGCGAGGTGCACCACGTGGATGCCGGCTACCACGTGCAGGGCATGAAGAACGAGGACGCCCCCGACATCTCCGTCGTCAAGGACGGCAGCTGACCCCTTCGGTCACCAACCCATTACCGGCACCTCGGATGTCGTTGACGCCAAGCCGGCAGCGGTGCCATTCGCGGTTGGACGCGACGGCTGTGCGTTAAGCACGAGCGCCGCCGGCCGCACGCAAAGCGGCCCTGGGCCAAATGCGCCACAAATCCGCCACCTGCGGTTCTTTTTCTGCAGCCTGCACGTGGCGCCAACACGCACGGGGGAAGGTATGCGTTCCGCAATCGCCGTGATCCTGGCGCTCATCCTGTCTTGCGCCCAGGGGGCCGCGGCCAAGCCTCGCAAGAGGCACCTGCCCGACAAGCCGACCGCCGTGTTCACCTCCTCGGAGGATCTCCTTCGCTTCATCAACGGCTACCGCACCAAGCCGCAGCCCGCGAAGGTGCCGATCGCCGTCCACGCCATGAGCGAGCTCGGCCTCTTCCGCGACCTGGATACGGCCGGCGTCTACGTCGGCTTCATGGCCGGCGTGCTGCAGGTCAATCCCAAGACGGCGGAGAAGCTGGTCGCCGGCATGTTTCCGATGCCGCCGAGCGACCAGGTCGCCATCGTCCGGGCCATCGCCTACTCGGGTCTTCCCGACTGGAAGGGCCTGATGCTCAAGTTCGTCGAGCGCATGCCCGCGCGCCAGGCGCTGATCGAGCGCTTCGTCTACGGCAAGCTCCCCACGCTCAAGCAGGTCGCCCTCGATGCCGGGCCTGCGCCGCTCGACATGCTCTGGGGCATGTATTTCGCGACTGGGTCGCATGAGCCGATCGTGCGCATGGTGTCCGTGCTGACCTGGGCCAAAGACCCCGACAACGTCGAGCGGCTCACGGTCGGCAGCATGGCCAAGCTGTCGCTCGCCACCAACGCCTCGCGCGACAAGGAGCTGCTCGACATGCTCAAGGCCGCCATGCGCTACGAGGACAAGGCGACGCGCGCCGTGCTGCGCGAAGTCATCGACGCCGCCGAGACCTTCGAGTTCGGGCCCGTGCGCAAGGACGCGCTCGCCGCCATCAACCAGCTCAAGCTCAAGGGGCCGGCTTCGGTTCGCAACGTCCAGTGGTGGGGACAGGCCGGGCAGACGGCGCTGGCGCTGGGCTGCATCGTCGCGGGCGCCATGGGCCACGTCGAGGTCGGCATCCCGTGCGTGGTGGGCGGCGCCGTCTCCGGCGCCGCGCTCAAGTACATGACGCCGCAGCAGTAGACTTGCGCGGCAGTAGACCTGCGCGACTCACCGGAAATGGCTCGCCAGGCCGCGCGCCATGTCGACCAGCATGATCCGGATCGAGGGATCGTCGATCCTGTTCAGCTCCTCGTTGAGGAGCGACAGTTGCTGTCGGGCGACGTTTTCTTCTTCCGAGGCCGCGCGGCTATGGCGCTCTTTCGCCAGGCGCGCCAGATCTCCCTCCGGACTTATCAATCCGACGAAGAACCAGATAACCGGAATCTGCAGGCTTCGTGCAATGCCCGCCAGGTCCGCAGGCGGAACCCTGATGCGGCCGTTCTCGTAGTCATCCAGGCGGGCCAGATCGTGGCCGAGGACATCGGCCATGTCCTCAGCGGCCCAGCCGAGCATCTCGCGGCAAAGCCGGAGCCTTGAGCCGACCAGCCGATCCACCGCCGCCTTGCGCGCCTTGGAAACGTCATCCAGCGGCAGCGTATCATCGTCCTCAACCATATTGCGTGCCTCGACCTCTATCTCCGCCATCCCCGAACATTTCTCCGATCGCCATTCTCCCGCACGGCATTCCTGATACGGGAGGAGGGTGACGAACGCGTCAAACGACTCGGCGACCGATTGTGAGCGTGCAGCGATCGCAGCGCTCAACTCGAGGCGATAATCATGTGCGCTGCAGCTATGTCCAACATGAGAAAACCGATCTCGTCAACCTGGAGGGCTGCTCGAGTCAACATGGCCAAACCTCTTTATCCGGTCAATTACTGCTCATAGCGGCGCATGTGGCAAGTCGCTCGATTTGATCGCCACATCGCATGGCATTCGGCAAATTCAGGCGCAAGTTATTCTAAACGATGTACACTGTCAATGTCGTGGATCTTCGATGTGTTGCCGCGCACACACGGCAAAATTTTCTTCCGGTCGCCTTGATTGACACCAGACCGCCTATATTCGCCCGCCGACGTTGCCAAAAAGCATCAAGCGTGCGCTTCCGCAACCCAGAGGTTTCCGTTTGGCGTTGACATGCGCCGGCGCCCTGGCTGGCGCGGCTTTTCGTGTCGTCAGCGTCTATCAACGTCTAAGAGCAAGATCGTTTCTGATCGAAGCACTTGGCTTCGATCATGGAACGTGAATCTTGCTCTCAAGATATTGGATAGAGCAGGATTCGCGCTTCGGCCGAAACGGCGCTATCGAGGCAAGGCCGTTCCATCCGGAGCGATCCTGCTCTAAGAGGCTATTGGGCCGGAGAAACCGAAGCGAAGCCGCGCTTGCGCATTTCCGTCGCAAAAGAAGCGGCCTGGGCAATATCGCCTGCATTGTGCGCGACAACGATGCCGCTTCTCGACATACGGCCAAATGCGTGATTGGCGGGACTATTCATAGCCGATCCGCTGCCCGTTCGGAGAGACGAAATCGCCGGCTCGCAGGGCAATGAGGCCGAGTGCCGGACCGAACGCCCAAGGCCGCCGAAGGACCTGATGATCGCCGGCGCGCCCGCTTCCACCAATGCTTGGGCACCGTGCGGGGCGACCACCCGATCCCTTTGCCCGTAAGTATTGCAGCGATCCGCACAAAGATCTCGCGTGTCCCCCATTTCCATGTTACCCAGCCCAGGCATTGCTCGAGGCGGCCCGCCGTCGCCCATTGCTTTCGTTGGTCCCGCCACCGGAACGATTCACAAGAGATGCCGAAAGCCACGAGTGCGCTGAAAAAGGCGCTGGCCATGATCGATGCCGTTCTCGAGTATCCGCATCCGGTCAGTCCGCCCGACTTGACCGCGCGGCTGAGGGAGTCTCGAGGAACGGTCCACCGGCGGCTGCAGCAGCTCGAGGACGAAGGGCTCCTGGTGCGTGATCCGCCGGGGCACATCACGGTCGGCCCGCGTCTCACCGCTCTCAGTCTGGCAACCCTGCGGTCCAGAAACCAGGGAGCGCCGGTGCGCGCACTGCTGCAGGAGTTCGTGGATGAGACCCAAGAAGTCCTGCACCATAGGCGTCCTGGATGGGCGCGACTACGCGGTCGTGGAGCTCTGCGAGTCGCGGCACGCGTTGCGATTGCACCTGTCGGTTGGCGACCACGCCGGTGCCCATTGCTTTGCCGGCGGCAAGGTCATGCTGGCGGACCTGGATGCCGGATTGCTGAAGCGCTTGCTTGGAACCGGCAAGCTCAAGGCACGCACGCCGAAAACCATCACGCGCCGCCCGGCGCTCGAAGCCGACCTCGCACGGGTGCGCAAGCGCGGTTTCGGCCTCAATGATGAGGAATCCCAACGCGATTTCATCGCCGTGGCGGTGCCGATCCGGGATAGGCACGGCCGGGCCGCCGCGGCGCTTACGGTGCACGGGCCCAAACCCCGCCTTTCCCTCAATGCGTGCAAGTCGCATCTGCCGCGCCTGCGGCGCACGGCCGAGCAGATCGCAAGGATCTGGTTTCCGGGTAGCGCCGACCATTAGCGCAGCTGGCGCCTCTTTCTGCAGGGCAATCGTCTCGCGCACGGACGGCACCCAGCCTTGCCTTTCCGGATGGCCGCACCTATACGCTGTAGCCGCCGGAGACGTGGCCGAGTGGCTGAAGGCGGCGGTTTGCTAAACCGTTATACGCTGTAAAGGCGTATCGAGGGTTCGAATCCCTCCGTCTCCGCCAGGAGTCGCCAGAACTCATTGATTTAGCGGAATTTGCTTGAAGTCGGCCTATCCTGACCACGACCCCAACGGCGTCCAGATTGCTCACCGGGATCGGGCCCGCTGCCATCTCCTTTTGGTCACCCCCATCTCCGACCACGCCGTCTCGATCGCATAGGCCGGCCACCAGCGCGGCGAGGTGCCCAGGCGAATTTCCCTGGATACGCGCCGCGCGCATTGCCACGCCACGGCGACGGGCAAACCCAGGATGAGGCGCATTCTGCTCATCATCAGTATCACCCCGCGCCGCAAGCCGGCACTTGCTCGCCATCCGTCGTCAGAACATTATCGAGTTTGCCTCCAAACCCGCCCGCTCGCCATCGCGCATGGCCCACGATCCACAAGGGCGCAACTCCGCCATATGACAGCCGACGCGGCGATTGCCGTCGCTTTCAGGCTGCTCACAGCCGCGAGCCCAGCAGACCGGCGAGTGGCTCCGGCACGGATAGCGCGTGCAGGATGAGCTGGGTGTCGATGGCGATGGCGCACGCGCCGACGATGGATACGGCCGTGCCGACGACGACCAGGAAGCCGAAGACCTCGTGGTGGGGGTTGAGCATGACCGCGAAGAGGAACCGAAAGACCAAGGCGAGCTGGAGGAGCGGTGCGACAAGCATGATGGGCGCGACCGCGAGGGCGGAGTAGAGGAAGCCGTGGGCGCCTGCGACGAAGACGCCCGAGTAGACGAACCAGCGCGCGTTTTCGCTTCTGACCGCCAGCACGTTGCGGCGCAGGGACGGAATGAGCAGCCCGAGGGTGACGGCCACGGTCGCTGCCGCGTAGGCGATCGCACCCCCGGCCAGTCCGCTCAGGGCCCCCACATTCTGCAGCGCCTGGCGTACGATAATGGGCGACGTGCCGTAGGCGAGCGCGGCGATGAAGGCAAAGAAGAAGCCAAGCGCAGTGCGCGGCGTGAACGACTTGCCGGCCTCGGCGGCCTGCGAAGACCTCTGCGTGACGAGCGATCCCGAGACCATCAGGACGGCGCCCACGACCTGCAGGATCGTGCAGGGCTCGCGGAGGATGACGACCGCCAGCACGAGCGTGACCACCGAGTTGAGCTGGACCACGGGTGCCGTCAGGTTCACGCCGGCCGCTTGACTTGCGCGGAAGTTGCAATAGCGCCCGAGCACGAAATGCAGAACGCCGGCGGCCGAGAGCGAGCCAACCGCTGTGCCGCCAAACCGGCCAAGGTACTGGGTAGCGCCCGTCACGAGCGCGAAGACCACAAAGCACGCAAGGCCCACCGGCATGCTGATGACCATGCCTTGTGCCGGCGTGCCGGTGATGACCCCGCGGCGACCCGTGGCGTTGGTGAGGGCAAACGTCGCCGCCGACAGGATCGCCAGCGCGGCTCCCAAGAGATGCACAGATTTCCCCCCGGTGGGCTGATTGCCCACTCGGGCAACGCGTGTTTGCGACTTGCCTTGGGCTCTTTGCCCCCAAGCTAACGGGCGCCTGATGCGGCCCGTCAAGGGTGCGCCGCAACATGGTGGCCGGCCAGCGAGCATATCCTCCGTGCAGGGCGGGTGTGCACCCCGGCGTTATCTGCCCCTCCTCTGGATCTGCTATGCAGGCTCGGAAAGAGGGTCAGCAGGCCCCCCTGAGGAAACGCCACCGGTATGACCGCCACGACCGCGCCAGGCGGCTTCTTCAGCATCAGCGGCCGGCAGTGGCTGATCGTGCTGATGGTGCAGCTGTCGAACATGCTGTTCGGCATGACCATCACGCTCGCCAACCTGGTGCTGCCTCAGGTGCGCGGCACCTTCTCGGCGACGCAGGACGAGATTTCCTGGGTCATCACGCTGAACCTGGTTGCAACCGCGATCGCCACGCCGATGACCGGCTGGCTGTCCAGCCGCCTGGGCTGGCGCAACCTGATGTTCTTCACGGTGCTTGGGTTCACCATCTCCTCATTCCTGTGCGGACTGGCGGGCAGTCTCGAGACCCTGATCATGGCCCGCGTCGCCCAGGGCTTTTTCGGCGGGCCGATCATGCCCATGGGCCAGGCCGTCCTGCTTGCGACCTTCCCGCCGCATCTGCAGCCCATCGCGCTGATGATGTGGGGCGTGGGCGCCGTGTTCGGCCCCGTGGTCGGACCGATCCTGGGTAGCGCCGCCACCGAAGCCTACAACTGGCGCGCGGCGTTCTTCATGGTCGTTCCGCCCGGCATATGCGCGCTGGTGTGCATCTGGTTCGCGCTTGCCGAGCACAGCAAGCCCAGTCGCATCACCTTCGACTGGATCGGCTTCATCGCGCTCTCCGTCGCCATCGTTGCCGTGCAGCTGATCATCGATCGCGGCCAGCGCCTGGACTGGTTCGAGTCGCGGGAGATCGTCTTGTGCGCACTCGTAGGCTCGCTGGCGTTTTGGATCTTCGTGGCGCATTGCCTGACGGCCGATCGACCGTTTCTCAACCCGCGCATGCTGCTCGACCGCAATTTCGCGATCGGTACAGTCATCGCCTTCGTCATGGGCACCTTGAACTTCACCAGCCTCGTGCTGTTTCCAAGCTTGCTGCACGATCTGCGCGACTATCCCGACAACGTCATCGGCGTGTTGATCGCCGCGCGCGGACTGGGCAACTGGACGGCCTTCTTCTTCATCGTGCAGCTGACGCGCATCGCTCCGCGGCTGGCGATCGCGGCGGGGCTGGCCATTCAGTCGGCGGGCGGATTCTGGATGGCGCAATTCGACATCAACGTCACCGAGTTCGAGCGTGTTCTGGAGCCACTTCATGATGGGTCTGGGGCAGAGCGTCGCCTTCACGCCGATGACCCTGATGGCGTTCGCTACACTGCCGCGGCACCACCTGACCGAGGGGGCGGCCGTATTCACGATGATGCGCAACTTCGGCTCCAGCCTGTTCATATCGATGGCGGTGCTCGTGCTGGTGCGGTCTACCGCCTCCAACTACGCGCGCATGACCGAGTTCATCACGCCCTACCGGAGGGAGATGGGCTTTCCTGCGCTGCCGGAGGCCTGGAACGTCGAAACGGCGACCGGGCTGATGCGGCTTTCCAACGAAATCCGTCGCCAGGCGGCGATGATCGGCTACGTCAATGCCTTCTACATGATGGCCTTCACGGCCTTGGCGGCCTTGCCGCTGGCCTGCTTCATGCGGCGAGGTCAACGCGCCTAGATCGGGGTCCCGGCATGTCCCCGCACTTCTCGTCGGCCGCGCTGCACAGCCAGACTGTGCCACCACCCGCGCGTAATGCTAGATAGGTTCACTTCAGGCAACGAAGGACCGCGCGCGTGATTGAATTCTTCTTCGACTGCTCGAGCCCGTGGACGTATCTCGCGTTCCACAACATTCAACCCCTCGCCCGCGAGTTCGGCGAGGACATCCATTGGCGCCCGATCCTGGTGGGCGGGATCTTCAACACCGTCAATCCGAGCGTCTATCAGACCCGCGAGAAGCCGGTGCCGGCCAAGACGCGCTACTACAAGAAGGACATCGCCGACTGGGCACGCCTGGCGGGCCTCGAGATCAAGATGCGGCCGAGCGTATTTCCCGTGAACAGCGTCAAGGCCATGCGCGGCTGCATCCTCCTCGAGCCGGAGGGCGCGCTGCCCAGGTTCGCGCGCGCCGCCTTCGAGGCCTACTGGCGCGACGACCAGGACATATCGAAGGACGAGGTCCTCACCGAGGTCTGCCGCAGAGCAGAGATCGACCCGCAGCGCTTTTTCGCCGGCATCGCGCAGCAGGCCGTCAAGGACAAGCTCCGGGCCAACACGGACGAGCTGATGGAGCGCGGCGGCTTCGGGTCGCCCACCATCTACCTCGATCGGGACGACATGTACTTCGGCAACGACCGGCTCCCCCTGCTCCGCGCCAAGCTCGAGCAGCGGCCATCCGCCAGGGCCAAACCCGCCGACTGAGCGGGCCGCGCCAGCGGTCGCAACCAGTACGATTGAGGTCGACACGACATGGGCAGGCAAGGCACAGGACAGATCGAGGATCGACCGGATGCCGTGAAACGCGCGCACGGCGTGTCGGAACTGCTGCGCGCCTCCGCCTCTCGGATCGAAGCTGACCGTGCGCTCCCGGCCGACGTCGTCGCGGCGCTGCACGAGGCGCGGCTCTTCCGCATCCTGCTGCCCCGCTCGCTCGGCGGCGACGAGTTGCACCTCAAGACGCTGGCCCAGGTGATCGAGGTGATCGCCAGCGCCGATGCCAGCACGGCGTGGTGCCTGGGGCAGGGGTCGGGCTGCGCGATGGCGGCTGCCTACCTGAGGCCCGAGGCTGCGCGGCGCTTGTTCGGCCCCGCCGATGCGGTGCTGGCCTGGGGAGCGGGCATCCAGGGCAAGGCGGTTGCCGTCGAGGGCGGCTACCGGGTCACGGGCAAGTGGACCTTTGCCAGCGGCTGCGCCAACGCGACTCTGCTGGGCGGCCATAGCCATGTCTTCAATGAAGACGGCACGCCGCGGAAGCGCGCCGATGGCCGCCAGCTCGATCGAACGGTCCTTTTTCCCAAATCCAAGGCGGCCATTCACGACGTATGGCACACGCTCGGGCTGCGGGGCACGGCGAGCTACACCTACGAGGTGGCGGATCTGTTCGTGCCCGAGGAGGAAAGCATCGATCGCGAGGGCCCGCAGGAGCCAGTCGAGCGCGGCACGCTCTACGTCTTCCACGATACCTACGCCTATGCGGCATCCTTCAGCGCGCTCATGCTCGGCATTGCCCAGGCGCTCGTGCAGGAGCTCAAAGGTCTTGCCATGACCAAGACGCCGCGCGCCGCCGCCTCCTCGCTCAAGGAGAGCCCCAGCTTCCAATCCCAGCTTGCGACCTTGGAGGCGAGGCTGCGCGCATGCCGCGCCTACCTGCACGCCACGCTCGAAGAGATCTGGGACAAGGCCGAGGCGACACGCGCGTTGCCGATCGAGGAGCGCGCGAACCTCAAGCTTGCGACGACCTACGTCATCAACGAGGGGGTCGCGATCGCGACCGAGGCCTATCGTGCCGCGGGCCAGACCGCGATCTTCGCCAGCGGCCCCTTCGAGCAGCGCATGCGGGACGCCTTGACGGCCTCCCAGCAGCTTCAGGGCCGGCCATCCAACTTCATTACCATTGGGCGCGTGCTGCTGGGTCTGCCGCCGGACACGGGACTGCTGCGGTAGTCCTGCTCAGCGCAGCCCGCAGTCCGCTAAATCACCCCGTCACGGCGGAACGCGGCTCGGTCCGCCTCGCTGTAGCCTGCTTCGGACAGGATCTCATCCGCGTCGGCACCTGGCAGGCCCGGCGCCCGCTCGACGCTGCCGCCCCCATGCGCCAGGCGAAAGCCGGAGCCGACCAGCGTGAGAGGGCCGTAGGGCGACTCGACGCGCTGCAGGACGTCGCGGTGCGCGAGCTGGGGATGGGCAACGATCTCGTCGATGCGCCACACACGTGAGCAGGGTACGTCGCCGGCCGTCAGCCGTGCCTCCCAGGTCTTGGCATCGGCTTGCGCGAATACCTCCTCGATGATGGCGCGCAGCGCCGCATCGTTGGCAAGCCGCGTCGGCCAGTCGACAAAGCGGGGATCGCGCGGCAGGTCGGGGTGGCCGATCGCCTTGGCCAAGGCGGCGAACTGCTTCTCGTTGTTGACGGCAAGCAGGATGTATCCGTCCTTGACCTTGAACACGTCGGCGGTCGGCAGCCGGCTCTGCGCCCGGTTGGCGAGCTGCCCCTGCACGTGGCCGCCGACGGTGTAGTCGGTGACATAGGTGGACAGGAAGGTGAGCGCCGCATCGAGCATGGCCACGTCGACGAACTGGCCCTTGCCGGTATGCGTGCGCTGGTAGAGCGCGCTGGAGACGGCAAAAGCCGCCGTCATGCCGGCGATCGCATCGCACACGGCAAAGCCCGCCCGCGTCGGCCCGGTCTCCGGAAAGCCGGTCACCGACATGATGCCGCTCATGGCCTGGATCTTGCCGTCGTAGGCGGCGGTGGTGCGCTCGGGGCCGTCCTGGCCGAAGCCGCAGATGGCGCAGTAGATGAGTTTCGGATTGATCTCCGAAAGCGCGCGATAGCCGATGCCGAGCTTCTCCATCACGCCGGGGCGAAAATTCTCCATCACCACGTCGGCCTTGGCGGCCAGCCGGTGGACGATTTCGACCGACTGCGGCTTGGTGAGGTCGAGGACGAGGTTGCGCTTGTTGGCGTTGTTGGCAAGAAAGCCGGTCGACAGATTGCGTGCGGCCCACTCCCGGCTCGGCGGCGCGCGGCGCATGTCGTCGCCGCCCGGGCGCTCGATCTTGATGACGTCGGCTCCCAGCAGCGCGAGCTGGTAGCAGCCGAAGGGGCCGGCAAACACCTGCGTGAAATCGAGGATGCGGACGCCGGCGAAAGGCTTGGTCATTCGGCCGCCGCCTTCACCTTGTCGCGCTCGATCCTCACGTCCTCCCTGAGCCCCTTGGCGATGCCTTTCTGCTTGTCGAACTCGGCGCGACGGCGGGCAATCTCTTCCGGCGACATCTGCGCGATGTTCTGGAAGTCGAGCTTCCAGCCTGGATTGGCGCTCCACACGAGCGGTGACTGCATCGTGGTACGCGGTCCCGGCGCGGACTCGAGCACCTTCAGCGCAAGCTCCAAGGTCGTCGCCTGGGACGCCGGATCCTTCGGCCGGCCCGCCGCATTGCCGAGCGGGAAGTCGGAGAACAGCAGGCGCGGCACACCCACGTACTCGACGATGTCCTTGGCGCAGCCCATCACCACCGTCGCGATGCCGGCTTCCTCGAGCTGGCGGGCGCAAAGGCTCGCGCTCTGGTGACAGACCGGACAGTTGGCGACCAGGATCGCCGCATCCACGCCGTCGGCCTTGCAGCGCGCAACCACCTCGGGGCAGTCGACCTCGAGCGTGACGCGGTGGCTGCGGTTGGTGGGCAGCCCATGGAAACGCGGAGCCAGGCTGCCGATGCGGCCGCGGGCGGCCGCGCGCCGAAGCTCCGGCAACGGGAACCAGGTGCCGGGGTCCTCGGCCGTGGTGTGCTTGCGGTCGATGCCGACATGGGAGATGCGCAGGTCGTGGTCGCGGGCGGTGTCGCCGGAATAGACCTGGTAGAACTTGGCCGCGGCGTTGTAGGGCGCGCCGGGCCCCTGATCGCCCTTGTCGGGCTGGTAGGGCGCGGCCGTCGTGACGATCGTCACGCGCGCCTGCCCCAGGGGCTTCGTCAGGGGCTGGAAGGGCACGGTGGCGTAGTGCGCCCACTCGTAGGGCGCCCCGTAGCCCAGTGCGACGTAATAGTCGCGGATGCGCTGCATGTAGGGGATCGGCGCATCGTGCGGGGGGGCGAAGCCGAAGTCCTGGGCTCTCACTTCCGGCATCTGGGCTCCTCCCAATTGGGGCTGCAAATCCTTATATCAGGCAGGTATTCTCTAGTCCTATGGCGGGCGAGGCAAGCGCCCAGCGCGCTCCTGAGCCTTTAGCTTAGGTGGGGTCGCGGGCGCGGCCGGTAAGTACAAATCGGCCGAGGCCCTTGACAGGAGCGGCACCTCTGGCAGAGCAGTACGTCCACCCCCACCGAATGGAGCGCGCAGAGCGACGGGAGCCCCTATGAGCCACTGGGAATACCGAAAGATCGCACTCAATGAGCCTGCCCGATCCGGCGACGAAATAGACGTCCTTTGCGAGGTTGGCTTGGATGGGTGGGAGCTCGTTGCCGTCCTTCCCAACAACATGGCCTACTTGAAGCGCCAGGTGGCGGCTGCGGACACCAGCGAGCGCCCCGCAGAAGCACCGCAGCGCGTGGTGCACCGCGTGCACGCCGGCGACAGCCCCTCACCAGGCGAACCCGAAGCGCGGCTCGAAGCAAAAGCGAAGTACCGCAATCCGGAGACCAACGACACGTGGTCGGGCCGTGGCCGCATGCCGAATTGGCTCAAGCGCAAGCAGGAAGCCGGCGAGGACATCGAGGAGTACCTCGTGTGAAGAATCGGGCCGGCGCTCGCATCGCCTTCCACCCCGACCTCCTGCCTTGCACCCTTCAATGTCGACCAGGTCTCGAATAACGCCGACTTTGGAGCCGTGTCTCACACGGCCTCGAGTGGCGCGTTGTGCCTCGTGCCCGTGACGACAATGCCACCGCGATCGCCAATCTCGACGCTGCCGAAGCGCTGCGCATAAACCGGCGGCAGCGGCCGCGCACCGGGAATTGCGAGCCACAGCCGCAGCAGATGCCGCCTGCGCTCCGGCTCGGGCCAGTCCTCGAACCCCGTGCGGTCGTGCAGCATGGTGTGATTGTGCACCCACTGCATGTCGCCGGGACGGAACGTCATCTGCATGTTGATGGCGGGATCCTCGGCGAGCGCGTCGAACAGGTCGAGCGCCTCGGTCTGCTGCGGCGACAATGGCGGCACTTCCGGAAACCGCCGCGCCAACTCGATATAGCGCCGCGCGTACAGCGCCGACAGATACCCCTCGTACCAGCTGAACACGGGGATGTCGTGCCAGGGCTTCTGGCCCGCGGCCACTTCGCCTCGCCGGTCCGTGTGCAGCGGTTCGAACAGAAGGGCGAGCAGGTCCGGACGACGCCTCAGCATCTCGTTGTAGATCGTCATGGAGCTGACCAGGGCCGACGCCCCGCCGGACTTTGCCGTCTTCAGGCACAAGAGACCGACAATGTCGCAGGAGTCGGTGTGATAGGTCTGGCGCTCCCGCGTCTGGTAGATGCGGGCGGTGGGATCGCTGACGGCGTTGCGGCCGAGATCGCGCACGTGACCGAGCACGTGTCCCTTCGCGTTCTGGGATCGGGCATTGCCGAAGTGACAGCCGATGCCGAAATAGGCCGTCGCCGCCTCGCGCATGGACCACCGCTCGACCGGAAGCCCGCGCATCAGAACAAAGCCGCGGCCGTTGATGACCTCATCGCAGATGCCGGCGAGCTTTGGCCCGAGCGTGGGCAACGGGAAATCCGCCTTGTTGATGCGAGCGATATCTTTGTCGGCGGCGACGAGCGGGCGCACGGCCGCGACGATCTCGTCCACATCGCTGGCAGAAAGCGTGTGGATCCAGTCGGTGCGCTTCGTCATTTCAGGTCCGTACCAGACGGACGGACCCTCGACTGGAGGAGGCAGGTCTATTTTCGCTTGCATGGTTCAACGTTTCTCCGGCGTGCTACGCCACGTCACGGCGTGGCGACAAATACAGGGATCTGGCGCGTCGTCTTCGCCTGGTATTCGGCATAGGGCGGGAATGCCGCGACGGCCAATTTCCACAGCCGGTCCCGCTCCGCGTTGTCCTTCACCTCGTGCACCTTCATCGCGCGCACGACCGCCAGGTCGCGAAGCTCGACATTCGGATTGACGCGCAGGTTGTGGACCCAGACGGGATCTTTGGGCGCACCACCCTGGGACCCCACCAGGACATAGCTGTCGCCGTCCTTGACCCGCATGAGCGGCGTCTTGCGGACGGCACCGGTCTTGTTGCCCGTGTGCGTGACGATAATGACCGGCAAGCCGGTGTCGCGCAGGGTGGTACCCTTGGTGCCGCCGCTGCTTTCGTACAGCTCGACCTGCTCACGCACCCAGTCGCGCGGGCTCGGTATGTATTTCGCCATGTGAAACAGACCCTTCCATGCGTTGCAGGGACGCTGGTCCCAATACTAGCCTCGGATCAATCCTGAGGCATCCCCCCGGCAGACGGCTCGCGCCGGAACTTGAAAACAGGCTCGCCAAAATCGCCCGATTCGGCCGGCCTGTCCGCGGTGCGCCGGGGCCGGCCGCCTCCTACACATCGTCCTCGCACACGGCCTCGGACCAGGGGTGCTGCGGTTCGGTGGCGCCCTCGTTCTCCGCGCCGACGCGGCGCACGGCACCGGCGATGGTGTAGGGAAATGGATACTCGACGGGCTCCGCGATCACGGTCTGGAACTCGGCTGCAAGCGCGTCGATGACGCCGGCCGGCATGCGGCGGTCGGCCACCACCACGTCGAGCCCCGACACGTCGATCCGCGGCGCATGAAAGGCTCCATCGAGATCGAGCCCGAAGTCCGCGCTCATGCCGAGCAACTGGAACACGGCGGACATGATGCGTCGCCCACCGGAGCCGCCGATGGCCGTCACAGCCCCACGCCCCGTCATCACCGCCGGCACGTAGTTGGCAAGCGGCCTCGCGTCCGGGGCTATGGAGTTGGGCCCGCCCGGCACCGGGTCGAACCAGTTGATGCCGTTGTTCATGAGGATGCCGGTCCCGGGCAGCACGATACGCGCGCCGAACAGCGACAGCAGCGTCTGCGTCAGCGTGACCATGTTGCCGTCGCGGTCGACGACGCAAAGGTGCGTCGTCGAGGTCGGCGCGGTGCGCTCGCCGGCATCGCCCAGGCGCCGGAAGCGGTCGGTCCAGCCCACGCGCATCGCCCGGGCGTAGGCCAGGAACGTCTGCGCATCGGGCTCCGCCTCGAGCTTGTCGCGCTCTTTCTTCAGGCTCTCGAAGGCGACCCACAGCGTAGGTCCCCCGTTGAGCTCGGGCAGCACATGGACCGACCGGTCCTGGTAGCCGATCGCCAGCGGCTCCACCTCGCGCGCACGCACCGCCGCAAGGTCATCCAGCGAGAGATAGCCGCCCATGGCCTGGACATCGTCAGCGATGGCGCGGGCAAGTGGACCGCGGTAGAGCACGTCGGCCCCATCCTCGGCGATAGCGCGCAGCGTGCGGGCGAGGTCCGGCATCGGCAGCCGCCGAACCGGATCGGGATCGATGGCGGCGGGCGCCACCGGCGGAAACCCCTTGGGCAGGAAGCGCGCCGCAGCGCCCGGATCGCCCGCGAGGTCGGCCATGGCGGCGGCGATCACCAGCGTCGTGTGCCAGTCGACGACCATGCCGTCCTGCGCCAGCTTGGCCGCCGGCGTGACGAGATCGCGCCAGGGGAGCCGCCCGTAGCGCTCATGCGCGGCGGCCATGCCGGCCGGCTGGGTCGGCGCAACCACGGCCTTGGCGCCCACGCTGTTGAGTTTTCCCTTCACCATCGGCCAGCCGAACAGGTTGCCCTCGTCGCGCTTGTCGGTCAGGACGAACGCGGCGGGATCGAGCGCCTTGGGCGAGCGCGCTCCGAAGTCGATGCCCGTCACCTTGCCGGTTGCCAATTCGTAGACCAGCATGGCGCCCACGCTGCCGATGCCGTTCATCCATGGCTCGACGACGCCGTTGGCGAAGGCCGCGGCGACGGCGGCATCCACGGCGTGCCCGCCGGCTTTCAGCACGCGGGCGCCGACCTCGGACGCCGCACGGTTCTGCGTGACGACGATCCCGCCGCGTGAGCGAACCGAGGGTTTGCGGACGAGGCGACGCTGCGACAGATTGGGGGAAACGACGGAGACGGTGTTGTGCATGGAGAGGAGCTGGGGCTGGATCAGGCGCCGCGGGATAGTGCATGCGTTGCTTGCCCGCGGAGCCTTTGCATCGTAGCCAGCCCGGTTTCCGCCGTGAAGCCCAGTCTCGGGCAACAAGCCATGCGCACATTGCAATGATGGCTCTTCCGGCGAGCATCATGCCCTGGCGCTGGACGATTGCCCACGGACTGGCCGCTCAGAAGCGTGTGCGAAACCGCGCTGGTCTCCGTCGCGAGGTGGCAGACGGGGCGCCGAGGCGATAATCTGCCCCGCGAGGCCTTTTGAGATCTGGAAGCGGAGCCAGTCGTTGCGGGACTTTGCCTATGCCTGCCCGGAGACGATCGAGGATGCCATCGCGGCCATGGCGGCGGGCGACGCCCGAGCGCTCGCCGGCGGCACCGACCTCATTCCGCAACTGCGCGAGGGGCGCCGGCACGCCGCCCGCGTCGTCGATCTCAAGCGCATCCCGGCGCTGACTGCCATCGCACAAACGGCGGATGGCGTCGTCTCGATCGGGGCCGCGGCCAACGCGACGACCGTGGCGCAACACATGGCAATTGCGCGTACCTATCCGGCGATCGCGGAAGCCGCGCATCTGATCGGCGGCGTGCAGGTCCAGAACCGCGCCAGCCTCGGCGGCAACATCTGCAACGCCGCGCCGTCGGCCGATGCGGTGCCGGCGCTCATCTGCCACGAGGCAGGGGCGCTGATCGCGGGCAGCCGCGGCCGGCGCAGGCTGCCGGTCGAGCAACTGTTCAAGGGGCCCGGACGGACGCTGCTCGAAGCCGACGAGATCCTGGTCTCCCTCGAGCTGCCGCCCCCGCAACCGTCCTCGGCGGCCAAATACCTGCGCTTCACGCCGCGGCGTGAGATGGACATCGCCATCGCCGGCGTCGGTGCGTGGCTCAGGCTCGCAACCGACGGCCGCATCGCGGCGGCCCGCATCGTGCTCGCCTCGGTCGCGCCGACGCCGATCCGCGCCCCGGCAGCAGAGCAACGCCTCATAGGCGAGCGGCCCAGCCAACGGCTGCTCGAGGAAGCCGGCCGGCTTGCCGCCGGAGACGCCCGGCCGATCTCCGACACGCGCGGCTCGGCCGACTACCGCCGCACCCTGGTGGGCGTGCTCGCGGCGCGCGCGCTCGCCGATTGCTGCCATCAGCTGCAGGTGGCGATGGGGGCCGCATGAAGACGCTCGTCACCTGCACGGTCAACGGCGAAGCGCACACCGTTCTCGCCGACACGCGCGACACCTTGCTCGAGCTGCTGCGCGACCGCCTCGGTCTCACGGGCACCAAGGAGGGTTGCGGCAACGGCAACTGCGGCACCTGCACCGTGTTGATGGACGGCGCACCCGTCAATGCCTGCCTGGTTCTGGCGCTGGAGGCACCGGGCCACGACATCCGCACCATCGAGGGCCTGTCGGGCGCCGCGATGCATCCGATCCAGCAGGCGCTGGTCGATCACGGCGGCACGCAATGCGGCTTCTGCACGCCGGGCATCGTGCTCTCCGCCAAGGCACTGCTCGACCACAACCCGCAGCCGACGGAGGCCGAGATCCGCCACGCCATTGCCGGCAACCTCTGCCGCTGCACCGGCTACGGCAAGATCGTCGAAGCGATTGCGGCGGCGGCCGCTTCCATGCAGGAGCGCTGAGCCATGGCGGACACGATCCAGGCGCCGGGCCAGGCGCCGGGCCAGGCGCCGGCGCAGCGGCCGCTCGAGGTGGTGGGCAAGCGCGTGGCCCGCGTCGATGCCCGGGAGCGTGTGACCGGAGAGGCGATCTACCCGGCTGACCTCGCCCTGCCGGGCCTGGCGCATGCCAAGATGCTGCGCAGCCCGCACGCCCATGCCCGCATCATAGAGCATCGATACCACCCGCGCCGAAGCGCTGGCCGGCGTGCTGGCGGTCGTGACCGCGGCCGACTTCGCCGAGCTTCCGGTCGGTGCGACCATCCCGATGGGCGAGACCGGCTACGACATGTGGATGGTGGCTGAGCTCAACATCGCGCGCCACAAGGTGCACTGGGTCGGCCAGCCGGTGGCCGCGGTGGCCGCAACCGACGCGCACGTCGCCGAGGCGGCGCTGGCGCTGATCGAAGTCGACTACGAGCCGCTGCCCGCTGTGCTCGACATCGCCGCCGCCATGGCGCCCGGCGCGCCCGTGCTGCACGAGCACGTCCTCACCAAGGGGATCGAGCCGCGCCCGCACGCCCCCAGCAACGTCTGCTCACGCACCGAGATAGCGCGCGGCGATGCCTCGCGCGCGCTCGCCCAAGCCGGCGCCTCGGCCCATGTAAGCGTCGAGATCGACACGGCCCATCAGGGCTATCTCGAGCCGCAGGCGGCAGTCGCCCAGGTCGATGCCAACGGCTTCGCCACGGTGTGGGCCTCCACCCAGGGCCAGTTCACCGCCGAGCTGATGATCGCGC
This sequence comes from uncultured Alphaproteobacteria bacterium, assembly GCA_963797005.1. GTDB lineage: Bacteria > Pseudomonadota > Alphaproteobacteria > Rhizobiales > Hyphomicrobiaceae > AWTP1-13. The sequence continues at coordinate 154,655 of CAWCOF010000009.1, forward strand.
GCATGCTGGGGCTGCCGCAGTCGCAGCTCAGGGTGGTGCCGCTCGAGATCGGCGGCGGCTTCGGCGGCAAGATCGCCATCCATGGCGAAGCCCTGGCCGTGCGGCTGGCACAGAAATGCCGCCGGCCGGTGAAATTGGTTCTCACCCGCGAGGAGGTACTCCAGGGCGGCTCGGGACCGGCCGCTGGCGCCGTGATCGACATCGCCGTCGGCGCCGAGAACGACGGCCGCCTCGTCGCCATCGAGGGCACCTACCGCATGGACGCGGGCGGCTTGCCGGGCCTGAGCCCCTCGCTGGTGATGCAGGCCTCTGCCGCGCTCTACCAGTGCCCCAACCTCAATCTCGTGGGCTACGACGTCGTCACCAACAAGCCGCGCACGGAGGCCTACCGGGGGCCCGGCGGCATCCAGGCCGCGTTCGCCATGGAGCAGGCGATGGATGCCCTGTGCCAGCGGCTGGACCTGGACCCGCTCGAATTCCGCAAGCGCAACGCCTCCGTCACCGGCAGCACCATGCCGATCGGCACGCCGTTTCCCGCAATCGGCCTCACCACCATCCTGGATCGGGTCGGCGAGCACGCCTGCTGGCGCGATCCGCTGCCGCCGGGACGCCACCCGCGCGGGCGCGGCCTCGCGCTCGGCTACTGGCGCGGCACCTCCATGACCTCGGCGGCGCACATCACGGTCGCCGGCGACGGGCGGCCGATGGTGACCATGGGGCCCGTCGACATCTCCGGCACGCGCACGACCATGGCGCAGGTGGTCGCCGAGGAGTTCGGGTTGCCGCTCGCCGACGTGCACATCCAGACGGGCGACAGCAAGTCGGTCGGCTACAGCGACGGTGCCGCCGGCAGCCGCGTCGCCCGCACGACCACGGCAGCGCTGGTCGAGGCCTGCGCCGATGCGCTCGGCCAGTTGCGCACGCGCGCCGCCGAGAAGCTGCAGTGCGCGCCGGCCGATCTCGACTACGCGCGCGGCCGCTTCCAGTCGCGCCAGGCGGGCGGCGCCGCCATCTCGCTTGCGCGAACTGATGCAGGCGACGCTGACCGACGGTGCCGTGGTGGGGCGCGGCGTATCGACCAAGCTGCCGCTGGGCGTGGAGATCGGCGCGCCATGTCTGCGACGTGGAGGTCGACACCGATACGGGCCTCGTCAGCGTGCTGCGCTACACCGCGTTCCAGGACGTGGGGCTTGCCCTCAACCCCGCCGCGGTCGAGGGCCAGATCGAAGGCAGCGTCGTGCAGGGGCTCGGCTGGGCGCTCATGGAAGGCTTCGACTATGGGCCGGACGGGCGGCTGCGGAACGCAAGCCTGCTCGACTACCGCATGCCCACCGCGCTCGACGTGCCGAAGATCGACTGCGTCATCGTCGAGACGCCGGTGCCGAACGTGCCTTATGGCGTGCGTGGTGTCGGCGAGGTGCCGATCGTGCCGCCGGCCGCCGCCGTCGCCAACGCGATTGCGCGCGCGACCGGCGTGCGCATGCGGCGCATGCCGATGACGCCGGAGCGTGTGCTGCGGGCATTGTCGATGGCCGCGACATAGCGCAGATCGACAGGAGGGAGGGGCCGCTTCATGAAGCCGCAATCGCCGCCGCAGTCGTTCGCCGACGCGATCGGCCGCCTGCACGCCGCCATGGCCAAGGTCGCCAACGGCGATACCTCCGCCATCAAGGCGCTCTATGCGCACGGCGACGACGCGACCAGCTTCTACGGCTGGGGCGGCTACGAGAAAGGATGGGAGGCCGTTTCCAGGCGCTGGGATTGGGCCGGCCGGCAATTCAAAGGCGGCACGGTCAGCTACGACAACGTGACCTGCGTGGTGGCTGCGGAGCTGGCCTACACCACCGACATCGAGACGTTCAGGGTCCGCGTGGACGGCACGAATGCGCCGACGCAGTGGTCGAACCGAGTGACGCACATCTTCCGCCTCGAGGCGGGGGAGTGGCGGCTGGTGCACCGCCATGCCAATCGCCTGGAGAGCCAGTACGAGCCCTCGACGCGGCTCCCGCAGCCCCGCAGCGCGTGACCCCTTGATGTTGCGGCGTCCTCTGATGCTCAGTGCCGCCAGGAAAATGTTGCGTCTTAATCTTCGGCCTCAAACAGAAGCACCGCCTCGCGGCGGTGTTCTCACAATCAAATTAGGCGTTTCTGTCAGGCCGAGAGAGCGGCAGCTTTCTTCGGCTTCCCAGCCCCTGCAAGCAGGCCCACGATTTCGTCACGAGGGTTTGGCGAACTCAAAACGGGCCTTCTGAGCGAGAAATCGCTTCTCGACGAAGTGCCACGATAAATAAGCGAGGGCAAATGTAGCACTCGTGGCAACGGTGGCGAGTGCGAGAACGAAAGAAATGCCGTTTACTTTCGCCCGCATCAGTAGAGAACTGGTCATCATAAGGACTGGCAGGTGAAAAATATATAAAGCGTAGCTATACTTGCCAATCGTTCTAAGCACCGTCCATTTGAGAAAGAAACCGCCGCCAAGTCCATACAGCACGAGCGCAACGGATGCTGCTCCGGTAAATGTCAGACCGATCGTTTCCAGCGGCAAGTTCCCCCAAAAATCACGCGGACCGTGGGTGACAATAAAGGCGAGCGCGACCAAAGACGGCACCCCGATTACCATCGAATAGAACTTCAGTCGAAATTTGGGGATTTCGATACCCAGACAGATTGCCGCAATCGCTCCCATCGCGAGACTGTCAAACCGGGTTACCGTGGAAAAATAGAGCAGTTGCTGTGCGGCGTTGCTGGTATCAATGCAAGCAACGGCCAATCGGATGCAGAGGGGTAGCACGACTAGTCCGCTGCACACGGCAAGCAAGGAGCGACGATCGAGACACCAGACTAGGAACGGCCAAAACAGATAAAACTGCTCCTCGATGGCAAGCGACCAGAAGTGGCCGAGAAACCCAGGGTTAAATTCGGCCCCCGAATGGGCGGCCGACAGCCAATTTTGCAGATCTGCCCAATACCATGCTTGCGATGAATATACGTCGCCGTACCAGGTTCGCAAACCGGGGAATGCAAGGAAAAGCACAGCAACGCTAGCGAGAATAAGGTAGTAGAGCGGGAAAATCCGCAGGAGGCGCCTTGCGTAGAAATTCTTGAAATAGCCAGGCGTATCTTTCGTGTCGAGCAGGATCGAAGTGATAAGAAAGCCAGACAGCACAAAGAACAAGTCCACGCCGGCCCACCCCAAATCACATGCGGCGATAACAATTTTGCCAAATAGGGTCCCATTGATTTGATGAGAGAACTGTGACAAGTGAAATAAAAATACGGCAGAGATTGCAATGCCTCGGATGCCATCCAATTCCAACAATCTTGTCTTGTGTATGCGGACTGCCTGCATCTGCGTGAATTGCTCCTTTTGCAGCGCGCCACGATGGCCCACCGTTTGGCTTCGAGCGTGCTGATTTTTCATGCCCGCACAGGGTCTGCCGGCAGCATTGCCCGAATTGCGGAGGGTTATTCGAGCCCGCACAACGTCGCAGTTGGGTCAAGAGCAGTAATGCCTGTTTGAGCGGGACATTTTCGTTGCGCACCCAGCAGAAGACATCGGCGCGCTGCCCGCCCAGCGCCGTTGAGTACACGGGCTAGCCCAGCGCGACGTTCGCGATGCGCGCGGGCACGCCCATCTCCCTGTGGCAGACCTCAGCCAGGGCCGCGACGCCCTTGCGCAGCACCTCTTCCGTCGGATTGGCGAAACACAGGCGCAGCCGCGGCCGGGCCCACTGTTTGTCGAGCGCCCATTCGGGCCCGGGATTGAACGCGATGCCGGCCTTGAGCGCGGCTTGCGCCAGCTTCTGGGTATCCACGGCATCGGGCAGCTTGACCCACAGGAAGATGCCCCCCTTGGGAGCCTCGAACTCGGCCGCCGTCCCGAAGTGCTCGCCGAGCGCCTCGACCAGCACGTCGAGCTTGCGCTCGAGGGCCTTGTTCAAGGTGCGCACGTGGGTGTCGAAGTGCTTCTCGCAGAACTCGGCCAGCACCATCTGCTCGAGCGCGCCGGTGCCGACATCCGTCTTGCAGGCCAGCATGTGGGACAGGAGCGCCCAGTCGGCAACGACGTAGCCGACCCGCAGCGCCGGCGCGATCGATTTCGAGAACGATCCAACGAAGATCACGTTGCCCGAGGTCGACATGGCCTTCATGGCCTTGGGCCGCTCGGGCGTCCACAGCAGGTCCGAGTAGCACTCGTCCTCAACGATCGGAATGCCGTGCTCGGTCGCAATCGCCAGGATGTCCGCGCGGCGGCGCGGACTCATGATGGCCCCGGTCGGGTTCTGCACGGTCGGGATCGTGTAGATGTATTTCGGCCTGACACCCTTCGCCTTCAGCTCGGAGATGGCAGCCTTCAGCGCGTCTGGGCGCAGGCCCTCCTCGTCCAGGTCCACGCCCACGAGCTTGGCGCCGTGCCGCGTGAAGCGGGTGATGGCGCCGCCGTAGCTCGCCTGCTCCATCAGAATGGTGTCGCCGGGCGCGATCAGCACCTGGTTGATCAGGTCCAGGCCCTGGGTCGAGCCCGAGGTGATCAGGATCTCATCCGCCGTGCAGGTGATGCCCGCCTGCCTGTGGAGTTTCTTGGCGAGGAATTGGCGCAGACCGATATAGCCGAGCGGCCCGCTGTTGAGATTGTAGGTGGCGAGGGTGGCCCCCTCGCGCTTCAGCACGGACGCGGTCGCCTCGATCAGTCCCTCGATGGGCGTGGTCGCCGCATTGTTGTGGCCGCCGACGAAGTTGAACGGCGGGAAGCCGGCGTATTTCACGGCCGGCGGCGGCAGGCCCGGGCGAAGGAGAGACGCGAAGTCGAAGGCCGTGCTTGACATGGGTGATCACCGATGTGGTTTTGTAGCGCTGGGCGGGTTGCGACAACCCATCATTCAGTGGCCTCGCTTGGGAAGCAAGCTCGAGAGCAGGAAAGGGCATTCATCCATGGTCCAGCCTCCGAAGCAGCAGATCCCCGGCGTCTATCGCCATCGCGTCGGCGACATCGTCGTCACGGCCATCAGCGACGGCTTCCTCGACGGCACGCTCGATGTGCTGCGCAACATCGACCACGAGGAGGCGCGCCGCATTCTCCTCGACAACTTCCGCCCGGTGCGCCGCACGGCCGTCAACGCCTATCTGATCCATTCGGCTGGCCGTGTCGCCCTGATGGAGACAGGCTCCGGCAACTACATGCAGCCGACCGCCGGCAAGGTGCTCGCCAACGTCAAGGCCGCGGGCGTCGATCCTGCCGACATCGAGGCGGTCCTGCTCACCCACATGCACCCCGACCATTCAGCGGGCCTGACCGACATGACGACCGGCAAGCGCAACTACCCCAACGCCGAGCTCGTCATGCACGAGAACGAGCCCGCGCACTGGTTCGACGACGCCAGGATGGCGAAAGGCAACGAGCGGGAGAAGAAGCTGTTCTTCCAGGCCGGCCGCGAGCAGGTCGAGCCCTATCGGGACCGCTGGCGCCTCTTCAAGGAGGGCGAGGTGTTTCCCGGCGTCACGGCCATCCCGCGCCACGGCCACACCCCCGGCCACACGACCTTCATGATCAGCTCGGGCAAGGATCAGCTGCTGATCTGGGGCGACACGGTGCACGTGCCCGAGGTGCAGACGGCACGGCCCGAGGTGTGCATGGACTTCGACACCGACAAGGACGCCGCGGCCGCATCGCGCCGCAAGGTGTTCGACATGGCGGCAACCGACCGCCTGCTCGTGGCCGGCATGCATCTGCACTTCCCGGGCTTCTCGCACCTGGTGCGTTCCGGCTCGGCCTATCGCCTCATCCCCACCGCCTGGGAGCAGGCCCTGTAGCCCTTCCGCGGCGCCTGCAGACCGGCCGCGCCGCATTGCTAGGGCGCGTGTAATCAACTAGCCGCACGGCAGAACTGCCCCTTGGCGCGGACGACTCGCTGCACTGCGGCGAACGTGAGTTCGTGCCAGGCCCAGACGGATGGCGACCATCTCAATTCGGCAGGCCTGCGGCCCTGAGCGCCGAGAGGATGCGTTCCTTGTCGTCGGCAAATTTGAACGGCAGCATCTTGCTGGCGAATTTGACGTCGAGCGCCGGATTGATGGCGCGCATACGTTCCACCGAGCGCCGGCCCGCGGGTGCTTGCCCGGCAGCCATTTCCGCGGCAGAACGCAAAAACAGCGACATCAAGTGCCGGGGATTGAGCCGCAGGGCATCGTCTGTCCATTGGATTGCCTGCTCAGGTCTGTCGGCGAGCAGATGCACGATGGCGCCGGCCGGGAGCCAAAGGAACATGCAGGAATCGCGCGGGCTCAGCCGCCGGGCGCGATCAAGCATGGCGAGCGTGCGGTCCGGATGACGGCAGAGGGCGTTGCCAAACCCGTTGCAGCCGCAGATCCACACCGAGTTCGGGTTCTTCTCGAAGGCTTCTTCGTGTCGCGCAACACCGCCGTCGAAGTCACGCTCAATCATGAGCTGCCAAGCGGCGCGAATGGTCTGGATCAGCGGATCGGTCGGGTCGAGCTCGACCGCCTGCTGTGCGAGCGTCAGGGCCTCCGTAAGCACCGGCCGCAAGGATCCACCCTGAACCAGTTGCACTCGGAATAGGTTGGCCCAGCTCGCATACGCACGGGCCAGAGCATAGTCCGGGGCCAACTGGATCGCCCGCCGCAAGAAATCTAGCGCTTTGTCGTTGTCCGCCAGCGTCAGGTTGAACAGGTGCTGGTAGGCGCGGAGGACGCAATCGTACGCCGCGAGGCTGTCCGGGCGCTTGCCTCGCGTACGGCGCATCTCGGCCGAGAGGATTTCGGGCTCGACCGCCCCGACGATGCTCTCCGTGATTTCGTCCTGCAGATCGAAGATGTCGCCGATGCGGCGGTCGAATCGATTGACCCAGATGTGCGTGCCGGTTTCGGCGACGATCAGCTGCCCGCTGATGCGCACGCGATCACCAGAGTTCCGCACACTGCCTTCCAGCACGTAGCGCACCCCGAGCTCTCGGGCGATTTGCTTGATGTCGGCCGCGTGTCCGCGGTAGGCAAAGCTCGAGTTGCGGGCGATGACGAACAGACTCTTGAACCGCGCCAGCGCCGTGATGATCTCTTCGGTCATCCCATCGGCGAAGTAGTCCTGGGCGGGATCACCGCCGATGTTCACGAACGGCAGCACGGCGATCGACGGTTGATCCGGCCATGCCGGAAAAGGAGAAATCGGCTCCGTTGGTTGGTTCGCCGCTCCGGCCGCCCCAGGTGCGCGCTGCTCATCGCTCACTACGCCGCCGACGAAACGGAACCCCTTGCCGCGCAATGTCTTGATCAGGCGCTGCTCATCGCCGCTATCGCCGACAGCCGCGCGCGCCGAGTTGATGCGGGACGTCAGAGCCGATTCGGAAACGATGCGCCCCTTCCACACCGCGGTCAGCAGGTCGTCCTTGCTGACCACGTAGTCGCGGTGACGGATGAGATGGTCCAGGAGGTCGAAGACCTGCGGCTCGACCGCGATCAGTTCCGTGCCACGCCGCAGTTCGCGCCGGGCGGTGTCGAGAACATAGCCCTCAAACCGATACTGCAAGGCGTCCTCTGGTCTGACCTTACGGCAGGATAGCGTGCCGGCCGGGACAACCAAACGCAAAATCAAGCGCGTCTTGAGCTTAAGACAAGGCAGCCTGGAAGATCGGACGGCCACGCGTTGATAGCATCCCTGCATCACGCATGATTTCAGGAGGAACCCATGACCGACACCGTCGCCACCGCCCGTCCGGGCTCGGCAGCCATGCAGGGCGACTTGTGGAGCGCCCGCGCCCGCGACTACGCCGAGTTGCAAGAGGTCCTGTTCCGGCCGCTCTATGAGAACGTCCTGCGGCGCTCCGAGGTAGCCGCCGCCGGCACGAGCCTCGATGTCGGCTGCGGGCCGGGGCTTGCCGCCCAGGTGTTTGCGCAGAAAATCGCCAATGTCAGCGGCATCGACGCGTCGGCCGCATTCATCGCGATTGCAACTCAGCGCTTGCCGGGTCGCGATTTCCGGGTGGGCGAGATGGAAGCGTTGCCCTATGCGGATGCGAGCTTCGATGTGGTGACCGGCTTCAACGCCTTTCAGTACGCCGCCTCGCCGCGCAATGCGCTCGCCGAAGCTCGCCGCGTGTTGCGGCCGGGGGGCACCATCGTGATTGCGACCTGGGGCCTCCCACAGGATTGCGAAGCCGCCGGCCACCTCAAGGCGTTGGGCGCTCTGATGCCCCCGCCGCCAGCAGGTGCGCCCGGTCCGTTCGCCCTTTCGGACGAAGCCAATTTGAAGGCGCTGGCGGCTGATGCGGGCTTCACGCCAGTCGCCGTCGTCGACGTGTCCTGCCCCTGGACGTATCCGGATCTCGACACCGCGCTACGCGGCATGCTCTCTGCCGGGCCCGCCGAACGCGCCATCCGCAACAGCGGGATGGAACGTGCGCGCGAGGCGGTGGCAGCGTCCATCGCAGCCAATAAAGCTCCATCGGGCGAATACCGATTGAACAATAAATTCCGTTATCTCGTCGCTCGCAGGTGACGGGCGGTGGCTGGAGTCGAATGGTCGAATTGGGCCAAAGCACAAAGTCGCTACGCGACAGCCCGCTGTGCGGGATGCAAGAGCCGATAGGACGGGCGTCCGTCGGCACGGTAACCAGTTGAGAGAGCGGGCGTAACGCGGCGGGGAGCCCCAGCTTGAGGATCGAGGTCTCAGCAACCTCACTCAAGGACTGGAACTCCCCATGACCACGCCTACCACCGTCTCGCCGCTGCGTCAGCGCATGATCGAGGATATGATTGCCCGCCGGCTGGTGCCGGGGACACAAGTGGGCCATATCCGCGCCTGCAAGCGGTTCGCAGCCTGGCTCAAGCGCTCGCCCGAGACCGCCACAGCTGACGACCTGCGCAGCTTCCAACTGCATCTGACCGAGACCGACGTCAGCGCGACCACGCGCAACCGCATCATGACCGGCCTGCGTTTTCTGTTCCGAGTCACGCTGCGACGGCTCGATCTGCTGCCGGAGATGTATCACGTCAAGGAGCCGCAGAAGGTGCCGCTGATCCTCAACCAGGACGAGGCGCGGCGTCTGCTGGCGATGACCGACACCGTGCGCAACCGGCTGCTGCTCAGCATCGGCTACGGCGCTGGCCTGCGCGCCGGCGAGGTCGTCCGGCTCAAGGTCAAGCACATCGACAGCACGCAGAAGATCATTCGCGTCGAGCAGAGCAAGGGCCAGAAAGACCGGCTCGTCATGCTGTCGCCCGAGACGCTTGCGCTGCTGCAGGAATGGTGGTCGCTGCGCACCAACAAATATGACCTCGGCGTGCCCATGGCCGAGCGCTGGCTGTTTCCCGGTCGCCGCAAGGGGTTGCATCTGACGCCCCGGCAGCTCAACCGGCTGTTCCACGAAGCCGCCGATACCGCCGGCATCACCAAGGCCGTCAACCTGCACGCGCTTCGGCACAGCTTTGCCACGCACCTCTATGATCGCGGCGTCGATATCAGAATGATCCAGGCGCTGCTCGGGCATACCAAGTTGGAGACGACGGCGCGCTATGCGCGGGTCGCAACCGGCCTCATCACCTCGATCGAGAGCCCGCTCGACCGGCTCAAAGTACCACGCAAACGCGCCAAGAAGTCCGGCAAGGGCCAGCCGCCGGCGAAGTAGCCGGCGCTTGCCCCGTCCAGCTCTGGAGGTTGCGGACATCTTCCGCGACTACGGTGCCGCTTGGCGCGACGCCAACCGCGGTCACGTGAGCCTGCGCCAGTTGAAGGTGATGAGTGCCATCGAGCGCTGCCGGACCGCGGCGCTCGGCGGGCACGTTGCGCGCTGTGAGAACGACGCCTGCGGCCATACGATCGTCGCCTACAATAGTTGCCGCGATAGGCATTGCCCCAGGTGTCAAGGGGCGGCCTCGCGCAGGTGGCTCAAAGCCCGCGAGGCAGAGCTGCTCCCCGCGAGCTACTTCCATGTCGTCTACACGTTGCCCAATCAGCTGCGTGACGTGGCCTACCAGAACAAGGCCGTGATCTACGGCCTGCTCATGAAGGCCGCGGCCGAGACCACGCTGCAGATCGCCGCCGATCCGAAGCACCTCGGCGCCCGCATCGGCATCACCGCTGTGCTCCATACGTGGGGCTCGGCGATGACGCATCACCCGCACGTGCACATGATCGTGCCGGGCGGCGGACTGTCGGACGATGGAGCCAAGTGGATCGCGGCCAAGCCGGACTTTCTCGTGCACATCAACGTTCTCCGGCGCCTGCTTCGGGGCAAGGTGCTGGGCCTGCTCGCCGAGGCGCACGCGGCCGGCCGCCTGCAGTTCTTCGGCAACCTCGCGCCGCTCGCGGACAAGAAAACATTCAAGAGGTTCCTTGCGCCTCTGCGCCGGATCAAGTGGGTCGTCTACTGCAAGGAGCCGTTCGCCGGGCCTGAAGCCGTGCTGCGCTATCTCTCGCGCTACACGCACCGCGTCGCCATCTCGAACCGCCGGTTGATCGCTGCCGACGATGGCGGCGTGTCGTTCCGCTGGAAGGATTACCGCATCGATGGACCCGGACGCTGGAAGACGATGACGCTCGGCGCACACGAGTTCATAAGGCGCTTTCTGCTGCACGTGCTACCCAAGGGCTTCCATCGCATCCGCCACTACGGCCTGTTCGCCAACGGTAATCGCATCGAGAGCCTCGCCAGGGCGCGAGAGCTGCTGGCCGTGGCACCGCCGCGCAAGCCGGAGCCCGCCAAGGCCGCTGCCGACCAGCCGCGCGTGTTGCCGACGCCGTGCCCGTGCTGTGGCGGACGCATGCACGTCATCGAGGTGTTCGCGCGCGGCACCCAACCAACGCATCGGCCGACACCGATGCGTGCCGTGATCAGGATCGATACGTCATGAAGAAACGCCATCCACCGGCTTGCAGTTCTGTCGATCGCCGCCGCTGGTCGTGCACCGGCAACGATCCCTCTTGTTTGACTGCGCCCGATCGGCACGCGAAACGCCCATCCGACCCGCTCGCGATACCATTGAGACGTCGAACAGACTACTCCTCGATTGGAGCCCAAGCCATCATCCGCGGCGCCCGAGTATCAGCCCTCGACCTCGGCGTCCGGCCTCAATCCCCATAGAGCCCGCTGCACCGCTGGTGCTCCACCTCCCGCGACTTCGTGCCTTGGCGCTTCTCCGACGCCGACCCGCAGCGCGGGTGGAGAGCCCAACATCTCGGCGTCCGAGAAACCTGCACATACCCGGTAAAGCTCTCGCCGAACATAGTGGTCCGTTCACCTCCGTGAAGCGGACGCGCCTGCGATCGAGTACACGCCCCAATCTGCGCGTTCGCATCAGCCGAGATGGGCGTGTACGAAATCGATGATCCGCTGCATCGCCAGCGGCGCAGCCTTTGACGCCGGGTTGCGGATGAAGCCCTCGGCTTCCCCCTCGTAGAGCGCCAGATCGACCGCGCCGCCGCGCTTGGCGTAGCTTGCCACGAAGCGCTCGAGGTCGGGCTTGGGATGCACCACGTCGCCGGCGCCCTGCACATAGAGCACGGGCGGCATGTCGATGGCCTCGCCACGCTCCAGGATGCCGACCGGGTTGCCTTCCTCCATCGCCTCCTCCGTGCCCCAGAATTTGGTGTGCAGGGGGATCACGCGATCGATCTGCTCGGGGTACTTGCCGCCCGACGCCTGCAGGCGCTTGGCGTGATGGAAGCGGCGCAGCGGATCGATCACCGGCCAGACCATCACGACGGCGGCGATCGTGGCATCGAGTTCGGGGTGCCCGGCAAGCGGGATCGCGGCGTAGCGCTTGTCGCGCGGGCGCATGGCCGCGAGCATGGCCTGGTGGCCACCGCTCGAGATGCCGATCATGCCGACCCGGTCGGCGCGGGCTTTCAGCTCGCCGGCGCGCGCCTTCAGCCAGCGCGTGGCGTAGTTGATGTCCGTCAGCGACGCTGGATAGCCGGCGACCGGCGGCATGCGGAAGTCGAGGGCTGCGACCACCACGCCGCTCTTGGCCAGCGCCTCGTTGAACATCGCATCGGAGGTGCGGTCCTGGCCGCACCAGGCGCCGCCGTGCAGATCGATCATCAGCGGGAACGGCCCGGCGCCCTTCGGCTGGAACAGCCGCAGCAGAAGCGGGCTGCCGCCATGGTTCTGGTATTCGACGTCATCGACGGTGAACGCGTGCTCGGCGCGGAGCGGTGGACTGATGACGGCACTGGTGGCGGGCATGAGCGTATCCTCCGCGTCAACGTCACAAGAGACGGCCGGGGGCGCCGGCAGCACGCAAGCAGCTTGGCACGCGGGCGAAAGCGCGGGAAGCCCGATGTCCTGAAGGATCGGCCGCCATGGGACCCCTGACCAGGACGCTGGCCAGGACGCAGGCCGTTGACACGGCTGAGGCGATTTCTGACAGTCGCCCACAAGGCCCGGACCCGGGACCTGCCAGGGGTGGCTTAGGCCTTGGACGTTCTCAGCGGCATTTTCATCGGTCTCCTCCTGGCGTGGTTCTACCCGCTGTCGGAGGGCGCGCGGGCACGGCTGTCCGGCCGGGCTGCGGCGGCCCGGGCCCGGCTGCGGGCGGGGACCGCGCCATCGGCGTCCGTCGAGGCCCCCGCTGCTCCAGGTCCCCCGGCAAACGACGCCAACCCCGGTGCTCGGGAAGCCGAGCCGCTGCCGGCGCGCCTGCACGAGCTGGAGGGCGCCTTCGCGCCTTATGCCTCCAACTACGCCCACCCGCGCGAACTCGAGGACAACCAGGCCTTCAAGGATGCGGCCGCGCTCCTGCGCGACGACGCCGTGCTTCTTTTCACGGTGGTGCAATATGCGCTGGGCGCCAACTGGGCCCTCTCCTGCGCCGCGCTCGAAGCGCTCGACAACCGGTACGACCGCGACGACGCCCTCGAGGAGGTGCAGGCCCATTTCGACAAGCTCAACCCGTGGGCCATGCACTTCGCGCTCAAGTACTTCCTCGGGCTGGGGCCGCGCCCGGCGGTCGGCGCCGCGGCGGTGGGCGCCAAGGACTGGTGGTGCGAAAACGTCATCATCCCGGTGCTCTTCCGCGATTATTTCCAGGCGAGGCAGCGCCTGAGGGATGCGCCCGTTTTCGGCAACTCGCTGCAAGCCTCTTCACCCTCGGCACTGCAAGCGATCAGGGCATTTCTGGATCGCATCAACCACCCCTTCGCGGCCGCCCTGATCAATGAGCTCGACACCGTCCAGCGCGCCAGCATCGACCGCACGTTCCTGGGCTCGTTCGGGCGCTTCTGGACCGAGGGCAAGGATCTGGAGACGCTGGTCGCCCCCGAGAGCTGGGAGGAGGCGCTCGCGACCGCGGAGAGCGCCACGCTGCACAGACCGCCCCGGTCGCTGCTCGTCAGCGGCGACCACCGCGTCGGCAAGAGCTCGTTTCTGCGCCTGCTCGCCAAGCGCCTGGAGGGCCATGGCTGGACCGTGTTCGAGGCCGGCGGCGCCGACCTGATGGCGGGCCAGCAATGGTTCGGGCAGCTCGAGGGCCGCGTCCAGCGCGCCGTGGAGGAGCTGTCGGCCGCCAAGAAGCTCATCTGGTACATCCCCGACATCATGCAGCTCGCGCGCAGCGGCACCCACCAGGGCCAGGCCGCCAGCCTGCTCGACCAGATCCTCCCCTCGGTCTCCGCAGGGCGGTTGATTATCTGGAGCGAGGCGACGGCGGCCACCGCCGCCCGCCTGCTGCGGGCGCGGCCCATGCTGCGCGGCGTGCTCGAGCTCGCCCGCATGGAGCCAATGACACACGAGGAGACGCAAGACTTGGCCAAGGCCGTGGTGGAGCGGTGGTCCGGCGCCGCCAATATCGCGGTCGATCCGGCCTGCGTCGAAGTCGCGCTCAGCTCCGCCCGCCAGTACATGAGCGCCGGCAACTTCCCCGGCGTGGTGCTCGATCTGATCAAGCTGACGGTCGGTCGCGCCATCAAGGGCGAGCTCGGCAAGGTCGACCCGCACCAGATCGTCGTCACCCTGGCCCAGCTCACGGGACTTCCCGTTTCGATCCTCGACAACACCGAGCGCGTCGACCTTGCCTCGATCCGCGCCAATTTCGCGAGCAGGGTCATCGGCCAGGACGAAGCGGTCACCGCGGTCGTCGAGCGCATCGCCATGCTGAAGGCCGGGCTCAACGACCCGGGCAAGCCCATCGGCGTGTTCCTGTTCGCCGGCCCCACCGGCACGGGCAAGACCGAGCTCGCCAAGGCCGTGGCCGAGTACCTGTTCGGCTCGGTCGACCGCATGATCCGCCTCGACATGAGCGAGTATCAGACGGCGGAGACCGTCAACAAGATCCTCGGTGATCCCGGTGTCGGCGAGGATGGCGACACGCTGATTGCGCGCGTGCGCAAGCAGCCGTTCTCCGTCGTGCTGCTCGACGAGTTCGAGAAGGCCCACCCCAACATCTGGGACCTGTTCCTGCAGGTGTTCGACGACGGCCGGCTGACCGACTCGTCAGGCGCGGTGGCCGATTTCCGCCACTGCATGATCATCCTGACGACCAACCTGGGCGCCACCACCCACCGCAGCGCCGGCCTCGGCTTCGCGCCCGCCAACGACGCCTTCACCGGCGATCAGATCATGCGCGCGGTGGCGCAGGCATTCCGGCCCGAGTTCCAGAACCGGCTCGACAAGGTGATCGTGTTCCGCCCGCTGAGCCGCGACCTGATGCGCGAGATCCTGAAGAAGGAGCTTTCCCGGGTGCTCGAGCGCCGCGGCCTGAAGCATCGCGAATGGGCGGTGGAGTGGGAGGAATCGGCGCAGGAGTTTTTGCTGGAGAAGGGCTTCTCGCCGGAGATGGGCGCGCGGCCGCTGCGCCGGGCCATCGACCAGTACGTCGTCGCGCCGCTGGCCGCGACCATCGTCGAGCAGCGCTTTCCCGAGGGCGACCAGTTCGTGTTCGTGCGCAGCGACGGCCGCGGCATCCAGGCCGAGTTCGTCGATCCCGATGGCGACGCGCCCGCGCGCCTGGAGCCCGCGAGTCTCAGCGGGAAGGCGGGTGACAGGCCGCTGGCGCTGCCGGCCATGATCCTGGCGCCGGGCGGGACCGAGGCCGAGCTCGACACGCTGCTCGAGGAGTTCGCGACCCTCGAGCGGACCTTCGAGTCGCCCGAGTGGGAGGGCATGAAGATGCGCCTGACCGACAGCATGGCCGCGCCCGATTTCTGGACGCGGCCAGACCGGCACGCGGTCCTGTCGCGGTTCGCCCTCATGGACCGCGTGCGTGCCGCCGCCAGCACGGCGCAATCCCTGCGCGAGCGCCTCCTCAGGGGCACCGAGCGCAGCGGCAAGCACTCGCGCGAGATGATCGGCCGCGTCGCCCTGCAGCTGCACCTGATCAAGGCCGGCATCGATGACGTGTTCGAAGCGGCACCGATCGAGGTGGCGCTGCTGGTGGAGCCGGCCCTGGAGCGGCCGAGCGACGGGCAGGCCACGAGGGCGTGGTGCCGACAGCTCAGGGACATGTATCGTGCCTGGGCCAAGAGGCGGCACATGCAGCTTTCCGAGATGCCCGACGGCGCCGGCCCGGGCCTGCCGCTTCTGTTGATCAGCGGCTTCGGCGCCCATCGCCTGCTGGCGCGGGAGACCGGCCTGCATGTGCTCGAGCGGACCGAGGACGACAAGGGCGGCGGCCGGGCGACGGCGCGCGTGCGGCTGGCCGTGGCCCCCCTGGGCGATCTCTCGCGGGACAAGCTGCGTGCGGCGCTTGTCGAGGCGTTCGAGGAGGATCCCAAGCCGTCGGCCGTCGTGCGCCGCTACCGCGGCGAGCCGGCGCCGCTCGTGCGCGACATGATCGCAGGCTGGCGCACCGGCAAACTCGACGCCGTGCTGCGCGGCGACTTCGATCTGATCGCGGCCAGTCAGGCCGAGAGCGCCCCGGTTCAGGAGAAGCTGCACTAGAAGAATGAACTGAGAAAGGCCGCCGCTTCATCCGAGATGCCGACGATCTTGTTCGTTGCCTGGCGATAGAACTTGAAGTTGAGCTCGGTCTCGGGCCGCCCGTCCTTCCATTTGTTGAAATGCTTGAGCTCGCTCCGCCCCAGCCGGCGCTTGGCGAGCGCGGTGCGCCTGATGGAGAGGCTCACACGCGGCGTTTGCCGGGCGATGCCGCGCTTCTTCGCGATTGGCTCGGCAGACGTGACGACGCCGCGCGCGACGAGGCCTTGCCCGCCCTCGTTCTCGCTCGCAAAGACGAAGATCGTGTCGCCCGCGGCGATATGCTTGCCGCCATACATCGTCTTCTGCGCGGAGAACGAGAACATCCTCGCCCGCGGATCGCCAATCTCGGCTTTGATCGCGAACGCCATGCTGCCTCAACGCCCCTGCGGTGCTTGTTTGGCTACGCCGGCAGCAGCGACACCAGGCCACGCAGCGCCGGAGACGGCTCGCCGCTCCACACGAGGTAGGTGCGGTTGTGCGCGAAGCGCTTCGGCAGCGCATGCTGGCGGACGCTCCTGGTCGCGCGCAAGGCCTCTATGACCGACTTCGGCACCACGGCATACCCGGTACCGGCGGCGACGCAGGCGATCATCGCCTGATAGGACGCGAACTCCAGCACCCGTTCCGGCATCACGTTGGCGCTCCCCAGCCATTCCTCGATGCGCCTGCGATAAGAGCAGCCCTGCGCGAACGCAATCAGCGTCGCGCGCCCGAGAGCTTCCGGGCCGGATACCTTCTCAATCGCCCGCGGCGTCACGAGCACGAGCTGCTCCTTGAATACCGGCCGCGCCTCCAGGCCCGGCGCCGTGAACGGCTCGGATACGAAGGCGGCCTCGAGATCGAAGTTCATCACGCGCGTCACGAGTGCCCCCGTCGTCGCGGTCACGAGCTCCACCACCACATCGGGGTAGCGGTCGTGGTAATGCGACAGAATGGGCGGCAGGCGCGTGCCCGCCGTGCTCTCCAGCGACCCCAGGCGAAAGACGCCCTTGGGCTTGCCCGTGCGCATCTGGCTCACCGCCTCGTCCGCGAGACGCAACAGACGGTCGGCATAGCCCAGCAGCGTGTACCCTTCCGCCGAGAGGCGGATGGAGCGCCCCTCGCGCCGGAACAACTGCGCGCCCACATGCGCCTCCAGCTGCCGGATGCGCGTCGTCACATTGGACTGGACCCGATTGAGCTTCCTGGCAGCACGCACGACGCCGCCTTCGTCCACGACGGTGCGAAAAATCTTCAAGCGACTCCAGATCAATTGTTCTCATGTAGAGAACGATAGAGCAGAATAATTCATTTGTCCAAGCGGGCACATCGGGCCTAATTCCGCAGCATGAGACCCGTTGTCGATGTCACCGCGCCGCAGCCCGCACTCTCCGCTACGGCTGCTTGCGCCATTGCGGCCATGGCCCTGGCAGTGGCGATGGGGATCGGGCGCTTCGCCTTCACGCCGCTGCTGCCGCTCATGGTCCGCGACGGCACGCTGGCGCCGGCCGCCGGCGCGTGGCTGGCAGCCAGCAACTACCTGGGCTATCTCGTCGGGGCTCTGACCACACGGCATCTGCGCCTCTCCCACCCGGCGCTGATGCGGGCGAGTCTCGCCGGCACCGTCGCCGCCACCCTCGCCATGGGCGCCGTCGACGGACTGGCCGCGTGGGCGTTTCTGCGCTTCCTCGCGGGCGTGCTGAGCGCCTGGGCACTCGTGTCGACCAGCGCTTGGGCATTGCAGCGCCTGGCACGGGCAGGGCGCGCGGATCTCTCCGGTCTGGTCTACGCGGGCGTCGGACTTGGCATTGCGGTTGTCGGCCTCTTCTGCCTCGCGGCCGCGCGTCCCGGCGTGTCTGCCAGCCGGCTATGGATTGAGCTTGGGGCACTCGCCGCGATCCTCGTCGCCGTTCCCTATCTTGTGCTTGGTCGTCCGTCGGAGGCTTCGGCCACCGCCCCGACAGCCTCGCCCGCCGGCACGACCCGGCCGCGGCACCGGCCTCGTGATCTGCTACGGCGTGCTCGGGCTCGGCTACATCCTGCCGGCCACGTTTCTGCCGGCACTGGCGCGGGAGGTGGTGGACGATCCCCGGATCTTCGGCCTTGCCTGGCCCGTCTTCGGCATCGCGGCCGCGCTCTCCACCATCGCCGCCGCCCAGCGGGTGGCCGGTTCCGCCGCGCGGCTTCGCCTGTGGGCGGCCAGCCATCTCCTCATGGCCATCGGGGTCGTCCTGCCCAGCCTGTGGCTCGGCTCGATGACGATCGTGCTCGCTGCGCTGCTGGTCGGCAGCACCTTCATGGTGGTGACGATGATCGGCATGCAGGAGGCCCGCGCGCGGGCGCCGGACAACCCGACGGCCCTGCTGGGTCTGATGACCGGCGCGTTCGCCGTCGGCCAGCTGGCCGGACCGGTCGTCTCCGGTGTCCTCGAATTCTTGCCGGGAGGCCACCGCGCCGCGCTTGGCCATGCGCTGCAGATCGCCGCCATCCTGCTCGCGCTGAGCGCAATCTACCTCTGGCGTCAGTCTCGCCTTGTCGCAGGCATAGGGGAAGCAACGTAGCCGGCGCGGCTTCCGCCTCCGGCATCGTGCTGCCTCCAGCCGCTTGGCCGTCGGCCTGCGCTGACGGGCATGGCAGTGGCGCGAAAATCGAACGTGGCCATCGGCGGCGACTTGCACATAAGGTTGCTGAACCGGCGCGCGCACAAGTGCGCCATCCACCAGCCACGGAGCCCGCCATGCTGATCGCCTCCAAGGACCGCCCGTTGCTGACCACCATCACGGGCTCGCTGCCGCGGCCGCACTGGTTCGTCGAGAACCTGCGCGGCAGGCCGTTCTCGCTCGCCATGACCGACATCACCTTCCGCGAGCAGTACACCGACGCCGTCTCGGCCTACCTCTCCGACCAGGCCCGCGCCGGGCTCGATCTTCTCACCGACGGCGATGCGCGCTGCGATTGCGACGTCGGCGGCCGCTCGTGGTTCGCCTATCCGGCGGAGCGCCTCGAGGGCCTGGAGGGCCAGCATCTGGGACGCGGGCACACGGCATCGAGCCGCGACAAGGCGGCTGGCGACATCATGTTCGAGGTGCTGGAGACGCGCGTGCTGCCGAACGTGGCGCGGCCGATCGCGCGCGGCCCGCTCGAGTACGGCCGCCTCTGGAAGGTCGCCCAGCGCCTGACGCGCAAGCCGGTCAAGTTCGGCGCCATCTCCGGCCAGATGCTCGCCACCGGCGTCAACGATCTGCACTACAAGAGCCGGCGCGATCTCACCATGGCGCTGTCGGCAGCCATGAACGAGGAGCTCAACGAGCTCGCCGACGCGGGCTGCCCGGTGATCCAGGTGGAGGAGCCTGCCATCCACGGCATGGTGGGGTTAGGCGACAAGGAGATCAGCGGAGATTTTCTGGTCGAGGCATTCAACCGCGAGGTGCGGGGCCTGCGCGCAAAGACGGAAGTGTGGTGCCACACCTGCTGGGGCAATCCCGCCGCGCAGCGCACCGAGACCAAGCGCCGCTTCTATACCGAGGCGCTGCCCTTCTTCGACAAGCTCGACGTCGATGTCATCACCTTCGAGACGGCCGACAACGGCGGCGACGAGATCGAGAGCTTCGCCAAGGGCATCGGCCCGTCGAAGAAGATCGCCATCGGCGTCATCAGCCATCGCACCTTGCAGGTCGAGCGCCCGGAGGAGGTCGCGGCCCTGATCCGCCGCGCGCTCAAGGTGATCCCGCCCGAGCGATTGATCGTGTCGACCGATTGCGGCTTCGGCCGCCAGGGCATGAGCCGCCTGCACGCGTTCTACAAGATGGTTTCCCTCGTGCGCGGCACCAACATCGTGCGCCGCGAGCTCGGCCTGCCCGAGGCCGACATCCTCGCCGCCGATCCCAAGAGCTCGCTGATCGGCTGACGATCGCTAGAACCGCGAGAACAGCTGCGTGAAGCCGTAGAGCTTGTCGTTGATGCCGTTCATGCGGCAGGCGTGCCAGTAGGTGGCGACATTGACGCTGATCACGGGCTTGTCGAGCCACCGCTCGGCCTCGTCGGCGAGCCGCGCCATCGGCAGGTTGGCGCCGAACTGCACGATCGCCTCGATGTCCGGCCCGTCGATCGACTTGATGGCCTCGATCATGTCGCGGGCCGTCAGGATCGAATAGGAGGCCGGGCTCTTGCCGCGCATGTGATTGAAGCGCACGATTTCGTAGCCGTGAGGGCCGAGCACGCCCCGCATCCTCTCCTCGATCGAGGGGTAGTAGGGCTCCATCACGGCGATCTTCTTCTTCACGCCGTGGCGCTTGAGGCCCTCGATCACCGCGTCGGAGGCGAGCGCCACGGGAATCTCGAAGCCGGCCACGGCGCGCACGCGCCGCTTCAGGTCGTCGCACCACTGCTGGTTGCCGCCCCAGATCGACAGGGCGGAGATGCCGAGAATGAACGCGTTGGGCTTGCAATCCATGACCCGGTCGACGGCGTCCTCGAGCGCGGCATCGATCAGGCGGATCGACTCGTCGAAATCGTCGCTGCTGCGGATGGCCATGTCGGGAATGACCATGCGCGCAAGATGGTTCGTCACGCCCGGCGGGCGCATGTCGTCGTATTCGGGCTGGACCACCGTGTTGGTCGAGGGGGTCGTCACGCCGAACGCGAGGCGCCAGGCCAGATAATCGCGCATCACTCACCTCATCCAAGCATCGCCCGCCTGCGGCAGCCGCGCGCACCTTAGCAGCGGGCCGGTCCGCGCCCTATTCGCATGGGTCGCATCTGATCTGCAGCGGCAGCACTGTTTCGAGGCCGCTCGGGTGGACCGTATGGGATCGGGGTGCCATAGTCGGCGCCGCTCGGCTGGCCATTGCATCATCGGCGATGCGATGGCTCGGCTGGTGGCCTGGGTCGGGACTGACGGAGGAAACATAATGTTGAGTGGAGTGAAGCGTATCGGCGCGCTTGCGGCCGCGGTTGCGGCATTCGCCTTCATGGGCGATGCCTCGGCACAGCAGACCGTCAAGATCGGAGCGATCTATCCCCTGAGCGGCAATGCTGCCAGCGCCGGCAACTATTCCAAGGCGGCTATCGAGTTGGCGGTCGACATCGTCAACAACAAGCACCCCGAGCTGAAGGACATCCCGCTTGCCGCCGGCGCAGGCCTTCCCAATCTCGGTGGCGCCAAGATCCAGGTGATCTTCGCCGACAACCAGGGCACGCCCGCGGCCGGCCAGAACCAGGCCCTGCGCCTCATCACCGAAGAGAAGGTCAATGCCCTGATCGGCTGCTACCAATCGGGCATCACGGTCACCGCCAGCGCCATGGCCGAGCGCCACGGCATTCCGTTCCTGACGCCGGAATCGGTGGCGTCCAATCTGACCGAGCGCGGCTTCAAGTGGTTCTTCCGCGCCACGCCGGTCGCCGGCGACTTCGCCAAGGCATACTCGAAATTCCTCACCGAACAGAAAGCCGCCGGGCAGAAGGTGGGCTCCGTTGCCATCGTTCACGA
The DNA here is from genome assembly GCA_963797005.1 of uncultured Alphaproteobacteria bacterium. Classification (GTDB taxonomy): domain Bacteria; phylum Pseudomonadota; class Alphaproteobacteria; order Rhizobiales; family Hyphomicrobiaceae; genus AWTP1-13. The sequence goes on from CAWCOF010000009.1 coordinate 176,048, forward strand.
GAACACCGAGTACGGCAACTCGGTCGGCAGCGTCATCAAGGACACGTTCGTCAAGGATGGCCACAACGTCACGCAGGTGATCGCCTACTCGGCCAACACCACCGACGTGCAGCCGCAGGTTCTTCAGCTCAAGGAGAAGAACCCGGACGTGGTGATCTTCATCTCCTACACCTCCGACGCGCTGCTCTACGCCAAGACCATGAAGGACCTGAACTGGAAGCCTTCGATCATGATCGCCGACGACGCCGGCTTCAATGATCCGTCCTTCGTCAAGTCCTCCGGCTCCATCGTCGAAGGCCTGATCAATCGCTCGTCCTTCGCGCCCGGCAAGCCCGGCTCGATCAGCGCCACCGTCAACGAGATGATCAAGAAGAAGACGGGCAACGATCTCGACGACCCCTCGGCCCGCGCCCTGCAAGGCCTTCTCGTCATGGCGGATGCGATCAACCGCGCGGGCTCCACGGAACCCGCCAAGATCCAGGCCGCGCTCAAGGCGACGGACCTGAAGGCAGATCAGGTCGTGACCGGCTACAACGGCGTGAAGTTCGACGCCAAGGGCCAGAACATCCTCGCCTCCAGCCTCATCACGCAGATGCAGGGCGGGCACTACGTTCCGGTGTGGCCGAAGGAGAAGGCTTCCGGCGAGATCCACATGCCCTATAAGGGCTGGTAACCGCCAAGCCGCAAGAACATCGGAGGGCCGCGCGGGTTTCCGCCCGGCGGCCTTCCGAGCCCGCGCAACACGCGATTCAAATGTCCTCCATCCTCGTCCAGGTCATCGTCAGCGGTCTGCTGCTCGGCGCGGTCTACGCGCTCTTCTCGTCCGGCCTCACGTTGATCTGGGGCATGATGAACGTGATCAATTTCGCCCATGGCGATTTCGTCATGCTGGCGATGTACACCGCATTCGTCGTGTGGACGGTCTTCGGCGGCGGTCCGCTCGTGGCGGTGCCGATCGCGGCCTTGGTGCTCGCCACCGTCGGCGTGCTGAGCTACTTCCTGCTCGTGCGCCACATCATGAAGGGGCCGATGCTGGCGCAGATCCTCGGCACCTTCGGCCTGGCGCTGCTGCTGCGCTACTCCGCCTTCTGGTACTTCGGCGCCAATTTCAAGACGCTGCCCGATGACATCTTGGGATCGCCGTTCGTCTTCGGCGCCATCCGCCTCGATGCGCCCCGCCTGCTCGCGGGCACGGTCGGGCTCGTCGTCACCTTGGCACTCCACTTGATCCTGACGCGAACCGCGCTCGGCAGCCGCATGCTCGCCGTATCCGAGGATGCCACGGCGGCGCAGCTCATGGGCATCAGGCCCGCGCACATGCAGGCCGTCGCCTGGGCGCTCGCCGCCGGCTCGACTGGGATTGCCGGCGCGCTGATTGCCACGTTCTTCTACACCTCGCCGACGGTGGGCGAGACGCTTGCCATCGTCGCCTTCGTCACGGTGGCTTTCGGCGGATTCGGCAGCGTTCCCGGAGCGCTGGTGGCGGGCCTTCTCATCGGCGTGATCGAAGGGCTTTCCGCCTATCTGATCGGTCCTGTCTATAAAGACATGGTCGTCTACACGCTGTTCGTGCTCGTGTTGTGGACCAGGCCGCAGGGCCTGATGGGCAAGGCATGATGCGGCGATATCTGCTTCCAGGATTGTTTGCCGCGCTTGCCCTGGCCTATCCCCTGCTGGTGGCCGAATCTGCTGTCTACCAGCGGCTCGGCGCCCTGGTGCTGCTGGCCGCCATCGGCGCCTCGGCCTGGAACCTGATCGGCGGCTACGCCGGGCAGGTATCGGTCGGCCATGCCGTCTTCTTCGGCGCGGGCGCCTATGCCGCGATCGGCGTCTATACGCATTTCGGCCTGCCGCCGGTCGCGGGCATCCCGCTCGGTGCCCTCGTTGCCGTCGGAATCGCGGCCCTGATCGGCGTCCCGACGCTGCGTCTGTCGGGCCACTATTTCAGCATGGCGACGATCGCGGTCGCCGAGCTTGCGCGCGTGCTCGCCACCAACTGGGCATGGGTGGGCGGTGCGCAAGGGATCTCGGGACCTGCCGTGCCGCGCACCGTGCTGGACCTCTCCTTCATCTCGGCCGCGCCCTACTACTACCTCTTCCTTGCCGTGCTGGCGTGCGTGCTCGGCGTGACGTGGCACATCGAGAGAAGCCGCATGGGGTTCTATTTGCGCGCCATCAAGGATTCCGAGCGCGCCGCCCGCTCGCTTGGCGTCGCCGCCGGCCGCTACAAGCTCTACGCCTATATGCTGAGCGCAGGCTTCACCTCCGTCGCCGGCGCGCTCTACGCCATCATGTTCGGCTTCATCGATCCGGAATCGGGGTGCGGGATCCTCATCTCCGTCAAGATGCTGATCATGGCGGCACTCGGCGGCTCTGGCCTGCTGTTCGGCCCGCTGGTCGGCGCCATGATCCTCGTGCCGCTGGAGGAGATCTCAAACAGCCTGCTCGGCGGCAAGGGCGCGGGGCTGACCTTCGTCGTCTACGGCGCGATCATCGTCGTCATCGCCCGCTTCCTGCCGAACGGCATCCTCGCACTGTTCACGAGGAAGGGTCGGGCGAAAACCGTGAAGGCCGGCACCGCCGAGGCGCGCCATGCTGCTTGACGCGCGCCACGTCACGAAAGCTTTCGGCGCGTTCAAGGCCGTCGACGATGCTTCTGTCGCCGTCGAGCAGGGCGAGATACTCGGGCTGATCGGACCCAACGGCGCCGGCAAGTCGACCTTCTTCAACTGCCTCACCGGAGACCTCAATCCGACCTCTGGCACCGTCACGTTCGAAGGCCGCAACGTCACCAGGCTTACCCCCGAGCGGCGTGCGCGCCTCGGCATCGCTCGCACGTTCCAGGTGCCGCTCACGTTCGAATCCATGTCGGTGCTCGACAACGTGATGATCGGCGCCTTTCTCCGCTTCCCCGGCACCCACGAGGCCCGTGACAAGGCCCGTCAGGTGATCGAGGACGTCGGCCTCGGCCAGCTTGCCCTCGCCCCGGCAAAGAGCCTGGGCACACCTGGCCGCAAACGGCTCGAGATCGCCCGCGCGCTGGCCTCCGAGCCCAAGGTCCTCCTCCTCGACGAGGCGATGGCCGGCCTCACGCCGGCCGAGATACGCACCGCGATCGACCTCGTCCGCCAGATCCACGCCTCGGGCATCACGCTCGTCATCGTCGAGCACATCATGGAGGTGATCATCTCGCTCGCCCAGCGGGTCGTCGTGTTCCACCAGGGCCGGGAGATCGCCCGCGGCACGCCGCGCGAGGTGACGAGCGACGAGCACGTCATCGAGGCCTATCTCGGCAAGCGCCATGCGCAGAAGCTGAGCGGGGGGACCGCGTGACCGCGCCGCTGCTCAAGGTCGAGAACCTCGAGGTGCGCTACGGCGATCTGATCGGCGTGGCCGACGTTTCCCTGGAGGTGCCCGAGGGCAGCGTCGTCGCCCTGCTCGGGTCCAACGGTGCCGGCAAGACGTCGACGCTCAACGCCATCGCCGGGCTCGTTCCGGCGAGCGGCGGCCGGATCGAGCTCGAGGATCGCGACATCGCCGGCGAGCCTGCCTACGCCATCGTGCGCAAGGGGCTTGCGCTGTCGCCGGAAGGCTGGCGCCTGTTCGTCCAGCAGACCGTGGAGAACAACCTGCTGCTCGGCGCCACGCCGCTTCCGGACAAATCAAGAGTGAAGCAGATGCTCGAGCGCGTCTACACGCTCTTCCCCAGGTTGGCGGAGCGACGCCGTCAACAGGCTGGCACGATGTCGGGCGGCGAACGGCAGATGCTCGCCGTCGGTCGTGCATTGATGAGCGAGCCCAAGCTCCTGCTGCTCGACGAGCCGAGCCTGGGCCTGGCGCCCGCCATCATCGAGACGATGTACGAGACGTTCCAGGGCCTGCACAAGGCGGGTCTGACCATCCTGCTCGCGGAGCAATCCGTCGACCTGGCGCTGGAGGTCGCCGACCACGCCTATGTCCTGCAGGTGGGCCGCAGCGTGCTGTCCGGCAAGGCCAGCGAGCTTTCCCACAACCCCGATGTGCAGCGGATCTATCTGGGCGTCGGCTGACCCGGGGCCAACATCACCCTGGTTGTCGTTGCGCAGGTCCCGGCACGGCTTGCCGCATCGGGCCGACCCTCACGTCGCCACGGCGGCACGGTTGGCCACGCTGAGCTCGAAGGCGGCGGCCAGCAGCGCCTTGGTGTAGGCATCCCTCGGCGCCGTGAAGATGCGCTCCGCAGGCCCCTCCTCCACCACCTTGCCGTAGCGGAGCACCACCACGTAGTTCGACAGCGCGCGCACCACCTTGAGGTCGTGGCTGATGAACAGGTAGGCAAGCCCGCGCCGCCTCTGCAGGTCGCGCAGCAGGTCGACGATCTGCGCCTGCACCGACATGTCGAGCGCGCTGGTCGGCTCGTCGAGCAGCACGAACTTGGGCTCCAGCACCATGGCCCGGGCGATGGCGATGCGCTGGCGCTGGCCGCCGGAGAACTCGTGCGGGTAGCGGTCTTGGCCCTCGGGATCGAGCCCCACCTCGTTCAAAGCCGCCGCGACGCGGGCGCGGCGCTCGTCGTAGCTCATGCCCGGGCTCTGGATGAGAAGCCCCTCCGCGATGATCTGGCCAACCGAGAGCCGCGGCGAGAGCGAGCCGTAGGGGTCCTGGAAGACGACCTGCATCTCCTTGCGCAGGGGGCGCATCTCGCGCGAGCCGAAGCCGTCGATGCGCTTTCCCACATAGGCGATGGGCCCCGTCGAGGAGATGAGGCGCAGGAGGGCCAGGCCCAGCGTGGTCTTGCCGGAGCCCGATTCGCCCACCACGCCGAGCGTCTCGCCGGCGCGCAGCTTGAGCGAGAGGCCGTCCACGGCCTTGACGTAGTCGACCGTGCGCCTGAGCAGCCCGCGCTTGATGGGGAACCAGACCTTCAGGTCCTCGGTCTCGAGCACGACCGGGGCGCCAGGCGAGGACTGCGGCGGACGGCCCTTCGGCTCCGCCGACATGAGGTGGCGGGTATAGGCATGCTGCGGCCGCTCGAACACTTGCGCCGTCTTGCCGTGCTCGACGACCTCCCCCGCGTTCATCACGTAGACGTTGTCGGCCATCTTGCGCACCACGCCCAGGTCGTGGGTGATGAGCAGCATGGCCATGCCGAGCTCGCTCTGCAGCGCCTTCAATAGCTCCAGGATCTGGGCCTGGATGGTGACGTCGAGCGCCGTGGTCGGCTCGTCGGCGATCAGCAGATCGGGCTCGTTGGCGAGCGCCATGGCGATCATCACGCGCTGGCGCTGGCCGCCGGAGAGCTGGTGCGGATAGGCGTTGAGCCGCCGCTCGGGATTGTCGAGGCCGACCTTGTGCAACAGCTCCAGCACGCGCGCCCGCGCCGCCTTCTCATCGAGGCCGCGGTGCAGCTTCATGATCTCGCCGACCTGCTTCTCGATCGAGTGCAGCGGGTTCAGCGACGTCATCGGCTCCTGGAAGATGATCGAGATCTTCTGCCCGCGGATGTCGCGCATGACGTCCTCGGGCGCCTGCAGCAGGTCCCGGCTCTGGTAGCGGATCTCGCCCGAGGGGTGGGACGCCGCCGGATAGGGCAGCAGCCTGAGGATGGAGAGCGCGGAGACCGTCTTGCCCGAGCCCAACTCGCCAACCAGCGCCGTGGTCGCGCCCTTGGCGATGTCGAAGGATACGCCCTTCACCGCGTCGACGACGCTGTCGCCGCTCGAGAACCTGACCGCCAGGTTCCGCACCTCCACCAGTGGCTCGGCGAACGCCATCAGCTCACCTGAAAATCTTGCGCGGGTCGAGCGCGTCGCGCACGCCCTCGCCGACGAAGATGAGGACGCTCAAGAGCCCGGCGATGGAAACGAAGGCCGTGAGGCCCAGCCACGGCGCCTGCAGGTTGGCCTTGCCCTGCGCCAGCAGCTCGCCGAGCGAGGGCGAGCCGGGCGGCAGACCCAACCCAAGGAAGTCGAGCGCCGTCAGGGCCGTGATGGAGCCGGAGAGCTTGAAGGGGAGGAAGGTGAGCGTCGCCACCATGGCGTTGGGCAGCAGGTGCTTGCACATGATCTTGATGTCGGAGAGGCCCAGCGCGCGGGCCGCCGTGATGTACTCGAAGTTGCGGCCGCGCAGGAACTCCGCGCGCACGACGCCGACGAGATAGACCCAGTGGAACAGCAGGAGCACGCCGAGCAGGGTCCAGAAGCCCGGCACCAGCACGGAGGAGATGATGATCAGCACGAACAGCGAGGGGATCGACGACCAGATCTCCAGGAAGCGCTGGAAGATGAGATCGACCCGGCCGCCGAAATAGCCCTGCACCGCGCCGGCCGTCACCCCTATGAAAGACGAGGCGATCGTCAGCAGCAGGCCGAACAGCACCGAGATGCGAAAGCCGTAGATCATGCGCGCCAGCACGTCGCGGCCCTGGTCGTCGGTGCCCAGCCAGTTGCGGTTGCCGATCGACTTGTAGCGCGCGATCTGGTCGGCCGGCGCCTCGCACGGCTCGAGCTTGGTCGCCCAGAACGGCGGCCCGGGGAAGCCCAGGCACTGCCCTCCTGCATTCTTGACGCGCGGATAGTCCTTGTTGATCGACTGGTAGGAGTAGCTGATCGGCGGCCAGACGGCCCAGCCGTTCTGCTCGATCTCGTCCAGGATCACCGTGTCCTTGTAGTCGGTGACGGCGAGGAAGCCGCCGAACTTGGATTCGGGATAGTCGACCAGCACCGGGAACAGCAGCTCGCCCTTGTAGTAGGCGACGATCGGCTTGTCGTTGGCGATGAACTCGGCAAACAGCGTGACGACGAACAGGACGAGAAAGATCCAAAGGCTCCAGTAGCCGCGCCGGTTAGCCTTGAAGTTGCGCCAGCGCCGGCGGTTGAGCGGCGTCAGCGAGAAGCCCGCCAGGTAGCTGCGGTACACGAGCGTCGCGCGCCCGATCTGCTTGCTGGGCAGCGGCTCGCCGGGCTCGGCCGGATCGAGCGTGCGCGCGACCGGATTGGGCGCTGCCTTGGGCGCCCCCGCTGGATCGCCGGGATGGGGCGCTCTCGCGACCGGCGGCTGGGCGGGCTTGTCTCTGATGTTCACGCGCCTCAGACCTCCCGCGTCTCGAAGTCGATGCGCGGATCGACCAGCGTATAGACGAAGTCGGAGACCAGGTTCACGACAAGCCCCAGCAGCGCGAAGATATAGATGTTGGCAAACACCACCGGATAGTCGCGCTTTCGATCACGCTCTCGAAGCTCAGCAGCCCGAGCCCGTCGAGGGAGAAGATCGTCTCGATCAGCAGCGAGCCCGAGAAGAAGGCGTGGATGAAGGCGCCGGGGAAGCCGGCGATGATGAGCAGCATGGCGTTGCGGAACACGTGCCCGTAGAGCACCTGGCGCTGGGCCAGGCCCTTGGCGTGGGCCGTCATCACGTACTGCTTGCGGATCTCATCGAGGAACGCAGTTCCTCGTCAGGAACGTCATGGTGGTGAAGGCGCCCAGCGACATGGCGATGATCGGCAGCGTCAGGTGCCAGAAATAGTCGCCGATCTTGCCCATGAGCGACAGCTGGTTCCAGTTGTCGGAGGTGAGCCCGCGCGAGGGGAACCACTGGAAGAAGGAGCCGCCGGCGAACACCACGAGCAGGAACACGGCGAACAGGAACCCCGGAATGGCGTAGCCGACCACCAGCACGCCCGAGGTCCAGGTGTCGAACCTCTGGCCGTCGCTCACCGCCTTGCGGATGCCGAGCGGGATCGAGATCAGGTAGGTGATGAGCGTCATCCAGATGCCGAGCGAGATGGAGACGGGCAGCTTCTCCTTGATCAGCTGCAGCACGCTCACGTCGCGGAAGTAGCTCTTGCCGAAGTTGAAGGTCGAGTAGTTCTTCATCATCAGGAAGAAGCGCTCGTACGCCGGCTTGTCGAAGCCGAACTGCTTCTCGAGCTGCTTGATGAACTCCGGATCGAGCCCCTGCGCGCCGCGATACTTGGAGGTCACGTCGCCCGAGCTCTGCGTCGCCTGCGACTGGGAGGACGACATGCCGTCGCCCTGCCCGCCGCCGATGCGGGCGGTGGCCGCGACGTCGGTGCCCGTGATCTGCGCGATCATCCGCTCGACCGGCCCGCCGGGCGCGAACTGGATGATGGCAAAGCTGATCAGCATGATCCCGAACAGGGTCGGGATGATCAGCAGCACGCGCTTGAGAAGGTAGATGGCCATCGAGGCCTGCTCGCTCGCCTTCGGTTCGGTTTCAGTTCGTCTTCAATTGGCGGCTTTCTCCGCGTCGTACCACCACGTATGGATAATGCCGCGCTCATAGCGCGGTTTCACGGCAGGCCGGCTGAATTTGTCCCAGTAGACGACATGGTGCGCCGCCTTGTACCAGTGCGGCACCCAGTAGTGGCCGACGCGCAGCACCCGGTCGAGGGCCTTGGCGGCCGTCTTGAGCTCCTCGCGGCTCTTGGCCGAGACCACCTTGCCGATCAGCGCATCGACCGCGGGATGGCTGATGCCGGCCAGGTTGAAGCTGCCGTCCGTCTTGGCGGACTCGCTGCCCCAGAAGTTGCAGCTCCGGCGCCGGGCGTCAGCCGCAGGGTGAAGCGCTGGCCCACGACATCGAAGTCGAACGACTTGATGCGCCGCTCGTACTGCGCCGGATCGATGCGGCGGATGGTTGCAGGAATGCCGAGCGCCGCAGGTTGTTGACGTAGGGCTGCGTGAGCCGCTCGGACGTCGGATCGGTGATCAGGAACTCCAGGTCCAGCACCTCGCCCTTGGCGTTCACGCGCTTGCCATCCTTGACCTGATAGCCCGCCGCGCCCAATAGACGTGCAGCCTCGCGCAGGAGCTTGCGATCCTGGCCGGAGCCGTCCGTAACGGGCGGCTTGTAGGGCTCGCCGAACACCTCTGGCGGCAGCTGGGCGCGGAACGGCTCGAGCAGCGCCAGCTCGTCGGGGCCAGGCTTGCCCTCCGCCTTCATGTCGGAGTTCTCGAAGAAGCTCTCCGTGCGCGTATAGAGGCCGTAGAAGAGGTTCTTGTTCGTCCATTCGAAGTCGAAGGCGAGGTCGAGCGCCTTGCGCACGCGCACGTCCGCAAGCTTCGGCCTGCGCGTGTTGAGAAAGAAGCCCTGGGCGCCCGACGGGCTCTCGTCGGGCAACGTCAGGCGGATGAGCCGGCCCTGCCTGACGGCCGGAATATCGTAGGCTGTCGCCCAGTCGCGCGAGGTGAACTCCTCGCGCAGGTCGTAGGCGCCGGCCTTGAGGCTTTCGAGCTCGGCGGTGCGGTCGCGGTAGTACTCGTAGCGCAGCTCGTCGAAATTGTAGCGGCCGCTGTTCACGGGCAGGTCCTTGGCCCAATAGTCGTCGCGGCGCTGGTAGCTGACGAAGGCGCCCTGCTTGAACGTCGCCGATCTTGTAGGGCCCCGAGCCCAGCGGCGGATCGAGCGTGGTCTGGTCGAACGCGTGGGCGGCGTAATAGGCCTTCGACAGGATCGGCAGCGTGGCCACGACCAGCGGCAGATCGCGCACCTGGGCGCCGTTGAACGTGTAGCGGACGGTCAGGGGATCGGGAGCCTCGGCCTTGGTCACGTCCTTGAGCTGCAGCCGGTAAAGCGGGTGGCCCTTCTCCTTGAGCGTATTGAACGTGAACACGACGTCGTCGGCAGTCAGCGGCGAGCCGTCGGCGAACTTGGCCTCCTTGCGCAACAGGAAGGTGACGCCGCCGCCGCCAGGCGCCAGCTCCGCCGTGCTCGCAACGAGCCCATAGACCGCATCGGGCTCGTCATAGGCACGCGTCATCAGGCTGTCGAACAGATAGTCGAGGCCCTGGGCCGCGTCGCCCTTCAGGATGAAGTTGTTGAAGCTGTCGAAGCTGGTGCGCGACGCGGTGCCGATGGTGGCGAGACGTCCGCCCTTGGGGGCATCCGGGTTCACCCAGTCGAAATGCTTGAAATCGGCGGGGTACTTCAGATCGCCGAAAGCGGAAAGGCCATGCCGGGCCTCGGCGGCGACCGTATTCGGGGCGAGACCAATCGGCAGGGCAAACAGGGCCAACGCCAGCCAGCGCGCGACAGACGGCATCCTGCACTTCCGCATCTTGAGCTTCGCGGGCCGCCTACCCCCGTGCATCGGCGATCCGTTTGGCCGCCCCCTCGTCGTACCACCACACCCGCAGGAAGGACGGGTTGCGCGATGGCAGCTTGGCGGGCCGTCGGAACATGTCCCACAACGCCATGCGATCGAAGGGTAGATGCCACTGCGGCACGACATAGTGGTTCCACAGCAGCACGCGGTCGAGCGCCCGCGTGGCGGCAACGAGGTCGTCGCGGTGCTTGGCGAGGATGATCTTGTCGATCAGCTTGTCGACGGCCGGGTTCTTGATGCCGACGATGTTGCGGCTGCCGTCCTTGTCGGCCGCAGCGGAGCCCCAGAAATCGCGCTGCTCGTTGCCGGGCGATTCCGACTGCGCGAAGCTCGCCACGATGATGTCGAAGTCGAAAGTTTCCACGCGCCGGATGTATTGCGACGTGTCGACGATGCGCACGCTGGCCTTGACGCCGAGCTTCTCCAGCGCCGCCTTGTAGGGCAGCACGATGCGCTCGAAGCTCGGGCTGCACCAGCAGGAACTCGGCGCTGAGCTGCTCGCCCTTGTCGTTGACCAGCGCGCCGCCCTTGGGATGCCAGCCGGCCTCGCCGAGCAGCTTGGCGGCCATGGCCATATGCTTGCGCGCGTCATTGGGCGTGCGGTTGACAGGGTTCTTCCATTCCTGGGTGAAGACCTCCGGCGGCACCTCGCTCCTCACCTCGTTCAGGATCTCGAGCTCGCGACCCTGCGGCAGCCCGCTCGCCTTCAGCTCGGAGTTGTCGAAGAAGCTGCCGATGCGCGTGTACTGGTCGTAGAAGAGGTTGCTTGTTGGCCCATTCGAAATCGAACGCCAGATTGAAAGCGTGGCGCACGCGCGGGTCCTGGAACTGCGGCCGGCGGGTGTTGAAGGCGAAGGCCTGCATCGGCGCGACGGTGGCAACCGGCAACTTCTCCTTCTTGACGAGACCGCGTTTGACCGCATCGAAATCGTAAGCCGTGGCCCAGAACTTGGCGCTCGACTTCGCGCCAGTAATCGAGCTGCCCGGCCTTGAAGGCCTCGAACGCCGGCATGCGATCACGAAAGTAGGTGAGCGGATCTCGTCGAAGTTCCACTGGCCCTTGCTGACGGGCAGGTCCTTGGCCCACCAGTCCTTGACGCGCTCGTAGGTGATCGAGCGACCGGCATCGACCTCCTTGATGCGGTAGGGGCCCGAGCCGAGCGGGATATCGAGCGTCGTCTTGGAAAGGTCGCGCGGCTCGCCGTTGGCGCCGGTCCCTTGCCAATAGTGCTTGGGCAGGATCGGCAGCTCGCCGACGATCATCGGCAGCTCGCGGTTGCCCTTGACGTCGAAGGTGAAGGTGACCTGTCGGTCGCCGGTGCTTCTCCGCCTTCACCACGTTCTTGTAGTAGAAGGCGTAGTTCGGCGAGGCCTTCTTGATGGCCTCGAGCGAGAAGATCACGTCCTCGGGCGTGATCGGCTTGCCGTCGTGAAAGCGAGCGCCCTTGCGCAAGTGGAAGGTGGCCGAGGAGAAATCCGCCGGGTAGGTCACCCATTCGGCGATGAGCCCGTAGGCGGTGGACGCCTCGTCGGGGCTGTTCGTGAACAAGCTGTCGTAGATCAGCTCGAGGCCGGCGGCGGTATTGCCCTTCACCGGGAACTGGTTGAGGGTATCGAAGGTCCCCAGCGCCCACTGTCTGACGCGGCCGCCCTTCGGCGCATCCGGGTTCACCCAGTCGAAATGTTGAAAGCCCGCATCGTAGCGCCGGCTTGCCGACAAGCGACAACGCGTGGTGCTTGGTAAGATCATCCGACGCCGACGCAGGGGATCCGCCGAAGGCAAGCAGGAAGGCAACGGCCGTGCTTGCGAAGCTACGTGTCCAGACCATGCCGCGTCGCACCCTCCGGAATGGAATTGTCGGCGCCAGCCAAGCCCGCCACGTCTCATGCCAGCATCACAGCGCCGGTATCACGGGGCCAGTATCACGGGGCACCCGAGAGCCGCCAAGTTAATCCTCGTTCACTTGCCGCAGCGCAGCAGGAACGAGCCCCGGGCATATGAACACGGCACAGCCGGGGCGGCAAGCTTGGGCAGGCCTCAGCCTTACTGAGGCAGCGGCGGCGGGCTGTCCGACAGCGTGCGCAGGTAGACGAGCAGATCGGCCAGCTCGGCATTATCCTTGATGCCGGCGAACGCCATCTTGTTGCCGGGAACGGCCGCCTTCGGATCGTGCAGGTAGGTGGCAAGCGCCTCAAAGGTCCAGTCGGCGTTGTGGGTCTTCATGGCTTCCGAATAGGGGAAGCCCGCGTGCGTGCCGGATTTGCGCCCGACCAAGCCCCACAGGTTGGGCCCGACCCGATTGGGCCCGCCTTTTTCGGGCGTGTGGCACTGCAGGCAGCGCTTGAACGTGTCCTTGCCGTTTTCGGCGCTGGCCTTGGGCAGCATGGCCACGACCTGCTTGGCATCGAACGGCTCGGGGGCCTTTTCCGGGGCAGCCGAGTGGGAGACCTCCGTGATCGGCAGCGCCCAGCCCGGCTTGGCTGGCTTGTGCTCCTTGTAGACGATCTCGAGCGCCGTTCTGCTGGCGACGATCAACAGCAGCGCACCCAGCACGGCACCGACGATTTTGTTGATCTCGAATGCGTCCATTGGACCGCGGTCCCCGTCCTGAGCTGGCGGCAAACTGCCCGTGCCTGCGCCGAGCGGCGGCCAATATAGGATGTCGCTTACAGCTTGCAACCGAAGTCGGCTCCGTTCTAGGAGCTAGCCCCGAGACCAATTGTCACCGCTTCCGAGCGAAGGCTCATGCAGCGCACGCTCATCGTCATCCCTGCCCGCATGCACTCGACGCGGCTGCCGGGCAAGCCCCTGGCCGATATCGGCGGGGTGCCCATGATCGTGCACGTGTGGCGCCGGGCCATGGCGGCCGAGACGGGCCGCGTCGTCGTTGCCACCGATTCCGAGGACATCCTCGCCGCCATGCGACAGGCGGGCGGCGAGGCGGTCATGACGCGGCCCGACCATGCCTCGGGCTCCGACCGCGTGTTCGAGGCCGTCAATCACGTCGACCCTGACGGCGACTTCGACGTGATCCTCAACCTGCAGGGCGACCTGCCGACCTTGGAGCCGCACCTGGCGGTCGATTGCCTGGCCCCGCTGCGGGACAAGGGACCCGACATCGCCACCATCGCCGCCGAGATCAACGACGAGAGCGAGCGCACCAACCCCAACGTGGTGAAGGTGGTCGGCACGCCCACGGCGGTGCCCGGCAGGCTCGCGCCCTGCTGTTCACGCGAGCCACCGCGCCCTACGGCGACGGCCCGCTCTATCATCACATCGGCATCTACGCCTTCCGCCGCTCGGCGCTCGAGCGGTTCGTGTCGCTGCGGCCGTCGACCCTGGAGAAGCGCGAGAAGCTCGAGCAGCTGAGAGCCCTGGAGAACGGCATGCGCATCGACGTGACGCTCGTTGACACGGTTCCGCTCGGCGTCGATACTCCCGCCGACCTTGAGCGCGCCCGCCGCCTGCTGGCTAGCTGAGGCGCCCTTCCCCACCCTGCTATCGATGGCGGACCGAAAAACGCAAATCACCGGCGGCTTCGGCCAAGTCGAAGCGTGCAAAGCCGGCCGCACGCGGATCGCTGCTGCGCGTCTCCTATCAGGGCGAGCCCGGCGCCAACTCGCATCTGGCCTGCCGCGAGGTGCTGGCCGATCTCGAGCCCGTGGCCTGCCCGACCTTCGAGGACGCGCTGGTGGCCGTGAAGAGCGGGGAGGCCCGCTACGCCATGATCCCGATCGAGAACTCGGTGGCGGGCCGGGTGGCGGACATCCATCACCTGCTGCCCGAGGCCGGGCTCCACATCGTCGGCGAGCACTTCCTGCGCGTGCGGCACCAGCTGATGGCCCTGCCGGGCGCCTCGCTCGCCACCGTCAAGAAGGCGCTCTCCCACACCCAGGCGCTCGGCCAGTGCCGCAACACGCTGCGCAAGCTGGGCCTGCAAGCCGGTGCCGGAGGCCGACACGGCCGGCTCGGCGCGCATCGTCGCCGAGGCCAACGATACGGGGCTGGCCGCGATCGCCACCTCGCTCGCCGCCGAGATCTACGGCCTCAAGATCCTGATGCACGACATCGAGGACGAGAAGCACAACACCACGCGCTTCGTCATCCTCGCCAACGAGCCGGACGACGCCAAGCCCGGCGACGGCCAGATCGTCACCACCTTCATCTTCCGCGTGCAGGAACGTGCCGGCGGCGCTCTACAAGGCGATGGGCGGGTTCGCCACCAACGGCGTCAACATGACCAAGCTCGAGAGCTATCAGCTCGACGGCCGCTTCGTCGCCACCATGTTCTTCTCCGACATCGAGGGCCACCCCGACGACGCCCCGGTGGCGCGTGCGCTCGAGGAGCTGCGCTACTTCTGCACCGAGCTCAAGATCCTGGGCGCCTACAAGGCAAGCCCCTATCGCGCCGCCGCGAACAAGACGAGCGACGCGGGCTGACGCTCCGACTCAGCCGATCATCCGCACTTCGCCAGGTCTCAGCGCCGGGAAGCGGACCTCCGGGATGCCACGCTCTGCGCGCGCCGCGGCCAGCGCTTCGGCGGGGCGTTCCACCCCTTCGTTGGTGAGATGGAACGTGCCCCAGTGGTGACCCAGGGCCCGCTCGGCGCCGAGCAGGTCCAGGGCCGCGACGGCGTCCTGCGGGTTCATGTGGATGTTGCGCATGAACCAGCGCGGCTCGTAGGCGCCGATCGGCAGCAGCGCGAGGTCCAATCGCGGGTGGCGCTGGCGCACGCCGCGGAAGGTCGCCCCGTCGCCGAACCCGCTGTCGCCCACGCAGAGCACCTTCAGGCCGCCCGCCTCGACGACGAAGCTCGCCCACAGCGCATGCATGCGGTCGCCGGTGCCGCGCGCCGACCAGTGCAGGGTAGGCTCCACATGCACCCGGACCCCATCGCCGAGGTCGACCGTCTCGTGCCAGTCGACGGCGCGGGCCGTGAGCCCGGACACCTGGCCTTGCAGGATCGTGTCGTTGCCGAGCGGGGTGACGATCAGGGGGCGGGAGCGCCGCCACAGCTGCCCGATGGTCTCGACGTCCATGTGGTCGTAGTGGTTGTGCGTGACGAGCACCGCATCGATGGGCGGAAGATCCTCCAACGCGACACCCGGTGGATTCACGCGCTTGGGACCGAGGAAGGAAAACGGGCTCGCGCGCTCGGCCCACACCGGATCGACCAGCAGGTTCTTGCCCCGCGTCTGGATGAGAAAAGTCGCATGCCCGACATAGGCGATCCGCAGCCCTTCCCGGTCATGGCGAGGCGGCGGGCGGTCATGGAACGGACTTGGATAGCTGACTGGCCACGGCTCGCCACGGTCGCGGAGCTGCCACTTGATGAAGTCGCGTGCCCCGCGCGGCTTCACGCCGCTTGGGTTGAAAAAACGCACGCCGTTGAAATGATCCGAGACCGGCCCGGAGTAATAGGCGTTGGCGCGGCTGCCTGAGAGCAGCGCCCAGCCGCCTAGGCCTCCGGCCGACACGGCGCCCAGCATCTGCAGAAGCCGACGGCGGCTTGCTCGCATTGGCCTCTGTCCCCAGCCTCGACTTCGCTTCATGGCTCGCGGCGAGCCACCGATACTCAGTGAAAGTCCTATACACAACTGGCGGCGTCGGATCTTTTCTGGAGTGATTGTGTTTGGTTAATGGCTGCTCCACAATGAGACGAGAAGTGGTAGCCGCACAAAGCACCAAGGGCATTGGCCATGAGCCTCCAGCCAGCGACTGCGCCCGCGTCGAAGTCACCTGCCGTCGACCCCGCCCGCGAGGCCCCGCGCCCCTCGCTCATCAACGAGATCGTGGTCGACCACGGCCCGCGCGACCTGCTCGGCCGCTTCTTCCTCAGAGCCGACACGGTCGCGCGCGACCGCGGCATTACCCTGTCGTTCGGCACGTTCGACGACCTCGTCGAGACCAACGCGCGCAACACGGCCTCGTGGCACCCGCTGATCCCGCTGTTCGATCCCAAGAACGGCAGCCTGACCGACGACAGCGCGTTTTGCCTGGTCGGGCGCAATCCGCAAGGCGACATCGTCGCCACGCAGGCGGCCCGTCTCTACCGCTGGCCCGACACGAGCTTCTACGAGGAGGCGCGCAGCCTGCGGCTCTTCTATGCCGACCCGGCGCGCATGAAGATGCCCAAGGAGCGTTGCGAGATCTCGGCGGAGTCGACCAAGTTCGTCTCCGGCAACGTCTGCTTCTCCGGCGGCGGCTGGTATCGGCGCGACTACCGCAAGCTCAATCTCTCCGCCATCCTGCCCCGCATCTCCCGCGCGCTCGCCTTCACGCGCTGGCGCACGGACTACACGGTCAGCGTCATCGCCGAGAAGGTGATCCAAGGCGGCATGGCGGACCGTTCCGGCTACACCAACGTCGACTGGGACTTGCGCATGTACGATGCGCCTCCCGGCACCGTGCGCTGCGCGTTCGTGTGGATGGAGACCAACCAGCTGCTGGCCGATCTCGCCGACTTCCTAGTTGGCTTTGATGCGCAGGTTGATGTCGGGGTCGATCAGCGACGCGCCTAACAGGCACTCCGTACCCGACGATGCCTTGATCGGCACGATCAGCCGCGTATAGCGTATGCGCGACCGGCCGACGCGCGGCGTCGAGACGATCGCGTCGACATCCTCCAGCCGCGGCCCGCCATCGCTGGTCGTGTCGCGATAGGCCTGCGCCACCCAGCGACCGTAGTAGTAGTCCGGCTGGTCCTCGACCCTCAGTCCGGTAGCGCGGGCACGCCAACCGTCGTCATAGGACAGAAATCCCGGCCCGACCGCGCGCAGGAACACGTCGGAGTTCGTCTCTCCGGTCTGCACGACGACGTAGCGCCCGGCCATGCCCTGTTCCAGGAGACGCGCGATGCGCTCGTACTCGAGCGGCTCGCCTTCCTCTTTCCAGAGCTTGAACAGCGTCGCCAAGGGATTGGTCGCCGCGATGCCGTCGACCTTCTTGATCTGGCTGACGAAGTCGCCGAGGCGGTCGGCGTGGCTGACCGGCACGAGGTGCACCAGGCGCCGCAGCACGTTGACGTCGGTGCCGACGAATTCATGCGTCCAGTCGCGATCGAGGCGGGAGAGGACGATGCGCTCGGGCCTGCGGTCCATCAGGTAGTAGCAGAGCGCGCTGAAGGCGATCGGAGAAACGGCTGCCGGGCGCAGGCGGACACGCACCGAGCCATTGTTCTCGCTGACCGAGACGTAGCCGAGGTTCCTGATGGCATAGTTGGCCAGTTCGGTGCCGCTGATCGATGCGCACAGCTCGCTCGCCAATTGGCGAGACGCCGCGTCCCACATCTCTCCCCGGTCATCGAACAGGAACGTTTTCATGTTCACCGCATAGATGCCGAGCGCTGCCGCTCGACCTCGCGGCGTGCGCTCGGGCGGGCGTCCTCGATCGAACCCCGTCGATGCGGAACGCCCAATCACCCGTCGGCGCCCAAAGTATTGCGAATGTGTTAATTGTTCGTGCGCCGACGCGTGCCAATTGCACCCGATCCGGCAACCACGGCGTAGCACAGGCCGCATGCGACGCATTTCCGCGCCGCTCGGTAGCGCCCACAAAAAGAGCCACCCGCGAGGGTTCGCGGGTGGCCCGATCGTTGAGGAACGTCCCGGCGCGGGACGGTTACATGTCCATGCCGCCCATGCCCGGGTGGGCATGGTTGTGCGCATCCTTCTTCTTCGACGACTCGGCAACGCCGGCCTCCGTCGTGATCATCAGGCCGGCGATCGAAGCAGCGTCCTGCAGCGCGGTGCGCACGACCTTGGCCGGGTCGATGATGCCCATCTCGAACATGTCGCCGTACTGGTCGGACTGGGCGTCGTAGCCATACGCGGCTGTCTGCCGGTCCAGCACCTTGCCGACCACGATCGAGCCCTCGACGCCGGCGTTCTCGGCGATCTGGCGAATCGGTGCCTGCAGAGCGCGCCTGACGATAGCGACGCCGGCATTCTGGTCATCGTTGTCGGTCTTGACCTCGTCGAGCACCTTGACGGCCCGCAGCAGCGACACGCCGCCGCCGGCAACGATGCCTTCCTCGACCGCGGCGCGGGTCGCATTGAGCGCGTCATCGACGCGATCCTTGCGTTCCTTCACCTCGACCTCGGTTGCGCCGCCGACCTTGATCACGGCGACGCCGCCGGCGAGCTTGGCCAGCCGCTCCTGCAGCTTCTCCTTGTCGTAGTCGGAGGTGGTCTCGTCGATCTGCACCTTGATCTGGGACACCCGGCCCTCGATGTCCTTCTTCTTGCCGGACCCATCGATGATGGTGGTGTTCTCCTTCTCGATGCGCGCGCGCTTGGCCCGGCCCAGCATGTCGAGCGTCACGTTCTCGAGCTTGATGCCGAGGTCCTCGCTGATGACCTGGCCGTTGGTGAGCACGGCGATGTCTTCCAGCATGGCCTTGCGGCGGTCGCCGAAGCCTGGCGCCTTGACGGCGGCAACCTTCAAGCCGCCGCGCAGCTTGTTGACGACGAGGGTGGCGAGCGCCTCGCCCTCGACCTCCTCGGCGATGATCAGCAGCGGCTTGCCGGTCTGCACCACGGCCTCGAGCACGGGCAGCAGAGGCTGCAGGCTCGCCAGCTTCTTCTCGTGGATCAGCAGGTAGGGCTCCTCGAGCTCCGCGATCATCTTGTCGGCGTTGGTGATGAAGTAGGGCGAGAGATAGCCGCGGTCGAACTGCATGCCCTCGACCACGTCGAGCTCGCTCTCGAGGCTCTTGGCCTCCTCGACGGTGATGACGCCCTCGTTGCCGACCTTCTGCATGGCCTCGGAGATCATGTCGCCGATGGCCTTCTCGCCGTTGGCCGAGATGGTGCCGACCTGGGCGATCTCCTGGCTGTTCTTGACCTTCTTGGCCTTCTTCTGGATCTCCTCGACCACCTGCACCACGGCCTTGTCGATGCCGCGCTTCAGGTCCATCGGGTTCATGCCGGCGGCCACCGCCTTGAGGCCCTCGCGCACGATCGCCTGGGCCAGCACGCACGCGGTCGTGGTGCCGTCACCGGCCACATCATTGGTCTTCTGCGCCGCCTCGCGCACCATCTGTGCGCCCATGTTCTCGAACTTGTCCTCGAGCTCGATCTCCTTGGCGACGGTGACGCCGTCCTTGGTCGTGCGCGGCGCGCCGAACGACTTCTCGAGGATGACGTTGCGGCCCTTGGGACCCAGCGTCACCTTGACGGCGTTGGCGAGGATGTCGACGCCGCGCAGCATGCGCTCGCGGGCATCGGCGGAAAACTTGACGTCTTTGGCAGCCATTTGAGTGGACTCTCCTGCAAAACCTGGAATTTGGCCTCTGTGACGGCGGATTGAATTCGGGGAACCGGAAGCGAAGGCCCGCCTGCCCTCACCTTGCGAAGGGCGTTACCGGTCGAGCACCCCCATGATGTCGCTCTCCTTCATGATCAGGATCTCCTGACCGTCGATCTTGACCTCGGTGCCGGACCATTTGCCGAAGAGGACCTTGTCCTTCGGCTTGACCTCGAGCGGGACGATCTTGCCGCTCTCGTCGCGGGCGCCCGGGCCGACGGCGATGATCTCGCCCTGCTGGGGCTTCTCCGCTGCGGTGTCGGGGATGATGATCCCCCCCGCCGACTTGGTCTCGCTGTCGACGCGACGCACGGCCACGCGATCATGCAGAGGACGGAATTTCATGGGCAAAAACTCTCCTGAATTCAGGGGCTTAGAGCTCCATAGCCCCGACGAGGTTGCTGAGACAGGGTCGCTGTTAGCACTTGATCTGAGAGAGTGCCAGCGACTGCGGTGAGATAGCTACGCACAGCGCTTATGTCAAGCACACTCGGGCACATCGACCGGCCCTGCGGTCCAGAAGCTCATTGGGAGAGAAGGCGCTCGTACTCATCGTGCGAGCCGATCCAGAACCACGTGATCGTATCGCCCTTCAGGAGGCCCAAAGCGCGATGCTCGGTACCAATACGGACCGAATACAGCTGGTCCTCGTTGCTCACTCGCTTGAACCGCAGACCGGGATGGCGGGGATCAGTTCGAAATTGCTCGTAGGCTTTGTGCGCCCGCACTTGGGTCGGGCTGGGTAAGCGCTGCAACTGGCTCCAGAAGCGCTTGGTCGTCCGCGATTTCAAGGCCGCCGCCCGTCGGCCGGGTCAAAATCGAGCACGTCTCCACGCTCGATTTCAGCCTCCGCTTCGGCCGCTAGGCGCTTCAACGCATTCTTGGATCTGGGGTCCGCGAACAGCTTGTCCCACCTGGCGTCGGCCTCGATCCGTTCGAGCATCTCGCGCGCAATCGCGTCCTGCTCCCCCTCGGGTAGCTCCCTTATTGCAGCGATAGCCTTGTCGAGTAGAGCGCTCATACCAACAACATAGGCAATACCAAGTCCGATATCCAGTCGCGGCACTACTCCGCCGCGGCCTTCGGCGCGTAGCCCATCTCCGCGTTGAGCTTGGCGAGCAGGTCCGCGGCCGCCACCGCAATGTTGGTCCCCGGCCCGAACACGGCCTTGGCGCCGGCCTCGAACAGCGCGTCGTAGTCCGCCGGCGGGATGACGCCGCCGACCACGATCATGATGTCGCCGCGGCCTTCCTTCTCCAGCGCCGCAACCAGCTCCGGCACCAGCGTCAGATGGCTCGCGGCCAGCGACGACACGCCGATGATGTGCACGTCGTTCTCCACCGCCTGGCGCGCGGCCTCGTCGGGCGTGGCAAACAGCGGCCCGATGTCGACATCGAAGCCAAGATCGGCGAAGGCCGAGGCGATCACCTTCTGGCCGCGGTCGTGCCCGTCCTGGCCCATCTTGGCGACCAGAATGCGCGGCCGCCGGCCGTCGTTCTTCTCGAACGCCGCGCACATGGCGCGCACGCGCTCCACGTCCTTGCTCATGGCACCCTGCTCCGCGGTGTAGACGCCCGACACGGCGCGCGTCTCGGCGCGATGCCGGCCCCACACGTCTTCCAGCGCATCGGAGATCTCGCCGACGGTGGCCTTGGCGCGGGCCGCGTCGACCGCCTTCTCCAGCAGGTTGCCCGGCCCGCCGCGCGCCGTCTCCGTCAGCGCCTCGAGCGCCGCCGCCAACGCCGCCGGAGTCGCGCTCGGCCTTGAGACGCGCGAGCTTGGCGAGCTGGCTCTCGCGCACGCTCCTGTTGTCGACCTTCAGCACCTCGATCTCGGCCTGGTCGCTCACCTTGAACCTGTTGACGCCGACGATGGTCTGGGCGCCGGAATCGATCCTGCGCCTGCGTGCGGGCGGCGGCCTCCTCGATGCGCATCTTCGGGATGCCGGCGGCGATCGCCTTGGCCATGCCGCCCAGCTCCTCGACCTCGGCGATGTGCGCCTGCGCCTTGCGCACCAGCTCGTAGGTCAGCCGCTCGACGTAGTAGCTGCCGCCCCACGGGTCGATCGATGCGGCAGGTGCCCGTCTCCTGCTGGATGAACAGCTGCGTGTTGCGGGCGATGCGGGCGGAGAAATCGGTCGGCAGCGCGATCGCCTCGTCGAGCGCGTTGGTGTGCAGCGACTGCGGTGCCGCCGTGCGTCGCCGCCAGCGCCTCGATGCCGGTGCGCGCGACGTTGTTGAAGGGGTCCTGCGCCGTGAGGCTCCAGCCCGAGGTCTGGCAGTGCGTGCGCAGCGCCAGCGACTTGGCGTCCTTCGGGTTGAACTCGCCCTTGATCAGCTTCGCCCACAGCAGGCGCGCGGCGCGCATCTTGGCGATCTCCATGAAGTAGTTCATGCCGATCGCCCAGAAGAAGGAGAGCCGCGGCGCGAAGGCGTCGATGTCGAGGCCGGCTGCCACGCCCGCGCGCACGTACTCGACGCCGTCGGCCAAGCGTATAGGCAAGCTCCAGGTCCGCCGTCGCGCCGGCCTCCTGCATGTGATAGCCGGAGATGGAGATGGAGTTGAACTTCGGCATCTTCGCCGACGTGTAGGCGAAGATGTCGGAGATGATGCGCATCGAGGGTTCGGGCGGATAGATGTAGGTATTCCGCACCATGAACTCTTTCAGGATATCGTTCTGGATGGTGCCGGCGAGCTTGGCCGGCGGCACGCCCTGCTCCTCGCCCGCCACGATGAACAGCGCCAGCACCGGCAGCACCGCGCCGTTCATGGTCATCGACACGGTCATGTCGGCGAGCGTGATGCCGCCAAACAGCGTGCGCATGTCGAGGATGGAGTCGATCGCCACGCCGGCCATGCCGACATCGCCCTTCACGCGCGGATGGTCGGAATCATAGCCGCGGTGGGTGGCGAGATCGAAGGCGACCGACAGGCCCTTCTGCCCCGCGGCGATGTTGCGCCGGTAGAAGGCGTTGGAATCCTCCGCCGTCGAGAAGCCCGCATACTGGCGGACGGTCCAGGGCTGCGTCACGTACATGGTCGGGTACGGCCCGCGCAGGTAGGGCGCGATGCCGGGATAGCCGTCCAGGAAATCGAAGCCGGCGATATCGCCCGCCGCGTAGGCGGCTTGACGGCAATGCCTTCGGGCGTGTGCCATGGGGTCAGACCCTTTGCGTCGCCCGTATCCGCGGATGGGGCACCCTCGAGGAGGGGTCTGACCCCATACGCAACCTTCGTGAAATCCGGTATCCGGCTCATGCCTCTGGCCCAATTTGGCCGCCATTCGACCGTTGCTGTGCCTGAATCTAGTGAAATGAGCGTTGCAAGGCCAGTGCCCGAAAGCGCGCAATTGTCATCCCGGCGAGCACGTCAGTGCGACGCCAGGGCGCGAGCTATGCCGCGGACGCCCAGGGATCGCAGGGGCTTGCAGGCGGCAGCTCTGTCGGCCGGGCGGCCCCGCCCGATCCCGAGCCCCACGCTCCACCTCGTCCTGAGCCTGTCGAAGGACGGCCGCAGGATGCCCGCTCGTGGTTCGACAAGCTCACCACGAGGCCGTCCCTTGCGCGCAACAGCGCCGCACGCCACTGGGCGCCGCTGGCCCGGTTCATCGAGGCCGAGGCGCGCATCGGGGAGTGGGCCGAGCAGCGCCGATCCACGCTCGTCCTCTACGAGTTCATCCGCTTCGGCCTCAAGCAGGGCTGGGCGTGCCTGTTCGGCGGGCTGCTGCTCGCCCTCCTGATCGGCACGCACCTCCTCTATCCGAAAGGCGCCTGGCTCTCCCGCTACGATTTCCTGTTCCTGGCCGCGCTTGCGATCCAGGCCGGCATGCTGGCCTTCAAGCTCGAGACCTGGGAGGAGGCCAAGGTCATCGCCATCTTCCACCTCGTCGGCACCGCGATGGAGGTGTTCAAGACCGGCGTCGGCTCCTGGGTCTATCCCGAGCCCAGCATCTTCCGCATCGCAGGCGTGCCGCTGTTCTCCGGTTTCATGTACGCCGCCGTCGGCTCCTACATCGCGCGGGCCTGGCGCCTGTTCGACTTCCAGTTCACGCGCCACCCGCCGCTGTGGTCGCTGGCGGCCTTGAGCACCGGCATCTACGTCAACTTCTTCGCGCACCACTATGTCGCCGACATGCGTCTCGGGCTGTTCGCGCTCGCGGCCGCGCTGTTCGGCCCGGCCACCATCCACTACAAGATCTGGCGCGTGCACCGCTCCATGCCGCTCATCGTCGGACTGGGGCTGGTCGCGCTTTTCATCTGGTTTGCCGAGAACATCGGCACGTTCGCGCGGGCGTGGCACTACCCCAACCAGAAGCTCGCCTGGCAGCTCGTGCCCATCACCAAGCTCGGCGCCTGGTTCCTGCTGATGATCATCTCCTACACGCTGGTCGCCGCCGTGCACGGCGTGCGCACCTACCGCCGTGCGCCGAAAGCGGAGGTCGTGGAAGACGCCGGCGCCGCGCAGCTCAGCGCTTCTTCTTCGCGTCCAGAAACGCCTTGATCGCGGCCTGCGGCTCGCCGGTCTTGTAGGCGTCGGAGAGCGCGTCGATTCCCGCCAGCACGCCCTCTTCCACCGACACCCGCTCCCAGCGGTTCATCAGCGCCTTCTGCGAGCGCATCGGCCTCCGGCGTCGCGCGCAGGATCGCCGCGAGCCAGTGATCGACCGCGGCATCGAGCTCCGCCGCCGGCACCACCTTCTGCACGAAGCCCATGGCCAGCGCCTCGGCAGCGCCGAACAGGGCGCCCGTCAGCAGCATCTCGCGCGTCTTGCCCCAGCCGACGAGCCCCGGCAGCAGCGCCGCCTCGATCACCGAGGGGATGCCCATCACCACCTCCGGCATGCCGAACTGCAGCCCCATCCGCCGCCACCCGCATGTCGCAGCTCGCCGCCACCTCCAGCCCCGCGCCCAGGCAGAAGCCGTTGACGCGCCCGATCACCGGCACCGGGCAGCTCGCGGATCGCCGCGCAGGCCTGGTGCAGCCGCGTGATGTAGAGCCGCGCGCTGTCGGCGCAGAGCGCGCCCAGCTCGTTCAAGTCGGCGCCGCCGATGAAGGCGCGCTCCCCGGCGCCCGTCAGCACCACCGCGCGCAGCGAAGCGTCGCCGCCCAGCTCCGTGAACACCTGGCGCAGGCGGACGTTGAGCTCGCTCGACAGGCAGTTGAGCTTGGCCCGGTTGTCGACCGTGACGCGGGCGACCCTGCCACCGCTGCGGTCATCGAGCTTCACATGCACGGTCGCGTCGGCCATTCTCGTCTCCAATCATCCGGCGCCGGTCTTGGCGGCCCGATCTTGGCAGATTGCGCGATGCCCCTCCAGAACCGCGTCACGCCCGAGGGCGAGATCGAAGCCACGCCGCACCGCGGCCTGATGTACGGCAACCGCGGCGGGCCCTTCCATCGTCCCGACAAGACGCTCAAATCGCGCCACTGGCATTCCAAGCTGTGGCTCGCCTGTCGGCTCCAGTTCAAGGGGCGGCATCGCGAGGCGATGATGCAGCCCAACCGCTATACCGAGCTGTTCTTTCTCGATGAGGCGACCGCGCTTGCTGCCGGCCATCGGCCCTGCTTCGAATGCCGCCGGCAGGAGGCGGAGGCCTTCGCCCGGCTGTGGGCCCGCGCGCAGGGGCTCAACGAGCGCCCGCGCGCCCCCGAGATGGACGAGGTGCTGCACGCGGAACGGGTCGGGCCGGGCGGGCGAAAGGTCACGTTCCGCGCGCGGCTTGCCGACATCCCCAGCGGCGCCTTCGTGCGGCATGCCGCCGGCGGCAGTAATCCGCGCGCCTATCTCGTTATGGGCAATCGGCTTTTGGCCTGGAGCCACGCCGGCTATTCGGCGCTCGTGCCGGAAACCTCCATCTCCGAGGAGCTCGAGGTGCTCACCCCGCGCTCCACCGTTGCCGTACTTTCAGCCGGATATGCCCCCATGCTGCATCCCTCGGCCGCAGCCCTGCTGGCCTGATCGATTTCATCGCAAGGGGACCCCATGACCCGCTCGACGCTGAAGCGCGCGCTCAGACGCGTTTACGTGCTGCTGACCCTGGTGCTCGGCATCTCCTTCGTTGCCAAGATCGCCGACCACATCCCGGGCCTTGCCGGCACCGGGGCCGAGAACGTCCTCAAGGACGCCTACGAATACCTGCGCGACATGTCGCTGCTGATCGCCACCGGCGGCGTCGCCTACATCACCAACATGTTTCAGAAGCGATCGAGCTTCGTCGAGGCGCTGAAGGAGGAGTGGCGCGACATCATCGCCACCAAGTCGGCGCTGTTCTCCTACACCCAGCTCGAGAAGCCGACGCTGGAGCAATATCTCGCCGCCTTCTGCCGCCTCTCCGAGTCCATCGACAACATGCGCTCGGTCTACCGCAACGTCGGCGAGACCGCGGGCCTCGTCGGCCTCTACCCCTATGCGCCGCTGCACGACATGCGCCGTGCGTTGCAGACGCTGGATCCGCGCAAGAACGCCAATCCGGACGCCGAGACCCGAAATCTCGTGCGCGACGCCATCCTGCAGTCGTTCTACGCGCTGCGCGAGACCTTCCTGGAGGAGCTCGATCCGGAGGCGCCCGATCACCCGCTGCTGATCGCGGGCGGGCGGCGCATGAAGGCGTCGGGCTCCACCGGCTCGGCGCGCCGCGCCCAGGATCGCCAGCGTGCGCGCCAGGATCGCGAGCCGTCGTTCGACCCGCGCATCGACGAACTCTACGCCCAGCTCTACGACAAGGAGAACGCCACGCCCAAGCCGTGGCGCCAGCCGGCGAGCGACGGCACGGCGCGGACGGCGGCACCCAACGGCCGCGCCGCCTGAATTCTCAGCGCGGCGGCGTGGTGAACACGGGCTCGGCGCGAACCGCTTTCTTCCGCTCCGGCACGTCGAGCGCGGCGTAGGCCGCGTTGATGCGCCGCGCCATGGCGGAGAGGTAGTCGCGCACCTCCTCCGGCAGCTCGGCCGTGGCATAGCGGTCGGGATGATAGGCCTTGGCCAGCCGGAAATAGGCGTGGCGGACCTCGTCCCGGCCGGCACCATCCGCCACGCACAACACCGCATAGGGGTCGAAGCCATCGGCGTCCCTGAGCCGGACGTTGAGGTTTGGTGCTTTCGGCACGCCGATGAGCTTGACCGAGGCGAGCTGGGCCTTGGCCAGGTAGCTCCGCTCCCCGCCGTAGGGCTCGAACTCGATGAAACCGCCGTTGCCGTTCAGTGCATCGGCAACCGTCTTGCCCAACGGCGCCAGCAGCTTGCCCTTGGCGATGCCGCCGTCCGCCAATGTGATCTCGACCGGCACGGCGGTCGCTTCCGGGACGTTGTCGATCCTGTTGCGTTCGAACATGGCCGGCTCCCCCAGGGCACGTGCTGAGGCCGTGCCGGATCGGCACGGCATCTCTCCCTTGACCAGGTCTGCCAGCAAGAAGTGTGCTGGGGGCGGGCCGGCGCTCGGGCGCCGCCACATGGCTCGAAGCGCACAGGACACATGCGGATCGTCGTCGCTGCCCTTGTCTACTTCGCCATCGTCTTCGGGGTCGGCATGGCCCTGGGGCCGATCCGCGTGCTCTGGCTCGAGCCGCGCCTTGGGCCGACACTGGCCGTCGTTTGCGAGGCGCCCTTCCTGCTGGCCGCGATGCTGATGGCAGCTCGCTGGGTGCCAAGGAAGACGCAGCTGGGCAACGGCGTCGTGCCGCTCGCCTCGATGGGCATCGGTGCGCTCGCACTGCAGCAGGCCGCCGATCTTGCCCTGGGCGTCTGGCTGCGCGGCCTGACGCCGGCCGAGCAATTCGCCAGCTTCGCCACGCTGTCAGGCGCGGTCTATCTGGCGTTGCTCGTGATCTTTGCGAGCCTGCCTGCCGCGCTCAACGCGCGTCGCCGACGACCAGCTTGAGCGACCGCTCGGACAGACAGGGCCAGCGGGCAGCCGCGCTTGAACGTCAGCCCGGCTGCGCGTTGTTGTTGTCGGCCTGGGGCGGCGGTTCGGGCGGGGCGTCCTGCGCTGGTGCGGGCTTCGGCCCACCCTTGGCAACGGCCACCATGGCGGGACGCAGCACGCGATCCTGGATGGTGAAGCCCGGCTGGAAGATCTGCACGATGGTGCCGGCCGGCACGTCGGGGCGCGGCATCTCCATCACCGCCTGGTGCAGATGCGGGTTGAACGGCTCGCCCATCGGCTGGATGCGCTTGATGCCATGCCTCTCGAGCGCGTTCAAGAGCTCGCGCTCGGTCATGGTCACACCTTCGAGGAAGCTCTTGAGCGCGGGGTCCTCCTCGGCTGCGGCGGCTGGAACTGCATCGATGGCGCGCTTGAAGTTGTCGCCCACGGTGACCACGTCGCGGGCGAGCCGCGTCACGGCGTACTTGGCGGTCTCCTCCTTCTCGCGCTCCGTGCGCTTGCGCATGTTCTCGACCTCGGCGTGGGCCCGCAGCAGCCGGTCCTTGAGGTCGGCGGTCTCCGCGCGCAGGGCCGCGATCTGCTCATCGGGGGTCAGCGGAGCGGTCTCGGATGCCGGGGCCGCCGCACCGCCTTCGCCCGCTCCGGCAGGAGCGGTCGCCGGGGCGGCCGGCTCGTCGCCCGCAGCGTCCCTCTTCTCCGAATCGCCTGATGTGGGGTTGGCCATGGTCCTTATCTCGCGATTTTCAGGATCGCCGCGCCGGCCGGGCCGCAAATTCGCGCTGCAATTCGGCGGCCGGTCGAGGCCAATGGGTCAGTGCGGGATATCATGCACTGCAGCGGAAAAATCAAGTCAGCAATCGCCCGACCAGCTTGGCGGTGTAGTCCACCATGGGGATGATGCGGGCATAGTTGATGCGGGTCGGCCCGATCACGCCGAGCACGCCGACGATTTTGCGCCGCTTGTCCTCGAAGGGCGCCACGATCAGCGAGGAGCCCGACATGGAGAACAGCTTGTTCTCCGAGCCGATGAAGATGTGCACGCCGTCGCCCCGCTCGGCGAGCCCCAGCAGCTGGACGAGGTCGCGCTTGCTTTCCAGATCGTTGAAGAGCTGGCGGATGCGCTCGAGGCTCTCGAGACCGTCCACGTCTTTCAGCAAATTGGCCTGACCACGCACGATCAGGCTCTTCTGGTCACCGAGCGCGCCCGACCAGGTCGCCAGTCCCGCCTCGATGACCTTCTGCGTCAGCACGTCGAGCTCGGCCTTGGCGGTGACCAGCTCCTTCTCCACCCGTGCCTTGGCTTCGTTGAGCGTCATGCCGCGGATGTGCGCGTTGAGGTAGTTGGCGGCTTCCACCAGGCTCGACGGCGTGAGCCCCGCCGGCAGCGAGATCACGCGGTTCTCGACGCTCTGGTCCTCGCCCACCAGCACGACCAGCGCCTTGCCGGGCTCGAGCTGGACGAACTCGACGTGCTTGAGCTTCGACACCTGCTTGTCGGCGAGGACGACGCCGGCGCAGTGCGAGAGCCCGGAGATCATCTCGCCGGCGTCGGCCAGCACCTGCTCGAACGAATGGTCGCGCTTGATGCCGATCTGCGCCTCGATCTGCCGGCGCTCTTCGTCGGCGAGATCGCCGATCTCGAGCAGCCCGTCGACGAACAGGCGCAAGCCCACATCGGTCGGCAGACGTCCCGCCGAGGTGTGCGGCGCATAGATGTAGCCCAGGTGCTCCAGGTCCGACATGACGTTGCGGATCGAGGCCGGCGACAGTGCCATCGGCAGCGCGCGCGCCAGGTTGCGCGAGCCCACCGGCTCACCCGTGGCGAGGTAGGTCTCGACGATCTGCCGGAAGATGGTGCGGGAGCGCTCGTTGAGCTGCTGCAGCCCGGTAAGGCTGTCGGCCGAGCCTGGGCGCCCCAAAGGTCTGTCTTGTTGCATGCGCCCTGATGTGTGGATGCCTGAGCGGCGAATTAGTGTGATGATCGAGAAGTCCGTCACATTGCGTGATGCCAGGCTCGGGAGCGGACTTCTCGATCTGAATCACACTAGCACTATGATTTTCCTAGTGTCCTTCAGATCGCGAAATTCGTACCAAGTTCGCGGCATAGGGAAACGAATTTCGCGATCAGGACACTAGGGGCAAGTTGCGCAGCCCGTCAAACGGCCACGCCTGCCGGGCTTGTGCCAAGGCAGCCAGGGGCCTAACACCTGCGATAACGCTGACGAGGAGTTCCTGGACGTGGTTTCGCCACGCAGCTGCGATCCGCTTGTCGCCGCGCTGACCCACAAGGCCCGGACCGGCGCGCCGGGCGTCACCGAAGGCCGCACCCTGGCCTCGGGCGAAGGCTGGCGCGTCCTCGACGTCGTGTGCACCTGCGGGGCGGGCGACCGCCCCTACGAGGAGGCGATCCCGTTGGACACGATCTCGGTCGTGCTTTCGGGCACCTTCGTGTGCCGGAGCGAGCACGGCGTCTCGTTGCTCTCGGCCGGCTCCCTCCTGATGCTCAACGCCGGCCAGGCGTTCGAGTGCTCGCACCATCACGGCGACGGCGACCGCTGCCTCTCCTTTCAGTTCGAGCCCGCCCTGTTCGCGCGCCTGGCACACGAGGCCGGGGCATCGGCGAAATTCTCGGCGCATCGCCTGCCGCCGCTGCGCGCACTGGCCCAGGTGACGGCGCGGGCGCAATTGGCGCTCGGTCGCAACGATACCTTCGAGGAGATCGCACTGGAGCTGGCCGACGCCGTCGCGGGGGTGGCGACCGACAGGCGCCGGGGGCGCCCGCCAGCCGACCGGCACCACGGGCGCATCAGCCGCACGCTGCGGTATCTGGACGACCATATCGACGAGCCGCACACCATTGCCGATCTCGCCCGCATGGCCAACCTGAGCCCCTACCACTTCCTGCGCACGTTCAAGGCCGTCACCGGCGTCACGCCGCATCAGTGGCTGCTCAGGGCGCGCCTGCGCGAGGCGGCCTGCCGGCTCAGGGAAAGCCGGGAGCCGGTGACCGGCATCGCGTTCGAGACGGGCTTCGAGGACCTGTCGAACTTCATCCGCAGCTTCCGCGACCGAGTTCGGCGTGCCCCCGCAGCGCTACCGGGCCGCCGCCTGAGGCGCGTAACGGCGCGCCACGATGTGCAACCCTTCGTTTGCCAGTTCTCGGGCCCGGCGCGGCGCCATTAACCGGTTTTGAGGGGATCGCGTTCACATTACGGGGCGCCGCCGGCTGAGGCTGTGTCGGCATTGTTGCCGCTGTGGGGAAAGGGTAGCGGTGCCCTGGGGTAGAGGCGCATGGACTTTGATCTCGCAACGTCTGTGACTGCCTCGCCCGAGACCTGGCTGTTCGGGCTCGTGGTCGTGAGCATTGCCGGCATGGGGCTCCTGGCCTGGATCGCCCGGCCAAGGCCTGCCCCGCAAACAGCCCCCGCAGCCCAGCCATCGGCGCCAGAGGGCGCGGACTTCGAAAGCCGGGCGCTCCAGCTCGACCGCGAGGCCGCGGCAATCCTCGAGCTCGTGCAATCCTATATCGATGCAGGGCAGAAATACTCCGTTTCGCTGGCGGAGGCCGACAAGAGCCTGCCCAAGATCGCCACCCCCGAGGAGATGGGCGTCATCGTCAAGTTTCTGATCTCCGAGAACGCCAAGATGCAGTGCGAGGCGCGCGACCTTCGAAAGAGCCTCGAACAGTCGCAGTCGCAAATCGACAAGCTGTGCTCGAATCTGGCCGAGGCCCAGGAGACGGGCTTGAAGGATCCGCTGACCTCGCTGAACAACCGGCGCGGCTTCGATGCGAGCCTCGCCAGGGAGATCGCGGAGGCGCGCCGGCTCGGCGCCGCGCTGTGCCTCGCCATGGTCGACCTCGACAACTTCAAGAAGGTCAACGACGATTTCGGCCATCCGGTCGGCGACGAGATCCTGAAGCTGTTCGCCGCGGCACTCAGGGACAACGTGGGCGACCGCGACACCGTTGCCCGCTACGGCGGCGAGGAGTTCGCCATCATCCTCCCCGGAACCGAGCTCGAGGATGCCAAGGGTCTGACCGAGCGGGTCAGGCGCGAGCTCGCGGGCAGGGAGCTCGTCGTCAACGACAGCGGCCGGCAGATCGGCAAGATCACGGCGTCTTTCGGCATCGCCCAGCTGCGCGAGGGTGACGATGCGCAAACGCTCGTCGAGCGGGCCGACGTGAAGCTTTACGAGGCCAAATGCTCAGGCAGGAACCGCGTGGCCGCCGATGCGATCGCGGCCTGAGACAACGGCACCCAACGAGCGCCGCCAGCTTCTCAACACCTTCTCCAGCAGCTTTCCCACACATGCACGCCGGCCCTGATTTTTCGGCCGGCCCCGCGCCCGACTCACGATATCTCCTCCGCGCGGAGGAGACTTGCCGGTGGGAATGGGCTCGACAGGATTTCGTGCTGCAACACTTGCAGCGGGAAGCGCGCTAGCGGTCTTGGTGCTACTGGCACCGCCGGCATCGGCGCAGCTGCACTGGGACTGGGGCGGCGACAGCACGGTCGCTGGCGACAGCGGACGGCGGATCATTCGCTTCAGCTCGCAATTCGAACCGGGCCAGGTCATCGTCAGCTTTGCCGACCGCCGGCTCTACTTCATCGCCAAGCCGGGCGAAGCGATCAGCTATCCGATCGCCGTGCCGCGCGCGGAGGATCGCTGGGAGGGCGTCACCACCGTCTCCGAAAAGAAGGTCAATCCGCCGTGGACCCCGACGGAGGCGATGCTGGCCGAGAACCCGCGTCTCCCGCGCTGGGTGCCGGGCGGGCACCCCATGAACCCGCTCGGCGTACGCGCGCTCTACCTCGGCTCCAGCCTCTACCGCATCCACGGCACCGACGCGCCGTGGACCATCGGCACATCGGCCTCGAAGGGCTGCATCCGCCTCTACAATCGGGACATGCTGGACCTCTATCCGCGGGTCGCACTCGACGCGATCGTGGTCGTCACCTGGCGCCGCTTTACGACAGCGCCCCGCGCGGCTGGACGAAGCGCGGCAGTGAGCAACCTCGGCTACGGCAACGCTTCGGCGCGGTCGCTTGGGCGGGGGACGACCGCTCAGTCCTGGGACTGTCAACCGAGCGCACCTGACGGGCGGGTCGTGTGCCATCCCATCGTCGGCTACGGCAAGCGCTGACGCGCGGCGCGGGGGCCAGACTGGCCGCAAGGTCAGCAATTTTTGCCAAGTCGCCGCGCGCCCGCGCGGGCCATGGTGCTCCTGACGAAAGGCGGCAGGAGATAATCCCATGCTCAACCATATCTCGATCGGCATTCGCGACATCGCCAGGTCGAAGCGCTTCTACGACGCCGCGCTCGAGCCTCTCGGCTACAAGTGCCTGAGCGAATCCGAAGGCTCGCTCGGCTACGGGGCCGGCAGCGTGGCGCTCTGGATCGGCGCCGCCGAGCACCCCGTTCCGGCGGATGAGAAATCGGGCTTGCATGTCTGCTTCGACGCACCGACGCGCAAGAGCGTCGCTGCGTTCCATGCGGCGGCGCTCAAAGCGGGCGGGCGCGACAACGGCCAACCGGGCCTGCGCACCGACTACGGCCCCAACTACTACGCCGCCTTCGTGGTCGACCCCGACGGCTACCGCCTCGAAGCCTACTGTGGCGCGAAATCGTGAGGGAGGCGCCCATGACGCACCCAAACGCCTTTCTCGGCCGCCGCAACCCTGCCGCCTGACAGGATCGGAGACCGTAAATGGCTTCCATTCGCAGGGAAATCACGATCGAGGCGCGGCCCGAAGAAGTATGGGACGCCATCCGCGATGTCGGCGCCATCCACAAGCGGCTCGCACCAAGCTTCGTCACCGACGTCGAAATGGATGGCGAAGCGCGTATCGTCACGTTCGGCAACGGCATCGTCGCGCGCGAGCTGATCGTCGACGTCGACGACAAGGCCCGCCGGCTGGTCTGGAGCGTGGTCGGGGGACGGATGACGCATCACAACGCCTCGCTGCAGGTATTTGTGGCCGACAAGGGAGCAAGCCGCGTGGTGTGGATTGCGGACCTGATGCCACACGATCTTGCTGACGCCATCGGCGGCATGATCGAGCAGGGCATGGCGGTCATGAAGCAGACTCTGGAGCGCACGGCGGGGAGCGGCTAGCCTGTCGCCGCGCGGAACATCCAAGGCTGGCAGGATCAGGAGGCGGACATGCGCATGCTCACGGCGGAAGACCGGCCAATGCGCTATTGCCTGTTCGACACGGCGCTCGGCACCGTGGGCGTGGCCTGGAGCGAGCGCGGCCTGACCCGGCTGCAGCTGCCAGAGTCCACGCGCGGCGCCACCGAGCGCCGCCTGAGCGGACGGTCGGCAGATTTGGCTGCCGACAAGCCGCCGCCTCGGGTCAGGCAGGCGGTGGCGGCCGTCGAGCGCTACCTGGCCGGCGAGAGCGTCGACTTCTCCCCGCTGGTGCTGGACCTCGCCGGGGTCGGCGACTTCCACCGCCGGATCTACGATCTGACAAGAGACGTGGGCTGGGGAGAGACGATCACCTACGGCGAGCTGGCGCGACGCGTCGGCGCGCCAGGTGCGGCGCGCGCCGTCGGACAGGCGATGGGCCGCAACCCCATTCCCATCATCATCCCCTGCCATCGCGTGCTCGCCAGCGGCGGCAAGGTCGGCGGCTTCAGTGCCTTCGGCGGCGCCGTCACCAAGACGCGCCTGCTGGCGCTGGAGGGCGTGCACCTCGACACCGGCACACCGCTGCTCCCTGGCCTGCTGCCCGCCACGCGCTGAGCGAGCATGGCGCGCCGCCGCGACAGCCTTTCGCTCGCCCAGGCCCGCAGGATCGCCATTGCCGCGCAGGGGTTCGGCGCGCCTCGCTCGCAGGAGGTGGCCAGCAAACGGCAATTGCGTCGCGTGATCGAGCATCTTGGCGTTCTGCAAATCGACTCGGTCAACGTGCTGGCCCGGGCGCATACGTTGCCGCCCTTCTCGCGTCTCGGCCGCTACACGAGCGATGATCTCAACGCACTCGCCTATGGCGGGCGCAAGCGTGCTCTGTTCGAGTATTGGGGGCACGTGGCGTCGCTGCTGCCGATCGGCTCGCAGCCGCTGTTCCGCTGGCGCATGGCACGCGCCTCGCGCGGTATCGGCATATACGGCGCACTCGCCAGGTTCGGCCGCGAGCGGCACGCGCTGATCGACGAGGTTCGCCGCGAGATCGCCGACCGCGGCGCGTTGGCGGCGGGCGAGCTGTCCCATCAGCACAAGGGCGAGGGCGGCTGGTGGGGCTGGTCGGACGGCAAACGCGCGCTGGAATGGCTGTTCTGGGCGGGCGAGATCACGACGGCGACGCGCCGCGGCACCTTCGAGCGCGTCTACGACCTGACCGAGCGCGTCCTCCCCAAAGACGTGATCGAGGCGCCCACACCGACCGAGCCGGACGCACAGCGCGAGCTCATGCGGATTGCGGCACGCGCTCTGGGCGTCGCCACGGAACGCTGCCTGCGCGACTATTTTCGCCTGGGCCCGGCCGAGGGCAAGGCGCGGGTCGACGAGCTGGTCGAGGCGGGCGAGCTTATCCCGGTGGCGGTCGAGACGTGGGACCGGCCTGCCTATCTCCACCGCGACGCGCGATGGCCGCGACGCATGGAGGGGCGGGCGCTTGTCGCCCCCTTCGACCCGCTGATCTGGCAGCGGGAGCGCGCGGAAGCGCTGTTCGGCGCCCGCATCCGCATCGAGATCTACACGCCCAAGGCCAAGCGCAGCTTCGGCTATTATGTGCTACCGCTGCTGCTGGGCGACCGGATCGTTGCGCGCGTCGACCTCAAGGCCGACCGGGCAGCTTCGACCTTGCGCGTGCAGACAGCCCATGCCGAGCCCGGTGCCGCAGCGGGCAAAACGATCGAGCCGCTCGCCGCCGAGCTGCGCCTGATGGCAGACTGGCTGGGCCTCGAGCGCATCCGCGTCGAGCGGCGTGGCGACCTTGCCAAGCCGCTTGCCGGCGCGGTCGGGAAGTAGAAGGCGGTAGAATGGCGCGCCCCCGCGATCCCCGCATTGCCGTCGCGGGTGCCGGCAGCATCGGCTGCTACGTCGGGGGCTGCCTGGCGCTCGCCGGGCGAAAGGTCACGCTGCTCGCACGGCCGACGCTGGTTGGCGCGATTGCCAGCCATGGCCTGCGCATCACCGATCTCGCTGGCACCGACCGCACCCTCGCCCCATCGGGAATCGCCGCCACCGCCGATCCGGCAGACGCGCTGGCAGGGGCGGGGATCGTCCTGGTGACGGTCAAGAGCGGCGCGACCGAGGAAATGGCGCGGCTCATTGCCCGTCACGCTCCGCCCGATGCCACGGTCGTCAGCCTGCAGAACGGCGTCGGCAACCTCGATCTCCTCCGCCAATACCTGCCGCCGCCGCACCGGCTCGTGGCCGGCATGGTGCCATTCAACGTCGTGCAGACTGCGCATGACGGCCACGCCCCTCGCTTCCATCGCGCCACCAGCGGCACGCTCGTGATCTCCGCCGGCGTCGAGGGCCTGCGCCAATGCCTCGATGTCCCGGGCCTGCCGGTCGCCGAGCGCACCGACATGACCGCCGTGCTGTGGGGCAAGCTGGTGATGAACCTCAACAACGCGCTCAACGCGCTTTCGGGGCTGCCGCTGGCGACCCAGCTCGCCGACCGCCGCTGGCGCCTGCTGCTCGCAGCGCAAGTAGACGAGGCACTTGCGGTGCTCAAGGCTGCGCACATCAAGCCAGCCCGCATCGAAGGGGTTCCTCCGCGCGCCATTCCGCTGATCCTGCGCCTTCCCGATCGCCTCTTCCGGCTCGTCGCGCGGCGCATGCTGGCGATCGATCCGCACGCACGTTCCTCCATGTGGGAGGACCTGGAGCGCCGGCGGCCGACCGAGATCGGCTACCTGCAGGGCGCGATCCTGGCCCTGGCCGCGCAGAAGCGCATCGCGGTCCCCCTGACCGAGCGCATCATGCACCTCGTCAAGACCGCCGAGGCCGCCGGCCTGGGCTCGCCCGGGCTGGACCCACGCCAAGTCTCCGCCGATACGGCATAGTGGCCCGCACGCGGAGGAGCCCATGGATGCGGATGTGATCGTGATCGGCGGCGGGCTGGCCGGGCTCGTCGCCACGTGCGAGCTGATCGATGCCGGCCGCAAGGTGATCCTGCTCGACCAGGAGGGAGAACAAAGTCTCGGCGGCCAGGCGTTCTGGTCGCTCGGCGGCCTCTTCTTCGTCGACTCGCCCGAGCAGCGGCGCCTGCGCATCCGCGATTCCCACGACCTCGCCCTGCAGGACTGGCTCGGCTCCGCCGGCTTCGACCGCAAGGAAGACCATTGGCCGCGCCGCTGGGCGGAGGCCTATGTCGCCTTTGCCGCGGGCGAGAAGCGCGCCTGGCTCCACGCCCGGGGCCTGCGCTGGTTTCCAGTCGTTGGCTGGGCGGAGCGCGGGGGCTATCTCGCGACCGAGCACGGCAACTCCGTGCCGCGCTTCCACATCACCTGGGGGACCGGCCCCGGCATCATCGAGCCCTTCGTAGAGCGCGTGCGCGAGGGCGCGAGGCAGGGCCTCGTCTCGCTGCGCTTCCGCCATCGCGTGAGCGAGCTCACCGCGACCGCCGGCGCGATCGACGGGGTGCGCGGCGAGATCCTGGAGCCCGCCACCCAGGAGCGCGGGGTTGCCAGCTCGCGCAACGTGGTCGGCGACTTCGCGCTTTCGGCGCAGGCCGTGATCGTCACGTCCGGCGGCATCGGCGGCAATATGGATCTGGTGCGCCGGAGCTGGCCGGAGCGCCTGGGCGCGCCGCCGAAGACCATGATCTGCGGCGTGCCCGAGCACGTCGACGGACGCATGCTCGAGATCGCCGAGCGCGCCGGCGCCAGCATCATCAACCGCGACCGCATGTGGCACTACACCGAGGGCATCCGGAACTGGAGCCCGATCTGGCCGAAGCACGGCATCCGCATCCTGCCGGGTCCGTCCTCGGTATGGCTCGACGCGCGCGGCAGGCGCCTGCCGGTGCCGCTGTTCCCCGGCTTCGACACGCTGGGCACGCTCGAGCACATCGTGAGGACCGGCTACGACTATTCCTGGTTCGTGCTCTCGCAGAAGATCATCGAGCGCGAGTTCGCCCTCTCCGGCTCCGAGCAGAACCCCGACCTCACCTCCAAGAGCTGGCTCAAGGTGGTCAGGAGCCGCCGCGCGGGCGGTGCCCCTCCGCCGGTGCGCGCGTTCATGGAGAAGGGGGCCGACTTCATCGTCGAGCGTACGGTCGGCGACCTCGCCAAGCGCATGAACCGGCTTTCGGGCGAGGACCTGATCGATGCCGCCGAGCTGGAACGCACGATCCAGGCGCGCGACCGCGAGATCGACAACGCCTACGGCAAGGACGCGCAGGTCGTGGCCATTCGCGGCGCGCGCAACTATCTGGGCGACAAGCTGGTGCGCGTGGCGAAACCCCACCGCATCCTCGATCCCGCCGCAGGGCCGCTGATCGCGGTGAAGCTGTGGATCCTCACGCGCAAGACGCTGGGCGGGCTCGAGACCGACCTCTCCGCCCGCGTGCTCAAGCCCGATGGCTCACCCTTGGCCAACGTGTACGCCGCAGGCGAAGTGGCGGGCTTCGGCGGCGGGGGCATGCACGGCTACCGCGCGCTCGAAGGCACGTTCCTCGGCGGCTGCCTCTTCTCGGGCCGGGTTGCAGGACGCGCTGCCGCGGCCGCCGTCCGATGATGCCTCACCACCATTGGAACGGGCTGGAGTAGCCACGGTCACGATACCGGTAGCGATAGCGCTGGTAGCGGTAATCGGAGTAGGGGTTGCGCTTGCGGATCTTCAGCGCGCCTTGCGGCTCGCCGCTCATCACCACGACGAAGCCGGTCCCCTTGCCTGTCTCGCTGCTGATGCCTTCGTCGGAGATGATGAGGGAGGACCCCGGCGAGAGCACCTCGTTGATGCGCTCGACCGTTTCCTGCGGAATCGATATGCGCTCCAGCGCCGCCTTGGCAGCGGCGGCGTCCGTCGGCGTCGGCTCGGCATGGCGCTTGCCCCGGCGACGCGATTGCGAATTCGGCGAGCCAACCTCCGTATCGGTGGGATTGGGGTACATGGCGAGCGCGTTCCAACGCACGTTGGCGCCCTCGTTGGCATAGCTCAGGGCCGTATAGAGGAAGGTGCCGATCGGGGCATCGGGGTCGCGGATCGTCACCGGACTCTCAAAGACCGGCCGGTACGCCTGCCGCACGTAAAGGCGCTGCGTCTTGCGGCTGATGAAGACGGACACCGGCGCCAGCTTGGCCTCGGCCAGCTTGGCCTCGTTCTGGGCCGTCACCCTGGCGGCCGCGGCTGCCTTCGCCGCCTGCCGTGCGGTGGTGGCTGCATCGATCAGCGGCTGAGCCTCGGTCCTGATGGCGTAGAGCTGCGCCTGGGCGGCTACGAGCCGCTCGATGGCCTTGGCCTTCTTCTCCTCGAACTTCTCGGCCGTCGCCGGTCGCAGGTTCTCCCTCGCCAGCACGCTCTCGGCATCCATCAGCCGCAGCTCCGCCCTGCGCACCGCGCCCTCGGCCCGGCGCAGGCCTTTCGCATGCCGCGCCGCATCCAGCGTCGCCCGCCGGGCGGTTCTCGCTGTCTCTTCCGCCTTCTTCGTCGCCTCGTCCGCGGCAGCGGCCTTGGCTGCGGCGACCGCTCTCCATGTGCGGGCGCGCGCCGATGCCTTGTCCTCCGCCGGAGACCCGAGCTGCATCGGCGGTGCATCCGTGGCGTTGCGGTCCGCGGCCGACGCCAGCACCACTTCCGACCGGATCGGACCCGGCTTGAAGAGGTCGGGATGGGCGAACGCGACAGGGGTCATGTCATCGCGCACGATGACCACGCGCATGCCCCGCTTGGTGAGCTCGAAGAGTTGCTCGGCAAATCCGTATGGCATGCGGATGCACCCGTGCGAGGCGAACCGCCCCGGCAGCGGCCCCGCGTGCAGGGCAATCCCCGTCCAGGTGATGCGCTGCATGAACGGCATTTCCGCATCGTCGTAGAGATTGGAATAGTGCTCGCGCTGCTTTTCCAGGACCGTGAAAATGCCCGCGGGCGTCTCGTAGCCCGAGCGGCCCGTGGACACCGGCGCCTGCAGGACCTTGCCCTCGGCGTCGTAGATCGTCACATGTTGGTCATTGAGCGACACGACGGCCAGGACCGGCGGCCCGGCCGCGCGGGACAGCGCAACGCTGAAATCGTGCCGCCTGGAGTCCGAGCGCCTCTGAGCCTCGGCCGGGTTGGCGATGCTGAACGCCAAGAGGGCACCAGCCGCGGCAACGGCTGCAACAGCAAGTCGGGGCATGAAAGCGTGCATCATTCTGGCCCTACCGGGTCTCGTGCGTGGAAATCGTCTGCGGCGGCGCCGATCATGCCAAGCCTAGCCTAAACACTGGTTATCGTCGTGCGTTCCAGCATCCAATGAAGGCAGACTTTCGAAGCCGGAAACAGCCATCCCGCCTCTACCATCAGCGCCCCAATGAGCGCTAGATTGCGCGGAAGCGCAAAAAGTGGGGGACCCATGAAGAGGGTGGTTCTGGTTGTGCTGGTCCTGCTCAGCCTGCCGGTACTGTTGCACATTTACCAGCCTCCCCTGCAACTGGGCGAGTGGCTGTTCAGGCTCGGGTGGATCGGTCAGAAGATCTCGCCCGTCATCCTGTTCGGCGCGCTCGCCTACACGGTGATCCGGGAGTGGAACCGGTGAGCCCGCCGGCTCACCGCCACCGCGACCCCCGCACGCTCTGCAGGGCCTCCCAGTTGGCCTGGGCCAGGAACAGGGCGACGAACAGCAGGAAGATGCCCGTCGGCAGGGCGTAGAAGCCGACGGCGGCTGCCACCGCCAGCCCGAGGCCGGCAACGATGCGTACGGACCAGACCGGCCCCAGCAACGCACCGAGCCAGGCATCGAGCGTATGCCCGCCATCGAGCGGATAGGCCGGCAACAAATTAAAGCACATCAGGAAGAAGTTGATCGAGGCCAGCACGGCGATCGGCAGGGCGAGCATGGGCCTGCCGATGCCGGCGGCCTCGCCCGTCAGCGCATCGAGCCCGAGCCAAAGCCCGCAGTTGACCGCCGGCCCCGCCAGATAGATGACCGAGCGGGCGAACGCCGAGGCCGGCAGCGAGCGCTCGAAATGGGCAACGCCGCCGAGCCCGGTCAGGTCGATGTGGCTCACGCGCGCGTTGAACACACACCCGGCGAAGGCGTGGCCCAGCTCGTGCAGCAGGATCGACAGCAGGATGCCGACGATGATGATGAACCCCGCCGACATGAGCTGCATGTCGCCGCGCGTGAAGTAGGGGTAGGTGAACAGCAGCAGCACCAGCACGAACATCATGTCGAGATTGATCTCGATGCCGGCGATGCGGCCAAGCTCCATGCGCGGGAACATTGCCATCAGCTCCTGCGACTGCGCGCGGCCAGCGTCCGCAGGCGCAGCGCATTGAGCCGGATGAAGCCTTCCGCGTCCTTCTGGTCGTAGGCGCCCTTGTCGTCCTCGAAGGTGACGAGGCTCGAGGAGTAGAGCGACTTGCCGCTCTCGCGCCCAGTGACGATCACGTTGCCCTTGTAGAGCTGCAAGCGCACCTCGCCCTCGACGTGCTCCTGGGACTTGTCGATCAGTGCCTGCAGCATCTCGCGCTCGGGCGCGAACCAGAAGCCGTTGTAGATCAGCTCCGCGTAGCGCGGCATCAGCTCGTCCTTGAGGTGGGCGGCGCCGCGGTCGAGCGTGATCAACTCCATCGCGCGGTGGGCGGCAAGCAGGATGGTGCCGCCGGGCGTCTCGTAGACGCCGCGCGATTTCATGCCGACGAAGCGGTTCTCGACCAGATCGATGCGGCCGATGCCGTTGTCGTGGCCGAGTGCATTGAGCCTGGTCAGCAGCGCCGCCGGGGAGAGCTTCTTGCCGTCGACGCTCACGGCATCGCCCTTGGCGAAGCCGATCGTGACGTCGGTCGCCTTGTCGGGTGCGTCCATCGGCGAGATCGTGCGCTGGTAGACGATGGACGGCGCGGGCTTGGCCGGGTCCTCCAGCACCTTGCCCTCCGAGGAGGAGTGCAGAAGGTTCGCGTCGACCGAGAACGGCGCCTCGCCCTCCTTGTCCTTGGCGATCGGGATCTGGTGCGCGCGCGCGAACTCGATGAGCTCCTCGCGGCCCTTGAAGGCCCACTCGCGCCACGGCGCAATGATGCGGATCGAGGGTTCAGCGCATAGTAGGCAAGCTCGAAACGCACCTGGTCGTTGCCCTTGCCGGTGGCGCCGTGCGCCGACGGCGTCGGCGCCGGTCCTGCGTCGCGATCTCGATCTGCTTCTTGGCGATCAGCGGACGGGCAATCGAGGTGCCCAGCAGATAGACGCCCTCGTACAGCGCATTGGCGCGGAACATCGGGAACACGTACTCGGAAACGAACTCCTCGCGCAGGTCCTCGACGAAGATGTTCTCTTGCCTGATGCCGAGCATCAAGGCCTTGGCACGCGCCGGCTCCAGCTCTTCGCCCTGGCCCAGGTCGGCCGTGAAGGTCACCACCTCGGCCTGGTAGGTCTCCTGCAGCCATTTGAGGATGATCGAGGTGTCGAGGCCGCCCGAATAGGCGAGCACGACCTTTTTCACCTTGCTCTTGGCGCCTTTGGCAGGCATGCGGACGCCTCTCTTGGCACTTCAGGATTTCGCGGCGCACTATTTGCGGCGCACTATAGGCAAGTTCGAAGGGGCGGCAAGCGAGCGCAACCGATGCCAGGTCCAAGCTCATGAGCGCGCCGAAGCCGAAGGTCCAGTTCTGGTACGAGTTCGCCTCCACCTATTCCTACCTGTCGGCCATGCGCATCGAGCCGCTTGCGGCGGCGGCCGGAGTTGCCGTCGAATGGAAGCCGTTCCTGCTGGGGCCGATCTTCCACGCCCAGGGCTGGGACACCTCCCCCTTCAACCTCTACCCCGCCAAGGGCCGCTACATGGTGCGCGACGGGGAGCGCCTCGCCGCAGAGCGAGGGCTGAAGTTCGCGCTGCCCCAGCCGTTTCCGCAAAACAGCCTGCTCGCTGCTCGGCTGGCACTGGTCGGCGCCGAGGAGGGTTGGATCGCGCCTTTCACGTGCGCTGTCTTTGCGGCCGAGTTCGCGGACGGCGCGCAGATCGCCGACAGGGCGAGGCTCGCCTCCATCCTCGACGGCTTGCGTCTCGAGTACCAGCGCATCCTGTCCCGCATCGACGAGCCGCAGATCAAGGAGCGCCTCAAGCAGCAGACGGCCGAGGCCCAGCGTCTCGGCATCTTCGGCGCGCCGTCATTTGTGAGCGGCGGCGAGCTGTTCTGGGGCGACGACCGCCTCGAGCCGGCGCTCGCCTGGGCTAGGCGTTGAACGAGGTGGCCCTGCTCGGAAGTCTTCGCGGTGTTGCACCGCACTCCCAAGCCATAGCCATGCGCTGTACTGGCTGATATTGAAAGGCGTTCGCGAAACCAACGGGGACGCCCGTGACACCTAGTAACATGCGCTATGGGCTCGGGGCATTGGCTGCCGCAGCCCTATTGGGCTTCAGCATGGTCGCTGGCCCGCAAGTCCAGGCCAAGACCACGAGTGCCTGCAACGCCCACAAGGACGCGACGGCCTGCAAGGCCGACAAGACCTGCAGCTGGGTTGCCGCCTCGGTCGACAAGGCCACCGGCAAGCAGAAGCGTCGGGCCTATTGCAGGACGAAGCCCAAGCCGAAGCCCAAGGCGCCGAAGAAATAGCCGGCGCGCGGCATCTCCGCTCTATTTCCGCTGGTCTTCCGCCGGGACGATGACTTGCGCCATGGCGTGCCCGCCTCCGGAGCGGTAGTTCGCAAACGACCCGGGCACTGGGCCCTGCCCGACCACGGGTGCCTCTGCGACCCGCAAGGCCGGTGGGCGTAGGGCCTCCGACCACAGCGACAGGCCGCCCAGCACCGAGGCCGCCCACGTGCGGGCGGCCGCCAGGGCACACGCGCGCAGCATCTGGGCCATCGCGTCGGACAGCTGCAGGTGGGCCTTCGAGGTGAGCATGCGCGCAAGCTAACGTTGATCTTGCGCCGCAGCAAGAACCATAGTGCGCCGCAAAATAACACCTGGCCACGCCGGGCGCGGCTTGCTCGGGGCCCCTCAGGCCTCGTCTGCTGCCGGCTTGGCGGGCGCGGCATTGGGCGGGGCGGGGGCCGCCGGCGGCTTCGTCTCGGCAGCCGGCTCGCTCTCGACGGGGTCGCCCGCATACTGCCCGGAGAGCAGCCAGTAGACGAGCCCGGCCACCAGACCGGCCACCAGGAACGCACTCAGCGCGTAGCTGTTGAGGATGCTGACCGGGCCGGCCCCGGTCTCGCTCCAGTACTGGGCGAAAAAGCCGAGCGCGGCGATGAGAACGCCGACCAGGGCGTAATAGGTCCAGCTCGAGATGCCGCGCCACTCGCCGATGGCGGCGCCGATCAGCGCGAACGGCGCGGCGAACACGGCGCTGTGGGTCGCGGCGTAGAGCGTCAGGAGCCCCGCTTCCTGCACCCGGTCGCCCGCGTCCGCCGCCAGCTCGACCGGCGTATAGACGAAGAGCACGAGGGCCGCCCCCGCCGCCAGGCTGGCGAAGGCGAAGCCGATGAGTACGCGCAGGATGCGCCCGATCATGATCAATCCCCCACGCCTTGTTGAGGCAGAGTGTAATCTACACGCCGCGAGCCATTGAACTCAATTGTGTTTTTGATGTCGGTCGGAGTCAAGCGTTGCGGCCGGCCAGCAGCCAGTAGACGAAGCCGCCCGCAAACCCCGCCGTGGCCAGCACCTGCCACACCGCGGGCGCCACGCCCAGCACCGTGCTCCACTGACCGAACCGCGCCAGTAGCGGCATCAGGGCCAGCGCCACGCCGCCGCCGATCACGTAGTACATGGCGCCGCGGATGCGGGCGACCTCGCCCACGATCACCAGCAGCAGCGCCGGCAGCAGGGTCTGCACGGAGAAGATTGCGAGCGCGAGCCCGAGCAGATCGAAGGCGGCGCCGATGGTGGCCTCGTCCGGGCCGCGCCCGGTCATTGCCTGCACGACGCGCTCCTGTCCCAGCGAGAGGATCACGAACAGCGTCGTCAGCGCCGCCAGAATGAAACCCAGCGGCACCATGATGATCCGTCCCAGCGCCCGCGCCATGCCCCCTCCTATGCTGTCATCCCGGCCGGAGCGCGTCGGCGCGGAGAGCCGGGACCCAGGGCGGCAAGCGCGGCCTCTGGGTCCCGGATATTTCGCTGGCGCGAAATTCCGGGATGACAACCGTGTGCTTGATTTGACGTCATCGCTCGCTGCCCTTGCGCTCGCGCGCCGAGAGCTTGAGGCTCTCCGAGCGCAGCTGGCCGCATGCCGCCATGATGTCGCGTCCGCGCGGCGTACGCACCGGAC
Source organism: uncultured Alphaproteobacteria bacterium (assembly GCA_963797005.1). Taxonomy (GTDB): domain Bacteria; phylum Pseudomonadota; class Alphaproteobacteria; order Rhizobiales; family Hyphomicrobiaceae; genus AWTP1-13. Next base: position 220,717 of record CAWCOF010000009.1, read on the forward strand.
TGGCATACCCCGCCTTGTTGACCACCTCCGCGAAACGCTCGATCTGCTCCCAGTCGGAGCATTCGTGGCCGGTGCCGGGCCAGGGATTGAACGGGATCAGGTTGATCTTGGCCGGAATGCCGGCCAGCAGCTTCACGAGTGCCTTGGCGTCGGCCAGGCTGTCGTTGACATCCTTCAGCATCACGTACTCGAAGGTGATGCGGCGGGCATTGGAGAGGCCGGGATAGGCGCGGCAGGCCGCCATCAGCTGTTGAATCGGATACTTGCGGTTGATCGGCACCAGCTTGTCGCGCAGCTCGTCGCGCACCGCATGCAGCGAGATCGCCAGCATGGTGCCGGCCTCCGCGCCCCAGCGCGGGATCTCCGGGACCACGCCGCTGGTCGAGAGCGTGATGCGCCGCTTGGAGACGGCAAGCCCGTCCCCGTCCGCCGCGATCGCCATCGCGTCCCTGACATGATCGAAGTTGTAGAGCGGCTCGCCCATGCCCATCAGCACGACGTTGGTGATCTTGCGAGTCATGCCGGAGGCGTGCGCTTTGGAATCATCAGGGATGAGACCGCCGTCGTCCGGGCGCCGCCGCGCCGGGCCAGTCGCCGATGCGGTCGCGCGCGAGCAGGATCTGGCCGACGATCTCGGCGGCCTCCAGGTTGCGCACCAGCCGCTGCGTGCCGGTGTGACAGAACGAGCAGGTCAGCGTGCAGCCGACCTGGCTCGAGATGCACAAGGTGCCGCGGTCCGCTTCCGGGAATGTAGACCGTCTCGATCTCCGGCGGCCGCGCCTCGTGTCCGCGGCTCGGCAGCCGCAGCAGCCACTTGCGCGTGCCGTCGACGGACACCTGCTCGGAGACGATCTGCGGCCGTCGAGCGAATAGGCCGCGGCCAGCCTGGCGCGCAGCTCCTTCGACACGTCCGACATGGCCTCGAACGAGGTGGCCCCGCGCACGTAGATCCAGCTCCACAGCTGGCCCGCGCGCATGCTCACCTGCTTCTCCGGCACGCCGATGGCGCCCAGCGCAGCCTTGAGCCCCTCCCGGCCGAGGCCGGCAAGCGAGGGCCTGGCGATGGGCGCCGGCTGGGGCGTTGGCTTGTCGAGCAGGGTTTCCATGGACGTCGGCCTGGCGGATTCGACCCCTATTTAGCGATGATCGGCCCCCGCGTCATGTCCGCCCTCAGCCGGACGGGCGGCAGCCTTGCGCCGCTTGGCCTTCGGCGACGATAGTATCCCGCATAGGGAAACAGGCGGATCGAGGCGAGGCATGGACTACGGAACGCTGAAAGTCGCAACCAGCGCGGACCGGGTGGCGGTCGTCACCATGAACCGGCCCGAGGCGCGCAACGCCATGAACACGGCGATGATGCGCGATCTGCGCGACTGCTTTGCCCAATACTACATCGATCCCGACGCCGCGCTCTGCATCGTGCTCACCGGCGAGGGCGCCGGCTTCTGCTCGGGCGCGGACCTCAAGGAGCGCAAGGGCATGACCGACCTCGCCTGGCGCCAGCAGCACGCCGTGGTCGAGCAGATGGTGCGCGCGATCTTCGACTGCCCGGTGCCCGTCATCGCCGCCGTCAACGGCGCGGCCTACGGCGGCGGCATGGAGCTCTCGCTCGCCTGCGACTTTATTTACGCCGCCGCCGGCGCCCGCTTCGCCCTGACCGAGGTCACCCTCGGCATCATGCCGGGCGCTGCCGGCACCCAGAACCTGCCGCGCGCGGTGGGCGTGCGTCGCGCCAAGGAGATCGTGCTCACCGGCGCACCGTTCACGGCCGAGCAGGGCTACGCGTGGGGCATGGTCAACAAGGTGTGCCCGCCCGGCGAGCTCATGAGCGAGGTCATCGCCACGGCCGGCCGCATCGCCGCCAACGCGCCCATCTCCGTGCGGCAGGCCAAGAAGTCGGTCGAGAAGGCGACCGAGGTCGACCGCTTCTCCGGCTACGCCTTCGAGCTCGAGGCCTACTACCGCACGGTGCCGACCGAGGACCGCCAGGAAGGCATCAACGCCTTCAACGAGAAGCGCAAGCCCAAGTACAAGGGGCGCTGACCCGGCCTCGCGTCACCCTTATCGCAGCGCGGCGGCGATGTTGCCGCCGTCCACCGTCTCGACGTGGCCGGTGGTGGCGCGCGCCTTGGCCAGCGTCACGAACGCCTGCGCCACGTCGGCCGCGGTCACCTCGCGCTTCAAGAGGTTGCCGCCCATGTAATCGGCCTCGCTCAGCCCGCGCGCCTTCGACCGCGTGGCGATCATGTCGTCGGTCAGCAGGCCGGTGCGGATGCGGTCGGCGTTGACGCCGTTGGCGCGGATGCCGGCGGCGCCGTAATCGATCGCGTACTGGCGCATCAGGGCCAGCGTGGCCGCCTTGGGCAGGCCGTAGGGGCCGAAATCGGGGCCCGGGTTCACGGCCTGCTTGGAGATGTTGAACAGCAGCACCCCGCCCGTGCCCTGCTTCATCAGGATGGCGACGGCCTCCTGCGCGATCGCTTGGTGGGCGAAAAAGTTGAGCTCGAAGCTGCGGCGCAGCACCTCGTCGCTGACCTCGCCGATGCGACCCTGCCAGGCGGCGCCCGCATTCGACACGACGATATCGACGCCGCCGAACTGCCGGGCGGCCTCGGCGAAGGCGGCGCGCACGCTCGTGCGGTCGGTGACATCGCAGGCCAGACCCAAGCCCCCCACGCTCTTTGCCGCCGCCGTGGCCGCCGCCGCGTCGAGGTCGAGCACGACGACGGCCGCCCCCTCCGCCGCGAACGCCTTGGCCGTGGCAAGGCCGATGCCGCTGCCGGCGCCCGTCACGAGCGCGACCTGGCCCGTGAAGGCCTTCGCCACCGCGCCCTTCAATTTCGCCTGCTCCAGGCTCCAATACTCCACGTCGAAGAGGTCGCTCTCGCCGCAGCGCCTCGAAGCGGCCGATCGCCTCCGCGTCGGTGATGACCTGGATCGCGTTCTCGGCGAGGTCGGCGGCAATCGCGGCATCCTTGGCCGTGTTGCCGATGCCGAACAAGCCGACGCCCGGCACCAGCACCACCCGCGGCATCGGGTCGAGCTTGATCTTGATGCCGCCGACGCGGGCGTTCTCGCGCGCGAACATGGCGTCGTACTCCGCCACATAGGCCTCGACGGCAGCGCGCACCCCGGCCGTGAACGCCTCGAGTCCGCCGGCCGCCGGAGGCGGTACCACCAGCGGATGGTTCTTGGTCCGGATCGTGTGGTCGGGCGTCACCACGCCGCGCTGGCTGTAGTCGGCGAGATCGGCGCCGTTGACGTAGTTGAGGATGTCCGGGCCGCTGCGGAAGGTCAGCACGAAACGGCGCGGCTCGCCGCCGGGCGCAGCCGCCGGCACGGCGCAGGCGCCGCGGATGATGGGTGCTACCTCCGAGGCGGATGCTGGCTCAGCCGGCAGCGCCGCGGGCGCGAACACATTGCGCCGCCCCTTGGCCAGCCGCGCCTCGGCCCGCGACACCATGTCGATCATCAGCTCGTAGGCCTCGCGCGCGGTGGCGGCGAACGTGAAGATGCCGTGCTTGTGCAGCATCGAGGCCCTTGACGTCGGGCTTGGCCTCGTAGACCTGCGCTGCCAGCTTGGCGAGGCCGAAGCCCGGGATGACGTAGGGCACGAAGCCCATGGCGCCGTCGTAGACCTCCGCCACCAGCTCTTGCTCCGTTCGGCTGGTCGACCAGGCTCAGCACGGCGGCGGCATGCGTGTGGTCGATGAACTTGTGCGGCAGGAAGGCGTGCAGCAGCGTCTCGACGGAGGGGTTGGGCGCGGCTGAGTCCAGCAGGTTGATGCGCTGGAAGTTGACCATGTCCTCGTCGGAGAGCGCAGGAAGCGCGCGCAGCTTCCTCAGCGGCGCGAGCTTCACCGCGGGCAGGCCGGCCGGCTCGATGACGCCCATGTCCCAGCCCGAGCCCTTGACGCACAGCACCTCGTGCGTCTCGCCGAGCAGGTCCTTGGCCCGCGTCTTGACGGAGGTGTTGCCGCCGCCGTGCAGCACCAGCTCAGGCACGCGGCCCAGCAGCCGCGTCGTATAGGTGCGCAGCGCGACGTCCTCGCTCACGCCCTTGCGGGCGTAGTCCGCCACCGCCTCAGCGGCGTCCGCATCGCTCCAGCGGCTTTCCATCGCGCGTCCTCGGTCTATGGACCATGCGCGCACCTACATAGTGCACCCGCCACCGATGTCCATGGGCGCGGTGCGACCAATCTTGGCCCGATGACCCTTGTGGTGAGCCGGGTCGAACCACGAGGCCGCGACGGTGCCCCTCAGCCGCCCTTCGACAGGCTCAGGACGGTGTCGCAATTCTGGCCTGGGCGATCCACTCGGTCATCCGCGCGGCTCAGCCGAGGATGGCGTAGGTGCCGGTCGAGAAGGCGGCAGGCTTGCTGCCGCCCGCCTCGCGCACCTCGCACGTGCAGAAGGCGAGCGTCCTGCCGAGCCGCATGACCTTGGCCTCCAGCAGCGCGTCGGCCTTGGTGATGGGCCGCATGTAGTTGATGGTGAGGTCGACGGTGGTGCAGGGCCTGAAGCCGCCGCTTGCCGCCGCGAGCGCGATCACCATGGCGGTGTCGGCGCCCGTGAGCAGCGCCTGGCCGCACAGGATGCCGCCGATGCGGCAGAGCTGATCGGAGAACGGGATGCGCAAGGTCGCCGTCTCGGCGCCGACCGCCTCTGCCCTGATGCCGCTTGCCAGCACCCAGGGCGCGAAATTGTCGGCCAGGATGGCGTCGGCCGCGGCTGTGGTGAGTGCTGGCATGCCGGCTCCCCGTAGATTGAGTGTGCTCGTCTGCTTGAATGCCGCTCATATTGCGGCCTTCCGGGCCCAGGCACCACGATCAACTCGATAGGGGCATCCAACAAAAAAGGCCCCGCCCGAAGGCGAGGCCCTTTAGTCCACCTTGTCCGCGGGCTCAGATGGCCTGCTTCAGGTCCTTGGCGGCGCGGAAGGCGACCTTCTTGGAGGCCTTGATCTTGATGGCCTCGCCGGTGGCAGGGTTGCGGCCCATGCGTGCGGCGCGCTTGCGCACCTGCAGGATGCCGAGCCCGTTGATCTTGATGCGCCGGCCCTGCTTCAGGTGCTTGGTGATGACCGCCACCATGTCCATGAGCACGGTGTTGGCCTGCGCCTTCTTGAGCTCGTGGCTGTCGGCCAGAGCGGTGGCCAGGTGCTTCAGCGTGACGGTCTCGGTCTTGGTTTTGGCCTTGGCTGGAGCCTTGGCGGCCTTCTTGGGAGCGATCCGGGGAATGCTCGGTTCGATTCTTTTCATGTGAGTTGCTGCCCTCTGTTGCGATTGCACTGTCATCAACGCGCAAAAACGGTTGATTTATCAGGCGATAATCGAGTTTGCCTGATCTGCCTAGCTATTCCACGCGGGACCTCGCGGTAGGCGACGAGGCGTGGTCGGCTTGCCACGGCCTGTGCAAGTCTGGCGGCCGCGCAAGGGGCTTCTTGCGTGAAATCCGTTGAGGCGGGCTGCCCGGCGCGATATGCGACCGGCAGAAGCGCCCTTGGAAGTGCCAGAGGTCCGAGCCCAGAGGTCCGAGCATGAGCGAAACGCCTCCAGACCGGCTCTCCGCCGACCCGGCGAGCCCCCACTACGATGCGGCCCTGCTCGAGCGCGGCGTGGGCATCCGCTTCAAGGGCGTGGAGAAGACCAACGTCGAGGAATACTGCGTCAGCGAGCAGTGGGTCAGGGTGTCCGCCGGCAACACCATGGCCCGCAACGGCCGCCCGCTCACCATCAAGCTCAAGGGCGAGGTGGAGCCCTACTTCCGCGACAAGGTGGCGTGAGCATTTGTCCGCTGCCCTTCGTGGTGAGCTTGTCGAACCACGAGGCCGCACCGGTGCCACTCAGCCGCCCTTCGACAGGCTCAGGGCGGGGTTGGAGTCTGTAGCTCCCGGTCACGCGAGTGTCCCCTTGAGCAGACCTTCGACGCTCAGGTCCTCGTCAATCCGAGGCCAGTGGATGCCGTAGCCCGCGGCGCACGGCTCCCATACCGCCCGGTCTTCCGGGCTCGCTTGCTTCAGCCCGGGATACCATCCCAGCGGCGCCGAGATACGGCGTCCGTCCTTCAGAAGGACCTCGAGCCAGTCGTCCGTGATGCGGACGTCCTCGACACGGCTATCGGGCACGAGTCACCGAAACGTGCGCACATCCACGAAATGCCCGGCGATCGCTGCCGCCGCCGCCATGGCCGGGGAGACGAGGTGCGTGCGGCCGAAGCGGCCCTGGCGGCCCTCGAAGTTGCGGTTGGACGTCGAGGCGCAGCGCTCGCGCGGCTTGAGCTGGTCGGGGTTCATGCCGAGGCACATCGAGCAGCCGGCCTCGCGCCAGTCGAAGCCCGCCTCCTTGAGCACCTTGTCGAGCCCCTCGGCCTCGGCCTGCTCCTTCACCAGGCCCGAGCCCGGCACGATCATGGCGTAGACGCTCTGGCTCACCTTCTTGCCCTGGGCAACGCGCGCCACCTCGCGCAGGTCCTCGATGCGGCCGTTGGTGCACGAGCCGATGAACACGCGGTCGAGCTTGATGTCGGTCATGCGCGTGCCGGGCGAAAGCCCCATGTACTCGAGCGCCCGCTGCATCGAGGCGCGCTTGCCCTCGTCGGCGACCGACTCGGGGTCCGGCACCTGGCCCTCGATCGACACCACGTCCTCGGGGCTCGTGCCCCAGGTCACGATGGGGGGCAGCTTGGCCGCATCCAGCCTCACCTCGCGATCGAAGTGGGCGCCATCGTCGGTGCGCAGCGTCTCCCAGTACTTCATGGCGGCATCCCAGGCCGCGCCCTTCGGCGCTTTCGGCCGGCCCTCGAGGTAGGCGAAGGTCTTGGCGTCGGGCGCCACCATGCCGGCCCGCGCGCCGCCTTCGATCGTCATGTTGCACACCGTCATGCGGCCCTCCATCGACAGCGCGCGGATGGCATCGCCCGTATACTCGATGACATGGCCGGTGCCGCCGGCGGTGCCGATGTGGCCGATGATGGAGAGGATGATGTCCTTGGCGGTCACGCCGTCGGGCAGCTTGCCGTCCACGACGACGCGCATGTTCTTTGCCTTGCGCTGGATCAGCGTCTGGGTGGCGAGCACGTGCTCCACTTCCGACGTGCCGATGCCGTGCGCCAGCGCCCCGAAGGCGCCGTGCGTGGAGGTGTGGCTGTCGCCGCAGACGATGGTGGTGCCGGGCAGCGTGAAGCCCTGCTCGGGGCCGATCACGTGCACGATGCCCTGCCGCACGTCGCGCTCGTCGTAGTACTCGACGCCGAACTCCTTGGCGTTGCGGGCAAGGGTCTCGACCTGGATGCGGCTCTCCTCGTCCTTGATGACCTGGAAGCGCTCGGCGGAGGTGGCGATGTTGTGGTCGACCACGGCCAGCGTCTTCTCCGGTGCGCGCAGCTTGCGCCCGGCGAGCTTCAGGCCCTCGAACGCCTGCGGGCTCGTCACCTCGTGCACGAGATGCCGGTCGATATAGAGGACGCAGGTGCCGTCCGGCTGGCGGGAGACGACGTGGTCCTCGAAGATCTTGTCGTAGAGGGTGCGGGGGGCGGATTGGGCCATGTAACCGTTGGTCCTTGTGCTTGGTAGCCCCTGTGATAGCGCGCAGGCGCCGAGCCTGCAATTGTGAGGTCTGGGGAGCCGGGAGGGCGCGCTCGACGGCCGTGGCCGGACCGGCTATCGGGGAGGCGAGGGAGGACGCATGACCGACAGGCTGCCGCTTTCGGGCATCAGGGTGCTCGACGTCTCGACCTACATTGCCGCACCTGCGGCAGCGGTGGTGCTCGGCGACTACGGCGCCGACGTGGTCAAGGTGGAGCAGCCCGGCGAGGGCGATCCCAATCGCGCCATGATCGCCATCCCCTCCTACCCCAAGAGCGAGGTCAACTATCCCTGGCAGATGGATGGGCGCAACAAGCGCTCGGTCGCCCTCGACCTGAAGCATAAGGCCGGCCGCGCCGCCCTCGACCGGCTGATCCCCGGAACGGACGTGTTCATCACCAACTTCCCGCTGCCCGTGCGCGAGCGCCTCAGGCTGCGCGCAGAGGACGTGACTCCCCTCGACGGTCGGATGATCTACGCCTCGCTGACCGGGTTCGGCGAGACCGGGCCCGATCGCGACCAGGCGGGGTTCGACTCCACCGCCTATTTCGCCCGCTCCGGTCTCTTCGACCAGGTCCGCTACGACGGCCAGCCGCCGCACTTCTCGCTGCCGGCCACCGGCGACCGGCCGACCGGCATTGCGCTGGTCGCCGCCATCATGATGGCGCTCTACCACCGCGAGCGGACGGGCGAAGTCACCTCGGTGTCGACCTCGCTGCTCGCCAACGGCCTGTGGTCGAACGGGGTCTATGCGCAGGCCGCGCTGGTGGGGGCGTTCCTGCCGCTGCGCCCGCCGCGCGAGCGGCCACGCAGCGCGATCGCCAACGCCTATTGCGCCAGCGACGGGCGGTGGCTGCAGCTGAGCCTGGTGCAGGAGGAGACCATGTGGCCGCGCCTGTGCCTGGCGCTTGGACGCCCGGATCTCGAGCAAGACCCCCGCTTTGCCACGATCGCCCAGCGCCGGGCCAACACCGCCGCGCTGACTGCCATTCTCGACGAGGTGTTCGCCACGGCAACGGCGGCCGAATGGCATCAGCGGCTCAAGGCCCACAGGCTCACCTTCAGCCCCATCGCGCGGATCGCGGATGTGGCCGGCGACGAGCAGGCGGTCGCGGCCGGCGCCGTCATCGCGTCCGCCAACCCGGAGATGCCGCGCACTTTGGCCGCACCCCTCCGGCTCGGCTGCACGGCGCCGCGTCCCGCGGGTCCCGCGCCCGGGTTGGGTCAGCACACCGATGAGATCCTGCAAGAGGCGGGTTTCACCACCGCCGAGATCGCCGAGCTCAGACGCGCCGGTGCGGCCGCATAGCGCGGCCAGAGACCCGAAAAAGAAAGGCCGGGCGCGAAGCCCGGCCTCAAGTCAGTTATCCACGCCCTTGTGGGGAGTGGCTGAAGGCGTCGAAGGGAGGATGAATGCCTTCACAGCTGTCCGTCACAGCCGCATGCATATCAGCAGCAAAGGCGCATGCTCGGATACCGGGTCGGGCGCATGTATGCCATGCCTACCTGCATGGCTTGAGACCTTCAAACATATGTGATCGCTCAGAATTTCCACTGCCGCGCCTTGGCGACGAGGAAATCTCTGAAGACCTGCACCTTCTTGGCGGTCTTTAGCTCTTCGGGGTAGACGAAGTAGATCGGAACCGTCGGCAACTCGGCCTCGCGCAGGACCGGCACCAGCTCCAATTCCTCCTCAGTCATGTAGTCGGGGATCAGGCCGATGCCGATGCCGGCGCGGATCGCATATTTCATCGCGAGCACGTTGTTGGCGGCGAACACCGGCTTGCGCGGCGCCTTGCCGTTGAGCCCGGCAGTCTCGAGCCAGCGGATCGCGGACAGGTGCGCGGCCGGCGTGCCGCTGTAGGAGATGATCGGATGGCCGTCCAAGGCCTCGACCGATTGCGGGGCGCCGTGGCGGCGGATGTACTGGGTCGAGGCCAGCGCGTGGATCTTCATGGTGAACAGCGGGCGCCGGATCAGGTCGCTCTGCTGCGGCTCGCTGGTCCAGATGGCGACGTCGGCCGCCCGCATGGCGATGGCGATCTGGTCATCGTTGAGCACCAGCTCGATGCGGATGTCGGGATAAAGCTCGAGGAACTCGCGCAGGCGTTGCGTGACCCACACCGTCCCCAATCCGATCGGCGCCGTGATCTTGAGGTCGCCGGTGGGCTTGGTGGTGGTGTCGGTGAGCAGCGTCTCCGCCGTGGCGAGCTTGTTCAGGATCTCGCTGGCGGTGCCGAACAGCATTTCTCCCTGCTCGGTCAGCACCAGTCCGCGGGCATGGCGGTGGAAGAGCGCGACCCTGAGCTCCTTCTCCAACGCCGAGACCTGCCGGCTGACGGCCGACTGGCTCATGCGCAGCACTTCACCCGCATGGGTGAAGCTGCCGGCCTCGGCGGCGGCATGAAAGATCCTGAGTTTGTCCCAGTCCATCTAGGTTCGGCTTCACGTATCCGATGCGGCCTGCATCCTGGCGTCCGATATCACTCGGCTGCTTTCGGCATGGTTTCCAATTTGGCCAAATAGCGCTCGGCCTCGAGCGCGGCCATACAACCCATGCCGGCGGCGGTCACGGCCTGGCGGAACACCTCGTCCTTGACGTCGCCGGCGGCGAACACGCCCGGGATCGAGGTGCGGGTGGAATCGGGCTTGGTGATCAGATAGCCCGACGGCGTCATTTCCAGCTGTCCTTTGAAGAGGTCGGTTGCCGGCGCGTGGCCGATCGCAACGAACACGCCGTCGGCCTTCAGCTCCGAGACCTTGCCGGTCTTGATGTTCTTCAGGCGGACGCCCGTCACCGACTTGGGCTCGTCGGTGCCCACCACCTCGTCCAGCACCGCGTTCCACACCACCTCGATCTTGGGGTTCTTGAACAGGCGGTCCTGCATGATCTTCTCGGCCCGGAAGCTCTCGCGCCGGTGGACGATCGTCACCTTGCTGGCGAAGTTGGTCAGGAACAGCGCCTCCTCGACCGCCGTGTTGCCGCCGCCGATGACCACCACCTCCTTGCCCTTGTAGAAGAAGCCGTCGCAGGTGGCGCAGGCAGAGACGCCATGGCCCTTGAAGGTCTCCTCCGAGGCGAGGCCCAGCCAGCGCGCCTGTGCACCGGTGGCGATGACCAGCGCATCGCAGGCGTAGGTGTCGCCCAAGTCGCCCTCGAGCCGGAAGGGACGCCGGCTCAGATCCACCTTGGTGACGTGGTCCATGACGAACTCGGTGCCGACGTGTGCCGCCTGGGCCGCCATCTGCTCCATCAGCCAAGGGCCCTGGATGACCTCGGCAAAGCCCGGGTAGTTCTCGACGTCGGTGGTGACGGTCATCTGGCCGCCCGGCTGGCTGCCCTGGATGACCACGGGCTGCAGCATTGCGCGTGCCGCATAGATGGCGGCCGTGTAGCCGGCAGGGCCCGAGCCCAGGATCAGGATTTTGGCATGCTTTGCAGTCATGACAGATAGGCCCCGGCAGCGCAACGGAAGGAACGAACCCCGAACCGATATGGGGTGCCTATAATGCCCATGCAATGCTCAGGTCAATGCGCCTTGGTGGCGGCGCGGCAAAAGCGAAACGCCTCATCAACCATCAAATCAGCTTCAGGCCCTTGAAACTGGCGTGGCCCTGGCGGCCGACGATGATGTGGTCGTGGATGGCAATCCCCAGGGGCTTTGCCGCATCGATGATATGGCGCGTCATGTCGATGTCGGCCCGGGAGGGCGCCGGGTCGCCCGAGGGGTGGTTGTGGACCAGGATGATGGCGCTCGCGGAGTGCTCCAGCGCCCGCTTGACCACCTCGCGCACGTAGACGGGGGTGTGGTCCACCGTCCCCTGCTGCTGGACCTCGTCGGCGATCAGCCGGTTCTTCTTGTCGAGGAACAAGATGCGGAACTGCTCGCGGGCCTCGTAGCCCATGGCGGCCCGGCAGTAGTCGAGCACCGCGTTCCAGCTGGCGAGCACGGGACGTTGCAGGATCCCCTTCTGCATCAAGCGCAGCGCCGAGGCGCGCACCAGCTTGAGCTGCATGACGGCGGCGTCTCCGACGCCCGGCACCTCCTTCAAACGCCCGGGCGGCGCGTTGATCACCTCCGCGAACGAGCCAAACGTCTGCAAGAGCCGCTTGGCGATGGGCTTGGTATCGCGTCGCGGAAGAGCGCCGAAGAGCAGGAGCTCGAGGAGCTCGTAGTCGGGCATCGCCTCCGGCCCACCGTCGGTGAAGCGCTGCTTGAGGCGCTGGCGGTGGCCGGCGTGCGGGGCGGAGGCCTCGCCCTTGATGAGGGACAGCTGCACGGTCGTGTCGGGGGTGATGCCGCGGTCCTTCAATGCACCGGCCATGGCGCGCGCGCCCCGTGCTCTCTCGTCAGGTGGACTGGTAGGGCGGGTGGTTGAGCCCCTTGGGCGAGTACGTGAAGACCTCGCAGCCCTTCTCGGTGACGCCGACGGTGTGCTCGAACTGGGCCGACAGCTCCCGGTCGCGGGTCACGGCCGTCCAGCCGTCGGGCAGGATCTTCACGTGCGCCCGTCCAAGGTTGATCATCGGCTCGATGGTGAACAGCATGCCGGGCTCCAGCATGACGCCGTCGCCGGGCTCCCCGTAGTGCAGGATGTTGGGACGGTCGTGGAACACGCGGCCCAGCCCATGGCCGCAGAAATCCCGCACCACGCTGCAGCGCTCGCGCTCGGCAAAGGTCTGGATGGCCGAGCCGATATGGCCGGTGGTGTTGCCGGGCTTCACCGCCGCGACCCCCCGCATCAGGGCCTCGTAGGTCACCTCGATCAGCCGCTCCGCCCGCCGCGAGATGTGCCCCACCGCATACATGCGGCTGGTGTCGCCGTGCCATCCATCGAGGATCAAAGTCACGTCGATGTTGAGAATATCGCCTTCTTTCAGCGGCTTGGCATTGGGAATGCCGTGGCAGACGACGTGATTGATGGAGGTGCAGATGGCCTTGGGGAAGCCGCGGTAGTTGAGCGGTGCGGGGATCGCCCCGCGGTCGTGCGCGAACGCCATCACGAGGTCGTCGAGCTCCTCGGTCGTGGCGCCGGGCTTGACGTGCTCCACCAGCATGTCGAGGGCCTCGGCGGCCAGCTGGCCGGCCTTGCGCATGCCTGCGAAGGCGTCGCTGCCGTAGAGCCTGATCTTGGTGTCGCGAGGCTGGGAGCGCGAGATATCGAGGTTGTTCATTGAACCTGGTTCGTTGTTGGGACCATCCCTCATGGCCCCTGCCCCGAGAATTTAGTGCAAACGGGCGTCCACGCAAACGTGTGTCGTGTCTTTGCGGACGACAAGGCGGCCTTGGTCGGCGCGCAGTCCGCACCGCTGCGGCGCGCTCATCCAGGTGCGCCATTCGCGCGCACCGCAAGATGTCGGCGAGCCGCCCGACAATCGTGCGCAATAACACGTGCGGCAATCGTGATGTTCGCAGCGACGATGCGAAGCGCGCGCAGAATATCGTCGTCGCGTCGCTGTTTCTGGCTCTGCGATATTCAATCGAGGATTGCGCGGGACGCCTCAAGTGACTGACGAACAGGGAAAACTGTGTATTTGTCGCAACACAAAACGTCGAAAGGTCATAAATTCGTAGCGAAAATCTCAATCACCTATAAACAAACCGCGCGCAATTGCTCAAGGTTCTCAAGTTCGAACTGATTCGAACTTTTGAAAAGAGAGGGAAAGAGAAAATGGCAAGGGCAGCGACGAAGAAGAAGACGACGAAGGCGAAGGCGAAGTCCACCAAGAAGGTTGCCGCGAAGCGGAAGCCGGTGGCCAAGAAGCGCAAGGCGCGCCGCTAACCGGGGGAGACGGTCCGGCGCCAGCCCCGGTCTGGGCAACCAGGGCAGAGCAGCGGACCCGTCTCTTTCGAACGCCTTTTGACTGTTTCGGGGCCGGAGATCGCGACAGCGTCTCCGGCCTCCGATTTTTTTCGACGCTCATTCCGGCAAGTGGCACACGGCCTCGATATTGTGGCCGTCGGGGTCCAGCACGAAGGCGCCGTAATAATTCGGGTGATACTGGGGCCGCAATCCCGGCGGCCCGTTATCCTTGGCCCCGGCGGCGAGCGCGGCGTCGTAGAAGGCGCGGACTGCGGCCCGGTCCTTGGCCTCGAAGGCGAAATGAACCTGGCCCTGGACGGGTTTGCCGCCGCCGATCCAGAACTGGGGCCGTCCCGGCGGGCCAAATCCGGCTTGGCCCGTCCCGCCGGTCTGCTCCGTGGAAACCTCCATCACGATGCCGTAGCCCAACGGGGCCAGCGCCTTCGCATAGAAGGCCTTCGAGCGGGCGAAGTCCGCTACCGGAATGCCAACGTGATCCAGCATGGTGCCACTCTCTCCGATCCAATCCTGCCCGCCGGCGCTGAAACGTCCCCGATCAGAGCCTGCGCTCGACCATGAGCTTCTTAAGCTCCGCGATGGCCTTGGCCGGATTGAGGCCCTTCGGGCAGGCCTTGGCGCAGTTGAGAATGCTGTGGCAGCGATAGAGCCGGAACGGGTCCTCGAGGTTATCGAGGCGCTCGCCCGTCGCCTCGTCCCGGCTGTCGATCACCCAGCGGTAGGCCTGCAGCAGGACCGCAGGCCCCAGATAGCGGTCTTCGTTCCACCAGTAGCTGGGACACGAGGTCGAGCAGCAGGCGCACAGGATGCACTCGTAGAGCCCGTCGAGCTTCTCGCGATCCTCCCTCGCCTGCTTCCACTCGGTCGGGGGGGCCGCGCTCGTGGTCTTCAGCCACGGCTCGATCGACTGCAGCTGGGCATAGAAGTTGGTGAGGTCTGGCACCAGGTCCTTGACCACGCGGGTGTGCGGCAAAGGATAGATGCGGACCGCGCCCCTGACGTCATCGATCGGCTTGAGACAGGCGAGCGCATTGGTGCCGTCGATGTTCATCGAGCACGACCCGCAGATGCCCTCGCGGCAGGACCGGCGGAAGGTCAGCGTCGAATCGATCTCGTTCTTGATCTTGTTCAGCGCGTCGAGCACCATCGGTCCGCACGCCTTGCGGTCGACCCAGTAGGTATCGATGCGCGGGTTCTCCCCGTCGTCGGGGCTCCAGCGATAGACGCGGAACTCGGTCCAGTCGCGCTTGGATTGCGGCTTGTTCCAGGTCTTGCCCGTCTTGACCTTGGAGTTGCGCGGCAGGGTCAGCTGGACCATCGGGTGGCGGCCTTCTCGTAGCTTGGGCTGAGAGATTTGCAGCCGGACTTTGGGAGCCCGCGTCGCCTGCTGTCAACCGTTCGATTGCCGCGCGGGCCTCCCGGTCAGGCTCCCTCAGGACGCGATGCAGGACCTTGCCGGTGGTCGTTCCAGCAACCGGTAGAGCTCATGTCCGTTACTCGGCGGCCTGGCGGGTGCTCCGGGCAAGTTGCTTCAACGCGTCGTCCGCCACCGCCTCGATCGGGGCAAAGTCGCGATGCGCGATGAACTCCGGCCGGGTTGGCGTGCGGATATGGTTCGAAACCGCGTTGAGGGTGAGATAGACGATCTTGCGCGGATAGGGCGTGATGTTGCCCGCGGAGCCGTGAACGAGGTTGCCGTGGAACATCAGGACGCCGCCCGGCTTGCCGGTCGGGGCAACGATGCCGCCCTCGCGGACCAGCCGCGTTACGGTCTCCTCGTCGAGTGTCCACAACGGATAGGAGGTCGTCTGCTTGTCGTGCGATGCTTTTAGATCGCCCGCGGTCTGGCTCTTCGGGACGAGCAGCAACGGGCCATTGATGTGCATCACCTCGTCGAGAAACACCGAAATGTTCATGGCGCGCGGCTCGGGCATGCCGTCATCGCGCTTCCAGGTGCCGTAGTCCTGATGCCATTGCCAGACCTCGCCAGTGAAGGCCGACTTGGCGTTGATCTTGAACTGGTGCATGTAGAGCTTCTCGCCGAAGATCTGCTCCACCGGCGCAATCAGTCGCGGATGTGCGCCAAGAAGGCGGAAAGGCTCGCTGTAGGTGTGAGCGGCAAAGGCCGTGCGGGGGGCACCGCTCTTCTCGCGCCAGACCTCGGGTCGCTGCTGGCGATAGATCGCCTCGGCTTCCGCCTTCAAAAGCCCGATCTCCTCGGCATCGAAGACCTCGGGCAGGAAAAGCCAGCCGTCGGTGTGGAACTGTTCGACCTGGGCTGCGGTCAGCTGCATGCGCGTTCCTCCTTCTTAGTGTGGCGGTTCAGAAGTTCCCCATCACTTGCGGCCAGGTTGGGAGGGAACTTCTGAACCGAAGCCACACTAGCAACTTCATGATTTTAGTGTCCCTCTTGAACCCGAAGTTCGCAAACCCGCAAGCGTCAGACTGTGTGCGAACTTCGTGTTCGGGACACTAGGTTGTCTGGGCCACTTCGTTCATGGCTCTCAGCCGCTCCTCGACCGTCCGGCCCGCGCCCAGGGCATGCGATCGTCTTGCACGCTCGGCCTTGTCCAGGGGCAAGGGCCCAGTCTAGCTCGAGGCGGTCCTGGCGGTCAGCGCCGTCTCTCGTCGCCCTTCCTGAGATGCCGGCGCCGCCCGCGTGCGGCTCTCGCGCGCCGCCCCGCCCCCCCGATCGGTGGTGTAGAAATCGCCGAGCACCAGCACGTCCATCTCGCTCTTGAGGTAGCAGGCAATCGCATCCTCGGGGCCGGCGACGATGGGCTCCTTGCGGTTGAAGGAGGTGTTGAGCAGCACGGGCACGCCGGTGAGGCGGCCGAACTCCTCGATCAGGGCGTAGTAGCGGGGGTTGGCGGACCGGTCCACGGTCTGGATGCGCCCGGTGCCGTCCACATGCACGGCCGCCGGTATGTCCGCCCGCTTGGCCGGCCGCACCCTGGGCGCAAGCGTCATGAACGGGTCGGGCTGGTCGATCTCGAAGAACTCGCCGGCCCGCTCGACCAGCACCGCCGGCGCGAACGGGCGGAAGGGCTCGCGCCTCTTGACCTTGGCGTTGAGCACGTCGCGCATCTCGGGCCGGCGCGGGTCGGCCAGGATCGAGCGGTTGCCGAGCGCGCGGGGGCCCATCTCGAACCTGCCCTGGAACCAGCCGACGATTTGGCCGTCGGCCAGGTCCTGCGCCACGCGACGAACCAGCTGCGTTTCCGGGATGCGCTGATAGCTCAGGCCGGCGGCGTTGAGCGCCCGCTCGATCCGCGCCTGGCTGTACTGTTGACCGTAGAACGCGTGGGTGAGCTCGAACCCGCGCGGGTACGCCTGCGTCTGGTGATAGTGCCACAGCGCGCTGCCGAGCGGCGCGCCGGTGTCGGAGGCACACGGCGGCACCCAGATACGGCGCACGTCGGTCGCCTCCAGGATCTTGGCGTTGGCCACGCAGTTGAGGGCGACGCCGCCGACCATGCACAGGTCGCGCTGCGGGAATTGCCTCAGGAGCGCGCGGACGACGTGGACGATCACCTCCTCGGTCACCGTCTGCAACGCAAAGGCCAGATCGCGGTGCTGGTCGGTGAGCGGCTCGTGCGGTGCGCGGGGGGGCCCGAAAGTGTCGATGAACTTGCGCCGGAAGGGACGCAGCTGGCCGAAGGCGTCGTAGCTGAAATAGGCCATGTTGACGGCATAGCCGCCGTCAGGCGTCGGCCGGATCACGTCGCGGAACCGCTCGACGTAGGTGTCGTCGCCGAACGCGGCGAGCGCCATCACCTTGCCCTCGTCGCCAAAGCCGGCAAAACCCAGGTGCTCGGTCACGAACGTGTAGACGAGGCCGACGGAATTGAGGACGCTCGTCGACCAGTGGCGTTCCAATCGGTTGCCCTGACCGAGATAGGCGCTGCTCGAGCAGTCGTCGCCATAGCCGTCCATGACCAGCACCAGCGCGTCCTCGAAGGGGGAGGCAAAGAACATCGCGGCATGCGAATCGTGGTGCCCGACATTGACGATCGGGGGCAGCTTGGCCGCCCCGAAGCCTTCGCGCAGACCTTTCGCCAGATAGTGATTGAGCACCATGATCTGGTTCTGCTGCGGTCCGTGCGCGTGCGGCACCAGCATGGCAAGGCTCAAGGGGAAGCGGCGCGCCATGATCGACAATGCCGTCCGGCGCAGGCGCGCCACGTCCCAGGGCGTCGTGACGACGTCGATGTCGGCGCAATCGAGTTTCAGCTCCTCGACCGCGGCGGCCAGGGAATGCTTGGGGAATTTCTTGGTCTTCTTGCTGCGATTGTAGCGCTCTTCCTCGAGCACCAATTCGGGGACACCGTCGTTCAACAGCGCCAAGCCGCTGTCGTGCGTCTTGGCGACGATCCCCAGAACTCTCACGACACCGACACCAACCCGTTGCCCCGACCGCTATCGCCGAGGCCGAGCTTCACCGTTTCCGAGCAGGATAAGCTCCTGCCCCTTCCATTTACAAGACATGGCAGTTCGATGTCGAGCAATCGGCGTAACGCAAGGGTTTTTCGTCAGGCCAAGCCCTGTTTTTCCGCCACAGACAAAGATACGGAAGAATAGGTCTCAGTCGTGCTTGCCGTGGCAGTGCTTGTATTTCTTGCCGGAGCCGCAAGGGCAGGCCTGGTTGCGCGCCACTTTACCCCATGTGGCGGGGTTCTTGGGATCGACCGCCAAGGCGCCTTTGCGTGTCTGCACCGGCGCCCGCCGCTCGGCCTGCATCGGGCCCGGCCGGCCCTCGGCCGCAAGCGCGGCGTCCGCCATCGCAAGCTCGTCCTGGCCCGTGAAGGGATCGACGTGGTGCGCCTGCATCGGCGGCAGCTCGACCTCCTCGACCAGCCCCTCGTCCTCATCGGGCATGGTCTGGATGTGCATCAGCGTCCAGGTCACCTGCTCGCGCAGGTTGGTGAGCATCGTCTCGAACAGCAGGAAGCCTTCCGACTTGTACTCGTTCAGCGGATCGCGCTGGCCGTAGCCGCGGAAGCCGATCACCTGGCGCAGATGCTCGAGCGTGATGAGATGATCGCGCCACAGGTGGTCGATGGTCTGCAGCAGGATCATCTTCTCGATCTGCCGCATGCCGTCCGGCCCGAACAGCTTCTCCTTCTCGGCCGCCTTCTCATCCACGCTGGCCGTCAGCCGCTCGATGATCTCCTGGTCGGCGATGCCCTCCTCCTCGGCCCATTGATCCACGGGCAGATCAAGGTCGAAGATGCGCTCCACCTCGCTCTTGAGCTCGGTCGTGTTCCATTGCTCGGCGTACGCGTTGGGCGGGATGTGCTGGTGGACGACCTCGTTCACGACCTGGTGGCGCAAGTCGGTGATCGTGCTCGAGACGTCGTCGTGCCCCATGATGTCGAGGCGCTGCTCGAAGATGACCTTGCGCTGGTCGTTCATCACGTCGTCGTACTTGAGCACGTGCTTGCGCGCGTCGAAGTTGCGCGCCTCGACCTTCTGCTGGGCCTTCTCCAATGCCTTGTTGATCCAGGGATGCGTGATCGCCTCGCCTTCCTGCAGCCCGAGCCTCTGCAGCATGCCGTCCATGCGGTCCGAGCCGAAGATGCGCATCAGATCGTCTTCGAGCGACAGGTAGAACTTCGAGCGTCCGGGGTCGCCCTGGCGGCCCGAGCGGCCGCGCAGCTGGTTGTCGATGCGCCGGCTCTCGTGCCGCTCGGTGCCGAGCACGTAGAGGCCGCCGGCCTCGAGCGCCTGCATCTTCTTGTCGGCCACGTCCGCCAGCACTTCCGCGGACTGCCTGTCGAGCGCCTTGAGAAGGTCCTCGCCGGCGTCGGGCCTCGCCCTTCCCTTGCCGTTGTCGTTGTAGGCTCGCAGCCACTCCCTGGCGATCTCGGCGCGGATCCGGGCCTTCCTGGTGGGGTCCTCGATCTCGGCGCGCTTCTTCTTGATCTCCTTTGCGCCGGGCTGGCGGCTGGCGTTGTTCTCGCCCGCGACCCATTTCGCCAGCTCGCTCTCGATGCGCTCGTCGAGGCGGCTGTCGATCCATTCATCGCCGTCACGCAGGCGCTCGTCGATCCACGCAACAATGCTCTCGTCCGCGTCGGCCTGCGCATCGGCGCTGCCGTTCGGCTTCAACTGCTCGTTGAGCCAGTCGCGCAAGCGATAGCGCGCATTGCCGCCGAGCTGGATGTCGGTGCCGCGACCGGCCATGTTGGTGGCGATCGTGACCGCGCCGGGAACGCCGGCCTGGGCGATGATGTGCGCTTCCTGCTCGTGGTAGCGGGCGTTGAGCACCTGGTGCGGGATCGGATCGCCGCTGTTCTTGCGCGCAAGCTCCTCGAGGAAGCCGCCGATCTCGGCGAACTGCGCCTTGAGCTCGTCCTCCTTGCCCTCCTTGAACTTGTCGGCCTGCTTCTTGAGATACTGGCCAAGCTCGCGAATGTATTTGCGGTCCTTGAGCAGGGCGGAGAGCTGCTCGGATTTCTCGATCGATGTGGTGCCCACCAGGATCGGCTGGCCGCGCCGGCGGCAATCGGCGATCTCGGCGACGATGGCGCGCGATTTCTCGTTGACCGTGCGATAGACCTCGTCGTGCTCGTCGGTACGGTCGATGGGCATGTTGGTCGGGATCTCGAGCACCTCCAGCCCGTAGATGTCCATGAACTCGTTGGCCTCGGTGGTCGCCGTGCCGGTCATGCCGGCGAGCTTCTCATAGAGGCGGAAGTAGTTCTGGAAGGTGATGGACGCGAGCGTCTGGTTCTCGGGCTGGATCTGCACGTGCTCCTTGGCCTCGAGCGCCTGGTGCAGGCCTTCCGAGTAGCGCCGTCCATGCATGATGCGGCCGGTGAACTCGTCGATGATGAGGACTTCGCCCGCCTTGACGATGTAGTCGCGGTCGCGCTGGAACAGGCGGTGCGCCTTGAGCGCCTGGTTGGCGTGATGGACGACGGTGACATTGTCGATGTCGTAGAGGGAGGTGCCGGCCTTGAGCAGGTCGCGCTCCGTCAGGAGCTGCTCGATGCGCTCGTTGCCGGCTTCCGTGAAGGCCACCTGGCGCTGCTTCTCGTCGAGCTCGTAAAGCCCCTTGGACTTGAGCAGCTCCTTCAGCTCTTCCTTGCTGTGGGCCGCTACCAGCTCCTTCTCGATCTTGTCGTGCTCGCTGACGAGCTGCTTCACCAGGTCGTCGACGCTGTTGTAGAGCTCGGCGCGATCCTCGATCGGGCCCGAGATGATGAGCGGCGTGCGGGCCTCGTCGATCAGGATCGAATCGACCTCGTCGACGATCGCGTAGGCGTGCCCGCGCTGCACCATCTCGGCGGCGCGCATCTTCATGTTGTCGCGCAGATAGTCGAAGCCCAGCTCGTTGTTGGTGGCGTAGGTGACGTCGCAGGCGTACTGCGCGCGGCGCTCGTCGTCGTCGAGGTCGTGCACGATGCAGCCGACCGTGAGCCCCAAGAACTTGTAGACGACGCCCATCCACTCGGCGTCGCGCTTGGCGAGGTAGTCGTTGACGGTGACCACGTGAACGCCGCGCCCTGTCAGCGCGTTGAGATAGACGGGAAGCGTGGCGACCAGCGTCTTGCCTTCGCCGGTCTTCATCTCGGCGATCTTGCCCTGGTGCAGCACCATGCCGCCGATCAGCTGCACGTCGAAATGGCGCTGGCCCAGGCTGCGCCGGGCGCCCTCGCGCACGGTGGCGAAGGCGGGAACGATGAGATCGTCGAGGGGGACGCCGTCCGCGACCTGGCGGCGGAACTCGTCGGTGCGGGCCCTCAGCTCGGCGTCGGAAAGCTTCTCCAACTCCGGCTCGAGCGCGTTGACCGCCTCGGCCTTGGGCCGATAGCCTTTGACCCTGCGATCGTTGGAGCTGCCGAAGACCTTGGCCGCAATCGTGCCGATAGACAGCATGCGTACGGTTCCTCACATCGTCGTGTCATGAGAGGAGGGCGAACAGACGAGCAAATCCCGCAACGCTTGTTCTCGCGACCGCCATCCCCCGAGCCGAGCCATGGCGGGCGCCCGCGAAGCCTCAACTCTGTGCAGAAATAGCGCGAACCTCGCGCGAACCAGCGCCCTGCGGTCCCGCCAAGCACGCATTTCACATAAGGAGCACCACACCCCTTGTCAACGAAGGACGGCCCCCGCGCCTTTACCTCCGCCACAATTCCTCAATGACGCAATCGTAACTTGGCTCTAGGAAACAGGCAGGGCTATCCAGCTGCCCGTCCCACGCCGCCGCCAGACTCCGGGATTCCATGGCAGCATCCGAGCCGAGCGCGAGCTTCATGCGGCCTTTCCTGGCGGGCGCGGTGGCGCTGGCATTTCTGTGGTGTCTCGGCGCCAGCGCCCAGGAGCCCGCCGTCGCCAAGGTCAACGGGCGCCTCATCACCGAGAGCGACATGAAACTCGCCGAGGCCGAGATCGGCAGCGACCTCGGCACCCTGCCCGACGCCACCAAGCGGCGGGTCCTCCTCGAGTACCTGATCGAGAACCAGCTCTTTGCCGACGCCGCCGAAAGCCAGAAGCTGGGCTCGGGCACGGGCCACGACGGGCGTGCGCAGTATGGGCGGCGCAGCGCGCTGCGCGACCTCTATTTCGACAAGAACGTACGCGCCGCCGTCAACGAAGCGGATGCGCGGAAATTCTACCAGTCCCACCTCGGCGCCACGCAACAGGAAGAAGAGGTGCGCGCGCGTCATATCCTGGTGGAGAACAAGGACAAGGCGTGGGACCTGTTCGAGAAGATCGCGCACGGCTCCGACTTCGCCGCACTCGCCAAACAGTATTCCCTGGACCCGGGCTCCAAGGACCAGGGCGGCGAGCTTGGGTTCTTCGGCCGCGGCCAGATGGTGCCGCAATTCGAGGAAGCCGCCTTCAAGCTGAAACGGGGCGAAGTCAGCGAGCCGTTCGAGACCCAGTTCGGTTGGCACCTCGTCAGGGTCGACGAGCGGCGCCGGCGGCCGGCCCCCGCCTTCGAGGCGGTCAAGGATAAGGTGCTGGCGGCCATGATCCACCAGAAGGCGCAGCAGATCGGCGCCGACTTGAGGAGAGCGGCCAAGATCGAGTACATCGATCCTCAGATCAAACGATCGATGCTGAGCGAGCGGTCCAGGACCTCCGCGAAGCGGTAGCGCGATCCAGTCCGCGTTCGACGTCGGCAATAAGACAGGTAGAAGCCAGGGAGGGGTCGTCATGGCCAAGGCGGCCGCCAAAACGTCGCCGTTCGCGCCAGCCCGGCTGCCGGACATGCCGATCGTGCCGGGCGTCAGGTTCGCCGCCTGCGAAGCGGGCATCCGCTACAAGGGCCGCACCGACTTGATGATGGCCGTGCTTGATGCCGGCACCACGGCGGCGGGGGTCCTCACGCGCTCCAAGACGTGCTCGGCACCCGTTTTGTGGTGTCGCGCCAACCTCGAGCGCGGCGCGGCGCGCGCACTGGTCGTCAACTCCGGCAACGCCAACGCCTTCACCGGCAAACGGGGCAGCGAGGCCACGCGCATGACTGCCGAGGCCGCTGCCAAAGCCGTCGGCTGCCGGCCCGACGAGGTCTACATCTCTTCCACCGGCGTGATCGGCGAGCCGCTCGATGCCGCCAAGTTCGCCCACCTCATCGGCGATCTCGCCGGAAAAGCGGGCGCGACGGCCTGGCACGACGCGGCCCGGGCCATCATGACCACGGATACGTTTCCCAAGCTCGCCACGCGCAAGGTCGCGATCGGCGGCACGGAGGTCGTCATCAACGGCTTCGCCAAGGGCTCCGGCATGATCGCGCCGGACCTGGCAACCCTGCTGGTCTACGTCTTCACCGACGCGGCCATTGCGCGCGGGCCCCTGCAGGCCATGCTGGCCGCGGGGGCCGACAAGTCCTTCAATTGCATAACCATCGACAGCGACACCTCCACCAGCGATACGCTGCTCTTGTTCGCCACCGGGGCGGCAGCTTCGCGCGGCGCGCCTGCTATCGAGGATGCGGCCAGCGCCGATGGGCAGCGGTTCGCGGCCGCTCTCAACGATCTGCTGCACGAGCTTGCCCTGTGGGTCGTCAAGGACGGAGAGGGGGCGAGCAAGCTCGTCAGGATCGACGTGGCCGGCGCCGAGAGCGACGGCGCGGCACGGCGCATCGGCTTTGCGATTGCCAACTCGCCGCTGGTCAAGACGGCAATCGCCGGCGAGGACCCCAACTGGGGACGGGTGGTGATGGCGGTGGGCAAGTCGGGCGAGGCGGCAGATCGCGACCGGCTCTCGATCGCGTTCGGCGGCATTCAGGTGGCCAAGGAGGGCGAGCGCGCATCCACCTACGATGAAGCGACCGCCGCCGCCTATATGAAGGGCCGCGAGATCGAAATCCGCGTCGACATCGGGCTTGGCGCCGGGGCGGCCACGGTGTGGACCTGCGACCTCACCCACGGCTACATCTCGATCAACGCCGACTATCGCAGCTAGTGTCCTGATCGCGAAATTCGCCTCAATCTGCGGCTTGCTCGGAACGAATTTCGCGATCTGAAGGACACTAGCAAATGATGAATTCTAGTGTGATTTCAGATCGAGAAGTCCGCTCCGCCACCCAGCCAAACGCGATGTAGCGGACTTCTCGATCATCACACTAGCCCCGCCCCTCCTTCTCCCTGCTTCCGTTTGCCCGGCGTTAACGTCTACAACCGTTAACACCGCTTCCTGCGGGGCTGTTAACCGATCCGCTCTAGTGTGGGGCCATGCATGGGCTCGGGACTGCTTCTTGTCGTGGCCTGCGCGCTGATTGACGCCGATGGCCGAGTCCTGCTCGCCAAACGCCCTCCGGGGCGGCCGCTCGAGGGATTGTGGGAATTCCCGGGCGGCAAGATCGAGCCGGGCGAAACGCCGGAGGCGGCCCTGATCCGGGAGCTCGAGGAAGAGCTTTCGATTAGGGTATCACCTGCGTGCCTGGCGCCCTTCACGTTCGCCAGCCACGGCTACGAGGCGTTCCACCTCTTGATGCCACTCTACGTGGCCCGCAAGTGGGAGGGCGAGGTGACGGCGAGGCAGGGGCAGGAGCTGGCCTGGGTCAGGCGCAATGGGCTTGGCGACTATGCAATGCCCCCGGCAGACGAGCCGCTCAAGGCGATGCTGAGGGATTTGCTCTAGAGACTGGCGCCCAAAGGCATGGAAGAGGCTCTGAAATGAGGACCTTGAAGAACCTCGCGCGCCGATTGCTCGCGGATACCCGCGGCACGACGGCCATCGAATACGGGCTCATTGCGGCGCTCATCGCGGTGGCTTGCATCGGCGGCTTCAAGGCGCTGGGCAATAGCAACTCCTCCGGCTGGGGAAATACCTCCACCAAGCTCAGCGACGCGATGACGAAGTGACGTCGCCGTCGGGCGGCCCGGCTGGCAGTTCTTCTACCTTGAGGGCATCCGCCAGCCGCGCCTCGGCGCTGCCGGGCCGCAGAGGCTTCTGCTGGCTCTCGTGCGGCGCCCAGGCGGTGAGCGTCAGGATCTCGAAGGTCGCCGGTATGCGGCCGTCCGGCAGGCCGAAGCGCTCCTGGTAGATCTCGAGCGCACGCACAAGGGTGGCGCGTCGCAGCGGGCTGCGGCGGCGGGCGCGCAGCACATTGGTGGCGCCCATGGCCCGCAGCTCCCGCATCAGCGCCAGCGCATCCGTGTAGGTGACGGTCACCATATCGGCGTCGACCACCGGCAGCGCGAGTTGGGCCCGTTGCAGCAGCGCGCCCAGGTCCTGCACGTCGGCGAACGGGGCGACGCGTGGGCTCGCGCCACCCTCGACTTCCTCCTCCGCGGCAAGAAGCGAGGCCCTGAGCTCGTTGAGCGTGGCGCCGCCGAGCAGCGCCGCGAGCAACAGGCCATCTGGCCGCAAGGCGCGGCGGACCTGCACCAGCACGCCCGGCAGGTCGTTGACGTGCTGCAGGGCGAGACCCGACACGACGAGGTCGAGCGAAAATCGCGAAACGGCAGCACTTCCTCGTCCGCCCGGACGCGCAGCCCCCCGCATTGCGCGAGAAGACGCGGCGCCCGCTCCATGTCGATAACGGTCTCGATGCCGGGCAGCTGTCTGAGCCTGCGCGCGATGAGGCCATGATGGGCGCCCAGATTGAGCGCCACGGGGAAACGGCGATTGATCGCGCCGAGCCGCTCGGCCAGGTCCTCGGCCACGCGCGCGAGCAGAAATTCATGGCCGGCAGCGCCCTCCGCCACGCGGTCGCGCCGGCGCACGAGCAGGGCGCGGTCGAAGATATCGTGGTCGGACGTCACGCCTGAAGGTTAGGCGTAGGGTGCAACAAGCGCCAGCGCGTTGCACCGATCGTGCGTGCCGGCGGTGCAATACGACTGTCGCCTATCGCATCCGCCTGGGGCATCAGGCGATTGCATCGAGCCCCTTGTGCCTTACCAGGGACAGGAGCTTCAACGACGGCCCCGACGGCTTCTTTTCGCCCCGCTCCCATTGCGAAACGAGCGTGGTCGGCACGTTGAGGTAGTGCCCGAAAACCTCCTGGCTCACGCCGGCTTCCTCCCGGATGCGCCTGATCTCACGCGCCGACAGCCGCTTGACCAGCGTCAGGCACATGACATCGAACTCGCGCATCGTCTTCTTGTCGATGCCGCCGATGCGATGCAAGCCCTTGGCAGTCTTGTGGACCGCTTCGGCAATGTCGCTCTGGTACTTCCTGTTGGCCATTCAGTTGATTTCCTCGAGCTCTCCGTTCCTGCACCAGCCCTCGAGGTCTTGGACCGAAGCCGACAGATAGATCGCCGCCAGCTTCCTCAGGCGCTCCAGGTCGCTTTGCCCAACGCTGTCACGGGCGCTCTTGGCAAAGCCGTAGAGAAACACCGCAAGATCCGCTTGCCGGTACGCAACCACGGTGCGGAAGCCGCCGGAACGACCCCGGCCCTTTCGCGCGACGCGCTGCTTTATCAGGCCTCCCCCGAGCGTGGCGTCGACGAGGCCCTTGTCGGCGCGCTCCACCGCCTCACGCAGGCTTTCATCGCCTATGCGCTCGGAGCGTGCGAAACGCGCGAACACTTTCGTTACGAAGACCCGCATGCCACCTTCCGCGGCGGGCTAACACCCGGCGTTATATAACACCAGGTGTTAGTGAGCAAGGCGATCAGCCGTTGCCGGCAGACCAACTCGCTCGACGCGAGGCCATCGCCGAACTAGGCTCACGCATCGTTCCCGGGAGTTGTTGCGTGATTGACCCCATCGCAGGCTTGGAAGCACGGCACCAGCAGACAAGCGTGCGATTCTCGGTGCGCCGGGCACTCGCCGCCTGCGCCGACCTCATCATGCCGCCCTGCTGCCTGGTCTGCCGCAGCCCGCTCGAGAGCCATCACCTCTTGTGCGCGCCGTGCTGGCGCCAGGTCAGCTTCATCCGGCCGCCGCTCTGCGACGTGCTGGGCATCCCGCTGCCCTTCGACACGGGCGAGCGGACCATCTCGGCAGCCGCGGCGGCGCGCCAGCCGCCCTATGACCGCGCCCGCGCGGTGGCGCACCATAGCGGGGCGATGCGCACGCTTGTGCACCAGTTCAAGTATGCCGACCGGCACGATGCGCGCGTCCTGTTCGGACGCTGGCTCGCCGAGGCCGGGCGGGAGCTGCTGGCAGACGCCGACCTGATCGTGCCGGTGCCGCTCGCCCGCCTGCGCCTCATCACGCGCCGTTTCAACCAGGCCGCCGTGCTGGCCCAGGAGCTGTCGCGGCGGGCGGGGCTGCCCGTGGCCCCGCATGTCCTGAGGCGGCTACGGGCGACGCCCAGTCAGGTCGGGCTCACGCACGACCAGCGCCGGCGCAACGTGGCCGGCGCCTTCCGCGTGCCGAAAAACCGGGCAGCGCTGGTGCGCGGGCGGCAGGTCCTGCTGATCGACGACGTGGTCACCACCGGCGCCACCGCGGAGGCCTGCGCGCGCGCCTTGAAGCGCGCCGGGGCGGCCCGCGTCGACGTGCTCGCGCTCGCCATGGTCACCGATGCGGCCCTGGCCGCCGCCTAACCATGCGGGGGTTGCGCCCTTGCGCGCAGGCCGCGTCTCTCCCGAAATGCAGGAATGAGGGTGCCGGCCGTGCTCACTGTTCGCGGGCGCAGCAAACCACTACACTAGAGCAGGATCGCTTCAGATTGAATCACCTTGCCACAGCTGCAACGTGAGGTCTGAAGCGTGAATCCTGCTCTAGATCATGGAATTGAGAGCAAGATTCACGTTCCATGATCGAAGCGAAGCGCTTCGATCAGAAACGACCTTGCTCTAGGGTTGTTAACCACCGCGGAGGACGAGAGGCGTGGCGGCGGAGAAGAACAACGGCAGCTTCCGCGCCGGCCTGGTGCAGATGTGCAGCGGGCGCGACGTGGAGAAGAACGTCGCCGACGCTGGCGCATTGATCGCCGAGGCGGCACGGCAGGGCGCGCAATACGTGCAGACGCCCGAGGTCACCACGCTGATCGAGACGCAGCGCGAGCGCCTCTTCGCCGCCGTGCGGCCGGAGGAGGGCAACGCGGCGGTCGCCCGCTTCAGCGCGCTCGCCCGCGAGCTCGGCATCTGGCTGCACATCGGCTCCATGGCCATCCTTCTCGGCAACGGCAGAATTGCCAACCGCGCGTTCCTGTTCGCCCCCGACGGGGCGATCGAGGCGCGCTTCGACAAGATCCATATGTTCGACGTCGAGCTGCCGGGCGGCGAGAGCTATCGCAAGTCCAAGAACTACCAGGCCGGCAATGCCGCGGTGCTGGCCGACCTGCCCTGGGGCACGCTCGGCATCACCGTGTGCTACGACCTGCGCTTCCCGCACCTTTACCGGGCCCTGGCTCAGGCCGGCGCCGATTTCCTGGCCATCCCTTCGGCCTTCACGCGCAAGACCGGCGAGGCGCACTGGCATGTGCTGCTGCGCGCCCGGGCCATCGAGAACGGCTGCTTCGTCCTCGCCGCGGCCCAGGCGGGCCGGCACGAGACCGGGCGCGAGACCTACGGCCACAGCATCGTCGTCTCGCCCTGGGGCGAGATCGTTGCAGAGGCCGGCGTCCATCCCAGGTCATAGTCGCCGATATCAATCCAGCCGAGGTGCAGGAGGCGAGGTCGCGCATTCCCTCGCTGCAGCACGACCGGCCCTTCCAGGTGAGCCGCGTATCGGCCGCGCGGGCAAAGGAAGCCTCATGATCCTTTACCGCCTCAAATGCAGGAAGGGCCACGAGTTCGAGGCCTGGTTCGCCAGCAGCGCCGCCTACGACAAGCAGGCCGAGCACAGGCAGCTGTCCTGCCCCAAGTGCGGCACCTCGCAGGTCGGCAAGGCGCCGATGGCGCCCCGCATCGCCAAGCGCGGCAAGTCCAAGTCGACGCAAAGGCCGGCGGAGGCGCCGAGGCCCGAGAAGCCCGAGATGCATCGCGTCGCCGCCCACGGCGAGCTGGCAACCGCCATGCGCAAGCTCAGGACCGAGATCGAGGCGAAATCCGAATACGTCGGCCCGCGCTTCCCCGAGGAGGCGCGCAAGATCCATTACGAGGAGGCACCCGCCCGCGGCATCCATGGCGAGGCCACCGCGGATGAGGCCAAGGCCCTGAGCGAGGAGGGCATCGAGTTCTTTCCGCTGCCCATCCTGCCAGACGACCACAATTGAGCTCGAGAGGGCCGCTGCTGCCCGGCCGGACGCGGCTCTTGCTCGCCGCGCTTGCTCTGGCAGGCGTCGTCGCCTCGGCCGCCCGAGCCCAGGCCGATGCGTGGGCGCTCCTGAAGCAGCCGGGCCACGTGGCGTTCATGCGTCATTCCGACGCGCCCGGTTACGGCGATCCGCCGCGCTTCCGGCTCGACGATTGCGCCACCCAGCGCAACCTGTCCGACAAGGGCCGCGCGCATGCCCGACGCACAGGCCAGGCTTTCCGGGCGCACGGTGTCGTATTCGATCGCGTGCTGACAAGCCCCTGGTGCCGCTGCAAGGAGACGGCGCGGCTGGCGATCGGCAGAGAGGCGGAGGTCTTTGCGCCGCTCAGCAATCTCGTCGGCCGCCCGGAGCACCGCGACCCCCAGGTCAAGGCGCTGAAGGCCTATCTCGCGGCGCTCGGGGCCGATGCGCGGGTGCTGTTCGTCACCCACGGCATCGTCATCAACGCGCTGACGGGCGTGAGCCCGGCCTCCGGCGAGATGGTGATCGTCAAGGTTGGTCGCGGCGGCGAGCCCAAGGTCGCGGGCCGCGTGAAGGTGGAATGATATCTGTCATCCCGGCCAAGCGCGAAGCGCGCGAGCCGGGACCCAGAGCGACATTTGCCACGCCTGGGTCCCGGATATTTCGCTGACACGAAATTCCGGGATGACAACGTACGTCAACCGCGCAGCGAGCTGAGTGTCGCGAACGGCGTGATGTGCTCGACGGCGGTCTTCACGTCGACGACCACCGGCCCGGGGTGGGCCAGCGCCTCGTCGACGGCCTCGGCGGCTTCCTCGATGGCGGCAATCGTGAGCCCCTTGGCGCCGAAGCTTTCCGCCCACTTGGCGAAGTCCGGGTTCCTGAGCTCGGTGCCGTGCACGCGGCGCTTGTAGGCCAGCTCCTGGTGCATGCGGATGGTGCCATAGCTGCCGTTGTTGGAGATGAAGGTCTTCACCGCCGCCCCGTACTGCACGGCCGTGGCGAGTTCCGAGCCCGTCATCAGTGCGCCGCCATCGCCGAGGAGATGGACCACCTGCCGCTTGGGCTGGCGCAGCGCCGCCGCGACGGAGGCAGGCATGCCGATGCCCATCGCGCCCCCGACACAGCCGATCAGCAGGTGCTCGCCGGAGAACGGAAAGTGCCGGTGCAGCCAGCCGGAGAAGTTGCCGGCATCCGTGACCAGAATGGCATCCTTGTCGAGGCGCTCGGCCAGCGCCGCCACGACCGGCCCCATATCGAGCAGGCCGTCGGCGGGCGCGGACCACGCCATGCCGCGGGTGACGGGCTCGTTGAGCTTCCTGATCCAGGCCGCACGCTTGGCCGGCGCCCGGGTCGGCTTTGCGGCCATCGCCTCGAGCGCCATCACCGGATCTGCGGCCAGCGCCTTGGTCGCGGCATAGTTGCGGCCGAGCTGACGCGGATCATCGTGGATGTGAATGAGAGGCTGGCGCGGCACCGGCGACGCCGGGAGGGTGTAGCCCTGGGTGGTGACTTCGCCCAACCGGGTGCCCACGGCCAATATGAGATCAGCTTCCAGGTACCGCTCGACCGCCGGTTTCGGCATCTTGAAGCCGAGCTGGCCGGCGTAGTTGGGATGCGTATTCGGGAAGTAGTCCTGGCGCTTGAAGCTGAGCACCACCGGCAGATGATGCGCTTGGGACGCCGCCAGCAGCGCCGCCCGGCCGCGCGCGGTGCCGACGCCGGGGCCGCCGGCGATCAGCAGCGGTCGTTCGGCGGCCGCAACCAGGCCGGCGATCTCCTCCAATGCCGCGGCCGGCGGTGCCCCGGCCTGGGGCACGGGCAACGGCTCGATGACGGGAGCCCCCGTGCGCTCCTCCTGCATGTCCTCGGGTAACACGATGACGACCGGGCCGGGGGTCGGCGACTGCGCCTCCGCGAAGGCCCGGGCAATCGTCTCCGGCACGCGGGCGGGGTCGTGGATGACGTAGACGGCCTTTGCCATGTCGGCGAAGGTCTTGCCGTAGTCGACCTCCTGGAACGAATGCCGGCCGATCTCGCCGCGCGGCACCTGGCCGATGAACAGCACGTAGGGCACGGCATCCTGCTCGGCCACATGCACTGATATGGCGGCATTGGTGGCGCCCGGCCCGCGGCTGACGAAGGCCACGCCGGGCTTGCCCGTCACCTTGGCATCGCCCACGGCCATGAAGCCCGCGCCGCCCTCGTGGCGGCACACCACGGTCTCGATCGCGTTGCTGTCGTGCAGCGCATCGAGCACGGCCAGGTAGCTCTCGCCAGGCACGCAGAAAACGCGGTCGACACCGTGAGCGGCGAGACAGTCGACGATGAGGTCGGCGGCGCGTCGGGACATGGGCGTCTCGGCCAGCTGCGGTCAGACGACCGTCACGTCGAGATCGCCGATGCCGTCGACATGGCCCTTGAGCCGGTCGCCCTTCTTGATGGCGCCGACACCCGCCGGCGTGCCGGTGAAGATGAGATCGCCCGCCTTCAGCTCGAACAGGGTGGAGAGGAAGGCGATCTGGTTGGGAATGTCCCAGATCATCTGGGAGAGGTCGCCGGTCTGCCGGCGCTCGCCGTTGACATCGAGCCAGATGGCGCCCTTGCTCGGGCTTTCGACGTCGCGCGCTGGCACCAGCGCCGTGCAGGGGGCGGAGCGCTCGAACGCCTTGCCCACTTCCCAGGGGCGCTGCAGCTTCTTGGCCTCGGCCTGCAGGTCGCGCCGCGTCATGTCGATGCCGACGCCGTAGCCGAACACGTGCGCAAGCGCATCGGCGGGCTTGATGTCGATGCCGCCGGACTTGAGCCCCACGACCAGCTCGATTTCGAAATGCACGTCCTTGGTGGCGGAGGGATAAGGAAACTTGCCGTCGGTGACGACGTTGTCGGGGTTCTTCATGAAGAAGAACGGCGGGTCCTTGGTGTCGCCGCCCATCTCCTTGGTGTGCTCGGCGTAGTTGCGCCCGACGCAGTAGATGCGGCGGATGGGGAAGAGCTTGGCGCTGCCCTTTACCGGGAGCGTGGGCTGGGGCGCGGGCGCGAAGACATAGTCCATGGGCGGGAGCCTTCTGCTGAGTGTCCCGGCTGTCCTAGCAGAAATCGGCCCCTTCGGCCTGGCAAATTCCGCCGCAGCCCCCGACGGTTTGGAACATGGCAGGGCAACGGATTCCTTCTTCCAGAACGTTGCCGGCACAGGGAGCACTGCCGGAAGCGGATGGTAGCCCCATGTCCCAGCTCCGGTTTCCTCGTTCGGCATTGATTGCTGCCGCGCTACCCGTCGCCCTCCTGGCTCCGGCGGCGCACGCGCATGGCGGCGGACACTCCGGCCATGCGCATATCAGGCCTGCCGCGCCGATACATTCATCCGGATCGCGATCCATGCATCGATCTGCGCCTGGCGACTCGTCCAAAGCCACAGGCAGCGCGGCGACCTCGGTGGTTTCCTCAGGCGTGAGCACCGTCACGGTCGCCCCGCCGACGCTGCCGCCCTCTGCCATCGGCACGCCAATGGAGCCGGCTCCGGACATTGCACCCCTTTCGCCGCAGCTACCGGAGCAGTTCGCTACCGGCGGGACGACGTCGGACTCTTCCTCCGCCAGCCCCAGTGCGCCCGGCGGCGGCGGCAAGACGCTCAAAGACTGCATGGGGTTCTGGGATCGAGCCACGCACATGAGCAAGGCCCGAATGGAGAACGGCCTGCCTGCGCACCATGGACCGGATCGCCAATCCTTAAGCGTGCTGCTTTCGCTGGGGCAGAATAGGGTCGCCGCCATGGCGCTGCTTTGCTATTATTTAAATATGACGATAACGCTCACGCCCGAACAGCAGCAGCGGCTCGAAGCGGCGGTCGCAGCGGGCCAGTTCGCCTCCGTCGAAGAGGCGGTGCGCTGGGCCGTCGATCACTTCGTGGTGACGGACGAGGACCTCGGCGACCTCTCCTGGGCCAAGCCCTATCTCGACGAGGCGCGGGCCCAAATCGCACGCGGTGAAACCGTGTCTGCGGAGGAGGTCTTCGCCGAAACGGATGCTTGGCTGAAGAAGCACGGTGCGTGATGGCCAAGGTCAGCCTGTCAAGGCAGGCGCGACTCGATCTCTTCCCAATACTTCAGTATTTGAGGGGTGTGGCGGGAGCGCGGACGGCTCGCGATTATGATACGCGCTTCAAGCGCACAATCGACAACCTTGCAATTTCGCCCGGAATTGTTTCTCCACGACCTCATTTGGGGCCTCATACCCGGATCATCATAGTTCGCCGTTATCTGATCTTCTACGACGGGGGCCCGACGGCGACACGGTGCACATGCTGCGCATCTTGCACGGAAGCCGCAACATCACGCCGGAAATTATCGCACGCGGCCGCGCAACCTGAAATCGAAACCCTGGCTCAGTGGATCTCCGGCTCAGGCACGGGGGCGCCGTGCTCGAGGAAATCGAAGTCGCAGCCGTCGTCGGCCTGGCCGATGTGCTCCTGGTACATGCGCCCGTAGCCCCGCTCGTAGCGCGGGGCGGGTGCGACCCAGGCGGCGCGGCGGCGCGCCATCTCCTCATCCGAGACGTGCAGGTGCAGCAGGCGCTTGGAGACATCGACCTCGATCTCGTCGCCGGTCTCGACCAGCGCGAGCGGGCCGCCGACGAAACTCTCCGGCGCCACGTGCAGGACGCAGGCGCCGTAGCTGGTGCCGGACATGCGCGCATCCGAGATGCGCAACATGTCGCGCACGCCGGCCTTCACCAGCTTTCGCGGGATGGGCAGCATGCCCCACTCCGGCATGCCGGGGCCGCCCTTGGGCCCGGCGTTCTGCAGCACCAGGACATGGTCGGGCGTCACGTCGAGATCCTCGCGCTCGACCTCGGCCGCCATGTGGTTGTAGTCGCGGAACACCAGCGCCTTGCCGCGGTGCTTTCTCAGGCGCGCCTCGGCGGCCGAGGGCTTCATGATGGCGCCGCGCGGCGCCAGGTTGCCCTTGAGCACGGCGGTGCCGCCCTCGCCGTAGATGGGGTTCTGCAGGCCGCGGATGACGTCGGCGTTGTAGACCTCGGCCCTGGCGACGTTGGCGCCCATCGTCTCGCCATTCACGGTGAGGCAGTCGCCGTGGATCTTGCCGCCCAGTTCCTTCATCAGGGCGGGCAGCCCGCCGGCGTAGTAGAAGTCCTCCGCCAGATGCGCCCCCGACGGCCGGATGTTGGCCATGACCGGCACCTCGCGGCTGATCTGGTCGAAGCGCTCGAGCGACAGCGCCACGCCGGCCCGCCGCGCCATGGCGATCAGATGGATCATGACGTTGGTCGAGCCGCCGAGCGCCATGTGCACGGCAATGGCGTTGTCGACCGCCTTGGCCGTCAGGACCTTATCGGGCGTCAGGTCCTCCCACACCATGTCGACGACGCGCCGGCCGGCGTGGGTCATCATGCGCGGGTGGTTGGAGTTGGCTGCGGGAATGAGCGCGGCGCCGGGCAAGGTCAGGCCGAGCGCCTCGGCGACCGACATCATGGAGACGGCCGTGCCCATGGTCATGCAGGTGCCGAAGGAGCGGGCGATGCCGTTCTCCATCTGCTCCCACTCGGCCTCGGTAATCTTGCCGGCCCGCTTCTCGTCCCAGTACTTCCACACGTCCGAGCCCGAGCCCAGCGCCTGTCCCCGCCAGTTGCCGCGCAGCATCGGTCCCGCCGGGCAATAGATGAACGGCAGGCCCATGGAGATGGCGCCCATGACGAGCCCGGGCGTGGTCTTGTCGCACCCGCCGAGCAGGATGGCGCCGTCGATTGGATAGCTGCGCAGCAGCTCCTCGGTCTCCATGGCGAGAAGGTTGCGGTAAAGCATGGTCGAGGGCTTCTGGAACGGCTCGGCGAGCGAAATCGCCGGCAGCTCCAGCGGGAAGCCGCCCGCCTGCAGCACACCGCGCTTCACGTCCTGCGCCCGCTCGCGCAGGTGCGCATGGCAGGCGTTGATGTCGCTCCAGGTATTGACGATGCCGATCACCGGCTTGCCGCCCCAATCCTCGGCGTCATAGCCGATCTGGCGCAGGCGCGAGCGGTGGCCAAAGGCACGCAGGTCCTGGACGCCGAACCAGCGGTGGCTGCGGAGATCTTCGGGGCGTCGCTTGCGTGCTGTCGGGCGCGGGTGCGTCATGGGTTCAGGCCACCATCTGTTAGAACGTCGCCATGTGGAATCACCACAGTGCGGGAATGCTGCTACCGCCCACACGTCAAATCGGCGGCGAGACTATCGTCCGGCCGCGCAACTTGCCAGCGCCTCGAGGCCTTAGGTCTATCCCACTCCCATCACCGCGATCCTCGCGCGCCAGCCTATTCGCCCGCTGGCGGATGTCAGTGGCCGACGCCGGCGGCGCCGGCTGCGAACACCGAGATCAGGTAGGTCCCGAGCACGCGGTGAAGGTAGAAATATTGCTGCATGCTCCAGTGCTGGCCGCGCATTTCGTGCATATGCGGATCAAGGTGCAATGGCGGAATGGCACGATCGAGCGAGAACCACAGGCTGTACACGACGAGCCCCGTCAGATTGCCGGCAGCCCGCAAGTCAGCAAGCTTGATGAGCACATCCCTGCGCCCATAGAGGTGAACTCCCATGCCAATGGCGAGCAGGCCGACAAAAATCAACGCTGCCCGCTCGTTCTCGAAGCCGTAGCGGCTGATCAGCCGATAGCTCCAGTAGAACGCCCTGAGCACGAAACCCGTCTCGGTATTGGCTAGCCGATCGTCGATCTTGGCGATCCGCAGGTCCCTGGCCTTCCGCGTCTCGCCGGCGCGCGCCAGTGCATCCGCCAGCTCTTCGTAGGGCTGGGGATCATAACCCTCTCCGAGACCGGCCTCCCTTCCCGACTTGATGAGCTCGACAAGACGCTCCGAGGGAAGCCCTATGAGCGGCAGCGGCTTGTGTTTCGGGGCAACGGTATCGGGCCGGTACAAGCGAGCCGGCGTGATGGCGCGAAAGCGCGCACCGGAGAGGCGGGTTGGAACGAGCGCCCCGCCCGTGGCGACCGGGAGGGATGCATCTGTGCAGTCTCCCTCTGACCCAGCCGGTCTCTTCGACAGCATGAAGTCCGGCGCATTCGCGGATATCGCGTCCACCCGCACCTCGGACAGGTCGAGCACGGCCGACCCGGTCCAGCACGAGCGCAGATCACCCTCGCTGAAGGCAAGCGTTCCCTTGATATTCGCGCCGGCAAGCGCCGTGCGTCCCGTCATGTTGGACGCGAGCAGCATGTACTGCTCCACAGAACAATCGGAGCAGTCGAATTTTGGGATCACGGCGGCACTTGTGGCAAATGTGCGGAAGGCACCATTGCCGGCAAGTACGCTCAATCCCGAGCTTTTCCGGTATCCGAAATGGAGAACGCTCGCATCCCAGAGTCTGAAAGCGCAATTTGAGCAATTCGGGTCGATAGTCGAAACGTTCGCGAATTGTATGGAATCCATCTTGGCGTTGCTCAGCGTGATACTTCCACCGAACTTCGTGTTATCGACGCGAAAGTCGGCTGCATGCGTGTGCTTGCCCCAGAAATTGCCGACTATGCGGGTTTCATCCTCGATCGAGAATTCCGTCTGGACGTGCACATACTCGGCGGTAACGCTCTTCTCGAACGTGCTCTTCCTCAAATTGAGGCGGTCACTCCGCAGGTAGCTGAGAATGACGTGGCTCGCGAATTTGGCATCCGAGACCACAAGTCCGCCGGAAATTTTGGTGCTGGCAAGGCTGAACTTGCCTCCGATCTTGGTTCCTTTGCTCAACAGCAGCAAGTCGATGGTCGAGTTTTGAATTCCTAGCCCAAGGTCCCATTTCTTGTTGTCTCCGATCTCGCTGTCGATGATCTCGATGGGTGCCTCGACCGTCAGTGCGAACAACCCTACGCCGTTTTTGACCGTGACATGCTCCAATCTCACGCCAGCGGGTATCTTCGAGAGAGCAATGAAGATTCGTTCGGCTGATACGTCCTTCAGATACAGACCGCCGGTTGCAAAATCCTTGATATCGAGCGAGCTCGGAAGGTCCGCGCATTCCAGATGGATCAATCGCGCCGGAGCATCGACACGGACCACCGACAATTTTCGTAGGAATTCCATTTGCGGCTCGGACAACTTATGCCGACCCTTGCATCCATCCTTCGACGAGCCATTGAGATAGAAAACGCCGCTCGCACAGAAGTGACCGATGGCCGTGAGGAAGAGCTTGTCGTTCCGGAACGCCGAAAGCAGGGAGTTGCCGGGAGCGCGCAACTCAGTTCCTGCACTGTGCAGAGCATCACAGGCGGACTTGTACTGTTGTATCCGACTGAGCACCGAGCGCGCCTCCTCGAGCTCGGGCATGGCCGGTTGGGCGGCATTGGTCTGGGAGCTCGCCGCGGTGGGCAGGCCGGCAATGACGGCCAGCATCGCCCACGCCAGCACGGCGCGTCCGGTCGATAGGATCTGCTGGCGGCAAGACCTGCGCATCTTTGAAGGGTTCCCCGTTTCGCCGCGACGGTAGCGAGCGAGCCCTTCCGCGGCAAGCGGATCGCACCGGACTGTCCGCGCCGTCTTCGGCGGGCTGCGCTGCCGGCAGCTGTCGCACGGCGGTGGTGGGCCCGCGCCGCACCGAAAACATATCTACTGCCGCCGACGAGACAGCAGGGCGTATGCGTTCACTGCCTTGCCTTGGAATGCACCGAACCATCCCCACGCAAGCTTGCCTTGGGCCAGGGTGATGGTAACCGTCCCGTCAATGCATCGGCCGCCCTTGTCGTGGCGTCCGCGCGTAATTGTCTCGGTAAAGAAGATGTAGCCTTCGGAGGACGCAACACGCTGCAATGAGCCGCGGCAATCCAGTTGCGGATACTCGGTCGTGGCGCCCGAGGCCGCAATGGTCATCACCACGGTGTAGCCGGAGGAGCCTTCGTTCTGGGCAACCGTTCCGGACCAAACGCCGGTAACGTTCGACTGCGCCGACACTTGCCCCATAGCGACAAGATAGGCCATAAGAATCCATGCAAGCCGCATCACGCAGTTGGACATATCCCGCTCCATTTCTTGCAGCCGTACTCTAGCAGATGCGGGTTCGGGCCCGGAGCTGCCGATCGTTGTCCGCCGGATCGAGGACTTGGCCGCCGATGTCCTGGTCGCCTGCGTCATGTCGCCGGACAGCCCGGCAAACCAGTAGCGGGACCTGCGGAGGGAAGCGCATGCGCAAGGAACGTCTGGCCATCCTGCTGCTGACGCTCTTCTTGGCCGTGGGTGGCAGCCGCGGTGCGCAAGCGGCCGAGCTGGTGATGTTCGATGACCCAGGCTGCTCCTGGTGCCAGCGCTGGCTTGCGGAGGTCGGCCCGACCTATCCTCAGACCGCCCAGGGAAGGATGGCGCCGTTGCGCCGGGTGCAGATCCGCGACCAGGCAACCGCCGGCGTTTCTCTCGAGCAGCCGGTGACCGGAACGCCCACATTCGTGCTGGCGGACGGCGGCCGCGAGGTCGGCCGGATCATCGGCTACCCGGGTCCCGCGCTCTTCTACGGCGAACTCGACCGGCTGCTGAGCGGCTACCCGGGCGCGACGAGCGCTTGCGCCTGCCCCCAGCCCGCGAGGTCCGGCGACATCAGCGGCCTTGGCAGCAACTGGCCGCGCAAGCGCATCGGGCTTGCGCGATGAGGCGTCCGGCCTAGAGCAGATCGTTTCTGATCGAAGCACTTCGCTTCGATCATGAACGTGAATCTTGCTCTCAATTCTATGATGTAGGGCAGGATTCACGCTTCAGCCGGCACGTTGCGGCTGTGGCAAGGTGATTCAATCTGAGGCGATCCTGCCCTAGCGCAGGCGCGCGTTGATGGCTTCCAGCGCCTTCGAGCCCGGGCACAGCTCGGACATGGCGGCCTGGTTGAGGGGCAACGCCGTGGTCGCCAGGATGTCGTGCATGTCCTGCTGGGTCTGGTCGATGTAGAGCAGGCCGGTCGCCACCGCGCCCTTGGCGGCGTTGGTGCGGATGGTCATCAGCGCGGCATCGGCATCGCGCGGGTCGTGCTGGTTGTCGATCTTGCTCAGGATCAGGCGCGAGCCGTCGTGCAGCTCGATGTCCGCCGACGTTCCTTCCGCGTAGTCGACCGTGATCTCCTCCTTGGGCTCCACGTAGTCGAGCCGGTTCTCCGACGCCATGTTGTGGGCGCGCACGTAGTCGTAGCTCTTGGTGGAGGTCGGGTGGTTGTTGAAGGTGACGCAGGGGCTGATCACGTCGAGGAAGGCAAAGCCGTTGTAGCCGATGGCCGCCTTGATGAGCGGGAATGAGCTGCGTCTTGTCGCCGGAGAAGGAGCGGGCGACGAAGCCGGCGCCGAGCTGGATCGCCATCTGGCACAGATCGATGGCGTCGAAGGGATTGGCCTCGCCTTTCTTGGAGGGGGAGCTCTTGTCGTTGGTGGCGGAGAACTGGCCCTTGGTGAGGCCGTAGCAGCCGTTGTTCATGACGATATAGGTCATGTTCAGCCGCCGGCGCACGGCGTGGCAGAACTGGCCCAACCCGATCGAGGCCGTGTCGCCGTCGCCCGAGATGCCGATATAGACCAGATCGCGGTTGGCGATGTTGGCGCCGGTCGTGATCGAGGGCATGCGCCCGTGCACGCTGTTGAAGCCGTGGCTGCGGTTCATGAAATAGGTCGGCGCCTTGGACGAGCAGCCGATGCCGGAGACCTTGGCGATGCGGTGGGCGGGGAGGTCCATCTCGAAGCAGGCTTCGATCAGCGCCGCCGTGATGGAGTCGTGCCCGCAGCCGGCGCACAAGGTCGACATGGTGCCTTCGTAGTCGCGCCGCGTGAGCCCCAGCGTGTTTTTCGGCAGCGCCGGGTGGTGGGCGGATGGCTTGGCGATATAGCTCATGGTCGATCCTTACTCCGCTGCCGCCGCCTTGGCGGGGCGCAGGTGCCTCAGCACGGCGCCGCGGACGAAGTCGGCCGTCATCGGCATGCCATCGTAGTTCAGGGCCGGGATCAGCTTGATGCCCGGCACGTCGGCTTCCGTCATCAGCAGCGAGCGCATCTGGGCGTCGCGGTTCTGCTCGACGACGAGCACGTGCTCATGGGCCGCGCAGAAGCTGGCCACGTCCCGGGTGAACGGGAAGGCCTTGAGCCGCATGGCATTGACCTTGACGCCCTCCCGCTCCAGGGCCTCGAGCGCCTCGTGCACGGCGGGCGTGTTGGCGCCGAAATAGATGAGGCCGGTCTTGCCGCTCT
Source organism: uncultured Alphaproteobacteria bacterium (assembly GCA_963797005.1). GTDB lineage: Bacteria > Pseudomonadota > Alphaproteobacteria > Rhizobiales > Hyphomicrobiaceae > AWTP1-13. The sequence goes on from CAWCOF010000009.1 coordinate 260,906, forward strand.
TGTCGCGAATGGTGATCTCGGGTCTGGGCACCAGCGTCGCGGCGGTGTCGAACTTGCGGCGGATGCGATCGAGAATGCGGGCATGGATGCGGCCGTCCTCGGTGTAGCGGGCGTCCTCGTTGTGGGAGGTGCCGCGCGTGAAGAACGCGCCCTTGGTCGGATGGGTGCCGGGCAGGGTGCGATAGGGAATGCCGTCACCGTCGACATCCTGGTAGCGGCCCCAGTCTCGGCCCTTCACCTCCTTGAAGCTTTCGAGCTCCTCGGCGCTCAGCACCTTGCCGCGGTCATGCGCCTTGCCCTCGTCCCATGCGAAGGGATCGCACACCCAGTCGTTCATGCCGATGTCGAGGTCGGACATGACGATCACCGGGGTCTGCAGCCGCTCGGCGAGGTCGAAGGCCTCAGCACCCAGCATGAAGCACTCGTGCGGGTCCTTGGGGAACAGCAGCACGTGCTTGGTGTCGCCGTGCGAGGCGTAGGCGCAGGAGATGATGTCGGACTGCTGCGTGCGCGTCGGCATGCCGGTGGAGGGCCCGCCGCGCTGGATGTTGAACAGCACCACCGGCACCTCGGCGAAATAGGCGAGCCCCAAGAACTCGCTCATCAGGGAGATGCCGGGACCGGAGGTGGCCGTGAACGAGCGCGCACCGTTCCAGCCGCCGCCGATGGCGACACCGATGGCGGCGAGCTCGTCCTCGGCCTGCACGATGCCGTAGAGGCGACGGCCCTCCTTGGTCACGCGCAGGCGGCGGGCGTACCTCTCGAACGCCTCGGCCAGCGAGGTCGACGGCGTGATGGGATACCAGGCGCACACCGTGGCCCCGGCGTAGATCGCGCCCAGCGCCGCGGCGTCGTTGCCCGATACCAGGATCTTGCCCTTGGCGCCCTCGGCGGATTGCACGCGGATCGGCAGCGGGCAGTCGAAGTGCTTGGCGGCGTAGGAGCGCCCCAGCTCCACCGCCTGCATGTTGGCGGCGATCAGCTTCTCCTTGCCCTTGAGCTGGTCGCCGATGGCCCCTTTCAGCACCTCGAGGTCGATGTCGAGCAGCGCGGTGAGCGCCCCGACATAGACCATGTTCTTGAAGAGCTGACGCTGGCGCGGGTCGCTCCACCGCTCCGCGCACATCTGCGCGATGGGGACGCCCAGCACCTTGATGTCGTCGCGCGGCCACACGCGCGGCAGCGTCGAATCGTAGAACAGCCACCCCCCCGGCACGATCTCGGCCAGGTCCTCCTTGTAGGACTGCGGGTTCATGGCCACCATCAGATCGATGCCGTCGCGCCGGGCGAGGTGGCCCGCCTGCGAGACCCTGACCTCGTACCAGGTCGGCAGGCCCTGGATGTTGGAGGGGAAGATGTTCTTCGGGCTGACGGGAATGCCCATTCGGAACAGCGTCTTGACGAAAATGCCGTTGGCGGACGCCGAGCCTGAGCCGTTGACGGTCGCAAACTTCACGACGAAGTCGTTGATTCCGCTCATTTGACGGATGTTGCCTCGTTCCAGGTCGGGGCCCGACCGGCGCGTCGGCGCCGACCCCGCATCTTCTTAGCGCAGATAGGCATTGTGGTGGGTCAGACAAGCTTTGGAAGCCTGCGCCTCGACGAACATGAATTTCTGCATGTCCCAGGCGCCCGTCGGGCAGCGTTCCGCGCACAGGCCGCAGTGCAGGCACACGTCCTCGTCCTTGGCCATGATGCGCCCGGTCTTGAGCGTATCGGAGACATAAAGGTCCTGCTCGAGGTTGCGGGCCGGCACGCGCAACTGCTCGCGCAGCGCCGGCTCGGCATCGTTCACGGTGAAGTTGATGCAGTCGACCGGGCAGATGTCCATGCAGGCATCGCACTCGATGCACAGCGGCGCCGAGAACACCGTCTGCACGTCGCAGTTGAGGCAACGCGCAGCTTCCTTGGCGGCAAGCTGGTCGTCGTAGCCCAGTTCCACCTCGACCTTCAGGTTGCGCAGCGACTGCGCCTTGTCGGCATGCGGCACGGCCACGCGATGCAGCGCCGAGTAGTCGTTCTTATAGGACCACTCGTGGATGCCCATCTTCTGGCTGGCCAGATTGGAGCCCGGCGGCGGCCGCTCGGTGATGGGGCGGCCGTGGCAGAAGCTGTCGATGGAGATCGCGGCGTGGTGACCGTGGGCGACGGCCCAGATGATGTTCTCAGGCCCCCAGGCGGCATCGCCGCCGAAGAACACGCCGGGCCGGGTCGACATCATCGTGACCTTGTCGACCTTGGGCATGTTCCATTCGTCGAACTCCAGGCCGATTCCGCGCTCGACCCAGGGGAAGGCGTTGTCCTGGCCGATGGCCATCAGCACGTCGTCGCACGGAAACACCACCTCCTCGCCGGAGGGCTCGAGCCTCGGGCGGCCGTTCTTGTCGACGCCGACCTCCTTCATCTTCTGGAAGCGGACGCCGGCGAGCCGGCCCTTCTCGATGATGAAGGCCTTGGGCGCGTGGTTGTCGAAGATAGGGATGCCCTCGTGCTCGGCCTCCTCGATCTCCCAGTCGGAGGCCTTCATCACGCGCTTGGGCGAGCGCACGGTGACGCGCACGTCCATGCCGCCCAGCCTCAGCGCCGTGCGGCAGCAGTCCATGGCGGTGTTGCCGCCGCCGATCACCACTACGCGCTTGCCGACGGTGTGCAGGTGCTCGAAGGCAACGGAGGTGAGCCAGTCGATGCCGATGTGGATGTTGGCGGCGGCCTCCTTGCGGCCGGGGATGTCGAGGTCCTTGCCCCTCGGCGCGCCGGTACCGACGAACACCGCATCGAACCCTTCGCGCAGCAGCGCCTCCAGGCTCTTGATCTCGTGACCCAGCCGCAGCTCGACGCCGAAGCCGATGATGCGATTGACCTCCTCGTCGAGCACCGTATAGGGCAGGCGGAAGGAGGGGATGTTGGTGCGCATCAGCCCGCCCGCCTTGGGATCCTTCTCGAACAGCACGCAGTGATAGCCCAGAGGCATCAAGTCGCGCGCGACGGTCAGCGAAGCGGGGCCGGCGCCGATGAGCGCGATGCGCTTGCCGTTCTTGTTCTTGGGGATATCCGGCATGAACGCATCGATGTCGCCCTTGTAGTCGGCGGCGACGCGCTTGAGCCGGCAGATGGCGACGGGCTTTTCCTCGACGCGCACGCGGCGGCAGGCCGGCTCGCATGGGCGATCGCAAACGCGCCCCAGGATGCCGGGGAAAACGTTGCTCTCCCAGTTGAGCATGTAGGCGGCGGCGTAGCGCCCCTGCGCGATGAGCCGGATATATTCCGGGACCGGCGTATGGGTCGGACACGCCCACTGGCAGTCGACGACTTTGTGGAAATAGCTCGGGTTGGAAGTGTCGGTAGGGGCCGTACGGCCCCTACGTTGTGCCGCGATGTCGCTCGCTTGCATCCCGCGTCGTCCCTGTGGTCCCGCTCCCAACCGACCACTCTAGTGGATCGAGGTGCCTTGTCCCACCTCCTACAAGCTCATCAGTCGGGATTTTTCAACCAACAAACGCGCGATTGTTGCGGAGCTGCACTCCAGCCATGCGCGAGGCTGCGACCGGACGCCATTGTGCAGTGCAGCAAGACGCCGAGAGCCCGTGAAGGTCGAGGCGTCGCGGGTGGGGTTTCATCCCCGATCTCAATTGAGCTTGACGCGGCCGAACAGGCGGACGCTCCGCCCGGGCTGCAGCACCTCGTCCTTCTTGTAGGAGACGCTGTTGCGGATGTCGTCGTCGAGCAGGTTTTCAGCCTTCAGCCCTATGGTCATCTCGGGAACGACGCCGGCTCGCGGGTTTAGCTTGAAGGCGTAGCTGAGCTCGGCATTGAGCAGATTGTAGCCCGGCGTCGGCGTGTCGAAGTCGGCGAACTCGTTCTGCCGGAAGGCATGCAGCAGGTTGACCCGGGCGAGCCAATTGGCGTCGCGGTAGTAGACACCGCCACCCAGGCGATGCGGAGGCAGCTTGGGAACATAGGTGCCGTCGTCGAACACGGCATGCACGAAGTCGTAGCGCCCTTCGATGCCCCACACACCGCGCCAGATGCGGGCGATGTCCTGCTCTGCCAGCACCTCGGCGCCCGTGAACGTCGCGTCACGCTGGGAGTAGACGATCTGGTCGAGCTCGGTGCCGGTGCCGCAGGAGGCAAAATCACCGTCGCACGTCTCGCCCGTGAAGCGCTTGTAGATGAAGTCCTTGAAATAGGTGCGGTAGGCCGAGACGTCGAAGCGGAAAGCGCCCTTGGCGCGCTTGAAGCCGATCTCGAAGGTGTTGGCCGATTCGATCTTCAGGTTCGGATCGCCGATCTCGAAGGTCGCTGTCGAGTCGTGCGGGCCTTTGTAGAAGAGCTCGGTGGCGTCGGGCGCGCGCTCCACGTGCTGGGTGGTCAGACGCGCAACGACGCCGAGCGGCAGGTCGTAGAGGAAACCGAGGCTGCCGCTCTTGGGCGTGATCCGGCGACTCGCCGGCGTCTCGGTGGGATCATCGGGCGGCGGCAGGAATGTCGGCGGGAAGGTGGACGCGGTGCCCTTCACGTCGTTGGTCTCGATGCGCCCGGCAGCCTGAAAGCGCAGCCTTTTCGACAGCTGCAGCTCCTCGAAGACGAATCCAGCCAAGCTTGCCGTGCTCGTCGGCGCCAGCAGGATGCCATCCGCGCCGGCGGCCGAAAGATCGCGATCGAACCATTGCACGCCGACGGCGCCGCGCAGCTCGCCGAGCCGGGTATTGACGGGCAGGTGCTGCGCCTCGATACGCGCCTCGTACTGCTTGTTGAGGAAGGTCGAGCCGATGACCGAGCCGGCCCCGAGGCCGTCGACTTCGTCATGCTTGTAGTCGGTGGCGCCGAGCCAGAAGCGGATGGCCTCGAGCCCGTAGTCGTTGACGCGCCACTCGCCCTTGCTCATCCACTTGGTCTGGTCGAGGACGATGTGGTTCTTGTCGGCCGCCGCCTCGACGCCGGGAATGAAATAGGTGCTGGCAAACGAGGTGTAGGCGAGGCCGACGTAGCCGGCCTTGCCGACGAAGGAGCCGCCCAGCGAATAGCCTTCGCTGTCGAGGCCGGTGTTGAGCTGGCGGCCGGGGGAGCCGGGGATGGCGTAGTCGTCGGCCGTGCGCTTGAAGGCGTCGGCATGAACGGCGAAATGGCCGGCGCCGGCTTCCACCATCATGCTGCCGTCCCGGCCATCATCCCCCGAGCCGAGGCCGCCGCGGGTCTCGGCGCGGAAGCCGGCCGGGGGAATGGCGTCGGGGATGCGGTTGTTGACGGCATTGACGACGCCGCCGATGGCCTGGGAGCCGTAGCGCAAGGTGGCCGGCCCGCGCACCACCTCCACCTGCTGCGTCGAATTCGGATCGACCGGTACGGCGTGGTCGTCACTGAGGGCGGAGACGTCGCCGGTGGAGAGGCCGTTCTCCTGGATGCTGACACGAAACCCGCTCAAGCCGCGGATCACCGGCCGGCTGGACCCGGGCGCGAAGGTCGTGGCGGCAATGCCGGGCTTGGTGGCAAGAGCGTCGCCGAGAGCGGCATGGGGCTGGCTCAACAGCTCGTTTGGCGTGAGCACCGTCACGGCCGCGAAGTCGATGTCGGGCGAGATGTCGAGCGCCGTGCCGGCGATCGGCTCGGGGGCGGGCGGTGCTTCTTGCGACGCTGACGCCGTGGAGGGGGCCGAAGGCTTGGGCGCCTTCTTCTTCACGGGGCTGGGCGTCGTCACCGTGATGGTAGGCAGCTGCGTCTGGGCCATAGCCTCGCCCGCCGTGACCAAATGGGCAGCCGCAGCGGCGAGCCCCAATCCGCACAATCGTGCGATACGCACCCAACGCCCAGTCATCCCAACCCCCAGAGCATGTAACACTATAACGTCACTATCGCTGCGCTGGCGGCGAACAGGCAAGGCGGCTCGTACCTCAAAGGCGGGAATGAAGGATGTTTGCTCGGGGGTGTGTCTATGATGTTACACTATAACATTGCGAACATTGCCGTAGGCCGAGGCCCAAGCGGCTTGGACACGGGTCCGCCTCTGCGCTACCGAACGAGCCGCGCAACAGGCCACGGCAAACCGACATGACCGAAAACACCAATTGGCCGAGCCTGCCGCTGTCGGCGTGGAGCGGGACCTGCGAGACCCTGCATCGCTGGACGCAGGTCGTCGGCAAGGTGCGCATGGCGCTGACGCCGCGCGCCAATCATTGGTGGAACGTCACGCTCTACGTCACGGCGCGCGGGCTCACGACCTCGCCGATGGCCTACGGTGCGCGCTCGTTCGAGATCGCGTTCGATTTCGTCGACCACACGCTGCGCATCGAGACCAGCGACGGCGCCGCCGAACGCATCGCCTTGCGACCAATGTCTGTCGCAGCCTTCTATGCCGAGGTCATGGACCGGCTGGAGCGCCTCGGCCTCGAGGTGCACATCTGGACCATGCCGAACGAGATTGCGGACGCCGTGCCCTTCGATCAGGACCACGCGCATGCTGAGTACGATCCAGCCTGGGTCGGCCGCTTCTGGGCCGCGCTGCGTCAATCGGATCGCGTCTTGAAGGATTTCCGCGCGCGCTTCATCGGCAAGGCCAGCCCCGTCCACTTCTTCTGGGGCAGCTTCGACCTCGCGGTCACGCGCTTCTCCGGGCGCACGGCGCCACCGCCGAGCAGCACTGCCCCCAACGTGGCGGCGTGGGTCATGGCGGAGGCCTATTCGCATGAGGCCTCCAGCTGCGGGTTCTGGCCCGGCAACGGCGGCTACGGCAAGCCGGCCTACTACGCCTACGCCTATCCGGAGCCGGCGGGATACGGCGAGACACGCCTGAGCACGCCCGAGGCCTTCTACGACACGGGGGTCAAGGAGTTCATCCTGCCCTACGATGCCGTCCGCCAGTCGCCCGATCCCGATCGCCTGCTGCTGGGCTTCCTGCAGGAGACCTACGCCGCGGCCGCCTCCCTGGCGACGTGGGACCGACAGGCGCTGGAGCGCGCATGACACGTCTCGCCATCCCCCTCGACCGCATGCAGGCCCGCTACGACGTGGTCGTGGTGGGGTCGGGCTACGGCGGCGGCGTTGCCGCCTCGCGGCTTCAACGCATGGGCAAGCGCGTCGCCGTGCTGGAGCGCGGGCGGGAGTTCGTCACCGGCGAATTTCCGGGACGCTTCCCCGATCTCAGGGCCGAGATGCAGCTAGCCGGAAAGAACATGCGGCTGGGCTCGCCGACCGGCCTCTACGACGTGCGCTTCGGGGCCGACATGCACGTGCTGGTCGGCTGCGGGCTCGGCGGGGGATCGCTGATCAACGCCGGCGTGGCGCTGCGCCCCGACCCGCGTGTGTTCCGCGACCCCGTCTGGCCCGGCCAGATCGCCCAGGACGGGCTGATCGAGGAGGGCTATGCGCGAGCGGCCAAGTGGGTGCGCCCGGCGCGCGATCCCGCCGCGGCGGCGCAGACCAAGTACAAGGCGCTGGAAGGCGCCAGCGGCGCGCTCGGCCAGGGCCCGGTGGCGGCGCCGGTGGTGGTGGGCTTCGAGGACTGCGTCAATCCCGCCGGGATCGCCCAACCCGCCTGCACGCGCTGCGGCGACTGCTGCGGGGGGTGCAACGTCGGCGCCAAAAACACGGTCGCCCTCACCTATCTCCCGGATGCCGTGCGCCATGGCGCGGAGATCTTCACGCACGCACGCGTGCGCCACGTGAGCAAGGATCGCGACGGGCGCTGGCGGGTGCATTTCGAGCCGCTCGGCGGCGCCGCCGGCGGCCCCTCATCCGTGGTGGCGGACATGGTGGTGCTGGCCGCGGGCACGCTGGGCTCAACCGAGATCTTGTTGCGCTCGCGCGATCAAGGGCTGGCGCTGTCCGACCGGCTGGGTGCGCGCTTCTCGGCCAACGGCGACATCATCGCCTTCGGCTACGGCGCCAAGACCCCGGTCAACGCCATCGGCGTGGGCCATCCGCCGAAAGTTGCCGACATCGCCGTGGGCGCCTGCGTCTCGGGCCAGATCGAGATCGTCGACGAGCGTGACCTCGCCAACAGCCTCACCATCCAGGAAGGCGTGCTGCCCTCGGCGCTGGCGCCGATCCTGCCCGTGCTGTTCATCCCCAACGGGCGGCTCTTGGGCGCGCTGAAGAGCCTCGTCGCCGGCGTCTACAAGGGGCCGTTTTCGGGGCTGCAGACCTTCTTCGCCGTGTCGCACGATTCGTCCTCAGGGCGGATGGTGCTGGAGGATGACCGGCTGACGCTGTCCTGGCCCGGCGCCAGCGACGAGCCGGTCTACCGGCGCCTGGACGCGGCGTTGGAGGCGCTGGTGCGGGCTGCCGGCGGCCGCTACGTCAAGAACCCGCTCGCCGGCACCATGATGGGACGCCAGCCGGCGACAGCGCATCCCCTGGGTGGCTGCGGCATGGGCGCTGAGCGCGGCGAGGGCGTGGTGAACCACAAGTGCCAGGTGTTCGACGCACGGCCCGGCGCGGGCCCGGCGGACGTGCACGAGGGGCTCTACGTGATGGATGGCGCGGTCATGCCGCGCTCGCTGGGCGTCAACCCGCTGCTCACCATCACGGCGCTGGCCGAGCGCGCCATGCTGCACGTCGCTCACGACCGGGGCTTGAGCTTCGATGCCGAGGCGAGGCACGGCGCGGCGCCTGTGTCGGCGCAGGCACCCGGCGGCGTTCGGGAGCAGTCAGCAAGAGGCTGATCGGCGGGGCGTTTCATCCATCAGCACGCCGACGCGGCAGCATGCGGTGGAGCAGGCGATCCCTCGTCACGAACTGGTGGCGAAGGACCAAGCCGAAGTGGCCGAGAATTGACGCCAGCAGAATGTAGCCGCCCGCGATGTGTACCCACTTGGCCCCCGTGGCGAGCAGCGGCACTTCCCCGATCGGATTGGGAAGGTCGGTCACGCCAAACAGCCTGACGCCATAGCCGCCCGCCATCACGTAGACGAAGCCGGCGAGCGGCAGCACGAACATGGCCGTATAGAGCACCTGCTCGTTGCGGTGAATGAAGGCGCGCTCGCGTTGACTGAGCGTGGGCGCCCAGGCGGGCAACTGTCCCGTCTTGCGTGCCGTCAGGCGAAAGATGGCCAGGACCAGCGCGACCAGGCCGATCGACTTGTGCCAGTTGTAGTAGGCGTCCTGCGATAGGGCGAGAACGGTGTCATCGGGCCCGATGCGCACCATGATGTCGCCGGCGACGTATTGGAAGGCGAACAGCGCCACGATCAGCCAGTGCAGCAGCTTGGTCAGCGCGCCATAGCCATCGCTCGTATTGAACAGCGCCATGCCGCTTCACCGCCCTGCGCGTGGTCCGGAACGCTCGAGGAATGGAGAGAGCCTTCGATGGGCCACTACGGCAGCGGCAGGGCCTCGTGCTCCTTGAGCACGCGGCCGCTCTCTGTGTCGGACTCGACCAGCTTGACGCGGTAGCCCCAAAGCTGGGCGAGGTATTGCAGTGTGCGCTCGGCCTCGGTCTTGTCCAGGAGCACGCCGTTGCGCACGAAGTGCGTCAGCACCAGCCGGCGGCTGCCCGACAGGTCCGCGTCCGTCACCTGCAGGTCGGGGTCCTGGGCGGCGACATCGTAGTGGCGCGCGAGCCGGCGGCGCAGGTCGCGATAGCCCAGCTCGTCGTGGATGGACACCACCTCCATCGCCTGTTCCTTGGCGTCGTCGGCGACGGCGAACAGCCGCAAATCGCGCATGAGCTTGGGGCTCAGGAACTGCAGGATGAAGCTCTCGTCGCGGTAGAGCGCCCAGGCCTCGCGCAAGGTGCCGAGCGGGTCGCCGTTGCCGGCGATGGCGGGGAACCACTCGCGGTCCTCCTCGGTCGGCTCCGAGCACATGCGCTTGATGTCGTTCATCATGGCGAAGCCCAGCGCGTAGGGATTGATGCCGCCGAAGCGGCGGTCGTTGAACGTGGGCTGGAAAATGACCGAGGAATGCGAGTGCAGGAACTCGAGCATGGTGCCGTCGGTCAGCTGCCCGCGCTCGTAGAGCCGGTTCATGATCTCGTAGTGGACGAAGGTGGCGCAGCCCTCGTTCATCATCTTGGTCTGGCGCTGCGGGTAGAAGTACTGCGACAGCAGGCGGACGATGCGCAGAAGCTCGCGCTGCCAATCCTCGAGCTTGGGCGCATTCTTCTCCAGGAAATAGAGCAGGTTCTCCTCGGGCAGGCCGAGACGGCGCTGCTCGGTGTGCGTTTCGTTCGCCTCCGCCGATCCCTCGCGCGTGATCTCCGGCAGCGTGGTGTAGATCGGATCGTAGGTGGCTTCCTCGTGCTCACGCCGCCGCGCGGCACGCTCCTTCTCGCGCTTGACGACATTGCGCGGGCGGGGCCTGAAATCGCGGCTGATGCCCTGGTTCATCAGCGCGTGCGCGGCATCCAGCACGCTCTCGACCGCTTCCTGGCCGTAAAGCTCCTCGCACTCGGCCACGTAGGTCTTGGCAAAGCCCAGGTAGTCGATGATGTGGTCGGGCTGGGTCCACATCTGGAACTGGTAGTTGTTCTTGAAGAAGTGATTGTGGCCGTAGGCCGCGTGCGCGAGCACCAGCGACTGCATGGTCATGGAGTTCTCCTCCATGACGTAGCTGATGCAGGGATCGGAGTTGATGACGAGCTCGTAGGCCAAGGTGCGCATGCCGCGCTTGTAGAAGGCCTCGTCGCGGGCGAAACGCTTGCCGAACGACCAGTGCCGGTACATCAGCGGCATGCCGATCGAGGAATAGGCATCGAGCATCTGCTCGGCCGTGATCACCTCGATCTGGTTGGGATAGATGTCGAGGCCGAGCTCGCCCAGCGCGATCTCGCCCATGGTGTCGTAGACCTTGCGGATCAGCTCGAAGCTCCACTCGGGCCCGTCGAACAAGGGCCGCATGTTGCCTTTGCGCTTGGGGAGCTTCTTGGCCGTGCTCAACTCGGATCGCCTCCTTCAGGCCGCTGCGCTGTCGGCCGAGAACAATTCGTGGAACACCGGGAAGATGTCCTCCGGCGCCGCCACCCGCCGCATGGCGAAGTTGCGCCGACGCTCGGCGATCTCGCCATAACCCTGCCACACCGGTGTTTCCACGGCGTCGTTGAAGCGCTCGCCATGCGCGGTCTCGATGTAGGCGAAGTACTGGCAGACCGGCAGGATCTCGTCTTCGAGCAGCTCCAGGCAGCGCGGCATGTCGTCATGGAAATTGTCGCCGTCCGAAGCCTGCGCCGCGTAGATGTTCCAGTCGGCGGGCGAATAGCGTGCGCGCACCACCTCGAGCATCTCCTCCAGCGCCGTGGAGATCACCGTGCCGCCGGTCTCCGTGCCGCGGAAGAAGGTGTCTTCGTCCACCTCCGCCGCCGTCGAGGTGTGGCGGATGAAGACGACGTGCACCTCCCGGTAGTAGCGGGTGAGGAACACGTGCAGCAGCATGAAGAACCGCTTGGCCAGGTCCTTCAGCGGCTCGGTCATGGAGGCCGACGCATCCATCAGGCAGAACATGACGGCCTGCGTGGTGGGCTTGGGCACGCGGTCGAAGCGATTGTATTGAAGATCGATCGGGTCGATGTAGGCGATCGAGCGCCGCAGCCGCTGCTTGTGCTCGAGGCGCGAGCGCAAGTCCTTGATCTTGTCCTGATCGGCCGGATTCTCGGCCTCGGCCGCAGCAAGCTCCGCTTCGAGGCGCTCGATCTCCGCCATGCTCGGCCGGCGCAGCGCCATGCGGCGGCCCAAGCTCTTGCGCATGGTGCGCGTATGGTTGAGCCGGGCCGGCGGGCCATCGGTGGTGAACCCGGCGCGGGCGAGCTTGGGCGCCTTCAGGTCCTTCAGCTTGACCTTGATCAGGTTCGGCAGCTTCAGGTCATCGAAGAAGAGGTCGAGGAACTCGTCCTTGGTGAGGGTGAAGGTGAACTCGTCCTGTCCCTCGCCGTCCGGGCTGCCCTGGCTGCCGCGCCCGCCGGCGCCGCCCTGGGGCTTGGGGATCTCGTCGCCGACCCTGTACTCCTCGTTGCCCGGCAGCACGTAGTCACGCTGGCCGGTGTTGCGGCCCAGGCCGAAGGCGGGCTCGCGCAGGCTCTTGGAGCGGATGGTGACCTTCTCGGCGCCTTCGGTCTCGGAGACCTTCCGCGACTTGAGCGAGTCCCGGATCGCCTCGCGAATCTCGGCCTTGGCCCGGCGCAGGAAGCGCTGGCGGTTGCCGAGGCTCTTGGCCTTCGGATTGAGACGCCGGTCAACGACTTGCATCGAGACCCCTGGTCGGTTGCATACCTTCACTCGCGGGCACCCGCGGGCAACAACCTAAGGCGGGCCGCGGCGGTTGTCAGCCCCGCCGACCGACGATACCCCCTGCGCGTCAGCTCGACTTCTTGACCCGCATGTACCACTCGACCAGGCGACGTACCTGGCGGGGCGTATAGCCGCGGGCGACCATGCGCTGCACGAACTCCTCGTGCTTGCGTTCCGTTTCGTTGTCCTGCTTTTTGCCGAACGATATCACCGGCAGCAGGTCCTCGACCTGGCTGAACATGCGCCGCTCGATGACTTCGCGGATCTTCTCGTAAGACGTCCAGCTCGGATTCTTGCCGCCGTTCTTGGAGCGCGCGCGTAGCGAGAACTTGACCACCTCGAAGCGGAAGTCCTTCGGGTTGGCGATGCCGGCGGGCTTCTCGATCTTGGAGAGCTCCTGCTCGAGCACCTGGCGGCTCATCAGCTGGCCGGTGTCGGGATCCTTGAAGTCGTGGTCCTCGATCCAGGCGTCGGCGTAGGCCACATAGCGGTCGAACAGGTTCTGGCCGAAGTCGTTGTAGGATTCCAGATAGGCCTTCTGGATCTCGTTGCCGATGAATTCCGCGTAGCGCGGCGCCAGCTCCTCTTTCAGGAACTCCACGTAGCGGTTTTCGATGTCCTCGGGGAGCTGCTCGCGGCGGATCGCCTGCTCGGTGACGTAAAGCAGGTGCACCGGGTCGGCCGCCACCTCCGGCGTGTCGAAGTTGAAGGTCTCCGACAGGATCTTGTAGGCGAAGCGCGTGGAGGCGCCGTCCATGCCTTCGGTGACGCCGGCGGCATCCCGATACTCCTGGATGGTCTTGGCGTGCGGGTCGGTGTCTTTCAGGCTCTCGCCGTCGTAGACGCGCATCTTGGAGAAGATCGAGGAGTTCTCGTGCGGCTTGAGCCTGCTCAGCACGGAGAACCGGGCCAGCATCTCCAGCGTGCCGGGCGCGATCGGCGACTCCTTCAGCTCGCTCGCCGTCAGAAGCTTCTCGTAGATCTTCTTCTCCTCGGAGACGCGCAGGCAGTAGGGCACCTTGATCACGCTGATGCGGTCGAGGAACGCCTCGTTGTTCTTGTTGGCGCGGAAGCTTTGCCACTCGCTCTCGTTGGAGTGGGCGATGATGAGGCCCTGGTAGGGCATGGCGCCGACGTTCTCGGTGCCGACGTAGGTGCGGTCCTGCGTGGCGGTCAGAAGCGGGTGCAGCATCTTGAGCGGCGCCTTGAACATCTCGACGAACTCGAGCACGCCCTGCGTGGTGCGGTTGAGGCCGCCGGAATAGGAGTAGGCGTCGGCATCGTTCTGGCCGAAGTGCTCCAGCTTGCGGATGTCGACCTTGCCGACGAGCGCGGAGATGTCCTGGTTGTTCTCATCACCCGGCTCGGTCTTCGCCACGCAGATCTGGCGCAGCTTGGAGGGGTGCAGCTTGACGACGGAGAACTTGGAGATGTCGCCGCCGAACTCATCGAGGCGCTTAACCGCCCACGGCGACATGTTGCCCATGAGCTGCCGCTCGGGGATGCCGTAGCGGTCTTCGAGCATGCGCCCCATGGAGGCCGGATCGAAGAGGCCGAGCGCGCTTTCGAAGATCGGACTGACGCCGTCGTTGGTGGCCAGCACGTAGATCGGACACGCTTCCATCAGGTCCTTGAGGCGATCGGCAAGCGAAGACTTGCCGCCGCCGACGGGGCCCAGCAGGTAGAGGATCTGCTTCTTCTCCTCCAGACCCTGGGCGGCGTGACGGAAGAAGCCGACGATGCGCTCGATCGTCTCCTCGAGACCGTAGAAGTCCTTGAACGCCGGGTAGACCTTGAGCGTCCGGTTCATGAAGATACGGCCCAGGCGCGCATCCTTGGCGCTGTCGACGAGCTCGGGCTCGCCGATCGCCGCGATCATGCGCTCCGCCGTGGTGGCGTACAGGGACGGATCGTTGCGGCACCCTTCCAGGTATTCCCGCAAGGACATCCGGTGCTGCTTGTGGCTCTCGTATGCCTGAGCATAGAGGTCGAAGATGTTTTCTTTTGTCGTCATCTTTGCATCGCCTCTGAATTCAGCGCGTTCTTGCGAAGATTAGACCAAAAAAGTGCGGCGGTGATAAGCATATCCCACTTTGTTGGTGTGCGTGGCCGGACGGCGCCAGTTGCTCGTTCATCTTCGCTGCGCTCTCACCTCGAGAGATGGGGATTGCAGACAGCAATACCAGCGCTTGGAGCAGGCAATCAGGCCATGCGCGCAGAGCGAGCCTAGCGGCTCAGGTCCCGGGGTGCAGTCGGACCCTCGAGCTTTCCACAGAAGTGTGCAGGCCGCGATAGGGCAACGGCTCACCGCTACTTGAGCATGGCCGAATCGCTTCCCGCGTGCATTCTGCCGCCGCTCCGCGGGCAATTGAACTCAAACTGTGCACCCTATGCCGACTGGCATGCCAGCGACGGCGATGTCGCACCGCGGATGAAACGTGAACAATAATTAATGCGGACGCCACCTCAGGCGGCGGCTCGGGTCGAAGCGCACTACGGCCGCTTCTCGTCGAGGCGGATGGCGATGCCGGCATCCGCCATGTGCCGCTTGGCCTCGCCGATGGTGAAGGTTCCATAGTGGAAGATCGAGGCGGCAAGCACGGCACTGGCGTGACCGACCTTCACGCCTTCCACGAGATGGTCGAGCGTCCCGACCCCGCCGGACGCGATCACGGGCACGGGCACGGCATCGGAGATCGTGCGGGTAAGCTCGAGGTCGAAGCCGGCCTTGGTGCCGTCGCGGTCCATGGAGGTCAGCAGGATCTCGCCGGCCCCGAGGCCGACCACCTCGCGCGCATAGGCAACGGCATCGAGGCCGGTCGGGTTGCGCCCGCCGTGGGTAAAGATCTCCCAGCGCGGCGGCTCGCCGGCCTTGGAGACTTTCTTCGCGTCGATGGCAACGACGATGCACTGCGCGCCGAACTTGTCGGCGCCGTCCGCCACGAACCCGCGCCGGCTCACCGCGGCGGTGTTGATCGAGACCTTGTCGGCGCCTGCGGTCAGGAGCTTGCGGATGTCCTCGACGGTGCGCACGCCGCCGCCCACGGTCAGCGGCATGAAGCAGCGTTCCGCGGTGCGCTCGACGATATGAAAGATCGTGTCGCGGTTCTCGTGGCTGGCGGTGATGTCGAGGAAGCAAAGCTCGTCGGCGCCGGCAGCGTCGTAGGCGGCGGCGGCCTCGACCGGATCGCCTGCGTCCTTGAGGTCGACGAAGTTGATGCCCTTGACGACGCGCCCGTCCTTGACGTCGAGGCAGGGGATGATGCGGATTTTGAGCACGGGCTGTCGGTCAGGCAATCGTCGGCGGATCGGGGATGCCGCGGAAGATCGCGGCCATGGAGAGCTCAATATCGAGGCCGCCGAGCGGGATGTAGTCCTCGCGTCCCACGAATTCCGCCGGCCGTCCTGGCCAGATGCCATCCGGCTGTCGCGACCAAACCCACGCGCGGGGCTCGTCCTGGGAGCAGATCAGGTATGTCTGCACGGAAGCTATGGCCGTGTACTCCTGCAGCTTCTCCGTGAAATCGATCGCCGTCGTCGAGGGCGACAGCACTTCGGCGATGAAAATGGGCGCCTCGCACGCCAGACCCTTGAGATCGGCGCTGGCCCGGTCCACGACTATGTTGGGATAGCGGACGCCAACTCCGGTCCGAACGCCGAACTCCGAAGGACCAGCCTGGAAACGAGCCGTGTCCAGCTTTGCGAGGAGCTCGCGTAGAATGTTAGCGGATACGAGCCAATGCGCGCGCGAGATCTGGATCATCATGCGACAGACCTTCCCGCTGGACAGCTCGTACTTGTAGGGGTGGTGGCGATCGAGCCGGGTACCCCAGCGAAGGAACTCCTCAGGCTCCGTCGGTATTTCGCCGTAGGGCTCCTGGCTGCGCTCGCCAAATCCCGTTTGATTGTTGGAGTGGCTAGTCATGATTTCGGTCTCGACAGCAATGCCAGCGCCGCCTTGGCATCGAGCCGGCCGTCGTAAAGGGCGCGGCCGGCAATGGCGCCTTCAAGCATAGCATATTCAGGGGCCAGCAAGGCCTCGATGTCGGCGAGGCCGGCAAGGCCGCCGGAAGCAATCACCGGAATGGAGGTGGCGCGCGCGAGCTCGACGGTGGCCGGCAGGTTGAGGCCCCGGAGGACGCCGTCGCGATCGATGTCGGTGTGGATGATGGCGGCGACGCCGGCATCCTCGAAGCGGCGCGCCAGCTCGACCGCCGACAGCTCGCTCACCTCGGCCCAGCCCTCGACCGCCACCTTGCCGCCCCTCGCATCGATGCCGACCGCGACGCGTCCGGGAAAGCGCTTGCAGGCCTCGTGCACGAGAGCGGGATCGCGCACGGCGGCAGTGCCGAGGATGACCCGCCGGATGCCCCGGCCGAGCCAGGCCTCGATGGTGGCAGCATCGCGAATGCCGCCGCCGAGCTGCACGGGGATCGTGACTGCCGCGAGGATCGCCTCCACCGCCGCGGCGTTGACCGGCTTGCCGGCGAAGGCGCCGTTGAGGTCGACGACGTGCAGCCACTGAAAGCCCTGCGCGGCAAAGGTGCGCGCCTGCGCGGCCGGGTCGGCGTTGAATACGGTCGCTTGCGCCATCTCGCCCCGCTCCAGGCGAACGCATTGGCCGTCCTTGAGATCGATGGCGGGGAACAGGATCATGGGTCTTGCACCGCAGCCGACGCCCGTCGGGAGGGCCCGGCCATACGTTTGCTTTCTTCTGGGGCGATCAATGGGGGATGTTGCTGTTCAGTCAAGCATGCGTCGCGGATTCCCCTGCCGCAGCGGCCGTTGCCGGGTCCGATGTATCCGCAGCCGGGCGGCCGCTCACCGAGGCCGACGCCATCGACATCTGGATTGCGCGCTGGCTGCGCATCCGCCGCAAGGACCTGCTTCTCCGCTATGGCTGCGACCCGCGCCGGCTCTACGAGATCTGGGAGGAAAAGCGCTTTCCCGCCAGCCGGGCCAAGGCGCTCGAGATGTTCAACGAGCGCTATCCCGGCCTGACCGACCGCATCGACTACGGGTTGCATCGGCGCATCGCACGCCGGCCGCCGCCGGAGCTGCAGCCGGGCCTGTTCGACGCGGCGTAGATGCGCGGCGGAGGCAGGCAGGTCTCTGTTTCACGCCTTTAGCGCGACCCGCAATCTGGCAAAGCCAACAAATTGTTTGGAGCGACCCCGTCCGGATTGGTCTTGATGTATTTGTGACCGTTGTGCGTAGCCACAACGACATCTACTTCTTTTCCACCCGCTTCTACGTAGTATTCGTGGGTGCCCGCCTCGATCTCGTCAATCGTTTGCTTCTGTGTTTGTTGCCAATAGGAGTCTGGAGAACCACCCCCGACATGAGTAATGCTCTTGTAGGGGTCATACCTAGGATCTTTAATCACGCATCGGATGCGCAGTCTGGTCGCCATTGTTCAGCCTCCCGTCAAAGGGTGCAAACCGCATAAGTCTTCCGGAGCTCCTGCGCAACGCGTATTTTGCTATATTCGCACATTTCTGAGCGGACTCCTGGAACAAACTCAGAACTTTAACTCGACGGCGCACTCGAATCGCGGCATGTTCTGGCTATGTTCCAGCGGGTCACGTCTCGCGCACCGCTGGGGCTTCCCCTTCTCCGCCCCTCGCCCAAGGAGCCCTCCCATGCGCACCTACCTGATCACCTACGACCTCGCCGGCGATGCCCGCCACAGCCTCGCCAGCGCGATCATGCAGCTGGGTGAGGCGTGGGCGCGGCCCCTGGAAAGCACCTGGTACGTGCAGTCGCCCGAGCGCCCCGACGCTCTGGAGCGCCGTCTCAAGGACCACCTGGACGGTGATGACGGGTTGCTGATCCAGCAGGTGGAGACCAGCGCGGTGCTGCTCAACACGGCGCTACGCTGGTTCAAGAAGCGTCGCCAGCAAGATGTCGCGGCTGCGACCAACATCGTCGCGTTCCCAACGCGCCAGGTGCCGGAGGCAAAAGCCGCTTAGCGCTTCCTTCCGTCTTCCCCTTCCCGTACCTGGTCGCTTCGCCCCGGCGGAGCCGTGTGATCGCGATGCTGCTGCCCGGCCGTCGCGATCGCCGGCTTCGCCCTTTTTGATTCCATGTCACGCTGAACGTCCGTCATCTGCAGGTGCGGCGCCGTGACGCTTGTGACAGGCTTAGCAGGTGAAAGCTTTGTGCCGCGCGGCACCGGCTGTGCAGGACAAGTCGAGAGGCTGTCCAGCACGTCCCCACAGTTGCCATCATTCGACCCTAGGCGGCGGCGCGATCCTTGCGCGGGGCGTGCGGCGGCTCACCTCTCGCATCGACGTCGTCCGTTGTCAGCGGGGGGTAGCCATGGCCAATATCATTGCGTTCGTCGGTCAGAAAGGCGGGGTGGGCAAGTCCACGCTGGCAAGGGCGCTTGCGACATCCGCGGCGCGGGCGGGCTTGACCGTCAAGACCGCCGATCTCGACCCGCAACAGGCCACGATCACGGTCTGGGCGCAGGCGCGGGATCGCCACAAAGTCTCCCCGTCACTCGATGTCGCCGCCTTCCTGTCGGCGAAGGAGGCGCTGGCGAGCGCCAAGGATGAGGAGCTTCTCATCATCGACACGCCGTGCAGCATCACCGACGCGGTCGGCGAGGTTGCCACCCACGCCAGTTTCCTGGTGCAGCCCACAAGTCCGACGATCGACGATCTCTATCCCGCCGTGCTCGTCTTTCAGGCGCTCGAACGGATCGGAATTCCGCGCGAAAGGCTCGCTTTTGCGCTGTGCCGGACGCTCGCCGACGAGGAGGCCTCCGACGCGCGCACCTACCTGGAGGGGCTGGGCTATGCCGTTCTCAACGGCGACATCCCCGAACGCCTGGAGTATCGCAAGGCGATGAACCAGGGCCGCGCCATCACCGAGGCCGACCATCCAGACCTCAGCGCGCGCGCCGAGACCATGATGGCCGATCTGTTGACGCGCGGCCGGGGGACGTTGCGCACCCCGGTCAAGCAACGCCAGCGGCAGCGCGCCGGCGCAGGCTGACACTACGCGCGTTCAGCGCCGGCAGAGGTCCGTCGATCTGGCGCGAAGGCACGCGCTCGGGCTGGCGGCTTCAAGCCGTCAGGGTCAGCAGCCGCCTGGTTGCCAGCAGGCTTTCGCTGACCACGTCGTGCAGGAAGCGGGCGTGCGCGTGCCAGACCTCCGATGGCGTGCGCGCCTGCGCCGCGCGCAGGGGGAACTCGGCGAATGGGCGCGAGCAACGCACCAGCGTTTGCGCCGTTGCCATCATCGCATGGGCGGGCAACATGCCGTAGCCGATCGTGCGGGCCGCATGCCGCGATCCGGGCGAAGCGGCGCCGTTGCTGCGCACGTGATCCTTCGTGGCGCGCAAAGGCGCCGCTCGGGGCTTTGCCCGCTTGTTGCGCGCGCTCGCCGGACGGGCCTTCTTCTGTGAACGCTTGGACGCTGTCATAACTCATCTCCACGTTGCCGAATATCTGTCGAACGCGGCGGGTTAAGAAAGGTTTAGCGTCGCAACAGCGCACGTCTGGCGCGTGCCATGGGCTGCTCGCCCTTGACGCCCGTTCACCATCGCGGTTGGGTGGGCCATGGGCGGCCCGTGAGGCACCGCAACGAACCCGTGTGACCCATGACCGAGGATGTGCTCTCCCGGCTGGCGGCGATCATCGCCCAGCGCCGCGGCGAAAGCGCCAACAAGTCTTATACCCGCGAGCTCATCGACGCGGGGGCGGAGCGCTGCGCCAAGAAGCTGGGCGAGGAGGCGGTCGAGACCGTAATCGCCGCGCTCGGCCAGGACCGTCGCGCGCTCACCCGCGAGGCGGCCGACCTCCTCTATCATCTGCTGGTCCTGCTCGAGGTTCGTCGCGTCCCCCTGGCCGACGTGCTCGCCGAGCTTCAGTCCCGCATGGGCACCTCGGGGCTTGCCGAGAAGGCCGCGCGGCCGAAGGCCCAGCCATGAACCCGCTCGATCAACCCGAGGGGTTGCGCGCATCCTCGTCGCTGCCCCGCTCGCAACTGCAGTTCTCGCCCTACCGCGTGTTCGCCCGCGAGGAGTGGGCCAAGCTGCGCGCCGACACGCCGATGACGCTGGTGCCGCGCGACCTCGAGCAGCTCTCGGGCCTGATCGAGGAGCTGGCCATGGAGGAGGTCGAGCAGATCTACCTGCCGCTGTCGCGCCTGCTCAATCTGCACGTGGCGGGCGCCCAGGAGCTGCACGCCGTCACCAACCGTTTCCTCGGCCGCAAGGACGGCCGCGTCCCCTATATCCTGGGCATTGCCGGCTCGGTCGCGGTCGGCAAGAGCACCACCGCGCGCGTGCTGCGGGCGCTGCTGGCGCGCTGGCCCGATCACCCGCGCGTCGACCTCATCACCACCGACGGCTTCCTCTATCCCAACGCGGAGCTCGAGCGGCGCGGCCTGATGAACCGCAAGGGGTTCCCGGAGAGCTTCGACACCGCGCGACTCTTGAATTTTCTGCACGAGGTCAAATCAGGCAAGGCCAACGTCGAGGCGCCGGTCTACTCGCACTTTCACTACGACATCATTCCGGGCCAGACGGCGGTGATCGACCGCCCGGATATCCTCATCGTCGAGGGCCTCAATGTGCTGCAGCCGGCACGCATGCCCAAGGACGGCGAGGCGATCCCGTTCGTCTCCGACTTCTTCAATTTCTCGATCTATATGGATGCGAACGCCAGCGTGATCGAGAACTGGTACGTGACCCGTTTTATGAGACTTCGCACCACGGCCTTCCGCGATCCCGCCGCCTACTTCCACCGCTACGCCAAGCTCACGCCCGACGAGGCGCGCGCCCAGGCGCTCGAGATCTGGCGCTCGATCAACCTGAAGAACCTCGAGGAGAACATCCTCCCAACGCGGCAGCGCGCGCGCCTGATCCTGCGCAAGGGGGCAGAGCACCGCATCGAGACCGTGGCGCTGCGCCGCATCTGAGGCGCCGTCTGCGGGTCGCGGCTATCCCCCCATCCGCCACGCCGTGCGGAACCGAGGGCTACTTGCGCAGCGACTTGAGCAGCGAGCGCACGTCGGGCTTTGCCTCCTCCTGGGGAAGCGCGCGGCGCATCTTGAGGGCGGCCTCGCGCAACAGTGCCCGCTCGGTCTCGGCAGGGGAGGCGGGTGCCGCCGCTTCCGCCTCCACCTCGGGCGCTTCGGGCGCTTCGCCATCGGCGAGCCCCTCTTCGACCTTGCGCCGGTTGCCCATCGTGGCGCCGCGCCAGCGGTCGACGACCGAGGCAATGAAGGCAGCGTCGATGCCCTTGTCCGGGTCGAGATGGGTGTTGCTGATCAACTCGCTCTTGGGGATGTGCTCGGCGGCGAGCTGGGCAAAGCAAAGTCGCGTCGGCAGCGCCACGCCCTCGCCGAAGGCGAACACCTCGCGCGTGCCGAGCGAGGGCACGAACTCGAGCAGGCTCGCCGCCGCATCCGAGACCGCCGCCCGGATCACGTTCTGGTCGCGCTCGTTCGCCATGCGCATGGCAAACAGCGTGCTGCACTGGGAGATGATGGTGGCGTCGAGCTCGGCCGGGCGCTGCGTGACGAGGCCGAGGAAGACGCCATACTTGCGGCCCTCCTTGGCGATGCGGGAGATGGCCTTGCGGGTGGGGCCGAAGCCGATCGACTTGTCGCCGGGCGCGTAGCGGTGGGCCTCCTCGCACACGAAGAGCAGCTCGACTGCGCCGTCGCTCCACAGCCCGAACTCGAAGGCCATGCGGCCGAGCACGGACACGACCGAGTCGACCACCTCGGCCGGGAAGCCGGCGAGCTGCATGACCGTCATCGGCCGGCCGTCGGGCTGCAGCCGGAAAAGCTGGGCCAGCACCTCGACCATGGTGTCGCCGCCGACGTTGGCGTTGTCGAACATGAAGCCGTAGCGCAGGTCCTTGCGCACCGACTCGATGCGCGAGATGAGCCGCGCATAACGCGCCGCGTTGGAGCGGTTCTCGAGCTTGCCCATGCGCTCGTCGATCAGGTTGACGAGATCGGAGAGCAGGTAGGGTACCGGCGTGTCGACCGTGAAGGCGAAGCTGCCGTTGCTGTCGGCCTTGCGCAGACTGTGGCCGTCGCCGCGGCGCGTGAGGGCGAACTGGGCCTTGGCCTGCGGGATGACGTGGGCGAGAATCTCGACTTCCTCATCCAGGCCCGGCCGGCCGCGGAAGAAGACGTCGATCGTCTCCTCGAAGTTGAAGAGCCAGAACGGCAGTTTCAGATTGT
The DNA here is from genome assembly GCA_963797005.1 of uncultured Alphaproteobacteria bacterium. Lineage (GTDB taxonomy): Bacteria > Pseudomonadota > Alphaproteobacteria > Rhizobiales > Hyphomicrobiaceae > AWTP1-13. The sequence goes on from CAWCOF010000009.1 coordinate 283,330, forward strand.
GGGGGTTGAGGACCAGCGCTTCCTCGCGGAAGGAGCGCGCGTATTCGTTGTGCGGGTCGACCAGGAAGATGCGCAGATTGGGCTTGGAGGCCAGGATGGCGCGCAGGATGACGGCGACGCCGCTCGACTTGCCGACGCCCGTGGAGCCGAAGATGGCGAAATGCTTGTGCAGCATCTCGTTGACCTTGATGTAGGCCGGGATCGAGCTGTCCTGCTGCAGATTGCCGATGTCGATGATGTCGGCGCCGGCGGTGTCGTAGACGACGCGCAGCATGTCGCTGCCGAGCGCCACGACCGGGTTGCCCACCACCGGATAGTCGGTGATGCCGCGGTGGAAGAAGCGGCTGCCCCCGTCGCGCTCCTTGATCTCGCCGAGCAGGTCCATGCGCGCGGTCAGCTCGCCTTCGCGGGTGCGGCCGGAGCCGTCGACCTCGGTTACGACGCCGACGACGGCCGACTTGGCCGTGCGCAGGGCGACGAACTTGCCGACCGTGACGCCGGCATCGGCCGGCTCCCCGCGCTCCGGCGCCGCAAGGCTGAAGGTGGCATTCGAGCCGCCGATCGTCACGACCTGGCCGACGGCCTTGCTGGGAATGTCTGCTGGCATGGGGGCCCCGCCCGTGGTGGAGGCCCCAAGTTTCCCCGCAAAGATTTAAGAAACGGGCACAAGGATTGGTTAACTTACGACCGAGCGCCGAGGGTGTCCTACAGGCTGCCCTTGGTGGAGGGCACGCGGCCGGCCTGGCGCGGGTCGATGGCGATCGCCTGGCGCAACGCACGGGCAAGGCCCTTGAAGCAGGTCTCGGCGATGTGGTGGCTGTTCTCGCCGTAGAGGTTCTCCACGTGCAGCGTGATGCCGGCGTGCTGGGCGAAGGCCTGGAAGAACTCGCGGAAGAGCTCGGTGTCCATGTCGCCGATCTTGGGCCGCAGGAAGGCGACGGTCCACACCAGGTGCGGGCGGCCCGAGACGTCGAGGGCGACGCGCGTCAAGGTCTCGTCCATCGGCAGGTAGGTGCTGCCGTAGCGGGCAATCCCCTGCTTGTCGCCCAGCGCCTTGGCGAGCGCCTGGCCCAGCACGATGCCGCTGTCCTCGGTGGTGTGGTGGAAGTCGATGTGCAGGTCGCCCTTGGCCTTGAGCGTGATGTCGATCAGGGAGTGGCGGGCGAGTTGCTCCAGCATGTGATCGAGGAAGCCGATGCCGGTTGAAACGTCATAAGCGCCCGTCCCGTCGAGGTCGACGGTCGCCTTGATCTTGGTCTCCTTGGTGGAGCGCTCGACGGTGGCCTGCCGTTTCACGTTTTGTCGCCTTGCTTGCACGTCCAACCACGAGCCTTTATCAGCAACCGGGCGCGCTTTCCATATCCGGCCGGCAATCATGAGCCCCCTTGATAAACGCCGGGTTCATGCCGACATCGCCTCGTGGGTTCATACATGACGGACCGCTACCCGATAGAAGGCCACCCGCCCGGCCCCTGGCACGGCACCACCATCCTCACGGTGCGCAAGTCGGGCCGGGTGGTGATCGCCGGCGACGGCCAGGTGAGCCTCGGCGCCACCATCATCAAGGCCAACGCCCGGAAGGTGCGCTCGGTCGGCAAGGGCGACGTGATCGGCGGCTTTGCCGGTGCCACGGCCGACGCCTTCACCCTGTTCGAGCGGCTGGAGGGCAAGCTCGAGCAGTATCCCGGACAGCTGACCAGGGCCTGCGTCGAGCTCGCCAAGGACTGGCGCACGGACCGCTTCCTGCGCCGGCTCGAAGCGATGATGATCGTCGCCGACAAGGAAACAACGCTGGTGCTGACCGGCACCGGCGACGTGCTGGAACCCGAGAGCGGCGTGATGGGCATAGGCTCGGGCGGGAACTACGCGCTGGCCGCCGCCAAGGCGCTGATGGATACGCCCCTCGACGCCGAGGACATCGCGCGCAGGGCCATGAAGATCGCCGCCGAGATCTGCGTCTACACCAACACCAGCCTCGTCATCGAGAGCCTCGAAAGCGCATAATGACCAGCTTCTCCCCCCGCGAGATCGTCTCCGAGCTCGACCGCTACATCGTCGGCCAGAAGGATGCCAAGCGCGCGGTGGCCATCGCGCTGAGGAACCGCTGGCGGCGCCAGCAGCTGCCCGACGACCTCAAGGAGGAGGTGCTGCCCAAGAACATCCTGATGATCGGCCCAACCGGCTGCGGCAAGACCGAGATCTCGCGCAGGCTTGCCAAGCTCGCCGGCGCTCCGTTCCTCAAGGTGGAGGCCACCAAGTTCACCGAGGTCGGCTACGTGGGCCGGGACGTCGATTCCATCGTGCGCGACCTGATCGAGGTCGGCCTCGGACTTGTGCGCGAGACCAAGCGCAAGGAGGTGCGGGCGCAGGCCGAGAAGAACGCCGAGGAGCGCGTGCTGGATGCACTGGTCGGCGCCAATTCGTCCGCCAACACGCGCGAGACCTTCCGCCGGCAGCTGCGCGCCAACGAGCTCAACGACAAGGAAATCGAGATCCAGGTCGCCGAGGCCGGGCCGCAGTTTCCCACCTTCGACATCCCCGGCGGCCAGGTCGGCATGATCAACATCGGCGAGATGCTGGGCAAAGCGCTGGGCCAGAAGACCAAGCCGCGCCGCACGACCGTGGGCGAGGCCTACGACCTGCTGGTGGCGCAGGAAAGCGACAAGCTGCTCGACCAGGACCAGCTCGTGCAGGAGGCGGTGAAGAGCGTTGAGAACGACGGCATCGTTTTCCTGGACGAGATCGACAAGATCTGCGCGCGCTCGGAAGGCCACCGCATCGGCGCCGACGTGTCGCGCGAGGGCGTGCAGCGCGATCTGCTGCCGCTGATCGAGGGCACCACGGTGTCGACCAAGTACGGGCCGGTGAAGACCGACCACGTGCTGTTCATCGCCTCGGGCGCCTTCCACGCGGCCAAGCCCTCCGACCTCCTGCCCGAGCTGCAGGGCCGGCTGCCGATCCGCGTCGAGCTGAAATCGCTCACCAAGGAGGACTTCCGCCGCATCCTGGTGGAGCCGGAGGCGAGCCTCATCAAGCAGTACATTGCGCTGATGGCCACCGAGCGGGTGACCCTCACCTTCACCGACGATGCCATCGACGCCTTGGCCGAGATTGCCGCGCAGGTGAACTCGACGGTTGAGAACATCGGCGCCCGGCGCCTGCAGACGGTGATGGAGCGCGTGCTCGACGAGATGTCGTTCGAGGCCACCGACAAGGGCGGCGAGACCCTCAAGGTCGATGCGGCCTACGTGCAGGCGCGCGTGGGCGACCTCGCCAAGAACGCCGATCTGAGCAAGTTCATTCTGTAGCCGCTATTCCGGCCGGTAGGGCGCGCGGCGCTCGGCCAGGATCTGCGAGGTGACGGCGAATACGATCTCGCCCTTCTGGTTGCGGCCCTGCACCTCGCTGGCGAGCAGGCCGCGATCGGGGCGCGACTTGAGATCGATCTTCTCGGCCAGGCGCATGCGAAACGAGACCGTGTCGCCGACGAACACCGGCTTCGGCCACTTGAGATTGCGGAAACCCGGCGAGGGACCGTAGGTGGCGAGCGGCACGCCGCGGGCGCGCGCTGCCTCGTTGGCTGACGTTGCGGGCGTCGACAACGCCGCGGATGAACACCGCCGCCGTGTGCCATCCCGATGCGCATAAGCCCCCGAACAGCGATGCCTTGGCCGCCGCTTCGTCCAGGTGAAATGGCTGCGGGTCGTAGGCGCGCGCAAAGGCGATGATGTCGTCCTTGGCGAAGGTATGGGACTTGAGCTCCACGATCTCCCCGACCCGGCGATCCTCGAAATAGGCATCGGCCGGCGAAGACCCCGGCGGAAGGGCCAAGTCCCAGAGGCTCTCGATGGCCTGCTTCTCCCGCTTGGGCGCCGGGTTGGCGGGCAGCGGTCCGGGCGCGCGCACGCGCGTGAGCTGATTGGTGAGCCAGGACGCCGCCAGCTCGCCCTTGTCGTTGGCGAACTCGACCAGGACTTTGGTCATGCCGACGTCGGGCCGGGAGGCGAGGATGCGCTTCTCCTGCGCGATGTAGCGCGTCGCCATCACGTCGCCCGGCCGCACGGGTCTCAGCCAGCGGACCTCGTCGACGCCGGGCGAGCCGAGCGAGGCGACGCGATTGAGGATGCCGTCGCACACCATGCGCATCATCATCGCGCAGGTGTGGAACCCCGAGGCGCACAGGCCGCCGGCGAGCGTCCGCTTCGCCGCCTCCTCGTCGAGGTGCATCGGCTGCGGATCGAACTGGCGGGCGAAGGCGATGATCTCCTCCTTCGTCACTTGCTTGCGTCCGCAATCGTAGGTCCGGCCGACCTCGATGTCCTCGTGGAAGAGCTTGCCCTCGCCTGCAACCTGGTCCTGCACGATCCCGCCTCAGCCGGTGTGTTGTCGCGCTCTCCTCATAGAGGCCGAGGCGCGGAATGTCAGCCATCGCGCCCGCGCCCGCTCTGCAACTCAAGGATGCGGTGGGCGGGTCGTGGGGTCGCCGTCGTCATTCCCGCCAAGCGAAGCGCTGAGCGGGAATCCAACGACATGTGCCCCCCGCGGCTGGATTCCCGCTTCCGCTGACGCTCCGCGGGAAAGGCTCAATTGGCGAAGCGGAAGAGCATGACGTCGCCGTCGCGGACGACGTACTCCTTGCCCTCGAGGCGCATCTTGCCGGCTTCCTTGGCGGCCGTCTCGCCGCCGAGCGCGATGTAGTCGGTCCAGGCGATGGTCTCGGCGCGGATGAAGCCCTTCTCGAAATCGGTGTGGATGGCGCCCGCCGCCTTCGGCGCCTTGGTGCCGGCGGGCACGGTCCAGGCGCGCGCCTCCTTCGGGCCCGCGGTGAAGAAGGTGATGAGGCTCAGCACCCGATAGCCTTCGCGGATCAGGGCGTTGAGCCCCGGCTCCTTGAGGCCCAAATCCTCCAGGTAGGTGGCGCGATCCTCGGGCTCGAGGCTGGCGAGCTCCGCCTCGATCTTGGCCGAGATCACGACGCAGCCGGCGCCATCGGCTTTTGCCCGCGCCTCGATTTGCCGCGTGAGCGCGTTGCCGCCGACCGACGCCTCGTCGACATTGCAGACGTAGAGCACGGGCTTGGCGGTCAGGAGCTGCAGCAGACGCCAGCCGCGCTCCTCCTCGGCCGAGATGGAGGCGGCGCGTGCCGGCTTGCCCTCCCGCAGCAGCGCCAGCGCCTTGTCGACGAGCGCGAGCTGCGCCTTGGCCTCCTTCTCGCCGACCTGCGCCTTCTTGAAGAGCGGCTCGCGGCGGCGCTCGAGGCTTTCGAGATCGGCAAGCATCAGCTCCGTCTCGACCGTCTCGGCATCGGCGATCGGGTCGACGCGCCCCTCGACATGGGAAACGTCCGGGTCCTCGAAGCAGCGCAGCACGTAGGCGATGGCGTCGACCTCGCGGATGTGGGCGAGGAACTGGTTGCCGAGGCCCTCGCCCTTGGAGGCGCCGCGCACCAGGCCGGCGATATCGACGAAGGTGAGCCGGGTCGGGATCGTCGCGGCGGACTTGGCGACCGCGGCCAGCTCGTCGAGCCGCGGGTCGGGCACGCCGACGTCGCCCACGTTGGGCTCGATCGTGCAGAACGGATAGTTGGCGGCCTCGGCTGCGGCCGTCTGCGTCAGCGCATTGAAGAGCGTGGACTTGCCGACGTTGGGCAGGCCCACGATGCCGCATTTGAAGCCCATCGATCAGCTCTCTCGGGCCCGCCCCTTCAGCCACCGCTTGAGGTTCTCGGCCAGCGCGCTCGCACGCTTCGATCCGCGCTCGCCCGACGGGCGGGCACCTTCCGCGGCACGCGGCTGCGACACCTGCCGCACAGGCGCCGGCTCCGTCGCTTCGGTCCCGGCCTTCGCGTCCCCCTGCAGCGTGCGCGCCACGTCGGTGAGGAAGCGCGCGTCGTCGCCCGCGGCAAGGCGCGGCGCGGCGCCGGCGATGGCGTCGAGCAGCGGCTCGAGCCAGTCCGAATCCGCCTTGGCGAAGTCGTGCAGCACGTAGCCGTGCACCAGCTCCTTGGCGCCCGGGTGGCCTATGCCGATGCGCACGCGCGCATACTCGTTGCCGATATGCGCCGAGATCGAGCGCAAGCCGTTGTGGCCGGCATTGCCGCCGCCGGTCTTGAGCTTGAGCTTGCCCGGCGCAAGGTCGAGCTCGTCGTGGAATACGTAGAGGTCGCCCAGGTCGACCTTCAGATAGCGCAGCGCCTCCCCGACCGAGCGCCCGCTGTCGTTCATGTAGGTGTGCGGCTTCAACAAAACGACCTTGCGGCCGCCGATCTGCGCGTCGCTGGTGAGACCGTGAAAGCGCTTCTTCCAGGGGCCGGCGCCGTGCCGCTCGGCAATGCGCTCGAGCGCCATGAAGCCGACGTTGTGTCGGTTCCGCGCGTAGGTGCCGCCCGGATTGCCGAGGCCAGCGAAGAGCTTCATGGATTCTTTTCCGCCGCAGGGCCGGGAAGGCCCCGCACGCGCCTACTTCTTGCCTTTGTCGGCAGCGGCCTTGCCCGCCGCGGGCTTGGCAGCGTCCTTGCCGGCCGGGGCCTTGGCCGCAGCAGCCTCCTTGCCGGCGGGCGCCTTGCCGCCGGCGGCCTTGGCATCGGCGGGCGCGCCCTCGGCGGCTGCTTCGCCTTCCGCGGGTACCGCGCCCTCTCCGACCGCGGCTTCGGCGCCGGGCGTCGCCTCCTCCTCGATCTTGTGGCCGGCAATGGTCGCTACCGTGAAGTCGCGGTTGAGGATGGTCGGCTTGACGCCGTCGGGCATCTTCACGGCCGAGATGTGGATGGAGCGCCCGATCTCAAGGCCTTCGAGGCTGAACTCGAAGATCTCCGGGATGGCGTCGGCGGGGCACGTTACCTCGACCTCGTGGCGCACGATGTTGAGCACGCCGCCGCGCTTCAGGCCGGGCGACAGCCCCTCATTGATGAAGCGGACCGGCACGTCGACGCGGATGCGGGCGCCGGGGCCGACGCGCTGGAAGTCCACGTGGATCGGCCAGTCCCTGACGGGATCGAGCTGCACCTCGCGCGGGATGACGCGCGATTTGTTGCCGCCGACATCGAGCTCGAAAACGGTGGACAGGAACTTGCCGCGGTCGATGATGATGTTGAGCTCGCGGCCGTTGACCGAGATGTTCTCGGGCGCGCGACCGTCGCCGTAGACGACCGCCGGCACCCTGTCCTGGCGGCGGACGGCGCGGGCGCCCCCGGTGCCGCCATTGGCACGCGGCTCGGCCTTGATCTCTCTGACCTGCTGGGCCATGGGGCGAATCTCCTGGTGGATGGGGACGGCGCCGCCCAATGGATGAGCGGCCGCCAGAGTTTGCGCGGGTTATAGCGACGCGCCCGCGGCGGTGCAACCGGCTGGCGCCGGCTCACTCCGTCGGCAGCGGGATCCAGTTGTAGAGGGCGATGCCGCCGTCGACGGCGACCGTCGTGCCGGTGACATAGCCCGAGAAGCGGTCGGAGAGCAGGGCCAGCGCCATGTCGGCCATGTCCTCGGGCTTGCCGAGGCGGCCCATGGGGATCTTGCCGTCGAACTTGAAGGCCGCGGCATTGAAGCCGCCGCCCGGCACCGCGCCCGGCGCCAGCGCATTGACGCGGATGCCCGCTGGACCGAGCGCGCGGGCAAGCTCCTTCACCACCATGGTCTGGCCGGCCTTGGAGGCGGAGTAGTGCGGCACGTTGCGCGGCGTCTCGGCGTGCAGCGAGGTGATGAACAGCATGCGGCCCTTGATGCTGCCGTCCTTCATGCGCTTGCCGAGCTCCCGGGCGATGAAGAAGCCGGAGCGCACGTTGGTGTTGACCATGGCGTCCCAGGTCGCCTCGGTGACGGCGAGCGGGGTGTCGGTCTCGCGCCGCGCCGGGGAGGCGGAGTGGACAAAGAGGTGGACGGGCTCGCCGGCGGGCGGCAGCGCGGCGTGCCAGCCGTCGGTGGTGGCGAGGTCGACGGTGACGGCTTCGGCCGTGCCGCCGGCCTTGACGATGTCGGCGACCGTGGCGGCATTGCGCTGAGGATCGATGTCGACGCACCGCACGGCGGCGCCTTCGCGCGCCAGCGCGAGCGCAATGGCCCGGCCGATGTTGGAGGCGGAGCCGGTGACGAGCGCGCGCTCGCCCTTGAAGAGGCCGATGGGGGTCATGGGAAACTCCGGCGCATGGTCAGGTCGGCGCACTCTATCACCATCGGCCCCAGTCGGCCGAACAGGAATCGGGCTGCGGACGCAGGCCTGCAGCACTACGCTCGAAATGCCGGTTGACCGCTATCTCTCGAGCGAGGGCGCACAGCATGAAAAGTGCAGCGAAATCCATCGCGTCGAAGAAGTCCAGCCCCGAGCAGCCCGGTGCAACGGCGAATCGCCGCCATCGACTGGGACCGCGTCGGGGCCGATCTCGACACGCAAGGGTACGCGGTTGTCGAAAGGCTGCTCGGCGCACCCGGAATGCCAATCGGTGGCGGCGCTCTATCCGGACGAAGCGCCCTTCCGAAGCCGCATCGTCATGGCGCGGCACGGCTTCGGGCGCGGGGAGTACAAGTATTTCGCCTACCCGCTGCCCGATCTGATCATCGCGGTGCGGACGGACATCTACCCGCACCTGTCACGGGTGGCCAACCGCTGGAACGAGGCGATGGGCCTCGATGCCCGCTATCCCGCCGACCACGCGGCGTTCCTCGACCGGTGCCACGAGGCCGGCCAGACGCGGCCGACGCCGCTCCTGCTGCAGTACGGGCCCGGCGACTTCAATTGCCTGCATCAGGACCTCTACGGCGCGCACGTCTTCCCGCTGCAGGTCGCCATCCTGCTGTCGGAGCCGGATGAGGATTTCACAGGCGGCGAGTTCGTGCTGACCGAGCAGCGGCCTCGGATGCAGTCACGCGTTGCGGTGGTGCCGCTGCGCCGCGGCGATGCGGTCGTGTTCGCGGTCCACCATCGCCCGGTGCGGGGCACCAAGGGCGCCTATCGGGTCAACCTGCGCCACGGCGTGAGCGTGGTGCGCACGGGCCGCCGGCACACGCTCGGCGTCATCTTTCACGACGCGGCATAGGCGGAGCTCGGAGCGCCAAGAGAGGCGCGCGCCGCCGAAAGATGATCCGTCCGCTCACTTCCTATAGAGGACCGATTGTGGGACTCGCATTTCCAGCTGTTGATCGGGAGCAACCTTGCGTGGCGACGGGTCAAGGAACTGCTAAACAGAGTCAGCGCACTTCGATCAATATAAATTGCACACTGAGGATTACAGTGCTGACCTTCGAAGATTTCGTCGAGCGGAGCCAGGAAGCGGGAACGGCCGCAGAGCTCAAGACGATCTTCGAACGGCTGCTGGGGGATGAGGGCTTCGAAAATTCCTACATGGGAAAGGTGGTCGGCGGCAGGATAAGTGAAACCTACTGGGCGAATTTCCCTACAGGCCATTTCGAGAACTACCTCGCCGAAGGCTGGCAGGACATCGACCCCATCCTCGCCTTCACGGCGCGCGCGCGACGGCCGTTCGTGTGGGACCAGGAAGCCTCCCGGATGCAGTTCGATACAGCCCAGAAGGCGTTCCTCGACGAGTGCCAAAGAGTCGGAATGAGTTCATTCGTCATGTCACCTATTCACGAGCCCGGCGGCATCTGCCATATCGTCGGCGCCAGCATGCGCCACCCTGAGCTGCCGGACCCGAAGCGGGTGCCGATCCTGCAAGCATGCTTTGCGCAATTGTGGTGCCGCTACGCGACGCTGACCGGCGCCAGTGCGATGGCCGAGCCTGAAAGAGCGCTCGCGCTGACGCAGAAGGAGCTTCAAGTTCTGATGTGGATCAAGGACGGCAAGAGCAACGCCGACATTTCGGAAATCATGTCTCTTTCGCCCAAGACGGTGGAATACCACGTGGGCAACATCCTGCGAAAGCTCGGCGCCGCGAACAGAACGACGGCGGTCGTCATCGCGCTTCAGAGGCAGATCCTTGCACTGTAGCATCTGCCCAAAACAATGTGTGCAAAGCGCAAGGCGCGAATCCCGCGTCCGATGCAGCTAGGGATTTCCCTAGTTCAGCAAAGGCTGAAAGTCAGTCTTCCTATCGCTGTCCAGATTTCAACGCTTTTCCAAGATGGCGGCGAGCAGCAAACTTTCAGCCGACCCCCTCTACAAGCAGGTCCGCGACCTGATCGTGCGACGGATCGCGAGCGGCGTGTGGCGGGCCGGGTCGATGCTTCCCGGCGAGCTCGTTCTGGCGCGCGAACTCGGGGTTAGTCCCGGGACGGTGCGAAAGGCCCTGGAGGGCCTCGAGAAGGATCGGTTGCTGAAACGACGGCAGGGCCGCGGAACTTTTGTCGCCGATCAGGGTTCGGAGGAGCTGACGGCACGCTTCAGCAATCTTCGCGACGACGAGGGCCGACGCATGAGCGGGAACATGGAGCTGCTGTCCCAGACGAGCGATTTGGCATCCCCGGTCGAACAGCGGCACCTGCAGCTCGAACCGTCCGAGCCGGTCGTTCGCACGTCACGGCGGCGGCGCGACGAGGTGGGGATATTCATGCTCGAGCGGGCGTGCCTTGCGGTATCGCGATTTTCAGGCCTGACAGCGGCTGACGCCGGAAACTACCGGATCTCGGGGCTGGCGCTGCAGTATGGCGTCCAACTCGGCCAGGCGTGCGAGAAGGTGACCCAGGAGAAAGCCAGCCCGGAAGCAGCCGAGCTCCTCGAAGTCGCGCCGCACACGGCGCTGTTACGGCTGGAGCGCACCGTTTTCACCATCGGCGGATTGCCCGTGGAATGGCGGGTCGGCTTGTGCGTCATGCGCGATGGCGTGACGTACGCGGCGCAAATGAGCTAGCCCGGATCGACTCAGTCGCCGGTGGCGATGCGCGCCAGCACGGGACGCAGGTGGCCGAGAAAGCGGGCCGGGTCCTCGCTGACGGGGAAGTGTCCGAGGCCTTCCATGATGATGGCTTGGGCGCCCTTGATGCGACGGGCGAGCTCGCGCGTGTCGTCCGGTGTGCAGGAATAGTCGTATTCGCCGGTGAGCAGATAGAGCGGGCACGTGGCCGTGTCGATCTCGGCGACGCGGCCGCGCACGTCGCCGTCGGCGGTATAGAAGTGGAGGTCGCCCTTGAACACGCCGGGCCCTCCCTGCATGTAGTGCCAGATGGTCTCCCAGCGGTCGGCCTCGGGGGCGGTGGGGGCGATCAGCCCCGAGACGATGGCGCCGCACATCTCCCCGCCGTGCACGTCGTGGCGGTGCAGCCAGGCGAGGTCGTAGTAGGGGTCGGCGTGGGCGGCGGATTCGAGCCCGATCAGCGCGCGGAAGCGGGGCGCGTGCTCCAGGGCCAGGTGCAGCACGATGCGCCCGCCGATGGAGCAGCCCATCACCACCGGCTTGTCGAGGCCAAGCGCATCGATCACGGCCATGATGGTGTCGACATAGGCACGCGAGGTGAGCTTGTATTCGCCTTCGTGCCAGCCAGCCGGCGGCGAGGACTTGCCGTGCCAGGGCAGGTCGAAGGCGATCACGCGAAACTTGGAGAGCGTCTCGGCATCGTTGAAGAGGCCGCGGTATTGCCGGCTGTCGGCGCCGGCCGTGTGCAGGCACACCAGCGGAATGCCGGCGCCGGCCTCCTCGACGTAGAGCCGATGCGGCGTGCCGGCGATCTCGAGATTGAGGTAGCGGCCGACGATCGGCTCGAAGCGGGGCTTGGCGTGCGTGCTCATCGGGCACCTCCGGCGGCGGTGCGGGGGGCGGCGGCACGCGGCAGGGCGAGCAGGTCCTTGAAGTAGCGCAGGTTGGCCATGAAGGGATATTGGTCGCCTTCGAGCACCAGCGCCTTGGTCTTGATCAGGGCAATGAGATCGTGGGAACCCGGCGGCGGCAGCGGCTGCCAGAAGGTCTCCCACGCCGCTTGCGATCCCTTGAGCGCAAAGGTCCAGCGCGGCTGAATGAAGGGTCCCTTATCGAGGCTCTCGACACGGCCCCGGTGGATGCGCACAAGGTAGGACGCCTCACCCACGCCGAGCAGGAACATGACATCGAGGAAGCGCCCGCGGTGCACGAGCCATTGATCCTCGTTGGCCAGCGCGGCCAGCCGTTCGATGGCGCCCTCGATCATGAACGTCTCCTACGCAAGCGTAAGACAGCGAGAGATTGATACGGCAATTGGTGCCGCTTAGGCCAGCCCATGGGCCGACCCTCACACGCAACACCGTGGTGAGCTTTGTCGAACCACTGGTTGGGGGACGCCAACCGTCCTTCGACTGGCTCAGGACGGCGGGTGGAGCAAGATCAGAGGGGTGGGAAGAGGAAGGCTCAGGGGGGTGGAGCAAGTTCGGACGGCGAAGGCGTCGGACATGGCCGCCGACGCTACTTCTTGTTGCGGAAGGCGTCGATGCTGACGACCTTGTTGTCGTTAGGGGGCGGTGCGCGCTCCTCGTGCTTCGCCAGGGCGGATGGGCCCTTCCCCGACCTTTTGGGCGTGGCGGCCTCGGCGCCGCTCTCGGCCTTGTCGGCCTGCGCCTTGCGCGGCGCACGCGGCTTTCGCTCAGGCCGAGCGGCGGAGCCGTTGCGACCGGTCGCGGGCTCCTTGGCGGCGGAGGCTTCCTGCTCCTCGGCCCGTGACGAGCCAAGCTGGCGAGTGGCGGCGCTGGTCGCCTCGGCCTCCTCGAACTGCAGGCCGTAGGGGACGCTGGGATCGAAGAATACCTTGATGGCGTCGAACGGCACGACGAGACGCTCGGGGATGCCGTCGAAGGTAAGCTTCACCTCGAAGCGCTCGTCCGTGACGATGAGGTCCCAGAAGCGGTGCTGGAGGACGACCGTCATCTCCTCGGGGTAGCGCGCCTTGAGGCGCGGCGACATCGACACACCCGGAGCAGACGTGTTGAAGGCGATGTAGAAGTGGTGCTCGCCGGGCAGGCCGGACTTGACCACGCGCATCAGCAGCGAGCGCACGATGCCGCGCATCGCCCCCTGAACCAACGCCTCGTAGTCGATTTCCTGCTCGGCCGTCATGGGTCAACAAAAGACCACGGTGTCGGCCGTGGCGCAAGGAAGTGGAGGGCTTCTGTTGCCCGGTGCCCTCCGAAACCGCGCCTGACGTTGCTACACGCCAGGGCTTCAAGTTCAGACGGATCGCGCCGCGTTACGCAGCGAGGGCCGTCTCAGCATAGTTGTCATTGGCAACTATCTGAATGACCCGATAACGGTGGTATCATGCCGAGCGAAAACACACCCTTTACACCCTCGTCGATCCTAGTTCGCCCCCGCCGCAAGCGTCAGTCGGTCGTGCGACTTCTGACACCTGTGGTGGAGGCGCCGGGTACTGCCCCCGGGTCCGATGGGCTTATTACGATGGCCATTTATCGCCATAGCCGGACGAATCCGGCACCCCTAATATAAGTAGGCCAGTCGTTAAATGAAAGCTTATCCGTAGCGGGCGATGGGCGGAGATCGCCGGGGAGCCAAGCCAAGTCCTGTGACAGTCCTCGAGACTACGAACGGCGGCCTCTTCGTGGGGCCGGCGGCCTACCAGCCCCGCACCCCATGGCGGCCGCGAGGGGCGATGCTGGTCGGGATTGGAATTGTTGCTGCAAGTATCCTGGGGGCCATGCTGGTTCTCGCCCTCGGCATGGGCGCGGCGTTCAATCTGGGCAGGCTGCAGATCCAAAACAAGGAGACAGCGGCGCTTGCCACGCTGGCGGTGGGGCAAGTCATCACCGTCATCCTGACGCTGACAGCAAGCTCGGTCTTCGGCGGCAAGGCGCGCGACGTCCTGGCGCTGCGCAAGGCGGTGGGGTCGCCGTCGGTCTACCTCAAGGCCATGGCCCTGATGCTGCTCCTGCAACTGGGCGTGAGCGCCGTTCAGTACGTCCTAATTCCCCACGACATGTTCAACGACCTGCGCCCCTTCGTGCAGTTCATCACCAACGGTGACTGGGGCCTGGCCTTGCTGGTGGTGGGGATAGGCGCGCCGCTGTCGGAGGAGCTGCTGTTTCGTGGGTTTCTGCTCTCCGCCCTGGCGCGCTCGCGGCTGGGATTCTGGGGCGCAGCCGTCGTTTGCACGAGCCTGTGGACAGCGCTGCACGCCGGCTATTCGCTGGCCGGGGTGATCGAGGTGTTCGTGATCGGCATCTATTTCTCGTGGCTGTTGTGGCGGACGGGAAGCCTCAGGGTCGCCCTCTTCTGCCACGGCCTCTACAATTCGCTGATCGTGCTGGTGCTGCTCGAGGTGCCGCTGCCGGCCTGAGACTGGGCAGGCCCGCAAATCGCAACTATCTATCCCCTCATGCGCCAATATCTGGACCTGCTGCGCCGCGTGCGCACCCACGGGGTTGCCAAGTCCGACCGCACGGGCACCGGCACGCTCAGCGTGTTCGGGCACCAGATGCGCTTCGACCTCGCCGAGGGTTTTCCGCTGGTCACCACCAAGAAGGTGCACCTGAAGTCGATCATCCACGAGCTGATCTGGTTCCTGGCCGGCGACACCAACACCAAGTACCTGAACGTCAACGGCGTCTCGATCTGGGACGAGTGGGCCGATGAGAGCGGCGATTTGGGGCCCATCTACGGCCAGCAGTGGCGCTCGTGGGCCTCGCCCGATGGACGCAGCATCGACCAGATTGCCGAGGCGGTGGAGACGCTGAAGATCAATCCGGACAGCCGGCGCATAATCGTGACGGCGTGGAACCCCGCCGACCTGCCCGACATGGCGCTGGCGCCCTGCCACTGCCTGTTCCAGTTCTACGTGGCGGAGGGGCGCCTCTCCTGCCAGCTCTACCAGCGCTCCGCCGACGTGTTCCTCGGCGTGCCCTTCAACATCGCCAGCTATGCGCTGCTGACGATGATGATGGCGCAGGTGACCAACCTCGAGCTCGGCGAGTTCATCCACACCTTCGGCGACGCGCACCTCTACCTCAATCACCTGGAGCAGGCCGACCTGCAGCTCACGCGTGAACCGCGCGCGCTGCCGCGCATGGCGATCAATCCGGACGTGCGCTCGATCCTCGGCTTCAAGTTCGAGGACTTCGAGCTCGCCGGCTACGACCCGCACCCGCACATCAAGGCCGAGGTGGCGGTGTGACCGGTGCGCCGCGGATCGCATTCGTCGTCGCCATAGCCGAGAACGGCGTCATCGGCCGCGACGGGCAGCTCCCCTGGCGGCTTCCCACCGACCTCAAGCGCTTCCGCACGCTGACGCTGGGCAAGCCGGTCATCATGGGGCGGAAGACCTACCAGTCGATCGGCAAGCCGCTCGACGGCCGCGACAACATCGTCGTGACCCGCCAACGGGATCTCGACGCTGCCGGCGTGCATGTCACCGGCTCGCTCGCGGAGGCCCTCGCGCTCGCGCGCAAGCTGGCGGCCGACCGCGGCGTGGACGAGGTCATGATCATCGGCGGTGCCGACATCTTTGGCGCCGCCCTGGACGCCACGGACCGCATCTATCTCACGCTGGTCCACGCCAGCCCCATGGGCGACGTCCAAATGGCAATCCCCGGGCCGGAGGCGTGGCGAGAGACCTCGCGCGAGCCGATGCTGCAGACCGCCCAGGACCAATTTCCCGCCGATTTCATCGTGTTGAATAGGAAACGTTGAAGCGTTTCCGGGTTGGCCACCGCCCCGTCAAACACCACATAACCACGCGCGCAGGTTCATTTGCTTGAGCCAGGAGGGTGCCCTATAAGCACCACTAAAGTTGGCGAATTTCCTTGCAGCGTGTGGGTTGTGGCGTGCGGCCGTCCATGATTTGGGCGCTGGACGAAAGCAGCCACCACAAGCGTAGCGTAGAGGCGGTGTCCGAATGCCTTGGAACAATCAGAGCGGCGGCGGCCGCAAGGGCGGCGGTGGCGGCCCATGGGGCCAGGGCCCCAGCGGCGGCTCCCAGCAGCCCGACCTCGAGGAGCTTCTCAAGCGCAGCCAGGACCGGCTGAAGCAGGTGATGCCGGGCGGGACCGGCTTGCCCGGCTCCTTCATCTTCCTGGCGGGGGTGGTGCTTCTTGCCGTCATTGCCTTTTTCGCCTTCACCTTCAAGGTCAGCCCCGACGAGCTCGGCGTCGTCATGCGCTTCGGCAAGCCGACCCGCCAGGAGCCGCCGGGCCTCCATTTCAGGCTGCCCTACCCGATCGAGGAGGTGCGGCTGCCGAAAGTGACGCAGCAAAACATCATCGAGATAGGCATGCGCTCGGGTGGTTCGCGGGGGCTGTCCGGCACGCTCCGCGACGTGCCCGAGGAGAGCTTGATGCTGACGGGCGATGAAAACATCGTCGACGTCGACTTCGTCGTCTTCTGGCACATCAAGCCGGAGGACGTGCAGGCCTATCTGTTCAACATCCAAAACCCCGAGACCACCGTCAAGGAGGTGGCCGAGAGCGCCATGCGCGAGGTCGTCGGCCAGAACGACATCCAGCCGATCCTGACCGAGGCGCGCCAGAAGACCGAGGAGGCGGTGCACAAATTGATGCAGAAGGTGCTCGACTACTATCGGGCTGGCATCCGCATCGACCAGATCCGGCTGCAGAAGGTCGACCCGCCAACACAGGTGATCGACGCCTTCCGCGACGTGCAGGCCGCGCGTGCCGACCAGGAGCGGCTGCAGAACGAGGCCTATACCTACGCCAACAAGGTCGTGCCGGAAGCACGCGGCGAGGCCGAGCGCATCACGCAGGGAGCCATCGCCTACAAGGAGCAGACGGTGGCTGAGGCGAACGGACAGACGGCGCGATTCCTCAAGGTCTACGAGGAATACAAGAAGGCCCCCGAGGTGACCCGCCGGCGCATGTATCTGGAGACGATGGAACGCGTGCTCGGCGGCACCGACAAGATCATCCTCGACAACAAGGGCGGGCAGGGCGTGGTGCCGTTCCTGCCGCTCGATCAGCTGCAGAAAAAAGGAGGCAACTGATATGATCAGGGCATTCCTTGCAGCAGTGGTCGTAGCCTTCGGCGCGGTGGCGGCGGCAGCCTATTTCGCGCTGTTCATCGTGCACGTGAACGAGCAGGCGATCGTGCTCGAGTTCGGCAAGCCGGTGAAGATCATCAACGAGCCGGGGCTGTTCTGGAAGATCCCGGTGGTGCAGACGGTCGAGTACTTCGACAAACGCATACTCGATCTCGACAACACCCCGCAGGAAGTGACGGCGTCCGATCAGAAGCGCCTCGTGGTCGATGCCTTTGCCCGCTACCGCATCGTCAATCCGCTGCTGTTCTACCAAAGCGTGCGCGAGCAGCGCCACGTGCGCTCCCGCCTCGGACCGGTCATGGAAGCCGCGCTCAGACGCGTGCTCGGCGGTTCGACGTTCCAGGAATTGGTGAGGGACAAGCGCGAGGCGCTGATGAAGAACATCGCCCAGCAGGTCAACGAAGAGGGCAAGGAGTTCGGGCTGGAGGTGGTCGACGTGCGCATCAAGCGCGCCGATCTGCCCGAGCAGAACTCCAAGAACATCTTCGAGCGCATGCGGGCCGAACGCCAGCGCGAGGCGGCCGAGTTCCGCGCCGAAGGCACCGGTGCCGCCAACCGCATCCGCGCCAACGCGGACCGCGAGGTCACCATCATCAAAGCCGACGCCACCCGCGACGGCGAGCGGACACGCGGCGAGGGCGATGCTGCACGCAACCGCATCTTTGCCGAGGCATTCAACCGCGACCCCGACTTCTTCGCCTTCTACCGCTCGATGCAGGCCTACGAGCAGGGCATCAAGTCGAGCGATACGCGCATGCTGCTGTCGCCCGACAGCGAGTTCTTCAGGTTCTTCAACAGCCCCTCCGGGGGCAGCACCTCACCGAGCGCCCTGCCGAAGCGATGAACGATCTCTTGTTGGCATTCGGCTTGGTGATGGTGATCGAAGGCCTCTTGTGGGCCGCCGCACCGCACCTGGGCTTGAGGCTTCTGGTGGCCGCGGCGCAAACGCCCGAGACCACCTTGCGCACCGCCGGAGCCGTGGCCGTGGCCGCGGGGTTCATTATTGTCTGGCTGGTGCGCGGCTGAAAGGGAGCTCTACACCGGCCGACGCGCTGCCGGCGGCAAGACTTGCGATGTGTGCCAGCGCCTAGGAGAGAGCGGCCATGAGCGGGCCTGTTGGATGCGTGACGCCCTATAAGACCCCTGTTTCCTCGCGCCTGCCGACACGCAGCGGCGGGCGGCTTGTGGCCCGCGTCGGGCTCGGTGCGACCGCCCTCTTGCTGTTGACGCTCGCGCCTGCCACTGCCCAGGCGCAGCGCGGGCCCAGCAGCGTGGCGCCCGTGGCCGAAAAGCTGATCGACGCGGTCGTCAACATCTCGACCAGCCAGACGCTCAAGGGCCCCGAAGGCGTGCCGCTGCCGCACGTACCCAAGGGGGCGCCGTTCGAGGAATTCTTCGAGGACTTCTTCAATCGCAAGGGTAGCCGCTCACCCTCGGACCGCAAGGTCTCCTCGCTGGGCTCGGGCTTCGTCATCGACGGCAAGGAAGGCCTCGTCGTCACCAACAACCACGTCATCGAGGGCGCCGACGAGATAACGATCAACTTCCACGACGGCACCAAGCTGAAGGTCGACAAGGTGCTCGGCAAGGACACCAAGACCGACCTGGCCGTGCTCAAGGTGACGCCGAAGAAAACGCTCCCCGCGGTCAGCTTCGGCAATTCGGGACGCATGCGGGTCGGTGATTGGGTGATGGCGATCGGCAACCCGTTCGGCCTCGGCGGCTCGGTGACGGTCGGCATCATCTCGGCCAAGCAGCGCGACATCAATTCGGGCCCCTACGACGATTTCCTGCAGACGGACGCGGCCATCAACAAGGGCAACTCCGGCGGCCCGCTGTTCAACATGGACGGCGAGGTGATCGGCGTGAACACGGCCATCATCTCGCCCACCGGCGGCTCGATCGGCATCGGCTTTGCGGTGCCCTCGGACGTGGCCGTCGTCGTCATCGACCAGCTGCGTCAGTTCGGCGAGACGCGGCGCGGCTGGCTCGGCGTCAAGATCCAGTCGCTGACCGACGACATCGCCGAGGCCTCCGGCATCAAGGAGAGCACCGGGGCGCTGGTGGCGAGCGTGTCGCCGAACAGCCCGGCGTCGAAGGCCGGCCTCCAGGAAGGCGACATCATCGTCAAGTTCGACGGCAAGGACGTGACGACCATGCGCGGCCTGCCGCGGCTGGTTGCGCAAACCCCGATCGGCAAGGACGTCGATGTGGAGATCCTGCGCAAAGGCCAGAAACGCAACGTCAAGGTCGTCGTCGGCCGCCTGAGCGAGGACGACACGCCCAAAGCGGGCACGAAGCGCTCGCGCGGCAAGGACAGGCTGGGCAAGGGCAACGGCAAGGGCAAGAACAAGGAGAGCAGCACGCTGGGCGGGCGCTCCGCTCTCATCGGGCTGGTGCTTGCCCCGCTCACCGACGATCTGCGCACCAAGCACAAGCTCGGCAAGGACATCAAGGGCGTGCTCGTGCTCGAGGTCGATCCCGACAGTCCGGCCAAGCAGAAGGGCGTCAAGCCCGGCGATGTGATCGTGGAGGTCGCCGAGGACGCCGTCGGCTCGATCGACGACGTCAACAAGAGTGTCGACAAGGTGAAGAAGGCAGGCCGCAGGGCCGTTCTGCTGCGCCTCGAGGACAGCAAGGGCGACCTGCGCTTCGTCGCCGTTCCGGTCCAATGACGGGAGCTGCAGCGGGGTCGAAGCCGGCCCCCGCGCGCGGGTCGGCCTGCAGCGGGGGCGAACGCTTCCACATCGCCATCGCCCTCAGCCGAAATCGGAGGAACCCGTGTCGGATCGCCATGGTCTGATCGATACGATCACGGACAACATCGCGCCCATCCACAACGATGGCTACAAGTTCCTCGCCATCGGCGCGGGCGTGACGCTGCTCTTGTTTCTGCTGTGGCCGCCGCTGGCGTGGCTGGCCGCGCTCGTCACGGCCTGGATCGCCTATTTCTTCCGCGACCCGACCCGCGTCACCCCACTGCGCGATGGGCTGGTCGTCGCCCCGGGCGATGGCCGCGTCGTGGGGATCGAGCGCGTGCGCCCGCCGCCCGAGCTGATGCTGGGCGAGGCCGAGCGCCTGCGCGTCTCGATCTTCCTTTCCGTGTTCGACGTTCATATCAACCGGGCGCCGGTGGCCGGCCGCATCGCGCGCGCGATCTACGTGCCCGGCAGCTTCCTCAACGCCGCGCTCGACAAGGCGAGCGAGGAGAACGAGCGGCGCGGCACCGTCATCGCCATGGCCGACGGCACCGAGATCGCCGTCGTGCAGATCGCCGGACTGATCGCCCGGCGCATCGTCGCCTCGGTGGCCGAGGGCGACAGCGTCGGCATCGGCCAGCGTCTGGGGCTCATCCGCTTCGGCTCGCGCGTGGACCTCTACCTGCCGCCCGGCCGAGGCAGCCTGGTCGCGGTCGGCCAGCGCGCGGTCGGCGGCGAGACCGTCGTTGCCGACCTTAAGTCGGACGAGATGGATCGCGAAGCGCGCGCGCTGTAGGATGAACCCGAGAGCAGCCCCATGGACCCTTTCCTGCCGAGACTGGAGACCGAGGAGCGCCGCCGCCGCGGCCGGCTGCTGTTCCGGCACAACAAGATCCCCGTGCGGATGCTGGTGCCGAACTTCTTCACCCTGCTCAGCCTCTGCGCCGGACTGACCGCCATCCGCATGGCGATCGAGCAGCGCTTCGAGCTGGCGATCGCGCTGGTGGTCATCGCCGCGCTGCTCGACGGCGTCGACGGGCGGCTGGCGCGCGCGCTCAAGGCCCAGTCGAAGTTCGGCGCGGAGCTCGACAGCCTGGCCGACTTCGTCAACTTCGGCGTCGCCCCGGCGGTCGTCGTCTTCGTGTGGGGACTGGGCGGGCTGCGCGGGCTCGGGTGGATCTCGGCCCTCGTCTTCGCGCTCGCCATGGGGCTCAGGCTCGCCCGCTTCAACGCCACCGCCGACGTCGAGAAGCCGAAGTGGCAGGCGGACTATTTCACCGGCATGCCGGCCCCGGCGGGCGCCATCACCGTGCTGCTGCCGCTCTATCTGCACAACCTCGAAGTCGTCGACGTGCGCGCCTGGCCGGTGCCGATCGCCTGCTACACCCTGGCGATCGCCTTCCTGCTGGTGTCGACGATCCCCACCTTCTCGGGCAAGCTGCTCGGCGAGCGCATCTCGCGCGACCAGATCATGCCGCTGTTCGTGGCCACCGCCGCGATGGTGGCGCTGCTCGTCACCTATCCCTACGGCACGCTGACGCTCGGCACGCTCTTCTATCTCGGGCTGATCCCGGTGAGCTACCGGCGCTTCGAGCAGAAGCTCAAGGAGCCGGTGCCGATGCCCTCGGAGACGGCCGCCAGGCTCGGCGGCGACGCCGGGCAGCACGGCGAGGCCGCCAGCGAGACCAAGCACTGACGTTGGTCCTGGCGGCTGTCGCGGCGGGCCGAAGCCCTGGGAACACGGCCCTTAGTAAAGGCTGCTTTCCTTGCGAGGCTCGCTAGTAAAGGAAACCCGCCTTTCCTTTACTAAGGCAGCGTGGTAGTAAGGCAGCCCTTACCAAGGCCGTACGCCATGAGCGCCCAAGACAATCGCATTGGACGCTACATCGAAACCCTCACAGGCGGCGAGGTCGTCCGGGCCTACGTGCCAAAACCTCTGCCACCAGTGCCGCCCATCCGGGTCCACGAGCTGCTGTCCCAATTGAGCGCCGCCGATCAAGCCGTCGGACGGCTCGACGGCATCTCCACGTTCCTCCCGGACAAGAGTCTCTTTCTCTACATGTACGTGCGCAAGGAGGCGGTGCTCTCCTCGCAGATCGAGGGCACCCAATCCACCCTTGACGATCTACTGCGCTTCGAGGCGCTGGCCGAGCAAGGAACGCCGATCGACGACATTCGAGAGGTTTCGAACTACGTCGACGCGATGATGCACGGCTTGGACCGGCTTCCCACGTCTGCCGCTCTCGCTTCGCCTGATACGCGAGATGCACGAACGACTGCTGCGAAGCGGTCGCGGCAGAACCAAGAACCCCGGCGAATTCCGAAGGTCACAGAACTGGATCGGCGGCACTCGACCAAGTAATGCGACATTCGTGCCGCCGCCCCCTCAGCACGTACTGCCATTGCTCGGCGAACTGGAGAAATTCGTTCATGCCGAGGCACCCGATCTTCCGCCACTGGTGAAGGCAGGGCTCATCCATGTTCAGTTCGAAACCATTCACCCTTTCCTGGACGGCAACGGGCGCCTGGGGCGGCTCTTGATCACGCTGTTTCTCTGCTCGCAGAAGGTCCTGCAACAGCCATTGCTCTATCTGAGCCTCTACTTCAAGACGAGGCGCGCCGACTACTATCGGCTGCTGCAGGAAGTCCGCGAGGGTGGCGCATGGGAAGCCTGGCTGGAATTCTTCCTCGAGGGCATAGTCGAGACAGCCAACGCAGCGTTCAATGCGGCGACGCGCATACATGAGCTGCTCCAGCAGGACCGTGAGCGCATCGGCGCGAACTCGGACAGGACATCCTCGGTGCTGCGCGTGCACGGGGTGCTGCAAACCTCCCCGTTTCTGACGTCGAAGAAAGCGGTAGAAGAGACCGGGCTGACGAAACCGACCGTCAACGGCGCGCTTGAGCAGCTGCAGAAATTGGGCATCGTGGAAGAGATCACCAAGAAGCGGCGCGGCCGCGTCTACGCTTATGCCGCGTACCTTGCCATATTGAACGAAGGCGGGGAGCCGCTGGAGTCGACTGGTGTCATGAAGGCTGCAACCATTTCGGAAGGCAGCCAAGAAAGCCGGCCAAGGAGTTGAGCGGCCAAGAAAGCGAAGCCCGCCAGAAGGCGCAAAGGGCGGGTTGCTTGAGCGGGGCGCGCGCCGAGAGACCCGCTACTTCGTCTCGTCGGGGCGGCGGTTGTAGATGTCGTCGGCGCGCACGATGTCGTCCTCGCCCAGGTAGCTGCCGATCTGCACCTCGATCATCTCGAGCGGCGTCCTGCCCGGGTTCTCCAGCCGGTGCCATTGCGTGGCGACGATGTAGACCGACTGGTTCTCGCCCACGAGCTTCTCCTCCTCGCCCACCGTCACCTTGGCCGTGCCGTGCACCACCACCCAATGCTCGGAGCGGTGATGGTGCATCTGCATGGAGAGCTTGCCGCCGGGCTTGACGTGCAGCAGCTTCACCTGGAAGCGGGGGCCGACATTGAGCGTCTCGAAGAAGCCCCAGGGACGGTAGCTCCTCAGGTGCTGCTCGTGCTCCTTGCGGCCGGCCTGCCTTCAGGCGGGCGACGAGGCGCGAGACGTCCTGCGCCTTGCCGCGGTCGGCAACGAGCAGCGCATCGGGCGTGTCGACGATGACGAGGTCTTTCACGCCGAGGGTGGACACGAGCGCGCGACCCGCATGGACATAGGTATTGGTGGTGTCCTCGAGCAGCGCATCGCCCTCGACGGCGTTGCCATCCTTGTCGCGATTGCCGATCTCCCACAGCGAAGACCAGGAGCCGACGTCGCTCCAGCCCATTTCCACGGGGAGGACGGCGGCCTTGTCGGTCTTCTCCATGACCGCGTAGTCGACCGAGATGCCGGGCGACTTGGCGAAGGCTTCCGGATCGAGCCGCAGGAAGCCCAGGTCCTGCGTCGCCTTGGCGAGCGCCTCGCCGGCGGCTTCGCGGATGGCCGGCTGGAGGCGGCCAAGCTCCTCCAGGAAGGCTTTGGCGCCCAGAACGAAGATGCCGCTGTTCCAGGTGTAGGTGCCGGCGGCGAGATAGCTGCGCGCAGTCTCCTCGTCGGGCTTTTCGGTGAACGCCTCGACGTTGAACACGCCGGGGAACTGCGGGAGGGGATCGCCGCGGCGGATGTAGCCGTAGCCCGTGTGCGGACCGGCGGGCGTGATGCCGAACAGCACGAGGCGTCCCGCGGCCGCCACGTCTGCCGCCCGGCGCACCGCGCCGATGAAGGCGGCCTCATCCTGGATGACCTGGTCGGACGGGGTCACGACCAGGATGCCCGCTGGGTTCTCGCGCGCCACATGCAGCGCGGCAACCGCGATGGCGGGTGCCGTATTGCGCGCCACGGGCTCGAGCACGATCGCGCGCGGGCTTGCCCCGATGCTCCCGGCCTCCTCCTGAACCAGGAAGCGGTGGTCGGCATTGCAGACGATGGTTGGCGGCTGGAAGCCCAGCTCGGGTCTGAGCCGCTGCAGCGTGGCGGCAAGGAAGCTCGAGGCCTGGCTGCTGGAGAAGCGGATGAATTGCTTGGGGTACATGGCCCGCGACAGCGGCCACAGCCGCGTGCCGGAGCCGCCGGAAAGGATGACCGGAAAAAGGTCGTGCATTGCGCCTTGCCCTGCCTGCGGGCCCTGCCTCGGGCCGCAGCTTTAACAGCGCTCCATGGCGCACTCAAGGAAGGGGGCCGAGAATGGTGAGCGGCCCGTCCGTCGCGCCCGGCGGCCACCCAACTGCCGTGCGGCGTCTCCGCGGCGGCGGGTTCAGCGCTGTGGCAGACGCTCGCGGGCGGTACGGGGCGCAGCGGCAGCGACCGGCTGCTCGCGGCGCGGGTACTCGCGGCGCTCCACGGCAGGCTCGCGCGGGAGGGGCGCCATCGGCGGGACCCGGCAGGTTCATGGCCTCGGCGAACATGGCCATGTTCTGGCCGGCGTCGCCGACCGAAGCGGAAGAGAACGCGCGCCAGCGGTCGACGATGCCCTCGAGGAAGCCCTCGTCGCCGACCGAGGTCTGCCACTTCTCCGTGAAGCGGGCCGTCGAGCTGCGCGGCATGCAATGCTTGGGCAGCTCGTCGAAGCGGATGCGCACAGGCAGCGTAACGCCGTCGCCAAAGGCGATCGCCTCGCGCTGGCCGAGCGCCGCCAGGAACTCGAGCAGGCCGGAGCCCGAGTCGGCTATGGCCGACTGGACGATATCCTGGTCGCGATCGTTGGACATGCGCAACGCGAACACGGTGTTGCACTGGGACAGGATGGTGGGGTCGATTTCGGCCGGGCGCTGGCTGACGATGCACAGCGAGACGCCGTACTTGCGGCCCTCCTTGGCGATCTTGGCGATCGCCCGCTTGCACGGCTCGAAGCCGAGCTTCGGTGTAAAGGGCACGTAGCGGTGCGCCTCCTCGCACACCAGCGTGATCGGTACGCGACCCTCGCTCCACAGCGCGAAGTCGAAGGTCATGCGGCAGAGCACCGAGACGACGACGTTGATGATCTCGGTGGGCAGGCCGGTGAGCTCGAGGATGGTGATCGGCTTGCCGTTGACGGGCACGCGGAAGATGCGGCCCAGGATCTGGGCCATGCTGTCGTAGACCGTGAGCGAGCCGAACATGAAGGCATAGCGCGGGTCGAGCGTGATGATCTCGAGCCGTATCTTCAGGTTGCGGTAGGGTGACAGGTCGCGCTTGTTCTCGAGCTTGCCCATCCGGTCGTCGATCATCTGGGTGAGATCGGAGATGCGGTAGGGGACGGGCGTATCGACCGTGAACTTGACGTCGGCCGGCGACCGGCGCAGGCCCATGTCGCGCCCGCTGCTCCGGCCGGTGACGTAGCGGGCCTTGGCCTGCGGGATCAGGTCCTGGAGGATCTCCACCTCCGCCTTGCGGTCCTGCGGGTTGCCCATCAAAACCTCGATCAGCTCCTCGAAGGTGAGCAGCCAGTAGGGGAGCTGCATGTTGCGATGGCTGATCACCTCGGCCCAGTCGCCGAAGGCTGGCGCATACTCGTCGTGCAGGTCGAGCAGCACGACGTGGGCCGCCGGGTTCTTCTGCAGGATCGAACGCAGGATGAGCGCCGTGCTGCAGGACTTGCCCGTGCCGGTCGTGCCGAGGATGGCGAAGTGCTTGCCCAGCAGGTCGTCGACGCGGATGGTGGCGGAGATGCTCGGGTCCTGGCGAATGCAGCCGACCCGTACCGAGGTGCGCTGGTCGCCGGAAAACGCCTGCTCCAGCTCATCGCGCGAGGCGATGCGTACCCGGTCGCCGAGCGCCGGGTAGACGGACACGCCGCGCTGGAACGCGGACGAGCGCGCGCTACCGGTCTTGGACAATTCACCCACGAGGCCGAGCTCGGCGATCCAGACTTCCGCCTCGCCCTCATGGGTGCTCGGCACGGGCACATTGAGCGCCGTGACGATGGCGAGAACGGCCGTATTGCTGGTGTCGATGGCAAACAGCGTGCCCATCTCGGGCCGCAGCGGCGAGGGACGTCCATCCTTGTCCGCGCTGACCTTGTCGGCATCGAGCAGCACGATGGCCTTCGAGCCCGTCACCGAAACGATGCGGCCGATCGAGACGTCTTGCGGACCAGGACGCGACTGGAGCCCAGTGTGACATGGATGGCATGACTTTGGGTTCTCCGGGCATCAAAGTGTGGCCCTGTTGGCGGCCGCAAGCGTGGCGGGCCGGCTTTGCATATCGGATGCGGGAACGGCCGCCGGCAGCTTGACCACCACTTCCGTCCCCAGCGACTTGGCACTGTGGATCTCGAGCCGGCCGCCATGCAGCTGCACGAGCGCCTTGGCGATCGGCAGGCCCAGTCCCGCGCCCTCGCGCCAGCGCGAGCGGCTGGCGTCGACCTGGGCGAAGGGCGTCAGCGCCACGGCAATCTCGTCCTTGCCCATGCCGAGCCCGGTGTCGCGCACACGCACGGCAAGCCCCCTCTCGGCCGAGCGCGCCTCAACCGTCACCGATCCGCCCGGCGGCGTGAACTTCAACGCATTGCCGATCAGGTTGCCGAACACCTTGCGCAGCTTGGCGGCATCGCCCTTGACCGCCGGCAGATCGGCAGCGAGGTCCTCCTTGAGCTCGACGCCGAGCTCCAGGGCGGTGGACTTGAACGAGGCCACAACGGCCTGCAGGTCCTCCTGCAGGTGCACCTCGCCCGCGTCGAGCGGGTAGGAGCCGCTCTGGATCGTCGAGATATCGAGAATGTCGTTGATGACGGACAGAAGGTGGGTGGCCGCGGCGCGAATGAGATCGGCATATTCGACGATCTCGGCGTCCTTCAAGGGCCGCTTCTGGTGCTCGCCAAGCAGCTTGGCAAAGCCGATCACCGTATTGAGCGGCGTCCTGAGCTCGTGGCTCATGTTGGCGATGAATTCGGATTTGACCTTGCCGGCCAGCTGCGTCTCGATGCGCGCGGTGCTTTCGGCCAGCCAGGCCTTGTGGCGCAGCATCGAGCCGGCAAGTGCGCTCGAATACTCGCCTATCAACGAGTTGCCGCTGTTGGTAGCCGAACCGCCTGCCCCGCCGATCATTGAACGCGAACCAAATTTGCGCAGAACCCTGAGGGACAGAGACTAGGTATCAGACAATAACTTGAGGTTAATCCCCCGAGCCAACTGGTAGGGCCGCAGCTAGTCTCTCGTTAAGACTTGGCGCCGGAGAGCTGTCGGCTGTCATGCATAGGACTAGGGTGCCCGCTGTCGCGAAAAGCGAAAGCTCCACTGGAGCTGGAGCGGGCGGCACTCCGCCAGACGCAAGCGCCGGGCGTCCTTGATCAGAATTCGTTAGGGTTGATTGCTGGATCCACCAGAGGACCCGTCGCGCCGGGGTCGTTAATTCTTGTGTGGGAGGGAAGCCGGATTCGGCTGCAGCCGCGCCGATCAAGCAGGAGTCATGGAAGACGCCCGAGGCGTCGCGGCGGCCGCGCTCCTTTGCCCTGCAAGGTTGGCTTCGGGACGCTCTAACGCGAGGCCTTCTGGAGCTCACTGCGGTAGGCGAGAACGGACGCGGGGGACATCCCGGTCTTGCGCACGGCCGCGACCGCCTGGTCATCGATCTTCACGACGTTGGCCGGCGCCATCTTGGCGTTGCCCCAGGCGTCGCGGACGTAGTTGACCACGGCCGCGACCGCCCGGTCGTCGAGATGGCCGAACGGCGGCATCACGCTCTGGTAGGTGTTGCCGGCGACCTTGATCTCACCCTCGATGCCGTAGAGCACGACCTTGATCGGATAGTCCGGGCGCAGGAACAGATCGCGATTGCCTGCGAGGGGAGGAAACTGCCCGGCCACGCCCTGCCCGTTCGCCTGGTGGCAGGCGCTGCAGTTCTCGTTGAACACGGTGGCACCATCGGCGACGCCGCCGCCCGGCTTGGGTGCAGGGGTGGCGGGCGGGGGATTGGGTCCCAGATAGGTGGCGAGGTAGTCGAGGATCCTTGCGCGCTCGTCTGCAGGGATGCGCAGTCCGTACTGGCGCATGTTGTCGATGGCGGCATCCCAGTCGTCGCGCGTGATGCCGGCGGAGTCCTTCATGTATTGCGGATCGTGGCAGGTCTGGCATTTGGCATAGACCAGATCCCGTCCCGGCCCCGCCGGCAGCTCCAGCCGCGAGTCCGCCCGCGCATCGATACGGGCCCCGATGCGGGCACCGAGACTGGCACCGATCGCCGCGGCGCCTGCGCACAAGAAGACGACTGCCAGAATGCGCGTGCGCATTCGTCCACCATCCTGCCGAGGTCGGAACCGGAGGGGCGCCGCCATAGCGGCGCCCCGGGCCGCGTCTAGACCGTCACCTCGAGGTGCTCGACCCCGTTCCACTCATAGCCGCGCGGGTTCCAGCGCTCGACCCCATCCATCGGCTGCGTGCGCCCGAGCGCATCGGTGGCTCGTGCCATGAGCGTGTTCTTGCCGGACTGGAGCTTGCCCTTGGCTTTCCAGTGATACCAGGCCCAGGGGCTCTCGGCCGGCTGGACTTGCGCCTCCGTCCAGCTCTTGCCGCCGTCGGTCGACACCGAGACGCTGGTGATCTTGGCCATGCCGTCGTTGAAGGCGACGCCGGCGACCTCCACGCTGCCGGCCTTCGGCTTGTCCTCCGCAAGCGGGGAAAAGATCACGCTCTTGATCTTTTGGCCGTAGGTCGGAACGCTGTTGGTGAGGGTGTAGTCGTTGGCCTTGAACTTCGTGGGATCGGCCGGCAACTGCAGGGGTATCCGGTAGCCGACGGATTGGTAGGCGCTCGGCGACTGATGCGCGGCCAACATCAGCGTCGTCAGGAACTTGACGTTCATGTTGCCGAAGAAGCCCGGGATGATGAGGCGCACGGGGCCGCCGTGAACAGCGGGGATCGGCTCGCCGTTCATCTTGAGGGCAATGATCGCCGAGTCGAGCCCTGCATCGGTGAGCTCATAGCTCTTGGCGAAATCGGAGCCTTCGGGCGTCGGCGGCTCGTCCCAGCCTTCGGCCGTGAGCCACGTCGCGGCGCTGCTGGTGCCCAGCTTCATGTCGGCGAGGAACTGGCGCAACGGCACGCCTTCCCATTCCACGTTGCCCATGCCGCCATTCTTCCATTGCCCGCCGGCAACCTTCTGCTTGGCCGCGTAGAAGGAGCGGCCGTTGCCGGCGCACTGCATGACGGCGACGCGCTTGACCTGGCCCATCTTTTCCAGATCCGCCAGCTTGACCGCGCGGGGCCGCTCCACCAGGCCGTCGACGCGCAAGGTCCAGTCCTTCTGCTGGGGGGCATCCGTGGTCGCGTACCAGGCAGCGCTTCCCTCATGGGGAAAGTGCAGGCGGTTGAACAAGATCTCCTTTGGCGTATGGGCGTGCGTGCGCAGGAGGGAGATCGGGGTCTCCATCACGCCGAGCTTGGCATTGTGGATGATCATCCCGGCGTTCTTGCCCTTGATGATCTTGGCCGCGCTGGCGGCATCGTCGGCAGCCCAGGCCATGCGTGCGCCGGCCGGGCCGAACCCGAGCGACAGCCCCGCCGCCCCGGCGAGGGCCCCGAACTGGCGGCGTGTCAGATGGCTTTTCCTGTTGGGCATGGGTCGTCCTCCTGTTGCTCCAATCGCTGCGGGAACCCGGCCTTGGGCAGAACCTCGCCGTCGAGCGTTGGTTGCCGAGGCAGGTCCCTTTCTTTGAATGGCTATAATTTTGGAACGCAGCTATCGCCATCATCCCGCCGATAGAAAATATTTTCAAGACTTCCTTCGGGGTTGGCTATGATGTCTCACCCCGCTAGGGAATGACTGACTGCGCAGACGGCCCATGGAAGGATAATTGTTTGCGCATCCGGAGGTGGCCAACATGATCTTTCGCCAGCTCTTCGACAGCGTGTCTGGCACGTACAGCTACCTCATGGCCAGCCGACGCGGCGGAGAGGCGCTGATCATCGATCCCGTGCTGGAGAAGGTCGATCGCTACCTGCAGCTCGTGCGCGAGCTCGACCTGAAGCTCGTCAAGGCCGTCGACACGCACATCCATGCCGACCACATCACCGGGCTCGGCGCCCTGCGCGACCGCACGCACTGCATCACCGTGATGGGCGAGAACGCCAAGGTGGACGTGGTGTCGATGCGGGTGACGGAGGGGGACAAGCTGACCATCGAGGGCATGGCGCTCGACGTGCTCTACACGCCCGGCCACACCGACAATTCCTACAGCTTCTTGATGCGCGACCGCGTCTTCACCGGCGACACGCTGCTGATCCGCGGCACCGGCCGCACCGACTTCCAGAACGGAAGCGCGCGGGCGCAGTACAATTCGCTGTTCGGCAAGCTGCTGAAGCTGCCCGAGGAGACGATGGTCTATCCCGCCCACGACTACAAGGGCGACACGGTCTCCACCATCGGCGAGGAGAAGCGCTACAACCCGCGCCTGCAGGTGAAATCGATCGACGAGTACGTCGACCTGATGGGCAAGCTCAACCTGCCCAACCCGAAGATGATGGACGTCGCCGTGCCGGCCAACATGCGCGTCGGGCTGGCGCAGGACGACATCGCTCGGAAGGGCTGGGCGGTGACGCCGGCGCAAGCGATGGAGCTGGTCGGCCGGCCGGGCGTGGCGCTCGTCGACCTGCGCGAGACGGGCGAGCGCGAGAAGCACGGGGAGATCCCAGGCTCGCTGCACGCGCCCTATCCCGATCTTCAAGCCAACATCCGTCCCGGCGGCGTACTGCACGAGCTTGCCACGGCGACGGGCAAGCGCATCGTCTTCTACTGCGCCTATGGCGAGCGCTCGGCCATGGCCGTGCAGGCGGCGCAGGATGCGGGGATCGGCAGCGCCTGCCACATCCACGGCGGGCTCGAAGCCTGGCGCAAGGCGAGCGGGCCCTTGGTGCGGGGGTGACTGTTAGCGCGGCGTCGGGGGCGACTGTCATCCCGGCCAAGGGCGTCAGCCCGCGAGCCGGGACCCAGGGGCCACAAGCTCAGATCATGGCCCTGGGTCCCGGATATTCGCTTCCCTCGGGACAAGCCCGAGGGCAGGCGCGAAATTCCGGGATGACAGTTAGCGGCCCTCGCGCCACCAGGTTGCGGCCAGCAGGGCGAGCAGGGCCGCCAGGGCGAAGAAGCCGGTGAACATGGGGATCAGCTTGACGCCGCGGGTGACGTAGGCCTCGCGGTCCTTCAGGCCCATCCAGCCGGAGCCGGCGAGCACGCGGGCGTTCGCCAGCATGGAGATGCGCGGCAGGGTGACGCTCGAGGCGCTCACGCTCGAGAGCAGGCTGCCGCTGCGCGTCCAGAAGGTGCCGCCGCCGGTCGACTCGACCAGGGGCTTGAGCTTCTCCTCGGTCGCGGTCACCTCGCTCATCTCGCGCGCGTCCTCGATGCCGGCGTGCGCGACCGTCTGCAAGGTGCCGCTGGGCGAGGTGGTCTGCAGCTTGTAGAGGCCGGGCAGCTTGACGTCGATGGTGGAGCGCCACGTGCCGGGACCGGCCTTGTCCAAGGTCACTTGGGACGCCTCACCGCCGGGCGCGGAGATCTCGACCGGCGGCACGTCCTCCTCCATGGACCGGCGCTCGACGGTGAGCTTGAGGCCCTTGGCCGAGGCGATCAGGCGCTCCTCCTCCAGGTCCGGCTCCTTCATCAGCCAGTGCGCCAGCCGGCGCAGGAGGGCCGTGTGCGGGCCGCCGCCGTCGTAGCCGCGCGCCCACAGCCAGGCCTGATCGGACAGAAGCAGCGCCACGCGTCCGCGCCCCCGGCGGTCGAGGAGCAGGAGCGGCCGATCATCGGCGCCGTTCATGACCACGCGGCCCCGGCTCGGACTGACGTCGACCTGGCGGAACCAATGGCCCCAGCTCGGCTCCTTGCCCGCCGAGCCGTCCAAGCCGCGCGTGACGGGGTGCTTGGCGCCGTCGACGGAGAGCGTGGCCTTGAACGGCGTCTCGAGCAGGCGGCCCGTCGGCGTGGCCGGCAGCACAACCGAAAGCGGCGTGCGCGACAGGCTGGTCTGGCCGGCGAAGTCGTCGCCGGCGGCCACCAGCAGCGCGCCGCCCTGCTCCACATAGCGGGCGATGTTCTCGTAGTAGAGCAGCTGCAGGATGTCGCGATGCTGGTAGCGATCGAAGATGATGAGGTCGAAGTCCTTGATCTTCTCGGAGAACAGCTCGCGCGTGGGGAAGGCGATGAGCGAGAGCTGATGGATCGGCGTGCCGTCCTGCTTCTGCGGCGGGCGCAGGATGGTGAAGTGCACGAGATCGACGGCGGCGTCGGATTTTAGGAGATTGCGCCACACGCGCTCGCCCGCATGCGGCTCGCCGGAGACCAGCAGCACGCGCAGGTTCTCGCGCACGCCCTCGGCCTGCACCACCACGCGATTGTTGGCAGCCGTCAGCTCGCCCGGCGCCGTCTCCAGCTCGATCTCGACGATGTTCTGCCCGGCATGGGGAAACAGCATGGCGATGGACGCGGTGCGGCCGATCTGGGTGATGCGCGTCTCGTCGGGCCGCCCCTCGCGCCGGATCCGCAAGGTGACGCGCTCGCCGGCGCGACCCTTGCGGCCGGTCTCGACGACGCGCGCCACGATCTCGCGCGTGGAGCCGACGATGCCGTAGCGCGGGGCCTTCAGGATCTCGATGCGGCGGTCGAACTCGTCCGGGACGCCCGTGAGGAGGCCGTGCACCGGCGCATCGAAGCCCAGCACCTGCGCCGACTTCGGCACGTCGTGGACCTGGCCGTCGGTGATCATGATGACGCCGGCGAGGCGGTCGGGCGGCGTGTTGGCGAGCGCGCTGTTGAGGTCGGTGAAGAGATTGGTGCCGGCCACGCTGTCGCCGGTGGGCTTGGAGGAGTTGACCCAGCGCACCTGCAGGTTGGAGATGCCGCCGAGCTTGGCCTCTAGCGCGCGGCGGATGGCCTGCGTCTGCTCCGGCCGCCCGGCGATCGACTGGCTCATGCTCTCGTCGACGACGACGATGGCGACGTTGGCGAGACTTTCGCGCTCTTCCTGGCGCAGGGTCGGGTTGGCGACCGCAAACAGCAACGCGGCAAGCGACAGCGCCCTGAGCAGCGCGCCGCGGTTGCGGCGCACGAGCAGCACGACCACGAGAACCACGGCCAGCGCCACGCCGCCCCAGAACAGCGGGGGCGGCAGCATCGGCGAGAAGTCGATCGACCAGCTGCTCATCTTCCGTCATCCCCGCGAAGGCGGGGACCCATGCAACCATCCACTACAACCACGCCCGTGGCGTGGATTCCCGCCTCCGCGGGAATGACGTCATTGACCCAACCGTTCCAACAGGGCAGGGACGTGCACCTGATCGGCCTTGTAGTTGCCGGTGAGCGCGTACATGACGATGTTGACGCCGGTGCGGAACGCCCACTCGCGCTGACGCTCGCCGCCGGGGACCACCGGATAGAGGGGCCGGTTGCGATCATCGACCGCCCACGCGGCGGCAAGATCATTGGACGTGACCAGGATCGAGCTGACCCCGTCGACGCGACGCGCCTGGCGACCCTGCTCGCTGTCGCGCGGCGCTTCCGCCTCCACCCAGAGCGGGCCGCCGTCCCAGCGGCCCGGGAAGCTGCGCAAGAGATAGAACGACTTCGTCAGCACGTGATGCTCGGGCACCGGCTCCAGCCGCGGAATGTCGAGATTGCCGAGCAGACGCTGCAGCGGCGGCCCACCCTCGCCGCGGAAGCCAAAGCCCGTCGGAACACCCTGGCCGTAATCCTTGGTGTCGAAGATGATCATACCGCCCTGCTTCATGTAGGCGTCGATCTTGGTCAGCGCCGCCTCCGGGAGGGGCTGGGCGTTGGCAAGCACGGGCCAATAGAGCAGGGGGTAGAAGGCGATCTCGTCGGTGAGGATGTTGACGGCAAAGGGCTCGCCGGGCTCCACCGCGGTGCGCGCGGTGAGGAACTTGCCGAGCCCCGTCAACCCCTGCCGGCTCGTCTCGTCGACGGTCGCATCGCCCGACAGCACGTAGCCCAGGGTCACCTTGCTGGTTGCCTGGATGGCGCGCGCGTCGGCGGGGCTCACCCTGACATTGGGCGAGGAGGTCTGGGCGTGCGCCGGACCGGGCATCAGCATGGCCACCGACACAAGGCAGAGGGCGGCGAGGCTCGCGGCGCCGGCTCGACCCAGGCGACGGCCGAACATGATACCGCCCATCTGGATGAGCAGCACTGCAACGATATCGACGAACAGCAGGGTAAGCGCGGTAGCAAGCAGTTGCGGCTTGATGGGCTGGGCGGCACTGCCCTCGTAGACGCGCCGCTCGGTGCCCAACGGCAGCGACGGCAAGGGTTTCAGGAGGCTCTTTGCGGTCATCAGGTTGAGCGCGCGGGGGGCGCCGGCGGGACCATAGTAGCCGGGCGGGTTCTCGGCGCTGGGCTTGGTGTCGAGGATCTTGGCGGCGGCGATCGCCTGTGTCGTCGGCGCGGGATTCTTGAGGAGGCCGAAGCCATCGAGGACCTGCAGCGGGGTGAGGACCTCGGCGGAATTGGCAGCGTCCGCCGCCGCGTCGCCCGAGAGCGCACCGCTGGCGCCGCCAAGCTTGCCCAGACTGGCAACGCGCCTCAGCATCTCCACGAACAGGCCCGAAAGCGGCAGGTTCGACCAGTCGGAGTTGGCGGTGACGTGGAAGAAGACGAGCTGGCCGTCGCCGCGACGTGCCGCGGTGACGAGCGGCGTGCCGTCCTTGAGGCGCGCCCATACCTTCACCTCCGGCCCGAGGCCCGCTGGATCGGCAAGCACCTGCCTGTTGATCACCACCTCCGCCGGCGGCGTGAGGCCGGCGAACAGGCCTTCATCGCCGAACGAAGCGAGCGGCTGGGGCGTCGCCCACGACAGCGCGCCGCCCAGCGTACGGCCGCCGAGCCGCAGCGGCACGGGCAACAGATCGTCGCCGCCCCGCTCCAGACGCGGGCCGGCGAAGCGCACGAGCACGCCACCCTTCTTCACCCATTCCTCCACGCGCTCGCGGATGTCATGGGGCAGCGTGCCAATGTCGGCCAGCACCAGCACCGAGATGTTGCGCTTGATGAGCCCGTCGACGGCGGTGGACAGATTGGAATCGTCGGTCTTGGCGATCTCGGAGAACGGCAGCAGAGCCCGCTCGATGTAGTAGAGCGGCGCCAGCAGCGGCTGCGCCTCCTCGCGCGAGGCGCCGGAAAGCAGACCGATGCGGTGCCACTGCGAGCGGGCATCGAGCAGATGCACGGCCGCCGCCGAGCGCTCGCCCGCAATCTCGACGCGGGTGACCTGGTTCCTGAGCTCGAGCGGCAGATCGAAGGTCACCAGCGCGCGCGTCTCGCCCGTGCCAAGCTGGAAGGGTGCATCGCCGAGGCGCTGTCCGCGAGCGGAGATGGCGTGCAGGGCGCCCGCACGGGCTTCGCCCGAGGCGCGAAGCACCTGCGCTTCGAGGCGGCCGCCGCTGACCACGCCGGCAAAGGCGCCGAGCGGTTCCTGGCCCGCGCGTGTGTCCACGACGGCAAGCTTGCCGCCCGCGATCTCGGAGAGCTTGTCGGCAAAGGCGCGCGCGGCGTCGTCATGGTCGATGCCATCCGCCAGCCAGATCACGCTCGCCTCCTTGGCGCCGCGCAGGGTCTCGGCGATCGCCTTCGCCGTCGCGGCCCGATCGGGCGCGAACGGCTGGGGCTGGAGGGCCGCGGCCGTGGACCGCGCCGCGGCCGGCGCCTCGATCTTCAGGCTGCGCGCCTTGCCGGCGGTGGCGGTCGGTGCGATGAGCACGGGCCGCCCCTGCGCCTCGGCCTCGGCGATCAGGCGGTCGATCATGAAGGTGCGCGCGCCCCACTGCGAGGCGGCGGCCCAGCCGTTGTCGACCGCGATCACCACGGGGCCGGAGCCGGTGAGCGCGCTTTCGCGATCCGGGTTGAGGACCGGCTCGGCCAGCGCCAGGATGACGAGGGCGGCCGCCGCCATGCGAATCAGCGTCAGCCACCAGGGCGTCTGGGCCGGTGTCTTCTCGCGGTTCTCGATGCCCACCAGGATCCTGGTGGGTGGAAACTCCAACCGGCGCGGACGCGGCGGGATGGTGCGCAAGAGCCACCAGATCGCCGGCAACGCGAGCAACCCGGCAAGCAGCCAGGGGCTCAGAAAGGCGATCGGGCCGAGCGTCATCGCGCGCCTCCCATGCCTTTATACTGGGCGTCATCCTGGGCCGGCGCTCGCCAGCGGTAGTCCTCGACGGCGCCCTGCAGGCGCATGATGAGGGAGAGCAGCGGCTCCGCCGCCGGCCGGTCCGTGTGATGCACCATGAACGACCAGCCGATGCGGCTCGTCGCCTGCACGATCTCGGCGCGATGGGCGGCGAGCCTCTTTTGATATTCCGGCCTGAGCGTCTCGACGCGATCGGCGACCCAGCGCTCGCTGCCTTCGGGCGAGCGGAACTCCATCCGGCCCTCGTAGGCCAGGGTCTCCTCGGCGGGGTCGAGGATCTGCACGAGGTGTCCCGTCACGCCGCCTTCCGCCATCTCGTTGATGCGCGCGGCGATCGCGGCAGGCGGGTCGAGGAAATCGCCGAACAGCAGCACGCTCGAGAAGCGGGAGAGGCGGGCGGACGGCGGCAGGCTTACCTGCAGCGTGGAGTTGCCGTGATGGACGGCGAGCGTCTCGGCGATGCGCGAGGTGGCCTTGCGGCTCGCCATCGGCGGCGTCAGGCCGAGCAGGGCCACGCGCTCGCCGGCGGTCACCAGAAGCTCGGCGATGGCAAGCGTCAGCACCAGGGCGCGGTCGCGTTTCCAGACGGATGAGAGATGGCTCTTGAAGGCCATCGACGGCGACACGTCGGGCCAGAGCCAGAAGGTGTGCGCCGCCTCCCACTCGCGCTCGCGCACGTAGAGGTGATCGGAGCTCGCCGACCGGCGCCAGTCGATCACCGTGGCGGGGTCGCTCGCCTGGAACTGACGGAACTGCCAGAAGGTCTCGCCGGTTCCGGCGCGCCGCCGGCCATGGATGCCGTGAGCCACCGTGTTGGCGACACGCAGCGCCTCGAGCATCAGCTCGGGCAGGCGGTCGGCTAGCGCGTGGGCCTCGCCTTCGAGCGCAAAGATGTTGCCCGGGCCGGATTTCGCTCTTGCCGCTTCAGAGACCTGAGCCGCCACCCGAGTTCTTACCCCAACGCTGCTGCCAAGCGGTTGATGACGGCGGTCGGCGTGGCGCCCTCGGCGCGGGCCGCGAACGTCAGCGCCATGCGATGCTTGAGCACTGGCTCCGCCAGCGACACCACGTCGTCGACCGATGGTGCCAGCCGCCCGTCGATCAGCGCCTTGGCGCGCACCGCCAGCATCAGGGCCTGGCTGGCGCGCGGCCCGGGACCCCAGGCGATCAGGCGATCGGTATCGACGCCGGCGCCCGTACCCGGGCGCGCTGAGCGGGCGAGCTTGAGGATCGCCTCGACCACCTTGTCGGGCACCGGCAGCTGGCGCACCAGCCGCTGGATGGCCATCAGCTCCTGGCCGGTGAGGACCTGCTCGACGCGCCGCTCGTCGCTGCCGGTGGTGGCAAACAGCATGCGGCGCTCGGCGCCCAGGTCGGGATAGCTCACGTCGATCTGCAGGAGGAAGCGGTCGAGCTGGGCCTCGGGCAGCGGATAGGTGCCTTCCTGCTCCAGCGGGTTTTGCGTGGCGAGCACGTGGAAGGGAGCCGGCACGTCGTGGCGCAGGCCGGCGACCGTCACGTGGTGCTCCTGCATGGCCTGCAGAAGTGCCGACTGTGTCTTCGGGCTCGCGCGGTTGATCTCGTCGGCCATCAGGAGCTGGGCGAAGATCGGGCCCTTGACGAAGCGGAAGCTGCGCGGACCGCCCGCGCTGTCCTCGAGCAGCTCGGCGCCGATGATGTCAGACGGCATCAGGTCGGGCGTGAATTGGATGCGCTTGGCATCGAGGCCGAGAACCTTGCCGAGCGTCTCCACCAGCAGCGTCTTGGCGAGGCCGGGCACGCCGATCAGCAGCGCGTGTCCGCCCGACAGGATGGTCACCAGCGTGCGCTCGATCACCTGCTCCTGACCAAAGATGACGGCGGAGGCTGCCTTGTGGACCCGCTGGACGCGCTCGGCGGCTGCCTCGGTGCGGGAAACGATGGCATCGTCGGTTTGGATGAGTGTGCTCATGACCTTGAACTATACGCCTGGCCGGGAAGAATGCGAAACTGTGTCGGCAAACATGGTGGCATTATGAACAGCTAGGATTTGGTCCCCAAACATGCAATGGGCCAAAATATGGGCCCCGAGACCTTCGGGGCCAATTCAACCGAGACAACCTGGGCAGGATCGATGCGCAAAGTAACGACAAGTGACCGTTTGCCGCCGGTGCCGGCGGACAAGATGACGCCGGAGCAGAAGCGGGCGGCGGAGGAATTCGAGGCAGGGCGCGGGTATGCGCCGCGCGGGCCGTTCGCGGTGATGCTGCGCTCGCCCGAGGTGATGCTGCGGGCCAAGGCGATGGGCGATTACTTACGGTTTCGTAATGCTCTGCCCGGGCCGATCCGGGAAATGGTGATCCTGCTCACCGCCCGCGAGTGGACGCAGGACTACGAGTGGTTCCATCATCACAAGATCGGCATCAAGGAGGGGTTGGGTGCGGAGGTCGCCGATGCGATCGCCGACGGGCGCCGGCCGGAGCGCATGAGCGAGCCGGAGGCCGCGGCCTATGATTTCTCGATCGAGCTGCATCGGCGCCGCAGCGTGAGCGATGCCACCTATGCGCGCGCGCTCGGCCACTTCGGCGAGCACGGGATCATCGATCTCATCGGGCTCAACGGCTACTACAGCTTCAACGCCATGATGATGAACGTGGCACGCACGCCGCTGGACGACGACAAGGCAGAGCCACTACCGCGCTTTCCGAGCTAGTGAGGCGGGAGCGGTCGTGCGTGAACCGAGAAACGAGTGCAACGGTGTTCCCCTCCCGCCCATGCGGAGCAGGGCTTCGCCATGACACGGGGAGGGGTTAGGGGTGGGGTGAAAATGCGGGCGCGACCAATCCTTTCTACCCCCACCCCCGGCCCCTCCCCGCAAGGGGAAGGGGAGCACCTGCCGCTCGCAGCCGACACGACATCCAGTCAAAACGGGTAGCAGCGAAGATGCCGACAGACGCCGCCACCAACCGCATCGGCGGGCTCGAGGCGCTGCTCAAGGCGCGCGGCGGCAAGGGGCCCGCGCCGGTGGAGAAATGGAACCCGCCCTACTGCGGCGACATCGGCATGGCGATCCGCTCGGACGGGGTGTGGCTCTACCAGGGCAGCCCGATCGGGCGGGCGCCGCTGGTCAAGCTGTTCGCGAGCGTTCTGCGCAAGGACGCGGACGGGAAGCACTACCTCGTGACGCCGGCGGAGAAGATCGACGTGGCGGTCGACGACGCGCCGTTCCTGGCGGTCGAGATGGAGGTGAGGGGGAGCGGCCGCGACCAGAGCCTCGTCTTCCGCACCAACGTCGACGACATCGTCGCGGCCGGGCCGGAGCACCCGCTGCGCTTCGGCATCGAGGAAAGGAGCCAGGGCCTGAAGCCCTATCTCCTCGTGCGCGGCCGGCTCGAGGCGCTGGTCACGCGCGCGCTCTACTACGACCTCGTCG
The DNA here is from genome assembly GCA_963797005.1 of uncultured Alphaproteobacteria bacterium. Classification (GTDB taxonomy): domain Bacteria; phylum Pseudomonadota; class Alphaproteobacteria; order Rhizobiales; family Hyphomicrobiaceae; genus AWTP1-13. The sequence continues at coordinate 322,965 of CAWCOF010000009.1, forward strand.
AGCTGGCCGTCGAGCACGATACCAGGGACGGCCGCAGGCTCGGACTGTGGAGCGGTGGCGTCTTCTTCCCGATGCCGGCTGCCTGATACCGAACAACGAGAACAGGAACCGCCATGCTCAAGGACCCGCCGCTGCTGACCGTCCGCCGCACGTTCCAGCGCCCCCGGCGCGAGCTGCTGGCCAAGCTCGCGGGCGCCCAGACGGGCCATATCGTCGACGCCTTGCAGGGGCGCGCGGCGCTCGATCATCGCATCAAGCCGGTGGACCCAGAGTGCGCGCAGTTCGTAGGCCCGGCGCTCACCTGCCAGACCGGCGCCGACGACAATCTGGCGATCCTTGCCGCGCTGGTGCTGGCGGAGCCCGGCGACGTCATCGTCGCGGCGGCCGACGGCTTCTCGGAAACGGCGGTGGTGGGCGACAACGTCGCCATGATGGCCAAGAACAAGGGGGTCGTGGCGATCGTCGTCGACGGCATGGCGCGCGACAGCACGGGCATCGTGCCCGCGGGGCTGCCGGTGTTCGCGCGCGGCGTTACGCCCAACTCCTGCGTCAGGAGCGGTCCCGGCAGGGTTGGCCTGGCGATCGTGTGCGGTGGGGTGGCCGTGCAGCCGGGCGATGTCGTGCTGGGCGACCGCGACGGGGTGGTGGTGATCCCGCAGGCCGCGCTCGAGGGCGTGGTGGCGGCGCTCGACGAGATCCGCCGCATGGAAGAAGAGACGCAGGCGAAGATCCGCGCCGGCATGACGCATCTCGACAGCGTCGCCGCGCTGCTCGACTCGGACAAGACCGCCTACGTCGATTGAATAAGGATTGTCATCCCGGCCAAGCGCGCAGCGCGCGAGCCGGGACCTAGGAGCCGCGAACAACACGAGTATTTCCTGACTCTGGGTCCCGGATATTTCGCTTCGCGAAATTCCGGGATGACAAGCTCGCCAGCATTAGGCAGCCCCGAGGGGCCGGTGCTATGGTCGCGGCCCATGGACATGCCCGTCGACAGCACAACCGACCCTTTCACCGAGGCTGGCTTGCGGGCTCGCGCACGCCGCGGGCTGCTGGCGGCGCCGTCGCCCGCCATCTTCGACCCGCGCAGCGGCCGGGCGCTCGGCCCCAGCGACTGGGACCTGGACCCCGAGTTCAAGGGCGACCTCGCCGTGATGGAGCCGCCGCGGCCGGCCGCCGTGCTGGTGCCGATCGTCCTGCGTCAGTCGCCGATGGTGATGCTCACCGAGCGCTCCCACGACATGCCGAGCCACCCCGGCCAGATCTCGTTCCCCGGCGGCAAGGTCGAGGAATGCGACACCACGCCCGTCGATTGCGCGCTGCGCGAAGCGCGCGAGGAGACCGGCCTCACGGCGGACTTCATCGAGCCGCTGGGCTATCTCGACAGCTATCGCACGGGCACGGGCTTCCAGATCACCCCCGTGGTGGCGCTGGTGCGGCCCGGCTTCACGCTGATCCTCGACCGGCGCGAGGTGGTCGAGGCGTTCGAAGTGCCGCTCGCCTTCCTGATGGATGAGGCCAACCACAAGAAGCAGTCGCGGGCGTGGCGGGGCCGGGAGCGGTGGTTCTACGCCATGCCCTACGAGGGGCGCTACATTTGGGGCGCCACCGCCGGCATGATCAAGAACATGCACCAGAGGCTGTTTCAGCAATGGTCCGGGTAGTCCTCGAAAACATCCTGCTGTTCCTGCTGCCGACCGCGATCTACGTCGGCTATGTCCTGTTGACCCGACGCGGCGTCAGCTCGACCGGCGAGGTGATCAACGATGCGCCGCTGGTGTGGCTGTTCGTCGCCGGCGCGCTGATGGTCACGGGCACGCTCGTCTACTATGCGACCATCACGCCGGGCGGAAGGCCGGGGCAGGTCTACGTGCCGCCGCGCATGCAGGATGGGCATATCGAGCCCGGCCAGCTCAAGTAGCGACGCGCGATGGCAGCCGCCCATCCGTCCGGCAAACCGCCGAGCCTTGCCGGCTCCGACTGGCTGCAGAGCGCCGAGACGCGGGCTGTCTTTGCCGCGCTGGCGGCACGCGGCTTCGAGGCCCGCGCGGTCGGCGGCGCGGTGCGCAATGCGCTGCTGCGCCGCCCCGTCGTCGACATCGATATCGCCACCCCGGCCCGGCCTGAGGAGGTCATCGCCGCGGCGAAGGCTGCGGGGCTGACGGCGGTGCCGACCGGCATCGCGCATGGCACGGTGACGGTGGTTGCCAACCACGTGCCGTTCGAGGTGACCACGCTGCGCGAGGACGTGGAGACCCACGGCCGGCACGCCACCGTGGCCTTCACCGGCGACTGGGCAGCCGACGCCCGCCGCCGCGACTTCACGCTCAATGCGCTCTATTGCGGCGCCGACGGGGAGGTGTTCGACCCGCTTTCGGGCTATGCCGACCTCGCTGCCCGGCGCGTGCGCTTCATCGGCGAGGCGCGCGCGCGCATCCGCGAGGACTATTTGCGCATCCTGCGCTTCTTCCGTTTGACGGCGGAGCATGGCGCGGGCGCGCCGGACACGGAAGGTCTGACCGCTTGCGTGCGCGAGCGGGAGGGGCTCGCGCGGCTTTCGCACGAGCGCGTGCGGGGCGAGCTTTTGCGCCTGCTGGTCGCGCCGCGGGGGCCCGAGCTGGTGCGCTGGATGCTCGGCTACGGCCTCCTCACGCTGGTGCTCCCCGCCGCGCCGCGGCCGGGGCTGCTCGATCGCCTTGCGGCCATCGAAGCCGGTATCGGGCTCGCTGCGGATGCCATTCTCCGTCTCGCCGCGCTGGCCGTGGAGGTGGCCGAGGACGCGGACCGGCTGCGCGACCGTCTGCGCCTTTCCAACGACGAGCATGCCCGCCTCGAGCATGCCGGTGCGCGCGCGGCGGAGATCGGTCCGGTTGCGCCCGAGCAGGCGGCCAAGGCCCATCTCTATGCGGTGGGCGCGATCGGTTATTGCGACCGCCTGCTGGTGGCGTGGGCGCGCTCGGGCGCGGACCCGGACGACCCGTCCTGGCGCGATCGCTACGCGCTGCCCGAGCGCTGGCAGTCGCCGCGCTTTCCCTTGAAGGGCGATGACGTCATGGCCCTGGGTGTGCCGGCGGGGCCGCGCATGGGCAAGCTCTTGCGGGAGGTCGAGGCCTGGTGGGTTGGCGGCGATTTCATGGCAGACGAGGCGGCCCTGCGCGCGAAGCTGCGCGAGCTGGCGGGGCAGGGGTAAGCGTCGGGGCTATCCCCACAAATGTGCCACACGTTGCCGGCGACAATGGCGCGCCCCTTCCGTGCCCATAGCAACGGGTGTAGGGCTTCAGCGGATGGCCGCCGTCCTTCAGCGGTCGCAAGCTTTCACAAGATTTGCCCGAGCCTCGGCCGAGGTCGTGTTCGGGGGAGAGTCCCATGGCAGTCACCGCCGGCACCGATCGCAAGAGAAGCTTCTCACGAACGCAGAAGCTGCTCGTCAGGCGCGTCCTGTTCCCGCTCGCCGTGTTCGTGCCCTTCGGCTACTTCCTGCCCAAGATCGCCCTCTTCTATGTCGTGTGCGGGCTCTATGACGTGGGGCGGAACCGGCCGCTGAGCCTCGACACGATGCGCCGGTATTTCCTGGGCAACGGCTTCCTCACCTGGGTGCTGTCGCCCATCAACGTCCTGCTCGACCTGCTATCGCTGCCCTACACGAACAAGGGCATCTACCGGCCGGAAGACCTCCCCGAGGACTACCAGGCGGAGATCAAGCGCCTGATCGACACGGCCGAGCGCGAGAACCTCGTCGCCAAGCTGGAGGAGCGCTCGAAGGAAAACGCCCGCACCATGATCTTCTTCAAGTGGTACGGGGTGAACGTCGACACCTTCCTCGACATTCCGGCCTTCCATGAGGACTGGAAGTACATGCAGACCATCGGCGTGTCGGTGTTCACCAAGAAGGTGTCGACCTCCAAGCACTTCGGCTATCTCAGGGGAAGCCTGCGACTGCTCTACAATCTCAACGACATGAGCGACCACTCGGCCTACATCGTGGTCGGCGACACGACCAGCTACTGGAAAGAGAACAAGCTTTTCATCTTCGACGACACGCTGCTGCACCAGTCGTTCAACGAGACCGATCAGACCCGCTACTGCCTGTTCGTCGATTTCATCCGGCCGTCGCCGTTCCCGGGCGTGATGAAGGCCTTCGTCACCGTGGTGCGGCTGATCTCGCGCAGCTTCAACCATGTATTCTATCAGAACTGGAAGGTGATCGGGCAGTAGGGCTGCACCGGCGATCCTCTCGGCTTGCGTCCCCGGCCGGAGCGCCGCGATCGGAATCGGGGCGCGTAGAGCCGGGGTCCTGCCCGCCGCCGTGATGCGGCCGAGGACTTCGAGCGTTGAGCGGGCATTTCCAAGAATTCGGGGCAGGATCCCGGACAGCCTCGCCCCGGCCCTGCGAGCCGAGGCTCGGCTTCCGGGAACGCGTACCCGCTATACCGCGACGGGCAGGCTGGCCTGGGTCGCCGACGCGGAAGACGCGGCGGTAGCGGTCGGTCTCCTCCGGCGGGCCGACGGCCTTGAGCGGATTGTCGGAGAGCTTCACGGCCGGGCGGCCGTTGGCGGAGACCACCTTGCAGACGATGGAGAAGGGGTCGAGCCGGCCGTCGGGCCCAAGCCCCCGGAAGTCGTTGGTGAGCAAGGTGCCCCAGCCGTAGCCGATGCGCACGCGCCCCGAGAAGTGGCGGTGGATATGCTCGATGGCCTCCACGTCCAGGCCGTCGGAGAAGATGATCAGCTTGTCGGCGGGGTCCTGCCCGCGCCGCTTCCACCAGTCGATGGCCAGCTCGCCGCCGGCGATGGGATCGCCGGAATCGACGCGCACGCCGGTCCAGTTCGCGACCCAGTCCGGCGCGCGCTCCAGGAAGCCGGCCGAACCGTAGGTGTCGGGCAGCATGACGCGCAGGTTGCCGTCGTAGTCGGCCTGCCAGTCGGCCAGCACCTTGTAGGGCGCCTCGGCCAGCTCGCGGTCGTTCTTGGCCAGCGCGCAATAGACCATCGGCAGCTCGTGCGCATTGGTGCCGATCGCCTCCACCTCGTGGCGCATGGCGATCAGGCAGTTGGAGGTGCCGAGGAAGGCCGGGCCGAGCCCCTCCATCATCGCCTGCACGCACCAGTCCTGCCACAGGAAGCCATGCCGCCGCCGGGTGCCGAAGTCGGCGATGCGCACGCCGGCGAGCTGATTGAGCCGGCCGATCTTCTCCCACAGGCGCGTCATGGCGCGCGCGTAGAGCACCTGCAGCTCGAACTTGGCCATGCTCTTGGTGACGGCCCTCGAGTGCAGCTCCATCAGCACGGCGAGCGCCGGGATCTCCCACATGGTGGTCTCGATCCAGGGGCCATCGAAGGTCAGCTCGTACTGGTCTCCCTTGCGCTCGAGCTGGTAGGCCGGAAAGCGGAAGCCCTCGAGCCAGGCCAGGAAGTCGGGCCCGAACATCGGCCGCTTGCCGTAGAAGCTGTTGCCGCGCAGCCAGGTCGACTCGCCGCGGGAAAGCGAGAGCGTGCGGATGTGATCGAGCTGCTCCTTCAGCTCGCCCACGTCGACGAGCCGGGCAAGCTTCACCGACACGGTGCGGTTGATGATGCCGAAGGTGACGCGCGTGTCCCGGTGCCGCCGGAAGATCGTCTGCGCCATCAGCAGCTTGTAGAAATCGGTATCGATCACCGAGCGCACGATCGGGTCGATCTTCCAGGTGTGGTTGTAGACGCGGGTGGCGATGTCGGTCATGGAGCCGAGCCCAGGCAGCGTGAGAGCGTTCTCGCCTTGGTAGCCCTTTCGCGCCCGGAGATCAAAGGCACTGGGGAGTGGGGAGCTGAGACCAGGGAGCAGAGAACTGGGCCAGGGACTTGGGGAGCGGCGCGCCCAACCCTACGCGCAGCTGGGCGGTAGGCAGCCGGCGGCGGACGCTCTAACCTTGGCCCTGGAGGCAACGACCGATGGCACTTCTCATCGCCTGCAGCTCGCGCGCGGAGGAATTCGCGACGCTGGCGCGCAGGCTCGACCCCGACCTCGACGTGCGCGTTGCGCCCGACGTCGGCCGCCGCGAGAACATCCGCTACGTGCTCGCCTGGCAGGCGCCGCAGGGGCTGCTCAAGACGCTGCCCAACCTCGCGCTGATCGTCTCGGTCGGGGCCGGCGTCGATCACCTGCTGGACGATCCCGATCTGCCCGACGTGCCGATGGTGCGCTTCGTCGATCCCGACCTGAGCGGGCGCATGGCCGAGTACATCGCGCTGCACGTGCTCTATCACCACCGCCGCATGCCCGAGTTCCGCGAGCTGCAGGCGCGCAAGGTATGGAAGTACCTGCCCGAGCCCGCCGCGCACGAGGTCCGCGTGGGGCTGATGGGGCTCGGCGTGATGGGGCAGGCGGCGGCGCGCGTATTGAGCGTGCTGGGCTACCGCCTGCGCGGCTGGAGCCGCTCGCCGCGGACAATTCCCGGCATGGAATGCTACGCCGGGCCGGACGGGCTCGATGCGTTCCTGGCGGAGACGGATATTCTTGCCGTTGTGCTGCCGCTGACACCCGACACGAAGGGACTGCTCAGCGCGGGGCTCTTCGCCAAGCTCTCCCGCTCCGGCCGCGATCCGCGGCTGCCGGGGCCGGCTGTAATCAACGCCGGCAGGGGCGGGCTACAGATCGACGCGGACGTGCTGGCAGCGCTGCAGGCGGGCACCCTTTACGCCGCCTCCCTCGACGTATTCGAGGCCGAGCCGCTGCCGCATTCGAGCCCACTGTGGTCGCACCCGCGCGTCATGGTCACGCCGCACAATGCAGCGGAGAGCGCGCCGATTGCCATCGTGCGCTATGCCTTGGCGCAGATGCGGGCGCATGCCGCCGGCAAGCGGTTCGCCCATCTCGTCGACAAGGGTCGGGGATATTAGGCTCTCGCCGGTACCGCCTCGGGCGCAGCCCCTGTCGGGCGCGGCGTGCGGAACAGCAGGATCAGCGGGTAGGCCAGCAAGGTCATGATCGCCAGCATCTTGAAGTCGTTGGCGTAGGCGATGATCGTGGCCTGCTGCGTGACGAGGTTCTCGAGCAGCGCGCGCCCCACCTCGGTCGATGGATCGAGCATGGCGGCGGCCGGGTCGGCGAGCGCCTGATTGAAGGGCGTCACGTCTTCCATCAGGCGCGCGTGCATGAGCGTGGACGTGCTCGTCAGCTTGGCGATCACGACGGCGACGCCGATCGAGCTGCCGGTGTTGCGGATCAGCGTCCACATGGCGGTGCCCTCGGTGCGCTTGTCCGGCGACAGCGACATGAGGGAGACGGTGTTGAGGGGCACGAACATCAAGCCGAGCCCCATGCCCTGCAGGATGCTGGTCCATATGATGGTGCGCACGGCGGTGTCGGGCCTGAAGTCGATCGTGAAGTAGAGCGAGACGGTGCAGAACAGGAGGCCGAAGAAGATCAGGACGCGCGGGCCCGTGCGCATCAGCAGCCGGCCCGCCACCAGCATCGCGACCGCCATGCCCATGCCGCGGGTGCCGAGCAGCAGGCCGGTGTCGATGATCGGGTAGCCCATGACGCCTTGCAGGAACGGCGCCATCAGCGCCATCGAGGCGAGCAGCAGGACGCCGGCCATGAACATGAAGACCAGGCCGATCAGGAAGTTGCGGTCGCGGAAGATCTCCATCGAGATGAACGGCCGCGGCGTCGTCAACGTATGGGCGATGAAGAAATAGAAGGCGGCCGCAGACACGATCGCCATCAGCACGATTTCCTCGGCGTCGAACCAGCCGAGCTGCTCGCCCCGGTCGAGCATGAGCTGCAGCGAGCCGATGGCGAGGCTGAGCGCGGCGAACCCGAACCAGTCGAAGGATGGCGGGCGCCTGTTCTCGGTCTCGTCCATGAAGGCGAGGAGCCCGAGCGTGGTCGCCACGCCCACGGGCAGGTTGATGAAGAAGATCCAGCGCCAGGTGTAGGTGTCGGTCAGCCAGCCGCCGAGGATCGGCCCCATGACGGGGCCGATCATGACGCCCATCCCCCACAGCGACATGGCCCAGCCACGTCGCTCGACGGGGTAGATGCTGAACATGATGGATTGCGACAGCGGCACCAGCGCCGCGCCGAACATGCCCTGAATCACGCGGAAGACGACGATCTCCTCGATCGTCTGGGCAATGCCGCACAGCATCGAAGCAGCGGTGAAGCCCATGACGCAGGTGATCAGCAGCTTCTTCATGCCGAACCGGCTCGCCAGCCAGCCGACCGGCGATGTCATGACGGCGGCGGCTACGATGTAGGAGGTCAGCACCCAGCTCACCTGGTCGAGGGTGGCCGACAGGCTCGCCTGCATGTAGGGCAGGGAGACGTTGGCAATGGTGAGGTCGAGCACCTGCATGATGGTCGCCATCATCACGCAGACGGTGATCAGCAGCCGCTGCAGCGGCGGGCTGAGGCCGCGGCCGGCGATCACGGCTTTGGATCCTGGGCCACGGCGTTCGCATTGAAGAGCCGCGTCAGCCTCGCAGGACGGCCCGTGTCGATCTCGACGGTGGCGCTCATGCCGGAGCGCAATTGGCTCAGATCCTGACCTTTGTCGAACGCGATGCGCACGGGCACGCGCTGCACGACCTTGATCCAGTTGCCGGCCGCATTCTGCGGCGGCAGGATCGAGAATTGCGCGCCGGTGCCGGGGCTGATGGCGGCGACGATGCCGCGCAGCTGACGCGACGGGAAGGCGTCGACCGTTATGGCGACGGATTGCCCCTGGCGCACGTAGGTGAGGTCGGTCTCCTTGGGGTTGGCATCGACCCAAACGGCATCGGTGCCGATGATGCTGAACACCGACATGCCGGCGGTCAGATAGCGGCCCATCTGAATGCTCGTCACCTGCGTGGCGATGCCGGCGATGGGGGCGCGCAGCACGGTGTTGGCGAGGTCGCGCTTGGCGCGATCGAGCGCCACGGTCGCCTCGACGAACTGCGGATACTTCTCGACGGGAAGCTCGGGATCGCCGAGGAGCTGATTGCGGATGCCGGCCTGCTGCTGGTCGAGCTGCTCGAGCTGGGACTTGGACGCCATCAAGGCGATGCGGGACTTGTCGAGATCGGAGGGCGCGCTGATGCGGCTGTCGAGCAGGGCCGCCTTGCGGTCATAGTCGGCCTGGCCTGCGGCCACGCTCTGCCGGGCGAGCGCAATCTGCTTGCCGAGGCTTGCCAGCGTGCTCTTGAGGTTTGCGAACTCGCTCTTGATGCGGACGAGCTTCGCCTCGGCCTCCTGCGCCGCGAAGCGATAAGGCTCAGGGTCGATCGAGAAGAGCGCATCGCCAGGCTCGAGGAGCTGCCCCTCGACCACGGCAATGCTCACGACCTTGCCGGACACCTCCGGCGTGATCAGGACCTTTTGCGCGCCGATGTAGGCATTGTCCGTTGAAATGTAGCGCCCGCCCATCAGGTAATAGAAGATGCCGACGCTGGCGACGATTGCCGGAACGATGATCAGCAGCACCGTGCGCAACGGCACGCGTGGTCTGCGGGCGATGGTCGCGCTGGCGGCGCGTGTCAGCAGGCTCGAGCTAACGGCCATGGCGGGCACCCCGAGCGCCGTTCACGCTGCCGTGCCTAGCGGCGGCGTTGCGGATGTTGGTTCTCACCACCAGCAGCGTGCGCAGGAGATCGGCCGCGTCACGCTCCGGCACCGAGGCGAGGATATCGGCGATGACTTCCTTGCCGAGCGGCGCCAAGTGCTCGAGCATGGTGCGTCCCTTGTCCGTCAGGTACAGGCGGTTGGCGCGCCGGTCACGCGGATGCGGCCGCCGTTCCACCAGACCGTGCTCGCACAGCCGGTCGATCAGGCGAAGGAGCGAGATGGGCTGCACCTCGAGCGTCTCGGCCATCTCGGCCTGCGTCATGCCTTCCTGCCGCTCGAGGCGCGCCAGTGCGCCCCATTGCGCGCGCGTCATGCCGTGCTCACGCGCACGCTGATCGACGTAGGTGCGCATCGTGCGCGCGACATCGGCGAGCTGGAACAGGATTTCGCGTCTGGCTTCGGTGGAGCGTATCATGGCTATATTATAAGCTTGCTTATCATCACTTGTGGAAATAGGCCGGGCAGGGCTGCTATGCGTTCCCTGCTCAAGCTGGCTCCCCTGCCCAATTTTTTGCGTCGAACGTATATCAGGGTTGACTTAACGAAGCATGGCAGATGAGAGGTAGCATCGGTGTGCCAGTGGACATTGGCGGCATGGTTAGCGGTGTCTTATCCAGTCTGACAGCATTCGCGTCCACGGCTGCTGGACAGGTTCCCATTCGAGCTTACCTGACGAAATGAAGACGGAGCCGGCGGCGGGCAACACTGAACGGTAACCAGCAGCCATCAGGCCTTCCGCACGGGCCCCGCACAGGCCTTCGAGAGCACCGATGAAGATACGCACCATCATTGCCGCCGTGATCGTCCTGCTGCTGGTCGGTGGCATCGCCTATTTCAACTACGTCATGAAGCCGTCGATGATTAAGGCCGTCATCTCGCAGATGAGGCCGCCGCCGGCGACCGTGACGGCAGAAGCCGCCCGCATGGACAAGTGGGGCGAGCGGCTCCCCTCGATCGGAACCCTGGTCGCCTACCAGGGCGTGGACGTGGCGAGCCAGGTCTCCGGCGTCGTCACCGAGATCGTGCGCGAGAGCGGGGAGCGCGTGGACGAGGGGGGCAAGCTGATCCAACTCGACATTGCCGTCGAGACCGCCGATCTGGCCAGCGCCAAGGCCACGCTGAAGGAAGCGGAGGTGGCCTATGAGCGCCAGGTCGAGCTGATGCAAAAGCGCGTCACCTCGGAGGCCAACCTGGACGCCGCGCGCGCCAAGCGCGACACGGCCACGGCGGCCGTAAAACGCATCGAGGCGATCATCGCCCAGAAGTCGATCCTGGCACCGTTCGCCGGCCGGCTCGGCATTCGCAAGGTCAACAAGGGACAATACGTCTCGCCGGGCCTGGCGCTGGTGTCCCTGCAGGCGCTCGATCCGATCCGCGTCGATTTCCCGGTGCCGGAGCAGCAGATCGGCAAACTGGCGGTCGGCCAGACCATCGAGCTCACCGTCGATGCGCTGCCGGGAAAGATCTTCCGAGGCAAGATCGAGACGCTCGATGCGCGCGTTGCGCAGGATACGCGCACGCTTCTGGTGCGCGGCACCCTTGCCAACAAGGATGGCGTGCTGCTGCCGGGCATGTTCGCCAACGTCACGGTGCTGGCGGGCGACCCCGTCGACGTGGTCACCGTGCCCCGTACCGCGGTGACGTTCAGCCTGTACGGCAACAGCATCTACGTCGTGAAGGAGGCCTCGGCAAAGGACGGGACGCAGCCGGCAAAGGCATCCGCGCAGCCTGCCGGGGCCGGGCACATCGCCGAGCGCCGCTTCGTGAAGACGGGCCAGGAGCGTGACGATCGCGTGGCCATAGCCTCGGGCCTGGCAGCCGGCGAAATGGTCGTCACCACCGGCCAGCTCAAGCTCAACCCCGGCGCCAGCATCCGCATCGACAACACCCAGGTGCCCAAGCGGCCCGAAGTGCGCCCCAAACAATAGCGAACCGGCACATGGCGACGTTCACCGACATTTTCATCCGGCGGCCCGTGCTTGCGAGCGTGGTGAGCCTGCTGATCCTGCTCATCGGGCTCGCCTCCGCCTTCAATCTGCCGGTGCGGCAGTACCCGAAGATCACCAACACGACCATCACCATCACCACGTCCTATCCCGGCGCCAACGCGGATGCGATCAAGGGGTTCATCACCACGCCGCTGCAGCAGGCCGTGGCCAGTACCGAGGGCATCGACACACTCACCTCGTCCTCGCAACAGAACACGAGCGTGATCACGCTCAACCTGCGCCTCGATGCCAATCCCGACCGCGCGGTGGCCGACGTGCTGTCCAAGATCCAGCAGGTCAAGGGCGCGCTGCCGGCCGAATCCCAGGACCCGGTGGTGGTCAAGCAGACCGGCGAGCCGTACGCGCTGATGTACCTCTCCTTCAACAGCAAGGTGATCAACGCCTCGCAGATCACCGACTACCTGACCCGGGTGGTGCAGCCGCGGTTGCAGACCATCGATGGGGTCGCCAACGCGCAGATCCTCGGTGGGCAGACGTTCGCCATGCGCATCTGGCTCAACCCGGACAAGATGGCCGCCCTCGGCGTCACGCCGCTCGACGTGCGCAACGCGCTTATCGCCAACAATTTCACCAGCGCCGCGGGCCAGGTGAAGGGCGACTTCGTGCAGACCACCATCAATGCCGAGACGGCGCTCAACAATCCGGTCGAATTCGGCAAGCTGGTGGTGGCGACCCACGGCGATGCGCTGATCCGGCTCAACGACTTCACGACCATCGAGCTGGGGGCGGAGAGCGCCGACTCCTCGTCGGTATTCGACGGCCTGAAGGCCGTGTTCATCGGCGTCTACACCACGCCAACGTCCAATCCCTTGACCGTGATCGGCAACGTCCGCAAGGCGTTCCCTGCAATCCAGCGGCAGCTGCCGACGGGCATGGAGGCGGCAATCGCCTATGACGCGACCAAGTTCATCGATGCATCGATCAGGGAGGTGCAGACGACGCTGCTCGAGGCGGCGGGAATCGTGATCGTGGTGATCTTCCTGTTTCTCGGCAATTTGCGCTCCACGCTGATCCCAATCGTCACCATTCCGCTGTCGCTGATCGGCGTTATGTTCGCGCTGCTGGCGCTCGGCTATTCCATCAACCTGCTCACTCTGCTGGCGCTCGTGCTGGCGATCGGACTGGTCGTCGACGATGCCATCGTCGTGGTCGAGAACATCCATCGCCACGTCGAGGAGGGGATGCAGCCATTCGACGCGGCCCTGACGGGGGCGCGCGAGATCGCAATTCCGGTCATCTCCATGACCATCACGCTGGCAGCCGTGTATGCGCCGATCGGCTTCGTCGCCGGACTTACCGGCGCGCTGTTCCGCGAGTTCGCCTTCACGCTCGCCGGCGCCGTCGTCGTTTCCGGCATCATCGCGCTCACGCTGTCGCCGATGATGGCGGCCAAGCTGCTCGGGGCGCATCAGACCACCGGCATGTTCGGACGCTTTCTCGACCGCCTGTTCGACAGCGTGCGCCGACGCTACGAGCGCCGCCTCAACCGCACGCTCAACTACCGGCCGGTGACGCTGCTGGTCCTGGTTGGCGTCATGGCCGCCACCGCCATCATGTACACGACCTCGCAAAAGGAGCTCGCACCGGAAGAGGACCAGGGCATCCTGTTCAACATCGTCAAGGCGCCCCAGACGGCGAACCTCGACTATCTCGAGCAGGCGACCGGTGAGCTCAACAAGGTGTTCGCGACGGTGGCCGAGAAGGAGCACGTCTTTCTGATCAACGGCATCGGCGGCAACGTGCACCAGGCGATCGCCGGCATCCTGTTCAAGCCATGGGAGGAGCGCAAGCGCACCCAGAAGCAGATCCTGCAGAGCCTGCAACCCAAGCTGGCAGGCATAGCCGGCGCGCAGGCGATCTCGTTCGCCCTGCCGTCGCTGCCGGGCGCGGCGGGAGGCGGGCCGCCAGTGCAGTTCGTGATCCAGACGACGGCGGACTACCCGCAGCTGGCCCAGGTGCTGGCCGACATGCAGGCGGAAGCCAAGAAGAGCGGGCTCTTCATCTTCACCGACACTGACCTGAAGTTCGAGACGCCCCAGGTCGAGCTGAAGATCGACCACGACAAGGCCAATCGGCTGGGTGTCAGAATGTCGGACATCGGCGGGTCGCTGGCGACGCTGCTGGGCGGCAACTACGTCAACCGGTTCAATCTCTACGGCCGCAGCTACCAGGTGATCCCGCAGGTGCCACGCGATTTCCGGCTGACGGCGGAATGGCTCGAGCGCTACCAGGTACGCACCAGCGCGGGGGCCCTGGTGCCGCTGTCGAGCGTGGCCGCGGTCCAGCAATCGGTGCAGCCCAATGCGCTGACGAGCTTCCAGCAGCTCAATTCGGCCGTGCTGTCGGGGGTGCCGTTTCCGGGCCGCACCGTCGGGGAGATCGTCGACTTCCTAAAGATTACCGCCCGGGATCACCTGCCCGAGGGCTTCTCCTACGACTTCCAGGGGGAAAGCCGGCAGTACGTGCAGGAAGGGGGCACGCTGGTCATCACCTTCGCCTTCGCCCTCATCATCATCTATCTGGTGCTTGCCGCGCAGTACGAGAGCTTTCGCGATCCCCTGATCATCCTGATCGCGCTGCCGACGGCGATGTTCGGCGCGCTGCTGCCGCTCAACCTGGGGCTCGCCACCGTCAACATCTACACCCAGGTCGGGCTCGTCACCCTGATCGGCCTGATCTCCAAGCACGGCATCTTGATGGTGGACTATGCCAACCACCTGCAGGAGCGCGAGGGGCTCAGCCGGCGCGAGGCGATCGAGCGGGCCGCCGCCATCCGCCTCCGCCCCATCCTGATGACGACGGCGGCCATGGTGGTGGGCATGGTGCCCCTGCTGATTGCCTCCGGTGCCGGCGCCGCCAGCCGGTTCTCGATCGGCCTCGTGATCGCCTCGGGCATGACCATCGGCACGATGTTCACGCTGTTCGTGACGCCCGCCGTCTATACGTACGTGGCAAGGGAGCACCGGACGGAAGGCGCGCACGGGGCTGTCGCCGGGAGCCCGCCGCAGGGCGGTGCCGCCGAGCAGCCGGGGAGTTGACCCCGCCGAGCCGCCAACTGGAGCAGGATTTGCGCTTCGGCCGAAACGTCGCGATCGAAGCAAGGCGATTCCATCCGAAGCGTGAATCCTGCCCTATTCAATATGTTGAGAGCAAGATTCACGTTCCGTGATCGAAGCATAGTGCTTCGATCAGAAACGATCTTGCTCTAGGTGCTATTCTCAACGCCTGAGCCTGAGCCTATGGTGACGGCGAACGATGGACCCCGGCATCCCACACCGCATGCACATCCTGCTTCGAGGCGAGCTCGCGCAACGGCTCCGGATCGCCTCGGGGCTCGTGCTGTTCGCGTTTGCCGCCACGCACTTTCTCAACACGGCGATGGGGCTGGTTGATCTGCAGACCATGCACGAGGTGCAGGCGTGGCGGCAGATGGTGACGCGCTCGCTGCCCGGCACCTTCGTGCTGGTCATGGCGCTGGTGGCACACATCGCGCTGGCGCTCTACAAACTCGCCAACCGCAACACCTTCCGTCTGCCGGCCTGGGAGCTGGCGCAGCTTGTCCTCGGCCTCGCGATCCCCTTCCTGCTCTTCCCACACATCGTCAACACGCGCATCTCGCACGTGTTCTTCAACGTCAATGACATCTACCTCTACGAGCTACCGCGGCTGTGGCCGAGTAGCGCGATCTCGCAGAGCACGCTGCTGCTGCTGGTGTGGACGCACGGGTGTCTCGGCATTCATTTCTGGCTGCGGCTCCACGCGCCCTATCGCAAGCTGCAGCCGGTGCTGCTGTTCATCGCCATCGCCGTGCCGCTGGCGGCGCTGGGCGGGTTCATGGTGGCGGGGCGCACGGTCACCCAGTCGATCGAGAACCCGGAGATGTTCGCCCGCATCAAGGAGCTGACCAACTGGCCCAACGCCACCGACGCGGGGCTCCTGGCCTGGTACCGGATGCTGGTGCGCCTGGGCTTTGCTGCGGTCCTGCTGCTTGTCGCCGCCTACATCGGCTGGCGCTGGTACGTGCAGAGCGCGCGGCCGAAGATGTCGATCACCTATACCGGCGGCCCCACCGTGAAAGTGCCGTTCGGCCCCACGCTGCTCGAGATCAGCCGGATGCATCGCATCCCGCACGCCTCCGTGTGCGGGGGACGCGCGCGCTGCTCGACCTGCCGGGTGCGGATCGACGAGAGCGACGCTCCGATCAACCCGCCGGGGTTCCCGGAGGCCGTCACGCTTGCGAGCATCGCCGCGCCGCCCAACGTGCGCCTTGCCTGCCAGGTGCGTCCCGATTGCTCGCTGACAGTGTCGCGCCTGTTGCGGCCGGCGAGCGCCGGACCGCAATCGGCCGACCTCCAGGAGCTCGACTCGGCCGGCGTTGAGAAACCCCTCGCCGTCATGTTCCTCGACATGCGCGAGTTCACGCAGCTCTCGCGCAGCCGTCTGCCCTACGATGTCGTGTTCATCCTGAATGAGTTCTTCGCGGCCATGGGATCGACCATCCACACGCATGGCGGCTGGATCGACAAGTTCCTGGGCGACGGCCTGCTGGCGATCTTCGGCCAGCAGCACGGCGTGGAGGCGGGTTGTCGCCAAGCGCTCCGCGCGGCGCGGGCAATCGACCTGGCGCTGGACCACGTCAATGCCAAGCTCGGCGTGGACATCGGCCAAACGCTGCGGGTGGGGATTGGAATCCACGCCGGCCCGCTGCTGCTGGGTCGCATCGGCTACGGCGAGGCCGTCGACCTGACCGTGGTCGGCAACGCCGTCAATGTGGCGAGCCGGCTCGAGGGCGTGGCCAAGGACAAGGGCTTCCAGATCGTGATGTCGGCGGAGGTCGCCCAGTACGCAGGGTGCAGCGCGGACGTGGGTCCGGCCCTGACGGTCACCATACGGGGGGTCGAGGAGCCGATGGAGGTGATCGGGGTGGCGCGCGGCCGCGACCTGCCGGCGAGCATCCTGGCCCCGGTCGAGGGCGAGGAGGAGAGGGTGGCGGCCCGGGGCAGCGTGCGGGGGATGGGCGCGCCGCAGATCTAGGTTGGTCGTGGTTGCCATCGGACGCCAAAGCCACCACGGCCAGCCCCCGTTCTTCCCGAAGCGATAACCCTTTTGCAGTTAGACTACCCTCACCAAATCCAGTCGGAGTGCCGGGGGTTGATCTAGGGACCGGCCCGGAACATATTAGGAACATCGACTGGGCGACCTCACCCGTTCAAGTACCGACATGACATGACCCCGCGTTCGCCAATCCTGCCCCCCATTTCCCAGCAGATCTGGGACATGAAGTATCGGCTGAAGGCGGCCGACGGCAGCGTGCTCGACCGCGGCATCGAGGACACCTGGGCGCGGGTCGCGAGCGCGGCGGCTGCCGCCGAGCCCAAGCGCGGGCGGGCCCGGTGGGCCAAGGCATTCAGAGAGGCGATGGCCGACTTCGCCTTCCTGCCGGCCGGGCGCATCCTTGCGGGCGCCGGGACCGGACGCGCCGTCACGCTCTTCAACTGCTTCGTGATGGGGCGCATCGAGGACGACCTCTCCTCGATCTTCGAGAACGTCAAGGAAGCGGCCCTCACCATGCAGCAGGGCGGCGGCATCGGGCACGACTTCTCCACCCTGCGTCCGAAGGGCGCGCTGGTGAAGAGCATCGGCGCCGATGCCTCGGGACCGGTGAGCTTCATGGACGTGTGGGACGCCATGTGCCGCACCATCATGTCGGCGGGCGCCCGGCGCGGCGCCATGATGGCGACGCTCAGGTGCGACCATCCCGACATCGAAGCCTTCATCGATGCCAAGAGCGACCCGGCACGGCTGCGGAACTTCAATCTGTCGGTGCTGGTGACGGACGCCTTCGTGCGCGCCGTGCGCAACGGTGAGCCCTGGGACCTGGCCTTCGATGGCAAGGTCTACCGCACGGTGGAAGCGCGCATGCTGTGGGACCGCATGATGCGCGCCACCTACGACTATGCCGAGCCGGGCGTGGTGTTCATCGACCGCATCAATGCCCAGAACAACCTCGCCTACTGCGAGGAGATCAGCGCCACCAATCCATGCGTGCCAGGGGATACTTGGGTGCACACGGCGGACGGTCCACGCCAAGTACGCGATCTCATCGGCCGGGCATTCAAGATCCGCGTCGACGGCCAGGATCATTCCACCGGATGCGACGGGTTCTTCGCGACAGGAACAAAGCCGGTCGTAAAGCTGGAGACCGCTGAGGGATATGTTTTGCGGCTAACCGCGGATCATCGCATCAAGCGCGTTTCGTCGGTTACGCGCTACCGAACCGAATCAGACTGGTGCGCTGCGGGCAATCTGAGAGCAGGCGATATCGTTGAGCTCAACGATCATAGGGCTCAGCCAGTGTGGGAGGGCGAGTTCTCGCGCGCAGAGGGCTATCTGCTCGGGCTACTCGTCGGCGATGGCACCTTGAAAGCGGACAAGGCGGTCCTCTCCGTCTGGCGTCCGGCCGCAGTCGTAAATGGAGCGCCAAATTCAGGTGTCGATGGTGTCATGGCGGAGGCACTGGAAGCGGCAGATACTTTGCCGCACCGGGCGGACTTCGTTGGCTGGTACGAGGTGCGGGGGAGAAACGAGCATCGCCTCAGCTTGGCGTCACTGACGAAGCTTGCGGGGCGCGTCGGGATGCGACCGGGGCACAAGACCATCACGCCGGTGATGGAGCGCGGATCCAGCTGTTTCTATCAGGGCTTTCTGCGTGGCTTTTTCGACAGCGACGGGTCGGTGCAGGGGACGCAGCATAAGGGGGTAAGCGTTCGGCTCGCCCAATCCGATCTCTCGCGGCTGCAAGCTGTCCAGCGGATGTTGCTGCGGCTGGGCATCGCATCGTGCATTTATCGGGGGCGCAGGCAGGCGGGCGTCACGCGCCTGCCTGACGGGCATGGTGGTCATGCCGATTATCCGACCGATGGGCAACATGAGCTTGTGATTGCCGGCGAAAACCTGATTCAGTTTCGCGATCTCGTGGGCTTCGCCGACCACGACAAGGCTTCGCGGCTTGCGATTGCGCTGGCGAACTACAGGCGAGCCGTCAACCGGGAGCGCTTCATCGCCAAGGTCGTGTCGGTGACGAGCGATAGTGCCGAGGCAGTCTACGACGTATCCGTTCCGGGCCTGAACGCCTTCGATGCGAACGGCTTTCTGGCTCACAATTGTGGCGAGCAGCCGCTGCCGCCGCATGGCGCGTGCCTGCTTGGCTCGATCAACCTCGCCCGCCTGATCGACAAGCCCTTCACGCGCCGGGCGCGCCTCGATCAGGCCCGCCTCGAAGCGCTCACCGCGACGGCCGTGCGCTTTCTCGACGACGTGATCGACATCTCCAACTATCCGCTTCCCGCGCAGAAGAAAGAGGCGAGGGCCAAGCGGCGTATCGGGCTCGGCGTCACCGGCCTGGCCGACGCCCTGATCCTCGCCGGCGTGCGCTACGGCACACCCGAGGCGGTGGCCCTGGCGGAAGGCTGGATGGCGGCGATCGAGCGGGCAGCCTACCTCGCCAGCGCCGATCTCGCCCGCGAGAAGGGCTCGTTTCCGCTCTACGACGAGGAGCGATTTCTGGCATCCGCGCACGTGCAGCGGCTGCCCGGCGATGTCCGCTCGGCCATCGCCAAGCATGGCATGCGCAACGGGCTCGTCACGTCGGTGGCGCCGACCGGCACGATCTCGCTGCTTGCGGGCAACGTCTCCTCCGGCATCGAGCCGGTGTTCGATTTCCGCTACGAGCGCCGGGTGCTGGCGCGCGACGGCGCCGCGCATACCGAGACCGTGGAGGACTACGCGCACGCCCTCTACCGCGAGACGTTCGGCGCCAATGCGCCGCTCGGCGAGGCCTTCGTGACGGCCGAAGAGCTGGACCCGCGCGCGCATCTGGAGATGCAGGCGGCGCTGCAGCGCCACGTCGACAGCTCGATCTCCAAGACCATCAATTGCCCGGCGGACATCAGCTTCGAGGCCTTCAAGGACATCTATCTCGAAGCCTACGACCTGGGCCTCAAGGGCTGCACCACCTACCGGCCGAATGCGGTGACGGGCGCGGTGCTGAGCCGCACGGCCGCCAGGCCGGCCGCGTCTCCGCCGACGCCTGTTGCCGTTGCGGCCGACCACGACGAAGCGGCTGCGGCCGAGACGCCGCTCCTTCCCGGGCTCGTGCTTCCCGAGCGCCAGGGCGAGATCGTCTACATGGCCAAGCCGCTCGAGCGCGAGGGCGTGCTGGCGGGCTACACCTACAAGCTGAGATGGCCCGGCAGCGACCACGCCATGTACATCACCATCAACGACATCGAGCGCGATGGTCATGCTGGAGGCGCGCCTTCGGCACGACGCCGGCCGTTCGAGATCTTCATCAACTCCAAGAACCTGGAGCACTACGCCTGGACGGTGGCATTGACGCGCATGATCAGCGCCATCTTCCGCCGCGGCGGCGATGTCGCCTTCGTCGTGGAGGAGCTCAAGGCCGTGTTCGATCCCCAGGGTGGGCAGTGGATGGGCGGGCACTACGTGCCGAGCCTGCTGGCCGCCATCGGCGGCGTCATCGAGACGCACATGATCCGCACCGGCTTCCTGGTGCCACAGCCGCGCGCGGGTGAGGAAGCAGGGGCGGAGAAGAGGGCCCTGGCAGCGGCCGAGCCTCAGGCCGAGCCTCAGGCAAGCCTCAGGCCGGGCCGCACCCGGCCGAAGCGAGCCTCGGGCGCGTGTGCCCCCGCTGCAGCCAGCGCACGCTGCGCCGCCAGGAAGGCTGCCTGGTGTGCGGGTCGTGCGGCTATTCGAAGTGCAACTGACCGAGCCTGAGCGGTGCCGCACTCTTCAATGCAGTGTGATGCAGCGTGAAGTGTAGAGACCGCTCAGTGCCTTGAAATGACTTAGCTACAGCCATATTTCGGCTGAAAATGCAGCCTATCCGAGCAACCTGAGATCGCTCCACTGCGAAGGCTCTTGCAGGCATGGCCGCCCAGATTCTCACGCTCGCACAGACTGCCCGGCGCCGGCCGTTTTCGCCCCCGCCGGCGGCAGATTTCGCGACCGACAAGGCAGCGCGCTGCCAGTTCTGGCGCGGCGCCTCGGGGCGGCGCTATGTGCATACGGTCTACAGCCTGATCGAGTGTCCCCCGGTGCCGCAGGCGACATACCTGCTGGTCCGCCGCGAAGGCGACGGCAACTGCCGGGTGCTGCATATCGCCAGCGGCGAGAGCGCCGCGCCGACCCTCAATCTCGCTCGCATACGCCAGCACGGCGCCGCCCTCGGCGCCAACGAGGTGCACGTGCATCTGCTCGCCGAGACCGAAGGGCAGCGCCGGCTCGTCGTCTGCGACCTTCGGGCGGGCCTTTTCGGCGCGCTGAGCGCCGAGCCCGCCGGCGCGCGCTGCTGAGCCGGCGTCTACGCGCCGGGAGAGCCCTGTCCGACAACCTTGTTTCGGATCGTCCCATCGTCAGCGCCAGCCTGCGGCTATAGGCTGACGGCGCAGCGAACCTACGGGGCAGAGCTTGACGGCGATCCTGGGTCTCAACGCGTATCACGGCGATGCGTCCGCCTGCCTCGTCCGGGACGGGGAGATCGTTGCCGCCGCCGAGGAGGAGCGCTTCCGGCGCATCAAGCACTGGGCGGGGTTCCCTTCGCAGGCGATCCGGTATTGCCTCGATGAAGCCGGCCTGTCGCTTGCCAAAGTCGACCACGTCGCCGTCAACTCCGATCCGGGCGCGAGCTTCCTCAGGAAAGTCGGCTATGCCCTGCGTCGCCGCCCCGACATCAGGCTGATCCTCGATCGGGTGCGCAACCAGGCCAAGCGGCAGTCGGTCGAGACCGAGCTCGCGCACACGTTTCCCGCGACCCCCTTCCAGGGCAAGGTGCATCGCGTCGAGCATCACCTCGCCCATCTCGCTTCCTGCTTTCTCGTCTCGCCCTTCCGCGAGGCGACGACCGTCTCGGTCGACGGCTTCGGCGACTTCTCCAGCGCCGCCTGGGGCGTGGGCCGGCAGAGCGCGATCGATGTCGAGGGCCGCGTCTACTTCCCGCACTCGCTCGGCGTCTTCTACCAGGCGATCACCCAGTATCTGGGCTTCCCTCACTACGGCGACGAGTACAAGGTGATGGGGCTCGCGCCCTATGGGCAGCCCCGCTTCGTCGAGCGCATGCAGCGGATCGTGAGGCTGGCGGACGACGGCGGCTTCGCGCTCGATCTCGCTTTCTTCAGGCACCATCGCGAAAAGATCGCCTACACCTGGGACGGCGGCGCGCCGGCGGTCGGCACGCTGTTCGGCCCCGAGCTGGAGGAGCTGCTGGGCCCGGCGCGCAAACCCGAGGAGCCGCCGAGCGAGCGACATCGCGACATCGCCCGCTCGGCGCAGGCCATGTACGAGGCCGCGTTCTTCCACCTTCTCAATCAGCTGCACCAACGCCACGGGCTCGAAAGCCTGACGCTTGCCGGCGGCTGTGCCATGAACTCGGTGGCCAACGGCAAGGTGCGACGCATGACGCCGTTCAAGCGCGTCTACATCCAGTCGGCGGCGGGCGATGCCGGCGGCGCGATCGGCGCCGCACTGCAGGTCTGGCACACGCTGAACAGCAATCCCTCCCAGCCGCACCAGTCCGCGCTCGATGGCGATGCCGTCACCGGCCACGTGGTCATGGACCATGCCTATCTGGGGCCCCGCTTCCAAGACCATGAGATCGAGGCGGTGCTCGCCGCGCGTGCCGCCGATCTCGAGGCGCAGGACTGCGAGGCGGCCCAGATCGTGGACGAGGAGGAGCTTTGCCGGCGCACCGCTGCGGCAATCGCCGATGGACTGGTGGTGGGCTGGTTCCAGGGCCGGATGGAATGGGGGCCGCGCGCGCTCGGCAACCGGTCGATCGTCTGCGATCCGCGCCGTGCGGACATGAAAGATATCCTTAATCTCAAGATCAAGCGGCGCGAGTCGTTCCGGCCGTTTGCGCCTTCGATCCTGCGCGAGTATGTGAAGGAGTGGTTCGAGGAAGAAGCCGACGTGCCGTTCATGATGCAGGTCTTCCAGATCCGGGAGGCAAAGCGGACGCAGATCCCCGCCGTCACGCACGTCGATGGATCGGGCCGCCTGCAGACCGTGCATCGGCAGACCAACGCGCGCTACTGGCGCCTGATCGACGCCTTCAGAAGAGAGACCGGCGTGCCGATCGTGCTCAATACCTCCTTCAACGAGAACGAGCCGGTCGTGTGCCGGCCGGAGGAGGCGCTGGACTGTTTCTTGAGGACGAGGATGGACGTGCTCGTCATCGGCAACACGATGATCAGGCGAGGCGAGGGCTCCGGCGCCAGGTAGCGATCTCGGAGAAGATATCCAAGCAAGGCCAACGCAAGCGTGCAACCGACCAAAGAGGATCTGGACACGGTCTATATCTGTGATTGGCTGCCGCCCGACTTCGGCGCGGTCGGCCAGTACAGCCTGCTGTTTGCACGACAATTGGCCGAGCAGGGCGAGCGCGTAGTGTTGATCGGGCTCTCTTCCAAGGACAGCATGACGAGCGAGGAGGAGATCGGCGGCGGGCATCTGCGCATCCTGAGGCTCGAGGCCCGCGCCTACGACAAGACCAACTTTGTCCAGCGCCTCTGGTGGACGGCAGCCATCAATACCCGCCTACTCTTTTCGGCCTGGCCGCTACTCAGGCGCACCAACCGCATCGTGTTCACCGGCAGCCCGCCGCTGTTCTTGCACTGGATCGCGCCCGCAAACATCTGGCTGCGCAAGAAGCTCGTCTATCGCATCACGGACTTTCATCCCGAGTGCGCCATGGCCGAGCGTTCCCGGCCATCGCTGCTGCTGCGCCTGCTCTATCGGGCGACCTTGTTCTGGCGGCGGCGCGTCGATGTCTTCGAAGCACTCGGCTACGATCAGATGGAGCGGCTGGCGGCGATCGGCATCCCGCCCGAGCGCATCCGATACCAGCCCGACCCCTCTCCGGTTGAGATCGGACCCGAGACCCGGCCGCTGGCGCGACCCGAGGCGGCGCGCAGCAAGTGCCTGCTGCTCTACTCGGGCAACTGGGGAGTGGCGCACGACGTGGACACGTTCGTCGAGGGCTATACCCGGCATCATCGGACCGGCAGCGGGCGCGTCCTGCTGTGGCTTAATGCCGTGGGGAGGGGAGCAGAGAAGGTCGAGGCCGCGCTCGAGGCCCGATCACTGCCGTTCATCCGGGGTGCGCCGGTTCCGACGGAGCAGGTGGCCAGTCTCCTGGTGACGCCTGATGCACATCTGATTACGCTTTCCGACGCCTTCGTCGGCCTCGTGCTGCCGTCGAAGGTGCGCGGCTGCATCGAGTCGGGCCGGCCGGTGCTGTTCATCGGCAGTGAGCGGTCGGACGTGCACCGGCTGTGCAGGGATGAGATGCGCGTGCCCTATTGGCGCGTCGATGTTGGCGACGCCGAGGGTTGCGCCGGCGTGCTCGAGCAGCTGTCTCGGTCGAGCATGCCCATCAGAGCGCCGTCGCAGGCGGGTGAATAGGTAGGGCAGGCGATGAAACGAGCCTTGGTTTGCGGAGCCGGCGGATTCATCGGCAGCCATCTCGTCAAGCGCCTGAAGCGCGAGGGCTTCTGGGTGCGCGGGGTGGACCTCAAGTACCCGAAGTTCAGCGAGACCGAGGCCGACGACTTCCTGATGGGAGATCTGCGCGACCAGGCCATTGCCCGCGAGGCCGTCGACGTTCGCTTCGACGAGATCTATCAGCTGGCCGCCGACATGGGCGGTGCCGGGTACATCTTCACGGGCGAGAACGACGCGACCGTGATGCACAACTCGGCGCTCATCAATCTCAACGTGCTCGAGGCTTGTCAGCGCCGCAACAGCAAACGCATTTTCTATTCGTCGTCGGCGTGCATCTATCCCGAGCATAGCCAGCGCGACCCCGACAACGTCAGCCTGCACGAGGACGCCGCCTACCCCGCGGCGCCGGACAGCGAGTACGGATGGGAGAAGCTCTTCAGCGAGCGGCTCTATCTGGCCTTCCACCGCAACTATGGCTTCGACGTCCGCGTGGCGCGCTACCACAACATCTTCGGCCCCGAGGGCGCCTGGAACGACGGTCGGGAGAAATCGCCGGCCGCCTTGTGCCGCAAGGTGGCGATGGCGGAGGACGGCGGCGACATCGAGGTCTGGGGCGACGGCCAGCAGACACGCTCGTTCCTCTATATCGACGAATGCGTCGAGGGCACGCTGCGGCTGATGCGCTCGGATTGGACGGGCCCGGTCAACATCGGCTCGGACGAGATGGTGACCATCGACGGCCTGGCGACCATGATCATGAAGATCGCGAAGAAGAAGCTGACACTGCGGCACGTGCCGGGACCGCTCGGCGTGCGCGGGCGTAACTCCGACAACACGCTGATCGAGAAGATGCTGAAATGGCGCCCGCGCGAGGCCCTCATGCGCGGGCTCGAGCGGACCTATCCCTGGGTGCTCGGCCGCGTGCTGGCGGCAAAGCAGAGGCCCCAAGCCTCGTGAGGCGGCGCGAGGGGCGTGGCGCTTGAAAGCTTCTCCGCCGCTCAGCAAGACGCCAAATCGCGCGAAGATCTCGGAAGGCTGTCCGGACCTGGCAGCCTCGATCCATTCCGCCAGTGTCGACAGGTACAGACTGAGAGGACGTGCTCTTCGTTTCGTTCAGCCTCTATCGCGCGCCTCGAGCACGGTGAGGGTGCCGGCAGCGGGCTCGATCCTCACCAGATCTCCGGTTCGGACGACGGTCGTCAGATCCGCCTCGAAGCGGTCCATCAGCGGCAGGTTCGCGAACGCCGCGCCTTGGGCGATGATCGGGTTGGCGAAATTGAGCACCAGCGCCTTGGGCGCCCTCCCGCGGCTGACCATGTCGAGGAACATCCAGGCCGTGGCAACGCCGCCCTTGGCGCGCGCAAGGATCACGATGCGGTCGAGATAGGACTGCCCATAGAGCTTGTGCTGCGGCCGCGAGAACGTGCCGTTGATGCGATCGAGGTCATAGCGCGCGCTGAATCCGTCGTCGGCGACGAGCGCCAGCCCTTCGACGGGCTCGCCGATCCCGGGATGGCCGCGCACGATAAACGGCAACTCGCGCGTCACAACACGATCCTCCCCCTGACCGCGCTCTCGACACACTGCGCTTGCGTGGCAAGGACCGGCTCGTATCCGTAGCCGCCGAGGATGTTGATGAGCTTGGCCGAGGAGCTCATCAGCCGCTTCCAGCCGTTGGCCTCCGCGATCTCGCGGGCATACATCTGGTAAAAGCACACGCCCGTGAGGACGATGCCGCCGGCCGCCTCGATGGTCGCGGTAAAGCCCATGCGGTCGGCCTCTTCCTTCACGGTCGGCGGCACAGCGGCAATCAGGGCGACATCGTCGTGGACCTTGCGTCCGTCGAGGTCTTGCGCCAGCGACTGCGTTTCCAGCAAGGAAAGCTGCGGTCCGGCAAAAACGACCACGTCGAGACGATCGTCCTTGGGCATGTAGCCCTCCTTGAACCCATCGAGATCGGCGCGGGTTATCCGGCTAGCCGGCGGCAGATCGGCGTCGAAGACGTCGGCCAACGCGGATGCCTCGGGGGTTACGCCGATCATGTGAAACAGGGGCGTCGAACCGTAGCTGGCGAGCGCCGCGCCGAAGTGTTTCAGCTGGTCGGAGTTGGGGGTTGAGGAGACGCCCGTGATCGCCGGCACCTGCCAGTAAGATCCCATCTCGCGGCCCACGATCGCCCCGGCCGCCCCCCATTCGCTCAAATCGGCAGGCTCGAATGCCAGCTCGTAAAGCGCCGTGGCGCGCCGCCGGGCATCCAGATGGTAGCCGTAGCGCGGGGTCCTGCCCGTGATGGCGGCAGCCAGCGCCGAGGGGCCGCCTTCGAAATTGGTGCGCGCGCCCTGTACGGAGTTGGCGTAGATCGCCGACCCGGTGTCGCCGAACGCGACATGCTCACCGCGAACCGGCGGAAAGATCGTCTGGTAGTTGATGCAGGTGTTCGTCAGCATGACGCCGAGACTGGCGAGCGCGGCACTGAGCCGCCGCTCCAGGTCCGCGTGCGCGTCAGTCTGACCCAACCGCTTGTAGGCATCGAAGTCGACGCCCCGCGGATCGGCAATCGTTGGCACCTTGAGAGCCAACCGCGCCCCGGGCGAGCTGTCCAACTCCTGCAGGAACGCGACGCCGGCCTCGCCCACGCATTCCGGGTCCGCCATGACGTGCACGAGGGAAACAGCGACCGTGTCCTCGGCATCGAAGAATTGGCCGACTTGGGTGATGTGGCGCATGGCCCACTGACAGGCTGGCCCCGCCTCGCCGGCGAGCATCGACCGTTCTTCTTCGCTCAGGCGCATGAATACCGGCTCCCGATATGATATATATTATCATAGGTCTATAGCACCTGGTCAATTGCCCATAGGCCCACTATGAGCGATCAGCCAACGAGCAAGGCTTGCAGCCAATGCCTCGACCCAAGCAGGTCACGACCACCAACGGCTCGATAACGCAACTCGTCTGCATGTTCCAGGACCTGTCGATCGACAGGCAGCCGAAGTTCCTCAGGCTGAGGGCAACGCTCTTGCAGGGCATCGAGATCGGGATCCTGCGACCCGGCGACCGGCTGCCCTCCGACGTCGACCTGGCTGGCGCCTTCGAGGTCAGTCTGGGAACGGTGCAGAAGGCACTGACCGTGCTGAGCGAGGAGTCGGTCGTCTCACGCCGTCAGGGCGTGGGAACGACGATCGAGTCTCACCGTCTCGAGCTCAAGGACGTCTGGCACTTCCGATTTGTCGGGCAGGATCGCAGGACCCTGCTCCCGCTGACGGCCAAGGCACTGTCGGTCCGAGGGATCAGGGATCGCGGCCCGTGGACCGAGCATATCGGAGCCGAAAGGAGCTATGTGCGCGTCCAACGGCTGATTACCGTCAACTCCCAGTTCAACGTGTTCAGCGAGTTCTACTTCGGCGCCATTCGCTTCGGTGGGCTTCTCGAGCTGCGCCGATCCGAGTTCGACAGGGTAATCCTGAGAAACCTTCTGGCGGAGAAATATAATCTGCCCATTCTCCGCCCCTCGCAGCTGCTCTCCTGCGTGCGGCTGCCCGATGAGGTCTGCAACATCCTTGGCGTTGCGCGCAAGACATCCGGCATATTCCTCGAAGTGGTCGGCTTCGATCACTACAATGCGCCTGTCTACTATCAGAGAGTTCTACTGGCCGGTCTCCGCCTCGCCGCTTCTTATCGGCTAGCAGGCTGTTGAAATTGGTTTTTGAGGGGTCTGGGGCGCAGTCTCTCGTTGAGCAGAATCTGGTCGAGCGTAACGAGGCTCGCTCAGCTCGACGCCAGACTGAATTTCAGGGGCCATTTCGACAACCCTCGATCGAATTTCAACAGCCTGCTAGAGCCGGATCGCTTCGGATGGAAGCGCTTTGCTTCGATCGAGCACCGCCGGAAGATGCTCCGACACCTCTTCGGGGGTCCCAGCAAATTCGGGCGTTCGGAAGGATTTCGAACTCTCCAAGCCACCGGGCTTCGCGCGGCTTCACGACGGCAATTCAGGAGTGGCGCACCGGGGAAGATTCGAACTCCCGACCCCCAGATTCGTAGTCTGGTGCTCTATCCAGCTGAGCTACCGGTGCATTTCCGACCAGTTCAAATAGAACCGGGCCGCTGCTCACACAACCCCGTTCGAGGCGGTGCGCCGTGGAGAGCCGCTCAGAGCGTTCGCGCCACGACGGCCACGCTGCTTAGGGCCATCCACCAGCGAGGTCAATATGCTGCCGACGCCCCGGCCGACGACTTACGCCGGGGGCGTCTCGGTTGGGCGGCATGGCAGCCGGCCCGCGTAGTCGCGATGAAACTTGCGCCACGACCGGCAGCGGCGCCGACTGCAAAAGCCGGCGCGTAGGGCTGCCGCTCAGTCCCGTCCGAACGTCCTGCGCGGCTCCAACCTGGCTTGCTCCAGGACCTTCTTGCTGGCGGCCGGCAGGCTTCGTCCCGTGCGGCCAGTGTAGAAGGTCGGCGTCGACAGGGCCGAGCGATAGGGGCCGGCCTTGCGGCGGCGGCGGCTTTCGGCCGTGTGCGTTCCGTTCCTCACGCCATTCCTGGACCCGATACGCCGTTTGTTGGCGCGGGTTCCGCAGTCTATCATGAAGCCAATCAATTGTGCTCAGGAAGGGTCGCCCATGCCACTGCCCGCCGATACCGACGCGTCGAGCCCGAAACACCTGCGCGACAAGTACGCCATCGTCGGCGTTGGCGAGACGACCTACACGCGCGGCTCGGGCATGACGACGCGTGCGCTCGGCACCTGGGCGGTGAGGAACGCCATCCTGGATGCCGGGCTCGAGGCTTCCGACGTGGACGGCATGCTCTCCTACCAGTCGGGCGATTCCACCTTCGGCACCTTCATCGCCGGCGACCTCGGCATCCGGCTCAACTTCTACATGGACGTGTTCGGCGGGGGCTCCTCCACCGAGGCGCTGGTCGGCATTGCCATTGGCGTGATCGAGGCCGGCATGTGCAAGACCGTGGCCATCTTCCGCGCCATGAACGGCTACAGCCAGGTGCGCATCGGCGGCACCGGGGCGCGCTCGGCCGTGCCGGTGTCGGGCGAGATGCTGCACAACCGCGCCTACGGCTGGCAGAGCGCGGGGCAGCAGTTCAGCCCCACCTTCATGCGCCACATGTACGACTACGGCACCACGCCGGCGCAGGTCGCCGCCGTGCGCGCGGCCCACAGCGGGCATGCCTCCAACAACCCCAAGGCCTACTACAAGAAGCGCGTGACGGTGGAGGACGTTCTCAACAGCCGCATCATCTGCAAGCCGCTGCACCTGCTCGACTGCTGCGTGGAGACCGACAACGCCACCGCCATCATCGTCACCAGCGCCGACCGGGCACGCGATGGCCGGCATCCGCGCGTGCTGATCCGCGGAGTGGCGGGGCGCGTGTGCAAGCCGCGCATCGACATGCACTATCAGGCGGGCCCGATCTCGACGGTTGCCGGCAGGTACGCGCGCGAGATCCTGTGGCCGAACTCCGGTGTCGGGCCCGAGGACGTCGACGTGACGGGCTCCTACGACGCCTTCACCTTCACCACCATGCTGCAGCTCGAGGACTACGGCTTCTGTAAGAAGGGCGAGGGTGGCCAGTACGTCTCCGACGGCACCATCAAGCTCGGCGGCCGGCGCCCGAACAATACCAGCGGCGGGCACCTGTGCGAGGGCTACACGCACGGCATGAACATGGTGATCGAGAACGTGCGCCAGCTGCGCCACGACGTCGACGACAGCTGTCCCGCCGGACCCGACGGCAAGCGCCAGCACACCTACGACTACAAGGAAGGCGGCTGCCGCCAGGTGAAACGGTGCGAGGTCTCGGCCAACCTCGGCTGGGCGACACCGGGCACCGGCTCGGCCATGGTCATGCGGCGCGGTTGATTTGTCCCCTCTCCCCATGCCTTTTTCAGGCATGGGGAGAGGGTTAGGGTGAGGGGCGGCTGCATACGCCAGAGCAAGCATCTGCCCCTCACCCCGACCCTCTCCCCGCGTGTCGCGCGAGCGGAGAGGCCCAGGGACGCGGGGAGAGGGAGGAGAGGATGCCGATCACGGCCGACTATTTGGGGATGGGGCTGAGCCTCGACGATCTCGACGGCGAGAACCTCGCTTATTTCCGCCACTGCGCCGACCACGCCTTTCATCTGCAGGCGTGCGCGGACTGCGGGCTCGTGCGCTACCCTCCGACCACGGCCTGCCCATGGTGCATGAGCGGGGGATCCAAGTGGGTGCCGGTCGAGGGCAAGGGCACCGTGCACTCCTATACGGAGGTGCATCACGCCATCCAGCCCGCCTTCAAGGCGGTCGCGCCCTATCTGGTCCTGCTGGTCGACCTCGATACGCAAAAGGGCAAGCCGACCGAGCACGAGGCGCTGCGGGTGGCCGGCAACCTGGCCACGCCCGACGGGAAGCTCGCGCCGCCGGAGCTGGTCAAGAAGGTCGGCATCGGCACCCGCGTGCGCATGGTGTTTGCCGATGTGGCGCCGGGCCTGTCACTGCCGCAGTGGACCATCGACGAGAGCGCCCCCCAGCCCGCGAGCCCCTGGCGCTACCCGCAGGAGTGATCCGCCGGGCGCTTGTGCATACCGAGTGGGCGAGGCGGCTTGGGCTTTGATGAAACCGCGATAGGGTGCCGGCGTTCCATAACGTCGAAGTCCGCACCATATACGGACGGGAGATGAGCCAGCCGCCAGACAGCTCCGTGCCCGTTGCCGAGCGCGCACGCCAGTTCGCGCCGGTGGTGTGGTTGCTGGGCAAGGTGCAGAGCGGCAAGACCTCCATCATCCGCGAGCTGACCCAGGCGAGCGCCGCCGAGATCGGCAGCGGATTCGAGGCGTGCACGAAGACGGCGCGCGTGTTCGATTTCCCGGCCGAGGCGCCGATCATCCGCTTCCTCGATACGCGCGGGCTCGGCGAGGCCGCCTACGATCCGACGGAGGACATCGCCTTTTGCGAGGACCGCGCGCATCTGCTGCTGGCCGTCGTCAAGGCGCTGGATTTCGAGCAGCACGCGGTGCTGGGCGCCATCCGTGCCGCAAGAGCCAAGCATCCCGATTGGCCGCTCGTGGTCGCCCAAACCAATCTGCACGAGGGCTATGCCGACGGCACCGGGCATGTCGTGCCGTACCCTTTCGGCGCCGATCGCGCGGTGAGCCCGTCCCTCGACACTTTGGTCCGTGCCCTCCACCACCAGCGCTCGCTGTTTGAGAAGCTGCCCGGCCGAGGGGCGCCCAGCTTCGTGCCGATCGATTTCACGCAACCCGGCGACGGCTTCGATCCCGTGGGCTACGGCCGCGAAGCCTTGATCGAGGCGCTGGTGGCGGCTGCCCCGGCCGCAGCCGCCCTCGCGCTCGGCGAACTGCCGGGCGCCCGCGGCGATGCACCCTTGGCCAAATTCGACGCCCACATTCTGGGCTTTGCCCTTGCAGCGGGCGCCAGCGACGTCTTCCCGGTTGCGGGCGTCGTCGCCGTGCCGGTGGTACAGGCGGCCATGCTGCGGCAGCTGGCGAAGCTCTTCGGCGTGCGCTGGGACAGCCGGGCCTATGCCGAATTCGCCGGCGCGCTCGGCGCCGGCACGCTGGTGCGCACGGCATCGAGCTTCGGCATCCGACAACTGGTCAAGCTCATCCCCGTCTACGGGCAGACGGCAGGTGCCGCGGCGGCCGCAGCGGCGAGCTTTGCCGCCACCTACGCCATGGGCAAGGCCGCCGCGCATTTCCTGATGCGACGCCGCCAGGGCCGGCAAACGGAGGAGCTGGCGTCCATCTACCGCCAGGCGCTGAGCGAGGCTTTCGGCATCGCCAAGGCACGCGATATCGGTGGCGACGCGGCAGGAGCAAGCCCATGAGAGACCAGATGCGGTCCATGGGCATCCCGCGCCTCGTGCTGCTGGTGGTGGCGCTTCTGCTTCCCGCTCTCAGCCTGCTGCCGCTCGGC
Organism: uncultured Alphaproteobacteria bacterium; assembly: GCA_963797005.1. Lineage (GTDB taxonomy): Bacteria > Pseudomonadota > Alphaproteobacteria > Rhizobiales > Hyphomicrobiaceae > AWTP1-13. The sequence goes on from CAWCOF010000009.1 coordinate 355,007, forward strand.
ACCCTTTGGCTGTGGGAGAAGGGATACGTCGCCTATTGGGCGATCGGCGCGTGCCTCGTGGTGGCCGGCGTCTACTACCTGCAGAGGCGCCTGATCGTGCCGCTGCCCGCCGCCGAGGCGACGCCGGCCGCCGAGCCCGGCGACACAGGCTGGACGCCGCGGCAGGAGGAGGCGTGGGCCGATGTGATGCGGCTTGCGGATGCCGTGCGGGCCGACCGCATCACCAGCCGCGATGCCGTGCTCGCGCTCGGGCTCGAGACGATCGAGGTGGTGGCGAAGCGCCTGCACCCCGAGCGGCGCGATCCGCTGCTGCAGTTCACCGTGCCCGAGGCGCTGGCCGTCGTCGAGCGCGCCAGCGCCAACCTGCATGGCTTTCTCGTTGGGAGCTTCCCTCTGGGCGATCGGATCACGGTCGCCCAGCTCATGTGGCTCTATCGCTGGCGGGGCGCGCTGCAGCTCGCCGAGAAGGGCTACGACCTGTGGCGCATCGTGCGCCTGCTCAACCCGGTGTCGGCGGCGACGCAGGAGCTGCGCGAACGCTTCACGCGACAGATCTACGAAGCGGGGCGCGAGCATCTGGCCCGGCGCCTGGCCCAGGCCTTCGTGCGGGAGGTGGGACGCGCGGCCATCGATCTCTACGGCGGCAACCTGCGCGTCACGGCCGAGCAGCTTCGCGGCCATATCACCTCCTCCTCGCGCCGCGATGCGGCCGCGACCGAGGCACGCGAGGCCGAGCCGATGCGCATTCTGGTGGCGGGCCAGACCGGGGCTGGCAAGTCGGCCCTGGTCAACGCGCTCGCCAATTCGATCGAGGCGGCCGTCGACGTGCTGCCGGCAACGGCACGCTTCACCGCCTATCGAGCTGACCCGTGAGGGCCTGCCGGCGGCCCTCGTCATCGACAGTCCCGGCCTCGCCGGGTCTGAGGGTCACCAGCAGCTGATCGAGGCCACGCGGGACTGCGATCTCGTTCTTTGGGTGGCGTCGGCGGTGCGCGCCGCCCGCGACATCGACGCCCGGGCGCTGGCCGCCGTCCGCGCGCATTTCACAGAGGAGCCACGCCGCCACCGCCCGCCGATGGTGCTCGTCCTCACCCACGTCGACCAACTGCGCCCCTTCAACGAATGGGCCCCGCCCTATGACCTCGCCGACGGGTCGCGCGCGAAAGCCGTGGCGATCCGCGGCGCCATGGAGGCCGCGGGGCGTGAGCTTGGCTTTGCCGCGAGCGAGATCATCCCCGTCCGCACCGATACCGCGGTGGCGACCTACAACATCGATGCGCTATGGGCCAAGCTCGTCGAGCGGGTGCCCGAAGCCAAGCGCGCCCGGCTGCTGCGCACGCTGGAGGACATCAAGGGCGCGCCGGCCTGGCGGACGGTCTGGTCGCAGGCGGCCAATGCCGGCCGCGTCATCGCGGGGACATTTCTGAGCCGCGACACCCGTCCATGATGCGCGTTTACAGACCCGCAACCGGCGGGACGCGGTGGGGGGCATCTCACGTGTGCGTTATCCGCCGTCGCACCGCCTGTCTGCTCGCGTTTTGAGCACAGCAGGGCCGCAATCCCCCGACAAAAAATGGCGAACTGCGGTGTAACCCGCGAGGGAACCCGAACGAAGTAATTCTGTTGTGCTCAATCGTGGCGCGTTTGTCAGTCGCCCACTGTTGCAAGGGGATGTGAGATTGACGGTGCCGCGGCGTGCCAGGGAGCTCGAGGCGACCATGAGCGAAGGGCCGCGGGGGGATTTGCATCCCGTGTGCGCCATCGCCGTGATGGCCAAGGCTTCTGCTCCGGGAAGAACAAAGACGCGGCTGGTGCCGCCCCTGACGAGGGACGAGGCCGCAACCCTCAACACGGCCTTCCTTTGTGACGCCGCCGACAACATCCTGTCCGCCGGCGCGCTCGCCAACATCAGCGGCTGGATGGCCTATGCACCGGCGGGGTCCGAGCCGTTCTTCAGGGCCCATCTGCCACAGAGCATAGGCCTGATCGAGACCGTGGCCCCCGACTTCGGTGAATGCCTGTTTCATGCAGCATCGACACTGCTGCGGGCCGGTCATGGTGCTGTCTGCCTGCTCAACTCCGACAGCCCGACGCTGCCGGTCGGCTACCTCGCAGCCGCCGCAACGCTGCTCGCCGCGCCAGGGGATCGCCTCGTGCTTGGGCCCGCGATCGACGGCGGGTACTACCTGATCGGCATGAAGCGCCCATATCCCGGCCTGTTCGAAGGCGTGACCTGGAGCACCGACCAGGTGCTGACCCAGACGCTTGCGCGCGCCGAGAGCCTCGGGCTACCTGTGCTCGAGCTACCCACCTGGTATGACGTCGACGACACGGAAACGCTGCGCATGCTCGTGCGGGAGGTGCTCGAGGATGAGCCGTTTCGGCGGGTCGGCACGTCGACGCCCGCGACCGCGACACGGCGTCAGCTATCCGCCTGGGTTCAGGGCGCAGACCTGCTCGGGCGACTAGGCAACGGCGGGGAGACCGCACGGCTTCGTTGATGGCATCCTCGCAACCAGATCGCCGGAACCTGTGGCTTGCCGGGCTTGCCGTGGCTTTGAGCCTGATCACGGCGGCGGGGCCTGCGCTTCATTCGCGCCTGGGGGGCTGGGCGCTGATTGGCGTGTTCGCTGTATGCAGCCTTGGTGCCTTCGTCGCCGCGCGGCTGGGCGAGCGCGCCGAGCAGAAGCGTGCACTGCTGATCATACTGGTCGGTGCCGCGGCCATGCGGCTTGCGCTGCTGTTCACCGCACCGACGCTATCCGACGACATCTACCGATATATCTGGGATGGCCGCGTGCAGGCCGCCGGCATCAATCCCTATCGCTATGTCCCGACCGCGGCGGAGCTCGAGCCGCTGCGCGACCCCGTCGTCTGGCCGCAGATCAACCGCGCCGACTATGCGGTGACCATCTATCCGCCCGTCGCGCAGGTGCTGTTTCTCGGCATAACGCGCTTCGGCGAGAGTGCCGTGGTCATGAAGCTGGCGCTGACGCTGTTCGAGGTGGCAACCATCGCTGCCCTCATTGCGCTACTCAACCGCCTTGCGCTACCGCCCGCGCGCGTTGCGGCCTACGCCTGGCATCCACTCCCGATCTGGGAGATCGCCGGCAACGGCCACGTGGACGCGGCGATGATCGCCCTGCTGATGGTGGGCCTGCTGGTCTTTCTCAAGGGACGCACCCTGCTTGCCGGCGTGATGGTGACGCTGGGGGCGTTGGTCAAGCCCACGGCGGTGCTGGCGCTGCCGGTGTTCTGGCGGCCCTGGAATTGGAGGCTGGTCGCCGTTGTTCTCGGCACGATTGCCGTTGCCTATCTGCCCTACCTGTCGGTCGGCAGCCGCGTGTTCGGCTTTCTGCCGGGCTACTTCCAGGAAGAAGGGTTCAGCGAGGGCTGGGGTTTTCGCATTGTCTGGCTGGTGGAGCAGGTCACCGGACCGCTGCCGCTCGCCGGCACCCTATATGCAGGATTGGCGGCGCTCGTCCTTGCGTCCATGGCGCTCGCCGCCGGCTTTCGCACCGATCGCTCGGAGCGGGCCGCAATCGGCTCGCTGAGCTGGCTGCTGATCATCTTCCTGGTGCTCACCACGCCGCACTATCCCTGGTACTTCCTGGTGGTGGCACCGTTTCTCGCGCTCTGTCCGACACTCACCGCGTGGACCATGACGAGCGGCGGCGTCTACCTGTACTACTTGTTCACCGACCCCACGATGCCGACCTATGACATGCGCTTTGCGACCTTCACCCTGGCGACGCTTGCCACGCTCGCCTACGACCTGTGGAGCGGGCACCGAAAGCTGGCCGATCCTGTTGGAGTGACATCATGAGCGCGCAACGTGCCTCTCTCGCGACCGCGCCGGACCCGCGCCGCTATCACGACAGCGTCGAGGACGGCCTCGGTCCGATCGCCACCAGCGATCCCGTATGCCTCTACCTGGAGACCACGAACCGCTGCAACCTGCTGTGCACCACCTGCCCGCGCACCTACGCCGACCTCGAGCCCGAAGCCGACATGAGCTGGGAGCTGTTCACGCGCATCGTCGATCAGGTGCCCAACATTGCGCGCGTGGTCCTGCACGGCGTCGGCGAGCCCATGCTGGTGAAGGACCTGCCGCGCATGGTGCGCTATCTCAAGGCTCGCGGCGCCTACGTGCTGTTCAACACCAACGGCACCGTGCTCACGCCGAGGAAGGGCCGCGAGCTGTGCGATACCGGGCTCGACGAGCTGCGCGTCTCTCTCGACGCGGCCGACGCGCGCACGTTCCTGCTCGTGCGCGGCAAGGACTATTTCAACCGCATCGTGCGCAATGTGCGCGCGTTCACCGAGATGCAGCGGCGGGAGGGGCTCTCGCTGCCCCGGGTCTCGCTCTGGCTGACCGGGCTCAAGGAGACGATCCCCCAGCTTTCCGATTTCGTGCGCATCGCCCGCGACGTCGGTGTCGGCGAGGTCTATCTGCAGCGGCTCGTCTATTTCGACGACGACGCCATCGGCATGGCCCGGCCGGATCAGGCGCTGTTCGAGCGGCTCTCGCGGGACGAGCAGCAACACCTCGATGCCGCGACCGAGCTCGCGCAGTCGCTCGGCATCAGCTTCAATGCCTCCGGAGCGACCGAGCCCGGCGAGAGCCTGGCCCGCCAGGCCGACAACAGCCCCTGGTCGCTATGCCGGCGGCCATGGGCGGTGATGTACTTCACCTCCAACGGGCGGGCGCTGCCCTGCTGCATCGCGCCGTTCTCGCAGCGCGGCTATGAGAACTACACGCTCGGCAATGCAACGCAGGCAAGCTTGAAGGAGATCTGGAACGGCCCGGCCTACCAGAATTTTCGCGCCGCGCTCCACTCCGATGCGCCGCCGAAGTCGTGCGCCAGCTGCGGCCTGCGCTGGAGCCTATAGCCGCGATTGACCGGTGCTGCGGCGAGACCTCCCCCCGGAGAGCAAGCGCTATTTCGAGAGGTTGACGATCTGGACGCGGCGGTTCTCGGCCGCCAGGGGCTCATTCGGTTTCTTGAGGTGCCGGCGGCCGTAGCCCTTGGCGACCAGCTTGTCCGGCGCGATCTTGAAATGCTCGATCAGGAACCGGCGCACGGACTGGGCGCGCCTTTCCGACAGCGCCAGGTTGTAGTCGTCGCCGCCCTTGGCGTCGGTGTGGCCGGCGATCAGGAAGGCGTCGCCGGCGAGCCTGGCGTCGGTGAGCGCGCGCCCGAGCGTCGCCAGGGTGCTCGCTGCGCGCGGCGTGATGCGCGCCTCGTCGTACTCGAAGAACACTTCCAGATCGACGCTCGGGCGCTCTTTCTTGGCGGCGCTTTCGACGGCTGGCTGCGGCGTGACGGGTTGGGACGCGGCAGCCTTTTCGGGCGGGGCCGATGGCGGTGGCGCGGGCGCAGATGCAGGCGGAGGCGCGGCTGTCGGTGCCGGCTGCTTGGGCGGCGCGCCTGCAATGGGAGCCGGGGGCGAAGGCGATGCCGGCTCAGCCGCGGTGGGCGCAGGGGCCGCCGAGGGCGGCGCTGCGGCAGGGGCGCTTGACGGCGCGGCAGCCGGCGGAGGCTTGCGCGTGCCGCCCTGCAGCTTCTCGACCAGGTCCTCCACGGCCCGCCGCTCCGTTTGATTCTGTGCGCGTCCGAGGAGGTCCTGGAGCGAGGCGGGATCGCCGGCGCGCACGGACTGGCTGGAGACCACGAGGACGCCTATCAGGACGACGCTCCACCACATGCCTGCGCCACGGCAGGACGGAGCCATCGCAGGTACGGCAAGTCTCATTGAATTTATCTCGGCTCGGGCCGGCAAGAGGCCGCAGGAAGCGATCTTATCGGCGCGGGTCCTGCCGACAAGGCGATTTGCGTGGGTTGGTGCACGGGCGATCGCAAGCGACCGCCCGCGCCCTGCTGAAACCTCACGTCCGGCAGCGCTCGAGGTTTGCCGGCGCCCGCCGCCAGATCATGGTCTCGCTCAGGAATTTCGAGCCCGCGTAACCCATGACCTTGAGCTTGCCGGCCCCGAGCGGCGTGATCTCGACGCTATACTTGGCATCCTCCTCGGGATCGTAGATCCAGCCGCCGTCCCAGGCGCCGCCGGCAGCCGGTTTGACGTTGCCGATGATCTGCACGCCGCAGGCGCCGCCGTTGGACTGGTCCTTCAGCCACACCAGCCGACCGCAGAGGTTGGCGCCGCACTTGGTGATCTCGACGGCGCCGCGGCCGGTTTGGTCGTACCACAGCCCGGTGGGCTCGGAGGCGGCGAGGCCGGGCGTGGCGGCGAAACCGACGATGGCGAGGGCGAACGCTTGCAGGGTACGCGTGATGAGCTTGGTCATGGGTCTTCTCCTGTCGTGTTGCAGTGGGCTGGGTTGAACCTGTGTTGCCTGGGGATGGCGCGCCGCCACTTCGGCGAACGCGCCGGCTTTGCGCTCGGTCTCAGGCGGCGACCGGCATGGAATTCTGCTCCTCCTCGGGCGAGACGGTTCGCGCCCGCCGCCGCGCGCGGCCGACGATGCGCCCGTCCTCCATGCGGATCAGGCGATCGCCGTAACTCAGCGTGCGATGGTCGTGGGTGACGACCATCACGGCGCGGCAGGTATCCTTCGCGACCTCGGCTAGCAGCGCCATGACGGCGCGGCCGTTCTCGCTGTCGAGCGCGGCAGTCGGCTCGTCGGCGAGGATCACGGAGGGCGATCCGGCAAGGGCGCGCGCGATCGCCACCCGCTGCTTCTCGCCGCCCGAGAGCTTGCTCGGCGAGGCGTTGGCGCGGTGCGACAGGCCGACCGCGGTCAGCGCCTGGTAGGCCAGCGCCGGGGAATGGGCGAGCGAGGCGCCCCTGAGATCGAGGGCGAGCATGACGTTCTCGAGCGCGGTGAGCGTGGGCACCAGATTGTAGGCCTGGAACACGAAGCCCACGTGCCGGCGGCGCAGATCGGCGAGGCCCTCGGCGGTGAGCCCTGCGGTCGAGTGCCCCGCGATGGTCAGCGAACCGGAGGTGGGGCTCAGGATGCAGCCCAGGATCGACAGGAGCGTGGTCTTGCCGCTGCCCGACGGCCCCATCAGCAGGGTGAGCTCGCCCGGAACCAAGTCCAGGTTGACGCCCTTCAAGGCCTTCACCTCGGCAGCGCCACTGCCCAGGACCTTGACGATGCCCTTGGCTTCCAGCAGCGGGCCCAGTTTGGTGATTGCAGACATTGATCCCTCCTTGCTTATCGGCTGAACACGACGGCCGGGTCGATGCGGGTGACTTTGAAGATGGCGCAGATGGCAGCGAGCGTGCACATGCCGACCGTGAGCGCGAACAGCAGCATGCCGAGGTTTGGCGTCATGACGATCAGGAGCGTGGTCTTGCTCGAGCCCCAGATCACGACGGCGCTCAGCACCATGCCCAGCAGGTAGCCGATCAACGCGCTCAGGATCGCCTGCATCAGGATGACCTTGACGATGTAGCGGGCCGAGGCACCGAGCGCGCGCAGGGTGGCGAACTCGTTCAGATGGTCCTTGGTGCTGGCGTAGAGCGTCTGGGCGACAATGACGACGCCGACGATGATGCCCAGCGCCGCGCCGGCGATGAGGGCCGCGCCCGCACCCGTCTCGAACAGCCAGTAGTTGAGGCTGCGCTTGCGGAATTCCTGGTGGGTGAGGACCTCCGCATCGGGCAGGCGGGCGGCGAGGGAAGCGCGCACCGTCTCAATGTCGCGGCCGGGCGCGACCTTGACGAGCATGTAGGAGACCTGATCGGGCGCCGCATCGAGCAGCGGGCGCGCGGTGGCGAGCGTCGTGAACGCGTACGGCAGCGTAGTGAACGAGCGGATGCTGTGCGTGACGGCGGTGACCGTCACCTGCGTGTTGTTGATCTCGGCGCGGTCGCCGATCTTCTCGATGCCGAGCTCGCCGAAATAGGTGTCGTCGACGGCGACGGCGGAGGGTGCCGACAGGGCGGCGACGCTGCCCCCGACGATGTCCCACGGCAGGGTGCGGTTGCGGAACGTGTCGGAGCCGACGAGCAGGGCCGCGGTGGTGCCGCCGCCGCGCTTGCGCCAATTGACGAAGCCGACCGCCAGCTCCTCGACGCCGGCCACGCCGGGCGTGGAAAGGATGGGATGCCGCTCCCGGCCGGCGAGCAGAGCAGGATCATCGAAGCTCTTGGTGCCGTAGGGGACGACCCACAGATCGGCGGTCACGTGGTCGAACATGGCAGCGATGCGGTTCTCGGAGCCGAGATAGAGCCCGAACTGCACCGCGACCAGGACGACGGAGAAGACGATGCCGACCAGCGTGACGGCAAGGCTCAGCCGATCGTGGAACAGGTTGCGGTAGGCGAGCTTGGGGACCATGGGCAGGGCCGCCGCCGGCGGTCCGCCCGGATCGGCCGGGCTCGGCATGGCAGCCGCGGGGCTGTTGGCGCGCACCATCATGACAGGGTCCTCCAAGCTCGCTTTTTGGTTGATCCCTGCGGCCGACTACTGGCCGCAGGGGACGGTGAGCATCTCGCCGACGCTCGGGAAGTACTTCTTGCACTCGGTTGCCTTGGGCGCTTCGGCCGGCTTGACGGCCTGGTCGGCCGCGACCTTGACGGCTTCCGCCGTCTTCTTCTTCGCCGGCTTGGCAGCAGTCTCGACGTCCTTGGCCGAGGCCGCGACCTTGGGCTTGGACTTGCCTTGAAGCCTGGCGATCATCGGCGAGGCTTCGCAATCGATCGTGGCCGGCGCCTCGGCGGCATTGGTCTTCCAGGTGCCGTTGAGCTCGTACCAGCGTGCGCCGCCGTAGAACCACACGCCGCTCTTGAAGCTGAACGCCTCCTTGCCGGACCAGCACCGGCTCTCGCCGTCGAACCACACCTTGGCGGCGGGGTCGTAGCGGCGGCCCTTGCCGTCGCTGGTCTTCGCGCTGACGATCGTCTCCTTCTTGTGCTTCTTCTGGTCGTGCTCCCTCTCGACGTAGACCTTCTTGATCACTTTCCGGCGAACGACCGGGCGGCGGTAACGGGGCTCGTCGTCGTCATCGTCGCTGTCGAACGAGGGCGTCCAGATGTTGTGGAAACGGAAATGGAAACCGTGGTGCCGGCCGCCGGCCTCCGCCGCCGGGACGAACGCTGCCGCGGCAGCGCCCACCGCCACCGTCGCCAACAGGATCACGTGCTTCTTCATTGGAACCTCCTTGATCCGCGTTTGCATGAGGCGGTTGTGCCGGATCGCTCGCGCGGATGCTGTTCCGGGTGGAACAGGAAAAGTTTTCTTCGTGCCATTTCCTCTCGCGAGCGTTGGCCACCACGCAGGCACGCAAAACGCGCCGCCATCCACGAGGGATGACGGCGCGTCGGTAGGCGGCGAATAGGGAAGCGCTATCCCGCGGGAGAGTTGGATTCAGGCAGCGGTTGCCTGCGCGGCGAGCCCCTTGGCGGCTGGGTGCATGAGGGTCTTGGCGGAGAGGGCCTGCACGCGCTTGGCGACGCTGTCGACGAAGGCGGTCGCCCGGTCCACCACCACGTGCCGCTGCCGATCGACGGTGACGATGTGGTAGCTGTCGTCGAGCACCACCATGTCCACCAGGCCCTTCAAATGCCTCTGCAGATACCAGGCGTTGTCGAGGTCGGCATAGTCGTCCTCGCGCGGATGGACGATGAGGGACGGCTGGTTGATGTTGCCGATCTCGCGCTTCACCGCGTTGACCAGAAGGCGGTGCTCCAGGACGGCGCCGCCGGGCGTGCTCGGCAGGCCGGCCTGCGCGCTGTCGCCGCTGAACAGCGCGTTGCGGATGAATTCACGGATGCGCGTATCCTTGATGCCGTGCGGGTGCAGGTCCGGGAAGCCGATCAGGTTGGCGAGCCGCTTGTTGCCGATGATGCGGAAAAGCCGCGCATACCAGGGGATCAGCCAGCCGTTGAGCCAGAAGGTGGGGGCGAACAGCACGGTGCCCTGCACATCCTCGGGGTTGCGGGCGGCAAGCAGGAGGCCCAGCACGGCGCCGGTCGAAAGCCCGCCGACGATGACGGTGTCGCACGTCTTGCGCATTTCGATGAGCGCCGCCTCGCAGCTGGCGTACCAGTCCTGCCAGGTGGAGGCCTTGATGTCGTCCTCGGTGCCGCAATGGCCGGCGAGCTGCGGGCAGCTCACGGTGTAGCCGGCCCGCGCGATGCCGTTGGCGACGAAGCGCATCTCCGTCGGCGTGCCGCACAGGCCATGGATCAGCATGACGCCGACGCGGCCGCCGGCAACATGGTAGCTGTAATCCTTGATCGTCATGACACGCCGCCTTTCGCGTTCTCGATGCGCGTAAGGTAGGCGGGCGGGGGGCTCAGCGCTGTTCCGCGTGAAACACGGGGCGAGAGAGATGTCATCCCGGTGCTTGTCACCGGGTTCCAACTCGTCACGATCGCCGTAGTGAGCGGATAGATAGATCCCGGGCACGAAGGCCCGGGATGACTGGGGCCTAGTGTGATGATCGAGAAGTCCATCACATCGCGTGATGCCAGGTTCGGGAGCGGACTTCTCGATCTGAATCACACTAGCATTATGATTTTTCTAGTGTCCTTCAGATCGCGAAATTCGTGACCTGGTTCGCGGCATAGGGCGACGAATTTCGCGATCAGGACACTAGCCGCGGGGCAGGTTCTTGGGCTGGCCGACGATGGTGACGATCAGCTCCTTGTTCTCGAACAGGCGCTTGGCCACGCGCTTCACCTGCTCGAGCGTCACCGCCTCGATGTCGGCGTTGCGCCGGTCGACGTAGCCGATGCCGAGGTCCTCCTGCCAGATCCACAAGAGCTGGTTGGCGATCTTGGCGTTGCTGTCGAAGCGCAGCGCGAAAGAGCCGGTAATGTAGCTCTTGGCGTTGTCGAGCTCCGTCGCGGTCGGACCGTCCGCGGCGATGCGCTTGAGCTCGGCCCGGATCACGTCGAGCGAGTTGCCGATCTCCTCGTTCTTGGTCGCCACGCCGCCGGCGAAGATCGAGGTGTGCTTGTAGGGCTGAACGGTGGTGAAGACGGAATAGGCAAGGCCGCGCTTCTCGCGCACCTCCTCGTAAAGACGCGAGGACATGGAGCCGCCGCCCAGGATCGTGTTGAGCACGAAGGCGGGTATGAAGTCCTTGTCCTTGCGCGGCATGGCAGGCAGGCCGAAGCGGGCGACCGACTGCGGCACCGCCATCTCGATGACCTTCTGCTTCACGGCCGCGGCGGGCTCGATGAGAGGGATGGCGGTGAGCCGGGCTTTGGCCGGCAGCGCGCCGAACAGCACATCGAGCATGGCCCCCAAGGTCTTGGCGTCGATGTCGCCGACGGCGACGACGCGCAGCGTGTCCCTGGCAAAGGTGTGCGACCAGTAGTCGTTGAGATCGGCGGACTTGATTTGCTGAACCGATTGAGGCGTGCCGTTGGAGGGCCTGCCGTAGGGGTGATTGGGAAAGGCCTGGGCCGACCATTGCTCGGCGGCGACGCGGTTGGGGTCGCGGGCGGCATAGGCGAGGCTCGCCAGCAGCTGGCCGCGGATGCGGTCGACGGCGTCGGGATCGAAGCGCGGCTTGTTGAGGGCGAGCGCGAGCAACGCCGCCGCCTGGTCCTTGTTCTCGGTCAGCGTCTCGAAGCTGCCGTAGACGGCATCGCGTGATCTCTTCGAAGCTCATGCGCATGGCGATCTCTTCCATGCGCTCCTGGAATACCTTGCCGGTGAGGTCGCCCGCGCCCTCGTCGAGCATGGCGGTCAGGAAATTGGCCACCCCCTCCTTGCCGGCGGGATCCTGCGCGCTGCCGCCCTCGAAGGCAAAGCGCAGCGCGATCAACGGCACGCTGTGCTCCTCCACCAGCCACGCGGTAATCCCGCCCGGGCTCTTCACCTCTTGGATTTTCATGGCCTCGGACCTGCTGGATGGGAGAACAAGCGCCGCGGCGGCAATGAGGCCCCCGATAAGCCCCTTGGCGAGGGCACGGGCTGCGATCGGCCACGCGAGCGTCATGGCAGCCTCCATCATGATTTGCCGGGCGCAGTCTTGGCGGCGTCGCGCTCGGCTTCCGCGGGCACGGGGATCAACGTGCCCGTGACCGACTGGCGGATGTCGAAATACTTCACGGCCGCGCGTCTTGACGTCGTCGGCCGTCACCTTGGCGATGGCGTCCGGCCAGTCATCGATATGCTCGATCGTCAGGCCCAGCACGAGGCCCTCGCCATAGCGGCGCGCGAGCGCGCTCTGGCTGTCGCATTCGTAGATGAAGTCGGCGATGAAGGCCTTCTTGGCCCGCTGCAACTCGTCATCGGTGACGGGTTTCTCGCGCAGCTCATGCAGGACGCGGTCGAAGCCCGCCTCAACCTTGTCGAGACCGATGCCCGGGGCGGCAATCGCATAAACGCCGATCGAACCGCTGTCGAGGCTGGAGCCCGAATACCAGCCGCCGGCGCTGGAGGCGATCTTCTCGTCCACCACCAGCTTCTGATAGAGCCGGCTGGTGCTGCCCTGGCCGGCGATCTTCATGAGGATGTGCAGGGCCTCCGCCTCGCCCGGGGCCGCTGTTCGATAGCTCGGGGCCAGATAGTAGCGCCGCACCGAGGCGTTGCCCGCGCGCGGGTCCTTGAGCTCGACGCGGCGGGCGGCGCGCTGCGGCGGCTCGGTCGGCCGCACGCGCGGCTTGATGTCCGGGTTCGGCTCGAGCGCGCCATAGGCGGCCTCGGCTAGCTTTTTCACCTCGTCGGGCGTCACGTCGCCGGCGACGACGACGATGGCATTGTTGGGCGCGTAGTAGCGCTTGTAGAAGGTGAGCGCATCCTCACGCGACAGCTTCCGCATCTCGTGCATCCAGCCGATGATGGGGATGCGGTAGGGGTGGTTTTGATAGAGCGCGGCCTGCATCTGCTCGGACAGGATGCTCGAGGGGTTGTTCTCCGTGCGCGAGCGGCGCTCCTCCAAGATCACGTCGCGCTCGGTCGCCACCTCCTTCTCGTCGAGCTTCAGGTTCGCCATGCGGTCGGCTTCCATCTCCATCACCTTCGCCAGGCGGTCCTTGGAGATGCGCTCGAAATAGCCGGTGAGATCCTGGGTGGTGAAGGCATTGTCCTCGCCACCCATGCGCGCGACGATCTTGGAGAACTCGCCGGAGGCGATCTTGTCCGTCGACTTGAACATCAGGTGCTCGAGGAAGTGAGCGATGCCCGAAATCCCCGGCGGCTCATCCGCGGAGCCGACCCGGTACCACACGTAGTGCGTGACGACGGGGGCGCGATGATCCGGGACCACCACCACCTGCAGGCCGTTGGCGAGCTTGAACTCGCTGACGCCGGGGCCGGCCTGGCTCGCTTGGAGCGTATCGAAGCTTTGGCTGAACATTGCGAGGATGAGGGCTAGAGGGAAGAGGACGGTGCGGTGAGCCGATGTCCACATGGATCAACTGTCTCCCGGGCGCAAGGCCCGACGCTGGAGTCTCGCCGCTGCAAGTCCGCGACCGAGGCCGAAGTCCTTCATTCGTGGGCCGTTGTTTGGTGGCCAGCACCGGAAGTCAAATGACTTCCGGTTAATCTTGTGCACTTGGCAAACGCAAGGCCGCGTGGCGGTGCGTCCGAGGTGCCGGCTGCCGCACAGGCGGCTCACTGCTTGTTGATAATGCCCGAGGCGTTGAACAGCGACGGACAGGGCCCATAGGGGCTGCGCGGCGCAGGTGCGTCCTTGTCGAACGCGCGTTCCTTCCATTGGATCTCACCGCGGCAGTACGCCATGTGCAGGCGTTCCCGCTCCTTGGCCTCGCGCACCTTGCGCTGCTCGGGATCATCCGGGAAGGCGATGTTGGCGGGCTCGACGCCCGAACCAGGCTCGGGCAGCCGGTTGGAGCTGGGCGGCATCACCAGCGGCGCCCGCTCGGCCAATTTCGGCTCGCTCGTCCGCGCTGCCTGCGCTGCGGGGCTCACGCCCATCCAGTCGAATAGCTTGCCGTTGAGATCGACGCCGCCGTCGGAGCAGCCGCCAAGGAGCAACGCGGAGGCGACCAGGCCTCCTGTGATCCACCCTGCGAGCCTCGACCGCCCCTGCGCCATGCTGTGCCCTGCGCGCGCCAAATCAGCGTTTCATTACAAGCCGCTATAGTGCCTTTGAGGCATCTTTGCGAACTCGGCCCGAAAGAATCATAGAGGAGCCCGATGACCCCGGCAACAATGGCCGCGTCGGCGATATTGAAGACGTACCAGTAGAATCCCCAGGCATGCAGGGAGAAGAAATCGGCAACACCGCCAAGGACCAGGCGATCGATGGCGTTGCTGGCGGCCCCCCCCATGATCAGGCCGATACTGCCGGCCACCAGCCGGGTCGTGATGCCGCGGGCCAGCCAGAAGGCCATGGCCAGCACGGCGAGCGCCGCAAAGCCGGCCAGCAGCCACTGGCCTTGCGGGCTGTCCTGCAGGAAAAGGCCATAGCTGACGCCGGTGTTCTTGACGAACACCAGGTCGAAAAACGGCGCAAGCGCGATGCGGCCTTTTTCCTGGATGCGGTAAATCGTGAGCATCCAGGCCTTGTGCGACTGGTCTAGGGCCAGGATGAACAGGGCGGTTCCGACCCCGAAGGGCGACAGTGGGCCCCACAGCCACGGCTTTCGTCGCACAGGAGGCATCGTTGCTTGGTTACTCGGCCGGAGTTATCGACAGGGGTCGGGCGTCGGATCAGCGAGCCGGTAATATCCGGAACTTGGCATTGCGTCCAATGCGATAGGTCTCGAAGTCGGCACGGTCGATGGTGAGGATGGTGCGGATGCCCTCGCGGTGGGCCACATGCACCAACGTGGCGTCGGCGAAGTCCATGGGCCGATCGGCGTAGCGGACCATCAAGGCCTCGAGCGCGGGCAGGTCCGCGTCGGCGATCGGGGCCACGGTGATTCTACTGGTGAGAATGAAGGTCCACGCGAGTCGCGTAAGGCCACCGACTTTCGAGGCAAAGTAGAACGTTTCAGCCAGGACTGCGGTCGTGGTCACTAGCGGCAGACTGGCCTCAGCCAAAGCTTCCAGGCAGGCCCCGTGCCAGGAGTCACGCCGGTCGACGATGGCGAGCAGCGCGCCGGTATCAATCAGGTCGCCTGGAGGCACGCCGCCTACTCTCGCGATATTTCTTCATCAAGGCCTCTCCCATGACCTCGCGCACGCGTTCGTTCGTTGCGGAACCGATATGCGCCCCGGGAATTTCCTCTGCGGAGATCTTCTCTATCGCCTTGGCGAGTTGCATTCTGAGCCGACGCTGCTCTCCGCCGGGTCGTCGACCATTCAGCCAATCGCGCGCGATGCGCTCCAGGATGACGCCGACGCTTGTGTTCTCGGCTCTAGCTGCTGCTTCGAGCTCGGCCTTCAGGGCGGGCGTGACGCGCCAGCTGTAGACCTCGGACTTGCTCATCTTGTTCATGCACTACAGTGTAGTGCAACGCGCCGAGCCGGTCAATGCGCGGTACCCGCACGATCGTCGAACTCGCGCACGGCGGCCGCGTCCCGCGCGGAGAGCTCGGGAAAAGCGGGATCACCGCCGACATCGTCGGTGATGCGCCAGGAGCGTGCGCACTTCTTGCCCGCCGCCAGCTTCGGCACCACACCGACGCCCGCGACGTCGGCCAGCGTGAACGCGCCTTTCGGAGGATCGCCCGCGACCACCTCGATGCCGGAGGTGATGCACACCTCGGCGAAATCGATGTCGGCGAGCGCCCCGAGCAGCGTCTCGTCGGCAACGAACACGCGCGGGGCGGCCTCCAGCGACGAGCCGATCTTCTTGTTGGCCCGCTCGATCTCGAGCGCGCCGGTGACGACGCGGCGCACGCGCTTGATCGCCTCCCAGTCCTCGGCCAGGGCATCGTTGCGCCAGGCCGCGGGAAGCCTCGGGAAGAGCTCCAGGTGCACGGAGCCCTCATCGGACGGATAGCGGGCGAGCCAGGCCTCCTCGGCGGTGAAGCACATCAGCGGCGCCAGCCACGTCACCGTGCAGCGGAAGATCTGCTCGATCGTCTCGAGCGCCGCCCGGCGCT
Source organism: uncultured Alphaproteobacteria bacterium (assembly GCA_963797005.1). GTDB lineage: Bacteria > Pseudomonadota > Alphaproteobacteria > Rhizobiales > Hyphomicrobiaceae > AWTP1-13. The sequence goes on from CAWCOF010000009.1 coordinate 370,955, forward strand.
TGCTGCTCGAATAGGGCTCGCAGTAGAGCCCGTCCTTGCGGATGTCGAAGTAGAAGGCGGAGAGGTCCGTGTTCATGAACTGCGACAGCACCGCCACCACGCGCTTGTAGTCGTAGTCCGCGTAGGCCTTGCGGACGATGCCATCGAGCTCGAAGAGCCGGTGCAGCATCAGCTGCTCCAGCTCCGGCATGGCCTTGGGGCTCACCTTCTGCTTGGGGTCGTAGTGCGCCAAGGTGCCAAGCATCCAGCGCAAGGTGTTGCGCATCTTGCGGTAGGTCTCGACGAAGGTCTTGAGGATCTCGGGCCCGATCCTCGTGTCATCCGCATAGTCGGAAGCAGCCACCCAGAGCCGCAAGATGTCGGCGCCCGAGCCTTTGATCACGTCCTGGGGGGCGACCACGTTCTTCAATGACTTCGACATCTTCTGCCCCTTCTCGTCGAGGACAAAGCCGTGGGTCAGCACGATGTCGAAGGGCGCGCGGGCGCGCGTGCCGCAGCTCTCGAGCAGCGAGGACTGGAACCAGCCGCGATGCTGGTCGGAGCCTTCCAGGTACATGACGTGGTCGTTGCCGCCGTCGCGCACCCGGCTGACGCCGGCAAGGCCGGGGAAGGCCTCCGGATCCTCCAGCGTGAAGGCGTGGGTGGACCCAGAGTCGAACCACACGTCGAGAATGTCGGTGACGTGCTCCCAGTCCTGAGGCTTGTCGACCAGGCCCTCGAGGAAGCGATCCTGGGCGCCCGCCTCGAACCACGCGTCCGCACCGCCCTCGGTCATGGCCTTGCGGATGCGCCCGATCAGCTCGTTCGACTTGGCGAACCTGGGCCCCGGGATCACCTCGCCTGTCTCCTTGTGCTGGAAGACGGTGATGGGCACGCCCCAGGCGCGCTGGCGCGAGATCACCCAGTCGGGGCGCGCATCGATCATGCCGCGCAGGCGGTTCTGGCCCATGGCAGGGACGAACTCGGTCTCGCCGATGGCCTGCAGGGCAAGCTCGCGCAGGGTCTGGTTGCCACGGGATTCCCTCTCCCCGCCTTTCGCGGGGAGAGGGTTAGGGTGAGGGGCAGACGCTAGCGCTGCGGTTTGTGGCTGCCCCTCACCCCGACCCTCTCCCCGTAAGAACGGGGAGAGGGAGAAGAGCAGCGGCTTGTCCATGGCGATGAACCACTGCGGCGTGTTGCGAAAGATGACGGGCTTCTTGGAGCGCCAGGAGTGCGGGTACTGGTGCTTGAGGCGGCCGCGGGCGATGAGCGCGTCGGCCTCGACGAGCGCCTTGATGACGGCGTCGTTGGCGTTGCCCTTGTTGCCCTTGTCGTCGATGACCTGCTTGCCCTCGAAGCCCGGCGCCTCCTTGGTGAAGCGGCCGTCGCCGTCCACGGTGAAGGGAATGGCGGGGTCGATGCCGCGCGCCTTCAGCTTCGCGGCATTCTCCATCCAGACGTCGAAGTCCTCGCGCCCGTGCCCCGGCGCGGTGTGCACGAAGCCGGTGCCGTCCTCGTCGGTGACGTGATCGCCCGCAAGAAGCGGCACGTCGAACCCGTAGCCGAGCGCCTTGAGCGGATGTGCGCAGACATGGGCCTCGAGGTCCTGCGGCGTAACGGTGCCCAGGCTTTCGAAGGCTTCGACCTTCGCCGACTTCATGACCTGCTCGGCAAGGTTCTTCGCGATGATGAGGAGATCGCCTTCGCGCGCCCAGTTCCCGGCCGGGGCGGCCGTCACGCGATAGAGCTTGTACTCGATCTTGTTGGCGTAGCTGATCGCCCGGTTGCCGGGGATCGTCCACGGCGTGGTGGTCCAGATGACGACGGACGCACCCAGCAGCTTCGGAGAACCGGGCCTTTCGGGAGCGTCGCCGACTTGCCTCGACAGGGGGAACTTCACCCACACGGTGTCGCTGGTGTAGTCGTGGTACTCGACCTCGGCCTCCGCCAGCGCCGTCTTCTCAACCACGGACCACATCACCGGCTTGGAGCCGCGATAGAGCGCGCCGTTCATGGCGAACTTCATGAGCTCGGCGGCAATCGTCGCCTCGGCCTTGTAGTTCATGGTCGAGTAGTAGTGCTCCCAGTCGCCCTCCACGCCGAGCCGCTTGAACTCCTCGCGCTGGACGCCGATCCAGTGCTCGGCGAAGGCCCGGCACTCCTCGCGGAACTTGCGCGTGGCTTCGGGGTCGTCGAAGGCCGGCTTCTCGCGGCCCTTGGCACGGTACTGCTCCTCGATCTGCCATTCGATGGGGAGGCCGTGACAGTCCCAGCCCGGCACGTAGTTGGAATCGAAGCCCAGCATCTGCTGGGAGCGCGTGACCATGTCCTTCAGGATCTTGTTGAGCGCGGTGCCGATATGGATGTTGCCGTTGGCGTAGGGGGGGCCATCGTGAAGGACGAACTTGGGCCGGCCCTTCGCCGTCTCCCGCAGGCGGTGGTAGAGGCCGATCTTGGCCCAGCGCTCCAGGAGCTTGGGCTCCATCTGCGGCAGCCCCGCCTTCATGGGGAAGGCCGTCTTGGGCAGGAACAGGGTCGCGCTCCAGTCGCGCGTTTCGGTCTTGGTCGAGGTCATGGAAAATGCCGTCCGTGGCAGGCTGATGCGAAATGCGGCGAAAGATTAAGGGGGTCCGCCCCGGGCGCCCTCAGGCGACCGGGCCCGTAATTCGCGTGTCAATCAGCCTAGTGTGATGATCGAGAAGTCCGCTACATCGCGTTTGGCTGGGTGGTGGAGCGGACTTCTCGATCTGAATCACACTAGAATCCATCATTTGCTAGTGTCCTTCAGATCGCGAAATTCGTTCCGAGCAAGCCGCAGATTGAGGCGAATTTCGCGATCAGGACACTAGCTGTGGATGGTGACATGGCGCGGCACTGTAGCGGCGTCACTCCAGGCCGGCAACCTCGGCGCTCGCGCGCGGCGGATGAACGCCAGAGGATGTTGTGCATCGTTCAGTCGTCTGTTGCGGAGGGACAACAACGCGGAGCGCCGCGCGATTTTGTCCAAGCGGAAGTCGAAACCAACCGGGTGAAAGCCGGCTATGGTCGGATGGGGAATGTCGCAGCGGGAAGGTGCGGCACGCCAAGCGGGGTGAAGCGAGCTCTTCCAGAGGGCGCGGCGGCATTCCCCTCTCAATCTTTGTCTTTCGCGCTGCCCAGCCTCAGCCAAGTCCGGCCCGCGGCTTGTCGGGGGCTTGTCGCAGGAGGGTGCGCGCACGCGCGCAATCCTTGGCCATCTGCACCTTCAAGGCCTCGATCGACGCAAACGTGGCATCCGCCCGCACGAAGTCGATGAACTCGACCGCGATCTCGCGGCCGTAGAGATTGCCGTCGAAGTCGAGCAGAAACACCTCGAGGACCGGTTCGCCGTTGTCGAACATGGGACGCGTGCCGAGATAGGCGGCGCCGTCGTAGCGCTCGGCGCCGACATGGACGCGCACGGCGTAAATGCCGTGGCCGAGCGTGGTGCCGGGAGGCAGCGCGATGTTGGCCGTGGGGAAGCCGAGGCCTTCTCCGCGGTGTGCGCCGCCAACCACCTTGCCCGCGACGCGCCACCAGTGGCCGAGCGCCTCGGCGGCGGCCTTCACGTCACCGCGTGCGAGCGCGGCACGGATGGCGCCGGACGAGAAGACCTGGCCGCCCTCTGCTACCGGAGAGACCACGGTCACCCCGAAGCCGTGGGCCTGCCCGGCGCGGCGCAGCGTCTCGGGACTGCCGGAGCGCCCCTTGCCGAAGTGGAAGTCATAGCCGACGACGATATGGCTGGCGCCCAAGCCCTCGACCAGCACGCGGGCGATGAAATCCTCCGCGGTGAGGCCGGCCAGCGCGGCATCGAAGCGCAGCACGACCGCGAGATCGAGCCCGTGCTCCTCCAGCAGCTCGAGCTTGCGCGGCAGCGACGTCAGGCGGAAGTGCGGCTTGCCGGGCTCGAAGAACGCGCGCGGATGCGGCTCGAACAGGATCGCGCCGGAGCGCCGGCCAATCCTCTTGGCCTCTTCCCGTGCCGCGGCGATGAGAGCCTGGTGGCCGCGGTGCACGCCGTCGAAATTGCCGATCGCCAGCACCGCCCCGCGTGCCTCGACCGGGACGTTCTTGGAGCCGTGGATGACCTGCATCGTGCTGCTGTTCGATCGTTCGCTTCGGCCCGACATATGTTGTCAAGCCGCGCTCCACGCAAGCGAATATGGAGCCGCAGACCCTCGTGGGCGGGCGGAGCCAAGTCAGGCGACGGCCTGCACGGAAGCGGCGGGGCGGGAGGGCACCATCAATACGGCCTCGCCCTCCAGCACGGGCTTGCCGTCGACCGAGCAGATGCACTCGAAGCGCGCGCGGCGCTTGGGCGGATAAAGCTCCATCACCCGCACCTTGGCGATGACGCGGTCGCCGATCTTGACCGGCGCGCGGAAGTTCAGCGTTTGCGACACGTAGATGGCGCCGGGGCCCGGCAGCTCCATGCCGAACACGGCGGAGATGTAGCCGGCCGTCAGCATGCCGTGGGCGATGAGGTCCTTGAAGATGGTCTTGGCGGCGTAGGCGCGATCGAGGTGAACGGGGTTCTTGTCGCCGGTCACCTCGGCGAACATGGCAATGTCGGCCTCCGTGACCTTCTTGGAGAAGGTGGCTTCCATGCCGACCTCGAGGTCCTCGAAGTGGTAAGCCTGCCTGGAGGTCACGTTCATCTCGTCTGCCTGTGTTGCACTCATGTGGCGCCGCAAAATTAATCCTAGTCTGGTTGCGCCGCAACATGTCCCGCCCTACATCGGTAACAATACGTGAGCAGGCCTAAAGATCGTGGAAACACTGGTGATTTGTAGCCACAGCTCGGTGCCGGCCCGATTGGCCGCGTGCGGCGTTGCAGCGCGTCAGTCGGTTTCAGCGCTGCAGGTGCGCACATTTAATAGGCAATTTCGGCACGGTGGTTGCATACGCTAACGTGCCCGAGCTATAAAGCCCACATCCCAGCGCATTTTTCTGCTGTTTTGGCCTACCCGGCTCGATGCCGTGTCGGTCTCCGGAAAGGACCCCCATGAGCGACCGCCAACTCCTGATGCCGAAAGCCACCGCCGTATGGCTCGTCGAGAACACCTCGCTGTCCTTCGAGCAGATCGCGGCGCTGTGCGGCCTGCACGTGCTCGAGGTGAAGGGGATCGCCGACGGCGACGTGGCGCAAGGCATCAAGGGCATGGACCCCATCTCCACCGGCCAGCTCTCGCGCGAGGAGATCGCGCGCGGCGAGGAGGACCACGAGTATCACTTGAAGATCGCCGAGGCGAAGGTCGACATCCCCGACGTCAAGACCAAGAAGGGACCGCGCTACACGCCGGTCTCGCGCCGCCACGACCGGCCAAACGCGGTGCTCTGGCTGCTGCGCAGCCATGCCGAGCTGAAGGACAGCCAGATCATGCGCCTCGTCGGCACCACCAAGCCGACCATCGCGGCGATCCGCGACCGCACGCATTGGAACTCGCAGAACCTCACCCCGCAGGACCCCGTCACCTTGGGGCTGTGCACGCAGGTCGACCTCGACGCCGAGGTGCAGAAGGCCGCGCGCCGGCTCGATCGTGAGCGCAAGGACCAGCGCAAGGAGATGGAGAAGGCGGGTACGCTGCTGCCGACCTCGCAGTCCATACCCGGCATGGGACCGCAGCCGCTCGTGGAGATCGTGGCGCCGCGGCCCGTCGAGGAAAGCCCAGAGGAGACCGAGCGCGACGAGGAGGCGCGCGTCTTCGCCAAGCTCAAGGAGATGGGCGGCGGTCCCAAGCCCGACGAAGACGAGCAGCCGAGCTGACGAACTGACGCTTCGTTCTTCGCCCTCCCATTCAGGCGGCGCCGACGGCGGGCTCGGCCATCCCTGCGCCGGCTTCCTCCGTTCCCCATCGCGGACCCACTCCAGCCGAGGTGCGATCGCGCGCTACTTCGCGCGCGCCATCAGCAGCACCAGCGGGAGGCTCAGCAGCGCTGTCCACGCGCTCAAGTAGAAGACGTCGATGTAGCCGATCATCAGGGCCTGGCGGACGATCTCCTCGTTGAGGCGCGCGAGCGCCGGCACATTGTCGAGCGACGCCCAGCCGGTGAGGCTTGGATAGTCGAAGACCCGGTTGAAGGGGGAGACGTGGTTGACGATGTCGGCGCGCGAGACGCTGGACATGCGCGAGACGATGAACACGGCGACCGCGATGCCGATGCTGGACCCGGCGCTGCGCACGAGGTTCCACATGGCGGCCGCCTCCGTGCGGTAGCGTACATCGAGGGTTGCGAACGTGATGACGCCCAGGGGCACGACAATGGCGCCAGCGCCAATGCCTTGCACGACGCCCGTCCAGACGACGGAGCTGGCGGGGACATCGAGCGACCATCCGGACATGAACCAGCTCGAGACCCCGATGGCGCCGAACCCCGCGATCAGCGTCAGGCGCGCGTCGATGTAGTTGCCGAACCGCCCGAGGATCAGCATCGCGAGCATCAGGCCGACGCCGCGCGGCGACATGAGAAGGCCCACGGTGACGACCGGGTAGCCCTGCAGGATTGCAAGAAGCGGCGGCAGCAGCACCATGGGCGGCAGCGTGAGGACGCCATAGAGGAACGCCAGAACGAGGCCGAGCGCATAGTTGCGATCGAGCATCAGGCGCAGGTTGACGAGGGGCGACTTGCTGGAAAGGCTGTGCACGAGAAAGACGTAAAACCCCAGCGCCACCAGCCCGGCCTCGATGCGCACCTCCATCGACTGCAGCCAGTCGAGCCGCTCGCCGCGGTCCAGCATCAGCTGCAGCGAGCCGACAGCCAGCGCCAGGGCCGTGAAGCCGAGCCAATCGAAGCCGGCTGCCTGCTGCGTGCGATCATCGCGCGGCAGGAAGAGGAGGCCGCCGAGATAGGCCAGGACGCCGACCGGCACGCCGACGTAGAACACCCACCGCCACGTATATTCCTCGGTCAGATAGCCGCCGATCGTCGGGCCGACGACGGGGCCGAGGATGACGCCCAGCCCCCACAGCGCGATCGCCTGGTTGTGCTTCTCCCTGGGATAGTTATCGAGCATGAGCGACTGCGAGAGCGGGATCAGGAATGCCCCGAAGCAACCCTGGAACGCGCGGAAGGCAATCTCGCTGGGAAGCGAATTGGCGCTGCCGCAGAGCAGCGAAAAGACCGTGAAGCCCGCAATCGACGTCAGGAACAGCCGCTTGCGGCCCATCACGGAGCTGAGCCAGCCCGTCGTCGGCAAGGCGATGGCGCTGACGACGATGTAGGACGTCATCACCCAGGCGATCTGGTCCTGGGTGGCGGAGAATGTCCCCTGCATGTGCGGCAGCGCCACGGCGGCGATGGTCCAGTCGATCGAATAGATCATGCTGGCCAGGATCGCCGTCACCGTGATCAGGGAACGGTGCTTGGGGGTCTCCAGGACCTGGGCTGCGGCCGTCGTCATCCGCTGTGGCTCGTATCGCTCGATCCCGGCGCCGGCCGCTCTGACGCGCCGCTATTTCCCGCATGGGCTGCGACGCGCGAGCGGTCAAACCCTGCCTGCTCCGGCCCTCCGACCGCGACCTTGCTGCAAGCGAGGCGGCCAAACAACGTCGGAGTGCTTCTGGTGCTCAGGCCGGCACAGTCCCTGCGCAAGGCGCCCCGCTCGCCCGCGGCGACGCGACGAGAACGGCTGTCAATACGGCCAAGCCAGATTGGATTGGAGGTCCAAGACAGACCCGAGGCGCCTACGCTGGGGTCAATCCGGAGCCACAGGCCCGGACCTCGGCCCGGTCCTCGTCACTGGCCCTCGTCACTGGCCTTCGTCACTGGCCGCGCGCGTCGCCGAACGGCGTCCACGTGGACGTGGGCAGCTTCCACCACACCTGGCGGTTCTCGGCCTCAGGCCGGTCGAGCGGACCGCCCAGGGCGCTGAGACCTTGAGGCAGCGCCTTTCGCTCCGTCTGGGCAACTTTCGGCGCGGCGTCGACAGTAGCCACCGGCGGCTCGGCGGGGTGGGTGGGCGCCGCGGCGGCAGATGGGCCGCTCACCTTGGTGCGGAACGGGGTATCGACGGCCGCATGCGCCGCCGGGGCAAGGTTCTTCGCCTTCGACTCGCGCAGCAGATCCTCAATCGAGCTGGGTAGCCGCCGGCGCGCTGCCGGAGCGCCGTCCGGCATCAGGCGGACGCGCGCGCTGGTCTTGACGAGTTGGGCACCCGATGTCGAGGCGACCTCTATGGTGATGTCGAACACCTCCGGCGTGCTCTCGCCGAGGTTCACCTGCAGGCCCTCGAGGTCGGCAATCTTCAAGGCCCATGTGTGCTCGTCCCGGCGTTCGCCGCTGGACAGGCGCGCCGTCTTCGGCAGGTCGCCTACGATCACACGCGCATTGTCCGGGTCGGGCACGCCGGTGACCTGCAGGGGAAACGGCGACATGCCCTGCCCGCTGCGCATCAGGTTCATGCTGAGCGGCGGCGGCGGCCCGGGCGGCTCTGCAGGGGCCTGCGCCGTGCGGCTGTGCGGCGGCAATGCCGGCGGACGCGCGACCGTCGTCTCGCGCGTTGCGGGCGCGGATGTCGGCCACAGGGGCGCCGGGAAAGTCGCAGAGGACGCAGCCATGACCCGTTCGGGCGCGTACTCGGGCGCGATATGGGGCAGCGCAACGATGGCGGCGACGCCGAGCAGCCCGCTGCCGAGCAGGCCCAGGCCGAAATATCGCTGCATCATCTGCGGCCGGGTCTTGATCGTCGGCTGCTGCCCCCCCTCCAACCTGGCCAGGCGCGCCATCAGGCTGTCAGGGTGACTATTCCCGGTGTGAAACGCTGCCTTGCGCCGCATCGGGCGCCTCCTCATCACATGACACTCCTGCCGACCTCGCTGGCGCGAATTTCCGCGAATGTGCCCGCCAGTGCCCGTGGCGTGTCGGCAGTTCTGGTTTTCCACTCAATAATTGGCGAAATCAAGAAATTCCCTTGCTCGTGGTATCTTTGCACCGTTTTGCTCACACAACGTCCTTGCCGAGAGGGCTCGCGCCGGCGCCTGCGGCAGTCGATTGCTGCCCGCAACGCGTTCCAGTAGCGTCGTTAACCAAGGCCAAAGTGCGCCTCACGATCGATCCGCGATGAACAGCAATCCCTTCGCCCAGAACCTCGACAGGTGCGCCGCCAACTACCAGCCGTTGACGCCGTTGACGTTTCTGGAACGCGCCGCGGCCGTTTTCCCGGATCGTCCCGCGGTGGTGCACGGCAAACTGCGCTTTACCTACACCGACCTTTACGCGCGCACCCGCAGGCTCGCCTCCGCGCTCGCGCGCCGCGGCATCGGCCCCGGCGACGCCGTCTCCGTGATGCTTGCCAACACGCCGCCGATGCTCGAGGCCCACTACGGCGTGCCGATGGTCGGCGCGGTCCTGCACGCCATCAACACGCGGCTGGACGCGAAGATCATCGCCTTCCAGCTCGAGCATGCGGAGTCCAAGCTCGTGATCTGCGATCGCGAGTTCGCGCCCGTGATGCGCGAGGCGCTGGCGCAGTCGAAGCGGCGACCGATCGTCGTCGACTACGATGACGGCGAATTCCCGCAGGGCGGCGAGCCGCTCTCTGCCATCGACTACGAGGCGCTGCTCGGCGAGGGCGATCCCTCGTTCTCCTGGCGCAGCCCCGAGGACGAGTGGGAGGCGATCTCGCTCAACTACACTTCAGGCACGACGGGCAACCCCAAGGGCGTCGTCTATCACCACCGCGGCGCCTACCTCATGTGCTACGCCAACGTGCTGTCGGCGGGCCTCGGCAGGCATCCGGTCTATCTGTGGACGCTGCCGATGTTCCACTGCAACGGCTGGTGCTTCCCCTGGACGCTCTCGGCCGTGGCCGGCACGCACGTGTGCCTGCGCTGGGTGCGCGCCCAGGCCATGTACGAGGCGATCGCCGAGCACAAGGTCACGCACCTGTGCGGCGCGCCCATCGTGATGGCGACCTTGCTCGCCGCCACACCGCAGGAGAAGCGGCCGCTGCCGCACAAGGTCGAGTTCGTGACGGCGGCCGCGCCGCCGCCGGAAGCCGTGCTCGCCGCCATGGCGGATGCCGGCTTCAACGTGGTCCACGTCTATGGCCTCACCGAGGTCTACGGCCCCGCCGTCGTCAACGAGTGGCACGAGAAGTGGGATGCGCTCGACAGCGCCGGGCAGGCCGCCAAGAAGGCGCGGCAGGGGGTGCGCTATCCAGCCCTCGAGGCGCTCGCCGTGATGGAGCCTGAGACGATGGCGCGCGTGCCGGCCGACGGGCAGACCCTGGGCGAGGTCATGTTCCGCGGCAACATCGTCATGAAGGGGTATCTCAAGAACCCGCAGGCCACCGAGGAGGCGTTCGCCGGCGGCTGGTTCCATTCCGGCGATCTCGGCGTGCTCCATCCGGACGGCTATGTCCAGCTCAAGGACCGCTCCAAGGACATCATCATCTCGGGCGGGGAGAACATCTCCTCCATCGAGATCGAGGATGTGCTCTACAAGCACCCCGCGGTGGCCTCCTGCGCCGTGGTGGGCAAGGCGGACGCCAAGTGGGGCGAGACGCCGTGCGCCTTCATCGAGCTCAAGCCCGGCGTGCCGCAACCGTCGGCGGCGGACATCATCGCCCACTGCCGGGCGAACCTGGCGGGCTTCAAGGTGCCCCGCCACGTGGTGTTCGGCGAGGTTCCGAAGACCTCGACGGGAAAGATCCAGAAATTCGTTCTCCGAGAGCGGGCGAAGGCCGTTTGAGCCGACGCCGTCTGGCGCGCCACCATCGTTCGCGCGGGGTTTGCCTGCGAAACGGGCAAATCGCGGTATCAAAAGGAAAAAAGGCGGCCGAGAGGTTGATCCTGGTCCGTACACTCACTTAGTATTCTAGCAGACTTCAACGGCTGCCCTCGCGAACCGGGTGGCGGGCCAGCGAACCGCGGACAAGTCGCAACGCCGTTCGACAGAGTTGAGATGAACCTGTCTTTGCAAGAGCGTTGGGGCGCCAAGGTCAGCTACCCACCCGCCCCCGAGGGCCGCACGATTTTTGCGGTCGGGGACATCCATGGGCGCCTCGACCTCCTCGAGAAGGTCCAACGCCAAATCGACGTGGACAAGGGAAAGCTCGGGCCCACGCGCGCGGTCGAGGTCTACTTGGGCGACTATATCGACCGCGGCCCGGACTCTGCCGGCGTGATCTCCAACCTGATCCAGCGCGGGCACCGCACGGAGGCAATCTTCCTGCGCGGCAACCACGAGCAGGCGCTGCTCGACTTCATAGAGGGCGAGCATTGCCTGGAGGAGTGGCGCACGTTCGGGGGCATCCCCACGCTCCTTTCCTATCAGCTCGATCCGGGCCTGCTGTCGCGCGACGTGCCGGAGGACAAGGTGCGGGCGGCGCTCAACGCCAACCTGCCGAGCGAGCATCGCCAGTTTTATGCGGCGACGGGCCGCTATTGCGACGCGGCGCCCTATCTTTTCGTGCACGCCGGGATCAGGCCCGAGGTCAAGCTCGAGGACCAGTCGCTCATGGACCTGTTGACCATTCGCGCGACCTTTCTCGACTTCAGAGGCGATTTCGGCCGGATCGTCGTGCACGGACATACGCCGGTGGCGGAGCCGGACATGCGGCCCAACCGCATCAATGTCGATACGGGCGCGTTCGCCACCAACCACTTGACCTGCGTCAAGATCGATGAGCGTGGCGCGCACGTCTTGTCGGCCTGAGCGGATTTGAGGCCGCTTCCAGCCTTGACCGCGACGACATGTGCCCGCATGACATCCAGGCGAACGATGAAGCCCTATCCCCTCTCAGCCAATCGGTGCCAAGTCGGTGATGTCGCCTCTCGTTTCAGTATTGATCGCCAACCACAACCGCGGCCCATTCCTTCTCGATTGCCTACTCACGGCCTCGTGGCAGTCGCTCAGTGACATCGAGATCATTCTCGTCGACGACGCTTCGACCGACGACAGCATCGACATCGCGCAGCGCTTTGCCATCAACGAGCCTCGTCTGCGCATCGTCGAGCTGAAGTCGGAGAGCGGCCCGAGCCAGGCCCGCAACGCGGGGCTTGCCGTGGCCAGGGGCCGGTGGGTTGCCATCTTCGACAGCGACGACCTGATGCACCCGCATCGGCTGCGCGTGCTGCTCGAGGAGGCGGAGCGCTCGGGGGCGCAGATCTGCGCCGACGACCTCCTGGTCTTCGAGCACGGCGTGCCGCCGAAGACCCTCATCGAGGACCCCGACAACACGCCGCGCTGGCTGACGACGCGCGAGTTCGTCAGGTCCAATCGGATCTTCGGCGGGCCGACGCCGCTCGGCTACCTGAAGCCGCTGATAGATTTGCGTTTCATGCGCAAGCACGGGATCACCTACCGGCCGAACCTTCGCGTCGGCGAGGACTATGATCTCGTGCTGCAGCTGATGGCATGCGGGGGCCGCTACCGCCTCGTCGGCGATCTTGGGATACTTCTATCGCAAGCATCCAAACTCCGTGTCGGCGCGCCTTCGCGTCCGCGACCTGGAGGAGATGATACGGGTCGATGCGGCCGCGCTGCCCTCGTTCGATGCGAGTGACCGTGCGCTCATGCGCGCCTGGAACGCCCGGCAGCGCTCGCTCAGGCGCGCCCTTGCCTTCAGCCACCTCGTCACGGCGCTGAAATCGAGGGACTGGGCTGCGGCGGCCAGGCTCGCGGTCACCAAGCCCAGTGTGCTGCCGCTGCTGCGAATGCCGATCGGCACGAGACTGTGGCGACTGTCGCGCAAGTTCGCCAAGCCCCTCCGCTTCGCCGGGGACAAGAGCGCGTGCGTGCTCGTGCGGCAGCGCGTCGTCGGCAAGACCAACGGCAGCTCGGCCTACCTCTTGAGCCTGTGCGAGGCGTTGCGCAGGCAGGGCTATTACATCACCGCGGTGTTTCCCAATCCCGCAACGTTCGGACGCTGGCCCTTTCTCTACTTCGGCAAGGAGACGGCGGCATTCGAGGAGATCTTCGTCCGGGGCTCGCTGCGCATCGGGCGCCGGCTGTTTCTGGCGACAAGCCCGAAAGTGCTCCTGACGGCCGCCCTGACGATGGCCGAGAAGCTCGGCCAGCGCGTCGGGCTCCTCGGGCGCAGCCGCGTCAAGCGGGCGCCCTATGCGGTCGCCGTGCCCTGGACGCGGAAGGACCAGCTCTTCGTTGCGCAGCATGCCCCGCCGCGCGCCACTCACCTCGTCATCGCCGATTACGCCTTCGTCGCACCGGGCATTCCCTTTGCCATGCAGCCCAGCGCGCACAGCCTCGTCGTCATGCATGACCTCTTTTCCAGCCGTGCCGGCCGGTTCGAAGCTTTGAACGCGGCCGATTCGGTCGCGTCGCTCGACGAGGCCAGGGAGCTCGCGCTGCTGGGGGAGGCCGATGCGGTGGTGGCCATCCAGGCGAACGAGGCGCGCTTCGTGGAGGAGCGGGCGGGTGGCCCCGTGATCCTGGCGCCCATGGCGGCAAGCGCGGTCGAGGCGCCGCAGCCCGGCGACGATCGCACCGTGCTGTTCGTCGGCAGCAACACCGCGCCCAACGTACTGGGCCTCAGGTGGTTCCTCGACGATGTGTGGCCGGAGGTCATGCGCGCCCTGCCGGATTGCAAGCTGTGGGTCGCGGGCACCGTTCGCGATGCCCTTGCCCCGCCTCCCGACGGCGCTGAGTTTCTGGGGCTCGTGCCCGATCTCGACCCGCTCTATCGGCAGGCCGGGGTGGTCATCTCGCCGTTGCCGGTCGGGTCCGGCCTCAAGGTCAAGCTGGTCGAGGCGCTGAGCCGGGGCAAGGCGACAGTGGCGACGAGCGCGACGCTCGAGGGCATCGAGGACGCGGCAGGAACCGCGGTGACGGTAGCCGATGCGGCCGGCGACTTCGCCCGCTCGGTCGTGCGGCTGCTCGAGGACCGGGACCTCAGGGTGCGCAAGGGCCAGGACGCACTCGACATCGCCCGGCGCCGCTTCTCTGCGGAGGCGTGCTACGCGGAGCTCTTGCGCTACGTCGCGCAGCCCTTGAAGGACGTGGAGCCCGTTCGGGCATCGTGAGCCGTCACCAGCGGCTCACGCGGTCTCGTCGACCTTCAGCACGACCGAGATCGTCTTGAACAGGATCTTGAGGTCGAGCCACGGCGACCAGTGCCGCACGTAGTAGCGATCGAGCATGATGCGCTTGTCGTAGCCCACGCGGCTGCGGCCGTTCACCTGCCACATGCCGCTGACGCCCGGCCGCGCCCTGAAGCACGCGTGCAGATGCGGCCCGTAGCGCCCGACTTCCTCGTCCACGATCGGACGCGGCCCGACGAGGCTCATGTCGCCGCGCAACACATTGAAAAGCTGCGGCAGCTCGTCGATGCTCGACTTGCGCAGCAGCCTGCCGATGCTGCACACGCGCGGGTCATCGGTGAGCTTTTGCCGCTCCTTCCACTCCCGCTCGGCCTCCGGGTTGGCGGCGAAATGCTGCTGCAGCGCCGCGTCGGCGTCCGGAGCCATGGTGCGGAACTTGTAGCAATGGAAACGGCGGCCCTCGTAGCCGATGCGGCGGTGCCGGAAGATGATAGAGCCGCCGATGAACCGGCGGACTGCGACCGCGGCAAACAGCATGAGCGGCAGAGTCAGGATGATCGCCACCAGGCTGACGACAATATCCACCGTCCGCTTGAACCCACCGCCGAGCGGACGGCGCCGCCGCTCGCTAGCGGGAATGGCATGTCGCAATGCCGCTACGCCGGTACTCATACACCCTGCTCCCCTGGCGCCCTTCGCCTCGAGACCGGGGCCTGGCGGCCACCCTGTCCGTCGAAAGACGCTCTTGCCGTACTACTTCCTCGTACCGGCTGAGGACGTCCGTCTCGCGGAGCGGCTTCCCGCGTGGGGAACGCCGCCTCCGAGCTGCCTCCAAGCTGCTAATGTGTGTAAGATGTCCCATGAGGGACCGGGTCGAGGCAATGCCCGACTGATGCAAATCAGCCACAACACTATTTACTTGGCGGGTTTGCTCAAATCATAGGCGGAGAGGAGTGACCGCTGGGCAACATTTGCCTCAGGGCTGGCGCTCCGGCGGCAGCGTCTTCACGGCAGCGGCGATGGTACGCTGCAACGCCGAATACCGCTCGCCGGTCTCGAGCAGCGCGACGCTGTCCTCGAGGATCTGGCGCGGTTCATCACCGATCTCGAGATAGAGCTTGCCCACCTCGGCATAGCGGGCGCGTGCCACGAATACGCGCATGTCGCGTTCGAGGATCGCCCGGGCGGCGGCCGAGCCGGTCTCCAGCAGCGTCGAGGCGAAGACGATGCGCGGGGCGATGATCCATGCCGCGCTCGGCGCCGTCGAGGCCGATAGCGCCAGCATCTCCTCCACGCGCGTGGTCGCACCCACGCGAGCGAACTCGACGCCGGCAAGGCGGAGCCAGAGATTGCCGTCATAGGGAAAGCAGCGGATCGCATCCCGCAGCACCAGGTCGGCGTCGGCCAGGGTTGCGGCCCGCGTTGTGGCAAGGGTTGCGGCCCGGGCGCTCGCATCGCCGCCGCGGTACGCCACGTCGAGCTCGGCAAGCGTGAGGCTGACCACACTGCGGACCCCGCGACGGGAGCAAACGGCCAAGCCGGCCCGCGCCGCGGGCGCATGACCGGCCCCGCCCAGATATTTGAAGTCGCGCCTGGTGTCGGCCTCGACGCGACGGGCGAGCGCGACGACAGGCCGGCCAACCGCATCGACGAAGGCCGTGGCCAGCGACCAGATCGCCAGCACCAGCACCACAGGAATTGTCGCGAGCACGCGCATCAGCAGGCCGGCACGGCGGCATCATCCCGTCTTGGGGAAGTAGTATTTCGAGTTCTTGCCACTGTAGTAGCCGTCCGGACCGTAGTTCTCGTAGAGCTTGAGCTTCTTGAGCGCGACCTTGTTGAGCATGACGCCGATGCACTTGTCGCCGACGCCGGAGGACAGCAGCGCCGACCTGACGAGCGCCCTCGTCGTCTTGCCCCATTCGACCACCAGCAGCACACCGTCGAGCAGCGGCACAATCGCGCGCGCATCGACCACCGGCGCCAGTGGCGGCAGGTCGAGCAGCACGAAGGCGTAGTTGGCATCGACGGCCTGCTGCAACACTGCGCGCATGCCCGGCGAGGCGAGGAACTCGGACGTGTGCGGCACCCGTCCCTGGATGACGGCGGGCAGCATGGCCAGCGAGGAGTCCGGCTCGTACACCATGACGTCGTTGATCGGCTTGCTGTCCATGACGGCTTCGACGAGGCCGTGCTCGGCGAAGGGTGCAACCGCGCGCGTGAGGCCCGGGTTCCGCAGGTCGCCATCGATCAGCAACGTGCGGTAGCCGGCATGCGAGAGCAGGGTTGCCAGGTTCATGGCGATGGTGGACTTGCCCTCGCCCGGCAGCGCGGACACGATGCCGAGCAGCTTGGGAGACCGGTTGCGCAGCGTCAGGTCAACGGCGATCTTGCCCGCGCGCAGCGTCTCGGCGAAAGGCGACAGCGGATTGTCGAGCGCATAGCGCATGATGCTCGGCAAGCGGCGGATCTGGGGCGCGTCGGCCGGCGCGCCTTCCGGCGCGGCCTTCTCCTTCTTGGGCGAGACGTTCTTGTCGCGCCCCGCGTGCACGTAGGGCATCATGCCGAGAAACTCGAGACCGAGCTCCTCGCGCACCTGCTCGCCCGTGCGAAAGCCCCTGTCGCGAAGCTCTCGCAGGGCGCCAAGGCACACGCCAATTCCCCCGCCGAGAACGAACATGAAGGCGAGCACGCGAAGCTTGCGCGGCTCGCTCGGCCTGCCCGGCCTCAGAGCGTTCATGATCACGCGCGCTTCGGTGATCGGGAACGACTGCTGCTGCACGGTTTGCTGATGCCGCTGCAGGAATGTCTTGTAGAGCTCCTTGTAGCTCTCGGCCTCGCGCTCCAGCTCGCGCAGCGCCACCAGCGTCTCGTTCGTCGCCGCGGTGGCATCGACGAGCCCCGTCAGGCTCTGGCTCAGCGACTTCTCGCGCGACCGGGCAATGTCCAGCTCGCTGCGATAGACCTCCGAGATGCGGCTGAGCTCCTCGAACATCAGCCGTTCGTACTCGTGCATTTCGGAGCGCAGGTTGATGACCGAGCCGTGGTTGGGCCCGAGCCGCGTGGAGAGCTCGGCCTCGCGCTTGGCGGCGTTGACGAACTTCGACCTCAGCTGCTCGATGACGTTGTTGCCGATCGCCTCGGTCACCACGGCATCGGTCTGGCGGTCGCGGATGATGGTCCTGATGCGCTCGTAGCGCGCCTCGGCGCGCGCCGTGTCCGCGCGAGCGGCCACCAGCTGGCTGTTGACCTCGCCGAGCTGCTGCTCGTTGACCAGCTTGCCGCCGGACGAAATGAGGTCGTGCTGGGCCCTGAACCTCTGCACGGCCAGGTCGGAGGTGAGCGCGTGTTGCTTGAGCTCCGCCAGGCGGGCCTGCAGCCAGTCGCCGGCGCGGCGAGTCGCATCGTACTTGGCGTTGAGCTGATCGACGAGGTAGGCGTCGGCAAACCCGTTGGCGATGAGGGCAGCCTTGTCGGGGTCGGGCGACCTGTACAGGATCTCCACGACCAGCGTGCGCGGCACGCGGCGCGGCAGCACGTTGGCTCTGAGCTCGGCGGCGGCGCGGCGGCGCGCGAGCTCGGTGTCCACGGGCGGCGGCGACGGATCGGCCCCGCTCTGGGACAGACCGATCAGCTTCCAGATCTCGGAGATGATGAGCGAGTCTAGCCCCGGCACGGGTTTGGCGAATTCCGGGTCCTTCAACAGCTGCAAGCGGTCGATCACCGTTTGCACGACGCTATCGGATCTCAGGACCTCGACCTGGCTGTCGACGGCCGAGGCGAGCATGTCCATCCCGATCGGCGCGACGTCGTAGACGTCCTGCACCGCGCGCACCCGGCGGTTGTCGAGCAGCAGGGAGGCGGTCGCCGTGTACCGGGGCACCGCCGTTGCGATGTAGCCGACGCCGAGAACGACCGCCACGATGCAGGAGAAAATGATCAGGCGCATCTGCCGGCGCCCAGCCGCGAGCAGATGCTCGACGTCGCTCTTTCTTGGTGAGGCGGCCAGATCCCCCATCCCGGGGCCCTGCATCCGGCCATCGTCTCGATCAGCCAAATTCAACATTTGCGCTGAGAGCCCCTTGTGCCTCTAGGCAGGACAGGCGACCGCAGGCGGCCCGTCTATCTCGTCGCGTCTATCTCGTCGGACTGACCGTTTCGCCGAAGGTTTTCGTGACCCCGCCACCGCCTCCGGTGAAAACAACGGGGTTCCGCACCTTGAGCGTTCGCGGCAAATCTCCCGGCACCGGCGGCGAGGTTGTCACGACGCCGCCGCCGGGCGGCGCGAGATTGCCGATCGGATTTCCGCCCGGGGGCGCGGCGTAGACACCGAGCCCCGTCACCTCATAGGACGAAAGGCCCACGGCGAATGCCGACTCGAGGGACTGGAGCCCGGACTGGGCGACCTGCTCCTTGATCGCTTTGCCCACCTCCGGCTGCGTGCGCGCGCAGACGGCGGCGGCCTTCGCCAGGCCAATGCCGATGGCGACCACGTGCGCGGGATTGGCGTCCTTGGCCAATGCGATCAGCAAAGGCACTGTCGATGGATCGCTGCCGGCCAGACGGCGCACGTACTGCGACATGGCCGGACCGCCGTTGGGGTGCAAGGTGAGGAGCTCGGACGGCTGGTCCTTGAAGGACTTGACGACGGCGTCGCTGAGCTTGGCGGGCGGCAGAAGGCAGCTGCCCTGTGCGCCTGTAGTCTGGGCGAAGGCCACCGGTCCCGCGGTCAACGCGGCAAGAACAGCGGCAGCAGCCATCGCCCGCGTCAGCACCCCGCGTCCCGAACGCAACATACGCATCTGACTGACTCCCGATCCCCTAGCCGTGCATGATATCCGTGGTGCTGTAGTGTTTCAATGGCCAGCCCGCAGCTGCGCCGCGTTAAATCGGCGACGGCCATAAGATCCGGCCCGCCCACACCACGGAATATGCGCGACAAGCGATCGTGCGAGTGTGACAGCCCGCCACCAGAAAAATCCGGCGGATCAATTCCCTAGGATGTGCCGGCCCCTGACCGCGTCCTTGGTCAGCACCGAGTCGCCCGCCACACCGGAGACCGTCGCGGTCATCGAGCGCACGTAGTCGAGGAACTTCACGACCTCAACCGAGTCGGCGTTGGACACGTAGATCACGTCCTTGTGCCGCATGGGGAATTTCTGGGCGAAGAAGAAGCTCGACGGGTCGCGGAAGTTCGCCCGGTAGATGGTCGGGATGAACTTCTGATGCTTCGGGAACTTGGCAAGGCTCACGTGCATCGCCTCGAGCGCCTCGCGGTATTCCATGCGGTAGAGGAACACCTGGCCCGGGTTGGCGCGGCTGTCGAGCAGGCCGCCGGCCTTGGCCACGGCTTCGTTGAGCGAGAGCTTCTCCTGCTCGAACGCGTATTGTCCCGTCACGCCGCTGGTCTGACTGGAGGAACCGAGCGCGCCGACGGCCACATACTTCTGCTGCTCGCGGTAGACGTAGATCACGTCGCCGGGGGCGACGTAGATGTCTTCGCCGGGCTTGTTGACCAGCGTCGGGAAATAGACCGTCGCCCGCTTCTTGCCGCGCTGCAGCGTCACGAACAGCTCGTAGCCGGGGTACTTGATGCCGCCGGCGCGCGAGATGACGTCGAGCACCCGCTCTCCGCCCATGCGGATGCGGAACTTGTTGGCGCCGTTCACGACATCGCCGACCACGGCGACCTCGCTCGCGTTCTGCTCGACGAGCGTGATCAGAACCTGCGGCTCGATCGCGCGGTTCTCGAGCTTGGTCTCGATCTCGCGCTGGATCTCGGGGATGGAGCGGCCGGCGGCCGGGATCTGGCCGGCAAACGGAACCGAGATCGTGCCCGATCGATCGACGGTCTGGGACGGCAGCGTGACGAAATTGCCGGGCCGCACGCCCGCTTCCGCAGGAATGAACAGCCCGCCCGCCGAGGACTCGAAGATCGAGATCTGCACGACATCGCCGACGCCGATGCGGATGACCGGTGCGGGGCCCTTGCCGTTGCCGAAGGTGCGGAAGAAGGACTCGGGCCCGACGTTGACCGCGAAGTCCAACACGGTGCGATTGATGTCGAGCAGCACGTACTGCGAGCGCTACGCGCTCATTGGAGGAGACAGTGGCGGAGGCACCGAGGGATATGGCTCTGTGATCAGGCCCGGAGACAGGCAACTGCGTGCAGGAAGCCAACCCGACGGCCCCCACGACACACAGGATTTTACCCCACCAGGACATAACTGACGTTACGCAACCATTTGGAGCCACAGATACCCGCAAGGCTTGCGCCCAGCGCGCTTTCAGAAACCTGTCATGGAAAAGCCCGCGCTGTCCTCCGTCTCAAGCCCTTTGCACCCTGCCTGAGGCAACACATAAGCAATCAAGCCCAGCTCAAAGCCAGCGAAATGCCCGATGTGACGCATCCTTTGCAGGGTAGTGTGGCGCTCTGGCCACTGACCAAAGAGGGCTGGTTGCCTATGCGCCGCTTCTGTGCAGACCGCCGCGAGCCGCCTCTCGTGCGGGCTCGGCGGTGGTCCGCTCCAGCGATACGGCGGCCCCGGCGCCCAGGATGGCGGCCACCGCCAGGGCGACCGCCGGGATTTGCACAGAAAAGTCGACCAGGGAGTGCAGCGTCACGATAACGAGCAGAGCCAGGCAGGACAGCGGAACAAAGCGGAACGCCTGCCGCTCCCGCCACCCCCGGACATAGGTCGTAAGCAGGAGGCAGTACACGGCCGCCGTGCACACGAGGAACACCACACCGAGCCCAAGCCAGCCTTCCAGGAACACGTTGTGGGCCATCTCCCAGTACCCGTAGATGCTGCAATCCGTGGCGCGATAGCTCGGAAAGACGTCCTGGAAGGTGCCGAAGCCCGTCCCGGTCCAGAACGCCTCCTTGATGGCCCGCCATGTCGCCTCGTAGGTGCACAAGCGCCCCTTGTCGACGATGCCCTCGAGCAGCAGGCGTCGCTGCAGGTACCCGCTGGCGACCGCGAACCAGGCCGTTACCGCCCCGAGGCAGAGCCCCGTCACGAGCAGCGCTTTGGCAAGCGTCGTCCGGCGCAGCAGCATGGACATGAGGTAGGCTGCGGCGAGGCTCGCCACGCCGACGACCGAGGACATGATGCCGGCCCGCGACTTGGTGAGCAGCAACGCCGAGGCGAATACGAACGCGACCGCCGCGTAGGCGGCAAGCACCACCTGGCGGCGCCGCTCCTCGCCATTCCAGTGGTTGCGCACGGGCAAGAGCAGCAAGCCGCCGATCGTTTCCAGCTGACGCAAGGCAAGCGATAGCGAGAGCACCAGCATCAGCCCGAAATACGTGGCGGCGTTGTTGGGATTGACGAACGTGCCGGTAAAGGCGCCGACGTAGTGGCGCTTCTCCACCCACACCAGCGTCTCGGGCGAGATCATGAACTGGGCGAGCGCGCAGAGCGTGACGAGGAGACTGCTGCCGAGCAGCGCATGCACGAAGCTCATGTAGCGGTCGCTATCGCGCACGTAGACGAGGGCGCACAGGAACGCCGCAAGCGGCAGCAGCAGGTAGCCCGCCGAATGCAGCGGCTGGAACCGCGAGGCGGAGATCGTGCCGGGGCCGACGTCGACGAGAGCGCGGGCCTGGTCCCAGATCGGATTGGCTCCCAGCCACGACGCCTCCGGCGTGACCTGGAGCACGCACCACAGAACCGCGATCGCGCCCAGGAGAAGGGTCGCGATATAGAGCCGGCGCACGCGGCGGTTGGACAAAGGCACGAGCATGGAGGCGAGCAGGCAGATCGACAGCAGTAGGCCGATGAAGCCCGCCGCAAGGCCGCTGGTCGAGCCGAACGGAACGGGCGCCCATGCCACGCACGCTACCAGAAGGTAGAAACCGAACTTGTCGACGGTGGCAACGAACCTGGTCATCAGGGGCGAGAATCCGCGGGGGCGCAGCTATCGTGGCCGAAGAATTCTGGACACGGCAGAACCGCCCGGACCTTGCACAACGATACACGAAGGCCCGCTCGCCAGAAGCGATGCCGGGCGAATCCCAGCGAGGTGTGGCCGCTGTTTGGTTAACGGCGCGAGGCGAGCAGTTGAGGTAAGGCACGCCTGCTGCGGTGCAACAGACACGGCGTTGCGCTACCCTGGCGCAGCAGAGGGAAGCGCGAGATATCGACCATGCTCAGTCCGACCGGGCGCAGAGGGGACGACGGGGACAAGCGGCGGCGGATCGCTTTTTTCGGGCACGAACTCGACGGAGAGCACGATCATCAAGCGCGTCACCGCCTTCCAGGCCCAAGGCTGCGACGTACTCGGCTTCATGTTCAGGCGTGTGCGCAACGGCCCCGTGCGCACGCCGGCGTGGGACAATGTGGAACTCGGCACCACGCTCGACCGGCACTACCTCGGCCGGCTGCCGAATCTCATCTGGGGCGCCGTCAAGGCTCTGAGGCATGGTCGGGCGTTGAGAAGCTGCCGCATCTTCTATGCGCGCAACATCGACATGCTGCTGCTGGCCGTGGTGACGCGACGCATCGCGCGCGCGCGCGCGGTGGTCGCCTACGAGGCTTTGGACGTGCAGCGGGTGTTCATCGGCGAGGGCCTCGTGAACCGGTTCTTCCGCTGGGCCGAGCGGCGGCTGCTTGCAGCATCCGATCTCCTTGTCGTCAGCTCGCCCGACTTCATCTCGCACTACTTCGTGCCCATCCAGAAGTTCGCCGGGCCGTGGCAGCTGCTCGAGAACAAAGTGTTCGTGGCGAGCGGCGCGGAACTGCCGGCACCTGCGCATCGCCCGGCAGCGGAACCGCCTTGGGTGATCGGCTGGTTCGGCACGCTGCGCTGCGTGCGCAGCCTCGAGATCCTGTGCCGGATCGCCGACGCGCTCGGCGACCGCGTGGCCGTGCACATTCGCGGGCGGCCGTCCGAGGAGGATCTGAGCGTCGAGGCGATCACGGCGGCCTGCGCCGGTCGCCGCAATGTCACCTATGGCGGCGCCTATCGCAGCCCCGCCGATCTCGCCGCCATCTACGGCCCGGTGCACTTTGCCTGGTGCATCGACTACCTCGACGCCGGGACGAACTCCGAGTGGCTGCTGCCCAACCGGCTCTACGAGGGATGCCTGATGGGTGCGCTGGCGCTGGCGCGCCCGGATACGGCGACGTCGCGCATGGTCGAGCGGCAGGGCCTCGGCTGGACCCTGGCCGAGCCGCTGGAGGAATCGCTCGTCCGCTTCATCACGGAGCTCGACCCGGCGGCCTATGAGAGCAAGAGGCGCAGCGTGGCCGGCATGAGCCGCACGATGTTCGTCGACATCGATGACACGCGTGAGGTGCTGGAGCGGCTGGACAAGCTCGCCGGCGTCTCCTCCTGAGGGGCGTTGCGGGTCAGCGACGCAGGTTGTCCACCAGCAGCACCACGCTCCGACAGGATGGGGCCAGCCTTCGGCGGCCGCGTCGGCGACGCGGCCGTCTGCCCGGGACGACGTTGGCGGCGGTTGTCATCCCGGCCAAGCGCAAAGCGCGCGAGCCGGGACCCAGGGGTCACGGACGATGTGCGAGCGTGTGGTCCTGGGTCCCGGATATTTGCGTACGCAAATTCCGGGATGACAATAATTAACTGTAGGCGGATTTATCCCCGGGGCCTGGAACGTATGTATCTTGCCCACACTTCGCTCCACCAAGGGGTCGCGTTCTAGAGGCGTCTTTAACGTGAGGGTGAAGGGCAGTGCCGGGTGGAGGCCTACGCGGGCCGAAGCCACGGGGTACAGCGCCGTCGCCGGGTGAAAGTCCCAGGTTCGCGACAAGATTAAAGGCGGCGCCCGGGCCATAAATCCTGCGCGGGGCGGTGAATGGCACCGCTCAAAAAAACTAAAGGAATGCGTTGCCTACCGCCCCGCAGCCCCTTGCATGAGTAGATCCTCGAGCGGGAAGCCGCTGCGAGGGTGAAAGTGTTGGAAGGGGTCTGACCCCTTACGGGCGGCGGCGCGGCGGGCTAGGATGACGTACGGAATACGGAAAGGCTCGGGAGAACCGCCATGGGCGTCCCCAAAATCGCCATCGACCCTGGCGCGACCAAGCTCGAGGGCGTGACGGCCGAGGAGTGGCGGGCACGCGTGGAGCTTGCCGCCTGCTACCGCATCTTCGCCCATCTCGGCTGGACGGAGATGATCTATAATCACATCACGCTCCGCGTGCCGGGGCCGGACAAGCACCTGCTGATCAATCCCTTCGGGCTGCACTACACCGAGATCACGGCCTCGAACCTCGTCAAGATCGACCTCGACGGCAATATCCTTTCCGACAGCAAGTGGCCGATCAATCCGGCCGGCCTGGCGCCGCACGCAACCGTCCACCGCAACCTCGACCACGCCCACTGCGTGATGCACACCCACACCACGGCGGGGCTGGCGGTGGCCTGCACCAGGGGCGGGCTGTCGATGACCAACTTCTATTCGGCGCAGCTGTACGGGAAAGTCGCCTACCACGACTTCGAGGGCATCACGGTCAACCCCGACGAGGGGCCGCGCATGCTGAAGGCCATGGGGGCCAAGCCGATCCTGATCCTGCGCAATCATGGGTTGCTGGCCTGGGGCGAGACGCTGCCGCAGGCGCTCGCGCACTTATGGACCGTGCAGCGCGCCTGCGAGATCCAGGTGGCGGCGAAGGCCATGGGCGACGAGCTGATCGAGATCCCCACCGCCGCGCTCGAGCAGGCGACCCGCGTCTCCTTCCAGTTCGATCCCAAGTACGGCGCCGGCGTCGACGTGTTCAACGCGCTGGTGCGCCAGATCGACCGCAAGGACCAGTCCTACAAGAGCTGAAGGCGTCCGTGTCTCATGCGAATTGTCGTCATCGGAGCCGGGGCCGTGGGCGGATGGCTCGCCGGCGCACTGACGCGCGGCGGCGCCGAGGTGGGGCTGGTGGCGCGCGGGGCAACGCTGGAGGCGCTTCGGGCAGGCGGGCTGACGCTGATCGAGGGCGAGCGGCGGCAGACGTTCGGGCTTGCCGCCTCGGAGTTCGCCAGCGAGCTGCCGCAGGCAGATGCCGTAATCCTGGCGGTCAAGACGTACGCGTTCGCCGACGTGATCGCGAACGCCGCGCCAGCACTTCGCCATGGGCCGATGCTGGTGACGGCCATGAACGGGCTGCCGTGGTGGTTCCTGAAGGGCATGGCGGGGCCGCTCGGCGAGCAGCGGCTGGAGAGCGTCGATCCTGGCGGCAGGGCGGCGGCGATGCTGACCGGCGTGCGGCCGGTCGGGGCGGTGGTGCATGTCTCGTCCCGCGCCGAGGCGCCCGGCGTCATTCGTATAGCCGGCGTCGACCGTCTGATCCTGGGCGAGCCCGACGGCAAGACTTCGCCCGGAACGGCCGAGCTGGCGCGGATACTGAGCTTGGGCGGCGTTGCGGCGCCGATCACGGACGACATTCGCCTGGAGATCTGGGGCAAGCTGTGGGGCAACATGAACATGAACCCCGTGAGCGCGCTGACCGGGCTCACGGCGAAGCCGATCCTGGCCGACCCGCAGCTCTCCGAGCTCGTGCGCGGCATGATGACGGAGTTCGCGGAGCTGGGCGAGCGCATCGGGCTCGAGCTGCCGATGACGGTGGACGAGCGGCTCGTCGTGACGCGGCGGCTCGGCGACTTTCGCACCTCCATGCTCAACGATCTGGAGGCGGGACGGCCGCTGGAGATCGAGGGCCTGCTTGGTGTGGTGGTGGAGATGGCGGACAGGATCGGGCACCCGATGCCCATGAGCCGCGCCGTCTACGCGCTGGCGCGAGCGATCGATCCGGGAACAGCCCGGTAGCGCACTTGCCCTTGGCGGCGCCTGGACCTAGACAAGCCGTCATCCCCGCGCAGGCGGGCATCCACGCCAGGCGAATGCAGCGCCGGTAGTGCTCGGCGGATGCTGGCGCGGGTCCCCGCCGGAGTTCAGCCCGGACTCGATCCGGGCCGGGGATGACGTCAGCGTATGATTGCACCGCTCAGAGAACCGCACCGTGCCGGACAGCGTGGCGAACCCTTCGACTTGGCGCGCCGTCGTGGTGACGCTGTTCCCGGAGCTGTTTCCGGGACCGCTTGAGGCGTCGCTGGCGGGCGAGGCGCTGAAATCCGGGCGGTGGTCGCTCGATACGGTGGCAATCCGCGACTTCGGCATAGGCCGGCACCGGGCCGTGGACGATACGCCGGCCGGCGGTGGCGCCGGCATGGTGATGCGGGCCGACGTGCTGGCCGCGGCCATCGATGCCGCCCGCGCGCGGGGCGGCGAACTGCCCGCCATCTGTTTCACGCCGCGCGGGGAGCCGTTCACGCAAGGCATGGCGCGCGGGCTGGCGGCGGGGCCGGGCGCGCTGCTGGTTGCGGGCCGGTTCGAGGGCATCGACCAGCGCGTGATCGAGGGCCGGGGCTTGCGCGAGGTGTCGATCGGCGACTACGTGCTCTCGGGCGGCGAGCTGGCGGCGATGGTGGTGATCGATGCGGTCGTGCGGCTGCTGCCGGGCGTGGTCGGGCAACCGGCGTCGCTGGTCGAGGAGAGCTTCGAGGCGGGGCTGCTCGAATATCCGCAATATACACGCCCGCGCGAGTGGGAGGGACGGCCTATCCCCGACGTGCTGCTGTCGGGCGACCATGCCAGGATCGAGGCGTGGCGGCGGGCGGAGGCCGAGCGGCTCACGCACGAGCGCCGGCCGGATCTATGGGTGCAGAGGAAGAAGAAGAGCTGACGCAATGAAGCTGAGAGGCGCAGATATCGTCGCACGCACCCTCGATGCGGCGGGGTTCACCACGGTCTTCACGCTGTCGGGCAACCACATCATGCCGCTGTTCGATGCGGCGATCGGCACGCGGCTGGAGCTCATCCACGTGCGGCAGGAGGCGGCGGCCGTGCATATGGCCGATGCCTGGGGGCGGCTGACGGGGCGGTGCGGAATCGCGCTGGTCAGCGGCGGGGCGGGGCATGCCAACGCGGTTGCCGCCCTGAGCACGGCGCTGCCGGCCGAGTCGCCGCTGGTGCTGCTGTCGGGCCATGCGGGCCTGGGGGAGCTGGGGCGCGGCGCGTTTCAGGAACTCGGCCAGGCCGACATGGCGAAGCCGGTGACCAAGGCCGCGTGGGTCGCGCGCTCCGCCGCGACGCTCGGCGTGGAGCTGGCAGAAGCGGTCAAGATTGCCGTGTCGGGCCGGCCGGGGCCGGTGCATCTGAGCCTGCCCTTCGACCTGCTGGAGGAGGCGGTCGAGGACGCGCCTGGGCTTTGGCCCGCGCGGTCGGCATTCGGCCCGCAGGAGCGCGCGCTCGGCGACGCCGATGCCGACGCAATTCTTAAGGCGCTTGCCGCGGCCGATCGCCCGCTCCTGCTGGCCGGGCCTCAACTGTGCCATTCCGGCGATCTCAGCGCGCTGCGCAAGCTCCAGCAAGCGGCCGGCATTCCGGTCATCGCCATGGAGAGCCCGCGCGGCATCAACGATCCGCGATTGGGCGCCTTCGCCGAATTGCTGGGCCGGGCGGACCTGATCGTGCTTCTGGGCAAGGCGTCGGACTTCACGCTCCGCTTCGGGGATGCGCCCTTCGTCGACGCGGGCTGCCGCTTCGTTGTGATCGATGCGGAGGCGGACATGATCAAGCGCGTCGCGCGTGAAAAGGGCGAGCGGCTGACCTTCAGCGCCGTTGCCGACGCGAAGCCGGCGCTGCGCTCGCTGACGGCACGCGCTGCAAAGGCGGAGCGTGGTGCGTCGGCATGGCCAGAGGATGTGCGCGCTGCCGTCGCCTATCGCCCGCCGGCCTGGGAGACGTTGGCCGCACGCGAGGCGGGCAAGCTGCATCCGCTCGAGGTTTGTCGCGCCATTGCCCCGATCCTCGCCCGCAACGAGCGGACCATCCTGGTGTGCGACGGCGGCGAATTCGCGCAGTGGCCCCAGGCCGCGCTGGCGCCGCGGCGCCGCATCATCAATGGGCCTGCCGGCTCGATCGGCGCCTCGATCCCGTTCGCCATTGCAGCACGCGCGGCCGATCGCGACGTGCCGGTGATCGCGCTGATGGGTGACGGCACGTTCGGCTTCCACATGGCCGAGTTCGACACGGCCGTGCGCAACAAGCTTCCCTTCGTCGCCGTGGTCGGCAACGACGCGACCTGGAACGCCGAGCACCAGATCCAGCTCAGAGCCTACGGCGCCAATCGGGCCCACGGCTGCGAGCTGCTGCCGTCGCGCTACGACCTCGTCGTCGAGGCGCTGGGCGGGCACGGCGAGCTGGTGACCAGCGCGGCGGAGCTCGGGCCGGCGCTGGAGCGTGCGCTGGCAAGTGGCAAGCCGGCCTGCGTCAACGTCATGCTCGAGCGCGTGCCGGCCCCGGTCATCCGGCGCGGTTGAATTGTGCGATCTGCAACGTCATGCCCGCGGAGGCGGGCACCCACGACACCTGGCCGATCGGGTGCGGGTACTTGCGCGGGTCCCCGCCGTCGCGGGGAGATGTGCGGCTTTGCGGGGCGAGCCCATCGGGCTATAAGCCGCGCCAAACACACGGCAATCAGAAAATGGCCAAGTCGAACAAGAACACCGGGCCCGCAGCCAGGCTGCCCAAGGGCTTTCTGGATATGGCCGCGGACGAAATCCGCGCCAGAGATCGCATGCTGGACACGATCCGGCAGGTATACGAGCGCTACGGCTTCGAGCCGCTGGAGACGCCGGCCATCGAGTACACGGACGCGCTGGGCAAGTTCCTGCCCGACCAGGACCGGCCCAACGAGGGCGTGTTCTCGTTTCAGGATGTCGTGCCGGAGGCGCGCACTGATTCAAGCCCCGAGCAGTGGCTGTCGCTACGCTACGACCTGACCGCGCCGCTGGCGCGCTACGTGGCCGAGAACTTCGAGCGGCTGCCGAAGCCGTTCCGGCGCTACCAGGTGGGGCCTGTGTGGCGCAACGAGAAGCCGGGGCCGGGGCGGTTTCGCCAATTCACCCAGTTCGACGCCGACACGGTGGGGACCGACAACATCGCCGCGGATGCCGAGATCTGCATGCTGGCGGCCGATACGCTGGAGGCGCTCGGGCTGAGCGGGCAAGTACGTCATCAAGGTCAACAACCGCAAGGTGCTTGATGGCATGATGGAGGCCGTCGGACTTGCCGGAGAGGAGAACGGCGGTCGACGACTTGCCGTTCTGCGTGCCATCGACAAACTCGACCGTCTTGGCATCGATGGCGTCCGGGAACTGCTGGGAAAGGGTCGCAAGGACGAGAGTCCGGCGATTTCACCAGAGGTGCTGAGCTCGACACTTCTCAAGCAGCGGCGGTACTTTCGTTTATCACTCAGCCACTGCAGGAACAGCATTCTGGTGCAGCCGCGAGACGCGAGGGTTTTGAGCAGACTGAACTCTATATGGACGGACTCACAGAGCTTGCCACAATCAATCGACTTGTTAAGGAGGCGGGCTACACTGAGGATCGCATCCGTATAGATTACTCAGTCGTACGTGGCCTCGAGTACTACACCGGCCCGGTGTTCGAGGCGGAGATCACTGTCCCCGTCGTAAACGAGGACGGGCAGACGGTGCGGTTCGGGTCGGTCGGCGGGGGCGGGCGCTACGACGGGCTGGTCGAGCGGTTCATGGGCACCAAGGTGCCGGCCACGGGCTTCTCCATCGGCGTGTCGCGCCTGCAGGCGGCGCTCGCCGCGATCAACAAGACCGGTGCTGCAACCGCCGGTGGGCCGGTCGTCGTGCTGGTGATGGAGAAGGATCGGCTCAGCGACTACCAGAAGATGGCGCAGGCGCTGCGCTCCGCTGGCATCCGCGCGGAGATGTACCTGGGCACCGCCGGCATGAAGGCGCAGATGAAATATGCCGACCGGCGCGGTGCCCCATGCGTCGTCATCCAGGGCAGCGACGAGCGCGCGAAAGGCGAGGTGCAGATCAAGGACCTGATCGAGGGCGCGAAGGCCGCCGCCACCATCAAGGACTCGAAAGAGTGGCGCGAAGGCCGGCCAGCGCAGTTCTCGGTGAAGGCGGACGAGCTGGTGGCCAAGGTCCGCGAAGTCCTGGCGCGGCACAAGAGCTGAGCAGATGCTGATCTGTCATCCCGGCCGGAGCGCGTCAGCGCGGAGAGCCGGGACCCAGGAGTTGCGTGGCACTGGGTCCCGGATATTTGCTGCGCAAATTCCGGGATGACAGCAATGACCGCGGAGCCGGCACAGAAGTTCGAGGCCCTGGAGGCGCAGGCGCAGCGCCTGATGGCGGCCTTCACGCGTGCCGGCTACGAGCTGGTGGCGCCCGCGATGATCCAGCCCGCGGGCATGTTCCTGGACGTGGTCGGCGAGCAGCTCAGAGCGCGCACCTACGTTTTCACCGACCCCGACGGCGAAGAGCTGTGCCTGCGCCCCGACCTCACCGTGCCGACCTGCCGGCTGCACCTGGCGCGCTACCCGCAAGGCAACGTGCCGGCGCGCTACTGCTACAACGGCCCCGCCTTCCGCTATCAGCCCGGCGGCGACACCAGCGCCCATCCGCGCGAGTTCCGCCAGGCCGGGATCGAATCCTTCGCCGCGCCCGACCGCGAGCAGGATGATGCCGCCGTGGCGGGACTCATCATCTCGGCGCTGCGCGAGGCGGGCTTGAACGACTTCAAGCTCAGGATCGGCGACCTCGGCCTCTTCACGGCGCTGCTCGACGCGCTCGACATGCCGCAGCGATGGCGGCGGCGCCTGCGCCACCACTTCTGGCGGCCGGAAGCCTACCGCGCCGAGCTGACCCGCCTGTCGTCGGCCGAGGCGCTGAAGGTGAGCGGCCTGCCGCCTGAGCTGATCGCGCGGCTCGACGGCACCAGCGCGGAGAACGCAGCGGCGCTCGTCGAGACGCACCTGGAAGCCGCCGGCATCGAGCTCATCGGCACGCGGTCGCTGGGCGAGATCGCCGAACGGCTTGGGGCAGAGGCTGCCGATGCGCGCGAGCGCCCGCTCGGCGCCCAGCAGGTCGCGCTGCTCGAGAACTACGCGGGCATCAAGGGGCCGGCGCGCAAGACGATCCGTCGGCTGGCGGACCTCATGCGTGCCCACAAGATCGATATCACGAACGCGCTCGATGCCTTCCGGCGCCGGCTCGATCTGCTCGAAGCCGCAGGCGCGCCCGTCGGGGAGGCCGAGTTCTCGGCCGAATTCGGGCGCAACCTCGAGTACTACACCGGCTTCGTGTTCGAGATCGTGGTGCCCGAGCTGGGGCCCGAGAGCCCCATCGCCGGCGGCGGGCGCTACGACAGCCTGCTCGCCGATGTCGGGGCGC
The DNA here is from genome assembly GCA_963797005.1 of uncultured Alphaproteobacteria bacterium. Lineage (GTDB taxonomy): Bacteria > Pseudomonadota > Alphaproteobacteria > Rhizobiales > Hyphomicrobiaceae > AWTP1-13. The sequence goes on from CAWCOF010000009.1 coordinate 402,187, forward strand.
CGGCCGAGGTGCCGGCGGTCGGCTCCTCCATCCACACCGAGCGGCTGCTCGCCGTGCTCGACGGAGAGGCGCGATGAGCGACAAGCTGATCCTCGCGCTCCCCTCCAAGGGCCGGCTGATGGAGCAGTGCAACCAGGCGCTGGCCAAGGCGGGCCTCGTGGTGAGGAAGTCGGGCTCCCAGCGCGGCTACAAGGGCGAGATCGACGGCCTGCCGGCGGTGGAGGTCAACTTCGTCTCGTCGAGCGAGATCGCCCAGTTCCTGAAGAGCGGCGCAGCCCACCTCGGCATCACCGGCGAAGACCTGGTGCGCGAGACCATGCCGGCCGACTGCGAGGAGCGCGTCGCTTTCCTGGCGCGTCTCGGCTTCGGCCGCGCCGATGTGGTGGTGGCGGTGCCGGCCTGCTGGATCGACGTGCGGCGCATGGCCGACCTCGAGGAGGCGGCGCTCGCCTATCGGCGCGTGCACGGCCGCCGGATTCGCGTCGCCACCAAGTACCTGAACCTGACCTTGCGCTTCTTCGCCCAGAAGGGCGTCACCGGCTACCGCATCGTCGAAAGCCTGGGCGCCACCGAGGGCGCCCCGGCGGCGGGCCTTGCCGAGCTGATCGTCGACATCACGACGACGGGTACCACGCTCAAGGCCAACGGGCTGAAGGTGGTCGACGACGGGCTGATCCTTCGCTCGCAAGCCAGCCTGGTCGCCTCCAAGGCGGCACCCTGGACGGACGAGCTGCGCGCCGTGGAACGCCAGATCGCTGCCAGCCTCGCGGCCCCGAAACCATAGTTTCGCGCGCGCATGGCGTTGGCGCCTTGCTGCGCGCAAACTTCGGTGCGAACACTTCGCCCAATTGGCCAGGCACGCCACGAGAGACCTGAATGCCGACGACCCGGACGCTTGCTGCCCTCACGCTCATTGCCTTCGCACCCGCACCGGCCGCGCTCGCCCAGACGGTCAACTGTGTCTGGTATGCGGATACGTCCCTCAAGCAGCAGCAGCAGAACGAGCTGAAGAAGTGCGGTTTCGAAGGGCCGGAATGGAGCATGAGCCGGCAGGTTCACCTTACCTGGTGCGCCACCCAGCCGCCCGAAGCCTGGAAGGCCGTTGCGCAGAAGCGCCAGCAGATGCTTGCCGGGTGCAAGCCCTGATACTGCGGGCGCCGCTTCGAAGGCGCGCCCGTCCTGCCCTTGAGCCCTCGACACACTTGCCGGATGTGGCTGGCGCCAATATTGATGGCCGCAAGAGGCTGGGCCACGTTCCTTCAAATGCCCGCGTCCAAAAACAAGCGCGCAAGGGAGGACTGGGATGCCGGAAACGGTGCTGGGGGCTATCCGCCGACAGGCGCGCGAGCGTCCCGAGAATGCGGCGTTCTGGGCGCCCTCGCGCACCTGGACCTTCGCCGATCTCGATCGCCAATCGAGCCGCATTGCCCATGGACTGGCAAGCCTCGGCGTCGGCAGCGGGGATCGCGTTGCCTGCCTTACCCGACACACCGCGGATTGCGTGGCGCTGACCCTTGCGGCGTGCAAGATCGGCGCCGTCTGCATGCCGGTGAACTGGCGCCTGAGCCCGCGAGAGATCGGCCACATCCTCGACGACGGCAAGGCGATCTTCGTCATGGCGGATGCGGAGTTCGCTCCCGCTGTGCAATCCGCGGCCTCGCCGAGCATCCGGCGGATCGTCACCACCGACGCGCCCGCTCCCGGACTTGAGACCATCGAAGCCTGGGCCGCGGCCTTCCCGGCAACCGATACCGGCCGTGAGCCGTCGATCGACGACACGGCGCTGCAGCTCTACTCGTCGGGCACGACCGGCTTGCCCAAGGGCGTCGAGCTCACCTACCGCAACCTCGCCGCCGGCCTCTTGAGCAGCACGCCGCTCGAGATCGGATATCGGGGTGCGCCCGATGTGTTCCTCAACGTGCTGCCGGCCTTTCATATCGCCGGTGTCGGCGTCGGGCTCATGACGGCCTCGCTCGGGGGCAAGAGCATCACCTACCCTGAGTTCAACCCTCCGGCCGTGCTCGCCGCCATCTCCGAGCACCGGGTCACCCATGCGTTCCTGGTCCCCGCCATGATCCAGTTCCTGCTGCAGGTGCCGGACGTGGGGAAACGCGACTACGCGTCTCTAAAGTGGATGTCCTACGGCGCCTCGCCCATCAGCGAGAAGGTGCTCACCGACGCGATGCGCACCTTCAAGTGCAACTTCGTCCAGGTCTACGGGCTGACGGAGACGACGGGCGCCATCACCGCGCTGCCGCCGGAAGACCACGACCCCGAAGGCGACCGCCAGCACCTGCTTCGCTCGGCAGGGCGGCCGATGCGCGGCGTTTTACTGCGCGTGGTCGATCCCGCCACCGGCCGAGATGCCGCGGAAGGCGTGATCGGGGAGGTGTGGATTCGCACCGAGCAAAACATGAAGGGCTACTGGGGCAGGCCCGCGGAGACTGCGAACGCCTTCGTCGACCGCCGGCCCGGCGGCGACGGCTGGTTCCGGTCCGGCGATGCGGGCTATCTCTCGGGCGGCTATCTCTTTCTGCACGACCGGCTCAAGGACATGATCTGCTCGGGCGGCGAGAACATTTATCCAGCCGAGATCGAGAACGTGCTGGCGGACCATCCCGATGTCGGCGACGTGGCCGTGATCGGCGTGCCGGACGAGACGTGGGGCGAGGCGGTCAAGGCGATCGTGGTGCCGCGCCCGGGCCGGGAACCCAATGCGGGCGCCATCATCGCCTTCGCGCGCGAGCGGCTCGCCCACTTCAAATGCCCAAGCTCGGTCGACTTTGCCGATGCGCTGCCCCGCAACCCCTCCGGCAAGCTCTTGAAGCGCGTGCTGCGCGAGCCCTACTGGCGCGGCCACGAGCGGCGGATCAACTGACGGGTGGGCGTCCGGGCCGAGAAGTCCGACAGGCCCTACCCTCCGTGCCCCGCGCTGCACAGCTAGGCGGCGGCCTGCTCCGCCTGAACCTTCTTGATGTCGCGCTTGAGGCGCAGGCAGCGCTCGGAAAGCTCTTCGTCCTTGGCCTTGAGCAGGAAGGCGTCGAGCCCGCCCCGGCGCTCCACGGTCTTGAGGGCGTGCGCGCTGATGCGCAGCCGCACCTTGCGCTGCAAGGCGTCGCTGATCAGGGTCACGTCGCACAGGTTGGGCCGGAACGTACGCTTGGTCTTGTTCTCGGCGTGGCTGCGCAAGTGGCCCGACATCGGCAGCTTGCCCATCAACTCGCATCGCCGGGTCATGGCTTGGCTCCTAAACTTCGCCGATTGTCCAGGTTTTCTTTGAGGAGGCGGCACTGGCCGGCGGTTCTATACCAGAGGCGCGGCCCGTCAAGGCCCGCGGCCGATCACCTGTGCCGCAGCGGGGCGGAACCGAGAACTTTCTTTACCCGCCGCGGCTATGGTCGGGCGACCACACAATTGACGCAAAACCGGCTAGCTTTGCGGAAAGCGGGGCTCTCCGGTCAGCGTTGTGTATCGACAGTCGGTGAGGCGGCGTCATGGCGTCTAGGACCAGCGGGTGGGGTAGGAGTTTGCTGGCACCGTTCGTCGCCTCCCTGGCGGCGATTGCCATGGGCTTCTCGGCGCCGGCGTTCGCGCAGGGTTGGCCAACCAGCGTGCGGGCCCTCTACGATGTCAATTTCAACGGCTTCAACATCGGCAGCCTCGAATTCCGGTCTGAGGCCGAGCAGCAAAGCTATACGCTGCTCACCAATACGCGCCTGTCGATCCTGCTCGGCGCCTTCACCTTCGATGGAGAGACGCGCAGCTTCGGGATGCTCGTGAACCAGGCGCCGAAGCCCGCGGCCTTCACCTTCGACTTCCGCAGCAATCTCCGAGCCGGCTCGACCAAGATCGGTTTCTCCGACGGCAGCGTCACCAATGTGACGAACCTGCCGCCGGCCCCCGCCAACCCCAACGTCGTTCCGCTGCGCCAGCAGGACCTCAAGGGCGTGCTCGATCCCCTGAGCGCCATCCTGGTCGTGTCGCGCCCCAACGCCAGCCCGTGCGACCGGCGCGTGCCGATCTTCGATGGCCGGGAGCGCTTTGACCTCATCTTCACCTACAAGGGCGAGATGAAGGTGAGCGAGCAGAAGCCCAGCGGGCAGCCTGATGTGGCTTTCGTCTGCCGCGTCAAATATCTGCCGATCGCCGGCCACAAGGTCGATCCAGAGACGAAGTTCATGGCCAACAGCGATTCCATCGAGGTGGTATTGCGTCCTGTGCCGAGCGCAAACATGCTCGTGCCCTATCGGATCAACATTCCGACATTGGCTGGCTACGCTTCAATCGTGTCGAAGCGGATAGAGATCGCCACGCCGGGCAAGGCGCAAATCGCACTGACGCATTGAGCGCGGCAGCCTCGAGGCCGGGCGCCCCGCAACGGGGCGCAAGGGCTGTTGTCATCCTGACCTTGATCACGGCCCTTGGACATCGCCCTTGATCTTGTCGCATCACTCTGCGATGCCTCGGCAGCCACTTCGTCGTGGGGGTGCAGGCCATGAGCCTCGATTTTGCAAACCGCATCCGCAACGTAACGGCCGTGCTCGGGCCCACCAACACGGGCAAGACGCATCTGGCGATCGAGCGCATGCTGGGTCACGGGACGGGCCTCATCGGCCTGCCGCTGCGCCTGCTTGCCCGCGAGGTCTACGACAAGGTGGCCGCGCGCGCCGGCGCCGCCAACGTGGCCCTGATCACCGGCGAGGAGAAGATCAAGCCCGAGCGCGCGCGCTACTTCGTGTGCACGGTCGAGGCCATGCCGCGCGAGGTGGACGTCGATTTCCTCGCCATCGACGAGGTGCAGTTGGCCGCCGACCCGGACCGCGGCCACGTCTTCACCGACCGCCTGCTGCACGCGCGCGGCAGGGAGGAGACGCTGATGCTCGGCGCGCAAACCATGCGCGAGGCGATCAGCGATTTGATCCCCGGCGCCAACTTCATCTCGCGCCCGCGGCTGTCCAAGCTCAGCTACGCCGGGGAGAAGAAGATCACCCGGCTGCCGCCGCGTACGGCGGTCATCGCCTTCTCGGCCTCCGAGGTCTACGCGATAGCCGAGCTGGTCAGGCGCCAGCGGGGCGGGGCGGCGGTGGTGCTGGGCGCGCTCTCGCCGCGCACCCGCAACGCGCAGGTTGCGCTCTACCAGTCCGGTGACGTCGACTTCCTGGTCGCCACCGACGCCATCGGCATGGGGCTGAACCTCGATGTCGACCAGGTGGCATTCGCCGGCACGCGCAAGTTCGACGGCCAGGTGAACCGCACGCTTACGCCCGCAGAGGTCGGGCAGATCGCCGGCCGCGCCGGGCGGCACATGAACGACGGCAGCTTTGTTGTCACCGGCGTCGTCGAGCCCTTCTCCGCCGATCTCATCGAACGGCTGGAGACGCACAATTTCGAAAGCGTCAGGTCGCTGCAATGGCGCAGCCGCGATCTTGATTTTGCCTCGCTCGACCGCTTGAAGGAGAGCCTGCGACAGGGGCCGCGCGAGGCGCGGCTCATGCGCGCGCGACTGGCCGACGACGTGGCGGCGCTCGACTACGTGTCCCGCGATCCCGAGATTGTTGCCTTTGCGGCAGCGCCCGCGGCCGTGGGCCGCCTGTGGGAGGCGTGCCAGATTCCCGACTACCGCAAGATTTCCCCTCAGAACCACGCCGAGCTGGTCGGCACGCTCTACAAGTTCCTGATGGCGCCCGAGGAACGCATCCCGGAGGATTGGTTTGCCAACCAGGTGGCGTTCGCGGACCGCACCGATGGCGATATCGATACGCTCGCCAACCGCATCGCCCACATCCGCACCTGGACCTTCGTTTCCAACCGGATCGACTGGCTCGCCGATCCGGAGCACTGGCAGGGGCGGACGCGCGCGATCGAGGACGCTTTGTCGGACGCGCTGCACGAGCAGCTCACGCAGCGCTTCGTCGATCGCCGCACCAGCGCCCTGATGCGAGGCCTCAAGGAAAAGGACGAGCTCCACGCCGAGATTTCAGATGACGGAGCCGTCCAGGTCGAGCGCCACTACGTCGGGCGTCTGAAGGGTTTCCGCTTCTTTCCCGACGCGGAAGGGGAAGGCATTCACGGCCGCGCCACGCGCAATGCCGCCGCCCATGTCCTCGTCAAGGAGCTGGCAATGCGCGTGAGGCGCATGGTGTCGGCCAAGAACGACGCGTTCAAAATCGGCCGACAGGGTCAGGTCCTGTGGCGCGAGGAGGAGATCGCGCAGTTGGAGGCGGACGAAGACCCGCTCAAGCCGACCGTCGCCGTGCTCGCCGACGACCACCTGCCGGCACCCGAGCGCGAAAAGGTCCAGGCGCGGCTCAACACCTGGATCACCGAGGTGATCGGCGAGCGGTTGAAGCCGCTGGTGGAGATCGCGGCAGCCCAGGACATTTCCGGGTTGGCGCGCGGCATCGCGTTTCGGCTGCGGGAGAATTTCGGTGTGCTGCGCCGCGAGAGCGTAGCCGAGGAAATCCGCGCGCTCGATCAGCCGGCGCGCGCCCAGCTGCGCAAGTACGGAGTCCGCTTCGGCGCGTTCAATGTCTATTTCGCGGCACTATTGAAACCGGCGTCGGTGGAATTGTCCGCAACCCTCTGGGCACTCAAGCACGGAGCTGCGCAAGGTGTGGGCGCCTCGGTTGTTGCACCGGAGCTGCCGCGCGCCGGCCTGACCTCGCTGGCTGTCGACGCGAACATCCCCGAAACATTCTACCGGATCGCAGGCTTTCACATCTGCGGACCGCGCGCGGTGCGCATCGACATGCTGGAGCGGCTCTCCGACCTCATTCGTCCGCTGGTGGCATGGCGGCCCGACCCCGCCAATCCGGTGATGCCGCCGAAGGGCGCCACGGGTGACGGCGGATTCCGTGCGACACCCGATATGATGTCGATCCTGGGCTGTCGCGCCGATGAGCTCGGCCACGTGCTGAGGGCGTTGGGTTTCCGCTCGGACCGCCGTTTGCTCGAGCCTGAGCCACCTGCATCCGCGCCAGCGCCGGAGACGGCAGGGCCAGAGACGGCAGCGCCAGAGGCGGCAGCGCCAGAGGCGGCAGCGCCAGAGGCGGCAGCGCCGAACAGCGCCGCAGCCTCCACGCCGGCAAGCGAGGCGCGACCGGAGGTCGAAGCAGTGCCGGCAAACGTCGAGCTTATACAGGCTCCGGAGCCGACCGCCGTCGAGCCGCCCACAGAACCCGTGGAACCCGTCACCGTTGCCACTCCGCCCGAGGCGGCGCCGGTGCAGAAATGGGAGGAGATTTGGCGGCCGCGGCGGAGGGGGCGGGCGCCCGAGCCGGAGAGACATCGGCAGCCGGCCGCCGCAGCGCAGGAGCCCGATGAAGCCGTGCGACGTCCCAAACCCAAGCCGGGACGGCGCCCGGGCAAGGGCAAGTCGCCGCACCGGCGCGAGCCGCACCGCGAGGGTGGAAAGCAGCGGCGCGAAGAGGGCAGACGCATGCAGCTGCATGCCTCGCCCCCTGCGGCCAGGGGTACCGTCGATCCTGATTCGCCGTTTGCGGCGCTGGGCTCGCTGAAAGCAGCGATGGAAAAGCGCGGGCAGGATTAGATCAGACGAGACCCATGACCACGACAGACGGCGAAGCAGTTGGGCGGAGGATCGGCTCGGGACCGGCCGCCAGCCAGCGCCTCGACAAGTGGCTGTGGTTTGCCCGCATCGTGAAATCCCGGACCTTGGCGGCAGAAGTGGTCACGCACGGAAAGGTGCGGCTCAACCGCACGCGGGTCGTCAAGGCCAGCCAGGCCGTCCGTGCCGGCGACGTGCTCACCATTGCGTTGCGTGGCCGCGTGCATGTGCTCAAGGTGATGGCGGAGGGCACGCGCCGCGGCCCACCGACGGAGGCGCGGCAGCTCTATAAGGATCTCTCGCCGCCCCCGTCCAGCGCCGAGTCCGACACGACCGGGCGGCGCGCCTGGGGAGCGGGGCGGCCGACGAAGCGGGAGCGCCGCCAGATCGACCGCTTCACGGACGAACAATGAGGGTATGCTCCCGACGGATTGCGTCTTGCGGCAATCGGCCCATCTGTGGCAACAGAGCGCCGGCCCCAAATAACGAGCAAGCTCGCGCAGGTCTCAGGCTCGCACAGGCATGACCTACATCGTCAACGAGAACTGCATCAAATGCAAATTCACGGACTGCGTGGAGGTTTGTCCCGTCGATTGCTTCTATGAGGGCGAGAACATGCTCGTCATCCACCCCGACGAATGCATCGATTGCGGGGTTTGCGAGCCGGAATGTCCGGTCGACGCAATAAAACCGGATACCGAGCCTGGCCTCGAGCAGTGGCTCGAGCTCAATCGCGAATATGCAGAGAAGTGGCCGAACATTACCTCGAAGAAGGCATCGCCAGCCGACGCTGACAACTTCCGGGACGAGAAGGAGAAGTTCAAGAAATACTTCACGCCGGACCCCGGTTCGGGGGACTGAGCCGGAATTTGCCTGCCGCGGGCACACCGGTGCTTTGCAGGTCCTGCCAATCCAGTGCTGTCCTAGCCAGAGACCGCCGTCCTGAGACGCTAGGGCTGCTGCCCCAATTTTCAGGGAATAAAGGCTGCCGCTCCCCGTTGTATGTCGTCCGCTGCGGCATGCCCCCGCAATGCCGGAGCGGACAGGCTTCTAGTTGGGGTTGCGTCCCTTCAGTTACCCCTCACGGGGGCGGTCGCTCACACGGCCGCCTCCGTCACAAATTAGCCTGCACTTACTCCGCCCGCGCAGGGAATTCCCCCACGCGTAGAAGTTGCCGCAATTTTGCGGAACACCAAACACGCGCATTTAATGATTGCCGCAAGCCCTATCTCCCTTTGCGACGCCTAGGCGCTTCATTCTCCGTGAAGTTTGTGTTATAGTCGCAACAAGTGGTTCGGCGTGAACAAACTCGGAACTTAGGCCCGCTCGTGAGTGCGGTCATCCCTGGGCAATGGTGCCAGGACGGCATCTTGGGGAAAAGCACGCAGCTTTGGGCTGCCAAGCCATCAGATAGAGCGTGAAGCGGCCGGCGGGGACGAAAAGAAACCGCGCGACCAGCAATGAACCGCGAAAAGAGACGGGAGGGCTGATCGCTGACCTACCCATGATGTCCTGCGCAAAGTGCACGCAGTATGCGAGTAACAGTTGGCAATACTACTAGAAGTAGAAGGTGAGATCCCGATGGCCCGGAAACAGACCCCGAACAAAACCGCCCCGAAGAAGGTCGCAGCGGGGAAGCACACCGTGCGCAAGCCGGGCACCGCCGTCTCGGCGTCGGCCAAGGGGTCGGCGCCCAAGGTGCAGCCATTGAAGAAAGACCATAAGCAAGCAATCAAGGCTGCCGCCGCCAAGGTAGCTCCCGTGGCCAAGAAGGAGGTCGCTGCCAAGAAGCCGCCGGCCCCTGCGAAGCCCGCACCTGTGACGGGTAAGGCCAAGCCGACCGCCGCGATGCAGCCGCGTCCCACTGCCGCAGCCAAGCCCATGCCGCCCCAACAGGCCGGCACGACGAAGCCTTCCGCCAAGCCCGCAGCGCCCATGCCGGTGGGCAAGGCGCCGTTCGCAGCTGGCAGCCGGCCCGCAGGCCCGGCCGTCCAGCGGCCGATGCCGGCCGCCAACAAGCAGCCGGGTCATACTGTGACGGCTCCGGCCAGCCAGGCCGCGCAGAAAGCGCCCGCCAAGGCCCAGCCGCAGCAGCCGGCCGCACCAAAGAAGCCGGTGCATCAGCGGCACGGGTTCAAGACCAGCGAGTGGATCGTGTATCCGGCGCACGGCGTCGGCCGCATCGTCGGCATCGAGGAGCAGGAGATCGCCGGCGTTTCGCTGGAGCTCTTCGTCATCACCTTCGAGAAGGACAAGATGACGCTGCGCGTGCCCACGGGCAAATCCCAGAGCGTCGGCATGCGCAAGCTCGCCGAGGAAAGCATCATCAGGCGCGCCATGGAGACGCTCAAAGGCAAGGCGCGCGTGAAGCGCACCATGTGGAGCCGCCGCGCGCAGGAGTACGAGGCGAAGATCAACTCCGGCGACCTGATCGCCATCGCGGAGGTGGTTCGCGACCTCTACCGCTCAGAGAGCCAGCCGGAGCAATCCTACTCCGAGCGGCAGCTCTACGAGGCGGCGCTCGACCGCATGGCTCGCGAGGTCGCGGTGGTGGACAAGCTCGACGAGCGTGGCGCCATCCAGCGCATCACCGAGGTGCTCGCCAAGAGCGCCAAGGGCCGGCGCATGGCCGCCGAGGAGGCCGAGGTCAAGGCCGCCTGAGCCTCCTGCACGGGTTTCGGCAATTCACCGCCCGGTCTCGATGAGGCCGGGCGGTTTCGTATTGGGGGCTGGGGTTGCCGGGTCCG
>CAWCOF010000009.1:420000-660325 GCA_963797005.1 uncultured Alphaproteobacteria bacterium
AGCGCAGGGGCAAACGAGACTACATCGTGTACCGCCTGTATGTGCGGCTGGCAGCCAGGCTCGGCCCCGTCTCGAAGGCGGACGCCCAGCACATCCCACCCTTCAACCCCCTCAAGCTCTACGCCAACGCCGCACCAGTCGGTGAAGCCGACCACCAGGACGACGAAGCGGCCAGCGTCAAGGTGGTCGAGCTGCTGGGCGGCGTGCTGCCCGCCGAGGATGGCCAGGAGCTCTCTCCCGAAGAGGTCGCAGCACTCATAGTGCGCTCCCAGGCGGCCGACGAAGACGTGGCCGGAAAGCTGCGACTGGCGGACGGACAAAACATGCTGTCGCCTGGCGATATGCTGGCCGAGAGATCCGCCAAGAGCGCGCCCGAGGTCGCTGCTGCGCCCAACACGTCGGTGCTCGCCAAATCGGTCTTCGAAAACGAGGACGCCACCGACGACATCGAGGGGCGCGAGGTCAAGCTGATCAAGGCGCAGCGCGGCGATACGCTGGCGCGCGTGCTGGCACGCTTGGGCGCCGAGCCCTGGCAGGCCAGGGCGATGTCGGATGCGGCGCGCAAAGCGCTGCCTGACGGAACGCTTACGCCCGGAGAAGAGATGCAGGTCACGCTCGTGCCCTCCGTGCTGCGCGCCAATAAGCTGGAACCGGTTCGTTTCAGCGTCTTCGGCGAAGGCCAAGAGCACAAAGTGACAGTCACCCGCAACGCGGCCGGCGAGTTCGTCGCCAGCGCATCGCCAATCGACGCGCGCATCATCCGGCCCGAGCGGATCGACGATGGCACGCAGGCTTCAACCCTCTATGCCAGCATCTACAATACCGCCCTCCGGCAGGGCGTCCCCGCAGAGGCGATCCTGCAGATCCTCAAGATCCACGCCTACGAAACGGACTTCCGCCAGCGCGTGCGTCCCGGCGATGCGTTCGAGTTCTTCTTCGACATGAAGGAAGACAACAAGGGCGCCGAGGGCAGCCTGGGCGAGCTGCTGGCAACCTCCATCACCTCGAGCGGCGAGACCCACAAGTTCTACCGCTATCGTACGCCCGACGGAGCGGTCGACTACTACGACGAGCAGGGCAACACCTCGCGCAACTTCCTGATGCGGCGCCCGGTGCGCGGCGACAACGTGCGCATCACCTCGGGCTTCGGCGTGCGCCGCCACCCGATCCTGGGTGTTCCGAAGATGCACACCGGCGTCGACTGGGCGACCGCCCAAGGCACGCCGATCATGGCCGCCGGCTCGGGCGTCATCGAGCAAGCCGGGCGCTGGGGCCAATACGGCAACTACATCCGCATCCGGCATGCCAACGGCTACAAGACCGCCTACGGCCACATGCTGAAATTCGCGCCCGGTGTGCACGCCGGCGTCAAGGTGCGGCAAGGCCAGATCATCGGCTATGTCGGCAGCACGGGCCTGTCCTCGGGGCCGCACGTGCACTTCGAGGTTCTGGTCAACAACAGCTTCGTCAACCCGATGTCGATCCACGTGCCGCGGGACCGTCAGCTCGACGGCAAGCAGCTCGCCGACTTCGAGCAGGAACGGCTGCACGTCGACGAGCTGATGCGCCGCAATCCCGTCTCCACCAAGGTGGCGACTGCCGGCGTCAGGTAACGCGCCTTACGCCGCCGACTTCACGGGCTCGCCATTGATGACGAGCGCGCCGCTCTTCACCGTGACCTTCACGTGCTGGCCGTCCTTGATCCGGCCGGCGAGGATCTGCTCGGCGAGCGGGTCCTGCACGGACTTCTGGATCACGCGCTTCAGAGGCCGCGCCCCGTAGGTCGGATCGTAGCCCTTGTTGGCGAGCCACGTGCGCGCCGTGTCGTCCAGCTCCAGCGTGATCTTGCGGTCGGCGAGCAGCTTCAGCAGGCGGCCGATCTGGATGTCGACGATCGATGCCATCTGCTCGCGCTTCAAGCGGTGGAACAGGATGACCTCGTCGATGCGGTTGAGGAACTCGGGCCGGAACTTGGTCCGGAGCTCAGCCATCACGTAAGGCCGCACCGCATCGGTATCCTCACCCTCCTTCTGGTTGGCCAGGAACTCCGAGCCGATGTTCGACGTCATGACGATCAGCGTGTTCTTGAAGTCCACCGTGCGGCCCTGGCCGTCGGTCAGGCGACCGTCGTCGAGCACCTGCAGCAGGACATTGAACACGTCCGGATGCGCCTTCTCGATCTCGTCGAACAGGATGACCTGATAGGGGCGACGGCGCACTGCCTCCGTGAGCGCGCCACCCTCCTCGTATCCCACATAGCCAGGAGGCGCGCCGATCAGCCGGGCGACGGCGTGCTTTTCCATGTACTCCGACATGTCGACGCGCACCATGGCGGTCTCGTCGTCGAAAAGGAAAGCGGCGAGCGCCTTGGTGAGCTCGGTCTTGCCGACGCCGGTGGGCCCCAAGAAGATGAACGAGCCGATCGGCCGGTTGGGGTCCTGCAGGCCCGCCCGCGCCCGCCGGACGGCCGTCGACACCGCCTCGACAGCTTCGCGCTGGCCGATGACGCGCTTGGCCAATGCCTCCTCCATGCGAAGGAGCTTGTCGCGCTCTCCCTCCAGCATGCGCTCGACGGGAATGCCGGTCCAGCGCGCGACAATCTGGGCGATGTGATCGGGAGTTACGGCCTCCTCGACCATCGCGCCCTTGGCCTCCTGGCCTTCGATGGCCTTGAGCTTCTTGTCGAGCTCCGGGATCACGCCGTAGGCCAACTCGCCCGCACGCGTGAGGTCGCCCCGGCGCTGCGCTTGCGCCAGCTCGGTGCGGCGCTGGTCGAGCTCCACTTTGAGCTTCTGGGCGTCGCCCAGCTTGCTCTTTTCAGCCTCCCAGCGCTGGGAGAGCGACTTGCTCTTCTCCTCGAGATCGGCGATCGACTTGTCGAGCCGCACGAGCCGATCCTTGGAGGCCGCATCGCTCTCTTTCTTCAGCGCCTCGCGCTCGATCTTCATCTGCATGAGGTCGCGATCGATGGCATCGAGCTCCTCGGGCTTGGAATCGATCTCCATCTTCAGGCGCGAGGCAGACTCGTCGACAAGGTCGATGGCCTTGTCGGGCAGGAAGCGGTCGGTGATGTAGCGGTTGGAGAGCGTGGCCGCGGCCACCAGCGCCGAATCGGTGATGCGCACGCCGTGGTGCTGCTCGTATTTCTCCTTCAACCCCCGCAGGATGGAGATCGTGTCCTCCACCGTCGGCTCGGAAACGAAGACGGGCTGGAAGCGCCGGGCGAGCGCCGCGTCCTTCTCGATGTGCTTGCGGTACTCGTCGAGCGTGGTGGCGCCGACGCAGTGCAATTCACCGCGGGCGAGCGCCGGCTTCAAGAGGTTGCCGGCGTCCATCGCGCCTTCCGCCTTGCCCGCGCCGACGATGGTGTGCAGCTCGTCGATGAACAGGATGATACGCCCGCCCTCGGCCTGAACCTCGGACAGAACGGCCTTGAGGCGCTCCTCGAACTCGCCGCGGTACTTGGCACCGGCGATCAGCGCGCCCATGTCGAGGGCGAGCAGCTTCTTGTCCTTGAGACTCTCGGGCACGTCACCCTTGACGATGCGCTGGGCGAGGCCCTCGGCAATCGCCGTCTTGCCCACGCCCGGCTCGCCGATCAGCACGGGGTTGTTCTTGGTGCGCCGCGAGAGCACCTGGATGGTGCGGCGGATCTCCTCGTCGCGGCCGATGACCGGATCGATCTTGCCTTCGGCTGCCAGCGCAGTCAGATCGCGCGCATAGCGCTTGAGGGCGTCGTAGCCCTGCTCGGCCGACGCGCTGTCGGCGGTGCGGCCCTTGCGGATGTCGTTGATGGCCTGGTTGAGAGCGGTCGGCGCGACGCCGGCTTCCTTGAGGATGCGGCCCGCCTCGCTGCCACTTTCCGTGGCCAACGCCAGCAGCAACCGCTCCACGGTGACATACTTGTCGCCCGCCTTGTCGGCAATCTTCTCGGCGGTATCGAAGATACGTGCCAGCTCCTGGGCGATGTAGAGCTGGCCGGCACCGCCACCCGTTACCTTGGGACGCTTGGCCAGCGCCCGCTCTGTCGCAGCCAGAACGTCGCCCGGCCGGCCGCCTGAACGCTGGATCAGCCCGGCGGCCATCCCCTCCGGGTCATCGAGCAGCACCTTCAACAGGTGCTCGGAGCTGAACTGCTGATGTCCTTCCCGCAACGCGAGACTTTGCGCCGATTGCACGAAGCCCTTGGCGCGGTCGGTATACTTCTCGAAATCCATTCGATCCCTCCTCGGCACGAGGCTCGCCCCAATCGGGCACGATAGCCGCCGTCTCTGATAGGACTTGAGCCGCTCACGCTTCGAACCCCTGCGGCATCCGCAGCGAGAGCCTCGCCCGCTGTAGATATAGGGTGGCCGGGGAGCCCCCAAAAGAGCCATGATCTCGATCAAACCGATCGAGCAGAGGAAGGCCCTTCCATGCCGCAGACGCCGGGTGCACGGTTGGCCGCGTTGTATCGCTATCCCGTCAAGGGCCTGACGCCGGAGCCCCTCGATCGGGTCCAACTGACGGCAGGGGAAACGCTCCCCTTCGACCGCGCCTACGCCATCGAGAACGGGCCCGGCAGGTTCGATCCGCAGCAGCCGCGCCACCTGCCCAAGATCAGCTTCCTGATGCTCATGCGCGACGAGCGGCTGGCGACCCTCAAGACCCGGTTCGACGATGCCACCGAGACGCTCACGATTCTGCGCGACGGCAAGCAGGTGGCGCGCGGCCAGCTCACGACACCCCTAGGACGCCAGCTCATCGAGCAGTTCATCGCCGCCTACATGAAGGCCGAGCTGCGCGGGCCGCCGAAGATCGTGCATGCCGCCGGCCACAGCTTCTCCGACGTGGCCGCCAAATGCGTGCACATCGTCAATCTGGCGAGCGTGCGCGAGCTCGAACGGGTCTCGGGCCGGGCGATCGATCCGCTGCGCTTTCGGGCCAATCTCTACGTGGAGGGGCTCGAGCCCTGGATCGAGTTCGATTGGCTCGACAAGGAGCTGCACGTCGGCGCGGTCAAACTTGCGGTATTTGCGCGCACGACGCGCTGCGAGGCGACCAACGTCGATCCGGAGAGCGGGGCGCGCGACATCGCCGTCCCCGAGCTGCTCGCCCGGACGTGGGGCCATTCCGATTTTGGCGTCTATGCGAAGGTGGCGGACGGCGGCGAGATCGTCGCCGGCTCGTCGAGCCTATCTCCAGCCTGAACGCAGGCCGCCGATTGTGGGTTAGTCGCGCGACGGCTCGTCCTTGGCGGGGCCGCCCGCCTCGTCATTGTCACTGCGCGCGCGCCTGACGGGACGACGCAGGAACTCCGGTTGATCGTTCTGCTGGAAGCGCTCCCGACGCCGTCCTTCGCCGCCTTCGGCCGCGTGCTCCTGCGGAGGGCGCTCCGTGGCTTGGGGACGTCCCTCCCCGCCCTGGCGGTCACGGTCTCCGTGCTGCCGGTCGCGATCCCGATCGCGGAAGCCCCGGTTGTCGCGCCTGAAGGGCCGATCCTGGCGGTAGCCTTCATTGCGGTTGCCTTCGTGCTGTCCGCCCTGACGGCCACCATGCTGATGCGTTGGCTGATGCTGCTGAAACTGCGGCTGCTGGAAGATCTCGTCGAGCATGTCTTCCCCATCGTCGTCGCCAAACTCTTCCCCGCCCTCGGCTCCTTCCGGCCGCGTGCGCGCGCCGCTGCCGTTCACGGTATCGCCGGGCTGATTGAACTGCTCGCGATAGGCCATGATGATGCGGATGTAGTGCTCGGCATGCTGGAGATAGTTCTCAGCCAGCACCGGATCGCCGGAGGATTGCGCATCACGCGCGAGCGTGAGGTACTTCTCCGCTATATGCGCTGGCGTGCCCCGGATCTTCATCTCGGGACCATTGGACTCGAAGCTCCGCGAAAGCGGGTTCTGGCTCTTGCGATTGTTGCGACCGCGGCCGCGACGATTTTGCTGTCCCTGCCTCACTGGCTAATAGGCTCCCATTTCAGTTCGAATTCAGTCCCTTGATACCTGGCCCGCATGCTTGGCTCGTATGCTTGGCTCGTATGCTTGGTCCGTCCAAATGAGCATGGCTGCTCTTCCGCTCGGGCCGGCCTCTCAGCCGGTGGCACCCGTGAGTAGCCTCGCTCACGGCCCGAGATTGCAACCACACCGAACGCCATGGCCTCGCCCGAAATCGGGCGGCGACCCGCGCAGGGCCCGGCCTTCAGCCACGGCAGTTGGCCATTATTGTTTCTCTTGGACGATCAGTGGTGCTGACGATACGTCGCTTTGTTGCGAGCAATCCAACCTGCTTCGCATCGAACCAAGCGTCCCGCGTTGCTCCAGCCTTGAACAGCAGCAATTGTGGGATGCGTGGACGACTCCACGCTAGGCAGCTTATAGCGGCTGCAGCCAGAATCCAAGGGCTTTCTCGGCGTATACTCAACATTGTGTTCTCACCGCAACACAGCGTCGCCGGCCTGTAACATCTCGGTAAGACCTGAGCTGCTTGCGACCGGCATCCGGACCGGACACGAGCAGCGCGCCAACGGCATCGGCCTGATCGTGTCCCACCTCGAGCACCGCCCAACCGTCGGGAACCACAGCCGGAATTTCCGAAGCGATACGGCGGTAGAAGCTCAAACCGTCGGCGCCTCCGTCGAGTGCCGCGACGGGGTCGAACGCGCGCACCTCGGGCTCTAAACCGGCGATCTCGCCGGTGCGGATGTAGGGCGGGTTGGCGATCAGCAGGTCGAACACGCCGGCGATACCGTCGAGGGCATCCGCCGCCAGCCACGCCGCTCGGTCGGCGACCCCGAGGCGGCAGGCGTTGGCTCGCGCAGTAGAGAGGGCGTTCTCGCTGATGTCCGTGCCGACGCCCCATGCTTGCGGCAGCTCACAAAGCAACGTGAGCAGAAGGCATCCCGAGCCGGTGCCGATATCGATCAGGCGCAGCGGTGCGGTCGTTCGTCCCGCGGCGCGCACGAGATCGAGGGCGGCCTCGATCAAGGTCTCGCTGTCGGGCCTCGGATCCAGAGTTGCCGGCGAAAGCGTGAAGCTTCTGCCGTAGAAGTCACGAGTGCCCAGAATGCGCGAAACCGGCTCGCGCTTGCTCCGCCTTTCAGCGTAGCCGCGAAGGCGCTCGGTTTCCTCGACGGACAGGGGCCGCTCGGGCCGGCTCAACAGCTCGGCGGCGGAGAGCCCAAGCGCCGCAGCGGCGAGCCGACGCGCGTCGGCGCCCGGATCTTCGACGCCTGCGACGCGCAGCGCGAGCGCCACTTCGCGCATCACTCGCGCGACTGTCGGGCGCCGAACGCAAGCCTCTGCCTCAGGCCTTGGCACCTTCGTCCATCGCTGCGAGCTGGGTTGCCTGCTCGTTGGCGACCAGCGCGTCGATCATCTCGTCGAGCGCGGTGCCTTCGAGAACCTCTTCGAGCTTGTGCAGAGTCAAGCCGATACGATGGTCCGTGACGCGGCCCTGCGGGAAATTGTAGGTGCGGATGCGCTGCGAGCGGTCGCCGGTGCCCACTTGGCCCTTGCGCTGCGCAGCCCGCGTATCGGCCACGCGCTGCCGCTCCTGCTCATAGAGGCGGGAGCGGAGCACCTGCATGGCGAGCCGGCGGTTTTGATGCTGCGATTTTTCCGCCGACACGACGATGATGCCGGTCGGCAGATGCGTGATGCGGACCGCCGAATCGGTCTTGTTGACGTGCTGGCCGCCGGCACCGCCCGCCCGCATGGTGTCGATGCGGATGTCTTCGGGACGGATCTCGACATCGACGTCCTCGGCTTCCGGCAGTACGGCGACGGTGGCGGCCGAGGTATGGATGCGCCCGCTCGCCTCGGTCAGCGGAATGCGCTGCACGCGGTGTGCGCCCAACTCGTACTTGAGCCGGGCGAAGACGCCCTTGCCGGAAATGGAGGCGACGATCTCCTTGTAGCCGCCGAGGTCGTTCTCCGACAGGCTGATGACTTCGGTCTTCCAGCGGTGCAGTTCGGCATAGCGGCTGTACATGCGGAAAAGATCGGCCGCAAACAGGGCCGCCTCGTCGCCGCCGGTCCCGGCGCGCACCTCCAGGATCACGCTTCGGTCGTCGGCCGCGTCCTTGGGGAGCAACTGCAGCCGCAGCTGCTGTTCCAACTCCTCGACCCGGGACGAGAGCACCGTGAGCTCGTCTGCCGCCAGTGCTGCCAGCTCCTTGTCGGCTTTGGGATCGGCAGCGAGGGCGTCCAGGTCGGACTGCTCGGCTTGGGCTTTGCGCAGGGCGTGGATGGTGGCAACCACGGAATTGAGGTCGGAGAATTCCTTGGACAGCTGGACGAAGGCAGCCTGGTTGATGCCTCCGCTCAGTTCACGCTGGAGGTGCTCCCAGCGCAGAACGAGCTTGTCGAGCTTCTCGGCAGGTATGTCGGTCATGGGCAACGGAGCTTGGGCCAAAGACGAGGAACCCTCTGCGCGGGCCCCAAGTCGCGGGTCGGGGGCGACGCTAACGCGTACCGGGCTGCAGCTTATCGGCCTTGCGCAGCCGCGGATCGCCGGTCTCGAGCCACCTCAGCCCCTCGCGCCGCGGTGCCGTCAGCAACAGGAAATAGTCGAAACCGGTGCGCACCGGAGCTGCAATCGGAGCGGGCAGCAGCCTGATGGCACGGTATACCTCGCCCGGAACGGCCTGCACCACGTATATCGCCCCGGCGAGAAAGGCAATCGGCGCGGTGAGCACGAACAGGTTGCGCGCACGCCGGCCCCGGCGCCCGGCCCTGGGTGTATCCTGTTCCGACCGGCGCGCGTGCCGCAAAGGAGCGGGCTTGGCGGGTGCGGAGGGGCGGGCGGTGGCAGCCCGGATGTGGTCCGCGGCCGCCTGCAGCTGACTGCTGATCCGCCACAGGATCGGCTCGGGATCGATGCGCGCAAGCTCGCAGTAGCCGCCGACTATGCGGCGGGTCTCCTGCCATGGCGGCAGCGCGGTGACGATGCCGGCTTCGAAGGTATCGACAATCGATGCATTGACGCCGAGACGGCGTGCCATCCCTTCCCGGGAAAGGTTCAGGGACACCCGCATATTGTGGAAAATGTTGCCGAGCTGCTCATCACGCCCGGCCGCGGGCTCGCCGATGGCACTGATGCCAAGACGCGAGGCGCTCCGCCCATCGTGACGGGCGTCGTGCCCCTCCACGACCCTTTTTCTCATACGCATGACGAACGCACGTCCCCCACCTCCATGTTTCAGCAAACCTGTGGCGTTGTCAAAATGATGGCCGAGTTAGGTAAAATTCCGGGTGCGCCTTGTGGCCGCGCGGGGGTGGGGACAAGTGCGAGGCTCCTGCACCAATCGCAACGCCTGGACGCCCCCTCAGGCCGCGGCACCGGCCCCTCCGATCAAGGGATGAGCACCGCGGCACGCTGTTAGTTTGACCAGGATCTGTCCGGGCAACAGCTCCATCTGCCGGAGCGGCTCGCCCGGGCACTCGAGAACCATCGCCTTCATCGCTGCGAACCGAATTGAAAGCCTTTCCTGTCGCCCTACATCTCGACGCCATGCTCTTCCGCAAAGCGCTTGAGCTGCGCACGCAGACTGCCTTCGGCCGAGCGGAGTATCTCCTTGAGCCAGCGCTCCAGCTCGCCGGCATCGAGGCTCAAGACCATCGACTTGACGGGACCGATCGAGGCCGGCGCCATCGAGACGGAGCGATAGCCAAGCCCGATCAGCGCCATGGCCTCGAGCGGGCGCCCGGCCATCTCGCCGCACAGGCTGAGCGGCCGCGCGTGCCGCTTGGCAGCATCCGCGATCGCGCCCAAGGCGCGCAGAGGCGCGGCGGCAAGCGAATCGTAGCGCGCGGCAACGCGGGTGTTGTTGCGGTCGGCGGCAAAGAAATACTGGAGCAGGTCGTTGCTGCCGACGGACACGAAATCGACGCGCGGCAGCAGGGCGTCGAGCTCGTAAAGCAGCGACGGCACCTCGATCATCACGCCCAGCAGGACCTCGACAGGGCCCGACACGCCGCGGCGACGCAGCAGATCCAGCTCGCGCTCGACCACCGCGCGCGCCATGTCGACTTCGCCGACGACCGTCACCATCGGCAGCAGCAGCCGCAGTTCCTGGCCAGCGGTCGCCCGCAGCAGGGCCCGCACCTGGGTACGCAGCAGGCCGGGGCGGTCGAGCGAGAGGCGGATCGCGCGCCAGCCGAGCGCGGGGTTCTCCTCGTCGGGCTGGCGCAGGTAGGGCAGGACCTTGTCGCCGCCGACGTCCAGCGTGCGGAACACGACCGGCTTCCGGCCGGCCTCGACGACGATGGAGCGGTACATCTGCGTCTGGCGCTCGAGACGGGGCAGGGTCGCCGACACCATGAATTGCAGCTCGGTGCGGAAGAGGCCGATGCCGTCGGCCCCGGATTCGGCCAGGTGCGGCACGTCCATGACGAGGCCCGCATTCATGTGCAGCTCGATGCGCTGCCCGTCCTTGGTCACGGCCGGCCGCTCGCGCAGCGACCGGTACTTGCGCTGCCGCCGAGCCCTGAAGCGCGCCTTGTCGCCATAGGCGGCAATGACCTCGCTCGTCGGCCGGATATGGATCTCGCCGCTGTCGGCATCGACGATGATCGGATCGCCCTCGTCGACCCGCTCCATCACGCCCCGCGCCTGGCCGACGGCGGCAATGCCGAGCGCGCGGGCGACGATGGCGATGTGGCTCTGGCCGCCGGAATCCTCGATCACCAGGCCGCGCAGGCGCGAGCGGTCATAATCGAGGAGCTCGGCAGCGGCCATGGTCCGCGCCACCAGCACGGCGTCGTGCGGGAGCTTGGCCGAAATGCCGTGCGCCCTCGGCCGCCCCGCCAGGATCCGCAAGAGCCGGTTGGAAAGCTCGTCCAGATCCCGCAGCCGCTCCTGCCAGTAGACATCGGCCTGACGCAGCATGCGCGAACGGGTGTCGTTCTGCACGCGCTCGACGGCCGCCTCCGCCGTCATGCCGCGCTTGATCGCATCCGCCATGCGCCGCAGCCAGCCGCGATCGTGGGCGAACATGCGATAGGCCTCGAAGATCTCGCGCGGCTCGCCGGTTGCCGCCAGATCGCCCTGCTCCAGGAACTCGTCGAGGGAGGCCTTGAGCTCCTCGACGGCGGCTTCGAGCCTGCGCCGCTCCTCCTCCGGATCCTTGGACTCGAGCTCGGTGACCACGACCCGGTCAGCGGGCAATACCGCATGCCCGAGTGCCAGTCCGTCCGACAGGGGCTGGCCGCGCACCACGTGGCTGATCGCGCGACTGAACTCGGCGCCGGTATTGACGCCCGCGACCGCACCGGAGACGAGGTGCTCGGCCAGCACCATGGCCGTCGTCTGCAGCACCTCCACGTCCTCGTCGGAGTATTCCTTGTGCGTCTTGTTCTGGATGGTGAGCACGCCCAGCACGTCGCCGCCACGCAGGATGGGAACGGCGAGGAAGGAGTGATAGATCTCCTCGCCCGTCTCCGGCCGGTAGGAGAAGGCTGGATGGTTCTGCGCATCGGGCTCGTTGATCGGCACGCCGAGCTCCGCGCAGCGGCCGACGAGACCCTCGCCCCGCTTCATGAAGGTATTGTGGGCGGCGGCCGGGTTCAGGCCCTCGGTAGCGAACAGCTCGAGCGAGCCGTCATGGCGTTTCAGGTAGATCGAGCACACCTCGGCCACCATCAGGCCGGCGATCTGGCGCACGATCTTGTCGAGCCGGGACTGGCCGTCTCCCGGCTCGGCCATGATCTCCCGCAGCCGGCGCATGATGATGCGCAATGCCGGTTCTGCGGGCGACGCCCTGGTCGTATCGCCGTCTCTGCTCTGCATCTCGCGACCGCTGCCGCTCTCTCGACGTTCGGCGAGCGTGTCCAACCACGCGAGCCGCCACCGGCTCGCGCCTGCGCTCGATCTGCCTGCGAACGCCTGCCGGCTAACCCCGCCCGCCCTCGCAAGTCCCTATGAAATCAGTCTTTGCCAAGCTCGTATAGGGCATGCAACGTCCGGACCGCCAGCTCGGCATAGGCGGCGTCGATCAATACGCTGATTTTGATCTCGGAGGTGGAAATAGCGAGAATATTGATGCCTCGTTCCGCCAGTGCCTTGAACATCTGGGCGGCGACACCCGAGTGGCTGCGCATGCCGACCCCGATCACCGAGACCTTGGCCACATCGGATGAGCTCTTCACCTCGAAATAGCCAATGTCCTTCTTGGCCGTCTTGAGCACCTCCAGCGTGCGCGCCAGATCGGACTCCTGGACCGTGAACGTCATATCCGTATGCTTGCCGTCGGACGACGTGTTCTGGACGATCATATCGACGTTGATATTGGCCTCCGCGAGCGGCCCGAACACGCGCGCGGCGACCCCCGGCTTGTCCTCGACCCGAATGATCGACACCCTCGCCTCGTCCTTGGCATAGGCGATCCCGCTGACGACCTGCTGCTCCACGATCTCATCCTCGCCGCAAATGATGGTGCCGACCTCGTCCCAGTTGTCGGGTCGGACGGGCTTCAGGGCGTCGGGCGCGATGAAGCTCGAAAGCACGCGCACGCGCATCCTGTGTAGCATGGCAAGCTCGACCGAGCGCGTCTGCAAGACCTTCGAGCCGAGCGAGGCCATCTCCAGCATCTCCTCGTAGGAGACCTTGGGCAAGCGCCGGGCCCTCGGAACCATGCGCGGGTCGGTCGTATAGACGCCGTCGACGTCGGTGTAGATGTCGCAAAGATCGGCCTGCACCGCGACGGCAACCGCCACGGCGCTGGTATCGGAGCCGCCGCGGCCCAGCGTCGAGACGCGGTTGCGCTCGGGCTCGATGCCCTGGAAGCCGGTGATCACCGCCACCTCGCCCTGCTCCAGCCGCGCCCGGATCTTGTCGCCCGGAATCTCCTTGATGCGCGCCACTCCGTGCGCGCTGTCGGTGATGATGGGGATCTGCCAGCCCTGCCACGATCGCGCCTGGATGCCGAGCGACTGCAGCACGATCGCGAGCAGGCCCGCGGTCACCTGCTCGCCCGTCGCGACGATCGCGTCGTATTCGCGGGCATCGTGGAGAGGGGAGGCTTCCCGCACCCATGCGACGAGCTGGTTCGTCACCCCGGCCATGGCCGAGACGACGACGGCCACCTTGTTGCCCGCATCGACCTCACGCTTGACGTGGCGCGCGACATTGCGGATGCGCTCCAGGTTGGCCACCGACGTGCCGCCGAACTTCATCACCAGGAACGACATCGCCACCCGCTCGACGTAGCCCGGGATCCTCGCCTGCACCCTCTGGCGCGCGGCAGCGATTTCGCAGGCCCCTTTTGCGCTCGATGGCCGCACTCTTAGCTATTGGATGCGGTCTCCGCAACGGGGGTTGCCGCGATCTTGACAGGGCCTCTATGCGAAGCGCCAATGGCCCATGCGCCCAGGCTCCATCAGCGAAACGAGCGGCACGCTTGACCCCGCCGAGCGGGACCGCTTCGCGCGCCTGGCCACGGAATGGTGGGACACGAGAGGCAAGTTCGCCGCCCTGCATCGGATCGGACCGGCGCGGCTGGCGTTTCTACGCGATGAACTGGTGCGCCATTTCGGCTTGGCGCCGTCCGGCATCCGCCCCCTGCAGGGCCTCACGATGCTCGACGTGGGCTGCGGCGGCGGGCTCATCTCCGAGCCGCTGACGCGGCTTGGCGCCACGGTGACGGGGCTCGACCCGGCGCCCGAGAACATCGAGGCCGCCAGCCGCCACGCGGCCGGCCAGGGCCTCGACATCCACTACCGCGCCGGGCGCATCGAAGACCTGGCGGCGGAGAGCACAACCTTCGACGCGCTGGTGTGCCTGGAGGTCGTGGAGCATGTCCCGGACCCGGGCGCGTTCCTGAAGACGGCGGCCCGGCTCGTTCGTCCCGGCGGCCTGATGCTGCTCTCCACCATCAATCGCACCATGAAGGCCTACCTGCTGGCCATCATCGGCGCCGAGTATGTGCTGCGCTGGCTCCCCGTGGGCACGCACCAGTGGGACCGGTTCGTGACGCCCGAGGAGCTCGCCCGCTATCTGGAGGCTGCCGGCCTAAGGCGGCCGGCGTGCAAGGGTCTCGTCTACAACCCGCTTTCCGACACCTGGTCGCTCGGCGCCGACACGGACGTGAACTACCTCGCCGCCGCCGCCAAGCCGGCCTGATCTCCGCCGCTTTTACCCAATCTCGGTGCAGTCCTCGCCTTCCCACCCCAATTCTGGTCTCTGTCGCGCATGGCCGAGACCTGGCACACACGCGCCGCCATCGTCACTGGTGCCGCACGCGGCATCGGCGCCGGGATTGCGCGCCATCTTGCCGGCGATGGCTGGAGGATCGCCTGCGTCGATATCGATGGCGCGGCGGCGGACGCAATCGCCGCCGAGATCGGCGGCGTCGCCATCCAGTGCGATGTCGGCAGCGAGCCGGACGTCGAGCGCCTCGTCACCGTCGCCCGCGCACGTCTCGGCCGCATCGACGCCATCGTCTCCAATGCCGGCACGGCCAAGTTCGCACCGCTCGAGCAGACGACCTTGGCGGACTGGAACCAGGTCATCGCCACCAACCTGACCGCCACCTTCCTGCTGGCCAAGGCCGCCGCTGGCGACCTCAGGCAGACGCGCGGCGCCATCGTCACAATCGCCTCGACGCGCGCGCACATGTCCGAGCCCGGCACGCTCGCCTACGCGGCCAGCAAGGGCGGGCTGGTGGCGCTGACGCATGCGCTGGCGATCACGCTCGCCCCCGACGTGCGCGTCAACTGCGTGTCGCCGGGCTGGATCGACACCGGGCGCCACGGGCCGCTCAAGGCGAGCGATCATGCGCAGCATCCCGCCGGTCGAGTGGGCCGCCCCGAGGATGTGGCCGCGGCCGTCGCCTACCTGCTGTCGGACCAGGCCGGATTCGTCACCGGGGTCGAGCTGATCGTCGACGGCGGCATGACCCACAAGATGATCTATACTTGAGCCCGATGCCGCGCTTGGGTCGCTGAAGGCCGAAGGCAGGCCGGCTCAGCACGGGCGAGACGATGCGGGTTCTCATTTGTGGCGGCGGCATCATCGGCACTTCGATCGCCTATTTCCTGAGTTGCCGGGGCGTGAAGGCAACCGTCATCGAGCGGACGGGCATCGCCTGCGCGGCTTCCGGCAAGTCGGGCGGCTTTCTCGCGCTCGACTGGTGCGACCGCACACCGCTCGAGGCCTTGGCCCGGCGGAGCTTTGCTCTGCACGCGAGCCTGCCCGAGCGGATCGCCGGCGACTGGGGCTATCGCCGCCTCACCACCTACGGCGGCGCCGTAGCCACGCGCGGCCGCCGCAACGCGCGCGACCTCGGCTGGCTCGGCGATGAGGTTGCCATCGGACAGCGGCTCGGCTCCACGGACACCACCGCCCAAGTGCATCCGGGCCAGCTCACCGGGGCCATGATGCGCGCCGCCCAAGCCCAGGGCGCCGAGCTCAGGGCGGGACGGGTCACGGACATCGTGCGCAGCAAGGATGCGACCCGTGTCGAAGGCGTCGAGATCGACGGCCAGCGCATCGAAGGCGATGCCGTGATCATCGCCATGGGGCCGTGGTCGGTGCTGGCGGCACGATGGCTGCCGCTGCCGCCGGTGTTCGGCCTGAAGGGCCACAGCCTCGTCTTCGAGACCGGAGACAGCGTGCCGGCGGATGCCCTCTTTCTGGAGATGCAGGAGGCCGGGCACGGCTGGCATTCGCCCGAGGTGATCCCGCGCCCCGACGGCACGACCTGGGTGTGCGCGATCTCGAGCGAAAGCCCCGTGCCGCTCGATCCCGGCGACGTGGAGCCCGACCCCGGCGTGATCGAGCGCCTCGCCGCCATGTGCGCGCGCATCGCGCCCGTATTCGCCTCGTCCAAGGTCCTGGCGAGCCAGGCCTGCCACCGGCCCGTGACCCAGGATGGCCTGCCCCTGATCGGCGCGATCCCCGGTCTCGCGGGCGCCTACGTGGCTACAGGCCACAGCGTCTGGGGCATCCTAAACGCGCCCGCCACCGGCGAAGCGATGGCTGAGTTGATCGTCGACGGCGCATCGCGCGCGGTCGATCTGGCACCTTTCGACCCGGCGCGCCTGCCGCCGCTCGATCCCAAGCGGCTTGCGCTTACCGAGGAATGAGCGCTCCTGACGTAAAATCGCGGACGAGGACTGCATGCCGGAAGCTCTGTGGCTCAAAGCCAACGGGTGGATGCCCAACAACCCGCATCTGCCGGTGCTGCTCTACCGCGGCGCGGTCCCGACGGCCGGCCCCGATCCCGCCGCCAACTTCGAGGCCCTGTTCGAGCGCAACGGCTGGCCGCCGGCGTGGCGCAACGGCGTCTATCCCTTCCACCACTACCATTCCACCGCGCACGAGGTGCTGGGCTTCGCGGCCGGGCACGCCCAACTGATCCTCGGCGGGCCGGGCGGCCAGGACGTGGAGGTCCGCGCGGGCGATGTGGCGCTTCTGCCGGCGGGCACCGGACATTTCCGCAAAGAGGCGAGCCGCGACTTCCTCGTGGTCGGCGGCTACCCGCCGGATCAGAGCGCCGATCTGCTGCGTGATGCGGCAACGGCCCAGCAGCTCGCGCGCATCGCTAGCCTGCCGTTCCCCGCCACCGATCCCGTCGAGGGTGCAAACGGCGGCTCGCGCGCATTGGCGGCGTCCCGGCCCGGGATAGCCGCCGCCGACCGCCAGAACCTTCAAGAAGCGCCCGGTGGCGATCAGAGATCCTCGACCCGCACCTTGGGACAGCCGATCGCCTTGAGCGTTGCGACCAGAAAGACGGCGGAGAACGTGCCGCGACTGATCTTGTTGGCGACGGATGCCTTCGTTTCCGGCAGACCCAGCTTGGACAATCTCTCGGCGAGATCGTCATAGGTAACGTCCGCGCGCTTCAGCTCAGCCTTGATGAACCGCTTGGTTCGCTCGGCCCATTGCTCTTCGCTGTCTCCGGACATGTCCCCCACTCAAAATGGCGAACCGGCGTTGCCGAGATCAGCCTGCAGCCAGGCTAAGCGGCGGGGCGGTAGGGCCGGTATTCGCGAGGACGCGAGGGCTGAAAGGCCCGCCCCATGTGAAATTCACAATAGGGTCGCCCTGCCACCCTTGGCTTCCCACAGAAGTAGAACTCCTTCTGGCGCGGATCGCCATAAGGCCACCGGCACTCGTTGCGCTTCAACGCTTCGAGCGTCCTGCGATCCTTGGCTGGGATCTCCAGGTCGCCGCCCTTGACCGGCAGCGGCTTACTCTCAATTTTGATCATGATTTATCATATCCGATAATTTCACCGGCTGCAACAACAGCAGGAAATGGTTTCACTTTCGACAATGGACGCCTCGCCGCCCAGCGGCGACGCTCACGCCTTGCTCTTTTCGGTCATATCGGCGACCGCCGGCATCGTCTCGTTGGAGAGCGGCAGGCCGATGGGCTCGGCGCGCTCCTTTCGCTCGACGCGTCGTCCTCGCCGACGGCGCGGCGGCAGGCGGTCAAATGCCTGCGCACCTGGGGCAAGGCCTGCTTCGTGGGCGAGGGCAACGACGTGACGCTCGACGTCAGCGCCGACGTGCTGCGCCGCCAGATCACCCTCATCGGCTCGTGGACCTTCTCGACCGTCGGCCAGGCGGAATGCGCGCGCTTCATCGCCGACCGCGGCATCGACGTCGACCGCCTGTTCACCGACCGCTGGAAGCTCGAGCAGGCCGCCGAGGCCTACAAGGTCTTCGACGCCCAGCAGAGCGGCAAAGGCGTGTTCTTGATGTGACGCTGCACGCCTCTGGCTGCGCGGAGCGCCAACCGTGCGACAGGCGCGGCGCGGTTCCCCTCCCGTCGTGTCAAAGACACGCCTTCGGCATGATGACGGGGAGGGGTTAGGGGTGGGGTGAATCCAAACGAGCATCCGAGCCAGGTTACCCCCACCCCCATCCCCTCCCCGCAAGGGGGAGGGGAGGCGCATGCGGCCCACGCGCTGCTCCCGTTTGAACACGCGTATCATGGCGCGCCATCATCAGCCTTCTCCAGCCAACCTGAATAGCGCACCAGCAGCCCGATGAGCGGCAGCGTGGCCTCGACCTCGAACTGGTAGCGGCCGTCGCGCTCGCTCTCCAACGTGCGCACGGCCGGATGCAGCGGGCGCGGCAGCGGCACGCCGAGGAACCGCACGCCCGCGAGAATCAGCGCAAGGCCGTCGGGCGACACATCGAGCGCGAAGACGAGCGAACTCGGCCCCACGCGCTCGAACAGCCAGCCGCCCTGCTCGTACTGCAGGGACCGGAAACACCCTCTCGCCGAACGCGCGCGTCCAGATCTCGCGCATGCCCGTCCGGCGTGAACGGACACGGAGAGCGGCTGGTCGCGCCCGGCCGCGGGGAAGCGAGAAGCATCGTCGCCATCGCCCGCGCCACCAAGGATGGGCCGCGCTCGACGTCGGCGCGCCCCTCCCACGTGGCCGGTGCCGTCAGATCGTGCAGCTCGCGCACGCGCGGCGGCAGCATGTCGAACTTGGGGCCGAGCAGGCGGCGGTAGAGCGGTACGGTCATGCGAGGTCCGCCCGGATGTCCAGGTCGGCGACCTCGGCGAGGAACTCGGCCAGCGTAAAGAGGCCGAGACACGGCATGGCACCGCGCGCGGCGAGCGTGCCGGCCAGCAGGCGCTTCGCCAGGATCACCGAGGGGATGGCGGGAATGTAAGGCCCATGGCTCTTGCCCGCGACCAGGGACCAGACGAGGCACTTGGGGCTCCCGCGCCCGTCGCTGCCCTCCAGCGTCACGGTCATGCCGCCCGTCTCCGAGCACAGGAACCGCGAGGCGCGCTTTGCCGCCAGCAGCGGCCGCGCCAGCGCTGTCGGGTTCCGGACCAGGCCGGCACGCACCAGCCACGACAGCCCCCACAGGGCGAGATGGAAAGCGGATACCTCGAGGGCGGCGTACACTTCGACCGATCGTAGGCCGGCATAGCGCCGCGGGAATAGGTCGAGATCGGGCACGTCGACGAGCCCCACCCAGCGCGAGCCCAATCCGGGCATGGCGACACGACGCAGACCCTGCCAGCCGTAGCCGGTAACCGTGGCATTCCCTTTCGGCAGCGCAATCGGCCGCCCGACCGTGCCGAGGATCGACTGCGTGGTGGCCAGGCCCGGATCGAAGCTGTTGGCCGGCGCGATGACAGTCGTCACCGACGAGAGCGTGGCGAACGTCGGTGCGTACGCGTCGACAACGGCGGCGGCGAGCGCCGGCACCGTGCTCGCGCCGCCGACGACCAGCACGCCCGCGCTCTCGGCAGCCCCGTTCAGCGCCGAGATGCCGGTGACGAAGGCGCGCGCGTCGGCAAGGTCGATGTAGTGCACGCCGGCCTCGATCGCCGCTCGCGCCACGCCGTAGCCCTGCGTCTGGTAGGGGCCCGAGGCGTTGATGAGCACGTCGGGCGCAATCGCTGCAAGGTCACCGGCCCGCAGCCGCGCGGCATCGAGCCGGACGGATGTGACCTTGGCGCGCGCGGTCTTCGCCAGCAGAGCCGCGTGCGCCTCGGCGGCCTCCAGCGAGCGTCCCGCCAGGACAAGCTCGATCCCGCCCTCGCCCGCCAGCCGCTCGGCGGCGCGCGCCCCGAAGGTGCCATAGCCGCCGAGTACGAGGATACGACCCACAGGAGGTGCGGTCGCGCGCGCTACTTCGCCGACACCTTGTCGAGGAACGCCAGCACGTGGCGGTGGAAGGCCGGCGGGTCCTCGGCGCACAGCATGTGCGACACGCCCGGCATGACGATCAGCTCCGAGCCCTTGATGGCGCGATGGATCGCCTCGGCCGCGGCCGGCGGCGTGGCGGCGTCCTCGGCGCCGACGATCACGCAGGTCGGCACCGTGATCGCCTTGAGGCGATCGGTGACGTTGAGGGTGCGGATGGCACCGCCCCAGCCGATGAAGCCCTCGGGCGGCGTCGCCTCGATCATCTTGGAGAGGCGCCCCGTCAATGCCGGCTTGCTCTTGTTGGCCTCGGCCAGCCAGCGCTGGATGGAGCCCGCCGTCTGCGAGGCCATGCCTTTCTCGCGCGCGCCCTTGATGCGCTCGTCCCACATGGCAGCACCCTCGGGCGGCACGCGGCTGCTCGTCGACACCAGGATCAGCTCGTAGACGCGCTCAGGGTTCAGCAGCCCGATGTACTGCCCGACCATGCCGCCCATCGACAGGCCGAGATAGTGCGCGCGATCGATTTTGAGGTGGTCCATCAGCCCGATCGTGTCGGCGGTCAGCGTCTCGAAATTGTAGGGACCCTTGGGCGCATCGGTCTGCCCGTGCCCGCGCGCGTCGAACCGCACCACCCGGTAGCGCGGCGTCAGCGCCGCGGTCAGCTCGTCCCAGATCGACAAGTTGGTGGCCAGCGGATGGTGCAGCACGATCGGCGGCGCGCTCTCGCTCCCCGTCACCTCGTAGTTCATGCGAATGCCGTTGATGGTCGCCTGCATGTGTCGCCTCCTTGAGCGGGTGGAAGTCTCGGGAGAATGGCGCGGCTACAACAATATCTGCGGTCCGCGCTCCGTGGGGACTGCCTCCCCCTCGGCGACTCGCTCTTCGATCGCCAGCTCGATCGCCTCTTTGGCCATGGCAAGCGCCTCGGCCTCGGTTTCTCCCTCCGTCACCACCTCCGGCAGGGCCGGCACGTGCACGACAAACCCGCCTTCCTCGGCAGGCTCCAGGATCACGGTATAGGTGCGTGTAGCAGCCAAGCCAGATCTCTTTCTCACCCGCAGCACCCTACCCGGCCGCGAAGGGGGAGGGCATTTGCGAAGCCCCACACTAGCACGGGCGACGGTTCACGACGAGACGTCCGATCACGCCGCCGCCGCCCCCTTGAGCCCGCGCTTCGCGAGCAACGCCTCCGTCGTCGGCAGGCGGCCGCGGAACGCGACATAGGCATCGGCCGGGATCGCGGCGCCCGCCGGCAGAGTAGATATTCGCGTAAAGGCGCCGCGCCATCTCCGGATCGAACACATCGCCCGCCTCCTCGAAGGCGCGGAAGGCGTCGGCGTCCATCACCTCCGACCACATGTAGCTGTAGTAGCCGGCCGCATAGCCGCCCATGATGTGCTGGAAGTGCGGGATGCGGTGGCGCATCACGATCTCGTCGGGCATGTCGATCTTCTTCAGCGTCTTCTTCTCGAACTTGTCGACGTCGAGGCCGTCGGGGTCCTCGAGCACGTGCAGGTCGATGTCGACGATGGCCGCGGCGAGATATTCGACGGTGGCAAAGCCCTGGTTGAAGTTGCGCGCCGCCTTCAGCCGCTGCAGCAGGGACTGCGGGATGGGCTTGCCCGTCTTGTAGTGCCGGCCGAACTTGGACAGCACCTCCGGCCGCTCCAGCCAGTGCTCGTAGAGCTGGGAGGGCAGCTCGACGAAGTCGCGCTCCACGCTGGTGCCCGAGACCGTCGGATAGGTGACGTCGGAGAGCAGGCCGTGCAGCGCATGGCCGAACTCGTGAAACAGCGTGTGCGCGTCGTCCATACTGAGCAGGGTCGGCTCGCCCGACGCACCCTTGGCGAAGTTCATGACGTTGACGACGATGGGGCGCACGTCCTTGCCGCCGAGCTTGCGCTGGCCGCGCCAGCCCGACATCCACGCGCCCGAGCGCTTGGAGGGTCGCGCGAAGTAGTCGCCGAGGAACAGGCCGACATGCCGGCCGCCTTTCGTCACCTCGAAGGCGCGCACGTCGCGCTGATAGACGGGAACATCGCTGCGTTCCGCGAACGCCAGCCCGAACAGCTTGGTGGCCACATCGAATGCCGCGGCGATGACGTTGTCGAGCTGCAGGTAGGGCTTCACCTCCGCCTCGTCGACGTCGAAGCGCGTCTTGCGCACCTTCTCGGCGTAGTAGCGCCAGTCCCAGGCCGCGAGCTTGAAGTTGCCGCCCTCCGCCAGCACCGCCTCCTGCAGGGCCGCCCGCTCCTCCAGCGCGCGCGCCCGCGCCGGCCCCCACACCTCGGCGAGCAGCTTCTTCACGTTGGCCGGCCTCTTGGCCATCGAGTATTCGAGCGTGGAGTCCGCCGGCGACTTGAAGCCCAGCAGGTGCGCGCGCTCCGCCCGCAAGCCGAGAATGTCCGCGACGATGCCGCGGTTGTCCGTCTTGCCGCCGTTGGCGCCGCGCTTGATCCAGGCCTTGAACGCCTTCTCCCTGAGATCGCGCCGGCCTGAGAACTTCAAGAACGGCTCGACGCTCGAGCGCGACAGCGTGATGGCGTGCTTGCCGGGATGCCCGCGCTCGGTCGCCGTCTGCGCGGCAGCCGCACGCAACGAGTCCGGCAGTCCGGCGAGATCGGCTTCGCTCTCCAGCACGAGCAGGAAGTCCTGCTCGTCGGCCAGCAGGTTCTGGCTGAACCTGGTGCCCAGCGTCGCCGCCTCCTGCGCGATCGCGGCGAGCCGCTTTCGCGCCTTGGCATCGAGCGCGGCGCCCGACTTGACGAACCCGCGGTGGTAGCGCTCCAGCACGCGCACCTGCTCCTGGCTGATCCCGAGCGTCTCCTTCTCCCGCATCAGGGCATCGACGCGGCGGAACAGGGCCCGGTTCTGGTAGATCGCCATGCCGTGCTTGGCAAAGCGCGGCGCGATCTCGCGCTCGATCGCCTGGATCTGGGGCGTGCTGTCGGTGCCGGAGAGATTGTAGAAAACCGCCGCGACCTTATCGAGCGTCTCGCCGGACAGCTCCAGCGCATCGATGGTGTTGGCGAAGGTCGGCGCCGCCTTGTTGCCGGCAATCGCGGCGATCTCCTCGAGGTTCTCGGCAAACGCGCGATCGAACGCCGGCTTGAAATGCTCCGTGCGAATGCGGTTGAACGGCGCTATCCCGAACGGCGTGGTCCAGCGTTCCAGCAGCGGGTTCTTCCCCGCCGATTTCGCCGCGCCCTTGGATTTCGCTGCCGCGCGGCTCGTCTTGCGCTCGACCTTCACCGCCTTGGGCTTGGCCTTGCCCCGGCCCGCCGCCTTGCCCTTGCTGCTCGCCATGATGAGGTGTCCTGCCGCTCTCGATCGTGCGGTGCTATGCACCCCCATTCCGGCAATGTCGAGATGTCGGCGGAAGCGCAGCAGAACGCGGTCACCCATGCGGCCCGCTGCTACGTCTGCGGCATTCGCACCTTTGCGGGCCAGTGTCGTGGGTGCCCGCCGGAGTTTACCCCGGACCCGATCCGGGGCGGGCATGACGCCAGTTGGACGCGCCTCCCTCACCCCAAACGTCATCCCCGCGAAGGCGGGGATCCATGCAAGCATCCGCTTGCGCGTCCTCTCCGCATCCCTGCGTCGGGTCATCGCTCGCCGCTCGACCCGACCTACGCGCTTCGCGTTCAGCCGCGGCCGTCGTCAGCCGGCGATCTTGGAGAAGTCGGCGACGTTGAGGGTGGCGGCGCGGATCTCGGACAGCAGCGCGAGGCGATTGGCGCGCAGCTTCTCGGCATCCGGCACGCCCGTCACGTTGACCGTCACCTTGTCGAAGAAGGCATCGACCGGCGCCCGCAGCTCGGCCAGCGCCCGCATGGCGCCGGCGAAATTCTCCACGTTGATGGCCGCCACCGTGTCCTGCTTCACGCTCTCGATGGCCGCGGCCAGCGCCAGCTCCTCGTTCTCGGTGAGCAGCTTCAGGTCGTAGGTGCCGGCGTAGCTCTTCTTGTCCTTCTTCTCCTCGTCGCGGAGGATGTTGGCGGCGCGCTTGACGCCCGCGAGCAGCACCGCGCCGTCGTCGGTCTTCAGGAACGCGTCCAGCGCCTCGACCCGCTTGACGATCAGCGCCAGGTCGTCCTGTCCGCCCAGCGAGAACACCGCATCGATCAGGTCGTGCCGCGCGCCCTTCTCGCGCAGGTGAACTTTCAGCCGGTCGGCGAAGAAGGCGAGAAGATCGAAGGTCAGCTTCCTCACGTTCGCTCGATGCGTCCGGACGTCTTCGTCCTTGATCGGAACTCCAAAATCATCCTCCGTTGCCAAATACTGCAATTGTGCAATTTCTTCTGCACTAACACCTGCATTCTCAAGGTTCTCAATGGCAGCGAGCTTTCTACCTACGGCTATGAGGCTGACTTGTGCGAGCATCCACGAGAAACACCGTGCCGCCCGCTCAGCCCAGCGGCAGCCGCAGATCATTCTCCAGCACGATGCGGATCACGCCGAGCGCCGCGCGCCGCAGCTGATAGGGATCGCCCGACCCCGTCGGCTTCTCGCCGATGGCCCAGAAGCCCACCAGCGTGTCGAGCTTGTCGGCCAGCGCCACGGCCACCGCCGTCGCGTCGCCCTCCTCGACCTTGGGCACCGTGTCGTGCGGGCCCTTGGGCTTGTAGTGCAGCTCGATGGCGCGCGCGATCTCCGGCTTGATGCCGCCGGCCTCGGCATAGTAGCGGCCCATCAGCCCCTGCAGCTCGGGGAACTCGCCCACCATGCCCGACACCAGGTCGGCCTTGGCGAGCTGCGCCGCGCGCCGCGCGTCCTCCGGCACCGCGTCCACCGCGCCCGCGATCTGGAAGGCGAGCTCGGCCACCCGCTCCACGCGCTCCTTCTGGCTCGCCCAGCTTGTCGTGGAAGGTGATGCCGCCCAAGGCGATCGCCATCTCGTCGAGCGGGCGCTTCAGGTCCTGCTGCCAGAAGAAGCGGGCATCCGACAGCCGCGCCGCGATCACCTTCTCGTTGCCGGCGACGATCGCCGCCCCGCCGTCCTTGGCGATCAGGTTCGACACCAGCAGGAACCGGTTCGCCAGCTTGCCCGTGCGCGGCGCTTTCAGCGAGAAGCACTTCTGGTGCTGCTTCATGGAGGTGATCAGGCACTCGGCCGGCACCTCCAGGAAGGCCTCGTCGAAGCTGCCCATCAGCACCAGCGGCCACTCGGTGAGCCCGGCGTTCTCGGCCAGCAGCGCCTCGTCCTCCACCAGGGCGAGCTTGTGCTCCTTGGCCAGTGCCCGCGCCTGCTCGCCGATGATCGCCGCCCGCTCTGCCGCGTCCAGGATGACTTTGTGCGTTTCAGCTGCTTGACGTAGTCGGAGAACGTCTTCACCTCGAATTCGTCATTGCCGTGAAAACGATGTCCGCGCGTGACGTTGCCCACCGGGGTGCGGCACGGAGTTCCGGGGTCTTGCGTCGCGCGCTCTCGGTATCAGCACAGTCCTCCGACCGCGAATCAGGTTTCGTTCCAGAGGCCGCCCGTCGAGGCAGGCAGAACGACGTGTGCAGCGGTCGAACCCAAGACAGGCTCCCCTCGCCCCAGCGCATGGATTTGGGCCACGGGAACCGTTCGAATACCTGCAGCAGAAGGACCTCGGCAATGATGGACTCGGCCGTTCTTCCAACCCGTCTGTGATCTTGGCGACGTAGAAGTCGCCCTTCTTCTCGTCCTTGACGATCTCGGCTTCCTTGATCGACTTCAGCCCCGCCGACTTGAGGAACCCGGCAATCGCCTGCTCCGACGCGTTGACGCGCGGCCCCTTCCTCTCCTCGGAGAAGTCCGGCGACTTCGCCGACACGCCCTCGACCACCAGCGCCAGCCGCCGCGGCGTCGCGAACGCCTTCGCCTCGCCCGCGGCGAGCCCGTGCGCCTTCAGCCCCTCCGTGACCAGCCGGCGCAAATCCTCCGCCGCGCGCGCCTGCATGCGCGCCGGAATCTCCTCGGAAAACACCTCCAGCAACAGCTCAGCCATGGTCATGCTCCACCGCTCCGCGAACGCGTCGCGGATTCCCCTCCCCTTGACGGGGAGGGGTTAGGGGTGGGGTGAACTCACAGACGCTCGGTCCCGGAGAATACCCCCACCCCCGACCCCTCCCCGCAAGGGGGAGGGGAGCCCTGCGGCGCCGTTGGTGCATCACGCCCCGCCTCCGTCGGTCGCCAGCCACGCCCCGCAGCAGGCCTTGGCCAGGTCGCGCACGCGCAGGATGTAGCTCTGCCGCTCGGTCACCGAGATCACCCCGCGCGCGTCCAACAGATTGAACAGGTGGGAGGCCTTGATGCACTGGTCGTAGGCCGGCAAGGCGAGCTTATGCCGCTGGTCGTTGTCGCTCGCCTTGGGCGGCACCCGCCTCCAGCAGCGCCTTGCACTCGGCCTCCGCGTCGCGGAAGTGGCGCTGCAGCATCTCGGTATCGGCGTGCTCGAAATTGTAGCGCGAGTATTCCTGCTCGGCCTGCAGGAACACGTCGCCGTAGGTCAGCCGGCGCGCGTCGGTGCGGCCGTTGAAGGAGAGGTCGAACACACGGTCGACGCCCTGCACGTACATGGCGAGCCGCTCCAGCCCGTAGGTGATCTCGCCCGAGACCGGATTGCAGTCGTAGCCGCCGACCTGCTGGAAGTAGGTGAACTGCGTCACCTCCATGCCGTCGCACCACACCTCCCAGCCGAGCCCCCAGGCGCCCAAGCGTCGGGCTCTCCCAGTCGTCCTCGACGAAGCGGATGTCGTGCACGCTGCTGTCGATGCCGATGGCACGCAAGCTCTCCAGGTAGAGGTCCTGGAAGTCCGCCGGCGAGGGCTTCATGATCACCTGGAACTGGTAGTAGTGCTGCAGCCGGTTGGGGTTCTCGCCGTAGCGCCCGTCCTTGGGCCGGCGCGAGGGCTGCACGTAGGCCGCGTTCCAGGGCTTGGGGCCGAGCGCGTGCAAGGTGGTGGCGGGGTGGAACGTGCCCGCGCCCACCTCCATGTCGTAGGGCTGCAGGATCACGCAGCCCTGCTCGCCCCAGAACTGCTGCAACGCGAGGATCAGGTCCTGGAAGGACTCGCGCGGGCGCAGACCTGAGCCCGAGGCGGGCTTCGGCGATCTGGCCGTGGCAGGCTTGGCCGCTTTCTTCTGCATGGGTGCGCGCGAGGTCTTATGGAGGTGCGGCGCGCACTATACGCATCGGGCGGCAGGCGTCACGCGGATTTGCGCTTTGCGCAAACTTGCGCAGCTCGCCTCCTACACATATCATATGTGTAGGAGACACGACATGAACAAGATGGTCAGGCAACAGCTGTTCATTACCGCCGAGCAGAAGCGGCGCATCAAGGCGCGCGCCGCGGCTACGGGCAAATCGGAAGGTGAGGTCATTCGGCGCGGCATAGACCGCGAGCTCGACGACAAGGCGGTCGAAGCCGAAGGCGACTGGAAGGATGCCTGGCGCCAGGCCGCCGGCATGTGGAAGGACCGCGACGACATCGATGGGGTTATATGCCGGCGACCGCAAGCGAGCGGCAAGCGCAGGGAAAGAACCCAGCAAGGCCGATGCGCGGCAGTGACGATGGCCCTGCTGTTCGACACCAACGTGCTCGATCGATTTTCTCCGCGACCGGCCGGCAGCGCGTCAGTTTCTGGAAGCGTTCGACGAGCGAGCCATGCATGTCCGCCGGCGTCTGCGCTTGGAACTCTACGCTGGGCTCGCAGAACAGGCGCGAAGAGCAGCAGGCATCGAACGACTGTTCGGCGCAGGCCGAAGTTGCTGCCCGATCACTCGCGGATATTGCGCAAACGAGCCGGGGTCTGGTCTCGTACGGCTTACCGCCCAGCCACGGCCTCGACGATATCGACGCCCTGATCGCCGCGACCGCCGAGCATCACGGGCTCCGCCTCGCGACGCTCAACGTCAAGCACTTCCCGATGTTTCCCAAGCTCAGGCGCGCGTACTGACGCGCGAGGGCCGGACGGAGCCTTGCGCTATCCCCGCTTCGCCGGCCGGTAGACGCCGCTGTTGGCGTCGTACTCCAGCGGCCCCATGTCCTTCTCGAGGGACCCGCCTGCCGCAGTGCGGCGCACCTCGTCCTGCGCACGCCGCATCTCGGCCAGGCTATCCTTCGTGCGCACGACCCATCGGTAGCCGGCATAAAGACCGGCTCCGAGCAGCGCCAAAGCAACGAGCTGGGGCATGTTTTTGCCTCCCGCGTTGAGACGCCGCGGAACCGGCGTCTCGAAGGCCAAGACCGCATTTTCGGTCAACGCGGGAGGCAATGCAAATCCGTCTTCATCACGCGTGGTTTACCGCAGTTTGCCAAGCCCGGTGTCACGCCCCTTCGACCACCACGATGTCGAGCGTACCCGCGCCCTCACGCAGCTTCTTGGCTTCGGCATACTCCGGCGAGCGGGCGTAGGCCATGGCGGCGTCATAGTTGGCGAACTCGATGACGATGTTGCGCTTAAGTCCCTGCCCTTCCAGCGTCTCGCAGCGTCCGCCGCGCACGATGGGGTTGCCGCCGTACGTCTTCATGGCCTCGCCGGCCTTGGCCGCGTACTTGGCCCAGGCGTCCGGGTTGGTCACGTTGGCGCGGGCGACGATGTATCCTTTGGGCATGGCTTCTCTCCTGTTTGACTACAACTGCATCAGCTGGATTTCCGAGCGATCACCTCGCCGAGGCCTCCTCGATCGCCCGCACGAAGGCCTCCGCGGCCGCCGGTGGATCGGCAGCCGACGTGATCGGGCGGCCGACCACGACATAGTCGGCGCCGGCCGCGATTGCCATCTGGGGCGTGGCGACACGTGCCTGGTCGCCGGCCGCCCCGCCGGACAGGCGGATGCCGGGGGTGACGATGGCGAAATCGGCGCCGAGAGCCGCGCGAAGACGCGCCACCTCTAGGCCGGATGCCACGATGCCCTCGCAGCCGGCTTCCCGCGCCAGACGCGCCCGGCGGAGCGCCAGATCCGCAAGCGACGTCGCATAGCCCTGCTCATCGAGGTCGCGTTGATCGAGGTTCGTCAGCACGGTGACGCCGAGGATCTTCAAGCCGGTCCCGGCCTTGCCCGCGGCGGCGGCGCGGAGCGTCTTGGTGTCCTGCGCATGCACGGTGAGGAAGGTCGCGCCGGTTTCCGCGGCGTTGCGCGTCGCCCGCTCGACGGTGTTCTCGATGTCGAGCAGCTTCATGTCGAGAAACACCTGGGTGCCCCGGCGCGTCAGCTCGCGCGCCAGATCGAGGCCGCCGGCCATCGCCAGCTCCAATCCGATCTTGTAGAAGCCCACCGCTTTCCCGAGGCGCTCGACCAGAGCCCGCGCGGCCCCGACCGACGCCACGTCGAGGGCAACGATCAGCCGGTCGCGTGCGGGAATGCTGGCCAAACCCCTTGCCTCCTCGGGCCCATCACTCCTGGCAGGGTTCAGCGCGATCGGCCGAGCGTCAAGCGCAATCTGGAACGCAGGTGGAGCCGGCTCGCCCAAGCTCAGTTCGGCCCCGCTCAGTCTGGCTTGTCTCCCTGCCGGAGGTTATCCACCAGGTCCTGAACGTGCTCGCGCCAATGCGCCATATACGCGGTGAAGCGCTTTTCGGTGGCCTCGTCGCCGCCGCCGGCCTTGGTCTTGCAGGCGGCCAGCACGTCGACCGTCCACTTGGCGACAGCCCTGTCGTCGACATGCCAATCGGCTGGATCGTCGTTGGTGAGCACGTTGACCTGGACTTGGAGCCACGTGTCGAGCTCGGCGGCAAGGCAGCCCTGGAACGGGTTGGTGCGCTCCCACGCAATCTCCGCCGCGCGCGCCGCCGGCGCCTGCACCGACAGGCCCGGCAGCATTGCCCACGCAAACAGCATGCCTGCCCAACGCGGGGTTACTCCGCCAAGCACAACGATTGTCCTCGCGATCGCACCACACAGCCCGAAGGCTATGCGCGCCACCTTACGGCCCCGAGCCGCGGCCTGACCATGCGGCGCAATCGAGACTGGCGTGCCCTTGGAGCGCCCTAATTGGGCTTGCTCTCGAAGAATTCCTTCATCTTCGAGAAGAACCCGGCGGAATGGGGCGAGGTTTCCTTGTTGCTCTCGCGCTCGAAGGCTTCCAGCAGCTCGCGCTGCTTGCGGGTGAGGTTCTTGGGCGTCTCCACCTCGACCTGGATGTACATGTCGCCCACCACCTTGGAGCGCAGCACCGGCATGCCCTTGCCCTTGAGCCGGAACTGCTTGCCGCTCTCGGTGCCCTCCGGCACCTTCACCCGCGTCTGGCTGCCGTCGACGGTGGGCACGTCGATATTGCCGCCGAGCGCGGCCGTGATCATGGAGATCGGCACGCGGCAGAAGATGTCGGCGCCGTCGCGCTGGAAGAACTCGTGCGGCTTGATCGACAGGAAGATGTAAAGGTCGCCCGCAGGCCCGCCGCGCAGGCCCGCCTCGCCCTCGCCGGCGAGCCGAATGCGCGTGCCGTCCTCGACCCCGGCCGGGATGTTGACGGACAGCGTGCGCTCCTTGACGACGCGGCCCGAGCCGCGGCAGGAGCCGCACGGGTCGTTGATGATCTCGCCACGCCCCTGGCAGGAGGGGCAGGTGCGCTCGATGGTGAAGAAGCCTTGCGTTGCGCGCACCTTGCCCGCGCCGCTGCACGTCGGGCAGGTGGCGGGCTCAGTGCCGGCCTTGGCGCCGGTGCCGGTGCAGGCCTCGCAGGTGACGCTGGTCGGCACGCGGATCTGGGCGGTCTTGCCGGCCAGCGCCTCCGACAGCTCGATCTCCATGTTGTAGCGCAGGTCGGCGCCGCGCTCGCGCCCCGAGCGCTGGCGGGTGCCGCGCCGGCCGCCCATGAACTCGCCGAACAGGTCGTCGAAGATGTCCGACATGGACGAGGCGAAGTCCGGCCCGAAGCCGCGCCCGTGCCCGTCGAAGGCGGCGTGGCCGAACTGGTCGTAGGCCGCACGCTTCTGCGCATCGCGCAGCGTCTCGTGCGCCTCGTTCAGCTCCTTGAACTTGTGCTCGGCCGACGTGTCGCCGGGATTGCGGTCGGGATGGCAGTCCTTGGCGAGCCGCCGGAATGCGGACTTGATGTCCTGCTCGCTCGCCCCCCGGGATAGCCCCAGTATCTCGTAGTAGTCGCGCTTGGCCATGAGCCCAGAGTTCCAGTCCTAATTCGTTGCTGCCCGCGGGCCTGGCCGCGCGCCCGCGAAAGCAGATGAGCCCTCGCCTACCAGCTTGGCGGCAAGATGCCGGCGATCGCTGATGCGGCGGGGGCTCGCATGCTTGGTATCCCTCGAGCTCAGGCTGACTTCTTCTTGTCGTCCTTCACTTCCTCGAAGTCGGCGTCGACCACGTTGTCGCCGCTGCCGCCGCCCTTCGGCTCCTCGCCGTCCGGGCTCGCCTCGCCGGCGGCAGCCTGCGCGCCGCCGTAGAGGGCTTCACCCAGCTTCATGGCGGCCTGCGCCAGGGCCGTGGTCTTGGCCTTGATGTTCTCGACGTCGTCGCCCTTCACCGCCTCCTTGAGCTCGCCGATCGCGCTCTCGATGCGGCTCTTGTCGTCGGCCGCCACCTTGTCGCCCAGCTCGCTGACCGACTTCTCGGTGGAATGGATCATGGCTTCGGCGCCGTTCTTGGCCTCCACCGCCTCGCGCTTCTTCTTGTCCTCGTCCTTGAAGCGGTCGGCCTCCTCCATCATCCGCTTGATCTCGGTGTCGCTCAGTCCGCCCGAGGCCTGGATGCGGATCGACTGCTCCTTGCCGGTCGCCTTGTCCTTGGCCGACACGTGCACGATGCCGTTGGCGTCGATGTCGAAGGTGACCTCGACCTGCGGCATGCCGCGCGGCGCCGGCGGAATGCCGACGAGATCGAACTGGCCGAGCAGCTTGTTGTCCTGCGCCATCTCGCGCTCGCCCTGGCTGACGCGGATCGTCACCGCGTTCTGCCCGTCCTCGGCGGTGGAGAACACCTGGCTCTTCTTGGTCGGGATGGTGGTGTTGCGGTCGATCAGCCGCGTGAACACGCCGCCCAGCGTCTCGA
Source organism: uncultured Alphaproteobacteria bacterium (assembly GCA_963797005.1). Taxonomy (GTDB): domain Bacteria; phylum Pseudomonadota; class Alphaproteobacteria; order Rhizobiales; family Hyphomicrobiaceae; genus AWTP1-13. The sequence continues at coordinate 451,582 of CAWCOF010000009.1, forward strand.
TGCCGAGCGACAGCGGGGTCACGTCGAGCAGCAGCACGTCCTTGACGTCGCCCTTGAGCACGCCGCCCTGGATGGCCGCGCCCACGGCGACAACCTCGTCGGGGTTGACGCCCTTGTGCGGCTCCTTGCCGAACAGCTCCTTGACGATCTGCTGCACCTTCGGCATGCGCGTCATGCCGCCGACCAGCACCACCTCGTTGATGTCGGCCGCCTTCAGGCCGGCATCCTTGATCGCCTGCTGACAGGGACCCTTGGTCCTCTCGATCAGGTCGTCGACCAGGCTCTCGAGCTTGGCCCGCGTCAGCTTCATGGTCAGATGCAGCGGCGACTGCGTCTGCGGGTTCATGGAGATGAAGGGCAGGTTGATCTCGGTCTGCTGCGAGGAGGAGAGCTCGATCTTGGCTTTCTCGGCGGCCTCTTTCAGCCGCTGCAGAGCGAGCTTGTCGCCCCTGAGATCGATCTGGTTCTCTTTCTTGAACTCGCTCGCCAGATACTCGACGAGGCGCATGTCGAAGTCCTCGCCGCCGAGGAACGTGTCGCCGTTCGTCGACTTCACCTCGAACACGCCGTCGCCGATCTCCAGGATCGAGATGTCGAAGGTGCCGCCGCCCAGGTCGTAGACGGCGATGGTGCCGGTCTTTTGCTTGTCGAGGCCGTAGGCGAGCGCCGCCGCGGTGGGCTCGTTGATGATGCGCAGCACTTCCAGGCCCGCGATCTTGCCGGCGTCCTTGGTGGCCTGGCGCTGGGCGTCGTTGAAGTAGGCGGGAACCGTGATGACGGCCTGCGTAACGGCCTCACCGAGCTTGGCCTCGGCGGTTTCCTTCATCTTCTGCAGGATGTAGGCGGAGATCTGGGCTGGCGAATACTGCTTGCCCTGCGCCTCGACCCACGCATCGCCGCTGGGGCCCTTGGTGATCTTGTAGGGGACGAGGCCCTTGTCCTTCTCCACCATCGGATCCTCGTAGCGCCGTCCGATCAGGCGCTTGATGGCGAAGAGCGTGTTGGTCGGGTTGGTGACGGCTTGCCGTTTGGCCGGCAGTCCCACCAGCCTCTCGCCGTCCTCCGTGAAGGCGACGATCGAGGGCGTCGTGTTGAGCCCCTCGGCATTCTCGAGGACCTTGGGCTTGGAGCCCTCCATCACGGCGACGCAGGAGTTGGTGGTCCCCAGGTCGATACCGATCACTTTGGCCATATCGTAAATCCTCTCTTTCGCGGCGAACCGTCCGAGCCCGGAAGCTGGCGCCCGATTGCCTGAGGTCCCCTTTAGACCTGCAGGACACGGTCCCCTAGAGCTGCTCTGGTTATGGCGGTTATATAGTGGGGGTGTTTTGGGCCTGCAACGGTCGCGGCCCTATCCGAGGCGAAGAGTTGAGCTATTCTGTTGATCGGTGTGCCATGGCCACGCCGCCCACGTCCCTCTTTGGCGACCTGCCCGGCTTCCAGCATCTGCCAGGCCGGCTGAGCCCTGCCGAGCAGGCGGGGCTTGTCGAGGAGGTCCGCGCGGCAATCGCTGCAGCCCCGCTATTCGTGCCCACCATGCCGCGCACCGGCAAGCCGTTCTCGGTGCGCATGACCAATTGCGGTCCCCTCGGCTGGCTCTCCGACAAGGCCGGAGGCTATCGCTACCAGGCGACCCACCCCACGACCGGCCGCCCCTGGCCCCACCTGCCGAGGCGTCTCCTGGCGCTGTGGGACGAGGTGGCGGGGCTGACCCGCCCGCCCGAGGCTTGCCTGATCAACTATTACGCCCCTGGCGCACGAATGGGCACGCATCGCGACGAGGACGAGAGGGACCCGACCGCCCCCGTGGTGTCGATCTCGCTCGGCGACGATGCCACCTTTCATATCGGCGGGCTCGAGCGCACGGGTGCCAAGCGGCGCCTGCGGCTCAAGTCCGGCGACGTGGTCGTGCTCGGCGGGGCGGCGCGCCATGCCTATCACGGCATCGACCGCATCCACCCGGGCACCTCGCGCCTGCTCGAGGAGGGCGGCCGGTTCAATCTTACGCTGCGCCGCGTGACGTGACCGAGCAATCTGCTAGCTCGCTTTGGTGAAGACGGGCGCCTGCCGGGCGGCGCGCGCCTTGAGGGTTTCCTCCACCGCGTCGTGGGCGGCGTTGACGCGGCGGGCCATGGCGGAGAGATAGGCCCGCACCTCGGACGGCAGGTCCACCATCGTGTAGCGGTCCGGATGATAGGTCTTGGCCATCTCGAGGAAGGCCTTGCGCACGTCCTCCGCCCCGGCATCGCGGTCGATCCTCAGAATGGCATAAGGGTCGAACGGGTCCGTTTCCCTCACTCCGGCCGACAGATTGGGGGCGTTCGGCAGGCTGATCGGCTTGATCGCCTGTACCGCCGACTTGGCGATGAGCGTCAGGTCCCCGCCGAACGGCTCGAATTCCACGAAATTCGACGTGCCGTTCAGCATCTCGGTCAGCGATCGGCCCGGCGGCAACTTGAATTTGCCCTTGAGCTCGCGCCCATCGGCGAGCGTGATCTCGGCGTGAACCGGTCCCCCGGCGCTGTCGCTGTTGCCGCGTTCGAACATGGTCTACCCGTTCCACGGGTGTCACAAGGAAAGAGGCCGCGCGGCCGTCCGCCGACCCGCTGCGATGCACGAAAGTGCCGCTGGACGGGGGCCGGGCGCGCGCTGGCGGCGAAGCGCGGAATATGCTACCGCCCCAGCGAAAGTTGGTGCGCTGCAGCATGTGCCGCGCTCCCCCGTGGCGACTGAGCCACGCAATCCCTTAAGGAACCGTAATGGACCTTCGCAACATTGCGATCATCGCCCATGTCGACCACGGCAAGACGACGCTGGTCGATGCGCTGCTGCGGCAAGCCGGCGCTTTCCGCGAGAACCAGAAAGTGGAAGCGCAGGCGATGGACACCAACGACCTGGAGCGCGAGCGCGGCATCACCATTCTCGCCAAGTGCACCTCGATCGTCTGGAAAGGCACCCGCATCAACATCGTCGACACGCCCGGCCACGCCGACTTCGGCGGCGAGGTGGAGCGCATACTCAACATGGTCGACGGCGCCATCGTGCTGGTCGATGCCTCCGAAGGCCCCCTGCCGCAGACCAAGTTCGTGGTGTCCAAGGCGCTCAAGCAGGGGCTGAGGCCGATCGTCGTCGTCAACAAGATCGACCGGCCGGACGAGCGCCACGAGCAGGTGCTGAACGAGATCTTCGATCTCTTCGCCAGCCTCGACGCCACCGATGAGCAGCTCGACTTCCCGATCCTTTACGGATCGGGGCGCGACGGCTGGATCGCCGCCGACCCGGCCGGACCGAAAGACAATCTGGCCGCCCTGTTCGAGCTGGTGATCAGCCACGTGCCGCCGCCCACGGTCGAGGACGGCCCCTTCCGTCTGCTGGCGACAACGCTGGAGGCCGACCCCTATCTCGGCCGCCTGCTCACGGGGCGCATCTCCTCGGGCGAGATCCGGCCCAACCAGACCATCAAGGCGCTCAGTCGCGACGGTGCTCTGATCGAAACCGTGCGGGTGACGAAGATCCTTGCGTTCCGCGGCCTCGACCGCACGGCCGTCGATCTCGCCGAAGCCGGCGACATCGTTGCGATTGCGGGTTTCACGCAGGCAACCGTCGCCGACACGCTGTGCGATCCGACCGTCGAGGTGCCCTTCCCCGCGCAGCCGATCGACCCGCCCACGCTCTCCATGATGTTCCGCATCAACGACGGGCCGTTCGCCGGGCAGGAAGGCGACAAGGTGCAAAGCCGCGTCATCCGCGAGCGCCTGCTCAAGGAGGGCGAGCGCAACGTCGCCATCCGCGTCTCCGAGCTGGCGGAGACCAAGGACGCCTACGAGGTGGCGGGCCGCGGCGAGCTGCAGCTCGGCATTCTGATCGAGACCATGCGCCGCGAGGGCTTCGAGCTCACCGTGTCGCGCCCCCACGTCCTCTACAAGACAGACCCCGACACCGGCGCCAGGCTCGAGCCCGTCGAGGAGGTCATCATCGACGTCGACGCGGAGCACTCCGGCATCGTCGTGCAGAAGCTCTCCGAGCGGCGCGGCGACCTGATGGAGATGCGCCCCTCGGGGGGTGGAAGGCAGCGGCTCGTGTTCCTGGTGCCGACGCGCGGCCTGATCGGCTACAACGGCGAGCTCTTGACCGACACCCGCGGCACCGCCGTCATGAACCGGCTGTTCCACAGCTACGTGCCCTACAAGGGCGAGATCGCCGGCCGGCGCACGGGCGTGCTGATCTCCAACGCCACCGGCGACGCGACCGCCTACTCGCTCTTCTATCTGCAGGACCGCGGCGCGATGGTGATCGACCCGCAGACGCGCGTCTACGAGGGCATGATCGTCGGCCAGCACACGCGCGACAACGACCTCATCGTCAACGTCATCCAGGGCAAGAAGCTCTCCAACGTGCGCGCCGCCGGCAAGGACGAGAACATGATCCTCACCCCGCCCCTGCGCATGAGCCTGGAGCGCGCGCTCTCCTATATCGAGGAGGACGAGCTGGTCGAGATCACGCCGAAGTCGATTAGGCTCCGGAAGCGCTGGCTCGACCCCAACGAGCGCAAGCGCCGCACGCGCGCCCGCGAGGCGGAGGTAGTTTGAGGGTCGCCGGCCACGCCCGTCTGTCTTGGTGGGGCGCATTGCGCGGCTCGGCACGAGCGGCGGCGAGTGCTATTGTTTCCGCATGCCGCCGAAGGTCCGAGAACTCATCGCCGAATTGGAGGGGGCCGGGTTTGTTGATCGCGGGGGGAAGGGCAGCCATCGCAACTTCGCCCACCCCAGAGTGTCCAGGCCAGTCACGATATCGGGCAAACTTGGCGATGACGCCAAGGCATATCAGGTAAGGGCCGTGCGGCGCGCCGTTGAGGAAGCTTCGGAATGAAAGACAGTGCCAAATACGTGAAGATCGTGGAGTGGTCCGAGGTGGACCAATGCTATGTCGGCAGCGCGCCGGGCTTGATTCTGGGCGGCTGTCATGGCGACGACGAGCGGCAGGTCTTTGCCGAGCTCTGCCAGATCGTCGATGAAGCCATCACCCTCTATCGGCAGGACGGAAAGCCGCTGCCGCGCCCCACTGCCGGCCAGGACCTCGCCAACACGCTGCATGGCGCCGGATAGTCGGCGTAAGCGACCAAGCCCTCGCGCAAAGCATTGAGCCGAACGTCGTCGGGCGATGCTCCGCCCTGCAACTATCGTCGCCGTCCCGCCGCAATGGCGCGCTCGACTGAAGCGCCCGGAGGACGTGTCATGTTGCGAGTCTTTCCTCTGCCCGGCGCGCGTTGGCAACCGCCATCGTCCGCTTCGCTCTGATCGGCGGATGCATGTCCGCCCTTGCGCCGAGCCTCGGCTTTGATCTCCCCGCCAGCGCGCAGGACGCTTCCGCCCTGCGCACCAACGCCAGCGTTCGGCAGCAGGTTCCGGAACGGGCCGCGCAGCCCTGCGCGCCGCCCAAGAGCCTGTGTGGCGGCGCCATCAAAGCGCTCGAAGATGGCGCGTTCCTCGACTTCCGCGTCGGCGCCGAGCCCATGGCGATCCGCCTGTTGAGCCCCTTCTCCGTCATCGGCACCAAGCCGATCGACAAGGCCCGCTGCCCGGCCAAGCTGTGCGCGGCGCACGTGGCTCTGGCGAGCCTGCGCGAGGAATTCCTGCGCCAGGGCTATTACACCCAAAGCGTCACGCTCTACCCCGGCAGCGCCGTCGTCACGCTGCGCACGGAGCGCATCGACCGCACCCTGAAGGTGCTCAAGGGCAGCTGCCGCTTCAATCTGGATGCCGCCTGCCGCGACTTCGATCCCTGGCTGCAGGAGGACCACAAGACGGGCGAGCAGTGCGGGTTCGCCCAGACGCGCGTGTTCGTGGCGGCCGCGACCGCGCCGGAGTTCGTGGGCCTTGCCAATCTCACCACCGCGGCCGCAATGCCGGTTGCGGCCGGGGCCGGATCGCTGCGCTCCGTCGCCCTGGACGTGGCCAACGTCAAGGTCTACGAGGTGCTCTACGTGCACAAGATCTGCCGCAACGCCATGACGCTGGTGCGCAACGGCTGACGCGGCCCGATAAGCTCGCTCCATGCCAAAACAGGTGTTCGACACCATCGTCATCGGCGTCGGCGGCATGGGCTCGGCCGCCGTCTACGAGCTGGCGCGGCGAGGCCGGCGCGTGCTCGGGCTGGAGCAGTTCACGGTCCCGCACGAGCTGGGTTCCTCGGCCGGCTCCACGCGCATCTTCCGCTTCGCCTACTTCGAGGACCCGGGCTATGTGCCGCTGATGCGCCGCTCGTTCGCGCGCTGGCAGGCGCTGCAGCACGACTTCGGCGAAACGTTCCTCACCGTGACCGGCGGGCTCGACATCGGCCTCCCCTCCAGCCGGGTCATCACCGGCGCCAAGGACGCCTGCCGTCTGCACGGCCTTGCGCACGACGTGCTCGACGCGCGCGAGGCGGCGGCGCGCTTTCCGGCCTGGCAGCTGCCGCCCGAGTTCGAGGCGGTGTTCCAGCCCGAGGCGGGTTTCCTTCTCGCCGACCGCGCCATCCTGGCGCACGCGACCTTGGCGCGGAAACTCGGCGCCGAGATCCACGAGGAGGAGCCCGTCCGCGCCTGGAAGGCGTCGAGCGATCGCGTCGAGGTCGAGACGGACAGGGCACGCTACGAGGCGGGGTCGCTCATCATCGCCGCCGGCGCCTGGGCCGCCAGGCTCGTTCCGAGCCTTGCGCGGAGCGCGGTCCCCGAGCGCCAGGTCGTCGGCTGTTTCAAGACCTCCGGGCCCCGGTTCGCGGTCGGCGCGTTTCCCGTATTCATCCTCCAGGACCCCTCGGGGCGCATCTACTACGGCTTTCCGGACCACGGCGAGGGCCTCAAGCTCGGCAAGTTCCGGCACCGCTTCGAAGTGACCGATCCGGACCAGGTTGCGCGCGGCATCGCGCCCGAGGATGAGCGCGAGCTCAGGGGCCTGGCTCCGTTCATCGCCGGCGGGATCGGCGCGCCGGCCGCCTTCAAGACCTGCATGTTCGTCAATGCGCCCGACGAGCATTTCATCATCGACGTGCTGCCGGAGCACGCAACCGTCGTCATCGCGGCCGGGTTCTCCGGACACGGCTACAAGTTCTGCTCGGGCGTCGGCGAGATCCTGGCCGACCTGGCCACGAGCAGACGAACGCCTCACGATATCGCGCTGTTCAGATTGAGCCGGCCGGCGCTTACGGCTGCGAATTGACCTGCCGCACGCTTGCGTGTTCGATGCCGCTAACCCGATCGAGCAGCGAGAAAGAGCCATGGCCAAAGCGAGCGAGGACGCAATCGTCATCACCGGCGCCGTGCGCACCGCCATCGGCGGCTTCCAGGGCGTCTTTGCGCCGCTCACGGCGCCGCAACTCGGCAGCGCCGCGATCAAGGAGGCCATCGGCCGCTCCGGCGTCGCGGCCGACGACGTGAGCGAGGTGCTGATGGGCTGCGTGCTGCCGGCGGGCCAGGGGCAGGCGCCAGCACGCCAAGCCGCGCTGGGCGCCGGGTTGCCGCAGTCGGTGCCGTGCACCACCGTCAACAAGATGTGCGGCTCGGGCATGAAGACGGTGATGATGGCCTACGACGCGCTGCATGCGCGCCCGCGCGACATCGTCGTCGCCGGCGGCATGGAGAGCATGACCAACGCGCCCTACCTGTTGCCCAAGATGCGCAGCGGCGCCCGGCTCGGCCACGCCGAGGTCAAGGACCACATGTTCCTCGACGGGCTCGAGGACGCCTACGACAAGGGCCGCCTGATGGGCACCTATGCCGAGGACTGCGCGCAGGCCTACCAGTTCACGCGCGAGGCGCAGGATGCCTTTGCGATCGAGAGCCTCAAGCGGTCGAAGACGGCCAACGAGGACGGCTCGTTCGCCAAGGAGATCGTGTCTGTGCCCGTGAAATCGCGGGCCGGCACCACCGAGGTGGCGCGCGACGAGCAGCCCTTCACCGCCGACCCCACCAAGATCCCCAAGCTCAAGCCCGCCTTCCGCGACGGCGGCACGGTGACGCCGGCCAACTCCAGCTCCATCTCCGACGGCGCCGCCGCGCTCGTCCTCATGCGCGAGAGCGAGGCGAAGCGGCGCAAGCTCGAGGCCGTCGCGCGGATTGCCGGCGTGGCGGGCATCGCCCAGGCCCCGGCCCAGTTCACCACCGCGCCCATCGGCGCCATCCGCAAGCTGCTCGAAGCAGATCGGCTGGAGCGTCAAGGACGCCGGCCTCTACGAGATCAACGAGGCCTTCGCCGTCGTCACCATGGCCGCCATGCGCGACCTCGCCCTGCCGCCGGACCGGGTCAACGTGCACGGCGGCGCCTGCGCGCTGGGCCATCCGATCGGCGCGTCCGGCGCGCGCATCCTGGTGACCTTGCTCAACGCCATGGAGAAGTACGGCGAGAGGAGGGGCGTGGCGGCGCTCTGCATCGGCGGCGGCGAGGCAACCGCCGTCGCGGTCGAACGCATGGGATGAGGACGATCCACACCGAGATCGGCATCGGCGCGCCGGCTCAGCAGGTGTGGGAGGCCTTCGCTGCCATCGACCAGTGGTCCGAGTGGAATCCATTCGCCAGGGTGACCGGCCGGCTGGCCGTGGGCGAACGCCTGACCGTCGAGATCCGTCCCGCCGGGCAAGCGGCCGATGACCTTCCGGCCCACCGTCACCGTCTTCGAGCCGGGACGGGAACTCAGATGGCTGGGGCGCTTGGGCGTGGCCGGGCTGTTCGACGGCGAGCACGGTTTTCGCGTGCGGGCGGAGGATGTCGGGCGCTGCCGCTTCGAGCAGTTCGAGACGTTTCGCGGCCTGCTGGTGGCACCGCTGTTCTTCATGGCGGGCGCCGCGACACGGCAGGGTTTCGAAGCCATGAACCGCGCGCTGAAGGCCAGGGTTGAAGCCGCACCCGACTAACGTGCCCGCATTCAACATGATCGGGGCGGCGTATTGCCAACGCCCGCTCGTTGATTGAAGGTCGCGTCCGCCACCCCAACATCTGCGCGCCAATCCAGTCGAGACACCCTTGTTCTTCTACGCGGCCAAGATCCTGTGGATGCTGCTGCAGCCGACCTCGCTCATCGCCGAGGCGCTCGCTTCCGGCCTGATCCTGACGAGGACCGCGTGGCATCGCCTCGGTCGCCGGCTTCTCACCGGCGGCGTCATCGCCTTCATCGCCATCGCTCTCCTGCCGCTCGGCGAGTGGATGGTCGTCCCGCTCGAGAACCGCTTCCCGCGTCCTGACCTCACCAAAGGCCCGCCGCGGACCGGCATTGTCATTCTCGGCGGCGCCGAGGACGCCCGCGCCAGCCCGGCGCGCGAACTGGCGGGCCTCAACGAGAGCGCGGAGCGCTACACCGAGGCGGTCGCGCTTGCGCGGCGCTTCCCGCAGATGCGTGTCGTGTTCACGGGCGGCACAGCCTTGCTATTGCTGACGGCGGCCGGAGAGTCCGTCACCGCCGGCCGCCTGCTGCAGGCGCTGGGCGTCGACAAGGCCCGCCTCACGCTGGAAGGCCGTTCGCGCGACACCTACGAGAACGCGGTCTTCACCAGGGAGCTCGTCAACCCACGCCCGGGCGAGCGCTGGCTGCTCGTTACCTCCGCCTGGCATATGCCGCGTGCGATGGGCTGCTTCCGCCGGGCCGGCTTCGCGGTCGAGCCGTGGCCGGTCGACTACCGCACCAGCGGCCGCTACGCGCTCTGGCTCAACGACCGGCCGGCCGATGGCTTGCGCGAGTTCGATGCCGCCGCCCGGGAGTACGTGGGCCTCTTTATGTATTACCTGCGCGGCCGCACCGACGCGCTCTTCCCCGCGCCTGCCGTGCAACGCTGACCGAGGGGGTGGCGCATCGACCGGATCACGGAAGCCTTCCCGCGCCGTGTCCTCTGATGACCCAATTGAGAAGTCAGTATGGGCCGCTCCCGGCCTCGGGCCGACGTGGCATCAGTCGTCGTCTTGATCGTCCTGGGGCTCGATCAAGACTTGCTCGATGCTCTTGTTGGCCTCGATATACCTCCTCACCGCACTGAGCAGGCTGTCGACGGCCGCCTTGTCGTAGTCTTCGTCTTCGGTATCCATGACAAGATCGGTTTCGACGACGAGCGTTGTGCTCGAGCTGCCGTCGCGTCCGATGCTCGGTGTCCGCCACCACGACACTACATGCTCGTGGTCGAGCAAATTCTGCTGTATGCCGGCTCCATCCTTGCGTCTGCCCTTGCCGGTTTGCGTCAACGAAGAGCCGTTCGCCTCCCTTGCAAGGGCCGTTAATTCTTCCGCATAGTCCGCAAGGCGCCGCAGTTCGCAATAGATGGCGTCCTCCTGCCTTTGGGGGCGGGCGCAATCGGGCTGGTAGCGGTTGGTGGAGGGGCGGGACAATGGTGCCGGGCGGGCCACGCCCTTCTGCTCAGCCGGCCGGCTCTCGACGCGAGAGTCCCCCTCGCTGGGCGGCGATTGCGCAACTGCCACCCAGCTCGCAGTCGCGAAAGCAATCGCCGCGCCGAGCACTACGCCTCCGCCAACTGCAATGTTCGAACGCCAATTGCTGCTAGTCATTGCAGGAAGACCGCTGCCGTAAATCGATCATGACAGAAGCTTGCAACCGCTCTTTCATCGGTCAGCACGGACCTTTGCACGCCAGATGCGTGCCGTCACGTCCCTTCGCTGGGTAATGCTAACCCGACACTGCGCGTAGAAAAATTCGCCCCGTGGCGCGCATCGATGCTTTCCGAAACATCTGGATCGACGTGCTACCAAGAGCGTTCGTTATCGTGCTCGGCCGGTCCCGCTCTGACGAGACGACTCATCAAACGCAAGAAGATCTTTGATCGCTTCGATCGCATGTTCATGCTGCGAGTCCGGTTGGACGACTGTCGTTCGCTTGCCTGTGGGTGCTCAGGCTTTGTTGGATGCAACAGCTGCTCACTTCTGGTACTGGCCTCAGGAGACCCCGCGGCTTCGCTTGCGCCGCAGACCTGTTGCTCTATGAAGGGGCATGAAAACCGACACGCCGCGGCCGATCCTGCTCAAGGAGTACAGGCCGCCCAACTACCTGATCGAGGCGGTCAACCTCGACATCGCGCTCCACCCCACGCGCACCCGCGTGCGCGCCCGCCTGAAGGTCAAGCCCAACGGGGCAGCCAGCGGGAAGGCCGGGCCGCTTCGCCTCGACGGCGAGCTGCTCGAGCTCGAGAGCGTGAAGCTCGAGGGCCGACAGCTCGGCGCCAGCGATTTCCAGCGCAGCGATAAGGAGCTGATCATCAGCGCGCCGCCGAACGGCCGCTTCACGCTGGAAACGGTCGTGTTCTGCAACCCGCAAGCCAACAAGGCGCTGACGGGGCTCTATCTGTCACGCGGCATCTACTGCACGCAGTGCGAGGCGGAGGGTTTCCGCCGCATCACCTACTTTCTCGACCGGCCCGACGTGCTCTCCACCTACACGGTCCGCCTCGAAGCGGACCGCGAGGAGACCCCGGTCCTGCTTTCCAACGGCGACCCCGTCGAACGCGGCACGCTCGACGGCGGCAAGCGGCACTATGCCGTTTGGCGCGATCCCCATCCCAAGCCCTGCTATCTCTTCGCCGTGGTCGGCGGCAATCTCGCCCCGTTCGCCTCCGACTTCACCACCGCCTCGGGCCGCAAGGTCGACCTGCGCATCTATGTCGAGCCCGGCAAGGACAGCCGCTGTGCCTGGGCCATGGATTCGCTCAAACGCTCCATGCGCTGGGACGAGGAGCGCTTCGGCCGCGAGTACGACTTGAGCGTGTTCAACATCGTCGCCGTGTCCGACTTCAACATGGGGGCGATGGAGAACAAGGGCCTCAACATCTTCAACGACGCCCTGGTGCTCGCCACGCCCGAGACCGCCACCGACAGCAGTTTCGTCGGCATCGAGCGGGTCATCGCGCACGAGTACTTCCACAATTGGACCGGCAACCGCATCACCTGCCGCGACTGGTTCCAGCTCTGCCTGAAGGAAGGGCTCACCGTCTTCCGCGACCAGGAGTTCGGCGGCCGATCAGCGCTCGGCCACCGTGCAGCGCATCCAGGAGGTTCGCGCCCTCAAGGCGCGCCAGTTCCCCGAGGACGCGGGCCCGCTTGCCCACCCGGTACGGCCCGACCGCTACATCGAGATCAACAACTTCTATACCTCGACGGTCTACGAGAAGGGCGCCGAGGTGGTGCGCATGCTGCAGACGCTGCTCGGGCTCGACGGCTTCCGCAAGGGCATGGACCTCTACTTCGAGCGCCACGACGGCGACGCGGCAACGGTGGAGGATTTCGTCGCCTGCTTCGCCGACGCGACGGGCAAGGACCTCGACCAGTTCATGACCTGGTACGCGCAGGCCGGCACGCCGGAGCTCGTCTGCGAGCTCAAGCACGACCCGCGCGCCAAGACGCTCGACCTCACCATCGACCAGGTGCTGCCGCCGACGCCGGGCGAGCCGAAGAAGAAGCCGCTGCACATCCCGGTGCGCATGGGCCTCGTCGGCGGCGACGGCCGCGACCTGCCGCTCACCTTGGCCTCCGGACAGGTCCTCGAAGGCGGCCTCCTGGAGATCCGCAAGCGCAGCGAGACCTTCCGCTTTCGCGACGTGGCTTCCCGACCGGTGCCCTCGCTGCTGCGCGGCTTCTCCGCGCCCGTCAACATCACCATCGAGCGCAGCGACGAGGATCTGCGCTTTCTGATGGCCAACGACAGCGATCTCTACAATCGCTGGCAGGCGGGCCAGGACTATGCCACGCGCGTGCTCGTCAAGACGGTCAGGGCCGTCCGCGCCGGCAGGCGGGCGGACAAGGCTACGGACCTGATCGAGGCGCTGGGCACCACGCTGGGCAACGAGAGCTTCGATCCCGGCTACCGGGCACAGTTCGTGCTGCTGCCGAGCGAGAGCGAGCTGGCGCGCGTCATCGGCCACGACGTCGACCCGCTGGCGATCCACGCGGCCCGCAAGGCCTTGCGCAGGGCCATCGGCATGAGACTGCACGCCACGCTCGTCGACATCTACCGCCGGCACGAGGTAGCGGGCCCCTACTCCCCGGCAGCGGCGCCGGCCGGCAAGCGCACCCTGCGCAACGTCGCCCTGGGCTACCTGACCAGCCGCGGACGGGCCGAGGACATCGCGCGCGCTGCCGCCCATTTCGCCGGCGCGCGCAACGCCACCGACGAGGTCGCCGGGTTGGCCATGCTATCCGAGCTGCGCTCGCCCGAGCGGGCCAAGGCCTTCGATCGCTACTACGAGCGCTGGCACGGCGATCACCTGATGATCGACAACTGGTTCGCCTATCAGGCCGCCTCCGCGCTGCCGTCCTCCCTGGCCACCGTGGTCCGGCTCACCCGCCATCCGCTGTTCTCGATCAAGAACCCCAACAAGGTGCGTGCGCTGATCGGCACGTTCGCGTCCGGCAACCCCGTCAACTTCAACCGCCCGGACGGCAAGGGCCACGCGTTCATCGCCGCAAAGGTGCTCGAGATCGACGCCTTCAATCCGCAGATCGCCGCGCGGCTGCTCTCGGCCTTCCGCAGCTGGAGGGCGCTGGAACCGGGACGACGACGGACCGCCAAGAAGGCGCTGCAGTCCATCGCCAAGACGAAACCGCTCTCTCATGACGTCTACGAGATCGTGTCGAAGATGCTCGAATAGGGTGATGCTGGCCACAGCCGTCTAATTTCTGACCAATTGCGTCTTCGGCACTCGACAAGCCTTTGCCAATCAAGGCATTCTTGGTTCTACAATTCGGCGCATGTCTGGTTTGCCGGATCAGCGGGCAGCAATTCGCTACAAATCGGTCGAGGGCATGGGATGACGCCGGGCACGTCACTCCGTCCAGGGGAAACTTTTTCACTGCGCTGGGAGGCCGCTGTCGAGGCCGCCCGCGGCGCCGTCGTGCGCCTCGCGGGCCGGCTCTGGGACCTCCACCCCGACGGCACGAGGTTTGCCCGCATCGCGGCCGCACTCTACCTTGCCGGACTTTGCATCGTGCTCACGACGGCCTGGCATGATCCGCAGATCGGCCCGGCCGGGGCAACCTTCGGCCTGCCGACCTGGCATCTGGCCTTCCTGCTGGTGACGGGCGCCGCTGCAACGCTACTGACGCTCGCGCGCGGCGCGACCGACGACGGCACGGAGCGCGCAACCGAAGCGCTTGGCGCACCCAATAGCGGTCTCAGCGAGCTGATGGCGCAGATGAGCCACGAGCTGCGCACGCCGCTCAATGCCGTGATCGGCTTTTCCGAGGTGATGAGCCATGAGCTGCATGGGCCACTCGGGCACGTCCGCTACCAGGAATACGCCCACCACATCAGCGAGAGCGGCGGCCGGCTGCTCAAGTCGTCGGAGGAGGCGCTGGCCATCACGGAGGTGATGACGGCGCTGATGGCCGACCGGCGGCGCGGCAGACGCGAGCGCCTGGTGGCCGAGAAGCTTTTGCGCGATGCCTGGCACGCGGCAACCGGCGAGATGGGCGCGGATGCACCCACGCTCAAGCTGGTCCGGTGCAACACGGGCGTGATCGTTTCCGAGCGCCGCCCCGTGATCCAGGCGCTCGAGCATCTTTTGCGAGAGGCGAGCGCGCGGGTGCCTTCGGAGGAAGTAGTCCAGGTCGTCGGTCGGCGCCGGGCAGGCAGACAGACCCTGGAGATCCGCCCCGAGTCTCACGCCCAATTCTCACACCCAGTCTCACACCCAGGCTCCGGCGCCCCGTCCGGACAAGGGACAGGGGTCCGACGTCGCCGGCCGCAGTCTGGATGTGATCCTGGCCAAGCTGCTGCTCGAGACCCAGGGCGCAACGCTCACCTGCTCGCTGGGCGACGGCGGCGCCTGGATCGCCGCGATCGAGTTCCCGGCCAAGGAATAGCGACCCGGCCAGAGGCCAGGATCGCTTCAGATCGAATCACCTTGCCTCAGCCGCAACGTGGCGGCCGAAGCGTGAATCTTGCTCTGCATCATGGATTTGAGAGCCAGCGCCTCAGGGCTGCTTCTGCGCCGCGTGCTTGGGGTCCTCGTCGAGGAGATTGCGGCGGATACGCTTCCGCTCCGCGCGCCACTGCTCGAACCCGTGTCGCTCTTCCGGCGTCAGCGCCTGCGCAATCGTGGCGTAGAGATCGCGCACGGCCTCCCGCGCCCTGGTTTCGACTTCCATCTGCCGCGCATGGGCGGCCAGGAACCGCTGCCGGTCGAAGGACTCGGCGGAAAGCGCCTTGACGGTCTCATCGCGCGCTGCCCGCACCTCGCGGCGGAAGGGCCGCACATGCTCGCGCTCCTTGGCGCTCAGCTCCCACAATTCCTGCCGGCGCTCGGGCGGCAGCGTGCTGGCATAGCCCAGCAAATTGGGCGTAACGGTGTGGGCCCACGGCGGAGGGATGCGCGTGCGCCACATGAGGGTGCCGACCATGCCGAGAACGAGCAGGTTGAGCGCCAGCGAGGAGACCAGCAAGACCAGCATCCAGCGCGGCGCACGCACACTGTCCATCGTCGACGCCCCGAGTGCCATGTCGCTCATAGCAGGTCCTCATCCAACGGATCGATCTGCGCCAGCAGGTGGGTGCCGCGCTCCCCGAGCAGGCCGCTCAGCTCCTCGAGCGCCGCCGGCGCCAGCGGCTGCGGCAAGCCCGAAAGGCCGATCAGCACACCGATCGCCAAGGAGGCCGCCAGCACGCTGGCCGCGCCGCCGAGCGCGGTTGCGCCGCGCCATTGCCGGCGCCCGCGCAGGTTGGGCAACCGCAGGACGTTGCTCTCGCTTTCGGCGGGTGCTTGGACGGCGGGCGCGCTGTCGAAGCGCACGACGCGCGGCGATCGCGGTGCCGCGGCGGCGATACGGTCGGCCAGCGCCGCCTCGAGCGCGAGCGAGGGTAGCGGCGCGCGCTCCAGGGCCCGGTCGAGCGCTTCCGCCTCGACGAGCAGCCGGCGCGCCGACCGGTCACGGGCAACGAGGTGTCCGGCGCCGGAACGGGCGTCCGCCGGCCAGCGCGTGCGATCGCCGCCGTAGACCTCGAGCAGCCGCTCGAAGTCGGCAAGCGTCATGTTGTGGTTCGCGTTCGTCATCTTCCAACCTTTCACCGGCCGCTCATGCTCATGCTTCTCGTTCCGGCATCAGCCCGCGCCACTCGTCTTTCAGCGAGGCCTTGAGCGCCCGGCGTGCACGCGCCAGCAGCGATTCGACGGCCTCATCCGATATGCCCATCACCTCGCCCACCTCGATCTGGCTCATGCCCTCGTAGTGGAAGAGCGTGAGCGCCAACCGCTGCCGCTCGGGCAGCACCTTGAGGGCGGCGTCGACACGGGCCCCGAGCTCGCGCTCGGCCAGTTGTCGGAACTGCCCGGCAGGCTCCGCCTGCTCCGGCACCTCGTCGACCAGCATCGTGTTGCGCCGCGATCGAACCCGGTCGATGCACAAGTTCGATGCCACCCGGCGCAGCCATGGCCGCACACCGTTGGGTCCGAGCTCGAGGCCTGCCGCGTTGCGCCAGAGCCTCAAAAGCGTCTCCTGCGCCACGTCCTCGGCCTCGGCATCGTCTCTCAGCATG
Source organism: uncultured Alphaproteobacteria bacterium (assembly GCA_963797005.1). Taxonomy (GTDB): domain Bacteria; phylum Pseudomonadota; class Alphaproteobacteria; order Rhizobiales; family Hyphomicrobiaceae; genus AWTP1-13. The sequence goes on from CAWCOF010000009.1 coordinate 468,076, forward strand.
CGCCGGGAGATGGCGAGCACGGTCGGCAGGTGCCGGTCCACGAGGCCGCGGAACGCCTGCCCGTCGCCCGTCGCCACGCGATCGAGCAGGGCCGTGTCGTCCTCGTCCGCCCCGGCCTGGGGCATCGATCCGGTCTCGTTCTTGCGCGCCAGCACTGGCAAGCCTCGCCTCTGTCGATGCTTCTGTGCCTGAGCTCAGCTCAGCTCAAGCCGAAATCGGGATGCCGGGACGACGGGGCGGCAACGCTCCGGGCCACACGCGATGCCCCTGCGATCAGGGCGACCTTGTTAAGCATCTTGCCTCTGCTCCCGGGCTTGCGTGCACCACTTGGCCAATCTGGCCCATGCTGGCCGTTAGCATTGAACAACGGCACAACAGCGCCCTATCCGTCGGGGCCCTGTCAGGCCACCAGCCGATCGAAAAGGGCTGCGACCTCGGCCTCCCTGGCCGCCAGATCGGCCTCCAAGTGCTTGAAATCAGGGGCTTCCGCGGCGCGCGCCAGCAGCCCCTTGAGGCCATCGGAGGCCTTGGGCGGCTCGAATCGCCCATCGACGCACAGGCGCAAGATCTGGGTCAGGTCGTTGAGTAGCCGGGCCGCCGGCAGGAGCACGGCGGCGGCGTCCGCCGGCAGCAGGCCCGCCGCATCGAGATTGTTCAGTGCGGCAACCGTGTTCTGGCTCAAAACCTGCGGTCGGGCGGCCGCATGCACAAGTTGCAGGTGCTGGGCAATGAACTCCAGGTCGACCAGCCCGCCGCGCACCTGTTTCAATTCCCAGACATCGTCGGTCCCCTTCTCCTTGGCGATGCGTGCCCGCATCTCGCGTACGTCGGCGGCGATCTTGGTGCGATCGCGGGGCATCGTCAGGATGCGATGGATCGCACCCTCGACGGCGCCGCCGAGCGCCGCGGGCCCCGAAACGACGCGCGCGCGCGTCAGCGCCATGTGCTCCCAGGTCCATGCGTCCTTGTTCTGATACTCGATGAAGCTCGACAGCTGCGTGGCGACGGGCCCCTTCTGCCCGGACGGGCGCAGGCGCATGTCGACCTCATAGAGCGTGCCCTCCGCGGTGGGCGAGGTGAAGGCGCTGATCAGGCGCTGCGCGTAGCGCGTGTAGTAGTGGGTGACGGGCAGCGGCTTGAGGCCGTCCGAGTACGCCGCCTCGTGATCGAAGTCATAGATGAGGATGAGGTCGAGGTCGGAGGCGGCAGTCATCTCCCGCCCGCCGAGCTTGCCCATGGCGATGACCGCGGCAGCACCACCCGGGACGCGCCCGTGCGTCCTTACCATCTCGCGCTCCACCTCGGCCTGCATGGCCTCGATCATGCATTCGGCGAGCAGCGCATAGGCGCCGCCCGCCTGCGCCGCCCCGATGGTGCCGGTGAGCACCCTGACGCCGATCAGGAACAGCTGCTCGTTGTTGATGATGCGGGCGCGATCGAGCGCCTCCTGGTAGTCGCTCGCCGCTTTCAGCTCCGCGGCAATGATGGCGCTGAGCTGCTCCCGGTCGGGCAGGCTGCCGAAGAAGCCCGGATCGAGCACGGCATCGATGACGCGGCGGCGCTTGCTCAGCACGCGGGCAAGCCTCGGTGCGCTGCCCATGATGGCCGCGATCAGCTCGAGCAGCCCCGGGTTCTGCTTGAGGAGGGAGAAGAGCTGCACGCCGGAAGGCAGCTCCGCCAGGAACCGGTCGAAGCCGATGAAGGCAAGGTCGGGGCTGGCGGTCTTGGCGAACGCCTCGATCAGGGCGGGCTGAACCTCGGTGAGCAGCTCGCGGGCGCGCGCAGAGCGCACGGCGGGATAGCGGCCGTGATGCCAGCCGCGCACTGCGCCGATCAGCTCGGGCGCCCGCTCGAAGCCGAGCTTGGTGAGCGCTTCGACGGTCGCGGGATCGTCCGCCTCACCGGCGAGGACCAGATTGGCGTCTCCGCGCGTCAGCTCGGGGCTGTGCTCGAACAGGCGAACGTAGTGGCCCTGCACGCATTCCAGCTCGGCGGTGAGGCGCTGCGCGAAGGCGGCCGCATCGGCAAAGCCGCAGAAACGGGCGAGACCGGCGAGCTTGTCGGCATCGTCGGGCAGCGTCTGGGTCTGCTCGTCGGCCAGCATCTGCAGGCGGTGCTCGACCATGCGCAGGAAGCAATAGGCCTCGCCGAGCTCTTGGCGGGCATCGGCCGAGATCCAGCCGCGCTCCTCGAGCGCCGCCAGGGCGGAGAGCGTGTCGGAGACGCGCAGCTGGGGCTGGCGGCCGCCCGCAATCAGCTGCTGGGTCTGCGCGAAGAACTCGATCTCGCGGATGCCGCCGCGGCCCACCTTGATGTTGTGCCCGGCCACGCCGATCTGGCCGAAGCCGCGGAAGGCGTGAATCTGGCGCTTCATGGCGTGAATGTCGGCGATGGCCGCGAAATCGAGATATTTGCGCCAGATGTAGGGCTCCAGCTCGTGCAGCACGGCCGCGCCCGCGGCGATGTCGCCCGCCACGGGCCGCGCCTTGATGAGGGCGGCGCGCTCCCAGTTCTGCCCGAAGCTCTCGTAGTAGTTGAGGGCAGCCTCCGTCGAGATGGCGAGCGGGGTGGAGCCCGGATCGGGCCTCAGGCGCAGATCGGTGCGGAACACATAGCCGTGCTCGGTGCGCTCGTTCAGCAGGCGCACGAGATCGCGCGTCAGCCGCACGAAGAAGTGCTGCACCTCGGCGCCGGGCTTGAGGCGGATGCGGTCGAGATCGTAGAAAACGATCAGGTCGATGTCGGATGAGTAGTTGAGCTCGAAGGCGCCGTACTTGCCCATGCCCAGCACGATGTAGCCGTCGGGCTCCTCGGCGCGCCAGTCGCCCCGCTTGCCGGCCTGGCGGAAGAGAAACCGCACGGCCATGCCAACGGCTGTGTCGGCCGCCTCGGACAGCCGGCGCGTCACCATCATGACCGGCCACACGCCGGCGAGATCGCAGAGCGCCGTCAGGAGGGCGACGTCGTTCTTGAACAGGCGCAGGTGGCGCATGACGTCGGGAAAGGCATCCGCCGCATCGACGGCGCGGCCAACATCACTGCAGAGCGCGGCGAAATCGCTCCTCGGGCACGGTGGCGAGCGCGCGCAGCAGACCCGCCGGATCGCGCTCGATCAGCGCGGTCAGATAGGGCGAGACGCCGAAAATACCAGCGAGAAGATCGCCGACCGGCTTCTGGCGCAGGAGCGCGCCGAGCCGGCGCGAGCGTCGGCTCCGCCCCGCAGCTGGCGCGCAAGATCGTCCATGACGCGGCGGGCGCGCTCGCGGTCATGGATCACGGGCGCCGTTGCGATGCGGCTGTGGAGCTGGGCTTGAGTCAATGCCTTTCCCCGCCGAAAACACTGGCTGAATCACGCCTTGGCACGACCCACCGCGGTCCAGCCTCCCGCCCGTCCTGAGCTTGTCGAAGGACGGATGGTGTCCTCCACGTCGTGGTTCGACAAGCACGCTACGCTCCGAGAGATAGCGAGCGAGGAACTGCTGGACCAGCACTGCGCCGTCTTCACGTTCAATGACCGCTCGGGCGAGTTTCTCGCCAAGTTTCGGCGGTAGTGAGATTGACTTCCTCACATAACATGGAAAATTCGTTGTCGCTTCCCGGATGACTGGCGAAAGGCGGCGGCACTTGCTGCAGCAGGGGCGTGATGTCGAACAACATTCCATCTGGACCGCGCACGACGCAGTGCTTTTGAAGCAGGAACCCAGACGCAACGAGCCAGCCGCTTACTGCATTGCAGTCCGGATGTTCCGCCACCCAAGAGGCGACATTTTCCCGGCACTTATGCTGTAACGGCCTTCCGTCTCTAAAACTGACATCGCGAAATGGAACGGGCGCAGCCGCTTCGGCGGCAATGCGAAGTCGCTCCAGCACTTTCTGGACCAACATTTCAGGCGAACCTATACAGGTGCTGGGCCTTTTCATCTCGTCCCGCCGAGCGCACCCCACACAAGGGCAACGACGACAAAGAGGCACACAAGGCCCGCCTTTGAGAAGAGTGCACGGAGGGCAAGTTCGATGCCCAGTGCGCGCAGTTCATTGCCCATGGCCTTTCGATACCTTGTCATGGCGTCCCCCTGATGCTCCGTGCCGAGCATTGTAGGTGATTCGCGAAAACTATTGGGAAGGCCGCTCACCTCAAGGCCCGCGTGGTTCGACAAGCGGTTCGTGAGCCTTGCCTTCGAGGGCGATCCGGTGGGGCTGCTGCCCGGCTCGCGCGATGGCGCGTTCGAGGTCTGGTACTGCCGCTGGCGTGTCGGCAGCATCGACCTCGCAGCCCAAAGCAACTAGATCGACCCGCCCACCATGTCTCCGTACACCTGTCCACCATGTCCTTGTGCTACACTACACAACAAGGTCCCCACGGGGTGATGGACGCGTCGGGTTTGCGCTTCGCTCGACCCAACCTACGGTGCCTCGGCCCCGCGCCTCAAGAGGGGGCGGACATTCCGTGCCGCGACGGAGGCATGCGGCCCGCCCGCCGGCAGGCTCGAGCACCGCTTTCAGGCCCGGCGCGTTGTCCTCGAGCCGGACCGTGCCGCCGTGCAGCCGCGCCACCGCCGCGACGAGGCTCAGCCCAAGTCCGCTGCCGGGCCGCGAGCGGCTCTTCTCCAGCCGCACGAAGCGCTGCAGCGCGCGCTCGCGATCCTGCGCCGCCACGCCGGGACCCCGGTCGGCGACGGCGATCTCGACCATGTTGCCGGCGGGCGCCGCCGAAATGGTGAGGGGCTGGAGCGCGGTGCCGTCCCCCGGCGGCGCCTCGGTAGCCGCATACTTGATGGCGTTGTCCACCAGGTTGGCGACGGCCTGGCCGACCAGCTCGCGATTGGCGACGATGCTGAGCCCCTTGGCCGTGGCGATCTCGAGCCGCAACCCTGCCTCCTCCGCCACCGGCTCGTAGAGCTCGGCGACATCGGCGATGATCGCCGCCGGGTCGACGGGCGCCATGCTCTCGGCCACCGCGCCGCCTTCGAGCCGGGCAATCAGCAGCAGCGAGTTGAACGTCTTGATCAGCTCGTCCGCCTCCTCGATGGTCTTGACCAGCCCTTCGCGGTAGCCGGCCGCGCCGTCGGGATTGCGCAGGGCCGCCTCGGCGCGATTGCGCATCCGGTTGAGCGGCGTCTTGAGGTCGTGGGCGATGTTGTCGGAGACCTCGCGCAGGGCGCCCATCAGCTCCTCGATGCGCGTCAGCATGGCGTTGAGGCTCTGCGACAGCCGGTCGAGCTCGTCGCCGGAGCCGTCGAGCGGAATACGCTTGGAAAGGTCGCCCGCCATGATGGTGCGGGAGGTCTCCGTGACGGTCTCGATGCGCCGCAGCACGCTGCGGCTCACCAGCAGGCCGGCGCCGACGCCGAGCACCGACATGAGCCCAACGCTCCACAGCGCCACCTGCCACATGGTGTCGGCGAACCGGCGCTGGTCCTCGATGTCGCGGCCGACCACCAGGATCAGCCCGCCGGGCACGGCAAAGGAGACGCCGACGGCCAGCCGCTCGATGTGGGCGGCGGCCTCCGACGTGCGCATGTAGCGAAAGACGCCGCCGCGGCCGCCGCCCAGCTCCGGCGGCACGTGGCTCAGGTTGCCGGCGATCTTGCGGTCGCCCGCCTCGCTGAGCAGGTAGAGGCCGGAGCCGGGCTCGTCCGCACGCTCGGCAACGATGTCGCGCAGCCGCGCCGGTCCCCCGACCTGGAACTGCTCGCGCAGGCCCTGCACCTCCGCGTTCAGCGTCTCCACCACCTTGGTGGTCAGGAGCTCGTTGGCGCGCCAGGTGATGAAGCCCACGATCAGCGCCGCGGCGAGGACGAACACGCCGATATAGGCCATCGTCAGGCGGAAGGGCGACGACCCTAAGAGCCTAGTCAGCGGCGTCACGGATCATGTACCCGGCCCCGCGCACGGTTTGCAGCAGCTGCTTGGCGAAGCCCTTGTCGATCTTGCCCCTGAGGCGCGAGATGTGCACGTCGATGACGTTGGTCTGCGGATCGAAGTGATAGTCCCACACGTTCTCGAGCAGCATGGTGCGGGTGACCACCTGGCCGGCATGCTTCATCAGGTATTCGAGCAGCCGGAACTCGCGCGGCTGCAGCTGGATCTGCTCGCCGGCCCGCGTGACCTTGTGCGACAGCCGGTCGAGCATCAGGTCGGCCACCGTGTAGCGGGTCGACCGCTCCTCGGGAACCGGGCGGCGCGCCAGCGCCTCGATCCGCGCCAGCAGCTCGGTGTAGGCGTAGGGCTTGGTGAGATAGTCGTCGCCGCCCGCGCGCAGGCCTTTGACGCGGTCGTCCACCTCGCCGAGGGCGGAAAGAATGAGCACGGGCGTGCGGGCACCTTCCGCCCGCAGGGTCTGGACGACGGACACCCCGTCGCGGCGCGGCAGCATGCGGTCGACGATCAAGACGTCGTAGCCGCCTTCGCGCGCCATGCCGAGGCCGGCCTCCCCGTCCTCGGCGATGTCGGCGGCGTGCCCGCTTTCCCGCAGCGACCTTTGCAGGAACTGGGCCGTCTCCCGGTCGTCTTCGATCACGAGCACGCGCATTGGGGGCACCACTGCCGTCTGCTGTTGGCCGATCACTAGTGTGGTGTCTCGCAAATGCCTTCCCCCTCCACGGCTAGGTTCTACAAGGCATTTGCGAGACGTAAACCACACTAAAATCGCAAGTTTCCTAGTGTCCTGTCTCCCGGCCCATCGGACAGGCTCCCGAGCAAACGCGAAGCGAGGCGATCTGTCCAGCTCGGGACGAGACCGCCTCGCTGCGAGCACCCAGGAGAGAAGTGCTCAGCCCTTTTTCTTCAGCTGCACCGCGACGAAGCGGGTCTGATCACCGGACTTGACGCGCAGCAGGACGGCCTTGCGCCCGAGCTTGTTGGCTTCCTTCACGCCGGCGGCGACGTCGGCCGGGTTCTTCACGCTCGACCCGCCGATCTCGAGGATCACGTCGCCCGACTTGAGGCCCTTCTGGGCGGCGTCGGAGGCGCCCTCCACTTGCGTGATGGTGACGCTGTCCTTGTCCTCGCCGGTGCCGGGCGCAACGCTCAGGCCAAGCTGATCCATCTCGGTCGCCTGCGGCTCCGTCGAGGATCCGCTTTCCACTTTGGCGAGCTCGGTGCCGGAGGGGAACTTGCCGAGCTTGACGCCGATGGACTGCTCCTGCTGGCCGCGCAGGACGCGCACGTCGATCTTGGTGTTGGGAGAGTAGCCGGCGATCTGGCGCGCGAGGTCGCGACTGTCGGCGACCTTGTTGCCGTTGACCGCCAGGATGGCGTCGCCGTTCTTGAGGCCGGCCGAGGATGCGGGCCCGCCCGCGGTCACCTCGTTGACGAGCGCGCCCTTGGCCTCCTTGAGGCCGAGGCTCGCCGCCGTATCCTCATCGATGTTCTGGATCTTGACGCCCAGCCAGCCGCGGGTGACCGAGCCCGAGCTCTTGAGCTGCTCGACGACCTCCTTGACGGTCTTGGCCGGGATGGCGAACGCGATGCCGACGTTGCCGCCCGAGGGGCTGTAGATGGCCGTGTTGACGCCCACCACCTCGCCGTCGAGGTTGAAGGTCGGGCCGCCCGAGTTGCCGCGGTTAACGGCGGCGTCGATCTGCATGTAGTCGTAGGGGCCCGAGCCGATGTCGCGGCCCTGCGCGGAGACGATGCCGGCCGTGACGGTGCCGCCCAGACCGAACGGGTTGCCGACGGCGATCACCCAGTCGCCGACGCGGGGCGTCTTGTCGGAGAACTTCACGAACGGGAACGTCTGCGACTTCTTGATCTTGAGAAGCGCGATATCCGTGCGGGGGTCGGTGCCGACCAGCTCCGCCTCGTACTTGTTGTCCTTGTCGAAGGAGACCTGGATCCTGGAGGCGTTGTCGATGACGTGGTTGTTGGTCACCACGTAGCCGTCGGAGGAAATGACGAAGCCCGAGCCCTGCGCCAGCGTCGGCCGCTGTCCGGGTGGGGGACCGCGGAATTCCTTGGGCAGGTTCTTGAAGAACTCGTTCAGCGGATGGTCATCGGGAAGGTTGGGAAAGAAGTCGCGCGGGTTCAGTCCCTTGGGGTTGCTCTTGCCTTGCGCGAGCTTCGGGCCCCCGCCATTGATGACGGAAATGGATACCACCGCCGGCTTCACGCGTTCGATCACGTCGGCGAAGGAAGGACCGACGGACTGGGCCGGTCTGAGCTGGGCCTGCACACTATGGGTCGGCAGGGCGATTGCAAGACCGCCGACCACGGCAACAGCGGCCGCCGCCGATACGATCGCCAGGCGCCGCTGCCTGCCAAACAGTCCGCAATGGTTGGAGACGGAGCGATCCATGTGGTTGACCTCGAGAAAGATGGAATCAGATATTGGCTTCGTCGTGGGTATAGGCCCCCTGCCCCTTACGATGCGATTTAAATCTTTGTAATGTCACCGCTTCGAGGCAATGCGCCTGGGCGCGTCGCATCAGGAGATGTTTCGGGGACCCATGCTGGGCGGGGGAGCGAGTTATGCGTCGCTTGGGCACATGCTGCGCCATGTGCTCGTTTTCGTTGTTTCTTTGTCGTGCCTCGGCGTGCTGGCTCCGGCCTCATCCGGGCAGCCGTTTACCCTGCGGCAAGGTTTCGTCCGCCCTCCCCTGCATCGAGTGGCCGTGTTCGGGACCGACGAGCGCGGGCCCCTTCCGGCCAAATTGAAGAGCGTACAGGAGAAGATGGGCGTGCTCTTCAACCTGCGCGCGCGGACGGTCTGCACGGCGTTCTGCGTCGCTGAGGACACCATCGCAACTGCCGGCCATTGCCTCTACAGGACCGCCGGCGAGCGCCGCCCGCGCCTCTCCGATTTCTGGTTTGCCCGCAACTACGACGCGGTTCGCGACTACGCCCGCATCGCCGGGCGCGGCTCCGCGCAGAATGTCGCCTCGGGCAGCATGCGGCTCAACGTGCGTCCACCGATCGATGCCTCCAGGGACTGGGCGCTGGTACGGCTGTCCCGCCCGGTGTGCTCCAAGGGCGTGCTGCCGGTGCGTGCGCGGCCGGCCGACGAGGTCATAGCGGCGGCGCGCGCCGGCCGCGTGTTCCAGATCTCCTACCATCGCGACTTCACGCCCTGGAAGCTCGCCTACTCGCAGCCTTGCTCGGTGGCCAGAAGCTTCGCGGCCGCCGACTGGATCACCATCGCCCGGGACTTCGCCGAACCCGAGGCGTTGATCCTGCACACCTGCGACACCGGCGGCGCCTCATCGGGCTCGCCCCTGCTGATGGAGACGCCGACCGGGCCGGAGGTGATCGGCATCAACGTCGGCACGTACGTGCAATCGAAGGTGCTGATGCAGGATGGCCGCGTGATGAAGCGGCTGAGGGCCGACACCGTGGCCAACACGGGCGTGAGCGCGGTCGCCTTCGCCGGCAGGCTCGATCTCTTTCGGCATGCCGCCATCCTGAGCACGCGGACAGAGCTGCGCGCGCTGCAGCGGCTCCTGCACCGGCGGCATCTCTACACCGGCGCCATCGACGGGGCCTACGGCCGGCTGCTGCGCGCGGCCATCGAGGCCTACGAGAAGGTGGAAGGGCTCCCCGTCACCGGGCTCGCCACGCACGCGCTCCTGAAGCGGCTGGGCGGCCGTGCGGCGGAACAGGCCAGGCCCGTGCGCGTCAAATCGTGAGCGCGTCAAATCGTGAGACGTCAAATCGTGAGACGGGGGACCCCGATCAGCGATCCTTGGGCGCCAGCAGCTCATCGAGCCGCTCCTGCTCGGCCGAGGTGAGCGGCGTGGTCTCCGCCGCAGCAGCCCTCGAGGCGCCCTGCGACCTGCCGCGCCGGATGAGGACGACCACCACGCCCAGCAACAGCAACGGCGGCGCCAGCCAGAGCAGCAACGTGTGCAGGACGAAGCGCGGGCGCAGCAGCACGAACTCGCCGTAGCGCTTCTCGACGAACGCCAGCACCTCATCGTCGCTGTCGCCGGCGGAAAGGCGCTCGCGCACGAGAATGCGCAGGTCCCGCGCCAACTCGGCATTGGAGTCGTCGATCGACTGGTTCTGGCAAACGAGGCACCTGAGCTCCTGGGAGATGTGGCGCGCCCGCGCCTCCAGCGCGTGGTCCTTCAGGATCTCGTCGGGCAGCACGGCCCATGCAGGCGCTGTCAAGGCGATGAATATGATCAGCAGGAGTGTCGGCGACCTTCCGCGCGCCAGCTGTCATCCCGGCCAAGCGCCCCGGCTCGGAGGCCGGGGCAAGCTGCGCGCGCGAGCCGGGACCCAGGGGCCACGAATGCCCCGCGGCCCTGGGTCCCGGATATTTCGCTTCGCGAAATTCCGGGATGACAACGCGTGCCCGAGCGACATCCATGCCTCACTCCGCGGGGGAGGGGAGGGCGCCGCGCGCGCGGCGGGGGGCGCCGATGCGCAGGCGCCGGTCGCTCAAGCTGAGCGCGCCGCCGATGGCCATGACCACCGCGCCGAGCCAGATCAGCCGCACCAGCGGATTGAAGTAGAGCCGCACGACCCAGCCGCCGTCCTTGAGCTGATCGCCCAGCACCACATAGAGGTCGCCCAGTGGAGAAACATGGATGGCGGCCTCGGTCGTCGATTGGCGCGGCGCATCGTAGAGGCGCTTGGCCGGCGACATCTCCGTGACCGGGGCGCCGCCGCGCGTGACGGCAAAGAGGCCCACCTGCTCGCGGTAGTTGGGTCCCTGCCGCGGCGCGACGCCACGAAAGGCAAGCTCGTAGCCGGCGATCCCGGTGCGCTCCCCAGGCTTCATCGTGGTCACGCTCTCGCTCTGCCAGGCCGTGGTGGCGACGATGCCGATCACGACGAGGCCCATGCCGGCATGCGCCAGCGTCGTGCCATGGGCAGCCCGCGGCAGCGACCGGGCGCGGCGCAGCGTTTCCTCCGGCCTCGCGCCGAGCAGCTTCACGCGGGTTGCCCACTCCGACAGCGCGCCGGCAATCACCCACACGCCGAGCGCGATGCCGAACGGGGCCAGCCATGGCCCGCGCCAAGCCACCGCGTAAACGGCTACGAGCGCAATGAGGGCGAGGCCTGCTGCCGCGACCAGGCGCTGGCTCGCGCCGGCCAGGTCGCCCCGCTTCCAGGCGAGATAGGGCCCGAACGGGATGGCGAGCAGCAGCGGCACCATCAGCGGCACGAAGGTCAGATTGAAATAGGGCGGGCCGACCGAGATCTTGGCGCCGGTGAGCGACTCCAGCGCCAGCGGATAGAGCGTGCCGATGAACACGGTGGCGCAGGCGGTGGTCAGCAGGATGTTGTTGAGCACCAGCGCGCCCTCGCGGCTGATCGGTGCGAACAGTCCGCCCGGCTGCAGCCGCGGCGCCCGCCGGGCATAGAGCGCGAGCGCGCCGCCGATCAGCAGCACCAGGATGGCGAGGATGAACACGCCGCGGCGCGGATCGACGGCGAAGGCGTGCACCGATGTGAGAACGCCCGAGCGCACCAGGAAGGTGCCGATCAGCGAGAGCGAGAACGCCAGGATGGCGAGCAGGATGGTCCAAACCTTCAGCGCCTCGCGCTTCTCCATGACGAGGGCGGAGTGCAGCAGCGCGGTGGCGGCAAGCCACGGCATGAAGGAGGCGTTCTCGACCGGGTCCCAGAACCACCAGCCGCCCCAGCCCAGCTCGTAGTAGGCCCACCACGAGCCCATGGCGATGCCGAGCGTCAGGCAAATCCACGCGGCCAGCGTCCACGGCCTGACCCAGCGCGCCCAGGCGGCATCCGTGCGCCCCTCGATCAGCGCGGCGATGGCGAAGGAGAAGGCCGTCGAGAGGCCGACGTAGCCCGCGTAGAGGAACGGCGGATGGAAGGCGAGCGCGGGGTCCTGCAGGATCGGGTTGAGGCCGCGGCCCTCCGCTTGCAGCGGAATGCGCGTGAACGGATTGGAGGCCAGCACGATGAACAGCAGGAACGCGACGGCGATGCCGGCTTGAACCGCGAGCACGTTGGCGCGCAGCGAGCGCGGCAGGTTGGTGCCGAACAGCGCGACCGCGCCGCCGAACAGCGCGAGGATCAGCACCCACAGGAGCATCGAGCCCTCGTGGTTCCCCCACACGCCGGAGATCTTGTAGATGAGCGGCTTGGCCGAGTGCGAGTTCGCCCACACGGTCTCGACCGAGAAGTCGGACGTGACGTAGGCGTGGGCGAGCGCGGCAAAGGCAAGCACGAGCAGCGCGAGCTGGGCAAAGGCGGCGGGCTCAGCGACGGCCATCAGCCGATCATCACCGGCGCGCGCCCCCCAGATCGGCAGCGCCGTTTGCACCACCGCCACCGCCAGCGCCAGCACCAGCGCGAAATGTCCAAGCTCGATGATCATGACGCCGGAGCGCTCCCGTTGGTCGCGCGCCTCTCCCTCCACAAGTGCGGCGCGAGTTCCCCTCCCCATCGTGCCGAAGGCGCGTCTCCAACACGACGCGGGGAGGGATTAGGGGTGGGGGTGACTGGCGCAGAGTGATCCGTGTAGACACCCCACCCCCATCCCCTCCCCGTCAAGGGGAGGGGAGACCTGCGCGGCCCGCAAGTGTCGCCTCTCGCACGCATCGTCATTTCGGCACGCGGTCCTTCGCTTTGGCGTCCTTCTCCGCGTGCCGCCACAGGCCCTGCTCCTTGAGCGCCTTGGCCACCTGCGGCGGCATGTAGGTCTCGTCGTGCTTGGCAAGAACGGTGTCGGCAAGGAAGCGGCCGCTGGCGTCGAGCTTGCCCTCGGCCACCACCCCCTGGCCCTCGCGGAAGAGATCGGGGAGGATGCCGATGTAGCGGACCGGGATGCTCTTGACCGTATCGGTGATGGTGAACTCGACGGTCGTGCCGGCGCCGCGCTTGAGGCTGCCCTCGGCCACCAGCCCACCGAGCCGAATGCGCCTGCCGGCGGGGATGTGCTTCTCCGCCACCTCCTTGGGCGTGTGGAAGAAGACAATGGTGTCGCGCAGGGCGAACAGCACCAGGAACACGGCAACGCTCAGGATGCCGACACCGACGGCGATCAGGACGGCGCGGCGCTGCTTGCGTGTCATTGCCTAGTGCCTCGGGGCCTAGTGCCTCGGGATCCCCTCTCCCCATGCCTCTTCCGGCATGGGGAGAGGGCTAGGGTGAGGGGCGGCAACAGACGCCAGAGCAAGCTTCTGCCCCTCACCCCGACCCTCTCCCCGCGCCCCCTCGGGCCCATCATTGAACCCAAGCCGGTGTCGAGAGCCCGAGGGGACGCGGGGAGAGGGAGACAGGGCCGCATCACGACTCCAGTCCCAGGCGCTTCGCCAGGGCGGCGAGATCGGCCAGCGCCTTCTCGTCGCCGCCGAAAGTCTTGCGGGCGTCGGCGAGCGCGGTCAGCGCATCCTCTTTGCGGCCGAGCACGACGTAGGCGTTGACCAGGCGGCGCCAGCCGGCAAGGTCGTGGCCGTCGCGCTTGAGGCGCTGGGCGAGCCCGTCGACCATGTCGGCGATCATCCGCCCGCGATCGCCGGAAGACATTTTCTCGGCCGCCGCCACGTCCTCCGCCGTCGGCCCGCGCGCCGCCGGCGCTTTTCCGCCCGATAGCCTTTGGGAGACGCTGGCGATGCGCTGCTCGAGCGCCTCCCGCCATGGTGCCGTGGCTGACGTCTCGGCCAACAGCGCCTTGTACTTGGCAACGGCCTCGTCGAGCTTCCCATCCTGCTCCTTGGCCAGCGCCAGCCAGAAGCGGGCTTCGCCACTGCCCGGCTCCAGCTTCAGGATTTTCTCGTAGGCGACGCGCGCTTTCTCGGTGACGACGCCGTCGGCGCCGAGCACGCTGGCCTCCGCCAGCCCCGCCAGGCGCTTGACGGTCTCGCCCTTGAGCTGGAGGGCGCGCGCGAAGGCATCGGCGGCGTCGCTATAGCGCCCGACGCGCAGATAGACCGGCGCGATCACATCCCACCCTTCGCCCTCCTCCGGGTGCTGCCTGAGGCGCGCCTCGACCCTGGCGACGAGAACGTCGAGCCGAGCGCTCTCCAGGGGAGCCTGCTTGCGCGCCGCGATCGGATAGGACGGCAGACCCGGCGAGCCGTAGGTGAGATAAAGGCCGAGCGTGAGAAGGGGCACGAACAGGGCGACGGCAATGGGCACGGACCGCGCCAGCATCGGACTTGCCGCAGCGCCCGGGTCCGCGCGCTCGGCGGCGGCACTTGCCAGCAGGCGGCGCGAGATCTCGATCCGGGCGGCAGCGGCCTCGCCCTCCTCGAGGAGCCCGCGGGCGCGCTCGGCCTCGAGCTCGGTAAGCTGATCGCGGTAAACCTCGAGCGAGCCGGCACCGGCCGCGCCCTCGGTGCTGCGGCGGCCGAGCGGCGCCAGCACCGCGGCCAGCACGGCGGCCGTCAGCACCGCAAAGGCAACCCAGAGCAACATCTACGCCTGCTCGATCCGCTCACCGCGTCACACACCGCTCGCCGGTCGAAGGGCCGATGCCACGCGAGCGGCAGCCCTCATCCCATATGACCGCGGCTGGGGCATGGCAAGCGTCGGCGGCGGATCAACCGTCGCTCGGCGCAGATGCCGCGCCGCGCGCCTTCGGGAGCTCTCCCAGGAACCGCGCCAGATCCTCGGTCAGGTGGTGCACATGCGCCGGCAGCTCGGTCCAGGAGCGGATCTTCGCCTGGATCGGGTGGTCGTGATAGGTGGAATAGACCAGCACGGTGGTCATGCCGAGCGCATGCGGGGCTTCCAGATTGTGCGGCATGTCCTCGAACATGGCCGCCCCCACCGCCTCGACGGCGTGCGCCTTGAGGAAGCGGTCGTAGCACTCAGCCGTGGGCTTGGGCACGTAGTCGGCATCGACGATGTCGAAGATGGCCTCGAAGTGGTGCAGGACGCCGAGCTTGCCGGCAACACGCTCGGCGTGGCCGCGCGAGCCGTTAGTGAAGATGAGCTTGCGCCCGGGCAGGCGCTCGATCGCCGCGGAGAGCTCGGGGTGCTCGGGCACGCAGGTGAGATCGAGGTCGTGCACGTAGTCGAGGAAGGACTTGGGGTCCATGCCGTGCACCTGCATCAGGCCCGAAAGCGTGGTGCCGAACTGCCGGTAGTAGCTCTTCTGCAGGTGGCGCGCATACTCGAACGGCACGCCGAGGAAGCGGGCGATGAACTCGCCCATCTTCTGGTCGACCTGGGCGAACAGGTTGCAGTCGGCGGGATAGAGCGTGTTGTCGAGGTCGAAGATCCACACGCGCGTCGCGTCGAACCCGCGCCG
The DNA here is from genome assembly GCA_963797005.1 of uncultured Alphaproteobacteria bacterium. Taxonomy (GTDB): domain Bacteria; phylum Pseudomonadota; class Alphaproteobacteria; order Rhizobiales; family Hyphomicrobiaceae; genus AWTP1-13. Next base: position 483,245 of record CAWCOF010000009.1, read on the forward strand.
CGTCGGCGTGCGCGTCCCCTCTCCCCGCTCTTCAGTGGGGAGAGGTTTAGGGTGAGGGGCAGAAGCTTGCTCGGGCGTTTGTCGCTGCCCCTCACCCCGACCCTCTCCCCGCGCTGATGACGCAAGCAGAGAGGGCGGCGTAGCGCGGGGAGAGGGAACGCTCATGTCCCTTTCTTCCTCGGCTTGCGGCTCACCAGGGTGCCGACGCCGTGCTTGGTGAAGAGCTCGAGCAGCACGCAATGCGGCACGCGGCCATCGAGAATGACCACCGCCTCAACGCCCGCTTCCACCACCTCGATGCAGCCTTCCACCTTCGGGATCATGCCGCCGGTGATCACGCCCTCGCGGATCAGCTTGCGCGCCTCCTCGATGGCAAGGCGCTCGATCAGGCGGCCTTCGCCCGTCAGCACGCCGGCCACGTCGGTGAGGAGCAGCAGGCGCTTGGCCTTCATGCGCGCGGCCAGTGCGCTCGCAAAGGTGTCGGCATTGATGTTGAGCGTCTCGCCGTCACGGCCGATTGCCACCGGCGCGATGACCGGGATCAGGTCCGAGGACGAGATCACGTCGACGATGTGCGGGTTGACCTCGACCGGATCGCCGACATAGCCAATGTCGACCGCCTGCATGAGGTTCGATTCGGGGTCCGGCATCTCGGTGATCTTGCGGGCGATCATGAGATTGGCATCCTTGCCGGAGATGCCGACCGCCTTGCCGCCCTGCCGGTTGATGGCGGTGACGATGTCCTTGTTGATGAGCCCGGCCAGCACCATCTCGACCACCTCGACGGTCGGCTTGTCGGTGACGCGCAAACCTTTGACGAACTCGGACTTGAGCTGCAGCCGCTTCAGCATGTTGGCGATCTGCGGCCCGCCGCCGTGCACCACGATCGGGTTCACGCCCGATTGCTTGAGCAGCACGATGTCGCGAGCGAACGCCGCCGACAGCTCGGCATCGCCCATGGCGTGGCCGCCGAACTTGATGACCACCGTCTGGCGGTCGTAGCGCTGCATATGCGGCAGGGCTTCCGCCAGAATGCGGGCCTGTGTCTGGGCGGGAAGCGACGTGGCCGCCTCGCCCTTTGCCGGTTGCGCCTTAGCCATTCTTGCCGACCTCGAGGATGCCCGGCGGGATGGACCACCGGGTAAGCGTCAGCTGCACTTATCGCGCGGCGCCCGCCGGCTCAATGGAATTTGCGCGCGGCTGCCGGCTGTGCCCCGCACAAAGTATTGACGCCAAAGGCGTGTCAAGGCGTCCGCCATGGGCTAGCGCAGGATCGCTTCGGATGGAACCACTTTGCCTCAGTGGCAACGTCCCGGCCGAAGCGTGAATCCTGCGCTATTCCATACGATGAGAGCAAGATTCACGTTCCATGATCGAAGCAAAGCGCTTCGATCAGAAACGATCTTGCTCTAGGATCGGGCCTCGGTGCTTGCGTGGGCTGGCCCAAACAGGCTATCCGGCGTGAGAGGCGGCTACGGGGCCTGCTGGGGGCGGCCAAGGCATCCCGTGCCGTAACGGGGGTAGACGATGCCGCAATCGTTTGCGGAGCATCTCAAGGCGTTTCCGCTGTCGCCCAACCTCGGGCAGAGCCTCGAGCGGGCGCACGGCTTCGCGCGCGAGCAGGCCCACCGGCTCGTGACGCTGGAGCATTTGCTGCTGGCCCTCACCGAGGACCCCGAAGCCGTCATCATCATGCAGGCTGCCGGCGTCGACCTGGCACGGCTGACGACGGACGTGTCGGGCCACCTCGGCCGTCTGTTGGAGGACATGCGGGCGGAGCCGGGGGTCGAGCCGCGCCCGGACCCCGAGCTGCTGCGCGTCCTGCAGGCCGCCGCCACCGCAGCCCTGCAGTCCAAACGCCGCCAGATCGACGGGGCCATCGTGCTGGCGGCGATCGTCGGCGACGGCAAGAGCCCGGCAGCCGGCATGCTGAAGGCGCTCGGCATGACCTTCGAGGAGGCCATCCGCGCCCTGCAGCGGGCCAACACCAAGGCGCGGCTGCAGCCGCAGACGAAGCCCGCACCGCCGGCAGCGGCCACTTCAGTCGCCGCGACAGCCCCATCTGCAGCGCCGGTATCTCCGCTTGCCTATGCTGCGCCGAACCCGGTGGTGTCGGCTCCGGCGCGGACGCCCATCAATGTGCCGCAGAAATTGGAGCCGGTCCTGCCTGCGGAAGAGCTGTCGACACAACAGACCGCGGAGGAGATCCTGTCGGCGGCGCGGGAGCGCATCCGGCAGCGGGCGGCGGCCGCCAAGGCCGAGCGGGCCGTGACCGCCGCCGCGTCGCAACCTGCCGCTACACCCCCGCCCCCGCCCGAACCTGCGCCCGCACCCGAGCCCGTCCAGCAAACCAAGACGCTGGCCGATGCCATCGGGGCTGCCATGACAACGTCGCCGGCCGGCGCCGAGCCAGCCGCGCCGCCCCCTCAGCCCGCCACCGCGGAGCCCCAGGCGCGCTCGTCCTGGGCGCCGCGTGCGGAGCCACAGTCGTCCCTGGTCGCCCGGCTGCCTCCGCCCACCCGCCGCCCGTACGCCGCCCCGCCCCTGGCGCGACCAATCCAGCCCAACGAGGGGCCGCCGCGCCCACCCCTGCCGCTTCGCCCCGGCCAGGGCCCGGTGGCGAAGTTCCCGCCGCCACGTTCGCCCTGGCCGAGCCCCGCCGGCGACCCGGCCCGTGGACCGCGCCTGCCCAACGGCAGTGTGGGCGGCGCGAGCCATCCGCCGGCGGAGGGCTTGGGGCCGCCGCCCTCGCTCTGGCCGGCCACCCCGCCTCAGGCCCTGCGCGCGGGACAAGGCGAGCGCGGCCCGCTCGTTGAGAACGTGCCCCGCGTGATGCGCGTCGGCAGGCCCTCCCCGGTCGAGGTGCACATCCCTCGCGACAAGATCGAGACCCTGATCATGGCGCTCAGCGCCCGCGGCGGCGCCGCGTTCCGGCCGGATGGGCTCGTCACGCGCGCCGTGTCGGTGCGCCTGAGCGCACCCAATGGCGGTTTCTGGATCGAAGCGGAATCACCCGAGACGCAATGGGCCGAGAGCACCTCTGCAAAGCCGCACGATGAGCACGCCGTCTGGCGGTGGACGGTCCTGCCGCATCGGCGCGGACGCAACCGCCTGCTGCTGACGGTCGCAACCCGCACCGTCGGCCGCGACGGCCTCGCCAGTGAAACGGCCCCGCCCGACCGGGTGATCGAAATCAGGGTGAAGTCCAACAAGCTGCGCGGGTTCGGCAGGCTGCTCGCGTGGATCGTGCTGGTGGTGATCGGCACGACCGTGGGCTATTTCATGCGCACCGAATTGACCACCGCGCTCGCCACGCTCAAGAAGCTGATCGGCGTCTGACCGGGCGATCCGACTTGAGCAGGATCGCTTCGGCCGAAACGTCGCGATCGAGGCAAGGCGATTCCATCAGAAACGGTCTTGCTCTAACCGGCCACCAGCGCCCCATGGGCGGCGGCGAGGCGTGCCAGCTCGGCGCGCAACGCGGCAATGCCGGTGCCCTTCTCCGACGACGTTGCGAGAATGTCGGCGTAGGCCGCCGCGTGCCGCGCCAGCTCCTCGGCCGTCCTGGCGGCGACGCGCTCGAGCTCGTGCGGCTTGATCTTGTCGGCCTTGGTCAGCACCGCCTGGTAGGACACGGCCGCCTCGTCCATCAGCTCCATCATGGCGAGGTCGGGCGGCTTGAGGCCGTGCCGGGAATCGATCAGCAGGAACACGCGCACCAGCGCGGCGCGCCCGCGCAGGTAGTCCTTCACGAGCCCTGTCCAGGCGTCGACCTTCTCCTTCGGCGCCTTGGCGAAACCATAGCCCGGCATGTCGACCAGGAAGAGAGCGGCGCCCGGCACCTCGAAGTAGTTGAGCTCCTGTGTCCGCCCCGGCGTATTGGAGGTGCGCGCGAGCCCCCGCTGGCCGACCAGCGCGTTGAGCAGGCTCGACTTGCCGACATTGGAGCGGCCGGCGAACGCCATCTCCATGCGGTCCGGCGGGGGCAGGAACTCCAGGCTCGGCACGCTGCGGACGAACTGCCAGCTGCGCGCGAACAGCGCCTCGCCAGCGGCAAGCTCCTCGGCGGTGAAGTCGTGTGCGGCCATGCCTCCCTCTCCCCGCAAGCTCTCAGGCAACGATGGACAGGGCAATCATGCGGAGAGCCGAGGGCTAGCGGGAGAGGGGACACCCCTACGAGCTCTCCTTGCTCCGCAGGATCTCGCGCGCCTTGTCGAGCTTGGCGGCCATGACGTGGTCGGAGCCGTTCAAGCTCTTCTGGCGCCGCTTGGCTTCCCTGAGGGCGACATCGATCTCGGTCTGGGTGGCGTCCGCCTCGAGGTCGAGCGCGCGCAACGCCTGCTCACGCGTCATGGGCGGCTCTTGCTTGGCGGCGCCGGCATCCGCGTGGCCGGCCGCGGCAGCGCCCGATCCCTTGCCAGCCTCCTTCGCGCCGCCCGGCTGCTGGGGGCCCGGCAGGATCTTGCCCAGCAGTAGCGGCAGGGACGCGGAAGCTTCGCCTATTCGCTGCTTGAGTGTGCTGATATCCAAGTCGCGAACCCCGGCGAGCCTTCCCTTCCATTTGTCGGCACCCAGGTTCTTCCACAGATGTATCTCGGCGCCGTTCTTCTGCATGATGTAATACTGCTGGAGCAGGGAGAGCACGTTGTTCCACGCCCAGTAGATCACCAGTCCGGAGGGGAATCGCGCCAGCATGAAGGTGAAGATCACCGGCATCCAGCCGAAGATCTTCTGCTGAATGGGATCGGGCTGCTGCGGGTTCAGCTGCATCTGCACAAACATGGTGAAGCCCATGATCAGCGGCCAAGCACCGACATGCAGGAAATGCGGCGGGACGTAGGGAAGCAACCCAAACAGGTTGAAGACCGAGGTCGGATCGGGCGCGGAGAGGTCCGTGATCCAGCCGAAGAACGGCGCCTGGCGCATGTCGATGGTGACGAACAGCACCTTGTAGAGCGCGAAGAAGACGGGAATCTGCAGCACGATCGGCAGGCAGCCCGCCATCGGATTGATCTTCTGGTTCTTGTAGAGCGCCATCAGCTCCTGCTGCTGGCGGACGCGATCGTCCTTGAACCGCTCGCGGATCTTTTCCATCTCCGGCTGCAGCTTCTTCATCTTGGCCATCGATTCGTAGCTCTTGTTGGCCAGCGGGAAGAAGCAGAGCTTCACGAGCACCGTAGTCCCGAGGATCGCCAGCCCGTAGTTGCCGAGCGTGTGGCTCAGCCAGTGCAGCAGCTTGAACAGCGGCTTGGTGATGAACCAGAACCATCCCCAATCGATCAGCCGGTCGAACAGCTTGGCGCCGAGCATGTCCTGGTACTGCTCGATGATGGTCACCTGCTTGGCGCCGGCGAACAGGTGGCTCGTGGTCGTGCCGCGGCCGCCGGGCGGAACGGCGACACCCTTGTTGAGGAGGAAATCGGTCTGGTAGCGGTCCTGCGTCCCCTTTGTGCCGCTGAAGGTCGCCTGATAGGGGGTCTTCTGGTCGGGTATCAGCGCCGCCGCCCAGTACTTGTCGGTGATGCCGAGCCAGCCGCCGGCGGTCTGCTTGAAGGTCTTCGTCCCGCCCTCCTTCAGCAGGTCGGCATATTTGAACTCCTGCAGGCCGGCGTCTCCCAGCACGCCGATCGGCCCCTCGTGCAGGATGTAGAAGCCCTGCGTCACTGGCGTGCCGTGCCGCGAGATCAGGAAATAGGGATAGAGCGTGACCGCGGCGTTGGACTTGTTCTCGACCTCATCGGAGACCGTGAAAAGGTAGTTGGCATCGACCGCGATCTTGCGGCGGAAGACGAGACCCTTGCCGTTGTCCCAGGCCAGCGTGATGGGCGGTCGCGGCGGTCAGAACGCTGTTCTGGCCCTCCGCGCGCCACAGCGTATCGATGCCGGGCACCGGCGTGTCGGCGCCGCTCGCCGCCACCCACCCGTACTCGGCGTAGTAGGGCTCCGGCGCACCGGACGGCGAAAAGAGCACGACGTTGGGGCTCTCGGGGGTCGCCTCCTCCTTGTATTTCGCCAGCACGAGATCGTCGATGCGTCCGCCTTTGAGCGCGATCGAGCCGCTCAGGCTCGGCGTATCGATCTTCAGGCGCGGGCTGGCGGCAAGCGCGGCCTCGCGCGTGGCAAGCGGCGCAGCCGGCGCCGCCGATGGCGCTGCGCCTGGCTGGACTCCGGGCTGCGTCGCCGCACCCGGGCCCGCCTGCGGCGTCGCCTTGGGGGCGCCCGGCTCACCCTTGGCCTTGGCCTGCTGCTGTTGCTCCTGCTCGATGCGCTGCCGGCGCTCGTGCTCCTCCTTGAGCTTGGGCCCGGCATAGAACACCTGCCAGGCAAGCAGGACCGATACCGACAGCACGATGGCGAGAAGCAGGTTCTTCTGATTGTCCTGGTCAGGCCACATGAGCTCTCTCGTTGCAGACCTTCTTCAGGTCTTTCGTTCTTGCGGGTTGCGGCTGGTACCGCGGCGTCGATCGTGCCTTGCCGCACCGCTGTTGACGCGATCGAGCGCAGTTGCCAAATCCGCCACCAGCGCCGGGAAGGCCTGCTCGAGGGCTGATCGCCGCGCGATCACAACATAGTCGAAATCGGGCCGTGCGTGCTCCCTTTGCAGTCTTTCGACTGCGGCTTTGAGACGCCGCCTGATGCGATTGCGCTCCACGGCGTTGCCGACCTGCCGGGTAATCGTGAAGCCGAACCGGGGATGGGACATTGCCCCCGTCCCCGTCGCCGCGCGCCTTGGCCTCGATCACGAACGCCGCCGTTGTCCAGCGCGCGCCCTTGCGGATGCGTTGGAACTCAACACGCCGCTTCAGGGTGACGACGCGAGGCGGCGCGCCCGTCGTGCCTTGCGCCGGCGTCTTGGCCATCCGCGTGCGATCGGCGGCCCCGGCCCTCAGGCCGACAGGCGCTTGCGGCCCTTCGCACGGCGCCGCGCCACCACGCGGCGGCCGCCGGGCGTCAGCATGCGCTTGCGGAAGCCATGGCGGCGCTTGCGCACGCGCCTGCTGGGCTGATAGGTCCGTTTCACGTCCGGTCTCCATCCTTGAAGAGCCCAGTAGAGCGGCGGAGCCCGCCCTTCGCTAGATCTGCGCCGAAGCCGGCTGACCCTGACTTGAGCTATAGGAAATGCCGCGCTTATAGGGGTTGCGCCCAGGTCAAGTCAATCCGACGGGCGATGCCCGATCTAGTGGACAAACACCATCAAATCTTTTCGCTTTCTCTCACGTGTGCTTGACATTGGCCCCTCGCAACGGCGCCAGCACAATATGGTCTCTGCAATTCGGGGCTTCGGCCGCCTCGAAATACAAGGCCTCGACCAAGAGACGATGGCAGAGAAGGATCCATTGAGCGATCTGGGGTGCGGCGGGAAGCTTTCGGGTCCCGCCGATGGGCGGCTTCGCCATGCCCGGGGCGCTGTCTTTGCTGCAGGACGGCCTGGTTCGCTGCTTGGGGCCCTGAAGCGCTTCGGGCCGCTCGTGATAATCGCCGCCGCACTGGTCCTGATCGTCGCCATGGGCTGGTATCGCCATATCACGCTCGAGAACATCGCCATCCATCGCGACGCACTCAGGGACTTCACGGAGCAGCACAAGATCGCTGCCGTCCTGGCCTTCGCGGGGGTCTACATCGCGGTCGTGGCCCTGTCGCTTCCCGGCGCCCTCATCCTCACCATTTGCGGAGGGCTGCTGTTCGGCGCCGCGCTCGGTGCGACGGTGACGGTTCTTGCCGCCACGGCCGGAGCGACGATCGTGTTCCTCATCGCCAAGACGAGCCTCGGCGAGAGCTTCACGAGCGTCGCCGGACCCTGGCTCGAGAAGCTGCGCGCGGGCTTCGAGAAGGAAGGCGTTCGCTATATGCTGTTCCTGCGCCTCGTTCCGTTTCCATTCGTTCTCGTCAATCTTGCCCCCGCGCTGATCGGCGTCTCGCTCAGGACCTTCGTCATCGGCACCTTCTTCGGCATCATCCCGGGCACCGTGACGTTCTCGTTTCTGGGCTATACGCTCGATCAGATCATCGCCAAGGCCAAAGCCGGCTTCGACGCCTGCGTTGCGTCCAAGGGAGCGGCCGCGTGTCGGATCTCAATTGATGCAAGCGAGCTTCCCATCACGCAGATCCTTGTCGCGCTGGCGTTGATCGGCATCCTGTCGCTTATCCCTACCCTGGTGCGGAAATGGAGAAACTCCCATGCGGCAACCGAATGATCGGGCGGTCGGCTTGATGCGGGTCGGACCCGGCGGCCAGGCGCTCGAGGAGGGCCCTGCACGCAGCACGCTCACGACGATGGCGGGATCGGGCGGCGAGCTTCGGGTCGACCTTTGCGTCATCGGCGCGGGCTCCGGAGGCCTCTCGGTGGCGGCCGCCGCGGCCCAGCTCGGCGTATCGGTTGCGCTCATCGAGAAGCACAAGATGGGCGGCGACTGCCTGAACTACGGCTGCGTTCCCTCCAAGTCGCTGATCGCGGCGGCGCGGCGGGCGCACATGATGCGCGCCTCTGCGCCCTTCGGCATCATGCCGAGCAACCCGGTGATCAGCTACAAGGGCGTTCACGACCACATCCACGGCGTCATCGCCTCGATCGCGCCCAACGATTCGGTGGAGCGGTTCACGGGCCTCGGCGTGCAGGTGATGCGGGCGACGGGGCAATTCATAAGCCGGGACACGGTGCTCGCCGGCGACGTACGCATCAAGGCGCGCCGCTTCGTCATCGCCACCGGCTCCTCGCCGAGCATCCCGCCCATCCCCGGCCTCGACGGGGTGCCCTATTTCACCAATGAGACGATCTTCGAGAACCGGGAGAAGATCGACCACCTCGTCGTCGTCGGCGGCGGGCCGATCGGCATGGAGCTGGCCCAGGCCTACCTGAGGCTCGGCAGCCGCGTCACCGTGCTCGAGGCCATGAAGGTGCTGGCCAAGGATGATCCCGAGGTCTCCGAGGTCGTCGTCAACCGGCTTCGCGCCGAGGGCCTCGAGATCCGCGAGGGCGTGCGGGTGGAGCGGGTCTCGGGCGGCACGCGCCTGATCGATGTGCAGATCACCGAGGACGGCGCCCCCGGGCTCATCCAGTGTACCAACCTGCTGGTGGCGACGGGCCGCGTGCCAAACGTTGCAGGGCTCAACCTCGAGGCTGCCGCCATCAAGTACGACAAGCGGGGCATCCAGGTTAACAAGGGCCTGGTCACCTCCAATTCCCGGGTCTTCGCCATCGGTGACGTGACGGGAGGACCGCAGTTCACCCATGTCGCCAACTATCATGCCGGCATCGTCATCCGCCGCGCGCTGTTTCGCCAGCGGGCCAAGGTAAATAACGATATCCTGCCGTGGGTGACGTTTACCGAGCCCGAGCTGGCGCAGGTGGGGTTGAGCGAGGATGCGGCAAGGAAGCGCAAGGGCCGGGTGCGCGTGTTCCGCTGGCCCTATCACGAGAACGACCGCGCCCAAACGGAACGGGCGACGGAAGGCCTGGTCAAGGTCGTTACCGATGCCAGCGGCAATATCCTGGGTGCCACCGTGGTCGGCGAGCATGCCGGCGAGGTGATCCAGATGTGGTCGCTGGCCTTGTCTCAGGGGCTCAATATCAAAGCCATGACGCAATGGATCTCGCCCTATCCGACGTATTCGGAGGTAAACAGGCGCGTGGCTTACGGCTATTATGCGACGGCGGCCGCCAACCCGCTCGTGCGCAAGGTGGTCGCCTGGCTCGCCAAGCTCGGCTGAGCCGCAGGAAGAGTCTCGAAGGTGGGGCGTGCCGCGCGATACCTTAGATGAGGCCCTGGCCTGGCCCCGCAGGATGTGGGGGAGGCTCAGGGCCATCGAATGGCCCCGACGGTGGCCGCTGGTGGCGGCAGCCGAAGGGCGCGGCCTGGGCCTTTCCGGCAAGCTCCTGCTGCTGACGATCGTCTTCGTCATGCTGGCGGAGGTGCTGATCTTCGTGCCTTCGGTGGCCAACTTCCGCATCACCTGGCTGACGGACCGGATCACGGCCGCACAGCTCGCGGCGCTGGCCGCAGAAGGCGCGCCCGGCGGCGTGGTGCCGGACGCGCTGCGCGCGGAGCTGTTGCGGACGGCCCAGGTGCGCGCGGTCGCGGTCAAACGCAGCAACGAGCGCCGCCTCGTGCTGCCTGCCGACATGCCCACCGAGGTCGACGCGACCTTCGACTTCCGCGCCGCCGCGCGGCAGCCGGGGGTGTGGAACGGACTGACCCTGCGCATGCGCCTGATCTGGGAGGCGCTCAGCGTGTTCTGGGCGCCGGAGGGGCGCGTCATCCGGGTGATCGGCGAGCCGCGCACGAGCTCGGGCGACTTCATCGAGGTCGTGCTGCCCGAGGCGCCGCTGAGAACGGCCATGGTGCGCTACGGCCTCAACGTCATGGGGCTGTCGGTCATCATTTCCGTCATTACCGCCGCGCTCGTCTACTTCGCGCTGAACGGCCTCTTCGTGCAGCCGATGATGCGCATGGCGCGCAACATGCTGAGCTTCAGCCAGAACCCGGCCGATGCCAGCCGGATCATCCTGCCTTCCCAGCGCCAGGACGAGATCGGCACGGCGGAGCGCGAGCTCGCGCACATGCAAGGCGAGCTCACGCAGACCCTCCAGCAGAAGAACCGGCTCGCCGCGCTCGGGCTAGCCGTGAGCAAGATCAGCCATGACTTGCGCAACATGCTGGCGAGCGCGCAGCTGCTCTCCGACCGGCTCAGCAGCCTGGCCGAGCCGGCCGCGCAGCAGTTCGCGCCGAAGCTGATCGCCTCGCTCGATCGCGCGATTGCGCTGTGCGACAGCACGCTGAAATTCGGCCGCGCCGAGGAGGCGCCACCGCGGCGCGAGCTTTTCGCGCTGCAGACGCTCATCAAGGACGTCGGGGACGAGCTTGAGCCTGCCCCGCGAGGGCGCCATCGACTGGACCATCGAGATCGCGAGCAGCTTCAGGGTGGACGCCGACCGCGACCAGCTGTTCCGCGTCTTGAGCAACCTGTGCCGCAACGCGCTGCAGGCGCTGGAGCAGCAGGACCCGGTCAAGGGCCACATCCAGGTCACAGCGATGCGCGACGGACGGACCGTCACCATCGCCGTGAGCGACGATGGTCCGGGCGTGCCGGAGAAGGCGCGCGCCCACCTCTTCCAGGCCTTTCAGGGCTCGGCCCGCAAGGGCGGAACCGGCCTGGGGCTTGCCGTCGCGCACGAGCTGGTAACGGCCCATGGCGGCGTCATCCGCCTGCGCGACACAGAGAGGGGCGCGTCGTTCGAGATCATCATTTCCGATCGGGATACGTGAGCTGACAGCGGGGGCTCGTGCAGCGCATCTACGACCTCGCCGTCATCGGCGGCGGCATCAACGGCTGCGGCATCGCGCGGGATGCAGCGGGACGCGGCTATTCGGTCCTCCTGTGCGAGATGGACGACCTTGCCGCCGGCACCTCCTCACGCTCGACCAAGCTCATCCACGGCGGCCTGCGCTACCTCGAGCAGCTCGATTTCCGGCTGGTGCGCGAGGCGCTCGCCGAGCGCGAGGTGCTCTGGCGCATCGCCCCGCACATCGTGCGTCCCTTGCGCTTCGTGCTGCCCTATAGGGCGGGTCTGCGCCCCGCCTGGATGCTTCGCCTCGGCCTCTTCCTCTACGATCACATCGGCGGGCGCAAGCGATTGCCCGGCACGCGCGTCATCGATCTCGGCACGGATGCGGCCGGCCGGCCGCTGCGGCGGGACACGTTCACGACCGCTTTCGAATATTCCGATTGCCGGGTCGACGACGCACGCCTCGTCGTCCTCAATGCGCGCGATGCCGCCGACCGCGGCGCCGTGATTCGCACACGCACCAAGGCGCTGTCCGCCGAGCGCGGCGCGGAGAGCTGGCGCGTGATGCTGGCCGACGCAGCAACGGGGCGCGGGGAGACGGTCGCCGCACGCGCTATCGTCAATGCTGCCGGCCCCTGGGTCGAGGAGATGCTGCGGGGCGGCCTCGGTGCAACGGCGCGCGGGCACGTGCGCCTGGTGCAGGGCTCGCACATCGTCACGCGCAAGCTCTTCGACCACGACCGCGCCTACATCTTTCAGAACCCCGACGGGCGGGTGGTGTTCGCCATCCCCTACGAGGGCGACTTCACGCTGATCGGCACGACCGATCGCGACTATGCCGGCGATCCGGCGGCGGTGACGGCGACGGCCGAGGAGGTCGCCTATCTGTGCGAGACCGCCAGCGCGTCCTTCGCGCGGCCGGTCACGGCGGCGGACGTCGTGTGGGCCTATTCCGGCGTGCGCCCGCTGTTCGACGACGGGGCAAGCGAAGCCAAGATCGCCTCGCGCGACTACGTGCTGGAGATGGACGCAGGCAACCGTGCCGCGCCGGTGTTGTCCGTCATCGGCGGCAAGATCACGACCTATCGGCGCCTCGCCGAAGCCGCGCTCGAGCGCCTGGCTCCGCACCTCGAGCCGAGGCAGGGCCTGGCCGCGGGCTGGACGGCACGCGAGCCCCTGCCCGGCGGCAACTTCGAGCCCGACGATGCGATGGCCCTGAGCCGGCGGCTGCAGAGCCGCTATCCCTTCCTGGCCGAAGCGCATGCCCTGCGCTTGTTGCGCGCCTACGGCACGCGCGTGACCACCATCCTCGGCAGCGCCAGCTCGCTGGACGACCTCGGGCAGCCGTTCGGCGCCACCTTGAGCGAAGTGGAGGTGCGCCACCTCGTCGACCACGAATGGGCGCGCACGGCAGACGACGTGGTCTGGCGCCGGTCCAAGCTCGGCCTTCGGCTTTCACAGGACGAGATCGGCGTGTTGGACGATTGGATGCGGCGGAATGTTCCCCAGGCCCATTCCGCCGCGGATCACTATCGCGCGTAGGTCGCGATTTTGCCCAGGCCTCGGTTTGAGGTGGATCAAGGACGCCCCATCGCGACTATGTTGGCCTCGCGCTCGCCAAGGAGGAGCCCATGCTCGAGATTGCCCCCGAGAAGGTCGCCCATGTCATCGTCAAGGCGCGCGAGTATGACGCCAAGGTCGGCGCCTGGGACGATACGGCGGAGGCCGGGGACGCGGAGGAGGACCCCGAATCCATTCTCGAGGACTTCGCCGATGATCCAACCCGCGCCGAGCTCGCCGGCTTCATCGATGCGCTGAACGTCGACGAGCAGGTGCACCTGGTGGCGCTGACCTGGGTCGGCCGGGGCACCTTCGAGGCCGATGAGCTCGACGAGGCGGTCGAAACCGCGCGCAGCGAGAAGGTGGTCTCGACGGCGCGCTATCTCATGGGCCTGCCGCTTCTGGCCGACTATCTCGAGGAGGGCCTCGAGAAGCTCGGGATCTCGGTGGAGGACGCCGAGGACGGCGTGCTGTAGCTGCACCCAGCACGCTTCGTCCACAGCCGGCACGCGGCTGCTCAAGTTCTGATTCGCGCGCGACATGTAAACTTGTTCGCAAGATGGTCTTTGCGAGCACGTTCGCCTGCAAATCATATATAGGCCGTTGCTCTACTTCGAATTTCCCCCGTCATCCAGAGCAGGCCGGCCATGTTCAACAAGCCCCCCCCGAAGGACACCTCCTCGCTGATCCAGGATCTGCGCCAGTCTTTCAATTCCTTCACCACGCAAAAACCGGCGCAGGCGCAGGCACAGGCGTCCCCGACACCACGCATGGCGGGAAGCGCGCCGGCATGCTCCATCATCGACACCGGTCTGGTGATCACCGGCAACCTGCAGAGCGATCGTGACGTTCAGGTCGACGGTGAAATCAACGGCGACGTCCACTGCTCGCATTTGACCGTCAGCAAGGGCGGAACCATCACCGGCAACATCGTTGCCGACGAGGTGGTCATCCGCGGCAAGGTCAACGGCATCATTCACGCCCTGCAGGTCGTGCTGCAGGACACCGCCCACGTGGAGAGCGACATCTTCCACAACTCGCTGATCATCGAGCAGGGCGCCGTCTTCGATGGCCAGTCGCAACGCCAGACTGATCCCAAAGCCCAGGCACAGCAGCTTCGCGCGGCGGCCAAGTCGAAATCCTCCGACGACAAGAGCGAGCGGGCCGCGTAGCCGGGGGCCGCTCCCTTATCAGGCCCCTTTCACGGCTGGTCCGCTGCCACCGCTATAAAGAGCGGTGGATCATGCCGAGCCAGGCGCACACCTCGCGCGCGTGCGCCTTGGGCTCCTCAATCGGGTAATACACACGCTCGATGCGGCCGTCCTTGATGCCGAGCGTCATCCGCTTCAGATACGTGACGCCTCCGGTGGCGAACGTCGGCAGGGCGAGGGCCCGCTGCAGTGCGAACCGCTCGTCGCTGATGATCTCGAACGGCACCGCAAGACGCTCGACCAGCTCCCGCTGATAGCTCGTGGGCTGTGTCGAGAGGCCGAACACCTCGGCGCCAACCTGCCTGAACCCGACATAGAGGTCGCGGAAGCCTTCGGTCTGCGGCGTCGAGCCGTGCGCGCCTGGGATGTCGTCCCAGCCCGGCGGATCAGGCTGCCCCGGCCGACCCGTCCAGGGATAGCAATAGACGATGGTGCGACCAGGAAGCCGTGCCAACGACACCTCCCGGCCGCCGGTGGTGGGAAGCGTAACGTCGGGCAGGCGCTTGCCGCGCCTCAAGTGCCGAACCGCCCCGTCGTCGGTGAGAGCCGCAGCCGGCAGCGGGCTCATCGGCGCGGATGCTCCTCGAGCCAGGCGAGCACGTCGGCCGCATTCCGGTCGGGCGGGAACACGGGATAGAAGACCTTGGTGATTGCGCCATCGTCGATGACCAGAGCCAGCCGCTTGATGAGCGTCAAGCCGCCGACCTCCATGGTTGGCAGCCGCAGGGCCCTGGTCAGCGCCAGCTTCTCGTCGGAGAGCAGCGGGAACGGCAGGTGCAGCCGATCGACGGCAGCGCGCTGATAGGCCGTGTCCTGCGTCGAAAGCCCGAACACGCGCGCCGCTCCGGCCTCGATCAGCACCTTGTGCAGGTCACGGAAGGCGCAGCTCTGCGGCGTGCAGCCCCGGGCCCCCGGGATCATGTCCCAATCGTCGACGAGCGAAGGCTTGCCTGGCTCGCCCGTGCGCGGATAGGCGAACACGATCACCCGGCCGGCAAGCTGCGCCAGCGACACGCTCGAGCCGTCGGTCGCCGGCAGCGCCACATCGGGGATCTCGAGCCCCGCGAGGTGCTTTGCCCCGCCGTCATCGGTCGGCGCGGGGATCCTCGACCAGTCGACCTCGTGCAGGTTGGGATTGGCGGGCGAAGGCATAGACACCTCAACGGTCGAGCACGCGATAATGATAGCCGGCGACGCGGGCGTAATCGAGCCCGGCATAGAGCGCCTGCGCCGGCGCGTTGGCGGCCACCGCCTGCAGGGCCGCGAGCGTCGCCCCCTGCCCGGCACCCCAGGCTTCCAGCGCGGTCATGATGCGGGCGCTGCCGCCGCGCCGCCGAAAGGCGGCAAGCGTCGCGACGCATTCGGCGACAACGACGCCGTGCGCGACGACGCCCAGCGCCACGCTGATCGGCCTGCCGTCCTGGCGCAGCACAAAGAAGGCGCGCGGCGCGGGCACGCGAGCCAGAACCATCGGGGCGGTCTGGCGCCGGCTCTCGGTAATGCCCGCAAGGTAGACGCTGAGCCAAGGCTCGCCGGCGCTCGTCGCGATCTCGATGTCGGCTGGCAGCTCGCGGGGCGCGATTTCCTTCGCCAGGGTCGTGCACGGCTCGTGCAGGCGATAGCCGCGGGCTTCCAAGCACTCGTCCAGGTCTGCCGGCGCCGTGAGATCGCAGACCTGGAACATCGGTGGTGTGCCGCGCGCCTGGTAGCGCCGCTCCGCCTCGTCGATGGCCGCCTCGGTGTCGGCACCCGCAAAGTCGAGCGTCGAAACCGAATTGGCCCGCTGCGACCCGCCTCCCGATGAGCGCCACAGCCACCCCTCGATGTCGGCCGTCTCCGAAGCCGGCCACGCCTGCACCGCGGCCCGCTCGATCGCCAACAACGCTTGTCGCGAAATGTTCATACGCTTGGCCGGAAACGGAGATGGCGGGCGTGCCGGTCGCGCTTGCGCGCACCCGCCCCAGCGTGCAGCATGACGGTCAATTCGTCCATATTCGTTGCAGTCGGAGGGGGAGATCCAATGAGCTTGAAGACCCTGGTGGTCGCAGCCGTGCTGCTGATCCCGAGCTGCGATGACCTGCGCTCGGGCTTTTTCTACGACCGCACCGATACGGGCACGCTCAAGGGCAGGCTGATCGTGGAGTGGATCGACCAGGACAAGTTCATATTCGAGCCCGATCCGAAGGACCCGCTGACCTTCACGCGCAAGGACAAGGAGGTCATCCAACCGCAGACAATGTATACGGACGGCGGCTCGATCCCGGCCCCCCTGCGCGCCCTCAAAAGCTACTCACCGTGGGGCTATGCGCCCGCCTACATCATCCACGACTGGCTGTTCGCGATGAAGCACTGCAAGGTCCCGGGCTTCGAGAAGTACGACCTCGAGAAGGCCGCCACCATCCTGGCCGAGGTGATGAAGACGGTGATGGAGAACCCCAAGTACGGCGGCCCCAACAAGCTCGTCCACTACAGCATCTACGAAGGCGTGCGCTCGCCCACGGCGCAGAAGTATTGGGACGCCGGCACGTGCGATACGCCATCCGGACCGAAGTCGATGGCCGGGCCCGACACGGCGCGCGCAGGCCGGGCCATGGCGAGGCCGCCACCGAGCGACGCCTCCCGCCTCCGCTTCGTCATCCAGTTCTGAGCGACGCCCAAAACCAAAGGGCCCCGCTCGATCGCGGGGCCCTTGTTTCGTCGATCCGTTGCTCGCGGCTACTCGCGATTGCCGAACAGCTGGAGCAGCATGATGAACATGTTGATGAAGTCGAGGTACAAATTGAGTGCGCCCATGATTGCCGCCTTGGCCGTGGCGGTGGCATCGCCCATCACCTCGTAGTAGCCGTCCTTGATGCGCTGCGTGTCGTAGGCGGTGAGGCCGGCGAACACCAGCACGCCGATCACGGAGATGGCGAACTGCATCGCACCCGACTGCAGGAAGATGTTGACGACGGACGCGATGATGATGCCGAACAGGCCCATGATCAGGAACGAGCCCCAGCCCGACAGGTCCTTCTTGGTCGTGTAGCCGTAGATGCTCAAGCTCCCGAAGGCGGCAGCCGTCACGAAGAACACCTGCGTGATCGACTGCGCCGTGTAGCGCAGGAAGATCGAGGAGAGCGAGGCGCCCATCACGGCGGCAAACAGCCAGAAGGTGAGCTGGGCCGCGCTGACGCTCATCTTGTAGATGCGCCACGACAGGAAGAACACGAAGCCCAGCGGGGCGAGCGCCACGACCCACATCAGCGGCGTGGTGAAGAGGGTCTGTCCGAACGGGGTGAGATACATGCCCTGGTGCAGGGCCATCAGCCTGCCGCCTGCGCCCGCGGCGAGCGCCGGATCGGTGGTGACCGAGTAGGAGAAGACGACGTAGGCAACGATACCGGTCAGCGCTACGCCTGCTGCCATATAGTTGTAGACGCGCAGCATGTACGCGCGAAGACCCTCGTCTACGGCGACGTCGGTCCGCGAGCCCGCGCCCGCCTGCGCATACCTGTCGTATTGAGCCATTTGATCCCTTCCCTTCAACTTTTGGTGCAAGCCGAAAGCTTGGACTTGAAATATGGCGGCGGCGCCCTCGCTTTCAAGGACCCCGGCCTCGCACATGCGTACCGGCGCGCATATTGGGCTATCGGCATGTCGCAAACAAGGGTGGAACGCCGTTCATTCCGACCGCAAATAAGGCACCGGGGGGGCCTTGAGCACCCGCCACGTGCCGTATCCCCCGAATAGCGCCACCAGCAGGATCGCCAGCAGCAGGGCCTCCGCGGCCGCCACCGGCGAGAAGACAAACTCGGCCTCCATGGCAAGGTGGAGCACGCCATAGGCCGCCAGGCTGCCGATCAGCAGAGCTATGAACGACGTCAACAATGCCAGCACCAGGTATTCCATCAGGTGCGAGCGCAAGATCCGCCAGCTGGTGGCGCCGAGGGTCTTGAGGATGACCGCCTGCTGGATGCGGCGGCGCTGTGCTGTGGCGAGTGCGCCGGCAAGCACGAGGGCTCCGGCCAGCAGGGTAACGCTGCCGGCGGCACGCACGGCGATCATGACGCGGCCGAAGATGACGTTGAACGCATCGATGGCGTCCTTCACGCGGATGGCGGTGGCGGCCGGAAAGTCTCGTCCGATATCCTGGGCGAGCTTGCCCTCGAGAGTGAGGGGAGCGTCCTTCGGCAGCGTCACCGTCGCCAGGATGTTATGGGGCGCGCCCGCAAGCGTGTTGGGCGAGAAGATCATGACGAAGTTGAGCGCCAGGCTCTCCCACCTCACCTCGCGCAGGCTGGCGATGCGCGCCGTCACGTTGCGTCCCAGCACGTTGACGGTGACCTGGTCGCCGATCTTGAGACGCAGGCCCTTGGCGATGTCGGCGTCGAAGGAGACCAGCGGCTCGCCGGCGTAATCGGTGGGCCACCACTTGCCGGCAACGATCGTCGAGCCCTTGGGCACCTCGGCCGAATAGGTGAGGCCGCGATCGCCGGTGAGCACCCAGGCAGCCTCCGGCGGTGCCTTGATCTCCTCCACCGGGCGGTCGCCGAGCTTGATCAGCCGCCCGCGCAGCATGGGTGCTTCCTGCACCTTGGCTGCCGGCGCCTCGCGCGCGATCAGCGCGTTGAAGGCATCGATCTCCGAGCGCTTGATGTCGAGCACGAAGTAGTTGGGGCTGGTGCCCGGCAGCCGGTCGGTGAGCTCGGCGACGATCGAGCGGTCGACCAGCGCCACGGTGACAAGCAGCGACAGTCCCGCACCGAGCGAGAGCACCACCGACCGGGTCAGGCCGCCGGGAGCACCGAGATCGCCGATGGCGAGCGCCAGCTCCGGCCAGCGCGGCCGCGGTACGCGCCTGGCCACCCAGGTGATGGCCGTGCCGAGGCCGAGGAAGACGGCAAAGACACCGACGACGCCCAGGCAATAGTAGAAGGCGAGCCAGCGCGCCTCCGAGGTGAAGGTGGCTAACCCCGCCAGCAGTCCGGCGGCAGCCAGCGTCAGCGCGATGATCCGCGGCCGCGGCAGGACACGCTCGGGCGCCACCTCGTCGCGAAACAGCACGCCGGCCCGCACGAGCTCGGCACGGCCGAGCGGCCACAGCGTGAAGAGCAGCGACACCAGCAGCCCGTAGGCCACGGCCGTGACGATGCTGCGCGGCGTGACGCTGAGCTCGGCCTTGATCGGCAGCATGTCGCCAAACAGCGCCGTCAAGGCCACCGGAATCAACAGGCCAAGCATGATCCCGAGCACGATGCCGATGCCGGAAATCAGCAGCACCTGCAGCAGATGGACGCCGAAGATGATGCGGGACGTGGCGCCGATGCTCTTGAAGGCGGCGATGACCTTGCGCCGGCGGTCGATATAGGTGGCGACCGCGTTGGCGACGCCGACACCGCCCACCAGCAGTGCGGTGAGCCCGACCAGCGTCAGGAACTGGCGCAGGCGTTCGAGCGCGCGGGAGAGCTGGGGCGAGGGATCGCGCCGGTCGCGCACGGTGAAGCCGCCCTCCGGCAGGCCCTGCTTGAGGCGCTCGCGAAAGGCCAGGATATCGCGCTTCGAGGCCTCCGCGGCACCGTCGAGCTTGAGGGCATAGCGCCAGCGCACGAGGCTGCCCGGCTCGATCAGGCCGGTGCTCTTCAGCGTCGCGAGCGAAACCAGCACGCGCGGCCCGATCGCGATGCGCTCGGTGAGCCTGTCGGGCTCCGCCTCGATGATGGCTCGAATCGGGATCTCCGCTCTGCCAAGCGACAGCCGGTCGCCCAGCTTGAGGTGCAGCCGTTCGAGGAGGATCGCATCGACCGCGGCCCCCGGCTCGCGGCGAATCGCATCGCCGAGCGCCATTCCGCCGGCGAGAACCACGTCGCCAACGAGCGGATAGGCGGCGTCGACGCCTTTCACCTCGACCAGCGCCTGCTCGGTGCGGTCGGGGCGGCGCGCCATGGCCCGCATGTTGGCGATCTCCGTGACGCGACCCTGCCGCCACAACCAATCGCGCTCCGCCCCCTCGAGGGGACGATGCGGCCGGGAGAACTTGACGTCGCCGCCGAGCAGAAGCTCGCCCTGACGCTCGAAGCTCGCGCGCAGGGCGTCCGCCAGCGCGCCCACGCCCGTGATCACGGCAACGCCGAGCGCCACGCAGGCAATGAAGACGTAGAACCCCTTGAGGCCGTTGCGCTGCTCGCGCAGCGCCAGCGAGAGCACCAGAGGCAGCCCGCGCCGGGACGAGCCAGTCCGCACCTCGGACACCGCCGCCGTCATGCGGACGCCAGCTCCGCATCGGCAACGCGCCCGTCCAGCATGCGCACCAGGCGTCCGCAGCGGGCGGCCAGATCGAGGTCGTGGGTGACGAGAACCAGGGTCGACTGGCGCCGCCGGTGCAGGCCGAACAGGAGATCGATCACCTGCTCGCCGGTCTTGCCGTCGAGATTGCCCGTGGGCTCGTCGGCCAGCACGATCTGCGGGCGGGGAGCCAAGGCCCTGGCTATGGCGACGCGCTGCTGCTCGCCGCCCGACAGCTGGGCCGGAAAGTGGTCGCTGCGGTGTGCCAGGCCCACCTCCGCAAGCAAGGCGTGCGCCACCTCGAAGGCATCGGACCTGCCGGCGAACTCCAGCGGCAGCGCCACGTTCTCCAGCGCCGTCATGGTCGGCACCAGATGAAACGACTGGAACACGATGCCGATGTTGGCGCCACGCGTCAGCGCCAGCTCGTCCTCGCCGAGCTTTGCGAAATCATGACCGGCGACGCGCACGGAACCCGACGTCGCCCGCTCGAGGCCGGCGATGATCATCAACAGCGAGGTCTTGCCCGACCCGCTGGGGCCGACGATGGCCACGGTTTCGCCGGGCTCGATCTGGAGATCGACGCGATTGAGGATCTCCACAGGCCCGGCGCGGCTGGCCAGGGTGAGCGAGACCTTGTCGAGGGCAATGACGGGGTTGGCCAAGGATCCCAGGCTCTTCTTACTCTTGTCTCGATTTGAGCGAGTTTCTACTTCACTACTGCAGTGAGGAGCATTTGAGACGGGAGGCGACACCGGATGCGGACAGTGCCATCGAACGGTAGCTTCGCAAACATGGTGTTTCGCGTTCTCCTCTGCAATTGGCTCATTGCCGCAATGGCGGCCGGCGCCTACGCCCAGGCACCAGGGCCACCGGGGGGCCCGGGGCCCAAGGTACGCATCGCCGTGTTCGGCGACAGTTTGTCGGCGGGCTTTCGGCTCAAGGCGAGCGAAGCCTTTCCAGCCCAGCTCGAGCGCAGCCTCAAGGCGCACGGGCGTGCCGTCGAAGTGATCAATGCCAGTGTTTCCGGCGATACGACGGCCAACGGCCTGGACCGCCTGCGCTGGTCGCTGCCCAAGCAGGTGGATGCCGTGATCCTCGAGCTCGGCGCCAACGATGCGCTGCGCGGGCTCGACCCCGGCCGCGCACGCGCCAATCTCGACAAGATCATCACGACCCTCAAGGCGGGCGGTGCCGACGTGCTGCTCGCCGGCATGCTGGCCCCGCGCAATCTCGGCGAGGACTATACGCGGGCGTTCGACCCCATCTATGGCGAGCTCGCCAGGAAGCACGGGGTGCTTCTCTATCCGTTCTTCCTCGACGGCGTGGCGCTCAACGACGCGCTCAACCTCGACGACGGCATGCATCCCAACGCTCGCGGCGTGGCCGAGATGGTGAAGCGGATTCTCCCCTCGGTCGAGCAGCTGATCCAGAGAGTGCGGACACGCCAAGCCAAGGCCGTAAAGGGCTAGACGGATGCCGCGGCTCTTCACCGCGCTCGAGATTCCCGAGGCGATCCGCCTGCGCCTGTCGCTGATCCGCGCGCCGCTCGCCGGCGCCAAGTGGATCGACGCGGAGAACATGCACATCACGTTGCGCTTCGTCGGCGACGTCGACGGGCGCACCGCCGACGACTTCGCCGATGCCCTGGCCGACGTGCACGCCAATCCGTTCAGCCTGACGGTGCAGGGCACCGGCGCCTTCGGCGGTCGCGATCCGCGCGTGCTGTGGGCGGGCATCTCGGCTGGGCCCGAGCTCGACGCGCTCTATCGCGGCCACGAGCGCGCGGCACGTGTCGCCGGCCTCGAGCCCGACCCGCGCGATTTCAGGCCCCACGTGACGCTGGCGCGCCTGCGCCGCACGCGCGCCCAGGCCGTGGCGCGGTTTCTGGAGGAGAACGGCGCCCTGCGCATGGAGCCCTTCACGGTGAGGCGCTTCGTGCTGCTCTCGGCGCGGCCGGGCTCCGGCGGCGGGCCCTACGTGGTGGAGGCCGCCTATCCGTTCGAGGGGGATGGCGAGGACGAGGACGCGCACGCGGGAATGATGGAGCCGTGATTCCGGGCGCCGTCTACGAAGCCAACCGGCGCGTCAAACCGTGAGCTGACCCCGGAGCGCGGCGATCGTCTCCATATGCCGCTCGTGGTCGCCGGCGAAGCGCAGGATCAGGTGGCGCGCGCCGGCTCGCAGATAGCCGCTGAGATAGGCCGCGACGCCCGGGGCAGCGCCGGCGTAGCACTCCTGCCGCTTGCGCAGCGCGGCCGCCGGCTGGCCGTAGTAGTGCTCCATGTAGCGGTCGAGCCGCTCATTGGCCTTGGCGACATCGTCATCGATGCTGAGCGTCAGGTACATCGAGCCGGTAAGCGTGGCCGGATCGCGGCCCGCCTCACGCGTGATGCGCTGGACCTCGCTCCACTGCCGGCCCCATTGCGCTGCGTCGCCGGAATTCGGCATCCAGCCGTCGTAGAGCTTGCCAGCCCGCTCCAGGCTCGCGGGCAGCGAGCCGGCAAGCCAGATCGGCGGCCCGCCGGGGCGGGCCGGCGTGGGTGCCAGCACGCCCTTGTCGACCTTCCACTGGCCGTCCCAATCGACCGGCTGGCCGCTCCATAGCGCGCGCGCCAGGCGCAGGCCCTCGTTCATGCGCCCCACCCGCTTCTCGAACGGCACGCCGGCAGCCTCAAACTCCGCCCGGATGGGCGGCACGTCGCGGGCAATGCCGACGCCCAGGATCAGGCGCCCTTGCGCGACCTGGTCGAGCGTGGCGACCTGATGCGCGAGCAGCACGGGATTGCGCAGGGCGGGCAGCAGCACCGCCGTGCCGACCTCCACGCGCGGCACGCGCCCGGCGACGGCGGCCAGCAAGGTCAGCGGCTCATGCCGCGGCCGGGCGAGCAGGGAATCGCCCGCCCAGATCGAATCGAAGCCGAGATTTGCGGCCCGTTCGGCCAGCGCCAGCAGAGAGGCCGCATCGGGCCGCCCCTCCATGATCTGCTCGCGGGTCGGCAGCAGGTATCCAAGGCGCATGGGCAGGTCTCCCCCGAGAGCGGCGGCAGATAGTATGCTGCACGCTAGTGTCGTTCCGGTTTTCATGGAAGCATGAGCCCTCAGCCCTGAGCTTGTCGAAGGGCGAATGAGTTTGACAATGGCGTGCTTCGACAAGCTCAGCACTGGGTCGTGACCGCTGATCGCGATTCGATCCAAGTCGGAACGGCCCTAGGCCTAAGGGAAAGGAGCACGGCAATGGCGCAGAAGCTCGACGAGGCGGCACGCAAGGGGCTTGCGCAGCGGCTGCCGGCATGGCGCATGGTGGACGGCCGCGACGCCATCCAGCGGACGTTCACATTCAAGGATTTCAGCGAGGCGTTCGGCTTCATGGCGCGCGCGGCGCTCATCGCCGAGAAGATGGATCATCACCCCGAGTGGGCCAACGTGTGGAACCGCGTTGAGGTGACGCTGTCGACGCACGATGCCGGCGGCCTGACGGAACGCGACGTCAAGCTCGCGGAGGCTTTTGACCGGCTGGCAGGCTGAGCCGGACCAGCCTTCGCTCAACGGTAGGGGGACGTGCCCCAGCGGCGGGAGCCGGGGTACCAGGCGGGCGGCGGCGCTTGCGTCTGCCGCTCGATCGGCTGCGGACGCGGCACGAGGCGATCGCTGGCGATGTCGGTGACGCCGCTCGCGCCGGCCAAGCTGTCGTCCTCAACGACCGGCTTGGCTTCCGCAACCACCGGCTGGCGGCCGTAAGCGCGATGGCGCCGCTGCTCCGCCGCCGACCATGGCTGCGGCCGGCAGCGGCAGCCCGGCACCAGCGCGTGGCGATACTTGAAAGCATTCGCGTAGGAGCTGTAGGCCCGGCCCGTCAGGTCGACCATCGTGTCGATGCTGCCGCCGGCGTTCGGGTGATAGAAGAGCTGCGCGTCGACGCTGCACATGGCGGTGCACTTGTCGGCATCGCGCGAAAGCTCGCTGCGCGTCGTCGCACTGCTGATGGGAAAGTAGAAACCGTCGCACAGCCGCACGCATAAGGTGCGCACCGTGCCGACCTGCTCGTAGGCCTGAGGCTCCCCGGTCTCCTCGTAGGGCTGGTAGCGGCTGTAGGGCCGCCAGCTGTAGCTCGAGCGATAGGGCGACAGGGCGGGACGGCTGTAGGACTGGGCCGTCCGCGCGCCGCCGCTGGATTGGAATGCACCCTGCGCGGCGGCGTCCCCACCCGGCAATAGGGCCAGGGCAGCCAGCCACGAACAGATGCGGGCGAGGCGCAACGCCACGGCACCACTCCAAAACCGCGATCCCACCATGCCGCGCCAGGAGGCCCAAGCAACCGCGGCGGCACGAGCAATCAGCCTTATGAGGCCGTTATGTCGCTCTGTTTGCCAATTTTCCCTGAATGGAAAGTGAACCCGGCGCCGATCTGCTAGGGTCCGGCTGGTCTCATCTGGATGCCCCTCCAGCGCCCGCCGTCTCGACCGCCTCGGAGTTCAGTCATGCGTCGTCTTCTTGCCGCCACCGCAGCCCTTTCGATCGTGACCGCCATCACCGCGATCGACGCGGCCGCACAACAGTCCTATCCGCCCCCGCGCCCCACAATAATCGCGCCCGCCCCGCCGGCAGCCGCCGCGGCACCCAAGGCTGCCCCATCGGCGCGCGCCGTGAAAACAGCGATGAATACAAAAAAGAAGCGCCGGACCGCGCGCGTCCGGCATCGCCGCGCACGCCACGTCGCCCTGGACGACCGGGTGTACAGCCCCTGCGAGATCATCGACGGCTGGCGGGCATTTCCAACGCGCGATCTCCACGGCTACTTCGACACCCGCCGCGTCTGCAGCCGCTACTGAACCGCGTCAGAGCAAGATCGTTTCTGATCGAAGCACTTGGCTTCGATCATGGAACTTGAACCTTGCTTTCAATTCTATGAGGTAGAGCAGGATTCACGCTTCAGCCGGCACGTTGCAGCTGTGGCAAGGTGGTCCAATCTGAAGCGATCCTGCTCTAACGCGGCGCCAGCCGCACGGCGCCGTCGAGGCGGATGCATTCGCCGTTGAGCATCACGTTCTCGCAGATCGCGAGCGCCAGCGCGGCGTACTCCTCCGGCTTGCCGAGCCGCGAGGGGAACGGCACGGAGGCGGCAAGCGACGCCCGCGCCTCCTCCGGCAGGCCGTCGAACATCGGCGTCAGGAACAGGCCCGGCATGATGGTGACGACGCGGATGCCGTCGCGCGCGAGGTCGCGGGCGACCGGGAGCGTCATCGAGGCGACGCCGCCCTTCGAGGCGGAGTAGGCGACCTGGCCGATCTGGCCGTCCTGGGCGGCGACGGAGGAGGTGCAGATCATGACGCCGCGCTCGCCGTCCTCGTTGACGGGCTTGGACGCCTGCATGCCGATGGCGGACTTGGCCATCATCAGGAAGGTGCCGATCAGGTTGACCTGGATCACCTTGGTGAAGGTGGCGAGGTCGTGCGGCTCGATCGCACCCGTCTCCTTGACGCGCCGCGAGATGCGCTTGGCCACGCCGATGCCCGCACAGCTGACGAGGACGCGCTCCTGACCGTGCGCCTTGCGCGCCGCGGCAAGCGCGGCATCGACGCTCGCCTCGGCTGTCACGTCGCACTTGAAGAACTGGCCGCCGATGGCCTTGGCGTGCTTCTCGCCGGTCTCGGCATTGACGTCGAAGATCGCAACCTTCACGCCCTTGGCCGCCAACGCCCGTGCCGTCGCACCGCCGAGACCGGAGGCGCCGCCAGTGACGACGGCCGCAATGTCTTTTCCGAGCTGCATGTCCGCTCCTCGCGTCGACGCCAAACAAGGCCTTGTGACCGCGCGCAAGGCCGAAACGGGGCGACACTAGTGGCGGCCAACGCGGAGGTAAAGGCTCTGCCCGATGCCCCCTGAGCTTGTCCGGCGCACCGTGACGGCCTAAACCCGCGCGAGCGAGGCAAGGCCATGGATCAGCCAATTCATCCCGCGCTGCCGCGCGGCTATTTCGCCATCGGCGCGGAGCGCATCTCCAAGGCGCTGAACCTCGGCAACCTGATGCGCTCCGCGCACGGCTTCGGCGCCAGCTTCACCTTCACCATCGGCGCCGCCTACCAGGCGCTGGAGGCGCGCGCCGACACCTCCAAGGGCGCCCAGCACCTGCCGCATTACGACTGGAGGAGCATCGACGAGCTGGCCCTGCCGCAGGGGCTGCCGGCTGGTCGGCGTGGAGCTGCTCGACGAGGCCATCGACCTGCCGAGCTTCCGCCACCCGGCGCGCGCGGCCTACGTGCTGGGCCCGGAGCGCGGCTCGCTGTCGCCCGAGCTGCTCGCCGCGCTGCGACTGGGTGGTGCGCATTCCCTCCAGCTTCTGCATCAACCTCGCCATGGCCGGCGCGATCGTCATGTACGATCGGGTGCGTTGCCTCGGCCGATTCCCGCCCCGGCCGATCGGCGAGGGCGGACCCGAGGGCAAGCCGCCGCCAATGGCGCAGCGCAAGGTCGGCCGCGGGCCGGTCAAGGGCCGAGCCTGACCTTGCGCCCTCCTTGAAGCCCGACGACAACCACGGGCTTGCCTCCATCGTGCTCGATCGAGAAATCGGACACCGCCGGCGACGGCAGCGTCTTGCGGGCCAGCTCGCGCACGCCGCCCTTGAATGCGATGAAGCGCAAAGTGCGGCGGTCGCGCGATCGGGATGGCGAGATCGGCGACACCGTCGCCGTCGAAATCCGCCACCGCCGCAAGCCCCAACTGACGCGAGCCGGCAACGTGGTTGGCCGTGTCGTCGAGGGTGGCGATCTCCTTCAGGCCCTCGGCACGCAAGGTCCACACGCGCAGCCGGCCGAGCACATGCGGCATCTGCACGTAGGCGATGTCGAGGCGGCCGTCGCCGTCGAAGTCGGCGATGCCGGCGGGGTTGAGCCAGCGGTGCGGAGCGCCCGTCGGCGGCGTCTCGGCGATGATCTTCAGCTGGTCGCCGCGAACGGCGATCACGGCGAGTGCCGCCCCGCGATCCAGATACGTGTGGACGAGCACGATCTCATCGTGGCCGTCACCATCGAGATCCGCAAGCCGCGGAATGCGGTCCTCGAACACGGAGCTCTTGGGAAGCCGCAGGGCCAATGTCCGGCCGTCTTTCAGCAAGACCACGAGGCTGCCGGCCTCGTACGGCGAGCCGAGCACGAAATGGCGATAGCGCGTGGTGGGGTCCGCCAGCCAGGCCTCCGCCACGTTGCGGCTCCCCCGGGCGATGCGCAGGTCCGGCAAGGCGCCAGGCCGGCTCTCGGCATGGGCAACGTGCGCAATCAGAGCCGATCCGGCGAAGGCACAAACGGTCGCCACGATCTTGAAGGAACGCATGCGTCTTCCCCAGCAAGCTGCCGGCTACGCATAACACCAAGGGGCGCGAACGTCTCCGTCTCCCGGGACGCGTCCCCGGCTGCGCTATCGGAGAGTGGGCCCGGAGCTCGCGGCCCTGAAGCTTTTCAATTCGTGAACACGCGACCCAAGGTGGGCCTGCCGCCAGGCAGCCAAGATGCCGACCCAATGCCTGCCAGGCACGATTCTCCCCTCGGTTAGCACGCCATTAGGACTCCCCACAGCATCATGCCGAGCGCATCGGTTGTCCTGTCGGAGAGTTCGGCGCATGCCCGACGTGAGTATCGTCATGCCCTGCCTGAACGAACGGCAGGCGCTCAGGCATTGCCTTGCGGTCGCCCACGAGGCGCTCGATATCCTGCGTGCGCGCCACGGCCTGACGGGCGAGATCGTCGTGGCCGACAACGGCAGCAGCGACGGCAGCCAGGAGCTGGCGCGATCGTTGGGCGCACGCGTGGTCGGCGTGCACGATCGCGGCTACGGCGCAGCGTTGCGCGGCGGCTTCACCGCGGCACGCGGGCGTTTCCTCGTCATGGGCGACGCCGATGGGTCCTACGATTTCCTCGAGGCCGTGCCGATGGTCGAGGCGCTGATGGACGGCGCCGACATCTGCATGGGCTCGCGCTTCAAGGGCGGCATCGAGCCCGGCGCCATGCCCTGGAAGAACCGCTACATCGGCAATCCCGTCTTGACCGGACTGCTCAACCTTCTCTTTGGCTGCAACGTCGACGACGCGCACTGCGGCCTGCGCGCCCTGACCAAGGCGTCGTTCGAGCGGCTGCGGCTCGACGGGTCGGGCATGGAATTCGCGAGCGAGATGCTGATCAAGGCCGTGCTGCTGGACCAGCGCATCGCCGAGATGCCGGTGACGCTCCGGCCCGACCTGCGCGGGCGCCCGCCCCACCTGCGCCCTTGGCGCGACGGATGGCGGCATCTGCGCTACCTGCTGATGCTGAGCCCGTTCTGGCTGTTCGGGATTCCGGCTGGCGTCTTTGCCGTGTTCTCGGCCGCTCTGCTCATCACAATGTCGGTCGCCGCCCTGACAGGCGCGGAAGTGACGCGCTTCGGCAACTACTGGGCCGTGCTCGCCGGCTCGGTGCTGACGCTCGGGCACATGGGGATTGTGCTCGCCCTCGCGGGCCAGCTTTACGGCATACGCGAGCGCTATCGCAGCGCGCCGGCCTGGCTTCGACCGCTCGCGCCCTGGCTCACATTGGAAGCGATGCTGCTCGCAGGACTGGCTTCCATTGCAACCGGCCTCGTCGCGCTGGTCGCCGTGCTCGCCCACTGGACGGCGCATGATCTGGCGCCGATTCCCAGCGTGCTGCCCGCCGTGCTCGGCACCTGCGCCATCGCCATCGGCATGCAGAACGTGCTGGGCGGGTTCCTGCTGGCCATCGTCTGCGGCAACAGCGCTGAGTTCCTCCAGTCGCGGCCGCAGCTCGCGAGCCCAGGGCACAAGGGTCGCAGCATGCCTGCCCCGATCGTGCAGCCGACCCGATTGCCGGCCGAGACCGTCGGGAACACGTGAGCCATGCGTATCCTTGTCGGCTCTGCGTATTTCGAGAGCCATCGCGGCGGCATTGAGATTGTCGCCGGCCGCCTCGCGCGCGAATTCCGCCGCGCCGGCCATAGAGCCGCCTGGATGGCGGCCGACGCAACAAGCCCTCCGCCCTGCAACAGCGTCTGCGATCGGGCGGTGCCGCTCAAGGCCTTCAATAGTATGGAGCGGTGGCTCGGCATTCCGCTGCCGGTACCGGGCTTTGGCGCGCTAAGGAAAATCCGGCAGGAGGTGGCGTGTGCCGACATCGTGCACCTGCACGATGCGCTCTACCCCGCCAACATCGCCGCATTCGTGCTCGCGCGCCTAGCGGGCAAGCCGGTGGTGCTGACCCAGCATATCGCCACGGTGCCCTATCGCCATCCGCTGCCGCGCACGATCATGCGCGTGATGAACCTGCTGGTGACCGGCCCGATGCTGGCCGGTGCGGACCAGGCCGTGTTCATCAGCAACGCCACGGCCAAGGCATTTGCCAACGTCCACTACCGCCGGCCGCCACGCATCGTCTTCAACGGTATCGACACCGACCTTTTTCGCCCCGCCGCGGATGCCTCCGAGAAGGCCCTCGCTCGCAAGCAATTCGGGTTGTCCGCGGATCGGCCGATTGCGCTGTTCGTCGGCCGCTTCGTCGAGAAGAAGGGGCTCGGCGTGCTGAGGCAGGCCGCGGCCCTCGGCACGGAGATCGACTGGGTGCTGGCCGGCTGGGGCAAGCTCGACCCGACGCAATGGGGATTGCCCAACGTCTTCGTGCGCGGCGGGCTCGACCAGGTGTCGCTCGCGCCGCTCTATCGAGCATCAGACGTGTTCGTGCTGCCGAGCACCGGCGAAGGTTTTCCGCTGGTGCTGCAGGAAGCCCTGGCCAGCGGCCTTCCGAGCATCTGCAGCACGGAGACGGCCCAGGCCGACGCCCGCTTGGCTGGTCTTGTGCAGCCCGTCGCCCTCGACGCCACAGATGTGTCCCGCAGCACCGCAGTGGTCCTGGCGGCCGTGCGCGAGGCGGTCGCGCAGGATACGCCCGAGCAGTCGCGGCAACGGTCTGAGCTCATGCGGGCCTGGTACAGCTGGTTGCGCGCGGCCGACGAGTACGGGGCGGTGTTCCGGCGGACTGTCCGCGAGGCCACTGCCTCAACCGACACCGCACCGCATCCTCGGCCGGCAGAAGGTGTCGGGCAATGAGCAGAGTGGTGCCAGACCAGACCAAGCCGGAGAACACTTTCGTCTCGACGACGATCGAACGCTCGGAAAGCTTGCCCATGACCGCCATGCCCATGACCGCCACGAATTTTCGGTATCTGGCCGTGGCGGCGAGCTGTGCCATCGCTCACAACGCGACGATGATCGCAGGCGACCTAGCAGGGCTGCATTACCTGCAGAGCACGATCATCTCGTTCGTCCTGGTCGGCTTGTGGGGCTATGCGCTGCACGTGCGCTTCACGTTTCGTGTGCCCGCATCCGCCGGCTCCCTGACGCGATACGCGTTGGCCATGGCGGGCAACTGCCCGCTATGGATCGCCCTGATGTTCGTGCTGTGCGACCTGATGGGCGCCTCCGTCGCCATCGCTGCGCCGGTGGCGACGGGAGTGCTCTTCGTCTGGAATTTCGCCGCCAGCCGCTGGGCCATAACCGGCCGACTTCTCCTGGGAGGGACCCGCTGATGACGGAGCAGAAGGCAGCCGGTGTGATGGGTCCGTCGCTCGAGGAGGTGGCGGACATTCTCTCCCGACACGTCCCACTCTATCGATGGCGGCGACCCGCCTATCAGACCGCGATGTTCCGCAGCCTGCATCGGATTTGGGACTCCTCGCACAAGACCGTGCTCGACGTGGGCGGCGGCACCGGCATTGTGGCTCACACCATGCGAGCGCTGCTGCCGGTCGATCGTGTCGCCTCCGTCGACGTGGCAAACCGCTACCTGGAGGGCCTCGACGTCGAAAGCGGTGTGTACGACGGCAAGACGCTGCCGTTCGCCGACGGCAGCTTCGACTGCGTCGTCATGTGCAACGTGCTGCACCACGTCCCGGTGGCCGCGCGTGGCGCCCTTCTCATGGAATGCGGGCGCGTAGCAAAGAGCGGCGTTATCTACATCAAGGATCACCTGGCGGAGAGCGCGTTCGACCAATTCCGCCTGGCCGGCCTAGACCTCATCGGCAACCTTCCGTTCGGCGGCATGGTCGCGGCGACCTATCTCTCGCGGCAGCAGTGGCTGGAGGTGGCCGATCAAGCGGGCTTCTCCATCGGCGCCTGGGAGCCCGACGTCTATCGGGGCGGCCTGATGCGGGGCCTCTTCCCGAACCGGCTCGAGGTGCTGATGAAATTGATGCGGAACCCCGCGCCCCAGGCCTAAGACGCCGGTGGCTTGCCGACCACGACGTGCTCTCTACCGCAGCCCAGCTTCCCCATCGTCTCGCGTAGTGCCTTCGCGCGGCTCACTGCGACAGGCGGCATGCCGGGCGCAAGCTGCAGGCCGAGCCGTGCGGCGTCCTCCTCATCGAAGATGGCGACGCGATAACGGCCACAGATCCGAGCCAGCTGCTGCTCCTTCAGGGACGCGAGGTCGAGCACCTTCGGTGAGGCGCGCAGGAACGGATCGTTGCGCACCAGATCGACGCCGTACCAGACGTTGCTGGCATCGACGATGACCACATCCTGCTTCGCGCCGGCGATCGCGGCGCTGGCCGCGGCGTAAGGGCGGATCAAGGCATAAGCTTGTGTCAACCGCCACGGCAGCAGCACCAGCACCGCAAACGCTGTGGACAGCACCAGCGCCGTCGCCAGTTGCTTGCGTACAGGAGCTGTCGAACGATCGGTCAGCCAGATCCAGCCTTGTGCCGCCAGCAGCGCGAAGCTGCCCAAAAGGCCGTGCAGGTAGCGGTAGCCCCAGCCGTGACCCTGGAACGGCATGAGCACCAGCACCGCCGCCAAGGTCAGCACGACGCCCAGCGCGAGTTGCAGGGACAGTGCACTCCGCCCGCGGCCGACGAGCACGCCGACGAGCGCCAAGGGAAGCATCAGCGGAGCCTGCCAGGCGAGAAAGCGCAGCAGGTTGGTGCCCATCAGGACGAAGTTCGACGTGCCCAGGTCGGCCATCTCGGCAATGCGCTGGAGGAAATTGCCAAGACCCACATCTGCCGAGGGCTCGCCGGTGCTCGCAGACCGGAGCAGCAGGCTCCAGTACAAGACCCAGAACAGGCCGATCGCGCCGTAAGCGCCGCCGTAGAAGGACGCCAGCCGCCATCGCCGCGTCAGGACCAGAGAGGCAAGAAAGGGCGCTGCAAACAGCGGGTGGAACACGACCTGGTGCAGGCCGCAGGCGATGAAGGCCACGGCCACCGCCATGGCGTGGGACGGCCATGTGCCGGGCAGGAAAAGCCACAGCCAGACGAGGTTCAGCGCCAGATGCGCCGTCATGGCGTAGGGCGTCATCGCCGTGATCAGGAACTGCGACGAGGTGGCAAGCAGCACGACACCAACGATGGCTGCATCCGGGCGGTCCGGCCAAAGGCGTCGCGCGATGCCAAACAAGGCGAGAAGCGACACGGCTGCGAGAGCTACGCCCGCCAACGCAGGCGAACCGAGCCACAGGAAACCGGCCCTCAGAACCGCGTTCATCGGCAGGTAGGACGAGACCCAGTAGGCATTGTCGGGGACCGGGAGCAAGAAGATCGGCTGCAGGCCGGGGACCAGGTCCCGCCACTCGGGCGCAACGGGCGCCAGCAGTTTGCCGGCCGCGATGATCTGGCTGTCGAACACGGCCATGAACTCGTCGAGCGACAGCGCGTAGTCCAGCTGAAGGAGGCGCGCGACGGCGTAGACCGTCAGGCAGACAACGCCAATGCCTGCCCACAGGGTGGGGGCCGCGTGGCGCGATAGGAGCCAAGCCGGAACGGAACCGAAGTCAACGCGATTCGCGCGGAGGAACAGGTGTGCCACCAGGAAGAAGACGGCGATGGCCAGCAGCACCGGCGCGTCCTGCGCGACGAGGTAGTGATGCGTGATCGGCGGCAGGCCGAACGGGAGAATGGCAAGCGCCAGCATGGCGAGCGCAATGGAGCCGCCAAGGGCCAGGCACCCGAACCGCACGATCCTCGCGGCCAACGCCGCCGGCGAGGCCTGCCACTGCTCGACAATCGACATGGGCGGCATCTTGGCGGCCTTCGGCAAGGTCCCCGGGGCCACCAAGCATAGGAAGAAGAGATTGCGGAAGGGTTCAGCTCAATGGGGGAACGGCGGTGCGCGGAAGCCTAGTCCCGGCCCGATTTGCGCAGCTGCACGTAGAGGGCGCCGGCGCCGCCATGATGGGGGGCAGCCTGCGTGTAGCCGAGCACGATGGCGCGCAGGTCGGGCTCCGCCAGCCAGTCGGGCACGCTCTGGCGAAGCACGCCGCGCTGCGCTGCGCCCATCAGGGCGCCCAGGCGATCAGGTGGCGCGTCACCGCCCTTGCCGGTGATCACCAGCACGGTCCTGCAGCCGCGCGTCTGGGCATCGAAAAGGAATCCACGCAAGCGGGAGCGGGCATCGCGCTGACGCGCCCCGTGCAAATCGAGCCTCGCGTCGATGCCGACCCTACCCGCCGCGATCTGGCGAACCCTGCGGCGATCGAGGTCGGCCAGCGGCGGGACTTTGGGCGTGGTCCTGGCAGCCGGCTTCGGCGGCGGAGGATGTCGCGGCCTGGCGGCGTTGCTCTCTCCCTTCGGCTTCGCCTTGACGGGCGCCGCTACGCGCCTTTCCTGCGGGGTCTCGACGGAGGGAATGCGCGGCTTGGTTTTGACGGGCTCGACCGTGCGCGCGGCGTGTGACCAAAGATCCGCCTCGTCGGGGCCGATGGGCCGGCCGCCGCGACCGGGATCCCGAGCCCGGCTCATTGCCGCGCCTTGCTGGCAGACACCTTGCGCGGCGGCGCCGCGTCCGCGGTGGTGGGTCGGTCGTTCGGCATGAGCACGATGAACTTGCCGGCGTGCTTGGTGACGCCGGCAAGCCGCCCCGCCGCA
Source organism: uncultured Alphaproteobacteria bacterium (assembly GCA_963797005.1). Lineage (GTDB taxonomy): Bacteria > Pseudomonadota > Alphaproteobacteria > Rhizobiales > Hyphomicrobiaceae > AWTP1-13. Next base: position 517,461 of record CAWCOF010000009.1, read on the forward strand.
TCGCCGGAGCCGAAGTAGATGTCGCCGCGCTCGGGCCCCTTGATGGCCGAGCCCACGTCCTGGGCCACCATCAGACGGTTGAACGCGCCGCCGTTGGCCTTGCTGACGTGCGTCATGCCGGCCGCGCTCACGTAGATGGGGAGGCCGAGCGCATGAAAGCTCGTATCCACGGCCAGGCTGCGTCCGGCCGTCAGCGGCACGTTCATGGCGCCGAGCGGCCCCTTGGCCTCGGCGCCCTTGACCTCGCGGAAGAACACGAAGGACGCATTCTGCCACATGACCTTTCTGCCGCGCTCCGGCTCCACCTTCAGCCATCTTTTCAGCGCGCCCATCGATATCTTGTCGGCGGCGAGCAGGCCTTTTTCAATCAGGTAGCGGCCGATCGAGGAGTAGGGATGGCCGTTCTTGCCGTCATAGTGGAGGCGCACCGTGCTGCCGTCGGTGAGCTTGACCCGGGCGGAGCCCTGGATGTGCATGAAGAACGCCTCGACCGGGTCGGCCAGATAGAGGAGCTCGAGGTGGCGGCCCTTCAGGGCGCCCTGCTCGATCTGAGCGCGCGTGGCATAGGGCTCGACGCCCTTGGTGGTCTTGCGGGCATGCGTGAGCGCCGATCCCACGGTGCCGCGCCGCGTCTCGTCGACCAGGTTCACCAGATCCGGCGGGCGCTTGTAGATCGGCGTCTGGAAGACGCCGTGGGGGGTGCGCGAGCCCTTCAGCACCGGCTCGTAGTAACCGGTGAGGAGACCTTGGGGGCCCCCGTGTGAAACTGCATATGGCGTGAAGAAGGTCTCGAAGAATACCTTGGCAGCCGCCTTGTTGACGGAGCCTTTGGCCTGCGCTGCCACGTTGCAGGCACCGACGAGCTGCGCCGAGGGCGGGGCGGCCTTGTCCGTGGCGCCGCGCTCTCGGGCCGCCGCCAGCACACGCTCACACGACTTGCGGAATGTCTTGAAGGCGGCCGCGTGGTCGTCGTCCGCCCACCGGGGCACCTGCGCGAATGTCAGCGGCTTGTAGGAGATGGCAGCCTTCATGCCCGGCCCCGGCTGCTTGGGCGGAGAGTTCGCTTCGCCGACGGATGCGACACTAGCAAGACCCACGGCAAGCGCCGCAACAGCGGTTGCCCGAGACACAACCCACGACAACACTCCGGCTTCCCCCGTGTGCAAAACGCCGATGTCCGCGATATCCCCCCCGCGGCTAGTTTGCGGCTTGCGTGGCGACGAGCTTCCAGTTGGGATTGCGCGAGGCAACCTCGTGCGCGAACGTCCAGATGTCGGTGACCTCCTTGATCCGCTTGGGATCGCCGGCGGTCACCTCGCCCCCTTTGTCGCGGGTGGCCGAGATCAGCTCGCTCACGAATTTAACGCCCAGCTGCGCCATGCCGTTCTTCAGCTCGGCTTCGACGATGTCCGCCGATTTTATGCCGACGAAGCTCTGATCGATCTGCTCGCCGCGGCTCTCACGCTCGCTGATGGCACCGACGAAGCCGTCATAGACCTCGCGGCTGAGCAGGTCCTTCAAGGTCCGGCGGTTGCCCTCGGCGAAGGCCGTGACGATGAGCTCGTAGGCTGCGCGTGCGCCTTTGAGGAATTGGTCGGGATCGAACATGGGATCTGCGCGAATGATTCCGATGAGAGCCTCGGCGAGGCTGCCATTGCCCGCCGCCAAGCCCTTGGCGCGCTCCTCGATGGCGGTGCGCTCCTCCTGCTCGACCGCAGCGGACCGCACCTCGCCATCCTCACGCTCCCGCCGCGGCAGCGTTATCACCTTGTCCTGCCCGACCACCTTGCCGTTGCTGCGCTGCCGGCTTGCTTCCTGCTGGGCCTTCAGGCGGTCGTAGCGGGTCTGCTCGTGACCGGTGCGGCGGCCGAGCACGCTGCGCAACTTCAGAAAGATCACAACCGCCAGAACCAGAAACAGTAGGGTGGTTAGGTCGATCCTGCCATCCATCGCCGTGCTTTCGAGCAAGAGCCTCTGCTGACGCATGTAGGTCGCCGGGTCAACAACAACCAGACCCGCCGACGCCCAAACCGCAAGAAGGCGTCAAGGCTTGCCGCCGCCGCAGTGCAAATATTACGGCATTGCAAAGCACAAGCCAACCCGGACCGCTTCGTTTATCTTGGGGCGTGAACGCGGGAAGGAAGCGCATGTTTCGCCTGGTGCTCGGCCTTGTTCTTGTCGGGCTGCCCCTCCTGGAGCTGGCGCTCCTTATCAAGACAGGGCAAGCCGTCGGTTTCTGGGCAACGTTTGCCATGGTGGTGGGCGCAGGGTTACTGGGCGCCTTCATCTTGTCTCGCGGGAGCCTGGGTGTGTTGCGCCGGACCACGCAGGCGCTCGAGCAGGGCCGCCCACCGGTTGCAGACGCGCTCGACGGCGCCTTCGTGCTGATGGCCGGGATACTGCTGATCACGCCCGGATTCGTAACGGATTTCCTTGCCCTGCTGCTGCTGATCCCGCCTTTGCGGCACGCGCTTGCGCGCTGGACGGTGCTGCGCGCAATCGGACGCGGCGGCGTGGCCGGACAGGGGTTCGGTGCCGAGGGTGGGGCGGCCGGCGGAGGCACGCAACCATCGCCCTCAGGCGGAGGCAAGGGGCCCGTTATCGAGGGCGAGTTCGAACGTCTGGGCGAGAAGCCGACCGATCCGCAGTCGACGAAGCGCTGACGGTTGCGGCCCAGCCCGGCGTTGCCGCCCGCAGCGCGAACGTGCTAGCCAGCCTCGAGAAACACTCCCGTGGGAGCCACGAAAGGACCAGATCCATGGCCGAGCCCGGTAACGGCAACATCGGTACGTCCCCGGTGGGGGAGACCACGCAGGTCCAGGTGCACGTGGCCGGCCAGTACATCAAGGACCTTTCGTTCGAGAGCCCCAACGCGCGCAATCTTCTCAGCGGTCCTGGCGACCAGCCCTCGCTGCGCGTGGAGGTCTACGTCAACGCCGGCAAGGCGTCCGACAAGCGTTTCGAGAGCGCCATCCAGTTCAAGGCGCAGGCCACCAACAAGTCGGGCGTGATCTATGACCTCGAGCTTGTCTACGCCGGCCTGTTCGAGGTCGCCAACATGCCCGAGGAGGCGCTCGAGCCGTTCCTGCTCATCAACTGTCCGATGCTGCTGTTTCCCTTCCTGCGGCGGATTGTGGCCGACCTGACGCGTGAAGGCGGCTTTCCCCCGCTGCTGCTCGACCCGATCGATTTCGCCGGCCTCTACATGCGGCGCCAGCAAGAGCAAGCGGCCGGCGGCAAGCCGCAGCCGGCAGTCAACTAGAAGATCCATGATGTAGAGCAGGATTCACGCTTCAGCCGCCACGTTGCGGCTGGCGACGTGCCGATGACGGCAATCGCTACTTTGCAAGGATCGTGAGGGTGATCAGGAAGACGAAAGCAGCCCCGACGACAATCATGTTCGCGCGATAAACCAGCCGTTCCGCCTGGCCGATCGTCATCCATCGCGACAAGAATTGAGACATACGCAAACTCTCCGCGACTGATACTCACACACGCCGCAAGCCGAGAAGACGCACGCAGCATCGCTGCTGACGCGAGGATCAAGATCCCGCATCAACAGCGATGTTATCGAATTGTGGGACGAGGGCCTGTTAGGCCTTCTCGATTTGCCCGGCCTGTTTGCCGCGGCCTCGACGGTCGTCCTCCAGCGTGAAGGTAACCTTGTCGCCTTCATTGAGCGAGCGGATACCAGCCGCCTCGAGGGCCGTCGCGTGGACGAACACGTCCTTCGAACCGTCCTCAGGCGTGATGAATCCGAAACCCTTGGCGCCGTTGAAGAACTTGACCGTTCCAGTGACTCTCATTGGGGTATGCCTTTTCCGTCGTGCGTTAAGTTAAGCCGGTCAATAACGGGCCCACGCTCGGCCCGGCAACTCAGGTTTGGCAAAGGCACTTGGCCGGTGATGGCGAGCGTCTGACCAAAAAATGAGGCACGGCCCACCATGGGTCGTACCGGCAGGCAAGATATGGGCTGCGTCGAGAGAAAGTACAAGCAAATCGTGAGCCCGCGCGTGCCATGTCCAGTAAATTCGTGACTGTTGGCGGCTAAACGCGTAGGTTGTGTGCGCGCTCCTTCTGGGCGCAGACGCAGCAGCACATCGTCCATGGCCTGGCGATAGCCCCTGGCCCGCTCACTCGATGCCGCGTCTCTTGGGTGTGATCGGGGCTCGAGACATCGCGATCCGATCGCGGCTAGCACCCGTCATTCGATCACCGGTGGCTTCGGCATTTGTGTGTAGCCGCACACCGAGCCTCTGCAATGACCCGCCCCACGCCCGTCGGCCGCGCGACCCTTGCGGTCGGGGCTCATGCCCATTTCGCGGCAGCCGACACGTTTCGCCGCGTGACCCGCCATGGATAAGTTCGACTACGCCGCCGAAGCAGAGCTTTTCCCTAGTCGGGCGCGGACATCACGCCGCCATCCGGTCGGCTACAGGAGATTTGCCCGCGCTGCCGAGGCGATACGCTTCGCCATCGAAGACCTGCCGGCAGAATTCCTTCCCGGTACCTGTCTCGAGGTCGACGAGAACCGCTTCAACGCCCAGGACATCCGGCGCCTTTATGACAATCACGACTACCCGCTGCAGCGGCAGAAGCCCGCTGCGGAGTGACACACTGGTCGACCGCTAACCCATCAACCGAGGAAAAGAACCATGGCCAACCGCGAGCATAGAAATAGCCGGGAGAAGCGAAAACCGAAGACCGAAAAGCCCAAGCTGGCGCCCGACCAGGCAGCACCCTTTGCGCAGGGTCAAGGCCGAGGCAACAGCAACGTCAAAGTCACCAAGAAAGGTCGCTAACTTGTCACTCGAGCAAAGGACCCTAGGTCAAACGCCGCAGCACAAATTCAAGGTGGGTCAGCTGGTCAACTACAGCATCAAGCTGGGCATGCCGACCTCATCGAGCGGGTACACGATCATCCGCCAACTCCCTCCGGAAGACGGACATTTCCTCTACCGCATCAAGTCCGCCGGCGAGACATATGAACGCGTGGCGCGGGAGCAGGACCTGAGACAACGCCAGCAGCTGTAACCTGCTGCGTGCTCCGATCATGTCGACGACAGGCCTTATGGCCGGAAGGAGTGCCGCGATGCCTGGCACCGTGCGCATCGTTATGGAGACCGTCGTAGCCATGGCCATCATGGCAACTCTGGCGGCGATCGCGGGATTTGCCGCGGGGGCCATTGGCGGAGACTGGACGCTCGTCATGGTGACGGCTGGCGCCGTGTTCGTTCTGACCGGCCTCGTGCTTGCCTTTCGACTCTGGCGCATGATCAACGTGCAGGCGGTTCCAGTCGACCTCGACGGATGATGTCTTGGTGCTGGAGAGCCTGAGGGGTCGGCAGCTCGCTGGACTACGCCTCTGCCATGAATTGAAGCCACAGTGCGTTGGGCCCCAGCGTCTTCACGAACTCGGCGTGCGCACGCTCGGCCTCTTCGCCCAGAGTAGCCGGTAGCGGCTCCGGCCGCTGCTTGGCGGCGCGCCGACGAACCCGACTGCTGGCTTGCGCGGCGCCATTGCCTGCAAGCCCCAGGGTCGCCTGCCGCTCGCCCAGAAGCTCCACATAGACGCTTGCCAGCAGCAGGGCATCGACCAGCGCACCGTGCTTGGTGCGTGACGAGGTGTCGATGCTGTAGCGCTTGCACAAGGCGTCGAGGCTATTGGGGCCGCCCGGATGGCGGCGACGCGCCAGCATGAGCGTGTCGACGACGCGCTCGGAGGCGAGCCGCGGCAGCGCCACCCGCTCGAGCTCGGCATTCAGGAAGCCCACATCGAAGCTCGCATTGTGCATGACCAGCGGCGCCTCGCCGATGAAGTCGAGGAACTCGCCGGCAACGGCTTTGAACAGCGGCTTGTCCTTGAGGAACTCCGGTGTCAGGCCGTGCACGGCGACCGCATCGGGATGGATGTCGCGCTCTGGGTTGAGGTAGCGGTGGAACTCGCGGCCCGTCGGGATGCGATTGACGATCTCGATGCAGCCGACCTCGATCAGCCGGTCGCCATTGGCGCAGTCGAGCCCGGTCGTCTCCGTATCCATGACGATCTCGCGCAGCATCTCCTGCCCCCTGAGCGGATACGCGAGCACGGTCTCATCCCCTCTCCCCATGCCTCTTCGCATGGGGAGAGGGCTAGGGTGAGGGGCAGCAGCAAACTCTACGTTCAGAGCAAGTTCCTGCCCCTCACCCCGACCCTCTCCCCGCTTGCCCTCAGGTTTCTCGGTGGCTCACTTGCCCTGAGCGGATGGCCCGAGGGCAAGCGGGGAGAGGGAGAGACTACGACCAGTATTTGGCGAATGCGTTGCCTGGCCGATCCTGCAACGATTCGACGATTGTATCGACCTGCGCCTCGGTCTCGGCGAAGGTGCCGCCGGTGTCCACAACGAAATCGCCCCGCGCCCGCTTCTCGGCGTCCGGCACCTGCCGCGCCAGCATCTGCTCGAGCTTCTCCAAGGTCATCCCCGGCCGGTCGAGAACCCGCTGGCGCTGTGCATCGGCGGGGGCGCTGACCACGATCACGACGTCCACACGGGCATTGCCGCCCGTCTCGAACAGAAGCGGGATCTCCAGCACCGCCATCCGGGCACCCCTGGCCGCCTCGGCTTTGAGGAAGGCGCGCTCGGCCGCCTGCACCAGGGGATGCACGATCGCCTCGAGCCTGGCGAAGCCGGCCGGGTTCTGCAGCAGTGCCTTGCTGAGCTTCTGGCGATCGACCTTGCCGCCCGACGTCGTGCCGGGAAACGCCGCCTCGATGGGGGCGACGGCGGCGCCCTCATAGAGTGCATGCACCTCGGCATCGGCATCGAACACGGCGATGCCGAGCTGGCGCAGACCGCTGGGCGACCGTCGACTTGCCCATGCCGATGGAGCCGGTGAGGGCGATGACCAGCATCAGCGTCCCTCGATGTCGGCAACGACCAGGGCGCGCAGCTCATCGGTGACCTCCGGGCGCACGCCGAACCATTTCTCGAAGCCCGGCACCGCCTGGTGCAGGAACATGCCGAGCCCATCGACAGTGGCAAGGCCGCGCGCGGCAGCGGCAGCCAGCAGCGGCGTCACCAGCGGCACGTAGACGATGTCGGCGACGACGCAGCGATCGATCGAGCCGCGACACGTCCATGTCGAGCGTCGCCGGCACCCTTCATGCCGAGCGAGGTGGCGTTGACGAGAAGCGCCGCCTCGCGGGAATCGCGCCGCGCGCCGGTCCCAGTCGTGCACCTTGACGCGCCGCACCGAAATGCCGCGCGACGGCATCGGCACGCTCCCGCGTGCGGTTGAAGACGCGCACTTCCGCCGCGCCGGCTTCCAGGAGGGCGTAGACGATCGCGCGCGCCGCGCCGCCGGCGCCGAGCAGGGCGACAAGCTTGTTCTTCAAACTCAGGCTGGGCACGGAGGCACGCAAGTGCTCCATGAAGCCAAGGCTGTCGGTGTTGTCCGCCATCAGCTCGGCCGCCCTCGAACCACAGCGTGTTGGCGGCCCCCACGGCGCGCGCGGCAGGCGACGTCTCGTCCGCGGCGGCGAACGCCGTCTCCTTGTGCGGCACCGTCACGTTGCAGCCGGCGAAGCCTTGCTCGCGCAGGGAGCGCAGGAAGGCAGCGACCTCCTCGGGCCGCACCGCCTCTTTGGTGTAGCTGCCGTCGATGCCGTAGGTCTTCAGCCAATAGCCGTGGATGAGCGGCGAGCGCGAGTGCTCGATCGGCCAGCCGATGACGCAGGCGCGGATCATGACGGAATTGCTCCGCGCGCGTCTGCAGCTCGGCGAGCACCGGGAGCAGCGGCAGGCCGACGATGCTGAAAGTGTCGCCCTCGATCTGGTCGAACAGCTGCATGCCGCGGCCCTCGATCTCGTAGGCGCCGACCGATCCGGCAGATGCGGTCGCCCTCCGCCGCAAGATAGCGCTCGAGGAAGGCGTCGGAGAACGCGCGCATGACAAGCGTAGCCGTGTCGACATGGGCCCATAGGCTCTTGCCGCCCTCGGCCAGCGCCACTGCCGTGAAGCAGGTCGTGCGTCCTGCCCCGCAGGCGCTCGAGCTGACGCGCGCCTCCACGAGGTCTTTGGGCTTGGTCAACAGCTCCTTGCCGAGCGCCAGCACCTGGTCGGCGCCGATCACCAGCGCGTTCGGCAGACGGGCACTCACCGCCTCGGCTTTGGCGCGCGCCAGGGCTTCGGCGATATCCGCAGGCGCGGCGCCTTCGGACGCGAGCCGCTTCTTGATGGCCGCCTCGTCGACGTCGGCCGGCACGACCCGGAACGACAGCCCGGCAGCTTCGAGCATGCGGCGGCGGAACGGGCTGGTCGAGGCGAGAACCAGCTCCGGCGAGGCTGGCTCAGGCATTGCCGACGTCCTCCTGCGGGGGCTCGGCCGGCTCCCTGCGATCGTGCCACAGGCTTAATGATGGTCGCCGCCGTCTCCTCGATCGAGCGGCGCGTCACGTCGATCACCGGCCAGCCGTGCTTGGCGCAGAGCCGGCGCGAATAGGCGATCTCGTTGCCGATATGCGTCGCGGTCGACGTAATCGTCGAGGTTGCGGTCCGCGAGCAGTCAGCACGCGGTTGCGGCGGATCTCGGCGATGCGTTCGGGGCTGGCAATCAGGCACGACGACGAAGGCGGTGTGCGGCCTGGTCAGCGCCTCCGGCAGCTCGATGCCGGCACCAGCGGCAGGTTCGCGGTCTTGTAGCCGCGCTGGGCGAGATAGATGCTGGTCGGCGTCTTGGAGGTGCGGGAGATGCCGAGGATGATGATGTCGGCGGCGTTCAGGTCCTGGGGCAGCTGGCCGTCGTCATGCGCCATGGTGAAGTTCAGCGCATCGATGCGGCGGAAGTAGTCGGCAGTCGACCACGTGCTGGCCGGCGACGACGGGCGTCTGCGGCGCACCGAGGTAGGATCTCGAAGATCTGCATGATCGGCTGCAGCACTGCAGGCACGGCACCTTGAGCTCGCGGCAGCGGCGCTCGATCTCCTCGATCAGCTCCCTGTTGATGATGGTATAGAGCACGATGCCGGGCGCCTGCTCCATCTCCTGCAGCACACGCTCAGTTGCTTGTGCGTGCGCACCAGGGGATGCACGTGCTCGATCGGGGCGCACCTGGGCGTACTGCACGGCGGCCGCCTTGGCGATCGTCGTCAGCGTCTCGCCCGTCGAGTCGGAGATCAGATGCAGATGGAAGGAGATCGGCAAGCGGTTGACCATTTGTTGAGAAAATCAGAGTTCATCCACACTGCCAAGCGCGCCTTCGGCCTTCTCGCCCGCAGCCGTACCTCCATCAACAAAATGGTCCACAGGACCGCCCGCCGGGACAGCCAAACCTCGCCCGCCCTGCTCCACGGGGAAAGGCGCGATGTGCCGGCAATCTCTCGGCCCTGTCAACAGATTCTGCCCCGAGTTGCAGCATCCCGGACTGGCCGGTGCGGACAATGGCATCAATGGCTTGTTGGCCTATAGTGGCTCGCGGCGGAGTGGACCACCACCTGGTGGCGCGCTTGCCGGGCCGGGAACCTGTTCGCAACCCGGTGGGTGAGACAAGGATATCCTCGCAACTCACGCCTATAAGAGTCATAACAACAACGTTCAGATTCTATTCTTGAATTGAAAGGCGACGATGGTCAGCCGAAGCGCCCGATGAGCGCCGCCTGCTGCAGGCCTTCTCCGGACGGCCCCTGTCGCCGCCGCCGATCTGGCTGATGCGGCAGGCCGGGCGCTACCTGCCGGAGTACCGGGAGGTGCGCGACAAAGGCCGGCGGCTTTCTCGATCTTTGCTACACGCCCGCGCTCGCCGCCGAGGTGACGCTGCAGCCGATCCGCCGTTTCGGCTTCGACGCGGCGATCCTGTTCTCCGACATCCTCGTGGTGCCCGACGCGCTGGGCCAGCGCGTGGCGTTCGTCGAGGGCGAAGGGCCCGCGGCTCGAGCCGATTCGCACACAGGCCGATCTCAGCCGCTTGAGCGGTCGAGCGCACCGCCGCCAAGTTCGCCCGTGTCTCGAGACGGTCGCGCAAGGTGCGACAGGACCTTGCCCCGTGCAACGGCGCTGATCGGATTTTGCGGCGCGCCGTGGACGGTGGCGACCTACATGGTGGCCGGCGAGGGCTCGGCCGACCAGGCGGACGCGCGCCTGTGGGCCTATCGCGATCCGCGCGGGCTTCTCCCAGCTGATCGACATCCTTGTCGAGGCCTCGGTCGACTACTCTCGACGGCCAGGTCGAAGCCGGCGCCGATCTCCTGCAGATCTTCGACACGCTGGGCCGGCAGCCTGCCGCCGCAGGAGTTCGAGGCCTGGGTGGTGGCGCCGACGGCGCAAATCGTGCGAGCAGCTGAAGCGCCGGCATCCGGGCGTGCCGATCATCGGCTTTCCGCGCGGGGCGGGCGCGCAAGCTGAGGCGCTATACGGCAGGCGACGGGCGTGCAGGGCGTCGGCTGCGACATCGGCATGACGCTCGGAGCACATGCGTCGAGCTGGCGCGATCCGCGCGCGTGGCCGTGCAGGGCAATCTCGATCCCCTGCTGCTGGTCGCCGGCGGCGAGGCGCTGGAGCGCGCAGGTGCGAGAACTGGTCGAACGCGCTTGCCGGCGTGCCGTTATGTCTTCAACCTCGGCCACGGCATCGTGCCGGAGACGCCGCCCGAGAACGTGGCCCGCCTGGTGGCGCTGGTGCGCCAGCCGAATAGCTAGGCGTGCCGGCGCTTGTTCTCAGTCTCCTCCGAAGCGTGTTGATGGCTGGATACCGGGGACAAGCCCCGGTATGACAGCGCAATGCTGCTCTGGCTCAAAGCGCTGCACGTGATGGCCGTCATCTCCTGGATCGCGGGGCTGCTCTATCTGCCGCGGCTTTTCGTCTACCACTGCGAGGCCGAGAACGGCTCCGAGCTGTCGGAGACCTTCAAGGTGATGGAGCACCGGCTGCTGCGCTTCATCATGAACCCGGCGATGATCGTGGTGTGGATCACCGGGCCCTGGCTCGCCTGGTGGCAGGGCATGTACCTGGACGGCTGGCTGATGGCCAAGTTCGCGCTGGTCGTGCTGCTGACCGGCTTCCACCACGCGCTGGGCTATTGGCGCAAGGACTTCGCGGCCGACCGCAATACCGGAGCCAGCGGTTCTACCGGCTGGCCAACGAGGTGCCCACAGTGCTGATGGTCGGCATCGTTATTCTGGTGGTGGTGAAGCCGTTCTGAGGCCGCTTCAGCCACAGGGGAACCGGCTGTCTTTCCGGTGCTCTTTCATTCGGCTGTAAAACTTGCTATATAGTGATTTGTCAGCACCGGCCGCCGCTCAAGGCGTGTAGGTGAGGCCATCAGGATCAGCGCAAGCCGCGTCCGAAGGCCCATGACACCATCCGGAATAGCCATTCGGCTCCTCCCACCTTCCTTCCGGCTTCGCGCATCCAGATCCCACCCCCCAAAGTCGCGAGCCCATCCGGAGAGTTTCTTATGCAAGACGTTCTCAAAGAAATGAAGCTCCAAGACCTCAAGGTCAAATCCCCGACGGAGCTGTTGAGCTTCGCGGAAGAGAGTCGGCGTCGAGAACGCCAGCGCCATGCGCAAGCAGGAGCTGATGTTCGCGACCTCAAGCAGCTCGCGTCCAAGGAGATCGAAATCACCGGCACCGGCGTCGTCGAGGTGCTGCAGGACGGCTTCGGCTTCCTGCGCTCGCCCGACGCCAACTACCTGCCGGGTCCCGACGACATCTACGTCTCGCCCTCGCAGATCCGCCGCTTTGCGCTGCGCTCGGGCGACACCGTCGAAGGCCAGATCCGCTCGCCCAAGGAGGGCGAGCGCTACTTCGCGCTGCTCAAGGTCAACAAGATCAATTTCGAGGACCCCGAGGCGAAGCAACGCACAAGATCCACTTCGACAACCTCACCCCGCTCTATCCCACCCAATGGCTGAAGCTCGAGATCGAGGACCCGACCATCAAGGACTTCTCGCCGCGCGTGATCGACATCGTGTCGCCGATCGGCAAGGGCCAGCGCGCGCTGATCGTGTCGCCGCCGCGCACCGGCAAGACGGTGCTGCTGCAGAACATCGCCCACTCGATCACCGACGAACCACCCCGAGTGCTACCTGATCGTGCTGCTGATCGACGAGCGGCCCGAGGAGGTCACCGACATGCAGCGCTCGGTCAAGGGCGAGGTGATCTCCTCGACCTTCGACGAGCCGGCCACTCGCGCCACGTGCAGGTGTCGGAGATGGTGATCGAGAAGGCCAAGCGCCTCGTCGAGCACAAGCGCGACGTGGTGATCCTGCTCGACTCCATCACGCGCCTCGGCCGCGCCTACAACACGGTGGTGCCGTCTCCGGCAAGGTGCTGACCGGCGGCGTCGATTCCAACGCCCTGCAGCGGCCCAAGCGCTTCTTCGGCGCCGCGCGCAACATCGAGGAGGGCGGCTCGCTGACCATCATCGCCACGGCGCTGATCGACACCGGCAGCCGCATGGACGAGGTGATCTTCGAGGAGTTCAAGGGCACCGGCAACTCCGAGATCATGCTCGACCGCAAGGTCTCCGACAAGCGCATCTTCCCCGCGATCGACGTCGTCGCGCTCCGGCACGCGCAAGGAGGAGCTGCTGGTGCCGCCCGGACCAGCTCAAGAAGGTCTACGTGCTGCGCCGCATCCTCAACCCGATGGGCACCATGGACGCCATCGAGTTCCTGATCGACAAGCTGCGCTCGACCAAGACCAACGCCGAGTTCTTCAACTCGATGAGCACGGGCAAGAACTAGGTTCTGGCGGCGCGCCACGCGCGTTGTCATCCCGGAATTCGCTTGCAGCGAATATCCGGGACCCAGTGCACGAAGCGCTGCCGAGCTTTTTCGCATCTTCTGGGTCCCGGCTCTCCGCGCTGACGCGCTCCGGCCGGGATGACAGTTGGAGTGTGCTTATGGGCTCCTCGACGCAGCCGATAGGCCGGCCGCTGCCGGGGTGGACGCCGAGGCCACCACCGCCGCGCACGCCGATGACGGGGCGGTTCTGCCGGCTCGAAATGCTCGATCCGGCGCGCCATGCCGAGGACCTATGGGCCGCCAACAGTCTCGACGCGGAGGGTCGCAACTGGACCTACCTGTTCGTCGGCCCGTTCGCTCAGCAGGCGGACTACCGCGCCTGGCTCGACCAGGTGGCGACCGGCAGCGATCCCTTGTTCCACGCCATCATCGATCTCGAGACCGGCAAGGCCGTGGGCGTGGCGACCTTCATGCGCATCGATCCCGCGCACGGCGTGATCGAGGTGGGCAACATCAACTACTCGCCGCTGCTGCAGAGGAAGCCCGCCGCGACCGAGGCCATGTACCTGATGATGCGGCGCGTCTTCGATGAGCTGGGCTATCGCCGCTACGAATGGAAGTGCGACGCGCTCAACGCGCCGTCGCGGGCGGCCGCGCTGCGGCTGGGCTTCAAGTTCGAGGGCATCTTCCGGCAGGCGGTCGTCTACAAGGGCCGCAACCGCGACTCGGCCTGGTATTCCATCATCGACGGCGAATGGCCCGCGCTCAAACGGGCGTTCGAGGCGTGGCTGGCGCCGGAGAACTTCGATGCCAAGGGCAAGCAGAAGACAGTCCCTGCGGGAACTGATCGAGCGTGCTTGACGTGGCATGATGTCGGGCGACCCTGCATGTCCAACGGGAGAGCTCGATCGATGCTGCCCAACGAACGACTGGCCTACTCCGCGATTACCGAGCGGCCGGCGCTCGCGCTGCCCGACGGCGCGCGCCTCGCGGTGTGGGTGATCGTCAACGTCGAGGAGTGGGACATCCGCCAGACCATGCCGCGCACGGTGATCACGCCGCCGGCGGGCGGGGCGCCGATGCCGGACATCCCGAACTGGTCCTGGCACGAGTACGGCAACCGCGTCGGCTTCTGGCGCCTGCTCTCCATCATCGACGAGGCCCGCATTCCCGCGGTGCTCGCCATCAACGGCTGCGCGATTGCCGCCTACGAGCCGATCGCGCGCGCGGCGCGGGACCGCGGCTGGGAGTTCATGGGCCACGGCTTCACGCAGAAGAGCATGCAAAAGGTGGAGAACGAGGCCGACGACATTGCGCGCACCACCCAGGCGATCCAGAGCTTCACCGGGCAGCGTCCGCGCGGGTGGCTCGGCCCAGGCCTGACGGAGACCTGGGAGACGCCCGACCTGCTCAGCGAAGCAGGCTACGAGTACGTATGCGACTGGGTGCTCGACGACCAGCCGGTGGTGCTCAAGACGCGGTCGGGCGCCATCGTCAACGTGCCCTACACGCAGGAGTGCAACGACGTGGCGATGATGCTGATCCAGCATCACAAGGCTTCCGAGTATGCCGACCGCGCCATCGACCAGTTCGAGCAGCTCTACCGGGACGCGGCGGGCTCCGCCCGCGTGATGGCGCTGGTCGTCCACCCCTACATCATGGGCGCGCCGCACCGGGCGAAGTATTTCCGCAAGGCCGTGCAGCACATCCGCGGCGCGAGCGACGTCGTGTTCTGGACCGGCGCGCAGATCCTCGACTGGTACAAGGCCGAGCGATCGCGCCTGGGCTTGGTTTGAGGTTGAGTTGCGCGGAGCTACGCCGCGGCAAAGCGGCCAATGCTGAGTTTTTCAGCCGCGCGCTCCGCGCCCCAGGCATCGTGGTTGGCTTGAAGGTTCAACCAGAACCGCGCACTGTTCCCGAATGCGAGGCTCAGGCAGCGCAAAACGCCCATCCGGTCGATGACGAAGATTACGAAGAGCGCCTCTCACTTGCCCTGAGGCCATAGGCCGCTGGTCTGGCGGGAGATGCAACGAGATGTCAAGCCCAGGCAGGAACGAAGCGCGACGGCTATGTCCGCAGTTTCCTACACGCATGACGCCCTTAAGAAACATTCTATCTGCCGCAGAGGTGAGCGAGGAACTGGCCGCTATTGGGCGAGTACAGGCAAGGTCGACCCGCAGGGACGTACTCACCGGCACATGGTCAGTCGGCTCCATATCCAGTTGACGGTTCCACTCAAGTTCCCTGGAAGGGAACAGGTACTCGATGCTTGAGACCAAGTAGCTCATTGAGGATCGTCCATTGCGTACTGGCCCTTCCGATTGCCCTTCAACGCGTGGAAGCCATAGGTCGGCAGCCGCATATCTTCCGGAGTGCCTGCCGCATCCAGGGATGACAACAGCTCATGTACGCGTTCGATCCATTCCGGCTTGATGCCCCTCTCGGCGCCTTTGATCCAATAGTCGCGAAGGGGCCTGCTCTTGAAGCTCCTGATCATATGTAATTAATCTCATTACATGTCAACGGTTGCATCTACGCAAAAAGGATGTCCCGAGTCCGGGAAGAATGGGTGCAGGAGCAAAAAGACCTGCGAAATCATGTGGGAGTGGCAAGCAACCTCGGTCGGCGCTCTGTGCTGGCCGCCGACCTTGCTACGCAAGGCCGTTCGCTTGAGCCGTCGATCAGGCGGTGCCGCGCGCGGCGACGCGGCAGGCAGGGTCACGGCGATGGCGCTGGGGCGGGCGGCGGTGCCGACCCAGGCGGCATCGCCGCCGTGCCGGCGGGCGATCTGGCGCACGAGCGTGAGGCCGAGGCCGGTGCCGGAAGCGGCGGCACCGGTGCGGAAGAACGGCGAGAAGATGCGCTCGCGGTCGCGCTCCGCCACGCCGGCACCGCGGTCGCTGATGGTGATCACGGCTTCATGCCCGCGCGGGCGAACCTCGACCTCGATCGGCGGCGCCCCGTGCCGCTCGGCATTCTCGATGAGGTTGCGCACCAGGCGGCGCAGCAGCGTCCGGTCTCCAAGCACGAAGACAGGCACGCCGCCGACGGTGCAATGCTCGAAGCGCGCGCCCTCCTCGGCGGCGAGCGCCAGCAGGTCGATCTCCTCGCGGGTGCCCAGGCCCTTGACCGCATCGAGGCGGCTCGAGAGCAGGATCTCGTCGATCAGGGCATCGAGCTCGGCGATGTCGCGCTCGAGCTCCGCCTTGCGCTTGGGATCGGCGCTCTCCTTGAGGAACTCGACGCCGAGGCGGATGCGCGACAGCGGCGTGCGCAGCTCATGCGAGGCGTTCGCCAGCAGCAGCTTGTGCGAGGCGACCAGCTCCTCGATGTGCGCGGCGGAACGATTGAAGCTCTGGGCGAGGCGCGCCACCTCGTCCTTGCCCTTCACCTCGACCCGGGCGGCAAGGTCGCCGGCGCCGAGCGATTCCACGCCTGTCTGCAGCCGCTCGAGCCGACGCGTCAGGCGGCGCGCCAGCGGATAGGCGCAGATGGCGATCACCAGGGCGATGCCGCCGAGGATGGCGAGGATGCGCAGCAGGGGCGGGCGACGGCCGGGTGCGCGCGCTACGATCCAGCGGTCGTCAGGCAGGCGGATGGCCCAAGCGGCGCCGCCGGGTCCATACACCCAGCCGCCGCTCATCCGCCGCCGCGGCGACGGCACAGGGTGGCCGGCGCTGGCGATGCGGCGGCGGTCCACATCGAACAGGGCGAGATCGACGCGGAGACGTGCATGCAGGCGGTCGATGGCTGCCTGCTGCGCCGCCGCGCCCCTCTCGGCGGGGGGCACCAGCGCGGCCGCAAGCTCGCCGCCCATCTCGAAGGCCTGCTCGGCAGGCGAGGGGTCGAGCGCGAAGCGCCACAATGCGCCGGCGGCCAGGACGACCAGCACCAGGCTGGCAACGATCGTCAGGTAGAACTGCCGATAGAGGCGGCTCATCGCCTTCAGTCCTGTGCCTTGGCGAAGACGTAGCCCGCCCCGCGCACCGTGATGACCCGCCGCGGCTTCTTGGGATCGTCCTCGATGGCGGCACGGATGCGCGAGACGTGCACGTCGATGGAGCGGTCGAAGGCCTCGTGCGGCTGCGCCTTGGTGGTGTCCATCAGCGCCTCGCGCGACATGACCCGGCCGGCATGCTCGGCCAGCGTCAGGAGCAGGTCGAACTGGTAGGAGGTGAGCGTGCGGCCCTCCCCGTCGAGCCGGACCTCGCGCGCGCCGCGATCGATCTCCAGCCGGCCGAAGCGCAGCACGTCGCGGTCCGGGCCGGCCTTGCCGCGGCGCAGGATGGCTTTGAGGCGCGCCAGCAGCTCGCGCGGCTCGAAGGGCTTGGGCAGGTAGTCGTCGGCGCCCATCTCCAGGCCGACGATGCGGTCCATGGCATCGCCGCGCGCGGTGAGCATGAGGATCGGTGTGGCGGCGCGTGCGCGGATCTTGCGGCACACGTCGAGGCCGTCCATGTCGGGCAGCATCAGGTCGAGGACGATGGCGTCGACCGCCTCGCGGGCGTGGAGAGCGAGGCCGGCCGCGCCGCTGTCGGCGCGCAGGGTGCGAAAGCCCGCGCCGTCGAGATAGTCGCGCACCATGCCGGCGAGGCGGGCGTCGTCTTCGATGATGAGGATGCGATCGGTCACGGCGCCATTCTAGTCGCGGGGGCGGCGGCGCGGCAGGCCATTCCGCGATTGGTTGCGGGGCTGCGATGTTTCACGTGAAACATCGCACGCCACACTTGAGGCTCGCGCCGCGCTACAGGCGACTGCTCCCCTCCCCCTAGCCGGGTGAGGGGGTAGTCGTGCCGCCCAATCTACCTCCACCCCTAACCCGGCTCGCCGCGCGAAGGGCGCGCGAAGCGCGCCCTCCCCGCAAGGGGAGGGTGGACCGGCTCGAGCAGGCGTCAGAGTGCCGCAGCGATGTTTCACGTGAAACATCACGGGGTATTGCCGGCGGCCGCACCCAAGGTCAGCCGCGGTGCCAGGGTCGCCAGTGGCTCCGGCGCCATTGCACGAACGAGTCGACCTCGCGCCGCTGTTCCGGGGTCAGCACCTCGGCGGCGTCGCCCAGGGACTTGGCGATGCGCTTGCTCGCGGCCTCGGCCAGCGCCATCTGCTCGACGCGGAAGGCCTCGATGGCCGCGCGGTCGACGGTGGGCTGGGTGAGCAGCTCCCGCGCGCGCTCGCGGGCGGCGCGTGCCTTGTCGCGCATCGGCAGGAGGTCCGTCACCGTATCCTTGGCGATGGTGCGCAACTTGCCCTGCTGCTCGGCCGTGGCGTCGAGCTCGATCGCCATGTGACGCACGGCGCGGTCGGCGCGTTCCGCTGCTTGCGCAGGATCGAGCGGGCCCATGAATGCACGTTCGCGCCAGAAGCCAGGACCGAAGCCTGGACCGTGGCCGACGGCCTGGGAGGCGGCGGCACCCGTCAGCGCCGCCAGAACGGCAATGGTGGTGACGAACAGCCATCCGCGCCCGCGGCGTGGAGCCGGGGCGGAAGCGGGGTCGGATTGATCGGACATTGAGCTCTCCATTGGTCTTGTCTCGGCCGTCGTGGCCAGACTTGATCTGGGAGAGCCGCGTTTCGCGCGCTTGTGGGGAATGTAAAGTTTTGTGAAGCGAGCGGCAGATGCCGCTCGCCGGCAGGTCCAGGTAGGCGATCAGCAGCCGGCGATGCAGGTTACGCCGCCGGTGTACTCCGTCGTCTTGCCGAGGGGGACGGGCTCATAGACGGGTGACCCCTGGGTGGTTTGCGCCGCCTGCTCGGCAGCGAGCACCGCCTGCGCCCTGGCCGCATGCGCGGCGGCAGAGCCCTGTAGCGGCGGCTTGGCCTTTCCATTCTTGTCGTCGGTGGCACTGGCACTGGAGGACGAGCCGCTACGGCCAAAGTGCAGCCTGATCGGCGGCCTGCGGTGCTCGGTGATGTCGTCGGTCCTGTTCACGTGCCGGGCGGCTCGCGAGCGGTGGTGGTAGTGGTAGCGGAACTTGAAGCGGCCTGCCTCGGCCGGCGCGGTGTCCAGCGGCAAGGTGCCGACGGCCATCAGGAGGGCCAGGGGCAACGCGGCGGCGCGCGATGTGCGGGAGCGTGAACGCATGATACCGGCTCCGTACGGGACGGACTTAGAGCAGGATCGCTTCGGATGGAATCGCCGTGCCTCGATGGCGACGTTTCGGCCGAAGCGTGAATCCTGCTCTATTCAGTAAACTGAGAGCAAGATTCACGTTCCATGATCGAAGCAAAGGGCTTCGATCAGAAACGATCTTGCTCTAGACGGCCGCCAGTCTACGGAGAGGGCTCTAAATCTTTGTTAACCGCGCTGCACTCTATCCAGCCCAGGTCACAGCAATCAGAAGCCGAGCTTTGTGGCCGGCATCCGTAGCACGCGTCACTTGCCGATGCAGAACCGGCCGAAGATCTCGCCCAGCACGTCCTCCACGTCCACCGCACCCGTAATCCGCCCGAGCGAGGCCGCGGCGCGTCGCAGGTCCTCGGCCCTGAGCTCGACCTCCTCGAGGGGCGAGGCGAGAAACGTGGTCAGCGCCGCCCGGCAGCCGATGAGGTGCTGGCGGTGGCGCGCCTGGGTCAGGGCCGGGCCCTCGTCGGTGCCGATGCGCGTCCGCGCCCGTGCCGCAATCTGGCGCGTCAGCGTGTCGAGGCCCGCCCCGGTGAGCGCCGAGACGGCGACCGCGCCTTCGGGCAGGCGCTGCCCGACGTTGCTGTCGAGCAGGTCGAGCTTGGTGACCACCACCAGCAGCCGGTCGAGGCGCAGTGAAAGCTGCTTCGGCGGTGCATCGAGGGCCGTGGCGTCGACCAGCCACAGCACCAGATCGCCACCTTGCGCGCGGGCGAGCGCGCGCCGGATGCCCTCCTGCTCCACATTGCCCGATGTCTCGCGGATGCCGGCCGTGTCGCTGACCAGGATCGGCAATCCGCCGAGATCGAGCTTCACCTCGAGTACGTCGCGCGTCGTGCCGGCCTCCGCGGAGACGATCGCCACGTCGCGCTGTGCGAGCGCGTTGAGCAGGGTGGACTTGCCGACGTTTGGCGGCCCTGCGAGCACGACCTGAAAACCGTCCCTGATCAGCTCGCCGCGATGCTCGTCCTCGAGATGGCGGTTGATCTGCGCGTGCAGCGCCTCGGCCTCGACGCGAGCCTGGCGCAGCGTATCCGCCGACACGCTGGCCTCGTCGGAAAAATCGATGGCTGCTTCCAGCAGTGCCAAGGCGCGCAGCATGCGCAGCCGCCAACCGTCATAAAGCCGCTGCAGCGCCCCTGCCGCCTGCTTGAGTGCCTGGCGCCGTTGCGCGGCCGTCTCGGCATCGATCAGGTCGGCAAGGCCTTCGGCTCCGGTGAGGTCGAGCTTGCCGTGCTCGAAGGCGCGGCGGGCAAACTCTCCAGGCTCGGCCAGGCGGCATCCGGCGATTGTGGCGATCGCTTCGAGCACGCCCTGGATCACCGCCCGTCCGCCGTGCACGTGGAGCTCGGCCATGTCCTCGCCGGTCTCGCTCTTCGGGCCGGGGAACCAGAGCACCAGCGCCTCATCGAGGACCTCGGCGGTGTGGGGATGCTTGACGTGCCGCAGGCTCGCGTAGCGGGGCCGCGGTCTCGGCGCAGCCATGCGATCGAGCACGGTCTGTGCGGCAGGACCGGACAGGCGGAGGACGGCCACGCCGGCACGTCCGTGGCCGCTGGAAAGGGCGAAAATGGTGTCCCTGGCCGTCATGGAACGAAGCTTGAGCAAATGAGCAGGTCGCGTGCGAAGCCGCCGGGCAGCGTGTCGTGGCGCGGCCCGACTGCCCGCCAATCGAGCATACGCTGTCACATTTGTCGCGCTTGTCACAGCGCCTTGTGTTTCGAGACCTCGAGCGGATGCGCGACGTGGGCGCCGCGTCGCGCCGCGTCTCTCGGCCGATCGCCCTTGTGCAGGCTTCGCGCTGACGGAGGTTAGGTTTCGTCACGCACCCGATCCGCGTTAGGCTGCCGCATGACATCAGCACCTCCGCCGGAAAATCGGCTCGGCCGCGAGACCAGCCCCTACCTGCTGCAGCACAAGGACAACCCGGTCCACTGGTGGGCATGGGGGCCGGAGGCGTTGGCGGAAGCCAAGCGCACGGGCAAGCCGATCCTGCTCTCCGTCGGCTACGCGGCCTGCCACTGGTGCCACGTCATGGCGCACGAGAGCTTCGAGGACGCCGCCACCGCCGCGGTCATGAACGACCTCTTCGTCAACATCAAAGTCGACCGCGAGGAGCGCCCCGATATCGACGCCATCTACATGCGCGCGCTGCATAACCTGGGCGAGCACGGCGGCTGGCCGCTGACCATGTTCCTCGACAGCGAGGCGCGTCCCTTCTGGGGCGGCACCTACTTCCCGCCCACGCCGCGCTTCGGCCGTCCCGGCTTTCCGCAGGTGCTGCGCGAGGTCGCGCGCGTCTACCGCGAGGAAGGCGACAAGGTCGGCCACAACGTCGAGCTCCTGGTGGCGTCCCTGACTGCCGGCTCGACCCCGTCCGGCGGGCCCGATACGGCGACCATCCTCGACGAGCGGGCGCTGGCCGATCTCACGCTGCGCATGGTCAATGCCGTCGACATGGGCCGCGGCGGTTTGCAGGGCGCGCCGAAGTTCCCGCAGTGGAATTTTTTCTGGCTCCTCTGGCGCGGGGCCATCCGCTACGGCCATGCCGCCGCCAAGCAGGGCGTCGAGATCACGCTCGTCAACATCTGCCAGGGCGGCATCTACGACCACCTCGCCGGCGGCTTTGCCCGCTACTCCGTCGACGAGCGCTGGCTCGCGCCGCACTTCGAGAAGATGCTCTACGACAATGCGCTGCTCATTGACCTCATGTGCGAGGTGTGGCGCGAGACCGGCAACCGGCTCTACGCCGTGCGCATCGAGGAGACGGTTGGCTGGCTGCTCGGCGAGATGGTCGCCGAGGGCGGCGGTTTCGCTGCCTCCCTCGACGCCGACAGCGAGGGCGAGGAGGGCAAGTTCTACGTCTGGTCGAAGGCCGAGGTGGAAGAGGTGCTGGGCGCTGACGACGCCAAGCTGTTCTGCGAGGTCTACGACGTCACGGCGGAAGGCAACTGGGAAGGCCACACCATCCTCAACCGGCTTGGCGGGCTGGAGCTGCGGTCCGCCGAGGACGAGCAGGCGCTGGCTGCGATGCGCGCCAAGCTGCTGGCGCGGCGTGCCGGCCGCATTCGCCCCGGCTGGGACGACAAGGTGCTCGCCGACTGGAACGGACTGATGATCGCCGCCCTTGTCCATGCCGCGCGCGTGTTTGAACGGTCCGAGTGGCTAGCGGCCGCGGCAACTGCCTTCCGCTTCGTCACGGAACACATGGAGACGGACGGCCGCCTCATTCATTCCTACCGTGCCGGCCAGGGCAAGGCACCGGCCACCGCCAGCGACTATGCCAATATGATCTGGGGCGCTCTGCGGCTCTACCAGGCGACCAACGAGCCCGCCTATCTGGCCGCCGCGGAGCTCTGGTGCACGACGCTCGACCGGCACTACTGGCTCGCCGAGGGGGGCGGCTATGCCTTCACGGCCGACGACACGCCGGACGTGATCGTGCGCATGCGCGGCGCCCACGACGATGCGGTGCCCAACGCCAACGCCGTCATGATCTCCAACCTGGTGGCGCTCAATCTGCTCACCGCCAAGCCCGGATACATGGAACGTGCCCAGGCGATCCCCGCGATGTTCGGTGACGACCTGGCCAAGAACGCGCTCGGCCACTGCGGCCTTCTCGCCTGTGCCTTTGACCTGATCGCCCCCCAGCATGTGGTGGTGATCGACCCCGCCGCTTCGGCGCCTGCGACGCGGGGTCCGGCCGTCGGCGCCATGCCGCTCGCCCGCGCGATGTTCGGCGTTTCTCTCCCCGGCGCGGTGCTGCAGGTATTGGCAGAGGACCAGGTTCCGGGTGCGGGGCCGCTCGCCGGCAAGACCGCAGTCGACGGCAAGCCGACTGCCTACGCTTGTCTGGGCCCGCAGTGTTCGCTGCCCGTCACCGAGCCCGATGCGCTCGTCGAGCTGCTGCGCGGACAGCGCGCGGCCTCTTGACGATGAGCCGCGGTACCGTGCTCGGCGGCGCATGGCCGCGAACCCGCTGCCAATGTTTCACGTGAAACATTGATCCTGCACTCCGGGCCGTTCCGCGCAGTCCACCCTCCCCTCGACGGGGAGGGTGGATCGGCGCGCTCTTCGCGCGCCGATCCGGGTGGGGTGAAGCCGCGCGCTCCATGCTGCTTGGGCTACCCCCACCCCCAACCCCTCCCCGCAGGGGGGAGGGGAGCAGGTCGGCGCCTGTTCGCACCACTGTCATCCCGGCCGGAGCGAAGCGGAGAGCCGGGACCCAGAGGCCACGAGCAGCGCGCGATCGTTGCTGCCCTGGGTCCCGGATATTTGCTGGCGCAAATTCCGGGATGACAGGTCAAGCCGAGCGCCGCGCGGGCGGCTTGCGCAGGTGGGCGAGCAGCAGCATGAGGGCCGCCGGCGTCATCCCTTCCATGCGCGAGGCCTGCGCGAGCGTGACGGGGCGCAGCGCCTCGAGCTTCTGGCGCACCTCGGCCGAGAGCCCCGCGATGCCGGCGAAATCGAAGTCCAGCGGGATGGCGACGCCCTCGTCCTTGCGGAAGGCAATCACATCCGCCTCCTGCCGGGCGACATAGTGGGCATAGCGCGCGTCGACCTCGAGCTGGGCTGCGATGCTCGCGTCGATGCCCCCGATCTGCGGCCAGATCGCGCGCAGACGGGCGAGATCGACGCCCGGATAGGCCAGCAGGTCGAAGGCCGATCTTCGGCGGCCGTCCCGGTTGATTTCCAGCCCGTGTCGCGCCGCCTCGTTCGGCGTGAGCGTCAGCGCCTCCAGTTTCTCGCGCCCTTCCACCAGCGCCCGGCACTTGCGCTCGAACGCGGCCCGGCGCTCGGCCCCGACACAACCAAGGTCTATTCCTGAGGGCGTGAGGCGCTGGTCGGCATTGTCGGCTCTGAGGCGCAGCCGGTACTCGGCGCGCGAGGTGAACATGCGGTAGGGCTCGGAGACGCCGCGCGTGACGAGATCGTCGATCATCACGCCGACATAGCCGTCGGCGCGCGAGACGACGAACCGGCGCGCATCGCCGGATGCCGCCAGCGCCGCGTTGAGGCCGGCAGCGATGCCTTGCGCGCCCGCCTCCTCGTAGCCGGTGGTGCCGTTGATCTGGCCGGCCAGGAACAGCCCGGGCTGCTTCTTGACCTCCAGCGTCGGCAGGAGCTCGCGCGGGTCGACGTAGTCATACTCGATGGCGTAGCCGAAGCGCTTGATGACGACGCGCTCGAGCCCGGGAATGGTGCGCAGAAACGCTTCCTGCACGTCGGTGGGCAGCGAGGTGGAGACGCCGTTGGGATAGACGGTGTCGTCGTCGAGGCCCTCGGGCTCGAGGAAGATCTGGTGCCCGGCGCGGTCCGCGAACCGCACGACCTTGTCCTCGATCGAGGGGCAGTAGCGCGGGCCGACGCTGTCGATCTGGCCCGAGTACATGGGCGCGCGATGCAGGTTGGCGCGGATGAGGGCGTGCGTGGCCTCGGTCGTGGTCGTGATGCCGCATTCGATCTGCCGGTTGGCGATCCGCTCGGTCAGGAACGAGAACGGCACGGGCGGGTCGTCGCCGGCCTGCATCTCCACGCTTGCCCAATCGATGGAGCTCGCCGCCAGGCGCGCCGGCGTGCCGGTCTTCAGCCGGCCGAGCCGCAACTCCAGCGCCAGGAGCCGCTCGGAGAGGCCGTTGGCCGGAGGCTCGCCATGGCGGCCCGCCGGCGTCTTCTCCTCGCCCCGGTGGATGAGCCCGCGCAGGAACGTGCCGGTGGTCAGCACCACCGCACCCGCGTGCAGGCGGCGGCCATCGGCGGCGACGATGCCTTGGACCCGGCCGTTTTCGAT
This sequence comes from uncultured Alphaproteobacteria bacterium, assembly GCA_963797005.1. Classification (GTDB taxonomy): domain Bacteria; phylum Pseudomonadota; class Alphaproteobacteria; order Rhizobiales; family Hyphomicrobiaceae; genus AWTP1-13. The sequence goes on from CAWCOF010000009.1 coordinate 542,097, forward strand.
CACCAGGTCCTCGACCGCGGCCTCGATGACCTCTAGGTTCGGCGTCGCCCGGATCGCCGCCTGCATGGCGGCCTTGTAGAGCTTGCGGTCGGCCTGGGCGCGCGGACCCTGCACCGCGGGCCCCCGAGAGCGGTTGAGCAGGCGGAACTGGATGCCGGCGGCGTCGGCCACCTTCCCCATCAGCCCGTCGAGCGCATCGATCTCGCGGACGAGATGGCCCTTGCCGAGGCCGCCGATGGCCGGGTTGCAGGACATCTCGCCGATGGTGGCAAAGCGATGCGTGACCAGCGCCGTGCGCGCACCCATGCGGGCAGCCGCAGCCGCGGCCTCGCAGCCGGCATGGCCGCCACCGACCACGATCACGTCGTAGCTCGCATCAGGCATGGGGCGTTTGGGAAACGTTGCCAAAACCGCGCGCAACCTAGCGAAGCCACCCCCCGGCGTCAAAAGACCAATTCGCGCGTCAAGCACGCCGAAGGCTCCTCGGGGGCCAATGTGGAAACCAAGGACACGCGGTGCAAATCCCCCGCGATGGGTGGCGGGCACCGCCGCGACTCACGTTAGGCGTCGCGCATCAACGCAACGCGAGGAGCGTTCGGATGCAGCCCAGAAACGTCGCCAAATACATCCAGGAGTTGATGCGTCCCGATGAGATCCGCGCCTTCGTCGCCGGAGATGACCAGCAGCGCCGGGCGATGGCCGTCGCCACCCTCGATGAGCATCTGCAAAAGGTGCGCGATGCGATGCTCGACGGTCCGCACTGGCCCGCCGCCGTGCGCCAGATCTGCCTCGACTTCGTCGGCCAGTCGCAGGTGGGACCCTCGCAGAAGGAGACGTTCCTGATCCCCCCATATGCCGCGGGCGGGTAGGGCGTTCCCTGGCCTCAAGGCCGGAACTGAAGGCTTCCGCGGCGGAGATGTTTCACGTGAAACATCTATTGTGTACTTCACAAACACCCGCGTTGATTGCGTGCGCTGTATTTGCACGCAACTAGTGCACGGGTCTTTCTCCGATGATTGAGTTTGGCAGCAGCCCGACCTGCTTCAAATCATCGATGCGACGCTCGATGATGTACCGGGCCACCGATGCCTTGTCCCTACCGCCATAGCCCCCTCGGCTCGCGAGCTTGGCGAGACAGGCATGCACTTCAGGATCAAGCGTAAGCTTAAGCTCCTGAGCTTTGACGCTGGGATCGTGGCCCGGTCGACCGCGACCGCGCTTGGGCTGTCCTGTCTCTGCTGGCACCGAATTTCGCCAATTTTATATTCACTTAAAAATGCCAGAAATTCGTTCACCAGGCGAATCGAATCGCCTACCTTGTCAAACGCCTCCTATGGCATGCTACTTGCTGTAGCAACTTAGGCCCGGCGTGGGCGTTCAAGCGAGACGGGTGGCACTGCGGACGGGGCTGGGCTGCTTGGCGATCCTGGAAGGACCGCAAACAATGAGCCATCAAGCATCATCAAAGGCCCTGCGCCTCACGGCGAGGGTAGCTTTAGCCGTTGCTTTCATAGCCCTGCCGATAGGCATGTTCGGGTACGCAGACACATTGGTTGTGACGATAGCGTTGCTCTCCAGCCTAGCCGTTGCCTTGGGCGCTGCGGCTACATACTTCGCGATAGCGGATCAGCAGTTCAAATTACGGCAAAGACCCTACTTGAAGTGAATTCAACCAGAGCTACGGCATTGTTGACGTCATCAACAATGAACCGCACGCCTTTCAGCTTCGGAAACTTCGCTACGAGATCATCAGGAAGCGGTTTTGTCACCGCATCAGGTATCCTGTCTCCGATCTGAATTTTTCCTGGTATCCCGCTTTCCCTGGGCAGCACTCCAAGACGACTTCGAATCAGTTCGGCCTCAAATTTTGATAGAGCCGTGGGTGTCGGTACGATCGGCACGGTAGGGGAGTTCGTGCCGCTTCGCTGCTCGATCCGTTTGACTATGGCAAGTACATCACCAGTGTCTGCGGTCTGAACTCGTACTGTCCCGATGGCCTTCTCTATTCCTTTGACCCGCTCATCAATACCGCTCACCTTTCCGTTGAGGTCGTATAGCTGAACGCCAACCCACCCTAGGTAAGCGATTAGGATGGTGAGGAATAGAAAAGCGAAATTTCTGAACTCGCGGAGTTGGCCGAAGATATCGCGGAGCTGGCTGACGATGTCGTGCCAAGGATCACGCGGACCATTTGATTCAACCATAGGACGCCTAACAAGATACGGGCTATACGAACCATTCGAGCTATCGGTGGGATACTGAGAGGTAGCTGCCGATGCGTCAAGCAATCAGCCGCGTGGGGGGCTAGGTTTGCTTAGATCTGGCAACCCTTGTCCGCGTGTGCCGACGCTGGCGTATGCTGCGCCCCATGACCCGCACTCCCCGCCACGCTGTCCGTACGGCCAGCGATTTTGCTGCCTGCTTCGATGTTTCACGTGAAACATTGGCCCGACTAGACGTCTACGAGCGGCTTCTCCGGCAGTGGCAGAAGGCCGTCAACTTGGTGGCGCCCGGTACGCTCGATGATGTCTGGCAGCGTCATTTTGCCGATTCCGCACAATTGCTCACGCTCGCTCCACCCGAGGCCCGCACCTGGGTCGACCTGGGCTCGGGCGCCGGCTTCCCCGGCCTGGTCGTCGCGATCCTGTGGGCTGACCGCTTGCCCCTGGCTCCGCCCGATTCCCCTCCCCCCTGCGGGGAGGGGTTAGGGGTGGGGGGAATCCCAGAGGCCGACGGGAGAGGGGAACCGCGCCGCCGCGTCGTCCTGATCGAAAGCAACGCGCGCAAGTGCGCCTTCCTGCGCGAGGTGGTGCGGCAGACGCAAATCGCCGGCCGGATCGGTGTGGATATCCTGTCGATAAGAATCGAAACCGTGGCGACTCAAGCTAGTTTGCCGCACACGGACGTGGTTTCGGCACGGGCCCTGGCGCCACTCGAGCGGCTGCTCGGGCTCGCGGCGCCGCTCTTCACGTCCGCCACCGTCGGCCTGTTCATGAAGGGAAAAGAGGCCGCTGCGGAGATCGAAGCCGCCAGAAAGACGTGGGATTTCAATGTTGAACTCGCGTCGAGCCAAACCGAGCCGGATGGACAGATCGTCCTGATCCGGCAACCGCAGCCCATACCCGACAAGCCCCAAGATGAAGGGAAATAGCCCGTGAGCCGCGCAACTTCCTCCCCCGGCCTGCGCGTCCTTGCCATTGCCAACCAGAAGGGCGGCGTCGGCAAGACCACCACCGCCATCAACCTCGGTACGGCCCTGGCGGCAATAGGCGAGAAGGTGCTGATCCTCGACCTCGACCCGCAGGGCAACGCCTCCACCGGTGTGGGCGTCGCCCCCGAAGCGCGCAACCTCACCAGCTTCGATGTGCTCACCGGCAAGGCCACGATCGCCAAGGCCAGCACGCAGACGCTGGTGCCCAACCTGAGCGTGGTGCCGGCGAACGCCGATCTGGTCGGCCTGGAAACGGAGTTGATGGCGGAGGCCAACCGCCCGTTCCGCCTGCGCGATGCGGTCGCGGCGCTGATTGCCGAGCAGAAGGCGCGGCCGGCCGATGTGCCCTACGCCTACCTGCTGATCGACTGCCCACCTTCGCTCAACCTGCTGACGCTGAACGCAATGACGGCGTCGCATGCCGTGCTCGTGCCGGTTCAGTGCGAGTTTTTCGCGCTCGAGGGCATCTCCCAGCTCAAGGAGACCATCGACCAGGTCAAAGCGACGCTCAACCCCGGTCTCGAGGTCCAGGGCGTGGTGCTGACCATGCACGATGCCCGCACCTCCCTCTCCAAGGAGGTCGAGAACGAGGTGCGCGCCTTCTTCGGGCCCAAGGTCTACACCACCATGATCCGCCGCAACGTGCGGGTGGCCGAGGCCCCCTCGCACGGCAAGCCGATCCTGCTCTACGACTACGATTGCAACGGCAGCCAGGACTACATCAAGCTGGCGCACGAGGTGATCGAGCGCGAGCGCCAGCTGCGGGCGGCGTAGCGGCGTAGGTTGGGTCAAGCGAATGCGAAGACCCAACGCAAGCCAAACGGCCGTCTCTTGTGTTGGGTCATCGCTAGCGCTCGACCCAACCTACGAAAGTATCTGTAAGTGACTGATTATCTGAGACATTGGGGAGACCCCATGGCGATACCGATGCAGAAGGGCCGGCTCGGCCGTGGGCTTGCTTCGCTGATCGGGGAGGCGCCGCAGACCGAGCAGCGGCTGCCGCTGCATGGCGAGCAGCGCCTCGTCTCCATCGACCAGCTGCACCCCAGCGGCCTCAATCCGCGCAAGGACTTCGACACCATCGAGCTGGTGGACCTCGCCAACTCGATCCGCGCCAAGGGGCTGGTGCAACCCATTATCGCTCGGCCCGATCTGCAGGCTGGCGGCTACGAGATCGTCGCCGGCGAGCGGCGCTGGCGGGCCGCGCAGAAGGCGGCGCTGCACACCGTGCCCGTCATCGTGCGCGACCTCTCCGATCAGGAGGTGGCCGAGTTCGCCGTCATCGAGAACGTGCAGCGCCAGGACCTCAACCCGATCGAGGAGGCGGCCGGCTACCACGAGCTGATCGAGCGCTTCGGCTACACACAAGAGGATGTCGCCGACACCATCGGCAAGAGCCGCAGCCATCTCACCAACACGTTGCGGCTACTGAAGCTCCCCGAAGGCGTGCAGGCCCTGGTCAGGACCGGCAAGCTCAAATCCGGCCACGCGCGCGCGCTGGTCGGCCGCGAGGACGCCGAGCCGCTCGCCCGGCGCATCGTCGCCGAGGACATGAGCGTGCGCGAGGTCGAGGCGCTGGTGCAGGAGAAGAAGGCCGAACGCGTCGGCGGCGGCAAGTCAGGCGCGCGCGAGCCCAAGGCCAAGGACACCGACACCAAGGCCTTCGAGAAGGACCTCTCCGACGCGCTGGGCCTCAAGGTCGAGCTCAAGCCGAGCTCGGGCGAGTCGGGCATGATCACCATCGAGTACGGCAACTTCGAGCAACTCGACTACATCAAGCTGCGCCTCGTCGGCGGTGTGAGCTATTGACGACGGCTTCGCCAAGCGAGTCGTTGAGGCGATCGAGGCAACGACACAAGCACAAGGTGTCATCCCGGCGCTTGTCTCCGGGATCCAACCATCCTCGAACTCCTGCGCAAGCTGAGGGATGGATCCCGGGCACAAGGCCCGGGATGACAACCGCGATTTTGCGGGTGCCAAACTGACCGATGCCGAACGCGCCTAAGGCCGCCAGGCCAGGAAATTGGCGATCAGCTTGAGGCCGAGGGTCTGGCTCTTCTCCGGGTGAAACTGCGTGCCGGCGAGGTTGTCCTTCGCCACCATCGCCGTCACCGGCCCGCCGTAGTCGGCGGTCGCCACCAGCGTCGCGCGGTTCGTGGGCACCAGGTGGAAGGAGTGCACGAAATAGGCGTGCAGGCCGCCGGGCCCCGTGGCGATGCCGTCGAGCAGCGGGTGCGGGTTGACGACGTCGAGCGTGTTCCAGCCCATGTGCGGGATCTTGAGCGCGGGATCGCTCGGCTCGATCGCGCGCACGTCGCCCGCAATCCAGCCGAAGCCCGGCGTGACGCGGAACTCGAGCCCGCGCTCGGCCATCAGCTGCGCGCCGACGCAGATGCCGAGGAACGGCCGGTGCTTTTCGCGCACGGTCCGCTCCAGCGCCTCGACCATGCCCGGCACGGCATCTAGTCCGGCGCGGCAGTCGGCAAAGGCGCCCACCCCCGGCAGCACGACGCGGTCGGCGCTCGCCACCGCGTCCGCGTCCGCGCTCACCTCGATCGCCACGCCGGCTTCGCTCTCACGCGCCGCGCGCTCGAAGGCCTTGGCGGCGGAGTGAAGGTTGCCGGAGCCGTAGTCGATGATGACGAGGCGCTGCATGGGAGTGTCAGGTTCTTGCTCCCCTGAGCCCACCGAAGCTGCGGCGCCAGCCGCCGAGGAGGCCGCCGCCCATGGGCGGGGAAGAGCCCGTCGATGTCAGGATCGGCTGCGCCGGCAGCCACGCCTCGAAGAAGCGCCGCTCGCATTCGGCGTAGGTGCGCCCCGATACCGCGCCGAGCATGCGCCAGCCCCGGCGCTCCAGCGCCCAGCGCCGCAACGTGTCGGCCTCGAAGCCGACCAGCAGATTGATGGCAAAGCCCGCGAGTGCCACCCAGCGCTGATCGATGCCGGTGAACTTGGCCGTCAGCTGCAGGCTGCCTGCGATGAGGACCAGCCCGAGCAGCGCCCACCACAGCCGATGCACGATCATCCAGAGCGGGCCGAAAATCGCGGCGGCCCAGGTAAAGCCGTCCTTGATGAACACGAGCTTCTCGGCCCGGTCGATGCGGTCGGCCGGCGGGTCGGGCGGCTCGTGCACGGTGTAGGTGAGCATGGCGTCCTTTTTAGTCGGGCAGGACCGTAGGGTGCAATAGCGCCCAATTTGATCGGGGCGTATTGCGCCGAGTGTCGGTCACCACCGCGAAACCCTCGTGGTGAGCTTGTCGAACCCACGAGGCCCGGGCGGTGGCTTTCAGCCGCCCTTCGACGGGCTCAGGACGGGGTTGAGTTGCGGCCCCAGGCACCGCTTGCCATTGCGGTCTGTCGCGCCCCCGAGCAAGAACGCGGTGCAATGCGGCAATCGCCTTTTGCACCCTACCCCTTCAGCCGATCCAGTGCCGACACGTCGCTGTTGCCGTGGTAGGCGGGGTCTTTCCAGCCGTCCTCGTCGTAGTCGGCCATGCACTTCTCGACCAGCGCCTCCATCTCCTTGAGCGCGCCGGAGCCCTGCGCCAGCTGCAGCGGGAATAGGCGCACCAGCTCGTGGCTGCCGGCATAATTCATCTCGTAGAGCTCGTGGCGCGCGCCGAACTCGCTGCCGACCGCGTCCCACAGCAGCTTCATGATCTTGATGCGCTCCTTGTAGTCGATGCCGGCCGACCCGCGCACGTAGCGGGCGAGGTACTTGTCGATGTCGGGGTTCTTGAAGTCGCGGGCGTGGCTCGGCAGGTAGATGAGGCCCGAGGCGATCACCTTCTCGACGATTGAGCGCACCGCCGGATAGGCCTCCGTCATGAACAGGCGGTAGGCGGACGATGCCCGGATGTTGGGGAGCACGGCCCCGTCGACCCAGGGCTCCGGATTGCAGGCCATGGCATCGCTGAGCGACCAGAACAGATTGCGCCAGCCCAGCACCTCGCCGATCTGCACCTGCACGCCGCGGAAGGCCTCCACGCCGGTGGCGCGCGCCGCCTTCATCAGCAGCCCCGCAATAAAGTCGAGCTTCACCGCGAGCCGCGTCGTGCCCTGCAGGGTGAAGCCGTTGACGAAGCCCGAGCGCGGATAGAATGCTTTGAGGCGCTCCACGTCGCGGTGAATGAATACGTTCTCCCAGGGGATGAAGGCGTTGTCGAACACGAAGATGGCGTCGTTCTCGTCGAAGCGACTGGTCAGCGGATAGTCCCACGGCGAGCCGGTCGCGGCGGCGGCGGCCTCGTAGGAGGCGCGGCAGATCAGCTTGATGCCGGGCGTGTTCATCGGCGCCATGAACATCACCACCATGCTCGGATCGGTGATCTCCTGGCTCATGTTCTGGCCGAGGAAATTGTAGTGGGTCAGCGCCGAGTTGGTGGCGACGACCTTGGCGCCCGAGACGATAGATGCCGGCATCGGTCTCCTTCTGGATGGTGATGTAGACGTCCTTGACCTCCTCGACCGGCTTGTTGCGGTCGATGGGCGGGTTGACCAGCGCGTGGTTGACGTAGAGCACGGCCTCCTGCCCGCGCTTGTGCCAGGCGCGCGCGTTGTCGGCGAATGGCCCGTAGAACTGGGCGTTGGCACCGAGCGTATTGAGAAACGCCGCCTTGTAGTCCGGGCTGCGGCCCATCCAGCCGTAGGTGATGCGCGCCCAGGCGGCGATGGCATCGCGCTGGGCGATCAGCTCCTCGCGCGAGCGGGCAGCCTTGAAGAAGCGGTGCGTGTAGCCGCCCGAGCCCGTGTCGGTGGCCGTGGTCAGCGTCTCCTTGCTCTCCGCCGCATGCAGGGCATCGTAGAGCTTGGCGGCGGAGACGGCGGCATTGCGGAAGGCTGGATGCCTAGTGACATCGGCGACGCGCTCGCCGTAGATATAGACCTCGCGGCCGTCGCGCAGCAACTCCAGGTACTCGGCGCCCGTGAAGGGGCGCTTCTTGCCCTCGACCAGCTGCTCGGGATGCTGCGGCATGATCCTCCCCTCGGGTTCTTGGCGGCTGGCGCCAGCATAGCCCGCGCTCTATTCGGTAGGCTTCGACAAAATGATCATCGAAAACCAGGCGCAGGTCACCGATGCCGTCCTCGAGGCCTTCGGCCACACGGCCGACCCGCGGCTGCGGCAGATCCTCCTGTCGCTCGTTGAGCACCTGCACGGCTTCATCCGCGACGTGCGGCTCACGGAGCAGGAATTCCAGCAGGCAACGCGCCTGATCGCCGCCATGGGCCAGCGCACCACGCCCTCGCACAACGAGGTGGTGCTGATGGCGGGCTCGCTCGGCGTCTCGGCCCTCGTCTGCCTCCTCAACAACGGCGACAATGGTCAGACCGAGACTCAGGCCAACCTGCTCGGGCCCTTCTGGCGTGACGACCAGCCGCTATGCTCGAGCGGCGCGAGTCTGGTGCGCTCGGCCACGCCGGGGCCGGCGCTGATCGCGAAGGTGAAAGTCGAAGACAGCGCAGGCCGGCCGGTCGAGGGCGCCGAGGTCGACGTGTGGCACTCCTCGCCCGAGGGGCTCTACGAGAACCAGGACCCGGGCCAGGCCGAGATGAACCTGCGCGGGCGTTTCGTGACGGATGGCGACGGGCGGTTCGATTTCAGGAGCGTGCTACCGGCAGGCTATCCGGTGCCGATCGACGGGCCGGTGGGCGCGCTGATCAAGGCCACGGGGCGGCACAACTACCGCCCCGCGCATCTCCACTTCATGATCCATAAGCCCGGCTTCAAGACGCTCATCTCCCAGATCTACGTGCCCGACGACCCCCACATCGACAGCGACGTGCAGTTCGGCGTCACGCGCGCGCTCCTCGGCGCCTACGTCCGCCACGACGAGGCGAACGCGACGCTCGGCGGCGCCGCGCCGTGGTACGCGCTCGACCAGCGCTTCGTCCTGGAGCCGGGCGAGGCACGCCGCCCCCAACCCCCCATCCGCGCCAAGGCAACGGAGTCGGAGGCTTAGGCGGCGAGCTACGCACGCTGCAGCAGATGCCCGCCAGAACGTGGAGGGGCGAGGATGGGCGTCGTCTTCGCAGCCGCGAAATGATGCGTCCACGCATGGTTTTCCGGCGGCTGCGCCTATTTCGCCACTGCAGATAAGATATTGAAATCAAATAGCTAATTTTGGAACCGCGGCCGTCGAGCAGGTTGGGCCGAGGAATATTGGGGCCTGTTGCACCTCGCCACTAGCTCCAGCTGTGGCTCTGTTCCTGTAATGGGGCCAGCTGCGGTGTCGGCAGGATTGCCACCGCGAGCCCTGAGTTGCGTACCATGCGTTTTTCGCGGCACTGGCCGAACGGCTACCCCTCGATCATTGCAAGCCTAGGCGCGCTCGCCTTTGCGGTCGCGGGATGCTCGGTGCACCCGCTCCCCGACGATGTGACCCGGACATCGACCGTCGACATCGTGAAGAGCATCCGCTGCGAGGCTTTTGCCGGCCTTAGAGATCTTCTTGAGAGTCTCAAGCCCGATGAACTGAGAAAGGCTGCGCCGGTAATCAAAGCCACGACGATCGGCTACGACTTCACGTTCGATATTAGCGAAGGGAATGATATAGGCGGCGCGAATGCCAACGACAGCTTCCTGACCTTCAAGAACGGGAAGAAATTCACGTCGGACCTGATGGGCAGCGCTACTCTCGAGCGTAAGAACTTCCGCCGCTTCACCGTTATCGAGCCTTTGGCGGCACTGGCCGAGCCCGAACACCGAAGGATCTGCTCAGACAGAACCGCGCGAGCGAACTGGGCCTATCCGATCGGCGGCGCGATCGGCATGGACGAGGTGGTGCACACGTATCTCAAGTTGGAGATGCTCGGCGAACTCAAGCAGGTTCGCAATAGGCGCACTGGCGAGGTCTTCGCGGATACTCTGAAGTTCACGACAAATCTCGAGGCCGGCGCAACGACCAAACTGGTTCTGGATGCCGTCGTCGGGCAAGTGAAGGTGTCCAACGCATCAATCGGTGTCGGTGCATCTCGCGACGATGTTCACACGGTGATCGTCGCGCTGTCCCGCAAGGCGATCGATGTCGATGAGCCGAAATCGAAGGCCGCCAAGGCCAAGGTCGAAGCGATGCAGGCCGCCAAGGACTACCGCTTCGATGTGCTGCAGAGGGACAACATCCGCGATCCACGCACGCAAGGGCGCGCGGTTCAGGAGGACGAGGACGTACGGACTCGCGTCGCGATTGAATTGTACCGGCGGCGTGATCTGAGCGACGTGGACAACGAGCCGGCCGAGGCGCTCGGTCAACGGCTGCTCGATGTGCTGAGATTGCCGTAGGGGCTGGGCGCCATGAAGTGTGCGTTGCGCTTTTATTGTTGCATTGCCGCCCTCGCTCTGGCGCTGCCGGGGTGCTCCGCGCATCCGCTGCCGGAGAACTTCCCATTGAACCTACCGCGCACCTCGACACTCGACATTGTCCGCAAGGTACGATGCGAGGCCAAGGCGGGTCTTGATCGCTTCAAGAACAGCAAGCGTAAAGACCAGATCATGGAGGCCACGAGCATCGGGTTCGATTTCAGCTTCGTCATGACCGAGAACAACGATTTGGCCGACGGCGAACTCGACTTCGTCGGTCGGCCCGACAATCCGAATTCCAAACGGAGCGTCACGGTCAAATTGACTGGCAAGGCGATGAAAGAGCGAAAAAACACACGCACGTTCCGGATCATCGAGGACCTGGCCGATATCGCCAAAGCGGACTGTTCGGGCGAGGCACTGCGGGCAAATCTGGCCTACCCGATTTCCGGCAGCCTTCATATCGATGATATCGTCTATACCTACATCCGGCTCGAGAGAATGAGCAACCTCGAGGACCCGAAGGACGATTTGGGTGGCGTTGCGGAGGACAAATCCAGAAAGGGCGTCTTCTCCGAGCAGATCGAGTTCCGCACGGCGTTGAAACTCGGGGCCACACCCACACTGACGATAAGTGCCGAAGTAGGAAGTTTCAGGCTGACCAATGCGACCGTCGGTAGTCAGCTCAGGCGCAAGGATTCACACGATGTAATCATCGCCTTTGCGCAGGATGTGGATTTTCACAAGAATGAGGTCGCCCAGCGCAAGAGCTTCTTGAAAGGCGCAAGCGGGGCGGAAGGCAGGGTTGCTGACGACAGGTTTATTCCAGACAAGCGGTTTGTCATCGACCCGCGCTATGAGACGGCGCTGGTGCAGGTGGATGCAGGCGCTCGCGACCGGGTTGCGTTCGAGCTGTCGCGCTTGCGCAACCTCAAGGACGACGAGCGAGAAAGCGCAAAGTTCCTGGGCGAGCGGTTGCTGACGTTCTTGCGCCCCCCGAACGAAACCCGCCGGGGTGAATAGCCATGACGTATCGCCCCGTCCTCGGTTGCGCGATAGCCGTTCTCGCCTCCGGCGCGCTCGGATGCTCCACGCACCCGCTACCCCAGGACATTTCCTACGCAAGGACAGTGGATGTCGTCAGAAAGGTTCGCTGCGAGGCGAAGGATGGGCTCGAGGTTGCATTGAAGAAGGCGGCGCTGGAGAGCGCAAGAAGCAAGAGGGAGATGGAGAAGATCATAAGCACCGGCACGATCGGCTTCGAGTTCAAGCTGATAATGGCGGAGGACAACAAGGCGGCGGTCAGCAAGCTCACTTTCCAGCGGGATTCGGCGACGCCGGGGGATGGCTTCAAGCTGGAGCTGGTTGCCGATGCGAGCGATGGCTTGGGAACAGAGAGCAGCAGGATGCGGAAGAACACGCGGATTTTCCGGGTGTTCGACCGTCTGGAGAAGATGCAGGAGGCGCGCTGCGGCCGGGTCCGGGAAACCGGACCGAACCTGATCCATCCGATCACGGGAAGCACCGGGATGGCCGAGGTCGTGCGGACATACTTGGAGTTGGAGGTGCTCACTCAGTTGGCGCCGCTCTCCGAAAATGAAACAGTAATCTTCTCCGACAAGCTCGATTTCACAACGACGCTGGAGGCGGGCGCGTCGGCCAATTGGGAGTTCAGCTCGAAGATGGGCGTGCTCCGGCTGACCAACGCATCGCTTGCCGGTTCGGCACTGCGGAAGGACTTTCATTCCGTCACCGTCGCGCTGGCAAGCGATCCCGGAGGAGCGCAGAAAACTGCTGAAGGGGCGCCGAAGAGCGCACTGACGAAAGAGGCTCTGGTTACGGGGGTCCACATCCCCGTTGTCCGTGACGAGAGTATCCAGATCTCCCTGATTCAAAGAGCGGCGGTTGCCCGCAACCGCGTTCTGATCGAGTTGGAACGACGGCGCCGCGTCGACCAAGACAGGGCGGTGGCAGAGCGGGTGCTTGGCGTGGCGCTGCCGTAGTTCCCTGCGTTCACCTGCCGATAGTGGCGATCCGGCGCCAACTCTCGATTTCAGCCAAGTCGTCGCCGGGATTGGATTGGGTTGCCGCCCCTACCACCGCACCAGCACGTAGTCCTCCGCGTCGCGGCCCTTGAAATACTGCGGCTCCTGCTCGCTCTGCAGGGCCTTGGCCATGGTCTCGACGCGCCGGATCACATAGTCGCCGAGCTCCTTGGTCGAAAGCTCGCGCTGCGCCGCCAGGTTGCCACCGCCGCGCAGGCCCTCCACCACCGCATAGGTGAAGAGGCCGTGCCCTAGGCGTGGATCCTCGATCGCCGACTGGTCGAAGCGGGCCGCGGTGTAGGCGATGATGTTGGCGTGATAGGCAGCGTTGCCGAGGCGCTGGTTGTAGGCATTGCCGGAATGGCAGGTGTCGACGAACAGGATGCGCCGGCCCTTGGCCGTCTCCACCGCCTCCTGCAGCGCGTACCAGGGAATCACGGTCGAGCCGCGCAAGGTCCCGGCCGACATCTGGGCGTTGGTTGGAAGGAAGCGGTAGTTGGGGCCGTCGTTGTAGCCGTGACCAGCGATGAAGAACACGATCGTGTCCGTCTCCCGCGCCTGCTTCAGCATGTCGATGGCATCGAGGATGTTGGCGGCCGTGGGCTCGTTGCTCCTGCCCGCGCCGTTGACCAGCACGCGCTTGACCACGCCGTTGTGGGCGGGGCCGAGCCGCTTCTCGACCGCGTCCGCAAGCGCACGCGCATCCGCGCCCGGGAAGCTCAGATCGCAGCTCTGCGTGCCGAGCTGGCCGCAGTTCGCGCCGAGCCCAGGGTATTTGTTGACGCCGATGGCCAGCACGTAGAGCGTGCCGCGCTTGTCGAGCGCGCCCTCCCCTTCCTGCGTCAGCGCAAGCGTCTCGGCCTTCTCGCCGATGGCGTTGGTGAGCGTGATGCGCACTTCGTTGCGGCCCTTTGCCAGTGGCACATCGAGGAGCTGCTCGCCGGCGCCGAAGCCGCCGGAGTCGAGCGTCGCCGTCTTCTCCTCCACCTGCCGGCCGTTGACCTGCACGCGGATCGACTTGACCGGGTCGGGCGTCGTCTCGATCCGGATGCGCACCAGGCTGCGTCCCTGCCGTTCGACATAGCCCGACGCCGGCGACGTGATCCGGAACCGTGGCACGGGCCGTTTGAGCAGGTCGGCGAGCTGGAAGGTGGTGCCTGGCGCCTCGCGCACCGCGCGTTCCGCCGAGGCCAGGATGATGGCGTTCTCGACGATGTCGGGGCGGTTGAGGTGGGATCTCAGCTGCTCGGCGCCGACGAAGTCGGCCGACTTGGCGAGGCCCTTGTTGATCTGCCAGCCGACCAGTTTGTCGGAGCCGGGCGAGCCGGTGTAGTAGCCCTGCGGCGTCCACAACACCCACTCCCCGTCGGACCCTTGGAAGAGCGTGACGATCAGCTCGCGCGTCTTCAGGTTCCACAGGCGGATGGTCTGGTCGGCGCTGCCCGACACGAGCAGCCGCCCGTCGGGCGAGGGCGTCACGGCCCACACGTCGCCCTCGTGGCCGAGGTACTTCCCGAGCCGTTTCCCCTTGAGATCGTAGGCGGTGAGGTTGCCGTTGCCGCCGCCCGAGATCACGGTCGCGCCGTCCGGCGTGAACGTATAGGAGCGGTGCTGGTAGCCGTCGGTGGAACCGCGCTCGATGGTGACCTCGGTCTTGCCGTCCTTGATCACATCCAGCAGCGCATCATAGCTGTAGCTACCGCCCTTGCGGTGGGCGAGTTTGTAGGCGCCGTGCGTCGGACTGGCCTGGTAGAACTCCGATGCGGCTTCCTTGGCGCTCACTTGTTCCGGCCGGCCGAGGCGCACCCCTTTGGACGGCAGCGTCAGCGCGAATTGGATGGCGCCGTAGCCGTGTGCCGGATTGTCCCGGCTCCAATTGTGTCCCCACCCGAGCCTCTTGCCATCCTTGGAGAAGCCCGCGGCCCAGCCGGGCGCGCCGGTGCCGGCGAGCACGTACTTGGTCGCGCCGGTTCTCAGGTCCCAGACATGGATCGCCGTATTGCTGCCGCCGCCGGTTGCCACCAGGGCCCCGTCGGGGGCCATCGCCGCGGCCAGCACGATGTTGTCGTGCTTCTTGTAGGTCAGGATCTGCTTGCCCGTTGCCATGTCCCACAGGAACTGCGTCTGGTGGCAGCCGCGGTAGCGGCAGGTCGACAGCAGACGCGTGCCATCGAGCGAGAAGACGAGCTTGCCGACCGGGCCCTTCTGGTTGGTGAACACGCGCAGGAAGTTTCCCGTGTGCCCGTCCCACAGGCGGATCTCGCCGGTGGCGTCGCCGGAGGCGATAATGCCGTCCGTGAACCTGACCGCGACGGCGCGATCGACATCCTTGGTGTGCCCCTTCATCTCCTTGATCAGGCTGCCGTCGCTCACCCGCCATAGCCGCAGCGTGGTGTCGTCGCTGCCGGTGACGGCGCGCTGGCCGTCGGGCGTGAAGACGGCGGCGTAGATGTCGCGCGTGTGGCCCGTCAGCCGGTGCAGGAGCTTGCGGCCCGGCACGTCCCAGATGATGGCGGAGAGGTCGCCCAGGCCGCTGCCTGAGATGAGCTTGGTGCCGTCCGGCGAGAAGGCGAGCGCATTCACCACCGACGTGTGGCCCTTGAGCAGCGCGATGATCTCGCCCGTGGCGAAGTCGTAGAGGCGGATGTCGCCGCAGCAGGGCACGTGCGCGTCGGCCCCATCCGACCAGCCCGCCGCCGCCAGCAGGCGGCCATTGGGCGAGAGCGCCATGGCGTGGATCTTGCCGGCGGGACCCGGCCCGCTCTGGCCCCGCATGGTGCGCACGGTCTTCTGCTTGCGCCAGTCCCAGACGCGGATGACCTTGTCGTCGGAGGCCGAAACCAGGAGCTTGCCGTCAGGCGTAAAGACCACGCTCTGGATCTTGGCCATGTGTCCCCCCGAGTTCGAGCTGGAGGATCGGGCCATCGCTGCTCTTCTTCTCGCGCAGAGCCGCGCTGAAAGGCTGCCGCTCCAGCGCCACCGTCAGCGTGTGCTCGCGGCCGCCGCGCAACAGCCTCACCTTCACCTTGGCCCCGGGCTCTCTGTCGCCGATGCCGGCAACGAAGCGGTCCTTGTTCTCGACCTCCCGGCCGTCAACGGAGACGATCACGTCCTGGGCGAGGATGCCGGCGCGCGCGGCCGGACCGTTGGCCCGCGGGCTCATAACCTTCACCCCGCGCGGGGCCTCCCACCCGAGCTGAGTGGCCTCGTCCTTGGTGACGTCGCGTACGTCGACGCCGAGCCAGCTCTTTGGCTGCTGCGCCCAGGCCGCGCTCGCGATCAGGAGCGCCGCGAGCACCGCCAGCAAACGTGCCGAGTTGATCATGAGAGCCCCCCAACAGCCTGGAAGAAGCGGGCTACTTTAGCGCCGTCATTCGCGACGTGAAGGGGCATGGCGACACACCGCACACTCGAGAAGCGGCATAAGCCCGCCACCAAATGTAGGGCCGCGCTGCGCGAGCTGTGGAAAAAGCGCTGCGCTCGGCGTTCCCGGCCCCCGTCATTCCCGCGGAGCGTCAGCGGAAGCGGGAATCCAGCCGGAACTCCTGGCGGGAGTTTGCATCTGGATTCCCGCTCTGCGCGCCGCTTGGCGGGGAATGACGGATCGTCGGGCGCGGCCTGGTCTCTTTCCGGCCCCGATCATGCGATCCAAATCTGCGATTGACGAAGAGGAAGCGCGCAACCGTTCATGCGCCGGCGCGCTTGACAGCGCGAACTCGGGAACTCTAACGCTAAACTAAACCATATGGTTAAGTGTCTGCAAAGAGCCGTGCCCGCATGCCCAGGCTGATCCTGATGGGCTCGATCCAGCAATACGCCGGCGGGCTCAATGCCGCCGAGGTCGAGGGTGCGAGCGCGCGGGCCGCCATCGCCGCGCTGGAGACGTCCTTTCCAGCGCTCAAGGGCTGGGTCGTCGACGAGCAGGGCAAGCTGCGCCAGCACGTGAAGCTGTTCTGCAGGGGCCGGGCCGTCACGCTCGATGCGGAGCTCGGCCCCGCCGACGAGCTCTACATCGTCGCGGCCATTTCCGGAGGATGACCATGACCGAGCTGCTCGTTGGCACCAAGAAGGGTCTCGTCGTGCTGCGGGGGAAGCGCGGCGGGAAGCTGGAGCTTGCCGCGCGCGCCTTTCCCGGCGAGGTGGTCGAGTACGCCATGCGCGACCCCCGCTCCGGCCGCTACATCGCCAGCGTGACCACCGGCCAGTTCGGGCCGCACCTCTTCACAAGCGACAACGCGGCCAGCGGCTGGCAGCAGGCCGAGGGGCCGACCTTTCCGCCCGAAGCAAAAGCCGCGGTGGAGCGTATCTGGGTGATCGTGCCGGGCGTCGCCGACAACGAGCTTTGGTGCGGCGTCGCGCCCGCGGCCCTCTTCCACAGCACCGACGGTGGCAAGAGCTGGTCGCTGGTGCAGGGTCTCTGGGACATCCCCACGCGGGCCGAGTGGCAACCGGGCTTCGGCGGCCTTGCGCTGCACTCCATCTGTCCCTGGCCCGGCGACCCCAAGCGCCTCGCCGTCGGCGTCTCCTCGGCCGGCGTGTGGCTCACCGAGGACGGCGGCAAGAGCTGGCGGTCGGGCGTGAAGGGCCTCGTGCCGCGCTACCTGCCCGAGGAGGCGCGCGCGGACACGCACATGCACTGCGTGCACAACATGCACCGCGCGCCGAAGGAGCCGAGCACGATCTACATGCAGTTCCACGGCGGCGTTTATCGCTCCGACGATGCCGGCGAGAGCTGGGTCGACATCGGTACCAACCGCGGGCTGCCTTCCGACTTCGGCTTCCCGCTGGTGATCGACCCGGCCGACCCGAACCGCGCCTTCGTCATCCCCCTCGCCGCCGACATGGACCGCGTCACGCCAGAGGGGAAGGTGCGCGTCTACGAGACGCGCGACCGCGGCGGCTCATGGCAGGCGCTTGCCGACGGCCTGCCGCAGGCGCACGCCTATCTCACCATCCTGCGCCAGGCCTTCTGCACCGACGGCCTCTCGCCCTCGGCCTCTACTTCGGCGCCACCTCCGGCGACGTGTTCGGCTCCACCGACGGCGGCCGCACCTGGGCCAACGTCGCGACGCGCTTACCTCCTGTCACCTCCGTGCGGTGTGCGTAGATTCCCCTCCCCCTTGCGGGGAGGGGTTAGGGGTGGGGGTAACCCAGCAAGGCTGAGCGTGCCGCTTCACCCCACCCGGCTCGGCGCGAAAGGCGCCTCGCCACCCTCCCCGTCAAGGGGAGGGTGCGCCTTGCGCGCCGTCGCTCAATCCAACAGCCCGCGCGCCTTCGCCAGCTCGCGCAGGCTCGACCTCGGGGCGGGCGCCGAGGTGGGAGATGATCTCCGCCGCCGCGAGGCTGCCGAGCTGGCCTGCCTCCTCGAGGCTCCGCCCGGTCGCAATCCCGTAGAGGAACCCTGCCGCGTAGAGGTCGCCGGCGCCCGTGGTGTCGACCACCTTGGCGACCGGCGCGGCGGCAATCGGGATCTGCTTGCCCTCGCTCAGGATGACGCTGCCGGCTTCCGAGCGCGTCAGCACCGCGAGCCTGGTCTCTGCCGCCGCCTGCTGGGCCGCCTCCTCGAACGTGTTGACCTCGTAGAGCGAGGTGATCTCCACCTCGTTGGCGAACAGGATGTCGACCGAGCCGCGGATCAGGGCGCGGAACTCGGCCCTGTGCCGATCGACGCAGAACGGGTCGGAGAGCGTGAGCGCCACCTGCCGCTTGGCCTTGGCCGCGATCTCCGCCGCCTGGCGGAAAGCAGCCTTGGCCTCGGCCTGGTCGAACAGATAGCCCTCCAGATAGACGATGCGCGCCGATCCGATCAGCTCGGCGTCGACCTCGCCGCGGCCGAGCTGCGGGCTGACCCCGAGAAACGTGTTCATGGTGCGCTGGCCGTCCGGCGTGACGAGGATCAGGCATCGCCCGGTCGGGTCGCTGCCAGGTGCCGCAGCCGGCGTCGTGAAGGTCACGCCGGCCGAGCGGATGTCGTGGCTGAACACGCTGCCGAACTGGTCGCGCGCCATCCTGCCGATGAAGCCCGCGCGTCCGCCGAGCGAGGCGACGCCGACCATGGTGTTGGCGCACGAGCCGCCCGAGATTTCCACCGCCGGCCCCATGCTCGCGTAGATCCTCGCCACCGCCGCCTCGTCGACGAGGTGCATGCTGCCCTTGTGCTGGTTGTGCCGCGACAGGAAGGCGTCGTCGCAATGGGCAATGATGTCGACGATCGCATTGCCGATGCCGACGACGTCGTGATCCTGCATGCCGGGCTCCCTTGCCTATGCGTACCAGGCAGCGCCTATACATCAGAAGGTGCCCGTTGGCTGCCTCGAGGCAGGGACGGAGGGGTATCCGGTCGTCGAGGGCGACGCTCAGGTCAGTACTAAAAAGTTGACGAACATAGACGTTTAGAACTAAATCCGACATCGCAGGACTGTTTGGGACGGGATCTGCCGAGTTAGAACTGTTTCGGCCAGATGAGAATCAATTATCCCAGAAGGACACGTGTTGGAATCAAAATTCCTGGGCTAGAATCAAAAGCGACACTGCATCCCAACACGGAATCGAAGATGCTGACCGGGTATTCGGCGCTGGTGCAGGACCTCGAGCTGGCTGTGCCGGATCCCTACGTGGAGAGCCGCATCGAGGGCGCCGTACGGCGATCCAAGGTTCACGCCGATCGCGTGCTTGAAACCTACCCCAAGAAGCAAGGCCACGCCGGGGATCTCCGGGCGCACCTCTTGTTCGCGCTCAAGTACGAACCAACAGACCTTCGCGTGCTCGTCGCAGCCTTCAAGCGGCTTGGACCCGAGCCGATACGTCGTTGGGTGCTGGACGAGCCAACCGGTGCCTACGCTCGGAAGGCTTGGTTTCTCTATGAGACCCTGCTCGGGCAACGCCTTGATCTGCCCAACGCCAAGCAGGGGGCCTACGCAGATGTGCTCGACGCTAAGCGACACATTGTCGGAATTCCCAAAGTCTCAAGTCGCCATCGCATCCGGGACAATCTGTTGGGCGTGCCCGGCTTTTCTCCCACAGTCCGGCGCACTCAGAAGTTGGTCGGTCGGATGAACCAAGCGCTGGACAAGGAGGTCGCGTCGCTCACGAAGGCTGTGGACCCGGACATCCTTCGTCGCGCTATCAGCTATCTATACACAAAGGAAACAAGATCGACTTTTGAGATTGAGAACGAGCACCCCAGTCCGCAGCGCCAAGAGCGCTTCGTCGCTGCTCTCGTGGACGCAGGCAAGCTTGATCTCTCCGACAAGGCGGCTTTGATCGCTCTGCAGAACAAGATCGTCGATCCGCGATACGCGGCGAAGGACTGGCGCGATTTTCAGAACTACGTCGGCGAGACGACCGGAAACTTCCGCGAGATTGTCCATCTGATCTGCCCCAAGCCCGGTGATGTCACAGGTCTTATGGAAGCCCTCTCGGGGCTCGGCCGGCGCGTGCTTTCCGACTCCATTGATCCCGTCATCGCCGCAGCCCTAGTATCGTTCGGCTTTGTCTTCATCCATCCCTTTGAGGATGGGAACGGACGCGTTCATCGCTTCCTGATACACAGCGTGCTGGCCAAGACCGGTTTCAGCCCGGAGGGGATAATCTTTCCGGTCTCCGTTTCGATCATTCGCAACATGGGTGCGTATGATGCCGCGCTGGAGAAATTCTCAAAGCCCCTATTGGCATTGATCAATTGGCGTCTGAACGAGAAGCAAGAGCTGATCGTCGAAGGTGACACGGCCGATCACTATCGATATTTCGACGCGACCCCGCAGGCCGAATACCTGTATGACAGAGTAGCAGAGACGATACACAAAGACTTGGCCGAGGAGCTGGACTTCCTTGGTGTCTACGATCGCGCTTACCGGGCGGCACGAGAAGTCGTCGACATGCCAAACAAGAAGCTCTCTCTCTTCGTGCACCTCTGTATGCAAAACAATGGCCGTTTGGCGAAGAACCGGCGAAAGGCATTCGCTGAGTTGACTGACAAAGAGATCAAGACGATGGAGCGTGCGATCAGCTCTGCGCGCCGCCCTCGCCGGGATGAAGAACAAGAGCTGGAGGACGTGGACGACTGAATAGAGCCAAAGACTACGGGTTTGGCGCTTTCGCCAGCGACCCCAGATCCAGGAGCAGCCGCTCCGCGAGCGTGCCTTCGAGCGTCGGGCTCAGGCGCGCCGCCTTGGCGGCGTCCGCAAGCCGGGCAAGGGCCGCGCTGAGCTTTCCCGTGCTCCATGCCCGGCACTGCTGCTCCAGGGCGTCGCGCTGCTTGAAGTGCGGCGGCGGCCGCAAGCCTCGCACGACCTCGTCCATCGACCGGCCGGCATCCAGACCCGAGCGCATCCGATGCAGCCGCAGGAAATGGCGCTGCAGCGCGGCAATGACGGCCTGCGCGCCTTCGCCCGCGGCGATGCTGCGGTCGCATTCGCTGAGTGCCGCCGCAACCTGGCCCCCGCCCGCGGCCATCACTACCCGGTCGAGCGCCTGCTCGGCCGCATCGCCCACCGCCGCCTCGATATCGCTTTCCTCGATCCGCCCCTTGCCGTGGGCGTAGAGCGCCAGCTTCTCGATCTCCGCGCGCGACATCGCCCGATCGGCGCCGAGTCGCGCGATCAGCAGCGCCCGTGCCTCGGGCGCGATCTCGATCTTGGCCGCGGCCAGCACCTCCCCCACCACGCCCTGGAGGTCGCGCGCCTCGTCGGGGAAGCAGGCGACGGCGGCGGCGTGCGGGGACTTCTCGAACAGGCTGCGCAGGGCATCGTCGGGGCGCAGGCTGCCGGCTTCCACGATCAGGTGCCCCTCCAGGCTGCCGCCCTCGACGAGCGGCTTCAGTGCGGCGGCCGTGACCCGCCGGCCGGTCAGCGCGCGCACGATCTTGGCCCCGCCGAACATCGGCGCGGTCTTGAGCTCGACAAAGATGCGGTCGGGGTCGTCTTCCAGCGAGGCATCGTCGATGCGGATGATCTCGCCCGGCGGGTCCTCGCGCTCGGCAAGCCGCTTGGCGAGCGTCGCCGCGCGCTCGCTCACGAGCCCGGCGTCGGTGCCGTAGAACAGCACCGCCGAGATCGTGCGCTTGAGGTCCTTCAGGAAGGCGTTCGCCTGATGCGATTTGATGGCGACCATGCAGCCTGTCCTCGCGCCCGCCGCGCGAGAAGCGGCGGTCAAGGACATCTACCTCAGGCGGCACCCGAAAGGTAGGTGGCGAGCCGCACCTTCAGGTCGTCGGATACCGTCCGCGCCACGCGGTTCTCGGCATCCTCGCGCGCACGCACGTTGGAGTAGATCGACTCGAAGCGCTCGAACGCGGCGCGGCCGTGGCTCGCCCCCTGCAGGACCACTTTCTTGTCCTTGATGGAGATCAGCCTGAAGCTGGCCTCGATGGCGTAGATCTGGCCCAGCGCCTCGCCGCTGATGGTGACCAGCGTCGACTGCACCGACTCGCGGATCACCACCTCCAGGCGATGCGTCGGCGACTTCGAGGCGCTGCTGCCGTCGCCCGTGTTGTGGAAGATGAGCTCGTTGCGGATGCGCTGCCCGACCCGGCCCGGGATCGGCGCCACGTCGACCTGACGGAGCCGGTCCTGCAGGCCGACACCCGACATGGTCGGGCCATAGAGCGGACGAAAGCCGCCGCTGCACGACGCCAGCGCCGGCGCCGCAGCCAACAGCAACAGGGCCCGCGTCAGGGACCTGCGGGTAAGGGCCATACGGGCCCGACCGGCCTCAGCCGACGACATTCACGATCCTCTGCGGCACAACAATCACCTTCTTGACCGGCCGTCCGGCCAAGGCACGCACCACCGGCTCCAGCTCGAGCGCCGCCGCCTCGATTTCGTTGCTGGTCGCAGTACGCGCGATCGTAAGTTCATCCCGTCTCTTGCCATTTACCTGTACGGCAATCGTAATCCGATCGTCAACGAGCAGGGCAGCCTCTGGTTGAGGCCACGGCTGATCGGCAAGCAGGGTGTGGTATCCAAGCCGCGCCCAGCAGTCCTCGCCAAGGTGGGGGAGCATCGGCCCGATCAGCTGCACCAGCAGCTCGGCGGCTTCCCGAACGGCCCAATCGAGGCCCTCGCCTGACTTTCCCCATGGCTCCGGACAGCGCATGGGTGAGCTCATAGACCTGGGCCACGGCCACGTTGTAGCGCAGGGCCTCGATATTTTGGCTAACGCTGTTCAGCGCCCGGTGGGCGACCCGGCGCAGCGCCTGGGCCTCCGGGCCGAAGGAGGCGGGCCTCGGGGCGTCTATGCCGACCGGGTTGCTGGCCACGACCTCATCGATCAGGCGGGAGATGCGCTGCACCTGCCGGCCCGCGCCCGCCACGCCGGCGTCGGTCCAGATGATGTCGCGGTCCGGCGGGCTGTCCGACACGATGAACAGGCGTGCCGTGTCGGCGCCGTAGTGGGCGATGATGTCGTCGGGGTCGACCACGTTCTTGCGCGACTTCGACATCTTCTCGATGGCGCCGATCTCGACGTGGCGGCCGGTGGCGGTCGAGAACGCCTTCCGCTCCGCCCCGTCGCCCTCGAAGCGCACTTCCGAGGGCGGCAGCCAGTCGCCGTTCTCGCTGCGGTAGGTCTCGTGCACGACGATGCCTTGGGTGAACATGGAGGTGAACGGCTCGTCGAATGTCAGGTGCTTGGTCGCCTTCATGCCGCGCGTGAAGAAGCGGGCATAGAGCAGGTGCAGCACGGCGTGCTCCTTGCCGCCGATGTACTGGTCGACCGGGGCCCAGTACTTGAGCGCCTTCTTGTCGGTCGGCGTGGCGGCGTTGGGGGCGGTGTAGCGGAACTGGTACCAGGAGCTGTCGACGAACGTGTCCATGGTGTCGGTCTCGCGCACCGCGGGCTTGCCGCACTTGGGACACGCGACGTGCTTCCAGGTGGGATGGTGATCGAGCGGGTTGCCGGCCTTGTCGAATGAGACATCATCGGGAAGCTGCACGGGCAGCTGGTCGACGGGCACCGGCACGATGCCGTCCTTTGTGCAGCTGCAATGGATCACGGGGATCGGACAGCCCCAGTAGCGCTGGCGCGAGATCAGCCAGTCGCGCAGGCGGTAGTTGACCTTGCGCGCGCCGATGCCGCGCTCCTCCAGCAGGTCCGCAATCTTCTCCTTGGCCGCCTCGATGGTCATCCCGTCCAGGAACTCGGAATTGATCATGGTGCCTTCGCCCACGTAGGCCTCCTCGCCGATGGCGAAGGTGCGCGGGATCCGCCCCCGGCGGCAGCACCACGGGCACCACGGGACGCCCGTATTTGCGGGCGAAATCGAGGTCGCGCTGGTCGTGGCCGGGGCAGCCGAAGATGGCGCCGGTGCCGTAGCCCATGACGATGAAGTTGGCGACGTAGACCGGCAGCTTCACCTCGGGCTTGAAGGGGTGCACGGCGACGAGGCCGGTGTCGAAGCCCTTCTTCTCGGCCTTCGCCAGCGCCTCCTCGGTGGTGCCGATCTTGCGGCATTCCTCCACGAAGGCGGCCAGCTCCTTGTTCGATTTCGCCAGATGCGCGCTGAGCGGATGCTCGGGCGAGATCGCCATGAAGGAGGCGCCGAAGATGGTGTCGTGGCGCGTGGTGAAGACCTCGAGCGTCTGCAGTTTCTTCGCCAGCTTGCCGCCTTCCACAGCGAACTTCATGTTGGCGCCGGTCGACTTGCCGATCCAGTTCCTCTGCTGCGTGCAGACGAAGTCCGGCCACGTGGCCTCCAGGCCATCCAGGGCTTGCAGCAGTTCCTCCGCGTAGGCGGTGATCCTGAAGAACCACTGGGTCAGGTCGCGCTGCTCAACAAGCGCGCCCGATCGCCAGCCGCGCCCGTCGATCACCTGCTCGTTGGCCAGCACCGTCTTCTCGACCGGGTCCCAGTTGACCTTGGCGGTCTTGCGGTAGGCCAGCGGTTGGCGGTCACCTTCTTCTTCAGGAAGTCCAGGAACAGCCGCTGCTGGTGCACGTAGTAGTCGGGATTGCAGGTGGCGAACTCTCTGGACCAGTCGATCGACAGGCCCATGGCCTTGAGCTGGCCGCGCATGGTGTCGATGTTCTCTTCAGTCCATTTGCGCGGGTGGACCTTGCGCTCCATGGCCGCGTTCTCGGCCGGCAGCCCGAAAGCGTCCCAGCCCATCGGATGCAGCACGTTGAACCCCTTGGCGCGCATGTAGCGGGCCATGACGTCGCCCAGCGTGTAGCAGCGCACATGCCCCATGTGGATGCGCCCCGACGGGTAGGGGAACATCTCGAGCTGGTAGCGCTTGGCGCCCTTGCTCTTCTCGGTGGCGGTGAAGGCGCCGCGCTCCTCCCACACCTTCTGCCAGTGCTTCTCGCGCACGGGTGCGTTGTAGCGTTCGCTTGCCATGGGGTTATTTCGTAAGGTTGCGGGGCGGCTGGTAGATGAGGGATGGGACAAGGTGCGGTCAAGGTCGGTAGGCCGGCGCACGACCGGTTTCTGGTTTCACATGTCGATTTTTCGCGGATTTTTCGCCATGTCCGGCTCTTCATGGTGATGGGATCGACATGAGGTCTTGGATATGTCGATAAAATCGCACTTCGTCGACATGTTTCCCTTGACGTGTCGGCGGCGTCGACATATCTACCCGGATATGTCGACGAAACTTAGATTTGTCGACATATACAGAAAAGGGAGCCAATGCTCGATCCCCAACGTCCCTACAACGATCTGCCCCTACTCCCCCCGCAGGCGGACGTCGAGACCCGTCCCATCCTGAAGAAATGGGGGCTCGCCCGGTCAGCGCTGGCCGAGATGCGCTTGGCTGGTCCCCTGATTCCCGATCCAGCTGTACTGGTCAGCACCATTCCTCTCCTCGAAGCCAAGGACAGCTCCGAGATCGAAAACATCGTCACGACCAACGACGCCCTCTTCCGCGAGGCAAGTCTCGGCGACGAGAAAGGAGACCCCGCAGCCAAAGAAGCCCTGCGCTACCGCACAGCTCTCTACCACGGTGTGGAGATGATCAAGACGCTACCGTTGTCTACGAGGGTGGCCGTCGAAGTCTGCCAATTCATTACCAACGTGCAGTTGGATGTGCGAGCGATCCCCGTAAATCTGAAGAACCGCCACACAGGCGAGATCATCTATACGCCTCCCGAAGACCCACAGCGCCTTCGCGGACTACTTGCGAATTGGGAGCAGTATCTGCACGACCAGACAGGCAATCTGGACCCCCTGATACGCATGACAATCCTGCACTATCAATTTGAAGCGATCCATCCGTTCGAGGACGGCAACGGACGTACCGGTCGCATCCTCAACGTTCTGAGTTTGATCCAGCACGGCCTGCTCGATCTGCCGACACTTTATCTCAGCCGCCATATCCTGCGCACGAGGGGCGACTACTATCGCCTGCTTGGGCGGGTCACCTCCCATCAGGAATGGGAGCCCTGGATTATCTACATGCTGACGGCGGTCGAGACGACGTCGAGTTGGACGACCCAGAAGATCAGGGCGATCCGCTCACTCATGGATCACACCGATGAGGTCATCCGCAGTCGGGCGCCCAAAATTCACTCTCATGAGCTCGTCCAGCAAATCTTCATGCAACCCTACAGCCGCATCGGCAACCTGATCGCGCGTGGCATTGCCAAGCGCCAGACCGCTTCCATCTACCTTAAGGAGCTTGTGCAGTTGGGTGTGCTCGAGGAAGAGAAAGTTGGAAGGGACAAGATATTCCTGCACCGCAAGTATTTAGATCTTCTCTCGAGCGAGGAGCACAACTTCCAGCCCTATCCGGTAGCCGCGCAGAAAGACAAGCCGCAGCGCAGAGCGCGGGGAGGGGCGTGAGACACCCGTGCGACGACGAACCGTCACCGTCAACGACAGGATGCAGAAGGGCTACCGCTACCAGCTGGCCGCCCCGGCGGGGCGCAGCCCTCTTGCATTGGGCCTACGACAGCCGAAAGATCTGAGGTGTGATGACCGCCGCCCCTGCCGCTCCGTCCTCCCGCGTGCGCGCCCGCCCATGACCCACGATCCCGTCAAGGCCCTGGCTTCCGTCCAAGCGCGCATCGCCGCCGCGGCGCAGAAGGCCAGGCGCGACCCGGCCGCGATCCATCTCGTTGCCGTCACCAAGACCTTCGGGCCGGAACACATCGCGCCCGTGCTCGCCGCCGGCCACCGCCTCTTTGGCGAGAACCGCGTGCAGGAAGCCAAGGGCAAGTGGCCCGCGCTTATCCAGAGCTACCCCAATACCGAGCTGCACCTGATCGGCTCGCTGCAGTCCAACAAGGCCAAGGAGGCGGTGGCGCTGTTCGATGCCATCCACACCGTCGACCGGCCCAAGATCGCGCAAGCCATCGCGGCCGAGATGTCGAAGCAGGGCCGCCGGCCCAAGCTCTTCATCGAGGTCAACACCGGCGAGGAGCCGCAGAAGGCGGGCGTGATGCCGAAGGAAGCGCCGGCGCTGCTCGGCCTCTGCCGCGAGGAGCTGGGCCTCGAGGTCGCCGGCCTCATGTGCATCCCGCCCCACGACGAGGAGCCGGCCATCCACTTCGCCTTCCTCGCCAAGCTCGCCGGAGAGTTGGGGCTCAAGGAGCTGAGCATGGGCATGAGCGCGGACTTCGAGACGGCAATCGCCTTCGGCGCCACCTACGTCCGCGTCGGCTCGGAAATTTTCGGCACGCGGCCTGTCATCCCGGCCGGAGCGCGTTAGCGCGGAGAGCCGGGACCCAGAGACCAAGAGCTAGATTGCCGCCCCTGGGTCCCGGATATTTCGCGCGCGCGAAATTCCGGGATGACAATCCTTTGCACGCACAGCTTTTTTCGCCGCGCGCGCCGAAGCCCCTCGCCTGCCCAATTGGCGGTGCTAACGTCGCACGAGATTGATTCGGCGCTTATCCGTCCCGCGTCCCGGCGCCCCCTTAGCGGAGGGAGGCATCATGGCAGACGGCAGCAGGCCGGCGGTGATCGAAGCGCAGGCGGAAGCGGCTGCCGCCGAGGCGGCGCGCGAAGCCAAGGCGGATTTCCTCGCGCGCAGCGACGTCGAGCTTCCGACGCCCACGACCACACCCACGACGTCGCGCAGGCGCCGCAAGGCTGCGGCGGCCAAGGCCGAGTGGGCCGAGTTCATCGTCGATATCTGGATCACGCCCTTCAACTCGGTCGAGTTCGGCATCTACAAGCACAGCCGCAACCGCGCCAAGTCGCGCCAGTTCACCACCGACATGGATATCTACGCGGAGGTGATCGAGAAGGGCGAGCGCACCGGGCTCCTCGGCTACCGCGAGGACCTGTGGGAAAAGAATACCGGCATGGACAAGCGCCTGGTGTTCAAGCTCTTCAACGAGACGGTGAACTGGCGCGCCACCATGGACCTGATGATCGGGCGCAGCCTGCAGCTCACGCTGGGCGCGCGCGGCCTGCCGGTGACCTGCTTTTCGATCAACGTCGGCGACCACGACAACATGGTCTACCTGGAGCGATCGGCCAACAAGTGGCCGATCCTGCCGGAGAACTTCTCCTTCTTCCTGCTCGAGGGGGGCAAGCCGCGCTTCTACCGTCTGCGGCGCGACTTCATCGATCTCGGCGGCGACTACACGCTCTACGACCAGCACAACCAGGCGGTCGGCCATCTCGACGGCCGCGTGTTCTCGATCGGCGGCAAGTGGAAGGGCCGGGTGATGGCCGAGCACGCCGATCCGCATCTGCTGATCGTGCTCAAGCTGTTCTGCGGCATGCTGATCTTCAATGATGATGCGCGCCGCCACATGCGGCGCCTCGCCCGTGAGGTGCGCAAGGGCAGGTACGAGCCCAAGCTCGAGAAGCAGGAAGCCGACCTCTACATGAACCCCCGCCGCGTGCGCTGAGAGGGGCATGGCCGCTCGGGCAGGCGGGGGTACGATCCTCTCCCGAGCTCGAGGGCCTATTGCACTGCGGTGCACTCGCCCGATGGTTGTGGGCGCCGGCTGCAAACGCCCTTGACAGCCTTTGCTCCGCTTTTGCCTATGTGCCCAGAGATTAGGCACAGATTGGGCACAACCGGGGGAGCGGGCGCATGGCGGACATCGAGAAGGGCTTGGCGGGGCTGCAGGCGGGCGCGGACGTGCTCTTCCTGCTGGTTGGCGCCGTCCTCGTCTTTGCCATGCACGGCGGCTTCGCCTTCCTCGAAGCCGGCACCGTCCGTCACAAGAACCAGGTCAACGCGCTGTGCAAGATCCTGGTCGATTTCGCCATCTCGACGGTCGCCTACTTCTTCATCGGCTACACCATCGCCTACGGCGTCTCGTTCTATGCCTCGGCCGCGGTGCTCAACGGCGCCGGTGCGGGCTTCGCGCCGCAGGGCATCACGCTCGTCAAGTTCTTCTTCCTGTGCACCTTCGCTGCCGCCGTGCCGGCCATCGTCTCGGGCGGCATCGCCGAACGCGCGCGCTTCGTGCCGCAGTGCGCGGCGACCGCCCTCATCGTCGGGCTGTTCTATCCCTTCTTCGAGGGCATCGTCTGGAACAAGAGCTACGGCCTGCAGGAGCATGTCTTCAAAGGCCTGCTGGGGGCTGAGTTCCACGATTTTGCGGGCTCCGTCGTCGTGCACGCGATCGGCGGGTGGATCGGGTTCTCCGCCGTGCGCCAGCTCGGCCCCCGTTTCGGCCGCTATGACAAGGGCCAGGCGATCGGCATTCCGCCGTCCTCCATTCCGTGGCTCGCCATGGGGTCCTGGCTCCTGTGCATCGGCTGGTTCGGCTTCAACGTGATGAGCGCCCAGTCGCTGCAATCCGTCACCGGTCTCGTGGCGATGAACTCGCTGATGGCGATGTGCGGCGGCATCCTGGCGGCGCTCATTGCCGGCGAGGGCGACCCCGGCTTCATCCACAACGGCGCGCTCGCCGGGCTGGTGGCGATCTGCGCGGGCTCGGACGTGGTGCACCCGATCGGGGCCCTGCTGATCGGCGGGGTGGCCGGGACCATCTTCGTCTACGTGTTCCAGATGGCGAGCCAGCCCCAGGTGGAACTTCGACGACGTGCTCGGCGTGTGGCCCCTGCATGGCCTGTGCGGCGTGTGGGGCGGCATCGCCTGCGGCATCTTCGGCCTGAAGATCTTCGGCGGGCTCGGCGGCGTCGGCTTCCTTGCGCAGCTCGTCGGCAGCCTGATGGGTGCCGCCTATGGCGCGATTGCCGGCTTCATCGTCTACGCCATCGTCGATGCGCTGCTGGGTCTGAGGCTCTCGCTGGAGGAGGAGCGCCGCGGCGCCGACCTCAGCGTGCACAGCATCAGTGCCAACCCCGAAGAGGACGTCCGCATGGGCCGGCTGTGAACCTCTGAGTTTGTCATCCCGGAATTCTGCGTTAGCAGAATATCCGGGACCCAGGGGCGTCAGGTCACTAGGCTTCTGGTTCCCGGATATTTCGCTGCACGAAATTCCGGGATGACAACAGAAGAGAAACGCAAACCAATGCCCGCAACCGACGGTCTTGCCGCCCTGGCACAGGGCGCCCTCCTCTCGCCCTTCACGCGCACCACGCGGCTGCTGGCCGGCACTGTGCCGGGACACGCCAACCCGATCGAGATGACGGCCGGCGACCCGCGCGAGCCCATGCCCGGCTTCATCATCGACAAGCTCGCCGAGGCGAAGGCGTCGTTTGGCTCCTATCCAAAGATCCGCGCCTCCGATGAACTGCGCGCGGCGATCGCGGCCTGGCTCGGGCGGCGCTACGGCCTCGACGGCAAGGTCGATCCGGACCGGGAGATCCTGCCGGTGAGCGGATCGCGCGAAGGCCTGTTCTTCGCCGCACTTCCCGCCGTGGGCCGCAAGCGCGTCTCCGGCCGCCCTGCCATGCTGATCGTCAATCCGTGCTACCAGCCCTATGTGGCCGCCGCCTACGCCACGGGTTGCGAGCCGGTCTTTCTCAATGCCACGGCCGAGACCGGCCATCTCCCCGACCTCGAGGCGCTCGAGCGTGAGCCCGAGATCTTGGCGCGTGCGGCCGCCTTCTACGTCGGCTCGCCCGCCAACCCGCAGGGCGCCGTGGCGAGCGCCGACTACATTCGCCACGCCCTGACACTCGCCCGCCGCTACGACTTCATGCTGTTCTTCGACGAGTGCTATTCGGAGATCTATTCCTATGAGCCGCCGACGGGCGCACTGCAGGTCGCTGCTGCAACGCCTGAGTGGTTCGCCAACCTCGTGGTCTTCAACTCGCTCTCCAAGCGCTCGAACCTGCCGGGCATGCGCTCGGGCTTCCTCGCCGGCGACGGCGATTTTCTGCAGACGCTGGCCGAGATCCGCAATCTCACCGCGCCCCAGTTGCCGGGTCCCATCCAGCACGCCTCCGCCGCGGTCTGGTCGGAGGAGCAACACGTCGCCGTCATCCGCCAGGCCTATCGCGCCAAGTTCGACGTCTGCGACGAGCTGCTCACCGGCCGCTTCGGCTACCGCCGGCCGGGCGGCGGCTTCTTCCTGTGGCTCGATGCAAGTCATTTTGGGAGTGGCGAAGAAGCCGCGTTAACCATTTGGCAGAAGTGCGGTGTCAAGGTTCTGCCGGGCGACTACCTGGCCCAGGAGGACCGTCACGGCGTCAACCCGGGGCGCAACTTCATCCGCGTCGCGCTGGTGCACGATGCGGCGACCGTCAGGCAGGCGCTCGAGCGTGTCATCAAGCTGTCCGTGTAACCGCTCAGCGTGGGTATGGCGTATCAGGCCGAATATTCGGCCCCCCTGCTTCCGGCCTCGGTGAGGGTCTGGCTGCTGGGGTGGCTCTTCAGGCTGCTGGGCTTCGTGGTGCTGCTCGGCTGTGCCGCGACGGCTGCGAGCCTCGTCAGCTGGACCGCGCTCGATCCCATCCTCGCGCGTGCGACCGGCAGCGTCGCCCGCAACCTGATGGGTGCGCCCGGCGCTATTGTCTCCGACACCATCGTGCAGATGACGGGCCTCGCCGGCATCTTCGTGCTGCTGCCGCCGATGTTCTGGGCGCTCCAGCTCGTAACCGCCGGCCGCCCGCCAAAGGCATTGGGATGGAAGGTGGCTCTGGCACCGCTCGCCGTGCTGTGCATGGCGGTGGCGCTCTCCTCCTTGCCCGTATTGAGCGGCTCGCCGCTCCATCATGGCTACGGCGGGCTCATCGGCGACACGGGCCTCGTGTTCGTCGCCGGCCTGCTCGCCAACGTGAACCCTGACCGTTCCTGGGCGGTTGCGGGCCTTTTCTGCTTTGCCGCCGGCACCTTCGCCCTCATGCGAAGCCTCGGCCTGACGCAGCGGGACCTGGCGGCGATCTGCCAGGCGCCGCCCGGCATCCGGCAATCCCGGGCCTGGTGGCGGCGGCAGGTGCAGCGCCGGCTGCGCGAGCCCTTCTTTGCCGCCCAACCGCCTGTCGAGCACCGCGTCGCGCGCGACCCGCCGCCGTTCGAGCCGCCCCGCCCGCCTGCGGTCGAGGAGCCGCCCGTCCCCCATTTCGGCACGCCGCCGCATGCCCCCGAGCCCGTCTTCTCCGATGCCGGACGCGACACAGCGTTCGACCGCCTGACCGACCGGAGCAGCCAGGATATCGCCCGGCGCTTTGCTCCCGGCGTCCTTGCGGCGGGCGAGCCGCGCCTCTTTTCCATCTCCACCGCGCCGGAGCTGCCGACGTTGGTGCCTGCCACGCCGGAGGTGCGCCATGTCGATGCGACCTGGATGCGTTCCTCGCTCGGGGTGCTGAAACGCCGGCAGCCGCTCGGACGTGCCGCGCGGCAGGGCCGCCACGAGGAGGGGATGCAGCTGTGCGCGCTGCTGGAGTCGGATGCGTTTCGCAATTCGGATGCCAAGCTTCCGCTCGCCCTTGGCCACAATCCGTCCGGCGCGCCGGTGATCGCCGACCTCGCCCGCATGCCCAACCTGCTCGTCGCTGCCGGCTCCTCCGCCGAGAAGCGGGATGCGGTCAACGCGGTCATCCTCTCGCTCGTCTACCGGCAAGCCCCTGATCAATGCCAACTCATGCTGATCGCGCCCTGCCGGCCGCACCTGTCGTGCTACGACGGCCTGCCGCATCTTGCCTGCCCGGTCGTGAGCGATCCCTACGACGGGCCGGCCGCGCTCGAGTGGGTCGCCGCGCAGATGGACGATCGCCACGCCCGCATGGCACGCCTGGGCGTGGGCAACATCGACGTCTTCAACAATCGCGTGGGCAGGGCGCGCGGGGGCGATGGCCTTGCGCCGATGACCCACATCGTGGTCGTGGTCGACGAGCTCGCCGATCTCATGAGCATTGCCCGCCATGACGTCGAAAGCGCCGTGCGGCGGCTCGACAAGAAGGCGCGCGCCGCCGGCATCCATCTCGTCATGGCGACGCAACGGCCCTCCGCCGATGTCGTCAGCCCGGCCATCAAGAAGGCGTTCCCCACGCGGGTCGCCTGCAAGCTCTCCAGAAGCGACAGCTTGGCCGTGCTCGAAGCGCCGGGAGCGGACGAGCTTAGCGGCGCCGGCGACATGCTCTGCTGGAGCGGCAGCGATCGCATGCTGCGTGTGCGGCGCCCTTTGGTGAGCGATGAGGACGTGAGCGCGATCATCGCCTGCCTGCGCGACCAGGCCGATCCCCGCTACTTGTAACTTGACCCGTGGGGTAAAGGATTAGCGGGGAAAGGTGGGGCCGGGCGCTTGTTCGCGGCCGCGGCGCCAATTAGATCGCCCACAATCGGTCTCAATGTTGGGACAAACGATGGCCAGTGGGCCGCATCGCGGCCGACTGGGCGCAGCTCGGGGGAATTTGATGCACGCACGCATGCTGTCGAGGCTGGCGCTGTTCGCAGCCCTGGGCTTGGTGTCGTTCGGTGCGCTCGCGCAGGGCGCGAGGAAGGCCCCCGTGCCCAATCCTGTCGGGGCGGCGGCCGGCAACTGGACGCAGAGCGTCACGCGCGAGGCCGCCATCGCCGGCGAAGAATTCGATAAGAAGCAGATGGAGCTTATCCACAAGGTCAGTGACTATTTCTCGCACCTTGGCGAGTTGCAGGGAGGCTTCGTTCAGACGAGCGCCGACAACAAACGGCTGCGCGGCAAGTTTTACGTCAAGAAGCCCGGCAGAATCCGCTTCGACTACAACCTTCCGAGCCGACTCTTGATCCTCTCGGACGGGCAATACCTGATAATCCAAGACCGCGACATGAAAACAGATGACCGTATCTCTCTGGACAACACGCCCTTCCGCGTTCTGCTCGCCTCGGATGTGAACCTCATCCGCGATGCCCAGATTCTCTCGGTCCAGGACGTGGACGACGTGATCGTGCTGGCTCTGAGGGACAAGAGCCCGGACACGCCCGGCAGCATCAAGCTGTTCCTGGCCAAGAAGCCCAATCTCGAGCTCAAGGAGTGGATTACCACGGACTCGCAAGGCCTTGAAACGCGTGTGGAATTGACCGATCTGAGCAAGGCCGAGAACCTCGATCCGGGGCTTTTCAGGCCGCCGCCGATAAGCCTCCAGAGGTTGCAGTAGCAGCTGCGTCTGCAGCCGGGGCGTGTCTGTTCGGGCTCAATCAACCTCAAATTTGGGGAAAACTGAAACAATCTGTAACAATTTCGTGAGGAACGTACGACTCCCCTTTGAAAGGGGACCTACAGGCCTTATGTCATGGTTACAGTGGGTGATGTCGCTCTTCATCGGTAGTGCCCCCCGTCTAGCCGAAAGACATCATCTGCGGTGTCGGATTCCCTCCCGACACCATGCGCATGACGCGCTTCTTGCGCCCAACTCCTCCCCCGGAGTTGGGCGTTTTTCTTTGTGGCTGTTGGGTTTAACTCAGGAGGCGCGGGCAATCCGCGGCAGGTCCGCCGCCGGGGCATCATCGGGTTCCGCCGATCCGCATGCCGCCAAGGCGCTGTCGATCTGGCGCAGCTCCTCGTGGACACGACGCAGGCGCGCGGCGATGCGCTCCCGAAAATGCTCAGCCAGAGAAGAATCGTCGAGCATCTGAGCGTGCAGCGACCCGCGCGTGATCTTGAGGCAGAGCACGCGCTCCTGGGCGACGATGGTCGAGCCGAATTCGTGCTCGATCAGCATGGCCATCTCGCCGATCAGCGAGCCGGGCGCGACGGGCTCCGGCGTCGCCAACTGCTCCGATCCCTCTTCGACGCTGGCCGCCTGGCCCCCCACGATCAGGAACGCCCCATCCCCGGGCTGGCCGGCCTTGGTGATGACCTGGTTGGGCCGGAACGACAGTTTTTCCGCTTGCCGCCCAATCTCGGTGATCTGCAGCGGCTTCAGCCCTGCAAACAGCGGCACCCTCAGCAGGGCTGCGACGACTTTGTCGATGGCCATGGACGTATGGATTCCCGAACGAGCGTATCACCAACCTGTGGTGTGATTCGCCGGGCCTGGTCCAGGCCCATCGGGCAAGTGTCGACAAGGTATGGCTTCAGGGCACCAGCTTGTAGCCGCCGGTTTCCGTCACCAGCAGCTCGGCGTTGGAGGGATCTTTCTCGATCTTCTGCCGCAGACGGTAGATGTGGGTTTCGAGCGTGTGCGTGGTCACGCCCGAATTGTAGCCCCATACCTCCTGCAGCAGCACGTCGCGCGTCACCACCTTCTCGCCGGCGCGGTAGAGGTATTTGAGGATCGAGGTCTCCTTCTCGGTCAGCCGGATCTTGGCGCCCTTCTCGTCGAGGAGCATCTTCGAGGCCGGCTTGAAGGAGTACGGGCCGATGGCGAAAACGGCGTCCTCGCTCTGCTCGTGCTGGCGCAGCTGCGCGCGAATGCGCGCCAGCAGCACGGCGAACTTGAACGGCTTGGTGATGTAGTCGTTGGCGCCGGAATCGAGCCCCAGGATCATGTCCGCATCGGACGTGTTGCCCGTCAGCATGACGATCGGGCTCTTGAAGCCGCTCTTGCGCAGCAGCTTGCAGGCCTCGCGGCCGTCCATGTCCGGAAGACCCACATCCAGAAGCACCAGATCGAGGTGCTCCTTCTTGGCCAGGTCGACGCCCTTCGAGGCCGTGCCCGCGGCCATCACCTCGAATTCGTCGTGCAGCCCCAACTGGGCCTTCAGCGACTCGCGCAGCTCATCGTCGTCATCGACAATGAGAATCTTCCGCGCCGTGCTCATGCCGAACAGCTCCATTGAACGAGGATGTTGTGTGAAAGGCAGTCTAGCATCAGATTTCGGCAGGAAACAGGGATTGTGCCCGCACGTGAGACCCAAGCACCCGACGGAAGGCGTCGCCCGCGCGCAGGTGGTGCGGGTCCTGGCCCTGTCGGCCCGCGCCACGACGGGGCTCGTCGTGCTGGGCCCGCTGCGGTTTGCCTGCGCGCTCGGACGCAGCGGCTGGCGGGCGCGCAAGCGCGAATGCGACGGGGCGACGCCGGCCGGGCGGTGGCGCATTGGTGCCGTCCGCTATCGCCCGGACCGCGTACGCCGTCCCTCGACAGCCCTTTGCGTGCGCGCGCTGGCGCCGAACGAGGGCTGGTGCGATGCGCCGGCCGACCGCAACTACAATCGCGGCGTGCGTCATCCCTATCCGGCGAGCGCGGAGCGGCTGTGGCGGCAGGATCATCTCTACGACCTTCTTGCCATCCTCGCCTGCAACGACCGGCCGCGCGTCAGAGGCCGGGGTAGCGCCATCTTCCTGCACGTGGCGCATGCCGCGTATGCGCCGACCGAGGGCTGCATCGCGCTTCGGGCCCCGCACCTTGCCCGCCTGATCGAGCGATTGCGTCCCGGCGCGGTCCTGCAGGTCGGCCGGCTCGACAAAAAAACGCCCGGCGCGGGAGCGCCGGGCGTCTAGAGCACGTACCGGGGAAGTGGCGTGCTCGAGTGAGCAGCAAGGCCCGATGGAGCGCGGGCCTTGCTGCAGTAACTCAGTAGTTGTAGGCGCGCTCGCCGTGATCGACGAGGTCGAGACCCTCGCGCTCCTGGTCGGTTTCGCGGCGCAAGCCGACGAGCAGCTTGACCACGAAGTACAGCACGGCAGCTCCGACGCCGGACCAGACCAGCGTCAGCAGAACAGTTTTTGCCTGCACGATGACCTGCGCCACCATGTCGTAGTCGGCGACCTT
Source organism: uncultured Alphaproteobacteria bacterium (assembly GCA_963797005.1). GTDB lineage: Bacteria > Pseudomonadota > Alphaproteobacteria > Rhizobiales > Hyphomicrobiaceae > AWTP1-13. Next base: position 578,597 of record CAWCOF010000009.1, read on the forward strand.
GCCTGTCGTGTAGTCGAACACGCCCGTGCCGCCCAGCACGGGGGCCGCAAGGATGCCGGTCCCGAGTGCACCGATGATGCCGCCGATGCAGTGCACGCCGAAGACGTCGAGTGCATCGTCGTAACCCAGCGCGTTCTTGACGGCCGAGACGAAGAACATGCACACGAAGCCCGCGACGATGCCAAGAACGATGGCGCCCATCGGCCCGGAAAATCCCGAGGCCGGCGTGACGGCGACGAGGCCCGCCACCGCACCTGATGCACCACCCAGGAGGCTCGGCTTGCCCTTGAAGATCTGCTCGGCAAGCATCCAGGCCAGAGCCGCCGCCGCGGTCGCCACGAAGGTGTTGATCATGGCAAGCGCAGCAGTGCCGCCAGCCTCGAGCGCGGAGCCCGCGTTGAAGCCAAACCAGCCGACCCACAGCAGCGCCGCACCGACCATCGTCATGGTCAGCGAATGGGGAGGCATGGCTTCGCGGCCATAGCCCACGCGCTTGCCGACGATGAGGGCGCCCACCAGGCCGGCGATGCCGGAGTTGATGTGGACGACCGTGCCGCCAGCGAAGTCGAGCGCGCCCCACTGGAAGGCGAGACCCGCGTTGGCCGACACTTTCGCCATGGCAGCTTCCGCCGCCGCCTTGGCATCACCTGTCGCGGCTGCGAGGGCCTTGCCTGCGGCAACCGTCGCCCCCGGACCGGCCCAGTACCAGACCATGTGCGCGATCGGGAAGTAGACGACCGTGACCCACAGGCCGATGAACAGAAGGACGGCCGAAAACTTCATGCGCTCCGCCATCGATCCGACGATCAGTGCCGGCGTGATGCAGGCAAACGTCATCTGGAAACAGATGTAGACGTACTCCGGAATGACCACGCCGTCGCTGAACGTCTCGACGTTGGATTCGGGCGTCACGCCGGCCAGGAAGGCCTTCGAGAAGCCGCCAACGAACATGTTGAAGCTTGAGCCTTCGCTGAAGGCCATGCTGTACCCGTAGAGCACCCAGAGGATGCAGACCAGGCAGACGCAAGCGAACACCTGCATCAGCATCGACAGCATGTTCTTGGTGCGCACCAAGCCGCCGTAGAACAGCGCCAGCCCCGGTACCGTCATAAGCAGGACCAGCACGGACGCCGTCATCATCCACGCAATGTCGCCCTTGTTCGGCGTGGGCGCCGGCGGTGTCGTCGGCGCTTGCGCGAACGCGGGTGCGACGATCAACGCTAGAGCGATCGCCGCCAGGACGACGGCAGCGATCCGGCGCAAATTACTAAGCTTCATGTCAGGTGCCTCCAGTGTGCGGCGTGAATGATTGACTATGGCAGGCGATCAGATCGCGCTGTCGTCGGTCTCGCCCGTGCGGACACGGACTGCATGCTCGACTGGCGAGACGAAGATCTTGCCGTCCCCGATCTGTCCCGTGCGGGCCGCGCGGACGATGGCCTCCACGGCCTTGTCCACGCCGGCCGACGGTACGACAACCTCGAGCTTGACCTTTGGCAGGAAGCTCACCGCGTACTCCGCCCCGCGGTAGATTTCCGTATGCCCCTTCTGGCGGCCGTAACCCTTGACCTCGGTTACGGTCATGCCCTGTAGCCCGAGATCGGTCAGCGCCGAGCGGACTTCCTCGAGCTTGAACGGCTTGATGATGGCCGTCACGAGCTTCATGTGGGTTCCCCTTGATTGCTCGGCCGCGCTGCCAAGCAGTGGGCAACGCGGCAACCCTCGCCACCCGCACTCGGCGGCGCGCCGGGTACAACTCAAAACGCGTGCCAAACGGGCAGAATCCGGCAAGCTATTGAAGTTCAAGAGGGAATACGCTCGGACGAGCGCCCGTGAATTTGGCGAGCAATGCCTATAAGTTAGGCAATAGTTAATTTCTGCCGGTCATCTGGGCACGAAGTCCGAGCGGCGCTCACGCATCAATCCCTCCTGCGAAACGGAGGCGATGAGCACGCCGTCGCGGGTATAGACGCTGCCCCGGCAGAAGCCGCGGGCACCGTGGCTCGAGGGGCTGTCCTGGGCGTAGAGCAGCCAGTCGTCCGCCCGGAACTTGCGGTGGAACCACAGGGCGTGGTCGAGGCTCGCCAGCTGGATGTCCTTGTCGAACATCAGCTTGCCATGGGCGATCAGCGCCGTGTCGAGAAGCGTGAAGTCGGAGGCATAGGCCAGCACGCACTGGTGTAAGGGAAAAGCGTCGGGCAGCCGGCCGCTGGCGCGCATCCATGTGTACTGCACGGGCTCGTGCTTCTGCCGTGCCAGGTAGCGCGAAACGTCCACGGGACGCATCTCGATGGGCCGCTCGCGCTCCCAGTAGCTTTTCATGTTGTCGGGGAGATGTGCGATGAGCTGGTCCTTGAGCTGCTGCTCGCTTGGCAGCTCCTCAGGCGGCGGCACCTTGGGCATCGTGCTCTGATGGTCGAGGCCGGGCTCTTCCTTGTGGAAGGATACGCTCATGACGAACATCGCCCGCCCGCGCTGGATCGCAGTCACGCGACGCGTGGAGAAGCTGCCGCCGTCCCGCACCCGTTCGACGTTGTAGACGATGGGCCGCGCAGGATCGCCCGCGAGCAGGAAATAAGCGTGCAGCGAGTGGGCGAAGCGCTCCGCCGGGACCGTGCGCACCGCAGCCACCAGGGCCTGGCCCAGCACCTGGCCGCCATAGACGCGCTGCCAGCCCTGTGCGGGCCCGCGTCCGCGAAACAGGTTCTCCTCCAGCGGCTCCAGGTCCAGTATGGAGATGAGGTTGTCGACGGCGCTCGACGTCGTGGTGGCCTTGGGCGGCATGTCGCACCTGCTGTGTCAATGGGTTGGCCACAAGGGAGGCCGCCCCTGGGGGCCTGTCAAGCCGCGGGAGAGCGAGAGCGCAATTGTCCTTGGAGCGAAGGCGGTGACTTTGGCGAGCGGTCGCTACGGTGTCGTGATCGGTGGCGGCGGCATCGCCGGGCTGACGCTCGCCTTGCGCGCTGGCCGATGCCCTGGGCTCCGCGATGCGCATCGCCGTGGTCGACCGCGCCCAGCTCACCGGTCCCGCGCGGCGGCGCGACGGGCGCGCCTTTGCCCTGTCTGCCGGCTCCAAGAACATGCTGGCCCGGCTCGGCGTGTGGCCGGCGCTGTGCCGGGGAGGCGCAGCCGGTGACGGCGGTCGACATCACCGACTCGAGCCTCGAGGATGCCTTCCGCCCGGTGCTCGTCTCCTACGACAACAGGGTGGACGGCGAGCCCGCCACCTGGATCGTCGAGAACGACCGGCTGCTCGAGGCGCTGATCGCCGCGGCATCGTCGCGTCCCGGCGTCGAACTCATCGGCGGCAACGCGGCGGAAGGGTTCGCCAGGGACGAGCACGGCGTCGACGTCGCGCTCGCCGGCGGCGGAATGCTGCGCGCGGCGCTGCTGATCGCCGCCGACGGGCGCAACTCGCGTCTGCGCGAGGCCGCCGGCATCCGCATCGTGCGCTGGCGCTATCCGCAGATCGGCATCGTGACGACCGCGCGCCACGACAAGCCCCACGGCGGCCGGGCCGTGCAGCATTTTCTGCCCTCGGGACCCTTCGCCCTGTTGCCGCTCACCGGCAACCGCACCTCCATCACCTGGACGGAAGCCGAAGAGCGCGGGCGCGAAATCGTCGCGCTCGACGATGCGGCGTTCCTGGCGGAGGTGGAGAAGCGCTTCGATTGGCGGCTGGGCGGCGTTGCGCTCGCGGGTCCGCGCAGCGCCTGGCCGCTCGACATGCACCTTGCCCGCGCGCTGGTGGCCGACCGATTCGCGCTGCTTGGCGACGCGGCGCATGGCGTGCATCCGATCGCCGGCCAGGGCCTCAATCTGGGGTTTCGCGATGTCGCCGCGCTGGCCGAGGTGCTGGTCGATGCGGCGCGGCTCGGGCTCGACGTCGGCTCGCTCGCCGTGCTCGAGCGCTACGAGCGCTGGCGGCGGCTCGAACTCGGCGGTCTCGGCCGTCGCCTTCGACAGCCTCAACCGCCTCTTCTCCAACGATTTGACGCCGCTGCGGACATTGCGCGATTTCGGCCTCGGCCTCGTCGAGCGCATGCCGGGCCTGAAGCAGTTCTTCGTCGCCGAGGCCGCCGGCCTCACCGGCGAGGTGCCCAGGCTGCTGCGCGGCGAGGCTCTATGATGCGCCAACGGAGCGGACGCTCAGCCGCGCCGGTCGGTTGGCGGTAAGACTTCGACGGTCGCCAGGCCCCGAACGAGGCCCAGGCTGTCCTTGATGCCCGCCTCCCAGGCGGTGAGCATGCGCGATCCGACTTCGCCGTCCCGCGAGGCAAAGTACGCCCGCACCTGAGGCGCAACGGCTGCCATGGCATCTGCCGTCGCTTCCATGTGCTCGGCCGCCCTTCTCTCGGGCAGATCCGCGCGCGTGCGCGCCAGCCTGATGAGACTCTTGCGATCGGGCCATCTCGTCGAGCCCTCCAAGGTGAGCGCCATCGGGTCTCGAGGGAGATAGGGCCACGTCGTCACGAGATCGTAGACGGGGGCGAGTTGCGCAGGGCCATCCACCTGCCCGTAGATGATGCCGAAGTTCTTGAGGTGGGCGTCGCCATTGCGGATCGCGCAGTTGAGGAGAAACAGCCGGAAGAGGTCCTCCAGCGACCTGGCCGCATCGGCCGGGGCGACGAATTCGCGTAGCCGCCGGAAGATGCGCGTCTCGTAGCCGCCCTTGTATTTGTCCGCCGTGCCCAAGCCGTTCAACACGCAGAAGTCCTCGAAGCCGAGGTATCTTCCATCGACCAAGTCGAACCGGTCGATGACGAGGGCGCCGCCATCATCGGAGAGCACGAAGTTGGCGACCGGCAGCCCGAGGTGCTTCGCGACCTCGAGGCAGAAGAACTCGTTGGCCGCCAGCTCTGGAAACTCGCCCTCTTCCCACAGTTTGACGATATGGGTGGCGCTCAGAATGCTTGGCCATTGCCGGCCTTTCGCGGGTGAGGACTTGTCCGTTCCACGAATCATCACCTTCGGCTGCACGCCGGAGAGGCCGGAATGGGACGCGAACTGCTCCAGAAGGTAGTCGAACAGCTCACCGCCACGGCGGGCGCGCAGAATCTCGTCGATCGACTGGAACGGAACCTTCTCATCCAATTCCTCGTCGATCGCAGAGTATCTGACGCGCCCGATCTGGCTGCGGCCAATGATGCCGAGCAAATCGAAGTCGTCGAACCTTCCGGTGGCTTTTGCGAACCGGCGCGTCAGCCGCGCGCGCAAGGCGCCTTCGGGCAGGTTCATCTCGAAAATCGGAAGGAGACCCGCCGTCTCGTTCCATGATTGAACGCGCACGGGCATGGTCACGGAAACCGCTCGCTCACCGTCGGCGGTCGGCTCATAGGCGAAGGTCGAGCCGCGCGGTGGCAGCCGGTCCAGAACGCCGGCGCGTCGATTGTCCGACCAGACGCGGATCATCGTGCCTTCTCGTGCTCCTCTTCCGCTCGGAGGTCTTCCAAGGTCGGCCGCTTCAGGTTCAGGGTCGTCACGCGTAAATCGAGGCCCACCGCGTTCATGATGCGAACGAGGTTCTTGAAGCCGATGTCGGACGCCCGCAGGTTTTCCAGGGCTTCAATGCGGGCGCGACTGACGCCGGCCCTTTTGGCGAGCGCGTCGCGCGTCAGCTTGAGTGATCGGCGCGCCTGCTTGACTTGCGTACCCAGATCCGTGAGGGTCGGCATTGAAACAGCTTGAATGTGAGTTGAAACTTCGATTGAAGTTCCGAATAGCTAACATGCGAGCCGCTGAATTGTCAATAACAGCTCGTATGCGAGCCAAAATCTGGCTATGGCCTCAAAATAGCTTGTAAGTAAGCTGTTTTATCCGCGGTCTTTGGCCGCAAGCCGCATACCCTACGCGCGCTGCTTCACGTGAAACATGGGCCTGGGGCGGAGTTCGGCGGCCTTTGTCCAGTAGCGTCGGTGGGGTTTTCGACCAGGAACCACGCCTCCACGGCGCCAAAACCCTTGAGGTCGATGGCGCCCGCCGGTGTCAGCGCGAACAGGCCCGCCAGCCGCTCGCGCGTGGCGTTGGCGACCAGCACGCGGCCCGGCTCGCTCTGTCCCTCCAGCCGCGAGGCCAGGTTCACCGTGTCGCCCCATACATCGTAGGTGAGGCGCTTGGCGCCGATGACGCCCGCCATCACCGGGCCGGAGGCGATGCCGATGCGCAAGGCGAGCGGCACGCCGAAGTCCCGTGACAGGTCCGCCGTCGCCCGCAGCATGGCAAGGGCGAGGCGCGCGAGCCGCGGCGCGTGGTCCGCCACCCGTTCGGGCACGCCGGCCGCCGCCATATAGGCATCGCCGATGGTCTTGATCTTCTCTGCGCCGTGCTCCGCAGTCAGGCGGTCGAAGCGCTGCATCATCTCGTTGAGCAGCGCCACCGTGCGTTGCGGTCCGAGCGTCTTGGCCGTCGACACGAAGCCCTCGAGGTCGGCAAACAGCACGGAGGCTTGCGCGAAGCTGTCGGCGAGGACGGCATCGGGCTTCGCCTTCAGCCGATCGACGATGGTCTCGGGCAGGATGTTGCGCAGGAGCGCCTCGGTCTCGGCCTGCGCCTGCTCGGCGAGGCGGAACGCGTAGTAGATGACCGCCGCGATCATGACGAAGGTCGTCAGCGCGGCCGTCACGTAGAGCGAGCCGAGCTCACCCTCGCCGACCTGGATCAGCGCGGTCTCGTCGTCCAGCGCGAACCACGCGAGCAGATGCAGGCCCGCCCCCAGCGCTGTGAACAGCACGATGAGCCACACGCGCTCGCGCCCGAAGATGACGAAGAAGGCGGCAGGCGCGACGAAGTACTGCAGCTGGATGCCGGACGAGGGGCCCAGCATGGCGGTGAAGAGAAACAGCGCGGCGAACTCCGACAGCGCGATCATCAGCGCGCCGGCGATGTCGCTCAGCCGGTGCGCGAACGGGACCAGCACCGCCACCGCCACGATCGCCAGGTTGAGATAGACGACGGGCGCGAACTTGGCGAAGCCCTTGAGCGCGTACTGGAGGGCATAGACCAGCGTGGAGATCGCGATCAGGTAGGCGACCACGTTGAGGATCTTGAGCCGGGTCCTGATCTCGGGCGGATAGCCGTGCGTGTTGTACGCGATGAGCCACGCCAGCAACGCCTTGCAGCGCGCGATGCGCGCCGGATCGATCAGGTCCTCGAGCTTCCGCGTTCGCATGCCGCTCCCCATCGGAGCCGGCATTATTCCGCGGCGACCGCAGGAGCGCACGTGCAAAGCGCGCAAATGGTGATCGGCTGTCGCGCCGCGCTACTCGGCGGCGGCCTGCACCACGGTGGGCGCGTCGCCCGCCACCGTCGTGCGGCGCACGTCGCGGGCCTGCGTCTCGTCGTAGCGCCGGCCGCGATGCATGGTCTGGCGGTTGTCCCACATGACGAGGTCGAAGGCCTTCCACTTGTGCACGTAGACGAAGCGCGACTGGACGGCGTGCTCGGTCAGGTCGCGCAGCAGGATGCGCGCGTAGGGCGTCGGCATGCCGAGGATGGCACCGGCGTGTGAGGCGAGATAGAGCGACTTGCGCCCCGTCACCGGGTGCGTGCGCACCAGGCGCTGGCGCACCGGCTTGAACATCGCCTTCTCCTCCTCGCTGAACTCGCCGAAGCCGAGCGAGCCGCGCGAGTACATGAGGGAATGCTCGCACACCAGATCCTCGATCTCGCGCTTGGTGTCGTCGTCGAGCGCATCGTAGGCGGCGCGCATGTCGGCGAACTCGGTATCGCCGCCCTTGGGGTTCACGACGCGGGCCGACAGCAGCGAATACTTGGCCGGGATGGCGCGGAAGGAGCTGTCCGAGTGCCACAGCATGTTGCCGAGGTTGAACATGCGCTGGCGGCTGTCCAGCGGAAGCGGCTTGCCGTCCTTGCCGAGGTTCGACACGTCGTTCATGCCGGGTTTCAGGCGCAGGTCCTGCGGCTTCGTCACGTTGCCGCCGCGGGAGGCCTCGATACGGCCGAAGTTGGGGCCGAACGCCATCTGCGCCTCGTCGGTGAAGCGCTGGTCGCGGAAGACGAGCACGGCGTACTTGTCCATGCCCGCCTCGATAGCGGCGACGTCCTCCTTGCTGATCGGCTTGGTGATGTCGATGCCGGACACCTCGCCGGCGAAGACGGGGGTGATCTGGCGGATGGCGATCGGCATGGCGCGTTGCCCTTCGTTTCCTTGCGAAACCTTGGTCGTTCCTCTGGGCCGAGCCTAGGCCTGGGAAGCCCGACTTGCAAAGCCGGGAACTGTCATCCCGGCCGGAGCGCGAAAGCGCGGAGAGCCGCGCCCGAGCCTGCAGGGCGGCTGGTGCACTGCTCGGTCCGCGTGGTTCCAGGCTACTCCGCCGATGCGAAATTCCGGGATGACAGGCTCACGCCCTCGCAGACAGGCGCGTGACGTGGCCCATCTTGCGGCCGTCGCGGGCCTCGTGCTTGCCGTAGAGGTGGAGGCACGCACCGGGCTCGGCCGCCAGCTCCCGCCAGGCCAACGCGTCCCTGCCGATCAGGTTCACCATCTCGGCGTTCGCGTGCCGCTCGGTGGTGCCGAGCGGCCAGCCGGCCACCGCGCGCATGTGGTTCTCGAATTGGCTGATCGCGCACGCCTCGATGGTCCAGTGGCCGGAGTTGTGCACGCGCGGCGCGATCTCGTTGACGATCAGCCGCTCGGCCAATGGCACTCCGCCGCCCGCATGAAACATCTCGACCGCCAGCACGCCGACGTAGTCGAGTGCGGTGGCGATCGCGCCGGCGATCTCGCGAGCCCGGGCGAGGTCCTGGGCCGGCAGTCCACTCGGCACGACGGAGCGGCGCAGGATGCCGCCTTCATGCGTGTTGGCGGGACAGTCGTAGAAGGCCAGCGCGCCGCCGAGGTCCCGCACGACCAGGCAGGAGAGCTCGAGCTTGAAATCGATGCGTTTCTCCAGCACGGCCGGCTGGCGGCCGATTGCGTTCCAGGCGGCGGCGACGTCCGAGCCCGGCCCGAGGCTCGCCTGCCCCTTGCCGTCGTAGCCCAGCCGGCGCGTCTTCAGGATGGCCGGTGCAGCAAACGCCTCGATCGCCGCGGCCAGATCCTCGGGGCCATCGACGGCGCGGAAGGGCGCTACCGGAATGCGCAAGCCCGCAATGAAAGTCTTCTCGTCGAGCCGGTCCTGGGCCACCTCCAGCGCCTTGGCGCCGGGGCGCACCGGCACCAGCCCGGCCAGGTGCCGCGCGGTTTGCAGTGGCACGTTCTCGAACTCATAGGTGACCGCTTCGACGACGGAAGCGAACTTGGCGAGCGCCGCCTTGTCGCCGAAGCTGCCCTGCGTCGTGTGCGCGGCCACGTCGAAGGCCGGACCGCGCTCCTCGCAATAGATGTGCGTCTTGAGGCCGATGCGCGCGCCCGCCATGGCCAGCATGCGCCCGAGCTGACCGCTGCCGAGGATGCCGATGGTGGAGCCCGGCGGCAGCGGCGCCGGCACGGGGCCTTCAGGCATCGTCCTTCGGCGCCTCGGGAACCGCGGCGGTCTGCTTGGCGCGCAAGGCGGCGAGCCGCTTCGACAGGGTCTCGTCGCCGAGCGCCAGGATCTGCGCCGCCAGCAGGCCGGCGTTGGTGGCGCCCGGCTCGCCGATCGCCAGCGTGCCGACGGGGACGCCGGCCGGCATCTGCACGATGGAGAGCAGGCTGTCCTGGCCCGACAGCGCCTTGGTGGCGATCGGCACGCCCAGGACGGGCAGCTCGGTGATGGCGGCCGTCATGCCCGGCAGGTGCGCTGCCCCGCCGGCGCCGGCGATGATGACCTTCAGCCCGCGGGCCTTGGCCGTCTCGGCGTACTCGTAGAGCCGCTTGGGCGTGCGGTGGGCCGAGACCACCTTGGCCTCGTAGGCGATGCCGAGCTCGTCCAACACGTTGGCGGCATGCTTCATCGTCGGCCAGTCGGAGAGACTGCCCATGATGATGCCGATCTTTGCCTCTTTGGCCATGTCTCGAGACTACCCCGCGCAACCGGCGCACTTAAGGCGGACTTGGCGCCCCTGGCAAGATGGCGTGCGCTGAGGGTCGACAATGCCGGGCTATTGCGCCTGCGTCTTCACGCGCCGGTTGGCGAACTGGTCCGGTCCCGGCGCCGGCGGCGTTTCTGCGTCGATCAGGGCGGCGAGATTGATCGCCTCGCCCTTGAACTCCTGCGCCCACAGATGCCTGGCGGCCTGCAGGCCCGGCCGCAGCCGCATCGGCAGCGCCGAGCCCGGCTGATCCAGGAGCTCGAGCGTCTTGGCGAAGTCGGGATGCACCATGCGGGCGAGCGCGGGATCGTCGCCCGAGGCCGTTGCGGTCAGGAACGGCGCGATCGGGAAAGGCCGGTAGGACAGCTCCTCGGGGTGCTCGTCGTCATAGGCCGGCGCCGGCACGAAGGTCGGCTTGTGTGCGTCGACGAGGCTGCGCGCGAACTTGTTCGCCGACAGCAGGTCGCCGATCGGGTCGGCGGCGGCGATCTGCATCTCACCGGAACGCGCGGGCTGGCGCCGGGCGAGGGGAGTCGGCGGCTGCAGAAGCTGCGGGGCCGGCTCGGCCGCCAGCGCGGCGAGCGTGGCGCGTTCCTGCTCGCTCGGCTGCGTCCCTAGGCGTCTGGGCCGGTCAACCAGACGCGGTGGGCCGAGCAGCTGCGGCAGCGACGGTGAGAGCGAGGCCACCTGGAAGGATGCCTTCGGCCGCGCGCGCAGATCGTTGAAGGCGGCGATCTCGGCAACCAGCGCCGGATGCCCGGCCCGCGCCTTGCGCACGTCCGCCTTGGTGAGCGGGTCGCCATCGGCGGGGACGTGCTGGGTGTGGCCGCTGGGGAAGAGCAGCGCCAGCTCGGCCCGCGGCAGGCGCGGCCAGGCGCGCACGCGGTCCGTGTCGAGATGCACGAACGGGATGGCCGAGGTCGGATAGTAGCCGACGCCGCCGCGCTCGCGAATGAGCGCCGAGTAGCGCAGCCTCTTCAAGGGCACGTCGGGGAAGGTGACATCGGCCGCCTTGCCGAGCATATGGCGGCTTCGTCGCGCCTGCCCGCCCACGGTCCTGCGCAGCATCTCGTTGGTTGCGGGCGAGCGATAGCCGGAGATGATGTTGATGGGCTGCGCCGACCCCAGCTCGGCGTGGACCTCCCAGAGCAGATCGATCAGGCCGGGGTCCATGTGAGTCGTCTCGTCCTTGCGCCAGTCGCGCAGGATCCAGTTGATCTTCTTCATCGCCTCGGGGATGCGCCGGCCGTCCTTCATGTATTGGACGGTCAGCGTCTCCTTGGTGTGGATGTTGTAGAAGGAGATGACGCGGTCGCGCGTGTTGTTGGCCGTGATGCTCGACGGGCCCATCACGAGCGCGAGCAGGACGGCGGCTAGGCAACGAGCGATGCTGCGGCGACGCGCTGGCAAGCTGGGGTCCCCTCCCATGACAACCGCCACGCGCCCATGCCCGCGAATGTCTGGCTCGCGAAACGCCTGGCAGTCGTTCGGCCATCATCTGGCTGAGGCGGCCCCGTCAGGTTGCCATCAACCCATTAATAATGCCGAAGAATCGCATTCTTGGCCGGCACTGCGGCAAGATCGGGGCGGACGCTTGCGAGGCGGCATGTCGACGCCGGCAGGGAGCGCCCGCGCTCAGCGCTCGAAGGCCCGCCGCATCCATTCCTTCTTGAAGGGGCCTTTCGGGCGCGTCGTCCCGGCAAGATTGCCAAGGGGCTCGGCGGTCGACGGAGCCTTGTCCTGCCTCAGCAACTGGGCGAGCTGCTGGGTCTTGCCCTCGAGCCCGAGCGTGATGCGCTTCTCGTGGCCGTAGAGATCTTTGAAGAACTCGAGCTTGCCGTCGTCATCGACGGCCGCCGTGAAGTAGGTGACGTGCACGGGGATCTTCTGCTTCAGGCCGATCTGGTTGTTCTGCGGCCCGCCATTGATGGCGGCGGCGACCCGGCCCGCGGTCCAGCCCTGGTCGTGCGCCAACAGCACCTCGGCGAGGCGCTCTGGGTTGCGTACCCGCATGCAGCCGTGACTGTTGGCGCGGACGCTGGCGTTGAACAGGTTCTTCTGCGGCGTGTCGTGCATGTAGACGTCATGCTTGTTGGGAAAGCGGAACTTCACGACACCCAGGAGGTTCGGGCCGCCCGGCGGCTGATAGACGTGGAACTTGCGCATGTCGGCCGTGGTCCAATCGACGCTCGCCGGATCGATGTCGCGGCCGCCGTACTGGATGCGCAGGTTGTAGCGCTCCAGGACGCGCGTGGACCCGCGGGCCAGGCTCGGCTGGATGTCGGCCGTCTTGATCGAGTTGGGCACGCCCCAGAAGGGATGGAAGATCACCTGCTCCATCTCGTCGGAGAAGATCGGCGTCTGCGTATCGGGCTTGCCCACGACGATGCGCTCGGTGTGGATGACCTTGCCGTTCTTGACGACGCGGACCAGGAACTCCGGGACGTTGGCCCAGACGTAGAAATCGCCAAGGTTCTCCGGCATCCAGCGCCACTCCTCCATGTTGAGGAGCACGCGATGCGCCTTTGCCGCGTCCGACGCGCTTGCCTTCCTTTTGTCGCGCTTGCCGCCCTCTTTCGAGTCTTCGTCCGGCGACCCGCGCAGGGCGAGATACTTCTGGCGCAGCAGCTCGAACTGCGGATGCTGAGGATGGAGGCCGCGCAGATAGGCGTCGGGCTTCTCCGCTTTCGCGGCAGCTTCGATCACGACGCCCGGCTCGATCAGCGGCAGCTGGCGGTCGATGTTGCGGCTGAGCGAAGTGGGCTCGGTGCGGCCGCCGCGGGCATAGCGTGCGTACTCGAGGACGGCCAGACTGATAGCGACCTCAGCGTCTGCGCGTTCGGTGCGTGATAGCTCGCTGCTCCCGGCTGACAGTTTCGGCAGCTTGAAGGCGGAGGCCTCGAGGCCCCAGTCGTCGGCGCGCCCGATCTCCGCCACCACGGCCTGCCCGGCCGGGTTGAGGCCGCCAGTCGCGACCCAGACCGGCTCGTTGAGCCGCGTCTGGTAGAACTTGGCGAGCGCCTCCCGGTCTGCGCGCCCGGCCGCGCCGAGCTTCTTGTCGTTCGCCGTGAGCCGGTCCGCGATCTCCGGCGCCAGCGCGGTCGGTGAGGGCGGCGCGGGTGTTGCAACGGCGGCGGGAACCTGAGGCTGCGTAGGCTTGGGCGCTTCGTCGAAGGCCGGCAGCGCCGGGGGAAAGTCCAGGGATGCCCGGTTGGTCTCGCTCGCCCAGGCCGACAGCCATGGAACCGCCCCGATCATCAGCGCGGACAGGACGAGCGATCGCATCTGCGGCATGGATGGCCTCCCCGTTTTTGGCGGAGTTAGCTCAGGTCTGCGGCAAAGGCGAGGCAGGCCGTCAGGATTTGCACCACTCCTGGTTGCGACCGCGCACGGTCGAGAGGAGCAGAATCCGATCAGGTCACCCGCTCCTCGAGTCCGAACTCGCGCATCTTGCGGTAGAGCGTGGAGCGACCGATGCCCAGCCGCTTGGCCACCTCGGTCATGTGCCCGCGATAGCGGCCGAGCGCCAGGCGGATCATGTCGGCCTCCATCGCTTCCAGCGAGCGGATCTCGCCGGAGTCCGTGACGGCCGGGATGCCGAGCGCGCCCTTGCCGCCTGCCGTGGTCGGCGCGATCTCCACAGTGTCGGGCACCGTGTCCTCGGCCCCCAGCATGACGGGGCCCTTGATCACAGGCCGGCGGTCGACCTGGCCCGGCGCAGGCGGGATCGAGGCGCGGAAGCCCTCCACGTGCGCGGCGATCTGCGGGAACTCGGTTACCGTGAGCTGCGGCCCGTCGGCCAGCACAATCGCGCGGAACATGGCGTTCTCGAGCTGGCGCACGTTGCCGGGCCACGAGTAGCTGGTCAGCAGCTCCAGCGCCTCCTGGCTGATGCCGGAGACGCGCCGGCCTTCCTCGGCCGCGAAGCGCGCCAGGAAGTGGAGCGCCAGCTCCGGCACGTCATCGAGGCGCTCGCGCAGCGGCGGCACCCAGATCGGGAACACGTTGATGCGGTAGTAGAGGTCCTCGCGGACCTTGCCCTCCTTGACCAGCTGGATCATGTCGCAGTTGGTTGCGGAGATGAGGCGGAAGTCGGTCCTGACCGGCTTCTTGGCCCCGACCGGATCGACCTCGCCCTCCTGCAGCGCGCGCAGCAGCTTGACCTGGGCCTCCAGCGGCAACTCCCCGATCTCGTCGAGGAACAGCGTGCCGCCGTCGGCTTCCTGGAATTTGCCGAGCCGCCTCTCGACCGCACCTGTGAACGAGCCCTTCTCGTGGCCGAACAGGATGCTCTCGACCAGATTCTCCGGGATCGCCCCGCAGTTGACGGTGACGAACGGCCTCGATTTGCGCTCGCTCTCGCCCTGGATGGCGCGCGCGATCAGCTCCTTGCCGACCCCGCTCTCGCCCTCGATCAGGACGGGGATGTTGGAAGCGGCCGCCCGGCGTCCGAGCGCGATCACGCGCTGCATGGCCTCGCTGCTGACGATGAGGTCGGAGAACGTGAGCGTGCCTTCGGCGCGCTTCTTGATGCGACTGATCTCGCCCTGCAGCGCCTCGATCTTGAGCGCGCTCTTGATCGACACCTCGAGCCGCTCGGGCGACGTGGGCTTGACGACGAAGTCGACCGCGCCGGCGCGCATTGCCGTGATCGCGGCATCGATCGAGCCGTGGGCCGTCTGCACGATGATGGGGGGCGTGCCGGCCTTCGGGGCCAGACGCTTCAGAACCTCCACGCCGTCGAAGCCCGGCATGACGAGATCGAGCAGCACGAGGGCGATGGCGCCCTTGTCTGGCCCTTCCAGGATCTGTAGGGCTTGCTCGCCGCCCTGGGCGGACTTGGTCTCGTAGCCGAGACGCTTGATGGATTCTTCGAGGATGCGGCGCTGTGCGGGATCGTCGTCGACGATCAGGACGAGCTTGGCCATAGGGCGGGAACTCTACTCAACGTGTTACAGACACATTCGAGCCGCCGGAGCGGCCCAGGATCGGACAAGAGGCCACCAACAGTTACCGGGCCGAGCGCAGAGTGGCGCATCTGGGTAAACGCATCGTTTCGTTTCGGCTTGCCTTGACGCTTTTTTGCTCACCGTTGATCCGCAGCCATAGCCGGCGTGCGCCGAGGTCGAGCTTGCATGGGGGGCCGCAACGCCGAAGGTTGCGGGCCATAGGACAGCATCTGGAGTGGCCATGAACGACAACAGCCGGGTTAGCCAGCAAGTCGCCGACCTCGGGCCGATGCCGGCCTGGGATCTGACGGATCTCTACGCCTCGCCGACCTCGCAGGCGGTGAAAGACGACCTGGCGAAGGCCGCCACCGAGGCCCGCACCATCAAGGAGCGCTACCAGGGCAAGCTTGTGGCCCTCGGCGGCGACGGCGCCGCGCTGGCCCAGGCGATCGCGGCCTACGAGAGCCTCAGCGACACCATCGGCAAGCTCGGCTCCTATGCGGGCCTGCTCTATGCCGCCGACACGTCCGACCCGGCCAAGGCCAAGTTCTACGGCGACATCCAGGAGAAGATCACCGCCATCACCACGGACCTCATCTTCTTCGAGCTCGAGTTCAACAAGATCGACGACGCGATGCTCGGCGAGGCGCTGCAGGTGTCGGCGCTCGCCCGCTACAAGCCGTGGATCGACGACCTGCGCAAGGAGAAGCCCTACCAGCTCGACGAGGAGCTCGAGCGCCTGTTCCACGAGAAGTCGCTCACCGGGCGCGGCGCCTGGAGCCGGCTTTTCAGCGAGACCATGACCGCGCTCCGGTTCGAGGTTGCAGGAGAGCCGCAGCCGACCGCGCTCGAGCCGACTCTCAATTTCCTCATGCATCCCGACCGGGCCAAGCGCCAGGCGGCGGCGGAAGCGCTGGCCAAGGTGTTCAAGGGAAATGTCCGCCTGTTCGCGCTCGTCACCAATACGCTGGCCAAGGACAAGGAGATCTCCGACCGCTGGCGCGGTTTCAAGGACGTGGCCGACAGCCGCCATCTTGCCAATCGGGTCGAGCCCGAGGTGGTCGATGCGCTGGTCGGTGCCGTGCGCGCCGCCTATCCCGCGACCGCGCATCGCTACTACGCCATGAAGGCCAGGTGGCTCGGGCTCGACAAGCTCGCCTATTGGGACCGCAACGCGCCGCTGCCCGAGCGCTCCGAGCGCATCGTGCCGTGGGCCGACGCCGAGCGCATGGTGCTCGAGGCTTACGGCGGCTTCGCGCCGGAGATGGCGGGCATCGCCAAGCGCTTCTTCGACGGGCGCTGGATCGATGCGCCCGTGCGCGAGGGCAAGTCGCCCGGCGCCTTCTCGCACCCGACCGTGCCTTCGGTGCACCCCTACATCCTGATGAACTACCAGGGTAAGCCGCGCGACGTGATGACGCTCGCCCACGAGCTGGGCCACGGCGTGCACCAGACGCTCGCCGCGCCGCTCGGGCCCCTGCTGGCGCCGACGCCGCTCACGCTCGCGGAGACCGCGTCCGTGTTCGGCGAGATGCTCACCTTCAAGGCGCTGCTCCAGACCGCGAAGGATCCGCGCGAAAGGAAGGCGCTGCTGGCCCAGAAGGTGGAGGACATGATCAACACGGTCGTGCGCCAGATCGCCTTCTATTCATTCGAGCGCCGCGTGCACGAGGAGCGCAAGGGCGGCGAGCTCACGCCCGAGCGCATCGGCGAGATCTGGCTCGAGGTGCAGGTGGAGAGCTTAGGGCCCGCCATCGAGCTCAACGACGACTACCGGGTCTACTGGGCCTACGTGCCCCATTTCATCCATTCGCCGTTTTACGTTTACGCCTACGCCTTCGGCGATTGCCTGGTGAACTCGCTCTACGGCCTCTACCAGGAGGCGCACCCGGGCTTCGTCGCCAAGTATTTCGACATGCTGAGGGCGGGCGGTTCCAAGCACCATTCCGAGCTGTTGGCCCCCTTCGGCCTCGACGCCTCCAAGCGCGAGTTCTGGCACAAGGGCCTCTCCGTCATCGCCGGCATGATCGACGAGCTCGAGGGCATGGATCGGGATACTGTATGATGCCTGATTATTTGTTGGGGTTGTGGGATGGCAAAGCGCCGATACCGCGTGTTCATATCGCATGCTGGCGACGACCTTTGGGTGGCTGAGCAGATCGCAAAAAGCGTCGAGGATTGTGGCTCCGATGCGTTCCTAGATCGCCGAGACATCGCTGCCGGCGACAACTTCAAGCAACGCATCCGAGAGGAGATTCCGAAATGCAATGAGCTTCTTGCCCTGTTCACGCCATGGTCGCGGCGTCGTGCTTGGGTTCGGCACGAGATCGGCATGGCGGACGCGCTCGGGAAGCGCATCGTCTGCGTGTTCTACAAGGTTTCGATTGCCGATTTCGACGGAGATGAGGACGGCCGCGGTCTCGTTGGAGGACTTGAACGTGGTCGACATCAATGCGCTAGGCACCTATCTTAAAGCATTGAAAAGGCGGGTGAGGTAGGCCATGTCAAAGGTGTTCTTGTCCCACGCTGCACGAGACGGCGAACTTGCAGGGAAGATCGCGCGGGAGCTGCGCAAGTATGGTCTCGAGCCCCTTGTCGTTTCGAACAGCGCACATGGGCACGACCTTCGGCAAGCTGTGAAATCAAGTATTCGAAGCGCCGATGCTTTTGTCTTGGTCTTGAGCGTCCCGGACACCGCGATATCGGGCTGGGCCAGCTACGAGCTGGGCGTGGCGGAGGCTCTGGGCAAGCCGACCTTGCTGCTGCTGTCGCACAACAATGCAATCGATCAGCTTCCTTTCGAGTTGGCCGATCTTCCGGTCCTGGCATTCGATCCCGAACAGCCCGCTCGCGCGAGTCGCGAGATTGCCGACTGTCTGTTGGCGGTGGCGTGAGATCTCGGCCGCTCGAAGCGCCACTGTTGAAGCGCTCGCATATATCCAGCTGCGCTCTTGAAACGACAGCCGTACATGCACATGTGCGCGCGCTGATGCGTCGTATTATAGTGATGCGTTTGTCTGTGGCTTCACGCAAACCGGCCTCGGGCTCTCGGGCAATATCAAGATCATGACGGGCTCCCTCGTTCTTCTCGACCTGATGGGTGGCGTGGCGCTGCTGCTGTGGGGCCTGCATATGGTCCAGAGCGGCATCCTGCGCGCGTTCGGCTCCGACCTGCGGCGGCTCCTGTCGAAGGCGCTCGCCAGCCGCTACCCCGCGTTCCTCGCGGGCCTCGGGCTGACGACGGTCTTGCAGAGCAGCACGGCGACCGCGCTGATGACGGCTTCGTTCGCCACGCAGGGCCTCGTCGGGCTGGTGCCGGCGCTGGCGATCCTGCTCGGCGCCAACGTGGGCACCACGCTCATCGTGCAGATCCTGTCCTTCAATGTCGCCGCCGCCGCGCCCGCCTTGTTCGTGATCGGGCTCGTCGCCTTCCGCAGCGCACCGCGCAGCCGCGTGAAAGACCTCGGCAGGGTTTCGATCGGCCTGGGGTTGATCCTGCTCGCCCTGCACATCCTGCTCGACACGTTGGCCCCGGCCGAGAGCGCGCCGGCGATGCGGGCGCTGCTGGGCGCCATCACGGCTGACCCGGTGATGTGCATCCTG
The DNA here is from genome assembly GCA_963797005.1 of uncultured Alphaproteobacteria bacterium. Classification (GTDB taxonomy): domain Bacteria; phylum Pseudomonadota; class Alphaproteobacteria; order Rhizobiales; family Hyphomicrobiaceae; genus AWTP1-13. Next base: position 597,121 of record CAWCOF010000009.1, read on the forward strand.
CTCGCGGGAGCGCTCACATGGGCGGCCCATTCCAGCGTGGCGACCGTCCTTTTGATCATGTCGCTCGCCTATTCTCAGTTCGTCACACCCGAGGCCGCCATGGCGCTCGTGCTGGGCGCCAACCTTGGCAGTGCCATCAATCCGCTTCTGGAAGGCGCGGATCGCGGCGACCCGGCGAGCTATCGCCTGCCGGTCGGCAATCTCATCAATCGACTGGTCGGCGTGGTGCTGGTCGTGCCGTTCCTGCACCCGATCGCGGGTGCCTTTGTCGTGATTGAGCCCGATTTGGCCAGAGCCACGGCACAATTCCACATGGCGTTCAACGTGGTTCTCGCCCTCGCCTTCATCGGGCTGCTGGGCCCGCTCGCCCGGCTGCTGGAAAGAGTCTTACCCGCGCGCAGGTCCGCCGCCGACCCGGCCGCGCCGCGCCACCTCGATGAGAGCGCACTCAATACGCCGGCGCTGGCGCTCGCGGATGCGGCCCGCGAGACGCTGCGCATGGGTGATGTCGTGGAGGGCATGCTGCGGCAGGCCATGGCGGCGCTGCTGACCAACAATCGGGCGCTGGTGCGCGAGGCGGCGCGCATGGACGACGTGGTCGACAAGCTCGACGAGGCGATCAAGCTCTACATCACCAAGCTCACGCGCGGCAGTCTGGACGAGCACGAAAGCCGCCGTGCCATGGAAATCGTCTCCTTCACCATCAACCTGGAGCACATCGGCGATATCATCGACAAGAACCTGAGCGAGCTGGCCGCCAAGAAGATCAAGCGCCAGCTCCAGTTCTCGAGCGAGGGCGCGGAGGAACTTGCCGCCTTCCACAAGCGCATCCTGGAGAGCCTCAGGCTGGCGCTGGGCGTGTTCATGTCGGGCGACGTTCGGGACGCGCGCCGGCTGATCGCCGAGAAAACCGAGCTGCGCAGCATCGAGCTGGCCGCCGGCGAGCGGCATCTTGATCGGTTGCGCCAGGGCCTGCCGGCGACGCTGGAGACGACCTCGCTGCACCTCGACATCCTGCGTGACCTCAAGCGCATCCATTCGCACATTTGCTCGGTCGCCTATCCGGTGCTGGAAGCGGCCGGCGAGACGGTTGCGGAGCGCGTGGAGAGCGAGCCGCTTCCCCTCGGGCTACCCAGGACAGCGCAATAGGCGTGCTGAGCCCTGCGTGCTGGCCTCCGAGCCATGATCTAGGGACATAGCTGCCGGCTTGTTGAACCGGGTTTAACACCCACATTGGCCCTGTTTCCCTTGCCTGCCGGAGCGGGCGGGGATCGTCGGCCTAGCCGCCGTTTCGACCTTGGCGGGGCTTTCATGGGCAGCAACGGGCGTGTATAAGCCGCGCCCATTCGCATGCAGCGTCCGTCGCCCGAGTCCCCAGAAAAAACGCACTCCATGGCACAGACTGCCGCGGCCTCCCAAGGCGTCGAGGCCGAGCACAGCGATCGGCATTTTTGGGCGCTCGCGCTCGGCTCGATCGGTGTCGTCTACGGCGACATCGGCACCAGCCCGCTGTACGCGCTGCGCGAAGCCGTGCTGGCGGCGAACAAGGAAGGCGCCGTCCTTCCCGAGACGGTGCTGGGCATTCTGTCCCTGATCACGTGGACGCTGCTGCTGGTCGTCACCCTCAAGTACGTGATCGTCCTTCTCAACGCCGACAACAAGGGCGAGGGCGGCACGTTCGCCCTGATGGCGCTGGGCCAATCCGTCGCCAAGCGCAGCGCCTCGCTCCTCCTGGTGCTGGGCGTCGTCGGCGCCGCCTTCTTCTATGGCGACGCGGTGATCACGCCGGCGATCTCGGTGCTGTCGGCCGTGGAAGGCCTCAAGCTTTTAGCGCCGGGCTTCGACCAAGTGGTGCTGCCGATCACGGTGGTCATTTTGGTGCTGCTCTTTGCTGTCCAATCGCGCGGCACGAGCGCGGTTGCCCGGTTCTTCGGGCCGGTGATGCTGGTGTGGTTCGTCGTGCTGGCGATCGGCGGCATGATCCACATCATCGACGATCCGCGCGTGTTTCAGGCGCTCAATCCGGCTGTCGGGGTCTCCTTCATCCTGACGCACGGCGTCATCGGGCTCGCCGTCATGGGCCTCGTCTTCCTGGTGGCGACGGGCGCGGAGGCGCTCTATGCCGACCTTGGCCATTTCGGCCGCAAGCCGATACGCACGGCCTGGCTGTTCCTCGTCCAGCCGGCCCTGATACTCAACTATTTCGGCCAGGGCGCGCTGCTGCTTGCCAATCCGGCCGCGATCGAGAACCCGTTCTATCGCCTCTATCCCAAGTGGGCGCTGGTGCCCATGCTGCTGATGGCGACGATGGCGACCGTGATCGCCAGCCAGGCGGTGATCACCGGCGCCTTCTCCTTCACCCGGCAGGCCATCCAGCTCGGTCTGTTGCCGCGTCTTCAGATCCGCCACACCTCGGAGAGCGTCGCCGGCCAGATCTTCCTGCCGCGCGTCAACCAGATGCTGTTCGTCGCCGTGCTTTTGGTGACGGTCACGTTCCGCACCTCGAGCGATCTCGCCGCCGCCTACGGCCTCTCCGTCACGGCGACCATGGTGATCGACAGCCTGATGGCCTTCTTCGTTGTGTGGCGATGCTGGGGCTGGCCCGTGTGGAAGGCGGCGCTGCTGATCGTGCCGCTGCTGCAGATCGAGCAGGCGTTCCTCATCGCCAACATTTTGAAGATCCCGGAGGGCGCCTGGCTCCCCGTCCTCATTGCCGCCACCATCACGCTCGCCGCCCTGACCTGGGTGCGCGGCTCCAAGAGCCTTGGACGGGCGACGCGCAAGAACGAGGCCGACCTCGAATGGCTGGTGCGCAAGCTCGATGCCAAGCCGCCGCACCGCGTGCCGGGCACCGCCGTCTTCCTCACCGGCGATCCCAACTGCGCGCCGACGTCGCTCATGCACAACCTCAAGCACAACCGCGTGCTGCACGAGCGCAACATCATCCTGACCATCAAGACCGAGGACACCCCGCGCGTTGCCCGCCACGAGCGCATCGAGGTCGACAAGGTGGCCGACACCTTCGTTCGCGTCATTGCCCGCTACGGCTTCATGGAGACGCCGAGCGTGCCCAAGATCCTGGACATGTGCCGGCGCAAGGATCTCAACATCGACATCTCGGCGACCTCGTTCTTTCTGTCCCGGCGCGCGCTCAAGACCGCGGCGAAATCGGAGATGCCCCACTGGCAGGAGCGGCTGTTCATCTGGCTCGCCGGCCGGGCCGAGGACGCCACCGAGTATTTCCGCATCCCCAGCGATCGCGTGGTCGAGGTCGGCACCCAGGTCATGGTGTGACGGGCAGGCCGGCGCGCGGCGGGCCGGCCCGTGGCTAGGCAAAGACAAGGGGCGTTCGGCGCGGCGTATTGCGCCCCTGGACGCGGCACCTCCGCCACCCGATATTGCAAGGTACCGCAGGAGGGCTTGGTTGAACGACAAGCGCGACGAGGAGGAGAACCGCCTTTCGGCCCGCGCCGCACGCTATGTGCGGGTCGGCACCAATGTGGGTGCGGTTGCCGCGCGCGTCGCCAGCCAGCGCCTGTTCGGCCTCGACGTGGATGATGCCAAGAACGCCGCCGCGCTTGCCGCCGCCCTGGGCGGCCTCAAGGGCCCGATCATGAAGGTGGCCCAGCTGATGGCCACCATCCCCGAGGTGCTACCCGCCGAGTACGCCGAGCAACTGGCGCAGCTGCAGTCGCAGGCCCCGCCCATGGGCCCCGCCTTCGTGCGGCGGCGGATGGTGGCGGAGTTGGGCCCCGACTGGGCCGGCCGGTATCGGACGTTCGAGCCGCAGCCAGCGGCCTCCGCGTCGCTGGGCCAGGTGCATCGCGCCGTCGCGCACGACGGCCGGGCGCTCGCCGCCAAGCTGCAGTATCCCGACATGCAGTCGGCCGTGGAGGCGGACCTCAATCAGCTCAAGGTCGTGTTCTCCCTGCACGCGCGCATGAACCCGGCCATCGATACCGGCGAGATGCTGAAAGAGATCGCGGCGCGGCTGCGCGAGGAGCTCGACTATGAGCTGGAGTCGAACCACATGGCGCTCTACGGCGCAATCTTCCGGGACGAGCCCACGATCCGCGTGCCCGAGGTGCTGCCCGAGCTCTCGACCAAGCGGCTGCTCACCATGACGTGGCTCGAGGGTCGGCGGCTGCTCGACTACAAGGCAGCACCCCTGGAGCACCGCAACGCGATCGCGCGGGCCATGTTCCGCGCCTGGTGGTATCCGTTCTCCCGCTACGGCGTCATCCACGGCGACCCGCATCTGGGCAACTACACCATCTTCGAGGACGGCGCGGCCAATGGCGCCACCCCAGTTGCGGCAGGTGCGCCGCTGGGGCGCCCGGCCGGCATCAATCTGCTCGACTACGGCTGCATCCGCACCTTCCCCACGCCGTTCGTGCAAGGCGTGATCGATCTCTACAACGGGTTGCTCAGGGGCAACCGCGACCTCGTCGTGCACGCTTACGAGACCTGGGGCTTCACCGGCCTGTCGTCCGAGCTGATCGACACCTTGAACATCTGGGCGCGGTTCATCTATGGCCCGCTGCTCGACGACCGCGAGCGCGAGATCGCGGAAGGGACGACGCCGGGCCAATACGGCCGCAGGGAAGCCTTCACCGTGCACAAGGCGCTGAAGGAGAAGGGGCCCGTGAAGGTGCCGCGCGAGTTCGTGTTCATGGACCGCGCCGCGATCGGGCTCGGCGGCGTGTTCCTGCACCTTGCGGCCCGGCTCAACTGGCACGAGATGTTCAACGACACGATCGAGGGCTTTTCCCTCGACGCTGTGGGTGCGCGCCAGAAGGCAGCCTTCGAAGCCGCCGGCGTGCCGCTGCCGGCCGTCGCCTAACGCCCAGAATTCGTTTGGTATTCGATTGTTGGTCGAGGTACTCTCGAAAGAGCGTTTCACGCCGGCAGGAACTAATAACATGGTTACGCTTATCAAATTGCTCGCTGCTATTTGGTGCGTAGTTCTTGGTGTGGCAACCGGTGGGCACGTATTTCCAGATGCCGTGCGGAATAATAGGTTCCTATCAACAATGGCCAATGGGGTTGTGATCCTCGGGGCGCTTTATCTCTTTCGGGATATATATAGGGATCTCCGCGAATTCCAGCCCCCAAATATGCCAAAGCTAGAATACAAAGGCCTTTCCTGGACGGAGTCCCTCAATGCGCTCAGCATAGTGTCGCTCATGATGTTGTCGGCACTTGTTGCAATGTACAGAGGATTTACGCGAGAGGTTTTATCGATAACATCTTGGATTTGTGCGGCCGTTGCCGTGTTAATTTTCTTGCGCATAAATATTTTGCTGCCTGTTTCACCAGCGCCCTGGTCTTTCGACCTCGCTATTGCCGTTATCGTGTTGTCCGCGGTTTTTGTATCTGTTTTGATAGTGGCGCACTTAATAGTAAGCCGCATCGCCGACAGCTTGCTTGATAGCCGGATCAAGCTCGGCGATCGTATGGCGGGGTTTTGCTTTGGAGCCGTGCGCGGATTTATATTGGCTGCAATCCCGCTCATGTTTCTTACACAGGCTGGAATCTTGCAGACTTGGATCGATGAATCGAGGCCCCTAAGTCTCACCCGCGACTTGGGGCAGACGATATTCTCGTTCCTTGCATCTCTGTTAGGCCCGACAGGGAGTATGTGAGGCGAGGAGCGAACTCTGGTGCGCATTTTCAGGGAGTGTAGCACTGGGCCCGCTAGCTTCTTCTCCCAGATCGCGGCATCGTAGAATCGAAATCACGGGGTGTTACGCAGCTCCACGTCTTGAACGAGGCAGTCATGGCCAACAAGCAGGGACAGATCCGGGTCGGGATTGGCGGGTGGACGTTTGAGCCGTGGCGCGGCGTGTTCTATCCCAAGGGCCTGCCGCATGCGCGCGAGCTGGAATACGCGAGCGAGCACCTCACCTCCATCGAGATCAACGGCACCTTCTATCGCACTCAAGTTCCCGCAACCTTCGCCAAGTGGGAGAGCGAGACGCCCAAGGGCTTTGTGTTCTCGGTCAAGGGCCCGCGCTATGCGGTGAACCGGCGCGTGCTGGCGGAGGCGGGCGACTCTATCAAGCGGTTCATCGATTCCGGCGTGCTGGAGCTGAAGGACAAGCTCGGGCCGCTGCTGTGGCAGTTCGCACCCACCAAGAAGTTCGACGCCGCCGACTTCGGCAAGTTCCTGGAGCTGCTGCCGGCCAAGGTCGATGGCCGCAAAATCCGCCACGTGGTCGAGGTGCGAAACGCCTCGTTCTGCACGCCTGAGTTCATCGCCCTTGTTCGCGAGTTCGGCACCCCCGTCGTCTATGCCGAGCATGAGACCTATCCCGGCATTCCCGACGCCGTCGGCGATTTCGTCTATGCGCGGCTGCAGAAGGGCGAAGACTCGATCCCGACCGCCTATCCGCCGAAGGCTTTGGATGCCTGGGCCAAGCGTGCCGCCGCCTGGGCGGCGGGCGGCACGCCCAGCGATCTCGCCCTGGTCGACCCGGACAAGAAGGGCAAGGCCGCACCCCGCGACGTGTTCGTCTACTTCATCCACGAGGGCAAGGTGCGCGCCCCCGCCGCCGCCATGGCGCTGATCGAGCGGGTTGCAAAATGATTGGCGCCACCTCGGGACCATTGCCATGAACACCGAGATTCGCTCGGCCATCGATTTTTACGAGCAGCATCCGATCTCGGCCGCCATCATCCTCGCCAAGCTGGACTTCGAGCCGCGGCCACCTCAGCGGCCTGACGCCGGAGGAGCTGTTCCCCCACGACCAGGACCACTACGGCGGGCTCGCCGCCAACGATGCACTGGCGAAACGCGTCCGCATCGGCCGCGGCACGCGGGTCGCCGACTTCTGCGCCGGGCTCGGCGGGCCGGCGCGCTATCTGGCCCACACCTACGGCGCCGAGGTCACCGGCATCGAGCTGACGCCGGCGCGCGTGGCTGGCGCCAACGACCTGACGCATCGCGTCGGCCTCGACGCGCACGTGCACGTGATCGAGGGCAACGTCATGGCCGTGCCGCTGCCCGACGGCAGCATGGACGCGGTCATCAGCCAGGAGGCCTTTCTGCACGTGCCGAACCTTGGCCGCGCGCTGGCCGAGGCGTTCCGCATCCTGCGCACGGGCGGGCGCCTTGCCTTCACCAACTGGGTGGCGGAGCGGCCCTTGTCGGAGGCGGATACCGAGTTGATGTGGCAGGGCATGGCGGTGGCGCCGCTCTACAGCTTCCAGGAGCAGCGCACCCTGCTTGAGCGCACGGGCTTTGACGTCGTCTCAGTCGAGGACCTGACCGCGGAATGGGGCACGCTGCTGGAGCAGCGGCTCGCCATGTACCGCAAGCTGCGCCGCGAGGCCGAAGCCGCCGGCACGCCTGCCGGCCATGACGCGTTCTACCGCTCCTATGTCCGCCTGGTGGAGCTGGTGAAGCTCGCCGCGCTCGGCGGCGGGCGCTTCACGGCGGAGAAGCCGGGCGGGTAGGGTGGACGCGCTCGTCGCCGCAACGCTGCTTTGCAGGCGGCGGCAGTGAGGCGAGGGGGAAATCGGGCTAAGAATGCCCTCGACAACGGCTGCTGACGCACCGCGGCCGATCCGGGGGGAATGTGCAATGCAGTCCTGGCGTCACCGCGCCCATCATATCGGCAGCTTTCTGCGCCCGTCTCGGCTGCTTGCCGCGCGCGACCAGTTCGCCGCGGGCAAGATCAACGCTGGTGGCCTGCGCGCGGTCGAGGACGACGCGATCCGCGCCGCCGCTGCCATGCAGGAGCGGCTCGGCTTCCACTTCGTCACCGACGGCGAATTTCGCCGCATGTCCTGGCGCTCGATACTGATCGAGCGCGTCCCGGGCTTTGCCACCGCCGAAGCGATCGGCAACGTCGACCAGGCGCAGGACGGGGCGGGCGGGACCGTCGCCATCGGCAATGCCCCCTACGTGACGCGCCCGATTGCCGTCGATGCGCCGGTGGCGATCGACGATGCCGCCTTTCTGCTCGATTGTACGCAGTCGGCCGCCAAGATCGCGCTGCCGAGCCCCTCCTACATGCACTTCCTGCGCGGCGATGCCTCTTTCTCCCGCGACGCCTACCCCGACCGGCAAGCCTACTTCGCAGCCCTCGTCTCGCTCTACGCCAACGAGATCGCCCTCCTGGCCAAGCGCGGCGTGAAGATGGTGCAGCTCGACGAGGTGGCCGTGACCGCTATGTGCGACCCCAACATCCGCGCCAAGCTCGCCGCCCGCGGTGACGACCCGGAGCAGCTGATCGAGGACTACACCGCCGCCGTTGGCGCGATCCTGGCACGCAAGCCTGCCGGTCTGACCATCGGCATCCACATGTGCCGCGGCAATTTCAGCGGCAAGTGGCTGGCGAGCGGCGGCTACGGCCACCTGCGCGCGACTTTCATGGGCAAGCTGGCGCCGGACCTGTGGTTGCTCGAGTTCGATTCCGAGCGGGCGGGCGATTTTGGCATCCTTGCCGGCATCGACAAGGCCTCCAACGTCATCCTGGGCCTGATCAGCACCAAGTCGTCGGTGATGGAGGATCGGGTGATGGTGCTCGCGCGGCTTGCGGAGGCAGCCAAGATCATGGCGCTCGATCGTCTCGGCATCTCGCCGCAATGCGGCTTTGCCAGTCACGTCTCCGGCAACCCGATCACGCCCGAGGTTCAGGAGCAGAAGCTGCAACTCGTGATGGACGTCGCGCGCGAGGTCTGGGGGTAGGGGCGCCCCGGCCGCCGGCAGCGCGTCGCGGACGTCGCGGCGGACGCCCAGGTGACAATCAGCCCCAGCGCCGCTGGACCAAGCATCACCAATACGTGGCCACGCCAAGCGCCGCAAACGCGGGGTCGGCACTCACGAGGGGGAGGTCCTCGGCGAGCGACTGGGCCGCCAGCATGCGGTCGAACGGGTCGCGATGCGTGCTCGCAATTTGCCCGGCCGCATAGCCGTGCTGGAGGGAGATCGGCAGCGGCCGAAACCCGAATGCATCGATCACCGCCAGAAAATCGCCGATGAGCGTGCCGTGCAGCTCGAGCTTGCCGATGCGCAGCTTGGTGGCGATCTCCCATGCCGTGGCGGCGCTGACGTAGACCTCGCCCGGTGCTGTCAGGAGCGCGCGCACGCGCGCGGTGACGCGCCTGTCGCCTTCCGACCACCATATCAGGGCGTGGGTATCGAGCAGGGCTCCCACCGGTGCTATCCGACTTTTCAGTCCTCGCGGCTTTCCCAGGCCTTGAGCTCCGCTTCGGGGAGCGGATCGAAGAAGAAGGAGTCCGTCAGTCCGAACCTCCCCTTGAGCGCCCCGAAGGTGCGGGCCCGGAGAACGTGAGCCGGCACGTCCATCGGCACCAGGCGCGCGACCGGCTTCTTGCCCCGGGCAATGACGATCTCCTCCCCCGCCTCCACCCGCTCGATGAGCTTGGAGAGGTTGGTCTTGGCGGCGTGGATCGTGATGGTCGGTCCGGCCATTTCGCACCCATAATTAGCTTAGTTTAGCTAAGTCAGATTATCTCAGGGGCGCCTGCGGTGCAAGCAGGGCCTGGCGGCCGAATTTTTCCGGTCGCTATCCGGTCACGCCGTTGAGCACGGCGTCGAAGATGTCGAAGTTGCGCAAGCGGTCCTGCTTCGCCGCCAGCCAGTCGGGGTGCAGGGGGTGCGAGACCATGAACGGCACCTTCTGCTCGCCCAAGCCGCCGTGCGAGCGCAGCCGATGCCCCGCGAGCCCCGCGAGATCGTGCTCGGCGCGGGCCGCGCCGATGGCGGTGCCGGCATCGCCCAGCACGACGAAATCGCCCTCCAGGTCCTCGGGCAGCTCGAAGCGGCGCGCGGCGGTGGCGCCGTCCAGCACCTCCGCCACGCCCGGCAGGGCCCGGCTTGCCGTCATCAGCGTTTCGAGGTCGGGTCCGCCCCGCCGATAGACGCGCACGAAGGAGCCGAGCGCGCCGTGGTGGAGCACGAACGGATCGGTGATCGGGCAGATCACGCGGACCGCGCCGGCGCCGAAGCTCTGATTGAGCTCGTCCTCGAGGAACACGACGCGCGGCTCCCCATTGGCGAGCGACTTGTCGTTCATGCCGTGGTCGGCCACGACGCCGACGATGGCACCGGCCGCCACCAGCTGGCCGAGCCGCTCGTCGACCGCCCGATTGAAGGCATCGGCCTCCGGGCGTGCCGGGCGCGTGCGCGTGCTGAACGAAGTCGGAGAGCGACAGATATATGAGCATGGCCGCCTTGCGCGCCAGCAGGCGCAGCCCCGCATCGAGCACGTAGAGCGACAGATCGGCGGAATACTGGTCGGGCTTGGGCCGCCCGACCATCGCCTCCACCTCGTCGATGCCGTTTGCGGCCACCGTCGCGCGATCGGCGTGCTCGGAGGAGAAGTTGATGCCGTCGAGCCCGCGCGCCAGCATCAGGCGCAGCTTGTCCTTGGCGGTGACCGCGGCGGTCCTGACGCCAGCCTGCGACATGGCGGCGAGGATGGTGTCGCAGCGCAGCAGCGCGCCGTCGGTGATCATGCGCTCCTCGCCGGTTGCGCGGTCGAGGTAGTAGTTGCCCGAGATGCCGTGCACGGCGGGCGGTGCGCCGGTGACGATCGAGGTGTTGTTGGGATTGGTGAAGGTGGGCACGACGGCATCGGCCGTGCCGAGGAAGCCCGTCTCGCGCCACCTTGCGATGGTCGGCAGGATGCCATCGGCAAGGCCGCGCTCGATGTAGGCCGGATCGCAGCCGTCGAAGCAGACGACGACCGTGGGCCGTTCCGGTGTCCGGTAGCGCCGGCCGTTCACGCTGATCTGCGGCATGGCTCCTCCCTCCCCAAGCTCGAATCCGCCGCGCCTGTCAGGTCATGCTGTCGCTGCCGATGCGCTTGCGGGCGGGGTCGATCACCAGCTTGCGCTGATGATAGGCGACGACGCTGGGCTTGTGCGCCACGCTGATGCGCGCGGCATCGGGCAGGCGCTGCTGGATCAGCTCGTACATGGCCCGCTCGGCCGCCTCGTCGAGCGCGGAGGTCGCCTCGTCGAGGAACAGCCAGTCCGGCCGGTACAGGATGGCGCGGGCGAAGGCGAGGCGCTGCTGCTCCCCGCCCGACAGGATGAAGGACCAGTTGCCGCTCTCGGCGAGCCGCGGCACGAGGTGCGCGAGCCCGCAGGCCGCGAGCGCCTCGCGGCATTGCTCATCCGTGTAATGGCTGGGCATCTCCGGGTAGCTGAGCGTCTCCTTCAACGTGCCGACGGGCAGATAGGGCTTCTGCGGCAGGAAGAGCACGCGCGCGCCCTGCGGAATGCCGACGCGGCCGCGGCCATAGGGCCAGATGCCCGCCAGTACGCGGAAGAGCGTGGTCTTGCCGCTGCCCGAGGCACCCTGCAGGACGACCGTTTCGCCGCGGTGGACGGTGAGGTCGACGTCCTCCAGCAGCACCTTGCCGCCGGGCAGATCCACGTTCACGTCCTGAAGCACGAGCTCGTCGGGCCCACGCGGGGCGCGGTCGAAGGCTTTCGCCTCGGCCTCCATCTTGGCTTTGGCCATGGCGTCGCTGAAGGTGGTGAGCCGGTCGACCACGGCTTTCCATTGCGCCAGCGCGGCGTAGGCATCGACGAACCAGGAAAGTGCGCCCTGCACCTGGCCGAACGCATCGGCCGTCTGGGTCAGCACGCCGAGCTGGATCTGGCCGGCGAAATACTGCGGTGCCGCGACGATGATCGGGAAGATGGCGGCAGCCTGGCCATAGAACGCGGTGAGCCAGGTCAGGCGCTTGTTGTAGACCATGAACTTCCACCAGGTGTCGAAGATCCTGGCGAACGCGGAGCGCAGCCGGCGCTCCTCGTCGGGCTCGCCGCCATAAAGCGCGATCAACTCTGCGTTCTCGCGGATGCGCACCATGCGATAGCGGAAATCGGCGTTGTAGCGCTCGAGCTGGAAGTTCACCGCCACCAGCGGCCGTCCCACCAGGTAGGTGGCGAGCGAGCCCACGAGCGCGTAGATGAGCGCGGCCCACATCATGTAGCCGGGAATGGCAAGGCCGCCGAAGATCGGCAGAACGAAGCTGCCCGAAAGCTCCCACAGCACGACCGCGAACGTGAAGAAGGTCATGACCTGCAGCAGCAGGCCGAGCGAGAGGCTCAAGGTTTGCTGGGCGAAGGCGGCGATGTCCTGCTCGATGCGCTGCTCGGGGTTGTCCGTGCCCTGGCTCACCAGCTCCATGCGATAGAACGTGCGGTCGGAGAGCCACTCGCGGAAGTAGACCTCGCTCAGCCACCGTCGCCAGCGGATGGTGAGCATCTGGGTGAGCCACTGACGGTAGACCACGGCCACGATGAACGCGGCCACGATCACCACCCAATACTTGAGCTCGTGCCAGAACGCGTCGGCGTTCTTCTCCTGCAGCGCATTGAAGAAGCGCGCGTTCCACGCGTTGATCAGCTTGGAGATGTAGACGATCAGCACGCTCAGGGAGACGATCAAGGCCAGCAGGCCGCGCCCGATCCAGGATTCCTTCACCGTCACGCTGTACCCGAGCCAGCCGATCGAGGTGTGCTCCCCGGCAAACCAGTAGGGCCGGCTGAGGACCCATAGCCGGCTCATGAACGTGCGGGCGTTGACGAAGCTCGTCAGGAAGCGGTCGATCATGGCGCGTGCCCTGCTTGTCGACGCACGAAGACGGGTGCGGGCGCACAAGCACGGGCCATGGCGCACAGCCGAGCTCGGGTCGCGCCGCGGCAGATCCAACGAAGGCGGATGCCGGAACGAGGTCCCTCCGTGGGGAGGGACGCGGCACCACACCACACGGCAGGCGGCGCCGCAACAACAGCTATTTGATCATGCTGTTGGGGATCAGCAGGATGATGGCGGGGAACGCCAGCAGGATGGCGACATTGATGATGTCGACGGCGACGAACCAGCCGCAGCCCTTGAATATATCGCTCATGCTCACGTCCTTGGCGACGCCGCGGAGGACGTAGACGTTGAGCCCGACCGGCGGCGTCATCAGGCCGATCTCGACCATGCGCACGACCAGCACGCCGAACACGATCGGGTCGATGCCGAGCGTCTTGATGGTCGGCAGGATGATGGGCACCGTCAGCAGCACCATGCCGATGCCGTCGATGAACATGCCCAGCACCAGATAGAGCGCCAGGATGCACACGAGGATGAGCGTCGGCGACACGTTCATATGGGCGATGCCGTCGGCGATCGCGGCCGGCGTGCCGGTGAAGCCGAGGAAATGCACATAGATGAGGACACCGGCCACGATTGCGAAGATCAGCGACGTGGTCCGCACGGTCTCGACCATGGCCGAGCCGAATTCCTTGAAGTTGAGCCTCGGCACGGCCATCAGCAGCGCGCCCAGCGCACCGACGCCGGCGGCTTCGGTGGGCGTGGCGAGGCCCGTGTACATGCTGCCCATGACGAGCATGATGATCACGATCATGCCCCAGATGCCCTTGAGCGAGCGGACACGGTCGGGCCAGGTGATGCCGAGGACCGGGGGACCGAGCTTCGGGTTGAGCTTGAAGCGGATCAGCAGCATGATCACGTAGCTGATCGCCTGCAGGAGCCCGGGGAGGATGCCCGCGAGCAGCAGCGCGCCGATCGACTCCTCGGCGATGTAGCCGTAGATGACGAACAGCACCGACGGCGGGATCATGATCGCCATGGTGCCGCCGGCCGCCACGCAGCCCGTCGAGATCTTGTCGTCGTAGCCGAACTTTCTGAGCTCCGGCAGGGCGACGCGCCCCATGACGGCGGCCGACGCGGTCGATGCGCCGCAGGCCGCCGCAAAGCCCGCGCAGCCGATGACGGTGGCGATTGCGAGCCCGCCGGGCAGATGCCCCAGCCACTGCCGCGCCGCCCAGTAGATGTCGCGGGTGATGTTGGCGTAGTAGGCAAAGAAGCCCATCATGATGAAGAGCGGCAGCACCAGCAGGTTGTAGTTGGTGAGGTGGCCGATGATGGTGGTGGCCGAGAGCGTGGCCGCCGGGTCGTAGCCGCGCATGATCCACAGGCCGAAGAACCCGCAGATGGCGGTGGCGAAGGCGATGCGGACGCCCGAGATCAGGAACAGCGTCAACGCAATGAACGACAGTATACCAACGCTAACGGGTTCCACGGCCGAGCCCGATCTGTTGCCACGCTGAGGATGATGGATCCCGCAGGCTATTCCACCGCATGGAAGCCGCCTTCTGCGGGCTCGTTGAGGGGAAAGCGCTCGGGGTCATAGAGGCCGAGGAACTGGAGGTACATCCTGATCGAGATCAGGGTGTAGCCCAGTGGAATTGCCGCCGCCGACGGCCAGGTCTTGAAGTAGGGCGGCGACATCGTCACGTCGTCGTAGAGCCAGAGCTGATAGGTGTTCTTCCAGCTGAAGAACGCAAGAACAGAGCAAATGAAGATGCTGACCAGCAGCGTCCCCATCAGGGCGTAGCGGTGCGCTTTCGGCGGCAGCATGTCGAGGGCGAGATCCATGCCCACGTGTCCCCGCGTCGCCTGCGTGTAGGACAGCCCCAGAAAGACGATGATCGGTATCAGCAGCTCGGAGAGCTCGAGATGTGCGGGGATCGGCGAATCGAAGGCGTAGCGCATGAGCACTTCGGCGCCGACAAAGAACATCGCGAACAGGGCGACGGCCGCCGCAACCACCAGCAGCAGATATTCGACGATGCGCAGGGCCGGACCGATGAAGGCAGCCATATAGGTCGTCGCCGCCATTGCGGCGACGACGACCACAGTCAGGATGGCGAGCTCGTGCAAGCGCTGCCCCTAAGCTCGCCTACTTGTGCTTGGCCACTTCCGCCTTCACGAAGTCCAGCATCTGGCGGCCTGGCCGACCCGCCGCCTCCTGTTGCTTGACCCAGTCTTCCCAGATCGGGCCCGAGGCCGCCACGAGCTTGGCCCGCTCGGCAGCCGGAAACTCCGTCACCTCCAGCTTCTCCTTGAAGATCGGGATCCATTTGTCGTCGGCTGTCTTGTAGGCCTTCACAAGCGCGGCCTTGGCAAGGTCCTGGGCTTGCTTCAGCTTGCCCTTGAGATTGTCGGGCAGCTTGTTCCACGCGGCGACGCTGACGCCTTCGAAGCAGAAGAAGCCGCTCATCGCCATGCCTTCGGTCACATACTTGGAGACCTCGTAGAGCTTGTAGGCGCCGAAGGTATAGGAATAGGGAAAGCCGAAGCTGTCGATCGTTCCGCGTTGCAGGGCCTGATAGCCTTCCGGTGCGGTCACCATGGTCGGCACCGCCCCGAACGCCTGCAGTGCCTTGGCGTTGAGGCCGCTGATGCGCATCTTGATGCCCTTCATGTCGGCGACCGATGCGACCCGCTTGTTGCCCATGAACTCGTAGGCAGGAAGAAATGCAGGGCCGAAATACTTGACGTTCCAGCGCTCGGCCATCTCCTTCACGATCAGGGGATGATTGGCCACGGCCTCATAGACTTCGGCATTGGCCGCCAGCGTGCGCGGCGCAAGAAACGGAAGCTCCATCACCGTGAGCAGCGGGAACTTGTTGGGGTAGTAGCCCGAACACATCTGGCCGGCCTCGTAGCCGCCGGACTTGATGGCCTCTGGGGTCTGCCGCTCCGGGCCGAGCGCGCCGCCGTAGGCGATCTTGATCTCCAAGTCGCCGTTGGACTCCTTCTTGTAGAAGTCGGCCATGGCCTCGATGCCCTTGGTCACCGCACGCGGTGGCCCGAACATGTTGAGGTTCCACACGGCCTTGTCGGCGGACGCTGGCGTTGCCGCGCCAAGTGCCAGCAACAGAGCGATAGCGCCGACGCCGGCACCGGAAGCCGGATAAAGCTTCATCATTTTCCTCCCTTCGACAGCCCATTGGTGGGTTTTTGTAAGGCGTAACATGCACGACATCGCGCCTGGGCACAAGGCGTTGCGGTCGTCCTCCGCGACTTCGTTTGGCAAAGTGCAACGAGGGCGCGATTGCACAGCGACTGTGCACACCCATGCGTTGCGCGGGGCTATTTGCTCGCGTCTGCGGATTTGGCTGCCGACGCGGCGCTGCCGAGGCGTCTCAGGTCGGCGTTGATGCGTAGGGCGTTGGTCTCGCCCAGGCGCGCCCGATAGACCTGGATATTCGAGAGCACCTTCTGCACGTACTTGCGCGTCTCCTCGAAGGGAATGCGATAGATCCAGTCGAGCGGGTCGACCTTGCGGTCCCGCGGATCGCCGAACTCCTTGATCCATTGACGCGTGCGGCCGGGCCCCGCGTTGTAGCCGGCAAGGGTGAGCACGTAGGAGCCGTCGAACTCCGCCATGCGGTCGGCGATGTAGGCGCTGCCGAGCATGGTGTTGTAGGCGGGGTCCTTCATCAGGCGGTTGATCCGGCATTTGATCTTGTAGTCCCGGCACACGTGCCGGGCGGTCACCGGCATCACCTGCAGAATGCCGCGCGCACCGGCCCCGGACCGCGTCGTGGTGTCGAACTCGCTCTCCTGCCGCGCGATGCCCAGGATCATTGCCGGCTCGGGTGGCTTCCGCAGCGGCTTGTATTGCGGCAGCGCGTGGATGGGATAGGCGTAGTAGACGAGGTTCATGCCGCGCGCGATGCCCGCCTTGCCGATCCGCACGGCACCCTGGGTGTCGCCGATCGCCTGCGCCAGATGCGCGATCATGGCGAGCTCCGCCTCGCTCTTCAGGTTCCTGCGCAGGTGAACGAAGAAGGCGCGCGCCAGCGAAATGTCGAGCCCCGCCTTGTGCGCGACGACGATGGCCTGGACCGCGTCGGAGCCGTTGATGCGCGCGATCTCCTCCGGTGTGGGAGTCGCCGGCGGCGTGATCTTGAGGTCGGCCGCGTCGGGGTCCAGCTTGAGACGGGCGAGATGGCCGTGGAAGGTGCCGAAGTAGGCGGCAGCGGCCCGATAGTGCTCGCGTGCCTCCGCCTGCTCGCCGAGCGCCTCGTGGGCGCGGCCGACCCAGTACTGCCCGCGCGCGCGGCTGAGCGGGCCATCGGCTGCGGCGGCGAGCGCCCGGAAGTGGCCGAGCGCCAGCTTGGCGTCATTCAGGTATCGCAAGGCCAGCCAGCCGGCGAGGAAGGATGCCTCCTTGCTCGCGTTGTCGGAAAGCGCGCCGGGATTGTGCACGAGCTCGTAGGCGGTCTTCGGCTTGCCGGCCTTCAAGGCCGCGTACGCGTTGGCGCGCAGCTCGTCCCACCAGCCGTCCGGCTTGGTCACACCGGAGGGCTCGGGCGCGCCAAGCATGGTCTTCCAGGCTGCCTCGTCCTTGTTCTGCCGCCGCAACGCCTGCGAGCGCTGCACCGCCAGGCCCCAGTCGGTCTTGGCGTACTTGGAATACTTGGAGATCAGCTTGGACGAATGTCTGCGCCGCAGGAACACGGCGAGCCGCGCCTGGGCCTTCTTTTTCTCCAGGCCCGAGAGCAGGGCGATGACGCGGCGCACGTCGGCCGCCACCTCCTTGCGTTCGCTCTTCCATCGGGCGTCGCTCAGCAGCAGCCGATCGAGACGCCGCTTGTGGTCGGCTTCGCTCAGCAGCGATCCGACCCGCTTCAGGAGCGTGGACTCCAAGGCGTCCGAGATGTCGTGCTCGGTCCAGGCCTTGACGGCGAGCGCCTTGGCGCGCGCCTCGTCCTTGTCGGCAAGGTATGCCGAGGCGAGGGCCGCCATCCCGGCTGCGGTCCTGGGCTCCTGGTCGGCGAAGAACGCCTTGATCTCGCTCGGGCCGGCATCGCTCTCCAGCAGGGCCTCCTCGGCGCGCCGGTTGAGCAGCGATCGGTCGGGCCAATCCGGATTGGCCTCGAGAAAGGCGCGCACGTCGCGATGGGTGCCGTAGCCGCCGCGGTAGAGGTACCAGGTGACGAGCTTGCGCGCTGCCGGGTCCGTGATCTGCCCCCGCACGGCGATGGCCTGGGTGACATCGCCTTTCCTGGTGGCGGCAACCGCCTCGCGTACGCGGCCCTTGTCCTCGTTCGACAGAGCGCGGTCTCGGACCGGCGCGATGGCCGCGTCATAGCGGGCGATGTGCGCCGCCTCCTCGGGCAACGGCTGGAGCATGGGCGCCGGCGGCTTCTCCGGCGCGGACTTGGCTGCGGCGGCCGACTTGGTGGCCTTCTTGGCGTGCTTGTGCTTTGCCGATGCGGCCGACTTGGCTGCAGACTTGCCCTTTCGCTTGGCGTCCTTGGCGGCTGCGGGTACGCCGGCGGCCATCAATGCCACCAGAAGAGCGATCAGCGTCTTGGATGAGAGTCCCATCACGTCCAATTCTGGCGACTGCGTGCTTCAACTCTTCTGCGCTGGGGGTGGAATGGCGCCCTTGCGGGGCAAAAGCGGCATCAACGTGTCCGTAGACCGCCTTGTCGGGTCCTTCCCCGGTTTTCCCCCCTCGGCACAGTGCTTTTTACGCCATGAGTTGCACATTTGCGTTGCGCTTGCATGGTGAAAGGCTATCAAGAACAGCAAGAACGGTTGTACGACATCGGAATGCAACAGCCAGTTGGGGCGCTAGCAATTAGGCGGCGCCTGAAACGCGGGAGCAACCCATGTTCAAGGGTTCATTCACGGCACTGATCACGCCCTTCAAGGGCGGCCAGATCGACGACAAGGCATTCGAGCGGCTGGTCGAGTGGCAGATCGAGGAGGGTACGCACGGTCTCGTGCCCGTCGGCACCACCGGCGAGTGCCCGACGCTGAGCCACGACGAGCACAAGCACGTCGTCGAGCTGGCATCAAGGTCGCCAAGAAGCGGGTGCCCGTGATTGCGGGCGCCGGCTCGAACTCGACCGCGGAGGCGATCGACTTCGCGCGCCACGCCAAGAAGGCGGGCGCCGACGCCGTGCTGCACGTCACCGGCTACTACAACAAGCCGACGCAGGAAGGCCTCTATCAGCACTTCAAGGCGATCAGCGACGCGGTCGACATGCCGATCGTTCATCTACAACGTGCCGGTGCGCTCCATCGTCGACATCGTCGGTGGCGACCATGGCGCGCTGCGCCAGCCTGAAGAACGTGGTGGGCGTCAAGGACGCCACCGCCAACGTCGCCCGCGTCACCTCGCAGCGGCTCGCCTGCGGCGAGGACTTCATCCATGCTCTCGGGCGAGGACGCGCACCGCGCTCGGCTTCAATGGCGCACGGCGGCGTGGGCTGCATCTCGGTGACCTCCAACGTGGCGCCGCGGCTGTGCGCCGAGTTCCAGGGCGCCTGCCTCAAGGGCGACTGGAGGAAGGCGCGCGAGCTGCAGGACCGGCTGATGCCGCTGCACGACAGCGCTGTTCTGCGAGGCGAACCCGGGCCCGGTGAAGTACGCCGCCTCCCGGCTCGGCCTGTGCTCGCCGGAGCTGCGGCTGCCGCTCGGCAGCCGATCGCGGAGGAGTCCAGGCGCAAGATCGACGACGCCCTGAAGCAGGTCGGTCTGGCACGCCTCGCCAAGGCGGCCGAATAGCGCGCAGCCGGCGAGGGCCTGAGCGATGGCGGCCAAGAAGGACGACGGCCGCAAGCGCGTCGCCGAGAACCGCAAGGCGCGCTACGAGTATTGTCATCAGCGACACCTCGAGGCCGGCATCCAGCTGACCGGCACGGAGGTCAAGTCGCTGCGCAACGGCCAGGCCAACATCGCCGAGAGCTACGCGAGCGCGGAGAAGGACGGCCTGTTCCTGATCAACGCCTATATCCCCGAGTACAAGGCGGCCGGCGACTTCTTCCAGCACGAGCCGCGCCGCACGCGCCGCCTGCTGCTGCACAAGAAGGAGATCCACAAGCTCGCCATCGCGGTCGAGCGCCAGGGCATGACCGCTCGTGCCGCTGGAGCTCTATTTCAACGAGCGCGGGCGCCAAGCTCAAGCTGGCGCTGGCCACGGGCAAGAAGCTGCACGACAAGCGCGCCGACGAGGCCAAGCGCGACTGGCAGCGCGAGAAGGCCCGCCTCATGCGCGAGAAGGGTTGAGGCCCCGCGAGCGTGTCATCCCGGGCCTTGTGCCCGGGATCCACCCGTCAGCTTGCTCAGGAGTGTGTTGATGGGTGGATCCCGGCGACCGTCGGAACAAGTCCGAGGGCAGGCAAGCGCCGGGATGACATCGGCTGGCGCTCAGGCCTCGTCGACGATCGGGTTTCCCAGCACGCCGATCTTCTCGACCTCCACCTCGACCTTGTCGCCGGCCTTCATCCAGGCGGGCGGCTTTCTCGCGTGCGCCACGCCCGACGGCGTGCCGGTGGCGATGACGTCGCCGGGCTCCAGCGTCATGAACTCGGAGAGATACTCGATGGTCTTCGCCGTGGAGAAGATCATGTCGGCGGTGTTGGAGTCCTGCATGGTCTCGCCGTTGACGCGGGTCATGATCCGCAAGCCCGAGGCGCCGGGGGGCAGCTCGTCGGCGGTGACGACCCACGGGCCCAGCGGCCCGGTGCCGTCGAAGTTCTTGCCCGGCGTCCACTGCGAGGTCTTGCGCTGGAAGTCGCGCACCGACACGTCGTTGAAGAGCGTATAGCCGAACACGTGGTCGAGCGCCTTGGCTTCCGGGATGTGGCGGCCGCCCTTGCCGATGACGATGGTGAGCTCGCACTCGTAGTCGAGCTGGGTGGAGACCTTGGGCCGGATCACGGGCGCACCGGCCGCCACCAGCGAGGTCGGCACGCGCAGGAAGAACGATGGGTAGGTGGGGATCGCGTGCCCGCCCTCCTTGGCGTGCAGCGCGTAGTTGAGGCCGACGCAGACGATCTTGCCCGGCGGGTCGAAGGGCAGCGCGGGCTTGACCTTGTCGAGCGCGAGCCTGGCGGAAGCCGGCGCCTTGGCGGCAGCGGCCTTGACCGAGGCGAGCGCGGCGGGCCCGGCGGCGATCAGCGCCTTGAGGTCCTTGGGCAGCGAGGGGTCGGCGGCGGCCAGATCGATCACGCTGTTGCCCTCGACAAGCCCGAGGGCCGTGCCCTTCCCCTTCTCGAACATCATCAGTTTCATTTATGCGTCTCCTTTTCCTCAGCCATGGTAATCCGGTAGCCGTCGTGGTCCCCTCTCCCCTCGGGGGAGAGGACGTGAGGCTATGACTTACGATCGCGCGCTCAACATGAGCCACTTGTGCAGCGTCGTTGGCGCGAGCGTAAGTCATTTGGCCGAACTGGTGAGGGGCGACTGCGCTCATTGAGTGAAGGCCCCCTCATCCGGCCTTCGGCCACCTTCTCCCCAAGGGGAGAAGGAGTCTCGCCACTTTCGCAGGAGAATCCTTGAGGCGGGAGAGCGAATTTCTAACCGCTCTGCGCCGCCTCGTCGGCGCGGATCTGGGCGATGGAGCGCTCGCGGTGCTTGAGCCACCAGCCGTACTGCACCGGCCAGTCGTCCATGGCATCCGCCGCCTTGCGGCCGAGCGCGATCTCCGCCATCTGCGGCCAGCAGGGATTGGCCAGCGCCTCGCGCGCGATGGCGACGAGATCGGCCTGGCCCTTCTGCAAGATGTCCTCGGCCAAGAACGGATCGATGATGAGGCCCACCGCCATCGACATGATGCCGGCTTCGCGGCGCACGCGCTCGGCGTAGGGCACCTGGAAGCCCCAGCTGCGCTTGACGCGGGCGGCCGTGGCCGAGCCGTAGAGGCCGCCGGAGGAGCAGTCGATCACATCGATGCCGCGCGCCTTCAGCTCTTTGGCATAAGCGACGGTGTCGTCCATGGTCCAGCCGCCCTCGACGCCGTCGACCGCGGAGACGCGCAGGAACACGGGCTTATCCTTCGGCCACGCGGCGCGCAACGCCTCGGCCAGCTCGAGGGGGAAGCGCGTGCGGCCGGCGAAGTCGCCGCCGTAGGCGTCGTTGCGCTTGTTCGACAGCGGCGAGAGGAACTGGTGGATCAGATAGCCGTGCGCGTTGTGGATCTCGAGGATCTCGAAGCCGCAGTCGAGCGCGCGCCTGGCGGCATCCACCCAATCGCTCTTGAGGGTCGCGAAGTCGGACACGGAAAGCTGCCGCGGCACCATCATGCCTTCGGCCATCGGCTCTGGCGTCGGCGCGACGATGTCCCATTTCTTCTCGCCGCGCGCGAGGTCTTGCGCCGTGAGCGCGCCGTTGCCGTGCCAGGGCCGCTGCATGGAGCCCTTGCGGCCGGCGTGGGCGAGCTGGATGGCGGGCACCACGCCTTGCGCTTTCATGAACGCGGCGATGCGCGTGAGAGGCGGCATGTGCGCGGCCGACCATAGCCCCAGGTCGCCGTTGGTGATGCGGCCCTGGTCGGTGACGGCGGTGGCCTCGACGAACACGCAACCTGCGCCGCCGAGCACCAGCCGGCCCCAGTGCGCGAAGTGGAAGTCCTGGGCGATGCCGTCGACGGCGGAGTAGGTGGCCATGGGGGCGATGACGACGCGGTTCTTGAGGGTCACGTCGCGGATGGTGATGGGCGTGAAGAGCAGCGGCTTGGTCATCGTCGGGTTTGGTCCTGTCGGGCGGGATCGGAATGCGGGCTCAGCTCATCGCGTCAGCGCTGGCCCTTGGCCCAGGCGAGCAAGCGGGGCTTGAGCGGCTCGCCGGGCGCGGCGCCGAGCCGGCGCGCGGTCTCGTTGACGTGGGAGATGACGCCGTCGTCGTAGACCGAGCGGGCTTCCCCAATGCGCGCGGACTGCGCCGAGACGGTGAGGCCGGCGATGCCCATGCCGTCGAGCGCGGGCAGGCGGGAGATGCCGGCCTCGTCGATGCCGACGCCGGCGTCTGAGTAGACGGCGGCGAAGCCGGCGACCTGCAAAGCCATCTGCGCCCTGCCGCCGACCAGCGCGCCGTGCGAGGCGGTGACGACGATCTGGCCTTCGTCCTCGGGCCGCACAAGGGACGCCGAGTCCATCAGCACGATGGCGCGCTGCCAGCCGGGCTCCTGCAGCGTGCGGCGGGCCTCGGCGATGGGCTCCGGATCGCGGCCGGTGGGCCGGGCGGCGACCAGCAGCAGCGCCGCTTCGCGGCACGGCATTTCCTCGCGCACGCCGAGCGCGCGCGCCGCGGCATTGACGTGACTGATGCGGCCGCGCGCGATCATGTCGGCGGCGTCGCCGATGCGGCAGGTGGCATGGCCGGCGGTGGCGGCGGCGATGCCCAGCGCCTCGGCAATGTCGATCACCGCGATGCCGGCGCCATCCTTGCCGACGCCGGCGTCGTTGTGGATGACGGCGCGCGGATGCACTTTCAGCGTGAGATAGGCCGCATAGCGCGCGCCGTGCGAGCCGGTGACGATCACAGCGCCCTTAGGGTTCGCGCCGAGCTTGGTCGCGGTATCCGCGAGCACGATCTCTTTCGGCAAGGGGGTGTTGGCCATGGCGCGAGAACCATGGACCGCCCCGCCCCGTTTTGGCAATCGCCTGTCACTGCAAGGTCCCTGTTGACTTTCATCCCGGCGCGGAGCATATGACGGCGCATGGACCGAACCGCGACCCTATCGCGACTAAGTACGCGCTCACGTTATTTACGTTGAGCCGTCGCGCGCTGCTGCGCGCACCGTCCATACCCAACGCTAACCTGCCCCTGTAGCCCAACTGGTAGAGGTGCCGCGCGTCGTGCTGAAAGCGCGCCTCCGGCACGACGAACGCGGAGGTTGCTGGTTCGAATCCAGCGAGGGGCACCAGATACATCGGCAAAAGCATGGAAGCGCAAACCCCACTGGCGAGGGGGCCGGTCCCGAAAACCGTGTGTGCCGCAAGGCCTTGCAGGTTCGACTCCTGCCGCTTCCGCCACCTCAGGACGATTGGCAGAGTGGTAATGCAGCCGCTTGCTGCGCGGCCGAGCCCGCAAGGGTGCCCAGGTTCGATCCCTGGACCGTCCGCCATTTGCATTTGCGCACGTAGCCCAACGGGTAGGAGGCGTCACCTCGAGAGGGTGAACAGTGCTGGTTCGAATCCAGCCGTGCGCACCAACGATGAAAGCATGGCTCCACCATGACGCCACGGTAGCCCAACAGGTAGGAGGCAGCGCCTTCAAATCCCGCGCAGTGTCAGTTCGAATCTGACCCGTGGCACCAATGCTCGCCTAGCCCAATTGGCAGAGGCGGCCTGCTTAAGCCAGGCAATGGTCTCGGTTCGAATCCGAGGGCGAGCACCGGGCTCCTTTCTCCCCAGGCGGCTGTAACCCGCCCGACTATGAAACAGGGGAGGGGGCGTCGAGAGGTTCGAGTCCTCGGGAGCCCACCATCGCAACAGTGAGCCTTGGCTCGCGTTGACAGGGCGAAGTCCCCCTCCCATCATCGCCGCGCAAGAGGGGACGGGAGGATCAAGCCGTGACCGGGACGGATGCCGCGCCGCCGCGCAACCTCGATTCAGCGCGCCTGATCGGGCTCTACCGCGACATGCTGCGCATCCGCGCCTTCGAGGAGGCGGCGCTCAAGGGGCTCGAGCAGAAGCTGGTGCTGGGCGCGATCCACCCTTCGATCGGGCAGGAGGCGGTGGCGGTGGGGGTATGCCGAAATCTCGAGCCCTCCGACATCCTGCTGTCGACCCACCGCGGCCACGGCCACACCATCGCCAAGGGAGCCGACACGCTGGCCATGATGCGCGAGCTGTTCGGTCGCGAGGGCGGCACCTGCCACGGCAAGGGCGGCTCCATGCACATCGCCGATTTCAAGGTCGGCATGCTGGGGGCGAACGGGGTGGTCGGCGCCAACATCGTGATCGCGGTGGGCGCGGCCCATGCCATTCGCCTGAAGAAGGGGCGCGAGGTCGTCACCTGCATCTTCGGCGACGGCGCCATCAATCGCGGGCCGTTCCTGGAAGGGCTCAACTGGGCCGGCGTGTGGAAGCTGCCGATCCTGTTCGTGTGCGAGGACAACGGCTTTGCCGCCACCACGCGCACGCGCGCCATGACCGCGGGCGAGGGCCCGGCGGCGCGGGCAGAGAGCTTCGGCATTCCGGCGGCCACCGTCGACGGCAACGATCTCTTGGCTGTGGACGAGACGGTGCGGCGGCTGCTGGGCGAGATTCGGGCCGGCGGCGGGCCGCGCTTCCTGTTGTGCAAGACGTACCGGCTCACGGGCCACACGGGCGCTGATCCCGCCGGCTATCGCAGCAAGGAGGAGGTGGCGGCGGCGTGGAAGAGCGACCCCGTTGCGCGCGTGCGCGATCTGCTGGCTACCGCCGGCGTTGCCGCAGGGGATATCGCCGCGGCCGAGGCCCAAGCGCGCGCGGAGATCGACAAGGCGTTCGAGGCGGCCAAGGCCTCGCCGTTACCGCCGCTGACGCGCGCCTTCGCGGATGTGCAGGACATCGGCGATCCGCGGCAGGAGGCATTCTGATGCCGCGCTTGACCTATGCGGATGCCGCGCGCGAAGCGATCGCCGAGGAGATGCGGCGGGACGCCACTGTCTGGGCCGTCGGCGAGGACCTCGGCCGCGGCGGCGTGTTCGGCCAGTACAAGGGGCTGGTGGAGGAGTTCGGGCCAGAGCGCATCGCCGACGCGCCGATCTCGGAGGCCTGCATCATGGGGGCGGCGGTCGGGCGCGGCCATGATGGGCACGCGGCCGATCGTGGAGCTGAGGTTCTCCGACTTCGCGCTGTGCGCGGTGGATGAGCTGGTCAACCAGGCGGCCAAGGCACGCTACATGTTCGGCGGCCAGGGGCGCGTGCCGCTGGTCGTGCGCGAGCCGATCGGCATGTGGCGGTCGTCGGCGGCCCAGCATTCGCAGTCGCTCGAGGGCTGGTACACGCACATCCCGGGGCTGGTGGTGGTGACGCCGTCGACGCCGGCCGACAACAAAGGCCTGCTCAAGGCCGCGATCCGCTGCGACGATCCCGTCGTCTACCTGGAGCACAAGAACCTTTGGCCGCTCGAAGGCGATGTGCCGGACGGCGAGCACGTGGTCGAGATCGGCAAGGCGCGGGTCGCCCGTGCGGGCAAGGACGTCACGATCGTGTCGTGGTCGTCCACGGTGCACGTGGCGCTGGCGGCGGCCGAGGCGCTGGCGCGCGATCGTATCGAGGCGGAGGTGATCGACCTGAGAAGCCTGTGGCCCTGGGACAAGGCTGCGGTGCTCGACAGCGTCGGCAAGACGGGGCGGCTGCTGGTGGCGCACGAGGCGGTACAGGTCGGCGGCTTCGGTGCCGAGGTCGCAGCGACCGTGGCGGAACGCGCGCACGGAAAGCTCAAGGCCCCCGTGCGGCGCCTCGGCGCGCCGCGTGCGCCCATCGGCTACGCGCCCAACCTGGAGGACCAGGTGCGCGTGACGGCCGACGGGATCGCACAGGCCGCCCGCGAGATGGCGCGGTAGGCGTCAGCGTGGCTCTCCGGCGAAGGTTGCCTGCAGCTCGGCCAAACGGGTGAGCGCCTGCGGCGACAGCGGGCCCTTGTTGATGGCGCTGGCCGCCGCCTCCAGCTCGCCGATGTTGGCTAGGCCGATCTCGGTGGTCGACAGGCCCGGATGGGCGATGACGAAGCGCATGGCGAGCTCGGTGAGGCTAGCCGCATGGCCCTCGCGCACCAGCGGCTCGAGGCGGCGCGCGCGCTCCACGTCGGCCTTGTAGGTGCTGCCCGAGCCGATCGGCTCGACCACGGGCATGCCCAGCGGATGGCGCTCCTCCTTGCCGCTCAGCGCGCCGCCCGCAAGCACGCGGATGCCGATGGTGCCCACGCCCTTGGCCTGCGTGCGCTCGAGCAGGCGGCCGTAGTCCTGCCCGGGATAGTTCTGGGGCAGCGCGGCGCCGACGCTCGGGTTCAACGCGTTGTAGGGCACCTGCGCGCCGTCGAAGGCGCCCGAGTCGACGAGCCTGTGCAGCGCTTGTGTGTCGCCGATGGCCGTGAAGCCGAGGAAGCGCGTCTTGCCCTGATCGCGCAGGCGCTGGAACGCGGGCACCACCTCGCCCAGCACCTCGTCGGGTGTAAGCTTCTCGCCCGCGACCTGCAGCGCCAGCGGGTTGTGCAGCTGGTAGAGGTCGACGGAATCGCGGCCCAGCCGCTTGAGGCTCGCTTCCATCGAGGCGGCGATTGCCGTGCCGATGCGGCCGCGGTCGGCCGGCGCGATGCGCACCTTGGTGCTGACGACGACATTGGGCTTGAGGCTCGCAAGGATGCGGCCGAGGTTCTCCTCGCTGGCGCCGTTGCCGTAGAGCGGCGCGGTGTCGAAATGATTGATACCGAGCTCCAGCGCGCGGGCGACCGCCTTTTCCTGGTCCTTCGGATCGCCCTTGGTCATCAGCCCGCCGACGGCGCCGCAGCCGAAGGTGAGGATGGAGACGTCGAGGCCCGTGCGGCCGAACTTTCGCTTTTGCATGGTGCTCATTCCTTCCAGGGCACGCCGCCGGCGTAGGTACGGTAGCTGACGCCCGCGAGCCAGCCGGCGTCGATGGGCAATAGGATGCCGGTGATGGATTTGGCCTGCTCGGAGCAGAGAAAGGCGATGCCGTCGGCGATGTCGGCGGGCTCGGGCAGCCGGTTCAAGGCGTGCACGCCCATGATCTTGTCGAGGTCGCGGTGGCCGGACTCGATTTTCGCCCGGAGCGGCGGCGTCATGACGTAGGTGGGGCCGACGGAGTTGACGCGGATGCCGTGCCGGCCAAGCTCGACGGCGAGGAGCTGCGTCAGGCGCTCGATGGCGGCCTTGCCCATGTTGTAGGCCGGGATCGGCAGCGGCATGCGGCTGTTGATGGAGCCGAGCGTGACGATGGCGCCCTTCTTCTTCGGGATCATCTGGCGGGCGAAGGCGCGGCAGCAGTGCACGGTGCCGTTGTAGTTGACGGCCCACATGCGGTCGTGCGCCGCCATGTCCATATCCATGATGCTTTCGGCGTTGGGGATCAGGCCGGCGGAGGTGACGAGGACGTCGGCCGGTCCCAGCTCCTTCTCTACGCGCGCGGCGATCGCGTCCACGGCCTTGGCGTCGGACACGTCGCACTCGTAGAAGCGGCCCGACAGCGACTTGGCCACGGCCTCGCCGCCCGCGCGGTTCATGTCGAGGATCGCGACCTGACAGCCGTCGGCGGCCAGCCGGCGCGCCGTGGCCTCGCCGATCCCGCTCGCCCCGCCCGTGATCACGGCAACGCGCTTCGTCATGGCGCTTGTTCCCCCCTCATTTCTGGTCGGGATCTAACACTCGGGCAGGCCGAGCCGGAGATCAAGTGCCGGTTGCAGCAGGTGACGAGACTGCGGAGGGGGAGCGCAAACGAATGCTTAAGTGGATCCCCGCCTGCGCGGGGATGACGTTGGTGATTGTCATCCCGGCCGGAGCACGAAGTGCGGAGAGCCGGGACCCAGGGGGCAAGGAGATGGCACACGGGTGTGTGGCCCTCGGTCCCGGATATTCGCTTTGCGAATTCCGGGATGACAGGAATTAACCGTCGGCGGAGGATTTCCGCGGGACACTTATCCCCGCGGCATCTGGGGCCGCCTATCTTGCCACCACTTCGCTCCGCCAAGGGGTCGCGTTCTAGAGGCGTCTTTGAGCGTGAGGGCGAAGGGCAGTGCCGGGCCGGGCTCAACGCGGAGACCGGCAACGGGGCTCAACGTCGCCGCCGGGTGGGATTCCCGGTCCCCGAGTGAGGTTGAACGCGACGATCAGGCCACAAACCCTGCGCAGGGCGGTGCATGACATCGCTCAAAAAAACTAAAGGAATGCGGTGCCCACCGCCCCGCAGCCCCTTAGATCAGCAAAGCCTCGAGCGGGAAGCCGCTGCGGGGGAAAAGGTGTTTGAAGGAGGCAATGGGCAATAGGCAGTCAGCGGGCGCGTACGCCTATTCCCGATTGCCTACTGCCTACTGCCTCGGGGTCAGACCCGCAGGGTCTGACCCCGCGCGTCGTAGACGGCGATGGCGGCGGCGAGGTCCTCGATGGCTGCGCCCACCGACTTGAAGAAGGTGATCTCGTCCGCGCCGGTGCGGCCGGGGACTGTGCCGCGGCACAGATCGAACAGATCGCCGAGGACGGCCTCCTTGCCGATCACGCCCGCCTCGATGGGCTGCAGGATGTCGCCGGCCTCGTTGAAGGCGCCGGTGCGCGTGTCGACGAACAGGCGCGCGCGGCGCACGACGTCGTCGTCGGTCTCGCGCATGGAAGGGCGGTAGGCGCCGACGCAGTCGACGTGGGTGCCGGGGGAGAGCCAGGCGCCGCGGATGAGCGGCTCGGCCGAGAGCGTGGCGGCCGAGACGATGTCGGCCTCGCGCACGGCACTTTCCAGGTCCGCAGCGATGCGGATGGCAAGACCCGTGTCGGCGAGGCTGTCGGCCAGCGCGCGGGCGCGGGGGCCGGAGCGGTTCCAGATCGCAACCTCGCGGATCGGGCGCACCGAGGCATGGGCGCGGATCAGATGCGGCGCCAGTGCGCCGGCGCCGATCATGGCGAGCCGCGCGGCGTCGGGGCGGGCGAGGTAGCGGCTGGCGAGCGCGGAGGCCGCCCCGGTGCGCCAGGCGGTGAGCCGCGTCGCGTCCATGACGCTGAGCGTCTCGCCGGTTTGCGCGGACATCAGCAGATAGGTGCCGAACACGGCGGGCTTGCCGAGCGTCGCGTTGTCGGGGAACACGCTGACCGACTTGACGCCCAGATAGCGCCCGGCGTTGGCCGAGCCCGGCGCGCTCGCCTCCCAGGCCGGCATGAGCAGCAAGGTGGCCTCGGGCCGGCCTTCCAGCGAGACCGCATGGTGGTGGCGCAAGGGAGCGATGGCGCCCTGGCGGAAGGCGGCCTCGAGCACGTCGACGAGGGCCGGATAGGCAAGGGCCGCATCGACCGCCGCGGCGTCGAAGAAGCGCATTGGGTGCCCTCCCTTTGGGGGCCGCAGGCAGCCCGAGCTAGCGGTTGATGGGAGCGAGCTCACGGGTGGCGGCCGCCTGCCGGTCCCGGTTCAACCGGTCGGCCTCGGCCTGCCAGCGCTGGGCCTCCGCGCCATGCCGGCGGGCGGCGCGCCGCCAGCGCGCCTGCGTCATCCAGGTGGCCGCGCCGCCGATGACGATGCCGATCAGCAGCATGCCGAAAAGATAGATGTAGAAGGGGAGCACCAGCGAGATCAGGGGATCGTCGGGGCGGAAGGGGTCGAGGGTCAGGCGCACGCCGTGGCGATTGATGACAGCGAGCGTGAGCAGCAGGAGGGCTGCCGGAACGCCCGCGACCCACCAGACGATGCGACGGAACATGCGCTAGCGTCCTGATCGTGAAATTCGTCTCAGTTTGCGGCCTGCTCGGAACGAATTTCGCGATCTCAATCGCACTAGGTTCCGCTCCTTCGCGGTGCGCTCAGTGCTTCGAGTTGTTCAGGCGCTCGCGCAGGTCCTTGCCGGTCTTGAAGAACGGCACGAACTTCTCGGCCACCGCCACGGCGGCGCCCGTGCGCGGATTGCGGCCGACGCGGGACGCGCGATGCTTGACGGTGAAGGCGCCGAAGCCCCTGAGCTCGACGCGGTCGCCGCGAGCCAGCGCGTCGACGATCTCGTTGAAGATGACATTGACGATGCGTTCGATGTCGCGGTGGTAGAGGTGCTGGTTGGATGCCGCGATTTTCTGAATGAGTTCGGACTTGATCATCGACCTGCCTCCCACCGCCCCCGAAAAGTCCTTGTAATCGTTCATTTTTCCGAACCCTGCCAAACCGAGACCAAGCCGTCAAGGCGCAAGCTGCCAAGCGCGTGGCTGCTGTCGAAAACTTGGGCAATCTGGCCGGCAACGCGGTCGCCCAGCAGGCTGCCCAGCACCAGCCTGGAGAGCGAGACCAGGCCCCAGGCGCCCTCGCGCTTGGGCTTCCAGTCGATCACCTTGAGGTCCTTGGGGACATTGCGCTTCTCCTCGAGGTACCTGACCGCCTCCGCCTCGCCGCCGACCTCGTCGATGAGCTTGTGGGTGAGTGCCACGCGGCCCGAGAAGACGCGACCCTGCTCGAGGCCCGGCACGGCGCCCGGATCGATATTGCGCCGCGACGCCACCAGGCCGACGAACCAGCGCATGGATTCGGCGACCATGTCCTCGGCGACGGCCTTGCCGGCCGCGTCGAGCGGCTGGAAGGGCGATGGGTTGGCCTTCAGGGGACCGCTCTTGATCTCGTTCATTTTGACGCCGAGCTTGTCCAGGAGCTGGGTCACCTCGGCCCACTGGAAGATGACGCCGACGGAGCCGGTGATGGTGTTGCCGCGTGCCACGATGTGGTCGGTGGCGAGCCCGGCGATGTAGGCGGCGGACGTGGCCAGCGTGCCGAACTGGGCGACGAGCGGCTTCGCCTTGGCAAGGTCGCGCAGTCCTTCAAACAGCGCCTCGCCGCCCGTGGTGGTGCCGCCGGGGCTGTTGACGTAGAGGATCACGCCGGCGACGTCCTTGGCTTCGGCGAGCTTCTTGAACAGCCGGAGCTGGTCGCGGTCCTCGGTGATGAGCCCCTCGATGCTGACGCGGGCGATCTGGCGGCGCTCGCCGAAGCCGGCGCCGTTGGTGGAGGAGAGGATCAGCAGCCCCAAGGCCAGCACGCCCGCCAGCACGGCAAGCCCGCGCCACCATGTCAGACGACGGCGCAGGCGCCGCCGGTCGAGGGCAGTCTCGGTCTCGAAGGCCATGCCGGCGCTCTCTTACTCACCTACTCACGTCGGACCAACGTCCACAGCGGGACCGCGCAATTGTGGACCGCGGTTCCGGCCAAAATCGGGACGGAGGCGGACAGGCTAACCCGCGGCCGGACCCGAGGCCAGCGTCTGCGGGCCTCGGGGCGACGGTGCGCGGGGGCTCAGCCCGACTTGCCTTCGCCTTCCGCGGCGTCCTCGTCCTTGTCCTCGCTGCCTTCCTTCTTCTTGATGGCGGCCTTGAAGATGTCGCCGAGCGAGGCGCCCGAGTCGGACGAGCCGTACTGGGCGACGGCCTGCTTCTCCTCGGCGATCTCCAGCGCCTTGATCGATACGTTGATGCGGCGGCTGTTGCGGTCGACGCTGATGACGGCGGCGTCGACCTTGTTGCCGACATTGAAGCGCTCGGGCCGCTGCTCGGAGCGGTCGCGCGACAGGTCGGAGCGCTTGATGAAGGTGGTGATGTCGGTGTCGGCTAGCTTCACCTCGATGCCGTTCTCCTGCACCGCCATCACCTCGCAGGTGACCTGGCTGCCCTTTTTCAGCTTGCCGATCGACTCGAGCGGGTCACCGGCGGCCTGCTTGATGCCGAGACTGATGCGCTCCTTCTGCGCATCGACATCGAGCACCACCGCTTTGACCATGTCGCCCTTCTTGTAGTCCTTGATGGCCTCGTCGCCCGACTTGTTCCAGTCGAGATCGGACAGGTGCACCATGCCGTCGACATTGCCGTCGAGCCCGACGAACAGGCCGAATTCGGTGATGTTGCGGATCGGGCCCTCCACCATCGCGCCCTTGGGATGAGAGGCGAGGAACACTTCCCAGGGATTGTCCTGGGTCTGCTTGAGGCCGAGCGAGATGCGCCGCTTCTGGGCATCGACCTCGAGCACCTGCACTTCCACCTGTTGGCTGGTGGAGACGATCTTGCCGGGGTGGATGTTCTTCTTGGTCCAGCTCATCTCCGAGACGTGGATCAGGCCCTCCACGCCGGGCTCGAGCTCCACGAAGGCGCCGTAGTCGGCGATGTTGGTGACGGTACCGTTCATGCGCATGCCGACCGGGTACTTGGTCTCGATGCCGGCCCATGGATCGGCCTGCAGCTGCTTCATGCCGAGGCTGATGCGCTGGGTCTCGGGATTGATGCGCACGATCTGCACCTTGACCGTGTCGCCGACGTTGACGATCTCGCTCGGGTGATTGACGCGCCGCCAGGCCATGTCGGTGACGTGGAGCAGCCCGTCGATGCCGCCGAGGTCGATGAAGGCGCCGTAGTCGGTGATGTTTTTCACCACGCCCTCGATCACCTGGCCTTCGGCGAGCTTGGCGACGATCTCGGAGCGCTGCTCGGCGCGCGTCGCCTCGAGGACCTCGCGACGCGACACGACGATGTTGCCCCGCCGGCGGTCCATCTTCAGGATCTTGAAGGGCTGCGCGGAATGCATCAGCGGGCCGATGTCGCGCACCGGACGCACGTCGACCTGGCTGCCCGGCAGGAACGCCACCGCGCCATCGAGGTCGACGGTGAAGCCGCCCTTGACCTTGTTGAAGATGACGCCTTCGACTTGCTCCTTGGCGTTGAACTTGGCTTCGAGCCTGGTCCAGCTCTCCTCGCGGCGTGCCTTCTCGCGCGACAGCACCGCCTCGCCAAGCGCATTCTCTATACGCTCGAGGTAGACCTCGACCGTGTCGCCGACCTTGAGTTCGGCCGGCTTGCCCGGCAGGGCGAACTCGCGCACCGGCACGCGCCCTTCCATTTTCAGGCCGACGTCGATGACGGCGAGGTCCTTCTCGATCGCCGTCACCTTGCCCTTGATCACGCTCCCCTCGAACGCGTCTTCCGTCGAAAGGGTCTCGTTCAGAAGCGCGGCGAAGTCGTCGCGCGTGGGGTTCATTTCCTTGTGTTCACCTACTGCAGTCGTCATCCTTGTTCCTGTCCTGGTGTGTGCGGGCATCCGCCGGCTGAAAGCCTTGCAGCCCGGAAAGCGCGCGGCGCCTTCCGGCCGGTGCCCATGATGTTTCGAGTTCGCCCGCCAGAGTGTCCCTGTGCCAGCTGGATTGGAGAGCTTCAGCTCCCGCGCTGGGCTGCCTTCCCGAGGATCACGCCGACGGCAGTATTGAATGCCGCTTCTATATCCAAAATGGTGGTATCCAGCAAGAAGGCATCGGGTGCCTGCTGCATGGGCGCCGCGTTGCGACTGGCGTCGCGCTGGTCACGGCGGCGAATGTCCTCCAGGACATCCTCGTAGGTGGCGGGCTCGCCGCGGGCCCGCCTCTCCAGGTGGCGCCGCCTGGCGCGCACCTCGGGGGACGCCGTGACGAAGATCTTGATGTCGGCGTCGGGGCAGACGACCGTGCCGATATCGCGGCCATCCAGCACCGCGCCGGGGGGACGGCGGGCAAAATCGCGCTGGAGCTGCAGGAGGGCTGCGCGGACGGAGGCGATGCCGGCGACGATCGAGGCCGCCTCGCCCAGGCCGGGTGCACGCAAACCCGGGTCGTCCAGAGTGGCGGGATCGAGGCCGCGCGCCGCCGTCGTGGCGGCATCGGGATCCTCGAGCGCACCGCCCCGAGCCCTGACATCGCGTGCCACCGCCCGGTAGAGCAGGCCCGTGTCGAGATGGGCGAGGCCGAAATGCTCCGCGATGCGCTTGCCCAGGGTGCCCTTGCCCGAAGCGGCGGGGCCGTCGATGGCGATGATCATGGCCGAGCCCCGGTCGCGACCGGTGCCCTCTCCCCACTCTTCGGTGGGGAGAGGGTTAGGGTGAGGGGCCGCCACATTCGCCGTGCTGGCGTTTGCCGCCGCCCCTCACCCCGACCCTCTCCCCGTTTGCCCTCGGGCCACTCTGGGCAGGCCCGCGTTTGCGCATAGCCCGAGGACAGGCGGGGAGAGGGAGGCCGGGCGATCATCAACGCACGGCCTCCGGCACGGTGAACGTCGCGCCGAGCGTCTCCATGAGCGTGCCGAACTCGGGGAAGCTGGTGGCAATGGTGGCCGCATCGTCGACCGTGACCGGCCGGTCGGCGCCGAGCCCGAGCGTGAGAAACGCCATGGCGATGCGATGGTCGAGGTGGGTGGCAACGGTGCCGCCGCCGCGCACGCCCTTGCCGCCGGCCACGGTCAGCGCGTCACCATCGACCCTTGCTGCGACTCCATTGGCGGCAAGGCCGGTGGCCGTGGCGGCAAGCCGGTCGCTCTCCTTCACCTTGAGCTCGGCGAGCCCCTCCATGCGGGTCTCGCCTGCGGCATAGGCGGCAAGGCAGGCAAGCACGGGGTACTCGTCGATCATGCTGGGTGCGCGCTCGGGCGGGACGCGCACGCCCTTGAGCTTGGAGTGCCGCACGCGCAGATCGGCCACGGGTTCGCCGCCCGCCTCGCGCTCGTTCTCGAAGACGATGTCGGCGCCCATCTCCCGCAAGGTGACGTAGAAGCCGGTGCGGGTCGGATTGACGAGCACATTGTCTATTGCGATCTCGGAGCCCGGCACGATCAGCGCCGCGGCCGCCAGAAATGCCGCCGAGCTCGGATCGCCGGGCACGATGACGGCGCGGCCTTCCAGCTCTGCGTCGCCCTTGACGGTGATGGCGCGCAAGCCGTCGCGCTCGCCGACGGTCACTTCGGCGCCGAAGTGGCGCAGCATGCGCTCGGTGTGGTCGCGCGTGGCCTCCGGCTCGATGATGGTGGTGGCGCCGGCCGCGTGCAGGCCCGCGAGCAGCACCGCGGACTTGATCTGCGCGGAGGCAACGGGCAGCCGGTATTCGATGGGGATGAGGTCGGCGCTGCCGCGCAGGCGCAATGGCAGCGTCTCCCTGCCCCGATCCTCGACCTCGAGGCCCATGGCGACGAGCGGCTTGAGCACGCGGCCCATGGGGCGGCGGCTGAGCGAGGCGTCCCCGACGAGCCGGACGGCGATATCGTGGCCGGCGATCAGGCCCATCATCAGGCGCGCGCCGGTGCCCGCGTTGCCGAAGTCGAGATCGCCGCAGGGCTGGGCCAGGCCGCCGACGCCCCGTCCCAGGACCTCCCAGACGCCGCCCTCCTTGCGCACCGGGCAGCCGAGCGCCTCGATGGCCCTGGCCGTCGCCAGAATGTCCTCGCCCTCCAGCAGGCCGCTGATCGATGTTCGCCCGGTGGCGATCCCGCCCAGCATCAACGCGCGATGGGAGATCGACTTGTCGCCCGGGACGCGGACCCGGCCGGAAAGGGCACTGGCCCTGCTGGCGGAAAGGGGTGTGGGGGGCGCGTGCGACACGGGGGGCGGACTCTGACGCCCAATCGGGCAAGAAGCGGGAGCGACTGCTGCGCCGCCATAGAGCAGGGGGGCTCCGGGCCTGTCAACAGCGCCGGGGGAGATCCAAGGGGCCTCGCGGGCGGGGCTGGAAAAGCCGTTTCCAAGCCCCCATCATCTGCTTTGACAGGGCCGCCGACGCGTGGCAAGCAGCGGCCAAAATCCCGATCCCGTACTGTTCTTGCGAGGCCCCATGTCCACAAAAGCCGAACGCGGCACGAAGCGTACGTGCCAGAACTCCGAGTGCGGCTCGCGGTTCTACGACCTCAACCGCGATCCCATCATCTGTCCGATCTGCCAGTCCACCTACGCGCTTGCGACGTCGGCGGCGGCGCTGTCTGTTGCCGCGCCGGCGGCGGCCGATGAGAAGGCGGCACGCAAGCCGGCCAAGAAGCCGGCGTTCGTGGCCGAACCGGCCGTCAAGCCGGATGCTGCGCCAGTGGCCGAGGGTGACGACATCCTGCCGGCGATCGAAGGCGAGGAGGACGAGGCCAGCGCCGGCGAGGACGACGAGACCTTCCTCGAGGAGGAGGAAGAGGACGGCGCGGATATGTCGAATATCATCGGCGGGCCGGTGGCGGAGCCGGACGAACCGGCCTAGGGCCGCCGAAGGGGCGCGCGTCCTCGGACGCGAGCCTTTCGGCGAACGCGCTCAGATCGCCGGTTCACCCGACGGGACCGCGGTGGGGCAACGACATGAGCCCGTGCAGGGCGAATTGTGGCCGCTGCGCCCGCGCGAGGCCACTTGCGCAATCGATGGCGGCAGCATAGTTAGGCGGGCCGGCGGCACGACCACGCCGCAGACTTCCCGACAGGAATGGGGCCGTAGCTCAGTTGGGAGAGCGCGTGAATGGCATTCACGAGGTCAGCGGTTCGATCCCGCTCGGCTCCACCAATTAAATCAATAGATTAGCTGATCCGCCGCATTGGCCAGCGCGGGCATCCTGCGGGCATTTCTTCGTGCGATCAAGATGTCGCCTATGGGTCACGAGCGACGTTTGAACTGCGTCCACCCTTCGTCTGCTCTACCCTCGCTTTGCTGACGGAATTGCTGCACCGCCGCGAACTGGCGGTCTGTGCCATGTTCGGACTCATGTGCTCAAGGTGCGGGTGGGCAATTCGATACCCCAGCGCTGCCGTCCATCGCGCCGGCGCCGCTGATCGCCTGGGAAGCTAGCGCAGCCGCGCCGTTTGATGGCGGCCGAATGCTGGCAGTACGAAGGGCCCCACCCAATCGCCGTTGAGGGGGCATTCCATCAGTTTAGTGGCGCTTTGCTGGCGAGCGGTCGGGTCTCGTCGAGTTGGGCCGACGAAGCACCGCTTGGCTGACCGGCGGTTGGAGGTCTTGCGTCCACTTCCCTGCCGTGCCGCCCAAAGCCTTGACCGACATGATGGGCGACCTTAGTTTTCACCTCTGGTGATTCGTGGAAGCCGCGCAGAGATAATGCAGATTCGCGCCAAGCTCGCTGTCCTGTCGTGCGCATTGCTGAGTGCGCTCTTCCTGCTGATCGGCTCTCCTGGCATTGCAAAGGCCCATGTCGGTCACGACCACCAAGCGCGGGCAAGCGTTCATCCCGGCGCGCGTGGCGCAATGACAGCTGCTCCCGCGACCGGCGTCGACCTCCAGCCCTCCGTGGAGTTGCCTGCGGTCCGTCATCACGCGGCGAGCGAACCTGGCGACGTTCCCCAACCATTGCATGAGCGCGACTGCTGTTGCGGCAGCGTTGCCTGCCATGCGGGTGTCGCAGCACCAGCTGTAGGCGTAGCGCCCAGCTACGTGACTGCGGAAAAGCTCTTGACCCCACCGCTGCCCGGTGCGCCGAAAGCGCTCGCAGGCGGTATTGAGCGGCCCCCGCGAGGGCAAGCAGCGCACTAGGTGCGCCAGCGCCGGCCCGCCGGGTTGCGGGTCGCGACACCTTCACCGTACCCGACAATACCCGGAACCGATGCGCAGGCCGCTTTCGCGCGCCGTAGCCATCGTCCGTTAGACGGCACACATCCATGCGTATCCGCAAACTTGCCGCCCGCGGCTGCCTGGTCGCGCTGGGGGTTGTCCCTGCTCACGCCCTGGGTCCGGACGCCCCTGATGCGCCGGCTCCGCCTGCCCGCTATGGGCCGGTCTTCTCCGGCACCAAGAGCTATCGGCCTGTCGAGCCGCTGTCGTGGGATGACGTCAATCGGCGGGTGGCACCCGATGTCACGCGCAAGCGAACCCCGTCGGCGTCTCCTGGTGCCGGCGAGCCGGCGAGGCCCAGGCCGGAGACCAAGCCATGACCCGCCCTGACATCGTGAAGCGTGGTCTTGCTCTCGCGCTGATTGTACTCGGCGTTGCCGCCGCAGGTAGCGGATGCGCGAAACTATCGCCCGACGCGGGCATGGGCGTGGTTGAGAGCGCGGTAGCCGGCGAGCTCGGCAAAGACGTGGCCAAGCTCGACAGTGAGCCTGCCCGCGCGGTCGCTGCGGACCGCGTCAAAGAGCTGCTGTCGCGCCGCCTGACCACAGCGAGCGCGGTGCAGGTTGCGCTTCTCAACCACCGCGGCCTGCAGGCGGCCTACAACGATCTCGGCATCTCCGAGGCGCAAATGGCCGAGGCGAGCCTGCCGCCTCCGCCCACGCTCGGCTTCGGCCTCCTGATCGGCGCCGGCGGCTTCGAGATCGAACGAAAGATCATCCAGAACGTGCTGGCGCTGCTGGTCTTGCCGCGCCGCCGGGAGATCGCCGAGGCCCGCTTCCGGCAGGCGCAGGCGCGCGCCGTCGAGGCCACCTTGCGCGTCTCGATGGAGGCCGCGCGCGCCTTCCACCGCACCGTCGCCTCCAACGAATTTGTGGCCTTCCTCGCCGAAGCACGCACGTCGGCCGAGACCGTATCGGAGCTCGCCAAGCGGCTCGGTGAGACGGGTGCCATGAGCAAGCTGAACCAGGCGCGCGAGCACTTATTCTACGCGGAGATCTCCGGGCAGCTCGCGACAGCCCGCCTGCGCCAGCGCCTGGAGCGCGAGCGTCTCACGCGGATGCTCGGGCTTTGGGGTGCGGATACGGCGTTCCGGCTTTCCGCCAAGCTGGCGGCGCTTCCCTCCAAGCCCACAACATTGGCCTCGATCGAGAGCGAGGCGGTGCGCCGTCGTGTTGACCTCGCCATTGCGCGCATGGAGATCGATATCCTCGCCAAGGAGCTGGGCCTCACGCGCAAGACTCGCTTCGTCAACGCGCTGGATGTCGCCGGCATCAGCATGGCGGAGAAGGACGTCAAGGCCGGTCCGGGCGGCGGTAGCGAGATCGACAAGATCAAACGGCGCGGCTTCGACCTCGACGTCCAGATTCCGATCTACGACTTCGGCAAATTGCGCGTGCGGCTCGCAGAGGAGACCTACATGCGCGCGGTGAACCGGCTCATCGAGCGCGCGGTCAACGCCCGATCGGAGGCGCGCGAGGCCTACCAGGCCTATCGCGGCGCCTACGACATCGCCCGGCACTACGAGCGCGAGGTTCTGCCTCTGCGCAAGATCATCTCCGAGGAAACGCTGCTCAACTACAACGCCATGATCCGCGACCTGTTCGCGCTGCTCGCCGACGCGCGGGCGCGCATCCTCGCCAACGTGCAGGCGATCGAGGCGCGGCGCGACTTCTGGCTGGCGAGCGTCGACTTGCACGCCGCCATCGTTGGGGGTCGGGGCGGCGGCGAGACGGCCGAGGGGCCAGGACCCGCGATGGTTAGTGCGGGCGAGCCCGGCGGACATTGAGAGCTCGATGGAGTGAGCCATGACCCTATCCCGCAGGACCTTTCTGACCGGCTCCGGCATCGCGCTGGCGAGCGTGAGCGCGGCCAGGGCGGGCATCCCGGAGGCGCCGATCCAGACCTCGCCGCTGATGCAGCCGCCGCTCTTTCCGAGCACGGGCCCCGACTACCACCCCGTCGTCACGCTCAATGGCTGGAGCCTGCCGTGGCGCATGAACGGCGACTGAAGGAGTTTCACCTCGTGGCCGAGCCGGTGGTGCGCGAGCTCGCGCCGGGCATGAAGGCGCACCTGTGGGGTTACAACGGCCAGTCGCCGGGCCCGACGATCGAAGCCGTGGAAGGCGACAGGGTGCGCATCTTCGTCACCAACAAGCTGCCCGAGCACACCACCATCCACTGGCACGGCATGCTGCTGCCCAACGGCATGGACGGCGTCGGCGGCCTGACGCAGCCGCAGATCA
Source organism: uncultured Alphaproteobacteria bacterium (assembly GCA_963797005.1). GTDB lineage: Bacteria > Pseudomonadota > Alphaproteobacteria > Rhizobiales > Hyphomicrobiaceae > AWTP1-13. The sequence goes on from CAWCOF010000009.1 coordinate 637,000, forward strand.
AGCCCGGCAAGACCTTCGTCTACGAGTTCGAGCTGAGGAAGAGCGGCACCTTCATGTACCACCCGCACGCCGACGAGATGGTGCAGATGGCCATGGGCATGATGGGCTTCTTCGTCGTGCATCCCAAGGACCCCAAGACAGCACCGCGTCGACCGCGATTTCGTCTTCCTCCTGAACGCCTTCGACATCGAGCCCGGCAGCTACGTGCCGAAGATCAACACCATGACCGATTTCAATCTATGGGCGTTGAACAGCCGGGTGTTCCCGGGCATCGATCCGCTGGTCGTGCGCAAGGGCGACCGGGTGCGCATCCGCTTCGGCAACCTGACGATGACCAACCACCCGATCCACCTGCACGGCTACGACTTCGAGGTGACGTGCACCGACGGCGGCTGGACGCTGCCCGAAGTGCGCGCTGGCCCGAGGTGACCGTCGACGTGCGCGGTCGGGCAGATGCGCGCCTTCGAGTTCGACGCCGACGACGCCCGGCGACTGGGCCTTCCACTGCCACAAGTCGCACCACACCATGAACGCCATGGGTCACGACGTGCAGACCTATCATCGGCGTCGACAAGCGCGACATCCGAAAGCAGATCACGCCTGCTCGGCGGCGGATTACATGGCGATGGGGTCTACCGGGCATGGCGGAGATGGGCGAGATGGAGATGGCGGCGCCCGACAACACCCTGCCGATGATGACGGGGTTCGGCCAGTTCGGCCCGATCGAGATGGGCGGCATGTTCTCGGTGGTGAAGGTGCGCGAGGGCCTCGCCGCCAACGACTACAAGGACCCCGGCTGGTTCAAGCATCCTCGAGGCACGGTTGCCTACGAGTGGCGAGGCGATCAGCCGGCCGCCCATCAGGCGCCCGCAGCGGTTCCCCAGACCGGCCATGACATTCGGTTCAGAGCCGTGAAGCCAGGTGGTGGGCGCGGTCACCAACCCTAACGGTCAGTAAGCTTCACGACGCAGTCAGCCAACAGAAAGGAGAATGCCATGCGCAAGTCGATGATCATCCTCGCGGCAGCCCTCGGCCTGTCGTTCGTATCCGTTTCCGCCTCGGCCCAGTCGCCCATGGCGGAAGGCGAGGTGATGAAGGTCGATCCCTCGGCCGGGAAAATCACCATCAAGCACGGCCCGATCAAGAAGCTCGACATGGATGAGGGCATGACCATGGTCTTCCGCGCCGCCGACCCCGCCATGCTCGAGCAGGTCAAGCGGGGCGACAGGATCAAGTTCGACGCGGACAAGGTCAACGGGCAGTTCACCGTCACGAAGATCGAGAAAGCGAAGTAGCCGCATGCCGACATCAGTTCAGATAGGGAGCCAGACAATGCGCGTCCTACTCCTGATTGCCGTCCTGTCGCCGGTCTACGTCGCGAAGGCCGGTCCGCCGCGATTGCAGCCGGCGGACGGCGCCGGCGCAGTCTGGCTCATCCACGAAGGTCATGCGGGAGCCACGCGGGCAAGCGGCGTCGTCGAGGCCGTGGATAGCGCCGAGCGGCACATCACGGTGAGCCACGGCCCCATCAAGTCGCTCGGTTGGCCCGCAATGACCATGGACTTCACGGTCAACAAATCGATCGACCTCAGCTCGGTCAAAGCCGGCATGAAGGTGAACTTCTCGCTTGTGCGCGGTGAGAACGGCGCCTGGCTCGTCGATACCCTTGAGCCGAAGTAACGGCAACACTCGCACAGAAGAAGAGGCCGATGCTCCGTACAATCCTGGCCATACTGGCAGTTCAGGCTCTGGGCGCGACTGCCTTCATCTACTCGGGAGCATTCAACGTTGCGGCCACCGACCCGCATTGGCCCGTTACCACCTCCATCATCGAAACCGCGCGTCTCCGCTCGATCAGGGCCCACGCCGCCGCCATCAAGGTCCCGAGCGATCTCGACGCGCATAGGCGCGTTGTGGCGGGGACTTCGCACTTTGCCGAACATTGCTCCTCGTGCCACTCCGCTCCCGGAGTCGGGGCGGGAGAAGCTGCGATGGGCATGTATCCTCAGCCGCCTGTCTTGAAAGCTGCCGCCCGGCGATGGTCTAGCGGCGAAATGTTCTGGATCATCCGCAACGGCATAAAGATGTCGGGCATGCCCTCCTGGCCCAGCCATAGCGACGAGGATATCTGGAACATTGTCGCCTTTTTGCAGAAGTTGGCCGATATGACGGAGCAGGACTATGCGAGCCTAGTCAAAGAGACCATCGCGACGGGAGGGCACCGCGCGCATGGCTCCACCCCTCCCGGCCAGGGGCAAGATTGCGCACCCGAGCATCGAGCTGCCGGACACTGCTGAAAACCTACTGCGTGTTGCGAAAGAGCGAGATATATCGACATGGAAACGTCATCGGTTACGCGGCGTCGACTGCTCAAAGGCATGGCCGGGGTGTGCCTGCTGCCTTCCGTGGCTGTGGCGAACCAGGGAGCCGCGAAGGATTTCCGGCTGGTTGCGAGCACCGCGAGGCTGCCTCTCGTCGGCGGGCAATATCCGGACACGGCGGTCTGGGCATTCAACGGTACGGTCCCGGGACCAGAAATCCGCGTGCGGCAGGGTGATCGCCTCAAGGTTGCGGTCGAGAACCATCTTGGTGAAGAGACGACGGTTCATCACCATGGCATCCGCTTGCCGAACGCCATGGACGGCGTGCCGCATGTTACGCAAAAGCCGATTGCTCCCGGCCAGACCTTCATCTACGAGTTCGCCGCGCTGGACGCCGGCACCTACTGGTATCACCCGCACATCAATAGCACGGAGCAGGTGGGCCGGGGTCTTTCAGGTCCGCTCATCATTGAAGAGCGCGATCCCGTTCAAGTCGATCGCGACGTTGTCTGGGTTCTCAGCGACTGGCGCCTGCAGCCCAACGCGCAGATCAGCGACGACTTTCGCAACATGCACGACATGGCCCACAATGGCCGTGTCGGGAATACCGTCACAATAAACGGCAGCGTTCCCCAAGACTTCGAGGTGCGCAGTGGCGAGCGCATTCGGCTCCGCCTCATCAACGTCGCGAACGCGCGCATCTTTGGTTTGAAGTTCGCCGGACACAAACCCATAGTGATTGCCTACGACGGTCAGCCGGTCGCGCCGCATGAACCCACCGAGGGGCGGATCGTCCTCGCGCCGGCAATGCGCGTCGATCTCATCGTGGACATGACAAGAAAGCCGGGCGAGCGGTTTCAGGTGGTCGACGATTTCTATCGCGGCATCGAATACCGCTTCGTCGACCTCGTCTATGTAGGTGATGCCGTGCGGGACACGCCGCTCGAAAGGCCCATCGCGCTTGCCGCCAACACCATGCCGGAGCCAGACGTTGATGGCGCCGAGAGGCACGAAGTCACCTTCAATGGCGGCATGATGGGGCAAATGATGATGCGCCGCGGAGGCAGAGGCGGAACGATCGATATGGCGGAGGCGATGCACAGCGGCAAGATCTGGTTCATCAATGGCGTTGCCGTCCTAGGGCACGTCATGGACCCCATGCTGACGCTGAACCGTGGCCGTAGCTACGTGCTTGCTTTGAACAACGAAACGGCGTGGTGGCATCCGATGCACCTGCATGGTCACTCCTTCCGCGTCATCAGCCGCAACGGCAATCCGACCCGGCTGCGCGAGTGGCGCGATACCGTGCTCGTGGCGCCACGCGAGAAGGTGGAAGTTGCGTTCGTCGCCGACAACCCGGGCGACTGGATGTTTCACTGTCACATCCTGGAGCACCAGGAGAGCGGCATGATGGGCGTGATCCGCGTCGCATAGCAAAGGAGCGATAACGATGATGCGCACCCTTGTTCTCGTGTTTGCAGTGCTGTTGCCCACACTGGCGGCCGCCGAATCTGCGACCATCACGATGTACACGAACCCGCAGTGCAGCTGTTGCGAGGGACACGCCCGACACTTGCGCGATAACGGGTTCAAAGTAGCCGTTACGCCGACGCACGACATGTCGGCGATCAGAAAACAGCACGGCATTCCTGCGAAATTCGAAGGCTGCCACATAGCTCTCGTCGACGGCTACTTCATCGAAGGCCACATGCCCGCCGCTGCGATCAAGAAGCTCCTGGTCGAGCGACCAAGGATTAAGGGTATCTCGCTGCCGGGGATGCCTGACGGGTCACCGGGCATGAGCGGCGCCAGGACCGCACCATTCGAGGTCCTGGAGATTTCCGACGGCCCGACCAGGGTCTTTGCTGTCGAGTGATCGGCAAAGGGAACGCTCGACCGACCATAGCCGTAACTAGTCGGGATGCCAGGACTGCATTGGGTCAAGATTCCCACTGCCGGTTCGGCGCCGGTAACCATGTGACGACAAATCGAGCCCGAAACCTGCCGCGGGTCAATGAGTTGCGCCACTAGCACCCAAGCTTGCGAGGTCTTTCAACCAGGGAGACCTCCCATGAATGATGCATCCTCGTCTGACCCGGCCCGACGCCAACCGGCCAGCACCAAGGGTAAGCTTCGAGGCCCGAAACCGCCGCTGCGGGTCGGCCACGTCTGGTCCATCCGCGCTAGTACCCGCCGTCGAAGAAGGCTGAGTCATTCTGGGAACGGTAGCCGTGCATTCGTGCCACCTGTCTTTGCCGAGCGTGGCTGACGTGATTCAACACGCGCATGATTCCCAAAGCAACTGTGATCCGGCTCGACCGGAAGACGCGCAGTGAACTCGAAGGTTGGCTGCGTGCATCGACCACGGAGCAGCGCATGGTGCGCCGTGCCCGTATTGTTCTGCTGGCCGCGGATGGCTGGGCCTCGCGGGCGATCGCGCGCAAGGTCGGGGTCATGACGGGAGTGGTGAGCGTCTGGCGCACGCGGTTTGCGGCATCGGGCATCGACGGCCTCAAGGACAAGCCTCGGCCTGGCGCCAAGCCGATCTACACGGAGGCAACCGACAAGCGCATCCTGGCGGTGCTCGATCAACCGGTGCCGAAGGGTCGGGCGCGCTGGACCTGCAAGCTGATCGCGGAGGCCTTGGGTGATGTCGATGTGAACTACGTGCGGCGCTTCCTGCGCAGGCAAAAGATCGATCTGACCGGTCGCAAGAGCTGGTGCGAGAGCAATGATCCCGATTTTGCCACCAAGGCTGCCGAGGTGGTCGGTCTTTATATGGCGCCACCCAAGAATGCTCTCGTCATCTGTGTCGATGAGAAGCCGTCAATCCAGGCGCTCGAACGCGCGCAAGGCTATCTGAAGCTGCCGAACGGACGTTCGCTGACCGGACACAGCCACGACTACAAGCGGCACGGCACGTCGACCCTGTTCGCCGCTTTCAATGTCGCGACCGGCAAGATCAAAGCCGCCCATAAGAAGCGCCGGCGTCGCAAGGAGTTCCTCGACTTCATGGACGAGGTCGTCGCGGCCTATCCCCGCCGTCGGCTCGAGGTCATCCTCGACAATCTCAATACGCACAAGAAGAATGAAGAATGGCTCGCGCGCCATCCCAAAGTGACATTCCACTACACTCCGACACGGGCGTCCTGGCTGAATCAAGTCGAGGGCTGGTTCTCGATCCTGCAGGGCCAGTCGCTGACGGGCGCCTCCTTCACCTCCGTCGAGCAGCTCAGGGAGCACATCGATGCCTTCATCGAAACCTACAACGAGGACGCCGAGCCGTTCGCATGGACCAAATGCAAGGTTCACCAGCGCCGCGTCAAAGGACGCCGTATCAGCGAATTGTGACTCCGGGTACTAGGTTGCAGCTGGAAAGGCGCGTTCGCGACCTGGCGCTCTTCAATCTGGCCATCGATAGCAAACTGCGCGGCTGCGATCTCGTCGCGCTACGTGTCGATGACGTGGCACCCAACGGCTACGCGATTGACCGCGCCAACGTTCGGCAGAGCAAGACCGGTCGGCCTGTTCGCTTCGAGCTGACGGAGGTCACGCGGCAGGCACTTGACGACTACCTTCGCATCAACGGCCGAAAGCTTGGCCAATGCCTGTTCCCAGGCCGTCGTGGCCCCGATCGGCATCTGACTACGCGCCAGTACGCCCGTCTTGTCAGTGAGTGGGTCAGTGGCATTGGCCTCGATCCCCTGAAGTATGCCACGCATTCCATGCGCCGGACCAAGGCGACGTTGATCTACCACCGCACCGGGAACCTCAGGGCGGTTCAACTGCTCCTGGGCCACACGAAGATAGAAAGCACGGTGCGCTACCTGGGCGTCGAGATCGACGACGCACTTGATATCGCGGAGAAAATCGAGGTCTGAACTAGAGGGGCAGAGCTGCCGTTCTCTGCCCCGCTCCCCATAGGGGAATTCGGGCCATTTCCGGACGAAGCGCGCTGCGCCCCGAAAATCGGCAGTTCGGTGGACTTATGCGCTGCGGTGCTCGCGTTACCTGCGCAGGATAACTTGCTGTCATGGATCACTGCGTCCACGTCTGGGCGACGATCAGCGTACCCGAATGAAGTGGCTGGTTTAACGAAGGGCTTCCGCCCGCGGGCCGCACGGGGCACACTGGCTCTTGGCGGCGAGAGCAGGGGGCTTTGGCACGGGGGTCATGGCCGACAAGCAGGTCAGAATTCTTCGCTTTGCCGGCGTCATGGGTGTGTGGGGGGTGCTTACCGGCTTCGCCGTCTTCCTGTACGTACACAAGAAGTTGGAGGACGGAATCGTACTGTTTGGCGCCGGGCTCCTCATTGCTGCGTTCGCGGCATTCATCGTCGACGCAATACGCGAGAAGGTCTATCCCAACGCCGCGCACGGGCGAGAGCCCATAACCGCGGCACGTTTCCTCAGCACGCTGGTCCTTCTCGCAACACTCGAACTGGTGATTGCCTCGTGGGAACAGATCGTCGACCTTGTCGCGCACTTCAACGACGCCCGCGTCCACCTGCTCCAGGCAACCCTGCTCAATTCCACCGGCTCGCTCAGCAGCCTCAGTCTCCAGCTGTTCGTCTACGCCGGCTTCTGGGTGACCGTCGGGGCCGCGGTGTCGATCGTCATCGCGCAGTCGAGTCTCGGGCTGGACCGTCCGGGCGCGCCGCTCGGGCATCGAGCGGGCCGATCGGCCTACAGAGCGGTCATCGCTGCCGCGCTCCTCACGGCGATCTATCTCGTCGGCGCACGGATGCTCATCACGATCAAGGTGCTTCTAACGAACCCACAATGCTACGCGCCCGGTTTCGAGATCGACCAGAGCGCTCACGCCCTTCAGAACGCCATTGTCGGCATCGCCAGCGTGATCGAAAACGTCGCGCACTGGCAGCCTTCGGGGTGGCCTGTCGGCGGCGCCCTGGCGGTGGTGCTGATCGCCGGTTCCGCCGTCACCGCGGCAATTTCGACGAACGGATGGGTGAGATCCATTGCAGCGGGAGTGTTCGTCGTCTGTCTGCTCAACACGTTCTTCACCGACGCTGACCAGTTCGCGAGGCTCGCCGGTGTGATTGTCGGCACGACGCTAGTCTGGCTGGTGCCCATCGCCGTCCTGTCGGCGGCCGGGCCATTCCTGAGCGGGCGCGGCATCGAGCCCCGTTATTGGGGTTTCGTGTGTTTCGCGGCGGCGGCCCTCCTCATTCTCCTCACCGGCTGGCGGCTCCGTTGGAGCGAGGAGAAACCCGACTTAGACGCGATTTCTGATTATCGGGCTTGGCGCCGCTGCTCTTGTCATCGGCGGCCTGCTCTTCTGGCGCGAAGGGACTACGAGGGATTTCTGGCCATTCGCCGCTCTGGCGGTGGCGGTTTCCGTCACGAGCGTCACGTCGATTATCCAGAAGGCGACATTCCTCAACGGCTTCAAGGCAAACGTGTTCCTGACCGAAAGCTCACTTGTACGAGAGAAGAAACCGTCCGAGCTTATCCCTCCCCGTTTTGCGACGATCAAGCCCCCGCCAGGCAAGCCCGCCTACAAGGAGGATGCGGCGACGGCCGCGATCTTGAAGGAAGCGGAGGACCTCTGGGGCTATGCGTGGTTCGGCGGCCTAGAGGGTTCAGCGTCGGACCGGCTGGACGCCGTCGGGAAAGTGCGGGAACGGCTCGCCGAGCGGCTGCGTGAAAGCGAGAAGCGAATCGACGCCATGATCTGCGCACCGATCGGGCACCCGGTCCTCGATGCCTGGATCGGCGACATACTGTTACCAAGCGGTCCCAATCAAGCCGCTCCCGGTGCCAAGCCCTCGGTGTGCGCGAAGTTCCGCGAGGCGTTGGCGCTCGAGCCCTGTAGTCACGAAAGCGGCTGCCGATGGGACGCAATGCGTGATCTGGCCGAGGAGACCGCCCGGCTCCGGCGTGGCCCTATCGACATCGCGCGATGGCATCGGCTGAACGAAGAGAAAGCCTCCCCGCTCGACATGTACTGGTTCTGGCAGCGAACGAGCAACCTTGTCCCCGTAACTGGTAGGCCGGAGGTCACGTCCAGCGAGAAGGCCTCTGCGCGCAAGGAGATCGAGGGTCGGTTGCCGCCCTCGCTGCGCGGTCTGAGCGAGTCGAAGATCCGGGCCCAGGTGCTCGCTCCGGCGTCGGACCTGCGCGACCAGGACTGGGTTCTATTCCTAATGCTGTGGAGCCTGAGCGGGCCGCAACCAACCATCGAGATGGCGAGTAAGGTCCTCGATTTCGACTGCCGTGCCGAGCGGTGCGGCCTAGCCATCATCAACCTGGAAATCTTCAGGTCGCGGCGCCTGAGGCAGGCAGTCCTCGCAATGCAGACCTTGAGCCAGCTCGATGCACCAAAGGGCACAGCTTCGTGCACCGCGACCAAATGGCCGGAGGGTCTCGAGAGTTCACAAGGTCGCAGGAGTCCCCTGCGCTCTCATATCATCCTGCGCCAAGCCGAGGATAGATTGAGGGCGGCTGAGCCCGAGCTACGCAGCGCCGATGCCAACGCCAGGGAGGCGCTTGTGCTGGAGCTCTGCCTCGTAGGGACCATTGCCTTCTGGGTCGTGGCCGGCCTTCTCGCCGGCTGGGCGGAGCTCGAGGGTCCGCGAAAAGAGCCGACCGTCGAGACGTAAGAGGCTTCTCCGGCACCAGCGCAACCGCGACGAGCTTGCCTGTCATCCTCGGCGTCGAGCGCGCGCCGGTCATGCAGGGCATGCTTTCTTGTGCGCGTAGGGACGCTGGTGCAAGTTGCGGGCCTCGTCGAGGATGGCGCAAAGGATCGAGGCGCCGGCGGTCATTGGATGGGATGAGGGAGCAAGCGAGTGGGAAATGTGTGGCGCCCCTTAGGCCTACTTGTCGCGATGATGCTGCTTGCCGTGACGTCTGACGTCCAGGCTCAGACGCGTGCCGCTCTTGTCATTGGCAACAACAGCTACGCGCATCTTTCCCAGCTCACGAATGCAGTCAACGACTCCACGGCGATTGCCGCCGAGTTGCGTAAGTCGAGCTTCGAGGTCATCGAGTTAAGAGATGCGCGCACAGCTGAAATGGTCCGCCACTCGCGCGGATTTCTCAAGGCAATCGCCAACGGTGGCGTGGGATTGTTCTATTTTTCGGGACACGGGCTGCAGATCCAAGGAGGCAATTTTCTGGTTCCCGTTGACTATTCGCTGGACAGACCTGTTCTCTCTGAAGGCCTGATCTCGCTCGCGGAATTTCTCAACTCCATCGACCGTGCCAAGCCCAAGCTCGTCGTCATTATTCTGGACGCTTGCCGCGACGATCCATTCCCAACCGCAACCCCAGCGAGGCTGCCGTCTCGTGGATTGTCAGAGGTAGCTCGTCCGGTTCCAGCGGGCACGCTTGTCATCTACGCGGCGAGTTCAAACCAGACAGCGCTCGATGGAGTACCGGGCGAGAGTTCCAGACACGGCCTATTCACCGGCACTCTACTTGACACCATGCGCCAGACCGATCTCGAGATTCGCGATGTAGCACATCGGGTGCGATACACGGTCATGCAGAAGGCACGGACTGTCGGGCACCGGCAGATTCCTGCCATCTACGAAAATTTGGCAGCGGGGGAGTTTTACTTGGCACATCGCCAGCCGCCACCACCTCGGCCTAGCCTAACGCCCGCGGAACTACCGGACCAAATCAAGCTGTTGCTGCCGTTTGCGGCAGGAGGACCGAGTGACGTTCTCGTCAGGGCGGCACTTCCGTTGCTTGCCAACGAGTTCGGTCGCAAGGTCGTGGCAGAGAATATTGTCGACGTACGGGGGGACCGGGTCGCTGCATTGCTCGCCAGCGGTCCGAAGGACGGGAGTTTGCTACTCGTTTCACCGTTTGCAGCCGCGGCGCGGCGCGTCAACATTGGAGATCAGCGGCTCGCCCCGGTGGCAATGATATTCGATACGCCGCTCAGCATCGCGGTCAATGTCCAGTCACCGGCTCGGACGTTAGGCGAGTTGCTCGAGGTCGCCAGACAGCGAGGCCGCAAGCTCGTGATGCAGGTAACTCAGCCTCAAGGGTCACCCACTGACATCTGCGGTCAACAAACACTTCAGAAGCTCGGGAAGGATGACATCGAAGTTACTCGCGTCAACGGTGAAGCGCTCGCCGTAGCGGCCGCGCTAAGCGGAGCTGTCGATCTTGTGTGCGTTAACACGATCGCTTTACGCTCCATGACCGCCTCTCACCGGAATTTTGGACTTAAGGAGCTGGCCGAGGTGCGATGGTCTGCGACGCCGTCGACGGACGAGCTTCGTGTGCCGGCCACGGGACCCCAAGGTTATGACATCACTGCACCCAACTGGCTCGCCGTGTTTGCCGCAGCGGAGGTGAGCAGAAATGTTCGCGAGACTATCGCAGCTGCGATCCGTCGCCTTCAGCGCAATTCGATGTTTGTGGCCACGACAAAGAAGGAGAATGGGTTGCCAGTTTCGCAGGATCAAGCCACGCCCAGCGGTCTGCTTAACGCGCTTCTACTCGGCGTGGCCCTACAGAACCCCAACTAGCTACCACTCGAACGGGGTTTACCCAGTTGGCTATGTTGTGTCGCGGTCGGTGCTTGTGATCCATGCCGGGTGTGGGTCATGTGTGGACGGCGCCCGCGTTGCAAGAGGAATCTGGCGTGCGGCTTGCGGTCGGGTGCAAGTCATGTGTCCGGCCTGTTGATGCGGCACCATGACCGCTGGCCCTGATGTGATCCGCGGATCGGGTCCCGATCAATATTGCGGGCTCGAACGCCCATGACCCCAGAACGGGTTTTCCCGATCGACGGCTCGACCGTTTCGCATCACGCCATCATCACCCTCGCAATTGGAATGCGCCGGTCGACGCGATCTCTACCTTCATCGCCAAGCCCCTTAAGACCGCTCGCCGCAAGCGCCGGCGCTCGATAGGTTTCGCCCCTGGCCAGGACCGCCCAGGCGATGCGCGCCATCTTGTTGGCCAGCGCCACAGCGACGACCTTGGCCGGTCGCCGCGCCAACAGCTGCATCAGCCAGGGATGCTTGTCGGGATGCGCGCGCGCGTGCCGCACGACCGCCGTCGCGCCGACGACGAGCAGCCGGCGCAGATAGCGATCGCCCTGCTTGGAGATCGAGCCCAGCCGCTCTTTGCCGCCGCTCGAGTTCTGTCGCGGCACCAGCCCGATCCAGGCCGCGAACTCGCGTCCCGATTTGAAGACCTCGGGATCGGTGACAGTGGCGGCAATCGCCGTCGCACCGATCACGCCGATGCCGGGTATGGTCTCCAGCCGCCGGCTCGCGTCGCTCGCTCGATGCTGGGCGTGGATTTGGCGCTCGAGCTCGCCAATCTGCTGCTGCAGAGCATCGAGCTGGTTGAGCATGAGCCTGCAAGGCCTGCCGCGCCAGGTCGGGAAGCTGGTTCGCTCTCGTCCCTGACGATGCGCGATCAGGTCCTTCAAGCCGTCGCGGCCTTGTGCCGCAACCAGGCCGAGCTCGGCCAGGTGCGCCCGCAGGGCGTTGATCAGCTGCGTGCGCTGGCGCACCAGCAGATCCCGCGTCCGATGCAGCATCAGTGCAGCCTGCTGCTCCGCCGTCTTCACAGGGACGAACCGCATGCTCGGTCGCGTCACCGCCTCGCAGATGGCGGCCGCATCGGCGGCGTCGTTCTTGTTGCGCTTGACGTACGCCTTCACATAGCTCGCCGGCATCAGCCGCACATCGTGCCCGAGCGCCTCGAGTTCGCGCGCCCAATGGTGCGATGTGGCGCACGCTTCCATGCCGACCAGGCAAGGCGGCAACTTCTCGAAGAACGTCAGCACCTGCGAGCGCCGCAACTTCCTGGTGATCACCACCTTGCCGGCAGCGTCGACGCCATGCACTTGGAACACGTTCTTGGCGAGATCAATCCGATCGTGCTAACCTGCATGTGGACGGCCCCCTCATGTGATTCGTCTCATGACGATCACCCTATGGCACTTCGATGCCGGGAGCGGGCGCCGTCCACCTCATCATGTTTACGCGTGCCACCGCGCTCGCCGGCACGGCAGAAGGCCCTCTCATTCCAGACAAATCGCCGCAGCGCAGCGAACTCGCGATCAGTGCCAAAAAGGAACTCATGCAGTGCAGCAAAGGACGCTCACAGATGCGCGTCCGCCGATGCTCAATATTCTCGCCCGACGGCGACGCGGCTTCAGATCAGGATTGGTTTCCGCAAGATCGACGACTGCTAGTGCCGCGAGGCCCATTGCGAGCGCAGAGAACACCCCAGCTTCTTCGCTTTCGGCGGTTACGCTCCAACGCGCGCCCCACGCCGGGCGGGGGCGTGGCATCTTAGCGGCGAATGACGATCTCGCCTTTTTGAGGTGGAGCGTCGGCTCTTGCAGCTACCGGCCCATGTCGGGTTATGCTGTCAATCAGGATCCACGTTACACCCGTTGCAATGATAATAAGACTTGCGACCTTAAACGCGACCGCGATTGGGGGCATGTTCACGTTGCTACGCCTCATTTGATCCTCCCTGATCGTTCAGTCGGACAATCTCCGCTGCCGCGCCGGCCGAGCAATGTCTCGCAGGCCATGTTGAGGTTGTAGGCGACCAACTCGGCGGCGATGCCGCGGCGCGTCAGGATGATCTCACTGACGCCAGAAAGGCCGAGGTATGGAGCTTCGCGCCAGTACTGTCGCCGAGCACCCTGGCACGTGCCATGCATCGGATCGCCAAGTGTGAACGCAAGGTCCTGCAGTCGGCTTACCCCATCCACCGTAAAGCGCGTGCGCAAGAGCGAGAAGTACTGCGGCAGGCTTTGTCTCGAATAGCGGCCGACGAGCGGATCGTAGAATACGTAGTCTTCCGCCGTCGCATTACCAATCTTGACCGGATCCGCCTCGGCCCACCCATCGAGGTAACGCCCAAGCATGGAGTCCATCACCTGCCAGCGTTCTTCGACGGATGCGGGAACAACAGGTCGATGAATGCTGCGTTCGCTGCATTCAAAGGGCAAACTCGCAGTGTCCAACATGATGCTCACCTGGGTTGGCGTTGCGCGTCAGCGGTCAGCTGTCCTGTCGCAGGCTTCGAGGACATGCCGGGCGAGCCTGTCGCGGGAAAGCCCCCGCCTCTGAAGCTCGGTGTTGGAAAGATTGCTGAGCCGTTCGTACATAGCTGCAGCGGCGTAGTAGTCAGCGCAGGTTCTGGCCCACGTCGTGACGTGCTGAACCAGTGGCTTGAACGAACAGGAGCGTGAAGCTGCAGCCTGGGCGGGCGGTACGGTGTCGACTCTAGAGAGGTGTTCGGACACGGCCATGATGGTCCTCCGGAGCGCATTTTGAGAAAGCATGTGGTGGAAGGCGCTTGGCAGGCCGGCCGCCCTGCGCCGTGTATCAATTCGCCGCTGATCTAGTTGGTTGTGGTCGGCGTAACGGTGACTTTGGCCGGCTCTTGCCGCGCCAACTCCTGCGGTTGACCGGCTTGCGGATAACCCACGCCGACTTGGTAGGCCGTGGTGATGGGGCCTGCGGCCATGGCGGCGTCGGCGTAGTCTTGGCAATAGTCGCAGAGCTGGTCGGCTTGCGTGGTCTCTTGCTGCGTCGCAGTATCGGTTGCCAGGCCACCTCGAGCCACTACCGGGCCACTTGTTGCAGCGAGGAGTAAAAGGGCGAAGAGCCTCGTGGAGATCTTGAGCATGGTGCAGGCTCCAATGTTGGGTCGGCGACTTGCTGGACGGGGTCGTCCCGCGCGACGATTGGAGCCCGTGGTCGTAGTCTCGAGCGTTACCTGAGCGTGGCCTACAGCGTGAAAAATGTAGAAATCGGAACCAGACAGCGCCTCCTCGAGGAAGTAACGCATCCATGGGCACCTTGCGGCCTTCGGAGTTCAGGCTGTCACTGCTAGGCAGCTTTCAGTTGACCCGGCCGGACGGACCCATCGATCTTGCGAGCAAGAAGGTCGCCGGTCTGCTCGCCTACCTTGCTTTGACGGCGCCTGCCCCACAGTCGCGGGAGAAGCTCGCAACTCTATTCTGGGGCTCGCATTTCGACACACAGGCGCGGCAGAACCTGCGCAAGGCTTTGTTCCGGTTGCGCCGGACTTTAGGGCAGGGCGTGCTGGTAGGTGACGGTGATGAGGTGTCGCTGACACCCGGCACCATCGACTGCGATGCGGTCCGGCTGGAGGCGCTGATCCGGGAGGGCAGCCGGGCCTCCCTCAAGGTTGCGGCCGACCTCTACAAGGGTCGGCTCCTCGCCGATGTAAGGGTGACGGAGGAAGTGTGGGCCGATTGGTTGGCAGGCGAGCAGCTACGGCTGGAGGGTCTCGCCGTCGATGCCATGGTCAAGCTGGGCGAACTCGAGCTCGAGTCGGGAATCCACGACCTGGCTCTCGTGGCCGGCAACAGGGCGATCTCGATCAGCAGCTTGCGCGAGGATGCCCACCAAGTCGTGATCCGGGCATTGGCCGCTGCCGGGCGCAGGGCGGACGCGCTCAAGCACTACCAAGACCTCGTCGCGCTGCTCGAACGCGAGCTGAACACCGAGCCCGATGCGGCGACGAGGTCGGTCGTGTCCCAGCTTGGCCAGCCGCAGGCTCCGGGCGGACCGCCCACTGGGAAGGGCGTTGCCACGCCGGCGACTTCTGACCGCCGCCACCCTGACGAGCGGTTCGTTGGCGATGTCAGTGCTGACCCTGAGCACAAGGACAAAGCCAAGCGGACCGAAGCGCGGAGCGATGCGGCATTGCCTGGGGTTGCGACCCGCTCCACTAGTCCCGAGCGGCGTCAGCTAACAATCATGGTTTGCACTATGGTCGCCTCGACGCCCCTTTCGGCGGAGCTTGATCCCGAGGAGATGAGTGAGCGGATCGCCCCCTTTCACAAGGTGGTGAGCGACGCGGCGGCGCGCTTTGGTGGATTTATCGCCCAGTACCTGGGCGATGGTGTGCACGTGTACTTCGGCTACCCTGAAGCACATGAGCATGACGCGGAGCAGGCCGTGCGCGCTGGCATAGCCGTCCTCGACGCCGTTGGCGAGCTGAAGATTTCTTCCGGTGTGAACCTTCGGGCGCGTGCCGGCATCGCCACCGGCTTGGTTATCGTCGGTGAGCAGCTGGGCACCGCCAACGTACAGCAGGGTATCGCGATCGGCGAGACGCCAAACCTGGCGGCACGGCTGCAGACCGTGGCTGCACCGGGTGAGGTCGTTATCGCTGCCAACACGCGGCGGCTCGTAGGCGGGATGTTCGACTGCCGCGCGCTCGCTGCCAACGAGTTGAAAGGGCTGCCGCCCTCGGTTGAGGCGTGGCAGGTGCGGGGTGAGATGGTCGGCGCCAGTCGGTTCGAGGCCCGACGCGCGGACGCCCTATCACCGCTCGTTGGCCGGCAGGAGGAGATGGAGCTGCTGCTACGTCGTTGGGAGCAGGCCAAGCTCGGCGAGGGTCGCGTCGTGCTGCTCTCCGGCGAGCCCGGCATCGGGAAGTCGCGCATTGCCGAAAGTCTGGCAGCCAGGCTTGAGGGCGAACGGCATATGCGCCTTCGCTATTCCTGCTCTCCGCACCATATGCGCAGCCCGCTCTACCCCTTCATTACGCAGCTCGAGCGGGCCGCAAGCTTCGAGCCAGGCAACAGCGCCCAAGCGAAGCTCGACAAACTCGAGGCCTTACTCAAGGGGACGGCGAGGAATTTGCCACGGGATGTGGCCTTGATCGCCGAGCTGCTGACGGTCCCACTGGACGGGCGCTTTCCGGCAGTGGCGGTCAGCCCGCAACAGAAGCGAGAGGTGACTTTGACCGCCCTTCTCGATCAGTTCGACGGCTTGGCGGCGCAAAGCCCGGTCCTGATCGTGTTCGAGGACGTCCATTGGATCGATCCCACTTCTCTAGATTTGCTCGATCGAATGGTTGCCCGAGCCGCCAACCTGCCGATGCTCCTGGTCGTCACGTTCCGGCCTGAGGTCCAGCTGGCCTGGGTCGGCCAACCGCATGTGGCGATGCTCCCCCTGAGCCGCCTTGGCCGACGTGACAGCGCCAGCATCATTGCGAGCATCAGTCGGGGCAAGGCGCTGCCCAACGCAATCGTCGAGCAAATCCTTTCGCACACAGATGGCGTGCCGCTGTTCATTGAGGAGCTGATGAGCACGCTGCTCGAAAGCGGCTTGTTGGTCGAGACACCGGACAGCTACGTACTTGACGGACCGCTGCCGCCGCTCGCCATACCAACGACGTTGCAGGCGTCGCTAGTGGCTCGCCTCGACCGACTTGCCTCGGACAAGGATGTAGCCCAGATCGGCGCCGCGATCGGACGGGAGTTCTCCCACGAGCTTATTGCGGCGGTGTCGGCCTTGGCCCCGTTGGATCTGGACGCGGCGCTCGAGCGGCTAACGAGCTCCGGTCTCATCTCGCGGCGCGGAACACCTCCGATCGCCACCTACTCGTTCAAGCACGCGCTGGTACAGGACGCCGCGTACCTGACGATGCTCAAGAAGTCGGCGCAAACAGTTGCATTCAAGCATCGCCAAAGTGCTGGTCGGGCGGTTCCCGGCGATGGCCGAAGGGCTGCCTGAAGTCATCGCTCACCATTTCACTGAGGCCGGGCTTGCGAGCCAGGCGACCGCCTATTGGCTCAAAGCCGGGCGCGAGGCGATCAAGAGATCTGCCAACCTGGAAGCTTTGGACCACATTAGGAAGGGCCTTGGAGAGTGTCACAAGTTGGCCCTGTCGGACCGAGTTGCGGCGGCGCGGGCGGAGATAGACCTACTGGGCGCAATGCCGGCACCGTTGATTGCCGTCTCCGGTTGGTCGAGTCCTGAGTTGGAGACAGTTTATGCGCGAGCAAAAGAGCTCTGCGTGGAAGTTGGATCGCACGAGGCGGAGTTCCAGATCGGATTAGGTCGCTTCAATATGCACTTACTTAAGAGTGAGATCAGGCGTGCGGACGAAATTGCCGACAGTCTTATCGTCATGGCGAAAGAGGTTTTCGCACCGGACGTTCGGCAAGCACACCTGCTCGGAGCCCTGCGCACCAAGGCGCTCGCCAAATTCTACCAAGCCAAATTCGCTGCAGCTCGCACGCTGCTCGATCAAATGATGGAATTATACGATGCTGAACGGCATGCAGTTCATGCCTATCTATATGGCGCGGAACCGGCAGCGGTTGCGCTATCCTATCTTGCGTGGATGGACGCTGTTGCTGGGCAACGCGCTTCCAGCGAAGCCAGATTGGTGCGAGCGCGCAGTCAGGCAACGCGGCCAATCATGCATTCAGCATTTGCTATGTGCAATGTTTCGCCGCCTCGTGTGCGCAACTATGGGGAGAACCGCAGATTGTGGCGGTGCAAGCCGACCATGCCATTCGCTTGGCCAACGAGCACAATTTCCAGTATTGGTTGGCATGGGGTAGAGCACTGCTTGGGTGGGTGCAGGGGCTCGATGCGCCGCAAGAGGGCATCCACGCGATCGACGCCGCCTGCGCCGCCTACTTGACGACCGGCTCCTCTCTGGTAGCTCCTTATTTTGAGGCCCTTGCCTGCAACATTGGCCGCCTTGGCGACGTGCCCGGCAGCGCAGCGCGCGAAGAAATAATCCGGAGGCGTTCCGAGACGACAGGCGTGCTATTTTGGCAAGACGTGCTCGGCATCAGCCTAAAGCGCCTTCCGTTGCGAACTACATAAACACGCTTGCGAGCCGATGCCGCCGTGGAGGTTTGATCGACGTGCCCGATATTTGGTCCTCTCGCCAGCGGCCCGATAGTCCGACGTGGCTTTGAGAAGGTGATGAGCGTGATCACGAGCCGCACGGCAAGCTCGGCGGGCATGCTGCGCGCACGTGGACAGAGGTGACGTGCACTCCCAAACGCATCGCCGTCATAGCGCTCCGCTGTGTTGCATCGCACTAAGCGCGCTGCGTCCACCGTGAAAAAGGGTCATTTTTCACCGTCAGGTCTATGTCTGTTGCCGGGCAAAGCTGCACTCCGGCACAACCGAGCCAATCGGCTGCTCCACTGAGGGATTTTGCTCCAGCGCTTACAAGGGCCGACGAAACTGAGACACGGATCGCGCGGCGGCGTGGATGAGCGGCAAGACCGCCGCAGAGAGGGTGCGAGAGAGCTGCGGCCGCGGGCCAGATTTGGATTCCGCGGGAACCCGGCTCGCCTGGTTCACCTACCCTTAACTCCCTCATGGTTCAGTGCGAAAGCCCATCAGTGTCGTTAACGGCATCAACTTGAATGGATTGGAAGAGTCAAACATCACCCCCGGGTGCTCTCGCGGCGCAGGAGCCTGAGCTGACGCGAGCCCGGAAGGAGTTGCGTACGCTCTATGCTGCGCTAGACCACGTAGAGAACGGCCTGCTAATTCTGGATGGTAAATTGCGCGCGATATACAGCAATCCCGCGTTGCACCGAATGTTCAATTCCTTTAGCGCAGAGGAAATCCGTAGCCAGAACCCGCCCTATGTCAAGCTGCTTCGCGCCGCCCGCTCGGCCTCCGCTGTTGATCTGGAAGACTACGTAGCTAAACGGCTTCGATGGGTCAGCTCAGGCGATCCGAAGCCGATGGACCTGAAGATGAGTAATGGCGTTGTGCTGCGCTGCCACCTCGCCGTGCTGCCTGCTGGTGGCCGTATGCTCATCTACAGTGATGTCACCGATATCATACGCCATGCAGAGGAACTGCAGCGATTAGCAACAACAGACGGCATGACAGGCATTTACAATCGACGCCATTTCATGGCGCTGGCCGACCTCGAATGGAGCAAGGCACACCGGTATGGCCGGCCGCTTTCACTTTTGATGCTGGATATCGACCATTTTAAATCGATCAACGACACCTATGGACATGATGCTGGTGATAGCGCGCTCATCCAATTGGCCCAGCTGGTGGCCTCATTCAAGCGCGCGCCGGATGTGTTGGCGCGAATCGGCGGTGAGGAATTCGCGGTGCTCCTTCCGGAGACCGAGGTGGAGGACGCGCATAGTTTGGCTGAGCGGCTCCGCGTCGGAGTAGCGAAGTGTCCGCTGGTCGTCGGAGATCTTACAATCACACTCTCTGTAAGTATCGGAATAGCCACAAAGTCGCCGCAGACACGCGGCGTGACACAATTAATGAGCGCCGCCGACAAAGCTCTCTACGACGCCAAACGAGCAGGTCGCAACCGAGTTATTTGCTCGCGCG
Source organism: uncultured Alphaproteobacteria bacterium (assembly GCA_963797005.1). Classification (GTDB taxonomy): domain Bacteria; phylum Pseudomonadota; class Alphaproteobacteria; order Rhizobiales; family Hyphomicrobiaceae; genus AWTP1-13. Next base: position 656,440 of record CAWCOF010000009.1, read on the forward strand.
AACACTCGCTGGAGGGGTATTCATATCAAAGGGCGTGACGTCGGGGAACAAGCGGCGTCGCACTCTTAAAACGATGACCATGCACCAAATTGTGCGCGGCCATCTGCTCGGCTTGACGGAGCGTTTGACCTGAGAGAGCAACCGGTAGGTTTGCTAACGGAGAAAGCGGACGCGAGCTCGCTCGTAACGGATTAGTCTGCAACGGGTCAAGATTCCCACTGCCGGTTCGGCGCCGGTAACCATGTGACGGCAAATCCAGCCCGAAACCTGTCGCGGGTCAATGAATTGCGCCACTAGCACCCAAGCTTGCGAGGTCTTTCAACCAGGGAGACCTCCCATGAATGATGCATCCTCGTCTGACCCGGCCCGACGCCGACCGGCCAGCACCAAGGGTAAGCTTCGAGGCCCGAAACCGCCGCTGCGGGTCGGCCACGTCTGGTCCATCCGCGCTAGGTTGCAGCTGGAAAGGCGCGTTCGCGACCTGGCGCTCTTCAATCTGGCCATCGATAGCAAGCTGCGCGGTTGCGATCTCGTCGCTCTCCGCGTCGACGACGTGGCGCCCAACGGCTATGCGATTGACCGCGCCAACGTCCGTCAGAGCAAGACTGGCCGGCCCGTTCGCTTCGAGCTGACGGAGGTGACCCGTCAGGCGCTGGACGACTACCTTCGCATCAACGGCCGAAAGATTGGCCAATGCTTGTTCCCAGGCCGTGGCGGCCCCGATCGGCATCTGACGACGCGGCAGTACGCTCGGCTTGTCAGTGAGTGGGTCAGCGGCATTGGCCTCGATCCCTTGAAGTACGCCACGCATTCCATGCGTCGAACCAAGGCGACGTTGATCTACCGACGCACTGGAAATCTGAGGGCTGTCCAGCTGCTCTTGGGCCACACGAAGATCGAAAGCACGGTGCGCTACCTCGGCGTCGAGATCGACGACGCACTTGATATCGCGGAGAAAATCGAGGTCTGAACTAGAGGGGCAGAGCTGCCGTTCTCTGCCCCGCTCCCCATAGGGGAATTCGTGCCAAGACCTGCCGCCCGAAGACACGGATGATCAGCGGCGTGTGCTTTTTGTATGCACGAGCCGCCAGGGTTGAGAGGCATTTTTTACTGCGCTGCAATCAGAGCGACGCCTTTGCGGCAACGCGAGGGCCAATTCTGGGCGTTCACCGAGCGTCCTGACTTCTACCGGCCACCGGCCGAGGCCGACTCGATGGGGAAGACCTGGCGCTCGTCTGGCACTCGTTCCTCTCTTCGGCTTAGCCGCTATGAACCAGACCATTCGGATGCACGATCCGCGTCAATGCAGTGACTTACGTGGCGCCAACTGTTGCCGAATGTGTCGGCGAGGAGATTGCCCGCTGGCGAGACGCCAACTGCGCGGTGAAGCCGGATGTCCGCGCGTGGCAGTCGTGGCAGTCCATGCTTGCTGCCAAGTGGCACCAATGACTTCGGAAACGTGCCCTGCTTCACGACCGTAATGGCAAGACCTTGACTTGCGATGGCTTCGACGGCCGCCAGGCTGTGGCTGACAAACGCCAGACGCCAACGCACTCGCGCTCGATCAAGCGCATCAAGTGCCCACTTTCGAAACAGGCATCTCGGCGATCTGCGCGTGTGTGTCGCCGGCACGAAGCCCAGCGTCCCACAGCCTCGCAGCTCGCGCGCCACCAGCTGGACCGGCGGCGCGCCGCCATTGCCGCCGCCCGTCGTGCCGTCCTCGACGCAAGCGCCGCAGCCCATGCACGCAACCGCCATCGCCACCGTCACCGTGAAGGGAAGGACCTCATGGCAGAAGGCCATACCGTACACCCAAACAAGTTCCAGGCCTGCGCCAATGTACGCGCACACCCACATTCTGAAACGCGCCGCGGCTGCCAGAATCGTGACGCGCGCTGCGCGCGTCGACCCGGCGTCCGCCGACCCTCTCCCCGCTGCGCGGGCCGAGGGAGGACCAACGCCGCGGGGCGAGCGAGAAACTGCCCGCCGCGCGCGATGGAAAGCTCTGCTCCGGCGGGGCGGGCGGCGTTTCCGGCCGTGGACGGCTGCGCGACAGGCTGCCGTCCGGCGCGCGCTTCAGCACGACGACGGTCTGCAGCGACTGCACCTCGTTCGACTCCCGCGCGAACACCTGGACCAGGTTGCTGCCCGGCCACAGCGGGATGTCGGCCTCGAAGTCCAACTTCGTGCGATCGTCGCCCGGCCGATTGGGCTGGTAGAAGGCCTTCTTCACCGGGATCTTGGCGTTGCGGTTCCAGACGCGGACGTAGACGTCGCGCACCAGTGCGATCGTCGAGCGCGTGACCCTTGATGTGCACCGTGTCGCCGGTCGACCACGGTCGGCGCGATGACCGTCAGCAGCGGCGGCGTCACCTGCCACGCGGGCTTGAACGTGCCGTGCGCGCGTCCCGCCCGCCTTGACGTCGGCGGTGGCGACGAAAGCGGACCGCCCGCTCTCGACGTCGACGCGGGTGAACGGGGCCCGAGCTTGCCGGTCGCCTTGAACACGGTGCCCTTGGGCGCGCGCCCCACCACCAGCGCGCTCGTCGTCCGCGGCCTCGCGCAGCGGCGCGTCTCGCCTTCAGCGTCGTCACCGTCCCCGACGCCGTGTCGGGCGCGGGCCCCGGGGGCGCGACACTTGACCTTGATCTTGTCGGTCACCGATTCGCCCAGCGTCGTGTCGCCGACCGCCAGCTCGAGCGGGTAGTCGTCGCCCTTGAACGTCTGGCCGGACCTCGTAGACGAACGAGAACGTCTTGGTCTCGCCCGGCGGCGAGCTCCTTGGCCTCGAAGCGCCCGGCGCTGATCAGGATCCCCTCCTGCCCGGTGCCGTTGCGCAGCACCGCCTCGGTGTGCAGCGCGCGGCCCGTTGCCGATGTTCTTGACGGTCACCAGCGTCCGCACCTGCTCGCCCCGCTGGACCTGGCCGTCGTGGTTGCCCTTCACGTCGTCGATGGTCTGGTAGCGTGTACGCGAACATCGGTCGCGCCTTGCCCTCGATGTTCAGCGGCAGTCTGCGGCCGCTGCCTTGACCTGGCCTCGCGCTGCGTGTACAGCGTCCGCCTTGATCTCATCGGTGCGCGTGAACGACGACGTCGGCACCTTGACGACCAGCTCGTAGCTCTTGCGATTCGCCGGGCGCGATCTTCCCGAACACCATCTCGTTCTCGTCGAAGAGCGGGTTGTCGCTCTCGAGCACGGCGCGCACGCGGTAGACCGGCGCGCGGCCGACGTTCTTGACGCACGCCCGTCAGCTTGGCCAGCGCTGCCCGCGGCGATCTTCGCGTCGGCGGTTGTCCGGCTGCAGCGTCAGCTGCAGCTGGGTCGGCGGCACCGCCACGGCGCTCGCCGGGCCCGGCGACCAGTCGACCCCCAGCTTCTCCAGCGCCTGCGACACCTTCTTGTCCTCCGCCGCGCGCACCTTGTCGAGGAACGGCTTCGCCGCCGCCAGCAGGTCGCGCCGCCGGCTGCCTTGCGCCTGGGCCAGGAAATCGCGCGCGAAGTCGATCAGGAAGTCGGTCTTCTTGTCGCTGTCGCTCGTCGGCGGCCGTCCTCGTCGTCATCGTCGTCGCCGGACATCGTCCTCGTCGTCGTCCCCGTGACCCTTCTTCTCGCCCGGCTTCGGCATGCAGCAGGTACGAATCGTGCTCCATCGGCTTCTCGCCGTGCTTGCGCGCTCGGGTGATCGAGGTGCCACTCGTAGTCGGCCTCGCGCCGCTTGTGCGTCGACGGCTGCAGGCGAATCCAGGACCGGTCGCCGTCCTTCTGCACCAGCATGCGGCATCGGCGTCGATGTCGGGGATGACGCCCGACGCCCTGGATCGACACGTCGCCCGGGGTCAGGTACTGGGCCGTCGTCAGCTTCAGGCCCAGCTTGTCGTCATTA
>CAWCOF010000010.1:0-141678 GCA_963797005.1 uncultured Alphaproteobacteria bacterium
GGACTCGAACCTCCACGATCTTTCGAACGCCAGCACCTGAAGCTGGTGCGTCTACCAATTCCGCCACCTGGGCAGGCCGCGTGCCGCGCTCCTCTGGGGCCCGTCGCGCGAGCGCGGCCGGGGCAGCAGGGGAGCGGCAGGGGGCATGAGTTAGGGCGCGCTTCCGGCCTTGTCAATTGCGGGCCGCGCCCGACCTCGTGGGCGCGCCGGGGCGCGCTGTTCGCCATCCTCATAGCCCTCGGACGGGGAAAGGAGCGGGCTCGAGGGCAGTGGCGCGCGCCGGCGTCCGCATCCATCTGCCCCTCACCCCGCCACTCTCCCGCGCTGGCGGCGTGCGGGGCGAGGTGGCGGAGCGCGGGAGAGAGGGAGCGTACACGCCGCGCTTCACAGGCCGGCGGGCGGGGGCTATTGCTGCCCCGGCAACAGCAAGGGAGACAGGGGCGCATGGCCTCGCGCTGGGAAGAGGGAAGCCTGGTCACGGTGTTCGGCGGCTCGGGCTTCGTCGGCCGGCACGCCGTGCGTGCGCTGGCGCGTGAGGGCTGGCGGGTGCGGGCCGCGGTGCGCCGCCCCGACCTTGCCGGACATCTGCAGCCCATGGGCCGCGTCGGCCAGGTGCATGCCGTGCAGGCGAACGTGCGCTATCCCGATTCCGTGCGCGCGGCCGTCGAGGGCGCGCAAGCCGTCGTCAACCTGGTCGCGATCCTGGCGAAGTCGGGCAAGCAGACCTTCGAGGCCCTGCACGTGGAGGGCGCCCGCGCGGCGGCGCGCGCGGCCCGCGAGGCCGGCGCCAAGACCTTCGTGCACGTCTCCGCCATCGGCGCCGACCGCCGGTCGCCGGCCCGCTACGCGCGCACCAAGGCAGCCGGCGAGGAGGCCGTGCTGGCCGAGTTTCCCGGCGCGGTGATCCTGCGTCCGTCGCTGGTCTTCGGGCCCGAGGACGCGCTATTCAATCGCTTCGCGGGACTGGCGCGCACCGCGCCGTTCCTGCCGCTGATCGGCGGCGGCAGGACCAGGCTGCAGCCGGTCTATGTGGCCGACGTGGCGGAGGCGATTGCCGCAGCCTGCGCCGGCAAGGTGACAGGGCGGCAGGATCTATGAGCTGGGCGGCCCCGAGGTCGTCACCTTCCGCGAGCTGCTCGACAACGTGCAGAAGTGGTCGGGCCGCAAGCGGCGCTATCTGAGCTTGCCCTTCGCGCTCGCCAAGCTCGGCGCGCTGGCGACGCTGCCGCTGCCCAATGCGATGCGGCCGCTCACGGTGGATCAGGTGCGCATGCTGCAGCGGCCCAACGTGGTGAGCGAGGCGGCCGCCAAGGAAGGGCGCACGCTTGCCGCCTTCGGCATCGACCGGCCGCACGGCATGGCGGCGATCGTGCCCGGGTATCTGGAGCGCTTCCAGCCGCACGGCCAGTTCGCGCACTATCGGGGATGAGGCCGGTGGTCATCGTAGGGTGCAATAGCCCCCGACTTGATCGGGGCGCATTGCACCGAATGGCGCTCCGGACGGTGCAATACGCTTCGCTATTGCACCCTACGCGGCGGCGCGCTTGGGTGGGTGACAGCCCACGGCGGGCAAAAGTGAGGAGTGGACGTCCATGAAGCTGGAAGTGGCGCAGAAGATCATCGCGGGCGCGCTCGCACATGCGCGGGCGCAAAAGTTCAAGGCGCTGGCGGTTGCCGTGCTCGATGCGCGCGGCGCGGTCAAGGCGTTCGCCGCCGAGGACGGCACCAGCCTCAAGCGGTTCGAGATCGCGGCGGGCAAGGCGCACGGGTGCATCGCCATGGGGCTCGGCTCGCGCACGCTGGGCAAGATGGCAGCCGAGCGGCCGCACTTCATCGCGGCGGTGACGCATGCGGTGGGCGGCTCGTTCATCCCCGTGGCGGGCGGCGTGCTGGTGCGCGACGGCGACGGCACGCTCCTGGGCGCGGTCGGCATCTCGGGCGACACGTCGGACAACGACGAGGCCGCCGCGGTCGCGGGCATCCAGGGCGCCGGGTGCAAGGCCGACCCCGGAGCCTGATACGAGCCACCCATGCCGGAGCTCCCCGAGGTCGAGACGGTACGCCTGGGCCTCGAGCCGGTGCTGCGTGGCGCGCGCTTTGCGAGGGTCGAGCAGCGGCGCCGGGACCTGCGCTTTCCGCTTCCCGCCCGGTTCGCGCAGCGGCTGACGGGGCGCAAGGTCGAGAGCGTCGGCCGGCGGGCGAAGTATCTGCTGGTCCATCTCGACGACGGCTGTGTGCTCGCCATGCATCTGGGCATGACCGGGCGGTTCAGCGTGAGGCTGCCCGTCCTCTCCCTCTCCCCGTCGTCCTTCACGACGGGGAGAGGGTCGGGGTGAGGGGCAGCCACACACGGCAACGCCGGCGCAAGCTCCTGCCCCTCACCCTAACCCTCTCCCCACGAAGAGTGGGGAGAGGGGAGCGCGCAACTCGGCGAGTTCACGCACGACGCGGGGGGCGACCCGAAGCACGATCATGTCGTGTTCGAGATGTCGAACGGGGCGGTGGTCACCTACAACGACGCGCGCCGCTTCGGCTACATGACGCTGGTGGCCGAGGCCGAGCTCGCCTCGAGCCGGTTCTTCCGCGGGCTCGGCGTGGAGCCGCTCGGCAACGAGCTCAACGCGCCCTATCTGGCCGCCGTGCCCAGGGGCGCAAAGCCGACCTCAAGGCGTTCCTCATGGACCAGCGCATCGTCGCGGGCCTCGGCAACATCTATGTGTGCGAGGCGCTGTTCCGCGCGAACCTCTCGCCCTTCAAGCCGGCCGGGCGGCTGGCGACCAGGACGGGCAAGCCGACGCCGGGGGCGGAGCGGCTGGCGGCTGCCATCAAGGCGGTGCTTTCCGATGCCATCCGTGCGGGCGGCTCGACCTTGCGCGACTACCGGCAGGCCAACGGCGCGCTCGGGGAGTTCCAGCACGCCTTCGACGTCTATGGCCGCGAAGGCGAGGCTTGCCGGAGGCCCGGCTGCCGGGGCAGGGTGCGGCGCAAGACGCAAGGCGGCCGCTCGACCTTCTATTGCCCGGCCTGCCAGCGCTGAAGCACACGCATAGAAGGAATGGAGCCCAGGACATGGCGTACGAGACCATCATCGTGGAGACGAAGGGCCGGGTCGGCCTGATCCGCCTCAACCGGCCCAACGCGCTCAATGCGCTCAACGCGCAGCTGATCGAGGACATGCGCGCAGCGCTGGATGCCTTCGAGGCCGACGACGGGATTGGCTGCATCGTCATCACCGGCAACGAGAAGGCGTTTGCCGCCGGCGCCGACATCAAGGAGATGCAGTCCAAGACCTACATGTCCGCTTACAAGGAAGACTTCATCTCCAGGTGGGACCGGGTGGCGTCGGTGAGGAAGCCGGTGCTGGCGGCGGTTGCGGGCTTTGCGCTCGGCGGCGGCTGCGAGCTTGCCATGATGTGCGACATCGTGATTGCCGCCGACACCGCCAAGTTCGGCCAGCCCGAGATCAAGCTGGGCGTCATGCCGGGCTCGGGCGGCACGCAGCGGCTCATCCGCCAGATCGGCAAGGCCAAGGCCATGGAGCTGTGCCTGACGGGGCGGATGATGGACGCCGCCGAGGCCGAGCGCGCCAACCTGGTCGCCCGCGTGGTGCCGGCGGCTTCGCTCATGGACGAGGCCATGAAGACGGCCGAGACGATTGCCTCGATGTCGCTCACGGCCTCCATGATGTGCAAGGAGACCATCAACCGCGCCTATGAGACGACGCTGGCCGAGGGCATCCGCTTCGAGCGGCGCGTGTTCCACGCCATGTTCTCGACCGCGGACCAGAAGGAGGGCATGGCGGCCTTTGCCGAGAAGCGCAAACCGGCCTTCAAGCACCAGTAGACCCGAGCCGCCTCCGGCCGAGGAATCGCGCCTGTTGTTGACCCTCGCGCGCCCGAACGTCTATGACAGCCCGGAAATTCGGCGAAAATCGCCGCGCGAACCTGCCCTGCACCTCTAGAGGACTGATCGATGGCAAGAACGACTTCGGCCAAGAAGGCCGCACGCAAGACGCTTCGTCGCACCGAGGTCAACAAGTCGCGCCACTCGCGCCTCAAGGCCCACGTGCGCAAGGTCGAGGAGGCGCTGGCGTCCGGAGACAAGGCCGCCGCCAAGAGCGCGCTGGCGGCTGCCGAGCCCATGCTGGTCCGCACCGCGCAGAGGGGCGTCATCCACAAACGGACTGCTGCGCGGAAAGTCTCGCGGCTCGCCGCGCGCCTCAAGGCCATGCCCTGAGCGGATCTCCGCCGGTCCGCGGCGCGCTTATTCAAGGCGTCGGCCGCCGGTGGGCGATGTGGCGCAAATGCCGCTATCGGCGTTCGCACCCAGGATGCCCTTCGCACATGCAAGCGGCTGGACTCGAACGCATTGTCCGCTTTCGCCACACAGCGACGAGGGGGCCGGGGACTCGCCGACCAAGCAGATTTTCATTTAAACGTCGCTCAAGGGCGATGCTGCGCGAGGCCTGCTGAACATCTTGTCGGCACCCCGGATTCCCCCGCTGACTCAACGTTGTTTCCCCAATTTCGATCTCGGCGAACCGCTTTCTCCACCGTCGCTGTGCACAAGGGTGGCGGGTGCCTGTGGGTAGTCTGGGGAGGCAGGCTCGCTTGCGCAGGGCAGGGACGGTGTCCTAAGAACGAAGCCGACGAGCAAACGATCAAGAACGAACTCGTCGGTTAGGGCGGCGTAGCATTCCTGAGAGTGAAGGCCAGTCTTGTGTATCTCAGGATTTCGCCTGTGAGCTGCAGGCCGGTTTGTGTGTGCGCGTAGTCTCCGCAGCGTAGCTTGGCGGGCTGGGGCTCAGGTTCCAGCGAGCGGGCTATATGAGGCAGTGCTTGCGGCCTGTTCGGATTGGTGTCGCGGGTGGAGACAAGCGTGGGTGAGGTCCACATTGAAGCCGTCTCGGTGGAGGATACTTGGGCGCGGCTGAAGGGTGATGCGGGCTCGGTTCTGATCGACGTGCGAACGATCGCCGAGTGGGCCTATGTAGGCCTTCCCGACCTGTCCCAGATCGGCAAGCGTCCGGTGTTGGTCGAGTGGCAGGGTTTTCCTGACGATCGGCTCAACGCGACCTTCGTCGAGCGCGTCGTCGAAGCGCTCAACCCCCTCGGCACAAATCGCGAAGCGGAACTGCTTTTTATCTGTCGCTCTGGCGCCCGCAGTCTCAAGGCAGCCCAGGCGATGGCAGCGGCGGGCTATGTGCGCTGCCGCAACGTAGCGGACGGGTTCGAGGGTCCCCTCGATACCGAACGCCATAGAGGGCGATTGGCCGGTTGGAAAGCTAGAGGGCTTCCCTGGGTTCAGGGCTAACCGGCGATCGTAAGAAGTAATGCGTGCACGGCACCAGCCTCGGTCTTGGCGGACAGAAGCGGCTGGACGCATGCGCGCAAGGCAAGGTGACTGGAAAAGTGCGGGGGTCTTCAATGCAGCAAGCAGAACAGGTGCGCTCTGTCTCCAATGATGTCCTTGAAATCAGCGACAAGCCCGAGGCCGATCGGGCGCCGGGCGAAGGCGCCGGCGCCGGCAAGGGAGAATGCGCTCTAAAAGGAGAGAAAGTGCGCGCCATGCTGCGCGCCCAGCTCGGCGAGGACATCTACTCGAGCTGGTTCGGGACCATGGAGTTCGAGAGCTTCGACGGGCGCGTGGTGCGCACCAGCGTCCCGGTGAAATTCCTGCAGAACTGGATCCAGTCCCACTACGCCGACAATCTTCTGCAGTGCTGCAAGGAGCAGTTCGAAGGCGTCGAGCGCGTCGAGGTGACGCTGCGCCAGCCGGGCAGAGGCATGGGCCGCGCGCCGGGTGTGGCCGCTGGCGACCGCGTCCCAGCGGGGCAACGCGGGGCGCACGCCGGAGCCGGCGACCGAGGTGCGGCGCGTTGCGGTGCACGCGGGTCCCGCCATGATGATGGGACGCACGCATGCCAACGGCTTCGAGGGCTCGCCGCTCGATCCGCGCTACACCTTCGAGAGCTTCGTGGTCGGCCCGACCAACCGGATGGCGCATGCGGCAGCGACCCAGATTGCCGAGACGGTGCTGGCGGAGGATCGCGGCTTCAACCCGCTCTATCTGCATGCCTCCGTGGGCCTCGGCAAGACGCACCTGCAGCACGCGATCGCCTGGGAGGTGAAGCGGCGCACGCCGAAGGCGGTGGTGCTCTACCTGACGGCGGAACGCTTCCGCTACCAGTTCGTGGAGGCGGTGAAGGCCCAGGACGCGATGGCCTTCAAGGACAAGTTCCGCCAGATCGACATCCTCCTGATCGACGATCTGGAGTTCATGCGCGGCGAGAAGACCGAGCAGGAGTTCGAGCACATCATCAACTCGCTGCTCGATGGCGGACGGCAGGTGGTGGTGGCCTCGGCCAGACCCCCGAGCCAGCTCGACGGCCTCAACGACCGCATGCGGTCGCGCCTGCAGCGGGGGCTGGTGAGCGAGCTCGGGCCCATGGACCCGGCCTTGCGGCTCAAGATCCTCGAGAAGCGCGCGCACGAGAAGCGCGTCGTCGATCCGTCCTTCCAGATCCCCGATGAGGTCGTGGCCTTGCTTGCCGACAAACTCACTGAAAGCGGGCGCGAGCTCGAGGGCGCCATCAACCGCCTCTATCTCACTTGGCAGCTGATGCGCGCGCCCGTCACGCTCGATATCGCCGAGACGATCATTCGCGATCTCGTGCAGGGCATCGAGCCCCGGCGGATCAAGATCGACGATATCCTGCGCATCGTGTCGCGGCACTTCGCCGTGTCCAAGCAGGACATCCTCTCGCAGCGGAGGCACCGTTCCGTGGTGCGCCCGAGGCAGATCGGCATGTATCTGGCCAAGCACCTGACCGCGCGCTCGCTGCCCGAGATCGGCCGGCGCTTCGGCGACCGCGATCACACCACGGTGCTGCACGCGATCCGCAAGATCGACAAGGAAGTGGGCGAAAACCCGCGCCTCAAGGACGAGATCGAGGAACTGAAGCGGCAACTGAGCCGCTGAACGGTCGGCAGTGGGGGCTGGGCGAGGGGCGGTGCGATGCGGCACCGCTCCTTCGCTCGTTTTTCGGGCATCGGCCATCCCCAATTCGCACCGTGCTCCCCTTGCAAAGGGGCCCGTTGCGGTCCACCTTGCTTGCCGCCTCGCGAATCTCCAAGAGAACTACGGATTTTCCGTCTGGGCGAAGGACATCGCGCCACGGGGTGCGGCGATGGCGGAAGAAGCAAGTGTCCTGATCGCGAATTCGTCTCTTGGCCGGTTCGGAACGAATTTCGCGATCTGAAGGACACGAGAGCAAGATCGTTTCTGATCGAAGCACTTGGCTTCGATCATGGAACGTGAATCTTGCTCTCAAGTCTATGATGTAGAGCAGGATTCACGCTTCAGCCGCCACGTTGCAAATGAGGCAAGGTGATTCAATCTGAAGCGATCCTGCTCTAGCAAATGAGTGATTCTAGTGCGATTGAGATCGAGAAGTCCGCTGCTCCGCCCAGCCGAACGCGATGCAGCGGACTTCTCGATCATCGCACGAGCAGGCTATCGGTGAGGCAAAGGCATGAAGCTGGTCATCGAACGCGGTGAGCTGCTGCGAGCGCTGGGTCACGTGACGAGCGTGGTGGAGCGGCGCACGACGATCCCCATCCTGTCCAACGTGCTGCTCAAGGCCACCGCTCAGGGCCTGCAGATGAAGGCGACCGATCTCGAGCGGGAGGTGTCGGATCAGGCGCCGGCCGACGTCTCGCAGCCCGGCGCCGTCACCGTGCCGGCGCACGTGCTGCACGACATCGTGCGCAAGCTTCCCGACGGGGCGGAGGTGGAGATCAAGCGCGACGCGGAGAAGGAGCGCCTCACCATAACCTCGGGCCAATCGCGGTTCGCTCTGCAGACGCTGGCGCCGGAGGACTTCCCCGACCTTGCCGCCGGCGAGTTCGGCCACACCTTCGAGATCGCCGCCAAGGACCTGCGGCGCCTGATCGACAAGACGCGCTTTGCCATCTCGACGGAGGAGACGCGCTACTACCTGAACGGCATCTACCTGCACACGGCCACGCGCGGCAAGGAGCAGACCTTGCGCGCCGTGGCGACCGACGGACATCGTCTCGCGCAGGCCGAGCTGCCGATGCCGAAGGGCGCCGCCGGGATGCCCGGCATCATCCTGCCGCGCAAGACGGTGAACGAGCTGCATCGCCTGACCGAGGGCAGCGACGATACCGTGACCGTCGCCGTGTCGGCCGCCAAGGTGCGCTTGGAGATCGGCACCATCACGCTCACCTCCAAGCTGATCGACGGGACGTTCCCGGACTATGCGCGGGTGATCCCGAAGGGCAACGACAAGGACCTCAAGGTCCCCAACGCCGAGTTCAAGAGCGCGGTCGATCGCGTGTCGACGATCGCGAGCGAGCGTGGCCGGGCGGTGAAGCTCAACATCAAGCGCGACAAGCTGATGCTGTCGGTGAACAATCCGGAAGGCGGCAGCGCCACCGAGGAGCTGGGCGTCGAGTACGAGGCGACCCCGCTCGAGATCGGCTTCAACGCCCGCTACCTGCTCGACATCGCCAATCAGCTCGAGAGCGAGATGGCGCACTTCCAGCTTGCCGATCCGGGCTCCCCGACGATGATCAAGGACGGCAGCGACGAGGGCGCGCTCTACGTGCTCATGCCGATGCGCGTTTGATGCTCGGGAGCTGATCGAAGCGCGATGGCCAAGCCCTTGGGAGCCGTCCGCGATGCTGCGGCGCCGGCCGTCGCCGGATACTCGCGGCACGAGGCCCGGCACGTGGGTGGAGCGCCTGCAGCTCACCGATTTTCGCAACTATCAGCGCCTGTCGCTGACGGCCGGCCCCGCGCCCGTCGTGCTCACCGGCGCCAACGGCTCGGGCAAGACCAACCTGCTCGAAGCCCTCTCGCTGCTGACCTCGGGCCAGGGCCTGCGCCGGGCGCCCTATCCGGAGCTGGCGCGCTCGGGCAGCGCCGGCTGGGCGGTGGCGGCACGCCTCAACTCGCGCCTGGGCCCAGCCGACATCGGCACCGGGCTTGCGGGCGGTGCCGACGCGGGGTCCCGCAGCGGCCGTATCGTGCGCATCGACGGCGAGGACCAGCCGGGCTCGGGCGTGCTCGGCGACCACGTCGACATGGTGTGGCTGACGCCGGCGATGGACGGCCTCTTCACCGGGCCAGGCTCGGAGCGCCGCCGCTTTCTCGATCGGCTGATTTCCTGCTTCCAGGCGGGCTATCGGGCGCTGATCGGGCAGTTCGAGCGCTCCATGCAGCAGAGGAACCGGCTGCTGGCGGACGGCGCGCGCGATCGCGCGCGCTTCGAGGGCTTCGAGCGCGTCATGGCGGAGACCGGGGTGGCGATCGCGGCCTCGCGCGTCGCGGCCGTGTCGGAGCTTGCCGCAGCCATAGCCGAGCGCCGCGGCGGCTCGAACGCGGCCTTCCCGTGGGCGGAGCTGGCGCTTTCCGGCATGCTCGAGGCGGACCTGGCGGCGAGGCCCGCCGTCGATGTCGAGGACCACTATTTCAGCCTGCTCGCGGATTCGCGCGAGCGCGATCGCGCGGCGGGCCGTACGCTCGACGGGCCCCACCGCTCGGACCTGGTGGTCGGGCACGGGCCCAAGGAGATGCCGGCCAAGGTGTGCTCGACCGGCGAGCAGAAGGCGCTGCTGATCGGGCTGGTTCTGGCGCACGCCGACCTGGTCGCAAGCCGCAGCGAAGGGGCTGCACCCATCCTTCTGCTCGACGAGATCGCCGCCCATCTCGACCCGTTGCGGCGGGCGGCGCTGTTTGAGGAAATCATCGCGCTGGGCAGCCAGGCGTGGATGTCGGGCACCGAGGCGGGTGCCTTTTCGGCCCTGGGAAATCGGGCGCAATTCTTCCGCGTCGAGGAGGGCCGGATCGGGACCTTGAACTAGGCCGACGGCGGCCGTTCCTGCAGTCCTGTAACGAACTGATATATAACAGATTATTTCTGCTGGTGCGACACCTTTTGGACGTGCTTTCGCCCCCCGTTTGGTGTATCAATCCAGCCTGCAAAGCACCCCCCTGGGACATCCCTGAAAATGAGCGCAAAGCCAGCACGCAAGACGACTGGCGCCGAGCACTACGGCGCGGAGGCCATCAAGGTCCTGAAGGGCCTCGACGCGGTGCGCAAGCGGCCGGGCATGTACATCGGCGACACCGATGACGGGTCGGGCCTGCACCACATGGTCTACGAGGTGGTCGACAACGCCATCGACGAGGCGCTGGCCGGCTACGCGAGCGAGGTCGTCGTCACGCTCAACCCCGACGGCTCGTGCACCGTGCGCGACAACGGACGCGGCATCCCCACCGAGATCCATTCGGGCGAGGGCATCTCGGCCGCCGAGGTGGTCATGACGCAGCTGCACGCCGGCGGCAAGTTCGGCGATGGCGCCGACGACAATCCCTACAAGGTGTCGGGCGGCCTGCACGGCGTCGGCGTGTCCGTCGTCAATGCGCTCTCAACCGTGCTCGAGCTCAAGATCTGGCGGGACGGGAAGGAGCACTTGGTGCGCTTCCGCAACGGCGTCGCCGAGGCGCCGCTGAAGGTCGTCGGCGACGCCGGCGAGCAGCGCGGCACGGAGGTCACCTTCTGGCCGAGCCCCGACACCTTCCACAACGTCACCGAGTTCGACTACGCCACGCTCGAGCATCGGCTGCGCGAGCTCGCCTTCCTCAACTCGGGCGTCAGCGTCATTCTCAAGGACGACCGCCACGCCGACAAGAAGACGGAGGAGATGCGCTACGAGGGCGGCATTGCCGAGTTCGTGCGCTACATCGACCGCTCGAAGGTGGCGCTGCTCGAGGCGCCGATCATGCTGCAGGCGGAGGAAAGCGGCATCCAGGTGGAGCTGGCGCTGTGGTGGAACGACGCCTATCACGAGCAGGTGCTCTGCTTCACCAACAACATTCCCCAGCGCGACGGCGGCACGCATCTGGCGGGCTTCCGCGCCGCGCTCACCCGCGTCATCAACAGGTACGCCGACGTGACCGGCATCGCCAAGCGCGAGAAGGTGGCGCTGACGGGCGACGACGCGCGCGAGGGGCTGACCGCGGTGCTGTCGGTGAAGGCGCCGGACCCCAAGTTCTCCAGCCAGACCAAGGACAAGCTCGTCTCCTCCGAGGTCAAGCCCGTGGTCGAGGGCGCGGTCGGCGACCGCCTGGGGGCCTGGTTCGAGGAGCACCCCCGGGAGGCCAAGATCATCGTCACCAAGGTGGTGGAGGCGGCGGCCGCGCGCGAGGCGGCGCGCAAGGCGCGCGAGCTGACGCGCAAGAAGGGCGCGCTCGACATCAATTCGCTGCCGGGCAAGCTCGCCGAGTGCCAGGACCGCGACCCCGTCAACACCGAGATGTTCATCGTCGAGGGCGACTTGGCCGGCGGCTCGGCCAAGCAGGGCCGCAACCGCCAGTTCCAGGCCGTGCTGCCACTGCGCGGCAAGATCCTCAACGTGGAGCGCGCGCGCTTCGACAAGATGCTCTCCAGCCAGGAGATCGGCACGCTGATCACCGCGCTCGGCACCGGGATCGGCCGCGACGACTTCGACCTGTCGAAGCTGCGCTACCACAAGATCATCATCATGACGGACGCCGACGTCGACGGCGCCCACATCCGCACGCTGCTGTTGACGTTCTTCTACCGGCAGATGCCGGAGCTGGTGGAGAAGGGGCACCTCTATATCGCCCAGCCGCCGCTCTACAAGGTGTCGAAGGGCAAGTCGGAGACCTACCTGAAGGACCAGCGCGCGTTCGACGACTACATGATCGATGCGGGGCTGGAGGATGCCACGCTCGTGATGGGGTCGGGCGAGGCGCGCGCGGCCCGCGACCTGCGCGATATCGTCGACCAGGCGCGCGCCGTCAGCAAGGTGATCGACGACGTGCACTCGCGCTACACGCGCTTCGTGGTGGAGCAGGCCGCCATCGGCGGCGCCTTCGAGCCGAAGCTGCTGCTCTCGGCGGAGGAGGCCAACAAGGTCGCCGAAGAGATCGCGCAGGCGCCTCGACGCCCAGTCGGAGGAGACCGAGCGCGGCTGGACCGGCCGGCTCGGCAACGAGGGCTTCATCTTCCGGCGCCAGGTGCGCGGCGTCACCGAGGCGCACACGCTCGACCGCGCGCTGCTGGGCTCGCTCGAGGCGCGGCGGCTCAACGAGCGGCACGCGCATCTGCAGGAGATCTACGGCGTGCCGGGCAAGCTCAAGCGCAAGGACGCCGAGACGCCCGTGTTCGGGCCGCGCACCTTGCTCGATGCCGTGCTCGAGGCGGGCCGCAAGGGCCTCTCGCTGCAGCGCTACAAGGGGCTGGGCGAGATGAACCCCGAGCAGCTGTGGGAGACCACGCTCAACCGCGACGTGCGCACGCTGCTGCAGGTGCGGATCGGCGAGGTCGACGAGGCCAACGAGATCTTCTCCCGCCTGATGGGTGACGTCGTCGAGCCGCGGCGCGAGTTCATCCAGGCCAACGCGCTGGCCGTGGCGAATTTGGACGTCTGAGGCGGCGCAAACCGCGGCGAGCAGGCGCAAGGGGATGCGTGCATGGGTCCCCGCCTCCGCGTCGCGTTGGCCGTGTGGGATGACGTGAGTGGAGAGCGTCTCTGCGCAAACGTCATGCACGCCGCGGAGGCTGATGCGAGAGCAGGCGCAAGCGGATGCGTGCGTGGGTCCCCGCCTGCGCGGGGATGACGTGCGTGGCGCGCTAAGAGAGCGTCATTCCCGCTCTCGCTTCGCATTGCCGGAGGCGCGTCTTCGATACGAGGCGGGAATGACGCCGTTCCGGTCGCGCGGGATCGCTGCTACATCATCAGGGGAGACAACCACGGGGAATGTCCATGCTGCCCTTGACCGGCGTGAAGGTCGTCGAGATCGCCAACAATATCGCCGGGCCCTATGCCGGCTTTATCCTCGCGCTGCTCGGGGCCGAGGTGCTCAAGGTCGAGCGGCCGGAGGGCGATGACGCGCGCGGCTGGGGCCCGCCCTTCTGGAAGGGCACCTCGGCGACGTTCCACGCGCTCAATGTCAACAAGCAGGGCATCACGCTCGATCTCAAGGACGGCGCCCAGGTCGCCTGGCTCGAGGGTTACGTCAAAGGCTGCGACGTGCTGCTGCACAACCTGCGCCCCGGCGTGATGGAGAGCCTGGGGCTCGGCAGCGACAAGCTGCGCGGGGTCAACCCGCGGCTCGTCTACTGCAACCTCTCCGCCTTCGGGCCCACCGGGCCGATGCAGAAGAACCCGGGCTACGAGCCGATGGTGCAGGCGTTCGCCGGCCTCTTCTCCGTCAACGGCTATCCGGATCGGCCGGGCGTGCGCATCGGCGCTTCCGTGCTCGATCTGGGCAGCGCGGTGTGGGCGGCGCTCGGCTGCATCGCTGCGCTGTTGCAGCGCGAGAAGACCGGCGAGGGCTGCGTGGTCGACGCCTCGCTCTACGAGACGGCGCTGGGGCTCTTGACGGTGCATTTCGCCCGCTACCGGGTGAGCGGGGAATTGCCCGAGCGGAACCCCAGCGGCAGCGCCGCGGTCGTCATCTTCCAGGCGTTCGACACCGCCGATGGGCAGGTGATCGTCGCCGCCGCCAACGACCGGCTGTTTGCCAAGCTTGCCGGCGCGCTGGGGCGGCCGGAGCTGGCGCAGGACGCGCGCTTCAAGACCAACGCGGACCGCGTGGTCAACAAGGACGTGCTCGTCCCGGTCGTCGCCGACATCATGAGGACGCGCACCTCGGCCGACTGGGTGGCGCGTTGCGAGGCGGTGGGCGTGCCGTGCGCGCCGATCAACGACATCACCGACATGGAGGCCCATCCGCAGACGGCGGCGCTCAACATGCTGCA
The DNA here is from genome assembly GCA_963797005.1 of uncultured Alphaproteobacteria bacterium. Taxonomy (GTDB): domain Bacteria; phylum Pseudomonadota; class Alphaproteobacteria; order Rhizobiales; family Hyphomicrobiaceae; genus AWTP1-13. Next base: position 13,820 of record CAWCOF010000010.1, read on the forward strand.
GCCGGTGCCGGAGGTCGATCTGGCGCTGATGGGGCTGCCGCTGTCGTTCGACGGCAAGCGCCCCACGATCGGGACGCGCGCGCCCACGCTCGGCGAGCACAACGCGGCGGTGCGTGGCGATGTCGCCTCCCTCTCCCCGCCTGCCCTCGGGCCATCCGCACAGACCTCCGTGCCGCCGCGAACCCGAGGGCCTGCGGGGAGAGGGTCGGGGTGAGGGGCGGCGGCAAACGCCGACGGCGGAGCAAGCTCCTGCCCCTCACCCCAACCCTCTCCCCATTCCGAAGAGGAATGGGGAGAGGGGGCTGGCTCACGCCGGCGCGGCGCCCTATCTCACGAGCGAGAGGCTGCGCAACAAGGCGCGAAAGGAGAAGCTATGGCCAAGAACACGATTTGCCTCTGGTACGAGAAGGACGCGGAGGCTGCTGCGCGCTTCTACGCCGCGACCTTTCCCGACAGCAAGGTCGGCGCCGTGCAGCGGGCGCCCAGCGACTACCCGTCCGGCAAGCAGGGCGATGTTCTGACGGTCGAGTTCACGGTCGCCGGCATACCCTGTCTCGGCCTCAACGGCGGGCCCATGTTCAAGCACAACGAGGCCTTCTCGTTCCAGATCGCCACCGACGATCAGGAAGAGACCGACCGCTACTGGAGCGCCATCGTCGGCAACGGTGGCCAGGAGAGCGCGTGCGGCTGGTGCAAGGACAAGTGGGGCGTCTCCTGGCAGATCACGCCGCGCGCGCTGATGGAGGCCCTGAGGGCCGGCGGCGCCGAGGCGAAGCGCGCGTTCGACGCGATGATGGGCATGACGAAGATCGACGTCGCCGCGATCGAGGCGGCGCGGCGCGGCTGACGTTTCCCACGCCTGCGGCCGTCGTTGCCGTCGCCGCTCACACCTCGGGCCAGCGTTTCTCGAACTCCCAAACGTGCTCGAAGCCGACCAGGCGGCAGAACTTGTCGAAGGGATAGAACTCCGAGGCAAGGGTGTCGCTCGATCCCTTGTCCTTGAGTACGCCGTAGACGTTGGCCAACGCCTTGGCGGTGGCGAGGAAGCCGGTGGCGGGAAAGATCGCAAGCTTGTAGCCGAGCTCCTCGAGCCGCTGCTTGGGCAGGATCGGCGTGCGGCCGCCGTCGGCCATGTTGGCGAGCAGCGGCTTGTCGAAGCGCTTGCCGATCTCGGCCATCTCCGCCTCGCTCTCCGGGCTCTCGATGAACAGGATGTCGGCGCCGGCCTCCGCGAACGCCTCGCCGCGCTTGAGCGCCTCCTCCAGACCGTGATTGGTGCGCGCGTCCGTGCGCGCGACGATCAGGAAGTCGGGCGAGGCGCGGCTGGCGGCGGCCACCTTGATCTTGCGCACCATGTCCTCGATGGGCACGACCCGGCGGCCGGGCGTGTGCCCGCAGCGCTTGGGGAAGACCTGGTCCTCGATCTGGATGGCGGCGGCGCCGGCGGCCTCGTAGCCCTTGACCGTGCGCTCGACGTTGAGGAGGCCGCCGAAGCCCGTGTCGGCATCGCAGATGACGGGCGTGGACGTGCCCTGGCAGATCTGTGCAACGCGGGAGACCATCTCCGTGTAGCTCGCAAGGCCCGCGTCGGGCAGCCCGAGCGAGGCGGACACGCCGTAGCCCGTCATGTAGAGCGCGTCGAAGCCCAGACCGTCGGCGACCTTGGCCGAAATCATGTCGTAGACGCCGGGCGCCGTGATCAGGCCCCGTTTGGTAAGCGCCGCTTTGAGCCTCGTTCCGGGATGGGTAGTGTTTGCCATGTTCCGACCTCGCCTGAACGCCCGGAAATTGAGCACCGGGCAGCCTCAGCTTACCCGCTCCCGCCCGGTTTGGTGAGGCATGGGCGAAAGGAAGATTTGAAAATTTCCGGGATTTGGGAGATGCTTGAGGGCGAGACTGGCCGTGAGGCTCGGCCAGCCAAGAAGACGTCGCAAGAATACATGAGAATACATGGGAGGAGCCGATATGGAATTTCGTTGGAAACTTGCGCTGCCGTTGGTGGCGGGGCTGCTGGCGGTGCCGCTATGGGGCGCGCCGGTCGAAGCTCAGACGCCCAAGAGGGGCGGCATCTTGAAGTACGTCGTTCCCGCCGAGCCGCCGAGCTTCGATGGGCACAAGGAGACGACCTTCGCCCTCATCCATCCGATCGCGCCGTTCTACAGCGTGCTGATCCGGGTGGATCCCGATAACCCCAACAACGGCAAGTTCGTGTGCGACCTGTGCACCGAGATGCCGACGCCCACAGACGGCGGCAAGACCTACACCTTCAAGATCCTCACGGGCGTCAAGTTCCACGACGGCTCGCCGCTCTCGGCCAAGGATGTCCTCGCCAGCTTCCAGAGGATCGTCTTCCCGCCGGCGGGCATCTCGAGCGCGCGCAAGGCGCAGCTGGCGATGGTGGAGAGCGTCACCTCGCCCGACGACCAGACGGTGGTGTTCAAGCTCAAGTATCCCTCGGGTGCCTTCGTCCCTGCTCTCGCCACGCCCTACAACTTCATCTACTCCAAGGCGAAGCTCGACGCCGACCAGCACTGGTACGAGAAGAACGTGATGGGCTCCGGCCCGTTCGTGTTCGAGAAGCGCGAGGCAGGCGCACGCATCACCGGCAAGCGCAATACCAACTACTATCACAAGGGCTTCCCCTATCTGGACGGCTTCGAGGCGATCTTCGCCAAGACGCAGACGCTACGCGTGCAGGCCATCCGCGGCGACCAGGCGGCGATCGAGTTCCGCGGCTTCCCGCCGAAGGCACGCGACGACCTCGTGGCGGCGCTGGGCAAGGACATCACGGTCCAGGAGAGCGATTGGAACTGCGTGCTGCTGTTCACGCCGAACCCGAAGAAGAAGCCGTTCGACGACGTGCGCGTGCGCAGGGCCCTCACCCTGGCGGTCGACCGTTGGGGCGGATCGAAGGACCTGTCCAAGATCGCCATCGTCAAGACGGTGGGCGGCATCGTCTTCCCCGGCCACGAGCTGGCGGCGACGAAAGAGGAGCTGCAGAAGATCGCGGGCTACTGGCCCGACATCAACAAGTCTCGGGCGGAAGCCAAGAAACTGTTGAAGGAGGCCGGCGTCCCCGATCTCAAGTTCACCCTGCTCAACCGCGCCGTCGACCAGCCCTATACCATCGTCGGTACCTGGCTGATCGACCAGTGGAAGCAGGTGGGCATGACCGTCGACCAGAAGGTGCAGGCAACGGGTCCGTTCTACGCCTCGTTGAACGAGAGCAACTTCGACGTGGCGGTCGAGTTCAACTGCCAGTCGATCGTCAACCCGCTCTCGGATACGTCGAAGTTCCGGCCCGATGCCGGCGACCAGTACGCCAAGTTCGACGATCCCGAGCTGATCAAGATGCACGACGCGATGAACCGGACCGGTGATGTCGCCGAGCAGCGCAAGATCATGCGGGCTTACGAGAAGCGCATCCTGGACGAGCAGGCCCACAACTTCATCTCGCTGTGGTGGTACCGCATCATTCCGCACCGCTCGTATCTCAAGGGGTGGAAGATCACGCCGAGCCACTACCTGAACCAGGACCTGTCGCACCTCTGGCTCGACAAATAGCGCGGAGTTGCTTCCTCCCGCTCCGTGCACTCTCGGCTCCCGGCCGGCCCACGCAAATGGGCCGGCCGGGATAGGTTATTGGGGCTAGCTGGCCAACCATGCTTCGCTATATCGTCAAGCGTGTGCTCCTGGTGATCCCGACGCTGCTCGGGGCGGCAGTCTTGGTCTTTTGCCTGATGCGCCTCATCCCCGGCGACATCTGCGTGCTGCGGATGACCACCGGCGGGGGCAGTGTCGATCCGCAGATCCTGCAGAACTGCCGGGCCGAGATCGGCACCGATCAACCGGTATTCTTCCAGTTCATTCAATTCATCAAGGGTCTGGCCACGCTGGACTTCGGCCTATCCATGTGGACCGGCCGACCGATCGTGGAGGAGGTGGGGCTGCGCTTTCAGCTCTCGCTGCAGGTCGCCATCATGGCGACCCTGACGGCGATCGCGATCGCCATTCCGCTCGGCACGATCTCGGCCGTCAAGCAGAACACCTGGGTCGACTACGTGGTTCGCTCGTTCTCGATCGCCGGCGTGGCCGTGCCGTCGTTCTGGCTCGGCATCATGATCATATTGGGCATCCTCATCACCTCGAAGGCGTGGTTCGGCTCGCCTTGGATGCCGCCCATCACCTACGTGCCGCTCTGGGTCGACCCGCTGCAAAACCTGAGCATGCTGATCTGGCCGGCGCTCGCCACCGGCTACCGCTACTCGGCGGTGGCCACGCGCATGACGCGCTCGGCCATGCTCGAGGTGCTGCGCGAGGACTACGTGCGCACGGCGCGCGCCAAGGGCGTGTTCCAAAAGCTCATCATACGCCGGCATGCCTTGCGCAACGCCCTGTTGCCGGTCATCACCATCATCGGCATCGAATTCGCCTTCCTGATCGGCGGCCTCGTCGTCACCGAGCAGGTGTTCAACCTCAACGGCCTCGGCAAGCTGTTCGTGGAGTCGGTGCTGAATCAGGACTACAACATGACCCAGGCGCTGGTGATGCTGGTGGTCGGCATCTTCGCGTTCACGAATCTGGCGATCGATATCTGCTACGCGTGGCTCGACCCGCGCATCCGCTACAACCGCTGACGAGTGCGTCCATGGCGACAGTTTCGCAACCCGCCCCCACAACCGTCGAGTACGCGCCGCTGCCGCGTTCGCGGTGGTCCGTGGTGCGGCAGTTCTGCGCGCAGAACCCGCTCGGCGCCGCCGGCGGTTTCATCGTCCTCGTCATGATCGTCATGGCGGTGTTGGCCGAAGAGGTGACGATCTACGATCCCACGCGCAACAACTTCGGCGCCATGCTCGAGGCCCCCAGCGCCAGCTACTGGCTCGGCACCGACCAGTTCGGGCGCGACCTGTATACGCGCATCGTCTTCGGGGCGCGCACGGCCCTCCTCGTCGGTTTCGTTTCGGCCTTCGTCGGCGCCACGATCGGTCTCGTATTGGGGGTTGCCAGTGCGTATTTCGGCGGGCGCTTCGACCTGATCTTCCAGCGCATCATGGATGTGCTGATGGCCTTTCCGCTGATCATCCTGGCGCTGGCCGTGGTGTCGATCTTCGGCACGGGCATCGAGAATGTGATCATCGCCATCACCATACCGTTCATCCCGCGCTGTGCCCGCGTCGTGCGCTCGAGCGCGCTTGCCGTGCGCGAGACGCCGTTCATCGACGCGGCGCGCGCCTGCGGATTCAGTCATGCCCGCATCGTGCTGCGCCACATGGTGCCGAACGTCATGGCGCCGTACCTCATCATGATGACGGCGGCGGTCGGGCAGGCGATCCTGATCGAGGCGTCGCTGTCGTTCCTGGGCCTGGGGGTGCAGGAGCCGGTGCCGGCGTGGGGCCTGATGCTGCGCGGCGGCGCGCAGGACTATGCCGAAAGCGCGCCGTGGGTGGCGATCTATCCAGGAATTGCCATCTCGCTCGCCGTGTTCGGCTTCAACCTGTTCGGCGACGCGCTGCGCGACTGGCTCGACCCGAAGCTGAAGGTCTGAGTTCGGTCTGAAATTCAAGCTGGCGTGGCGCTGGTCAGCTGTCCCAGACCTGCTCGGGCATCGGCAGGCCGCGCCATGTCTCGGGCGGGATCGGGCTTTCGGGCGCGATCTGGAACTTGTCCTCGAGCAGCCACATGAGCTGGCGCGAATGCTGGCCCGCGTGCCACGTGGTGCGCTCGAGGAATTCATGGCGGCTCACGTCGCCGTAATAGACATCGGCCTTGGCGCCCCAGTCGGTCCGCGCGTTGGCCGTTTGCCACCAGGCGGCAAACCGGCGCCGGACGTCGGCCCCGTAGCCCAGGATTTCCGGTCGCGTGGTCCCCGGGGGCGGTATCCTGCCGTAGGCGGTTGCCGACAGCCCGATGCCCTGCTCGTGCTCGAGGAAGGCGTCGACGACGTTGAAGAGGTGCCAGGCGAGCTGGGCGTACGACCGCGGGCGGCCGGGGAGCAGGTCGCCGAGATGGTCCTCGGGGAACTGCGCGAAGAAGCGCGCCGCGCCGTCCAACACGACATCGATGCGCCGCGCCAGCTCATCGGGCGGCAAATGCCTGACCGTGCCGAGGTCGATGCCGACCAGCTCCGCGATGGCCTTGAGCGACTGGCCATTCGCCCACCGCGTGCCGCGCGAAACCACGGGCAGCTGGCGCGTTCCGAGCGCCAGCAATTCATCGAGCGCGCCTTCATCCGCAAGGACGTTGCGCGAAACAAAGGGTATGTTGTGCTTGCCAAGGAACTCCTTAGTGCGCAGGCAGCTGGTTCAGCCAGGCTGCCAGTACACCTTGATGGGCTCGGCCGTTGCTTCCGTCATTGGGACACATGCTCCTCGCGATAGGATTGGCAAGCGCCGCTCCATCTCTAGAGCAGGATCGCTTCGGATGGAATCGCCTTGCCTGGATCGCAACGTTTCGGCGGCCGTTCCATGATCGAAGCCAAGCGCTTCGATCAGAGACGATCTTGCTCTAGTATAGCCGCTGTCTTGCGGCGCCGCAGCGCTATTCGCGAATAACGGACCCACTTGGGAGCGCCGATCATCGAGCCAGCCCCTCGATACCGCCTATTTTCGACCGTTGCGGAACGTCTGGCGGGCGGGTGCATTGCGGTGGGTGGCCCCGAGGCCGGGAATGACGGCCCGCCCGCGAAACCTGCCTCAAATCGAGCGGACCGAGTGATGCAGAACCGCAAGATCCACAGCTGGCGCATGCGCCTCGTCCTGGCGGCCGCGGTGATCTGCGCGGTATTGCCCGCCGGCGCGGCGATGGGGCAAGGGATCAGCGAGGGTCTTGCGGCCCGGCTGACGCCGTCGCAGCGCAAGGTCTATGAGACCTACCACACCACGCGGAGCCGGTTCGATCGCGAGCTCAGGGCCTACTGGCGCATCGTCGACACCAAGCGCGATCTGCGCCGGGCCAAGTACATCATGGGCCAGGGCTACACCGCCAACGACTATGTGGCCCAGCACCCGCCGAAGTATGCAGGCCCGCAGCTGCCGGCGGATATCGCGCGCATCGTCACCCAGGTGAGCCCGCCGGCCCCCGAACAGCCGCTGCCCGACGTCGACGACTTCCGCAAGGCCGCGAAGGCCAAGTACGGCTTCGTGCCGACGCCCACCACCGAGCGCGAGTTCAAGCGGCGGTATGCGCGCGAAGCACTCGCCGTCGGCCTGACCAAGGACCAGGTGGTGCGCGTCTACGCGCTGGAGACCGGCGGGCAGGGCACCTATGACATGCAGTCGGGTGTCAGTCCGCTGACCAAGCGGGGCAGACCGATCTCCTCGGCGCTCGGCTACGCGCAGCTCCTGCACGCCAACTCGACGAGCGAGCTCGTCAAGCACGGCGAGCTGTTCGCCAGTCGGCTGCAGCAGATGGCCAAGGCGCCGGGCACGCCGCCCAAGCGTGCGGCGGCGCTGCGCAAGAAGGCGGCGATCGTGCGCCGGATGCGGCGCGCGGCGCTCTCGGTGCCGTTCAAGTGGGCGGCGCACGTGAAATTCGCCGCCACACCCGCGGGGCTCGGCATTCACGCGCTGAACCTCGATGCGGACGTGGGGCCCTGGCTGCAGGTGCTGAAGCTCAAGGGGCTCAAGGACATGGCAGAGAAGGCGGGGCGCGGTGCCTTGTCCGGCGCCGAGATCGAGCTCATGAACCTTGCCGGTCCCCGCACCGGTCTCGAGATGATGACGCGGATCGGGCGCGGGATGCCGACGTCGAACTTCTTCAGCGAGGGCGGCTACTACCGCAACCCGGTCGTGCGCGATCGAACGGCCGCCGAATTGCTGGCCGCGCTGCAGGCGCGCATGGAGGCCCACCTCAAGAAACCCGGTGCCGTCGAGTTCGCGCAAGTGTTCGACGAGGTGGCCCGGCGCTAGAGCAGATCGTTTCTGATCGAAGCGCTTGGCTTCGATCATGGAACGTGAATCTTGCTCTCAATTCTATGATGTAGAGCAGGATTCACGCTTCAGCCGCCACGTTGCGGCTGAGGCAAGGTGATTCAATCTGAAGCGATCCTGCTCTAGCCTGGGCCGTCGCGGATTCAGTTGAGTGCGGCCACGGCGATGGCTGCACCGATGAAGAGGGCGTGCAGGGCGAGGAAGGCGAGGGAGTGGGGAAGAAAGCGGCGCATGGCGCGTTTACCTCAGACTCGACTCCCCACGCAGCCATTGAGCCATGAGCCTGCCAAGCCTTTGTTAACAGCGGACCGACAATTGCGTGTGTGTGGCGATTGTCGGCGCAACCGCGGCCTGCTCCCGGGGGTGACGCCAACGAAACGCGCCATCCCCCGGCTTGTTCCCGCAACGCAAGGCCGAAGCCCCCAACGCGATGCGCGCCGGCAACTGGCCGGCCGGTACGGTCAGTTCAGGCGCAGCTCCGTGATGTGGCGCGGGTCGGGCTGAAGCTCGCCCCGCTCCACCCGCAGAACGATATCGGTGAGCGCGGCGTTGGCGCGGCATGCGAGCCCCACCTTCTCACCCTCGCGCACGACATAGCCGTTGAGGAACTCGATCTCCGTGCGCCGGCCCTTCTGCATGTCCTGGCCCATGGAGGGACGCTGCGCGCCCGACACGCGCGCGGTGTCCTTGAGCCGCTGCGCGTCGGCGGCCTCCGTGGCGGCGGGATCGCCCTCGCCGGCCTTGGCGATGGTCTCGGGGGGAAGATGCAGGACCTCCTCGAGGCTGTAGCCGAGCGCCTGGCCGACGCGGATGGCCTCGCTGCCGAGCCGCGTGGAGAAGCGCCGCAGCGGCTCCGTCTCGACGATCTTGACGCCGGGCAGGCCCGTGCACGCGGAGAGCCCGTTCTGCATGACGTTGGCAACGAGCTTCGACCAGCGCTCGCCCCACAGGTTGGAGGTGACCTTGGCGCTGTCGGAGTAGCCGACGAGGCGAAGTACCTCCTCCGCGCGCTGGGTGATGCGGCCGTGCACCTCGCCGGTGCGGAACACGGTGTGCGCTGCTCCGCCCTTGCCGGCGCCGCGATGGATATGGCCGGGATCGGGCAGGTTGACGGTGATCGAGCTTGCGATGCACCCCAGCGTCTTGCCCCACCCGACGACGCTTGCGACCGTCTCCTCGTTCATGCAGTTCTGCAGCGACACGACGTAGCCGTCGGGCGCCAGGTACTGGCTGATCAGCATGGTGGCCCATGCCGTGTCGTAGGATTTCATGCACATGAAGGCGATATCGACCGGCTTCTCCTTGGCGAGCGCTTGCGCATCCGTCACGTGCAGGGCGCGCACCTTCACCGAGAATTCCGGCACGTCGCGGGCATGCGTGACGCGCAGGCCCGTCTTGCGCATGGTCTCGACATGCTCGGGCCACGGGTCGATGAAGGTCACGTCCTCGCCCGCCTGCACCATGTGCGCACCCGTGTAGCCGCCGACGGCGCCCGCCCCGACGATGACGATCTTCCTGCCCATGCTCTCCTCCAAGCCTGCCCGACGGCCGAAGGTAGCGCGCCGGCCGAGCAGATAACAGCGCCCGCGCGCCTGGCGTGCAAGTATGACACGCCAGGTGCGACATGCGCACATCGGGCGCGAGGGGAGGTGCCGTGCCGTAGGGCCGCTCTCCGCTTTCTTCGGCATAGGAAATTGACCCCGCCGCCGTCAGGAGTATAGTTTTACCGTGGCCTACCGGTGAGAGAATGTACCCACGCCATACATTCCGTAGACGCATCGTCTTCGACGACCAGGGCGCGCTCTGGTCGGCGGACTCCGTCGAGCTTCGCCGCCAGCTGTGCTGCCTCGAGTATCCGGGCCAGCTTGTCCCCGATCTTGTCCGCAATCTCGGGTTCATAGCCGTGGACTACCGCCCGAGCGGCATCGAAGTCCACCTGCGCAGCAGCACGGCGTCGCGCGCGGCGGCGATCGGCTTCATCTACTGGCTGATAGGCAGCGGGACGACGCGCGGATACATCCGCGATGTCGATCAGTTCGCAATCGAGCTCGCCCCGTCGCTCGAGGCGCTCATATCACGCGTTGGCGGGGCCGGCGGCGCCGGCCTGATGTTGAAGAACCGCGTTGCAGAGCGGCACCTGGATTATCGGCAGCTGGCGACGGCCTCGCCTCTGCGCGAGCTGCTCCGGAGATGGACGCAGGCCGGCGGCAAGCTCTGGTTCGATGACTACGCGGCAACGATCAGGCAGCATCTCGGAAACCGCTTCGTGCTGGCCCGCGTCACCGAAGGCGGACGCATCCTCATCGTTGCGGTGGGCGACGGCCTGCGCATCCCCAATCGGGCCTGGTTCACCAACGTCATCGGCTCGGATCTGGCGTATCAGCCCGATCGAGCCTATGGACGGTGGGTGAACGAGGCCTATGCCCGGGTCTACCGCAGCCAACAGCCTGCGATTTCCGATTGCGACGTCGACATCTACTGGCCTGGCGAGGGCTGGGTGCGACGCAAATACAGAAGGTTGATCATTCCCGGCACCACGGCAGACGGCGAGCATTACCTGCTAGCGACGAACTGTACGGACGCCCAGGTCGACTTGCGTTCCCGCGCTGCCTAGGAACTCGTTCAGATCCGCCAGCATCTCATCTTGCTTGATCCACAGGTACGCCGCGTGCATATCGCCCAATCGCGTTCCCAGAAGGTCGACTGCCCACTCGATGTTGCGATAGCCGTTGCGCGGGAAGACGCCGCCCCTGACGACGGCCTCGGCCATCAGCGTCACGGTGCAGTCGATGTTCCACAGCGTATGGGCGTAGGCGCGGGCAATCCGCGGCAGGTACTCGACCAGGCCCTTGCCGCGATAGTCGCGGCGGTACCAGGCGCCGCCGGAGTAGAGAACGCGGCCGACCGTGCCTCGCGCGGCAAGCGCGCTCACGCGGCATTGCTCGCTGGGCAGCTTGGCCTGCGAGGGGTCCTGGTAGAACAGCCTGAGGCTTTCGGCTTCCTCGCGGAAGCTTGTTTCCTGCCAGTCGAAAAGGCGGGCGGCCTGGCAGGCGACAACGTCGCCTTCACCATTGCGCCCGAGAATGCAAAACGCGGTCTTTTCGTTGAGGTCGGAGTAACGGCAGTCGAAGGTCGTGACGATCGGCAGCCAAGTGGCGGAGTTGGCCTGATTGGCCTCGAGAAGCTCTGGAAACGTCGCGAACGACAGGGAGACGCCCTGCTGGCGAGCGGCTTCCTCCGCCTTGAGGATCGCGCGACCCAACAGACCGACCGGGCCATGTTGCATGACCATTTGTGAAAACAGGGGTTCGGAACCGTTGCGAGTGTTCATGGGCTCACCTCCGAGTGAATGGAGAAATGTGAATGCGTTGGCTCGTTACTGCGATTCGGCGAACACTGCACAACAGCTATCCAGAGCACTGATCAGTCGTATTGTTTCGCGATGCTTAGACGCCCGCGGGTGCACACTTTGTGGAGGTTCTCGATGATGCGCTCCAAGGCGTCCGGCCGGACCCCGAACGCGCTGGACAGGCATGTCGGTGCAAGGCTGCGCAGCGCGCGGGAGTCGATCTCGGAAACACCCGAGACGCTGGCGCGCGTGATGGGGGTAAGCGTCGAGGACTACGAGAGAATGGAGCGGGGCGAAGAGCGGCCGGCCCCGGAGGCGCTGGATCTGGCCGCGAAGCTTCTCCGGGTGCCGATTGCCTATTTCTTCATCGACTTTGCGGCGGAGCGTTCGGGGCTGTCCGACGACGCGGACCGCCCGCCCAAACCGACGGAAGGGCAGCGCTGACGGGCAACGCAACGTCCGCCCGCACCCGCCGGCTGTTGCCCGGGCTGCTCATCCGCAAAGGTCGTGCGCCCAGTCGGCGCGCTTAGTCGGGGCGCCGCCCAGTCGCGGTGCGCTCAATGCGCGAAGAATACCGGCAGCTCGGCCGCGGCAAGGATGTGGCTGGTGGCGCCGCCGAAGATCATCTGCCTCAAGCGGCTCTGCGTGTAGGCGCCCTTGATCAGCAGGTCCGCGCCGATGCTCGCCGCTTCCTCCAGGATCGCCTCGCCCTGCCGGTTGCGCGCGTTCATCACCGTCTTCTCGGTCGCCACAATGCCGTTGGCTTCCAGGTGGCCGATCGCGTCCTTGACGCTGGGGCCGGGCACGATGTGACCGTCGATGGCAACGAACGAGACGCGCTTGGCCTTGCGCAGGATCGGCATGGCGAACAGGATGGCGCGCGCCGTCTCGGTGCTGGCGTTCCAGTGAATCAGCACCGTTTCCGCGAAGGTCCGCGGCGGATTGGGTGGTGCCATCAGCACGGGGCGGCCGCTGTCGAAGAGCGTGGCCTCCAGCGTGGTCATGCGCGCCCCGCGGTTGCCGGGGCGGGAGAGCACGGTGGTGTCATGGACGCGCGCCAGGCTGCCGAGCGCGCTGTCCTCGATGGCCGAGCCGCCGCGCCAGCGAAAGCGGACCCCGCGCCCCTCCGCACCCGCGTGCTGGGCTGCGAACGCATCGAAGGTCTGGCGCACGCTGCGGCAGAATTCGACCTCGTTCCAGTCGGCCGGCGGGATGGTGACGGCAACGATCGGGTCGGGCGCGACGATCTCCGCGAACGCCGGGCGCAACGCGACGCCCTCGATGACGGCCTCGAACATCGAGGCAAGACGCCAAGCCGTCTCCAGCGCCGACGGCATCTGCTCGCTTTGATCAACGGGGAGAAGAATGCTCTTCATGGCATTGGCTCGCTTTCTTGACGGACGGACTGAGCTCTTTGCCTCATCAGCATAGCACACCGGCGCAACGTCGGCTCGCGCGACATTGCAGCGTAGGCGGATTTTCAAAATCGCATGAGCCAGCCGAGCGTGGCGTACGGCACGCTCGCATCGGCGGCGGCGGCCGGATTGCCCACATCCGCGAGCAGGGCATCGTTGGCGATGCCGCCCGAGGCCACCAATTCCCCGCCTGCCCATTCGTAGCGCACGAAGGCGCCGAGGCGGGCAATGTCGCCTTCGACGTTGCCGCCGGCCCCGGCCTCGAGGCCTGCGGACAGCCCGGGCGTGAAGCGCCAGCCGAGGCGCCCCCGCACCGAATAGCTGTCGTAGAGGGAGGCCCACGACAGGTCGAGCGAGCTCCACACCCGCTCGTCGATGTCGAGCCAGCTCTCGAGCACCGCCTTGCCGCCAATGCCGCGCCCGCGGATCGCCGTTTCCGGGTCATCGGGCGTGATCTGGTGCTCGGACGCGGTCACGCCCCCGTAGAGCTTGAGGGAGAGGCGGCCCATCTGCTTGTGATAGCCGATGAGCAGCTCGGCGAAGCTCGCCTCCCCGTCGAAGTCGACGACCTGGGCGATGGGGCCGAAGGCGCGACGCCCCGAATAGCTGTAGGCGCCGTAGCCGCCGACCGCCCGCAGCCGCAAGCCATCCTCGAGGATGCTGCCGAAGGGGGCGAGCGTGGCCCCGGAATAGAGCGACCAGGCGTGCCTGAAGGCCTCCGCACCGGCGTAGAACTCCACATGCGGTACGGCCTGGGTCTCGCCGCCGGCATCAGCGGAGCGCGCCGGTTCCGCCGTTGCTATCCCCGCAACGACGGCCAACACGGCCACCACCCCTGAGCGCAGCCCCCGACGCAACACGTGCCGCCACCCGAATACTTACAGAAAGTAAGATTATCGCATTGACTGCAAGTCGATCGTCAGTATCAGGCACACGGCGAGGAAGGGAGTCAAATTGAATGTCGCCGGGTTGGCAATAGGAGGCGCCCGACGGATCCGAATGACTTCGCGCAAGCCTCGCGTCCTGCATGCGGGAGAAGGACTTGCGCCCTCGGACTTATCCACAATTTGAACGTGCGCAGCGCAATTTTCTCGCGCCCGTGTTGCCGCCGCGACCTATGCCCGATATGGTCGGGACGCGCATCCGGGCAAGCGGGCCCACCATGGATGGCAGCCCGATGCCCCAACCATCGGAGAGGGTAGATGAGTGGGAGTGAGCGCCTGGACGCCAATGGCGGTCCCTTAGGCAACCTAGGCCAAGCCTACTTCGGCACGCTCGACAAGGTGATGAAAGGCTACGAGCCGGCGCTCAAGGGCGTTGGCCGGTGGAACCTCGAATTGCTGTCGCTGGCGACCAAGCGGTCGCGCGAGTGGCTGGAGATTCCGACGCGGCTGAGCCAGTGCAAGACGCCGGTCGATGTCGTCGGCGAGCAGATGCGCTTCTGGCAGACGGCGGCAACCCAGTATGCGGATGCCTCCCAGCGGCTGGCAGCGGCGTTCGGCGCCTGCGCGGTGGTGCCCTATCTCAACGGCGCCTGGGGCGGGGAGACGGTGCAGCGCTCGCGCGACTACATCACCTTCCCCGAGCCGAAGGAGAGCGCGGCTGAAGCGGCATCCACGCGCAGCGATCGCCGCGCCGCCTGAAGCGGCCGACTAGGCAAGGCCGTCAGCCCATTGCACCGCGGGTCGATCTGCGGCGCGCGTTGGCGTGCGCGCGAAGAGGCCGATCACAGGCGGAAGACGAATCCGCCGTTGACGAGGAACAGCAGCGCCGCGAAAGCGCCGAGCAGCCACGGCTTTGCCGGAAAGCTGGACGCTGCGAACGGTATGCCGATGATCAGCAGGTGCACGAGCGTCGTCGACTGGCTGAAGAGCTGCGCCTCGGCGGGATTGAAGACGAAGAAGAACACGCCGCGCAGCACGGTGTAGGCGGCCAACGGCACCAGGACGCCGCAGGCAGCACCGTAGGAGGTCGCCCGATAGCGCGGCAGCAGGATAGCTGCGAGCATGAGGCCGAACAGGACGCAGAGGGCAATCGTCGCCGGCGAGGCGAGATAGCTCGCCAGCGACGGGGCGAAATAGCCCTTGTATTGCGGCCACAAGGGCAGCGCATAGCCGGCCTCGGACGTCGGCGCGGCGATGTTGAAAAACAGCCAGTTCGACAGGAACAGATAGAGGCTCGCCAGACCATGCTCGTTGCGGAACATGTAGGAGAGCATCATGGCGAAGTGCGAAGCTTCCTCGGAAGGCTTGGAGCCCGCCAATAGCCAGCGGTTGAGCACGCCTTCGAGGATGACGAGGGCGAGCACGCCCGCCAGCACCTGCGCGGCGATCCACCGGACCTGGCGCGGGTCCAGGCGCCGCTGCATGAGGGCGTCCGCCAGCGGTATCACGACGAGGAAGCCCGCAACGATCTCGTTGAGGCACGCCAGCAGCAGGACCGCCACCAGCACGGCCGCACGACGGTTGCTCCAGCTCTGCCGCAGGTGCAGATAGCCCGCGATGTAGAGGGCCGAGAGCGTGGCCGTGACGATCTTCGAATTCCTCGATGCTGGCGAAATACCACACCCCGAGCGAGAGCGCGTAGAGGGCGGCGAAGAGAACGGCATAGCCGCGCGATACGACCGCTGCGAAGGCGGAGTACGTTGCCCAGATGCCGACGACGCCGACCGCCGCGGACATGCCGCGCAGCAACTGCGGGGGATCGAACCATTGGGCAAGCGGGCTCGCGAGCTTCATCCACGCAAGCGCCAGGGCGACGGTGGTCGGATGAAACCGGGTGATCCGGTCGAGGAAGTAATTCTTGGGGATCCGCTCGAGCACATTGGGCTCGGCCAGCTTCACATAGTACCAGGTGTCGGCGCCGAAGTAGGGCAGCGCATGGCGCATCTCCAGCGCCACGCCCGACAGCCAGTAGAGCGCGAACGCCCCAACGGCCACCAACGACAGCGCGACCATCGGTCCGCGTGTCCCGGCGTTTGCGCGCGTCCAATTCTTCGAAGGGTTGCCGTTCGACGGTGCGGCTCTTGCCATGCTTTTCAACGCGTTTGAAACGCCACTTTCTGACAAGGCCGGATGCCGGGCGTGGGCTTGCTCTTTATGCACGGAATCTGACGCGGCCGTGGCCGGCCGCGCGACATGTCGAAGCGTACGGGAGATGGGGCGCAGCTAGTGTCGTTCCGGTTTTCATGGAAGCATGAGCCCTCAGCCCTGAGCTTGTCGAAGGGCGAATGAGTTTGACAATGGCGTGCTTCGACAAGCTCAGCACTGGGTCGTGACCGCTGATCGCAATTCGATCCAACTCGGGCCGGCCTAGCGCCCGACGATGCCGAACTCCGTCAGCGGAATGAACGCCACCGGGTCGCCCGGGCTCACGTCGCCCGCATCCTCGGGGATGTCGATCAGTCCGTCGGCGGCCCTCAGCCCCGAGATCAGCCCCGAGCCGTCGCGGGCGAACTTGTCGACGGCGAGCCCGTGCGGCGTCTCCTTGAGCATCCCGCGCCAGAACTCGCGCCGGCCCGTCTTGCGGCCTGGGAAGGCAAACAGGGCGGGCAGCTTGTAGCGCCTGGGCTCGGGCCAGTCGGCCCCGCCCATGCGGCGCAGCAGCGGCCACACGTAGAGCAGG
This sequence comes from uncultured Alphaproteobacteria bacterium, assembly GCA_963797005.1. GTDB lineage: Bacteria > Pseudomonadota > Alphaproteobacteria > Rhizobiales > Hyphomicrobiaceae > AWTP1-13. The sequence goes on from CAWCOF010000010.1 coordinate 30,136, forward strand.
AAGGACACGAATACCGCCACCGGGTTGCCCGGCAGCCCCAGCACCACGCAGTCGCCGATCTGGCCGAACGACATCGGTCGTCCGGGCTTGATGGCGAGCTGCCACATGTGGCGCTTGCCGAGCTGGTCGAGCGCGGCCACCATGTGGTCCTCCTCGCCCCGGCTCGCGCCTCCCGAAGTGATGATGACGTCGAAGGCGCGCGCCGTCTCGGCAAGGTGCTGCTTCACCGCCTCGAAGTCGTCGGGGAGGACGCCGAGATCGGTCGGCTCGGCGCCCGCGCTTCTGATCAGGGGCGCCAGCATGGGCGCGTTGGCGTCGTAGACCTGACCCGTCGCCAGCGCCGCGCCTGCCCGCACCACCTCATCGCCGCTCGACACGATCGCCACCTTGAGCCGGGCGAAGCAGGAGACCTCGGCGATGCCGAGCGAGGCGAGCGCGGCCAGATCCTGCGGGCGCAGCACGGCGCCGGCTTCCAGCACGGTCTCGCCCGCCTTCACGTCCTCGCCCGCCTTGCGCACGTTGGCACCGGTCTTCAGGCCCGCCGGGATCGCGACCAGCGTGCGACCGTCGGCTGTGCGCGGGGCCACGTCCTCCTGCATGACGACGGTGTCATGGCCTTCGGGCATGACGGCGCCGGTGAAGATGCGCGCCGCGGTGCGCTGTGCCGGCCGCCGCGTTATGGCGTGCCCGGCAGCCGCGCGGCCATCGACCACGAGCTCGCTCCCCGCCGCGCGATCATAGTCGGCAGAGGCGAAGGAATAGCCGTCGACGGCGGCATTGGTGTGCGCCGGCACGGCGCGGGCCGCCACCGCGGGAGCCGCCAGGATGCGGCCGGCCGCGTCCGCCAGGCTCACGCTTTGCGTCGCGACCACGGGGCGGATGCGGGCCTTGAGGATGGCCAGCGCCTCGCCATGGCGCAGGCGGTCCTTGTCATGCAGGAAGCAATCGTCGAGGAGCTTGCTCATGCCGGGCGTCGCATCGCCAACCGTGGAGCGCCTTGGTCCGCGCAAGGCGACCCTAGCGCGATCGCTCGGCCGATGGCCAGCGCGCTCAGTCGAAGCCGCCGCCGCCCGACTGGCCGCCGCGATTCTCGCGGTCCATCTGTTCCCACCAGATTTTCGAGCCGTAGGGCAGCTTGTCGGCGTCGTGCTCGTAGTAGTCGCTGGTCGCGCGCGCGCGTTTCTTGGCCTTGCGCTTCTTCGCGTGCGCCTTCTTCTTGGTGTAGCCTTCCTCGGCCGCGACCGGGCCTACCGGTCCGGCGAGGAATGACAAGGCGACGAGGGCACAGAACATTCGTTTCATGCTTCACCTCAAGCGTTGCGCAGAGGGTAATCGTTGGGACCGGGCGGCGAAAGCCTCGCGCAACATATTGAATAGAGCAGGATTCACGCTTCGGCCGAAACGCCGCGATCGAGGCAAAGCGGTGCCATCCGAAGCGATCCTGCTCTAGCAAGTGGGGAGCCTCGCTCGGTGGTGCAACTGGAGGCTCGAGCGATTTACCAGCAACCCTGGCGCCGTTAGACCATGCCGGCGGGCTCCGGGCGGCGCAGTGAAGGGAGTATGCGGCGATGTCGAAGGGGCGTCGTGCCTTTGGGTGGGTTGTCGCGGCGTTCCTGCTCGCGCTCGGTGGCGCCGCGCCGGCCGCGGCATCGGCGGGCGAGCTCTACGAGGCGCGCACCTTCGTCACGGGGCAAGTCGAGCCGGGCCGCAGCCGGGGCTTTGCACGATGCCTGGGCGACGTCCTCGTCAAGGTCTCCGGTGATCCGAACCTGCTGCGCGACCCACGGCTTTCCAAGATCGTGGGCAATGCCGCCGCGCTCGTGACCGACTTCAAGTATCGCGACCTGATGGCGGGCATTCCCGTCCACGACGAGCAGGGCACGCGCGAGCGGCCCTACGAGCTGACCGTCCATTTCGAGCCCGAGAAGGTCAACGCGATCCTTCGCTCGCTCGGGCGCGAGCCGTGGCTCTCCGCAAGACCGCGCGTCGTCGTGTTTCTCGCCGTGCGCCACGTGGCGAGGACGTTCACGCTCGCCGGCGAGGAGACGCGCGGCGCCGGCATGCGCGAGGCGCTGATGGATGCGGCGGCAGGCGTCGGCGTGCCCATTGTCATTCCGAGCCGTGCGGTGCTTGCCGCTTCCGGCTTCACCCTGCGGGCGTTTCAGCAGATGAGCCCCGGCGCCCTGGCGGCGGCCGTCGAGGCGGCAGGCGGCGAGGCGGCCCTTCTCGGCCGGCTGGCCTGGAACGACAAGGCAAAGGGCTGGGTGGCAGACTGGCGCATGGCCGCCAAGCCCGGGACGCAGCATTGGCAGGTGCGCGGGGTCAATTTCGACGAAGCGTTCCGCAGCGGCATGCAGGGCGCCGTGCGCATCCTGGCGACCGCTGCGCGCGGTGGATGACGCCGAATGGCGCTGCCCGGCAGCGCGCCGATGTCTGTTGCTGGGCGCGCAACGGAAATGCTCCGCTGAGACAGGGCCTTGCGGGTTTTGACCCAACTCAGACACCGAGCAGGCATGCGCTCGGAGGGCCGTCCGTTGTTCAGTTGCGTTCGAACATCGTCATTAGCCAACGCAGTCCTGCCGCGCCGCGGTGTGCCGCGCGTCGACCACCAGCGCGTGATCTCCGGCATCGTCCACGTGGTGCGGTCGGGGTGTGGCTGGAAGGACGCGCCGACGGCGTACGGACTACCCAAGACACCATCATCATCTACTGGCTATGAGTCCTGAGCCTAGGAGGCCTCGACCGTTGTTTGGTCAACCGGCAGAATTCTGCTCAGTGCGTTTGCTGCCTCCAAGGGTCGACTGTCGCCGGATCATTTGCGCCTTGAGCGCTTTGATGTCGCCCGGCCCGTCGACGAAGCTCTCGAGCGCGAAGCTGGCGTAGGACCGGCTATACTCCGCGCCGTGCTTGGCAAGGCTGCTGTGCAGCACTTGGTGCGCCTTTCGAAGGTTGTACCAGGGGATGGCTGCGAGCAGATGGTGCTCCAGGTGGAAGTTGACGTTGAGGATCAAGAACGAAGCCGGATTGCTCCATGTGACCGAGCGAGTCGCGTTGACGTCGTGCTCGCCTTCCACGCCATGATGCTCGGCCAGACCTCGGATGCTGGCGATCAGGTAGGCAATTTGCAGCGGTATCAGCCAGTACCACATAATCCATGGCAGGTGGTCGAGCCCGGCGAGGACCGCAAGGGCGGCAACGAGCGCTGCAGCGATCAGCGTATACTCGTGTCTGATCATTCTCTGCTCGTCCTGGTTGGCAAGTGTCAGGGCGACACGCGGGAGGCCGAGGACATCGAGGTGCGTGCCCATCAGGAATGACGCATAGAACAGTGCCACCAACTCGTGCTGCGTCTTGCAGACGGCGATACCGGTGGTCTCTGGGTCCTTGTCGGAGCCGAGATAGCGGTGGTGGCGCATGTGCGTCACGCGATAAGCTGAAGCAGCCACCAGCGCCGGTGCGCCCATCGCGAAGGCGGCCCAGCGGTCCGTGCGCGCCGAGCGGAACAGACTGCCGTGGACGCCGTCGTGCATTAGCACGAGCATCGAGTGGAAGCAGTAGCCGATGAGAAGGCAAGCCAGCGCCGTGACGGGCCAGGATTGAGCATGCTCGGCTACAACGGCTGCGCCGACCCAGATCCCGCCGGAAACGCCACGAGCACGAGATTGAAGATCGGCCGGCGCTGTCGCAGGGTTTGCAGCTCGGCCTTCGCTTCTTGCGGGAGGCCGGAAAAGCGGAACCGATTGGGGCTTTTGGACATCGTGCGCTCCAACATTCTGAGGGCTGAAACGATTGCCACCGAGGTTTCAGATCCGGGGGCTAGGCAATGTCCAGATAATCGATGCCTTCGAGTAGGTCTGTTCCCAAAATTACAGTAGACTGACAGGTGGGCTCGGCGGCTCGCGCCGACGTTTGCCCGTCGGCACTGCTGGCATTCATCGACGTTCGCGGCGGTGCAGAAATTCGTCTGCTATCGGGGGTCGGTAACGACGACCCTGAAGCCAGGAGCACCTTCAGTGAAGGCTGGAATGGCCTCGCCCGGCTCAAGCACCACCCGCCATCCATGGACGCGTTCATTATCGAGCACCTGCTTGTAGGCGGGTAGCTCCGCTCTAGACGACGGGTGGCCATCTCCTGATCCTTCATGAATTACGGTTCGACGATGAGTGGTTGCCAATGCACTCCTCTACATACCGCTGGCGTTGCTGGGGTTGCCGCTGCTTGGGGCTAGCGGACACTTCGTTGACAGTTGCGACAGCGGGCCGGTACCGTGCTCCGCAAGCAGGAATGGCCGATCCTGCATTTCTCGGGGCCTCGAAGTCGCCGCGAGAAGGTGCGGATTGGAGGCTGAATGAACTGCGCCAAGGGAGAACGAGATGTCCGTGCATATCAGCAGTCCATCGCGCGTCGCAAAATTCTTCGCTGTCGCAGGGATATCCCTGGCTGCGGCGAGCGTTGCCCATGCCCAGCAGAAGACCGATGTGATTTTCAGTGCTGGTCCCACCGGCGGCAGTTGGACGCCGATGGCGGCGGCGGCGTCGCAGATCGTCAATAAGCGATTTCCTGAGCTCAACGTGCAGGTTGAGCCGGGCGCGGCCCTCGTGAACATGGAGAAGATCCGGGGCGATAAGGCGGATATCGGCTGGTCCATGACAACCGTCATGTCGGATGCGCGGAAGGGGGAGGGCCAGTTCGCCGGCAAGCAGACCGACAAGGGCCTCTATGTGGCCAACTTCTACCCGAACGTCTGGCAGCTGGTGGTGCCCGCGAATAGCGACATCAAGAGCATCAAGGACTTGAAGGGTCAGCCGGTGGCGCTTCCGTCACGCGGCAACACCAGCTTGGCCGCAGGCTGGGAATATCTGCTCAAAGTCAACGGCATGACGTTAAACGACCTGGGACCCAAGAGTTACGGACCGGTGTCGTCCAACGCCGAGACCATGAAGAACCGGCAGGCGATGGCCGCCGGTTGGTTCACGGTGGTGCCGGCCTCTTTTGTCCTCGACCTCGGCTCGGCGATGCAAGTGCGCATGCTTCCGGTCAGCGACGCAGAGTTTGCCGAGCTGCATAAGCTCAACCCGGGTTTTGTTCGCTACACCATCAAGGCCGATCTATACAAGGACCAGGGCGTTACCACGGCTATCCAGACCTTCCAGTCGCCCACGGTGCTCATTGCCTCGTCCAAGACCTCCCCCGACGTGATCTACAAGATCACGAAGGCCATCGTCGAAGGTCGCGAGGAATTCGGCAACGTCGCCAGTGTCATGAAAGGCGTGACGGCCGCCGACATGGCGCTGGACGTCGGCATGCCCTATCACCCCGGCGCAGAGAAGTACTACCGCGAAGCGGGATTGCTCAAAAAGTAGAGAACGGTGCGCAAGCTCACCGGATATCGCGCCCTCGTTGTCGGCGCAGTGGCGGTCGCGATGTCCGCCTACCACATCTATGCCCGGCTGACAGTATATGCTCCGGATCAGCAAGCGCTGCTGTATATCACGCTCGCCTTCAGTCTGGTCCTCTCGTTCTTGTTGTGGCCCTATCGCGACGGTGGGTCGCGTGATCGGGTGCCCTGGGAGGACCTGGCCCTGGCGGCTCTTTCGCTGGCGTGCGTGGGCTACATGTTTGTGAACTACGATTACGTCGTGAACCGTTTTCCCACCGCTGATCCGCTGAGCCGGGTGGACATGATGGTGGGGGTCATCGGCATCTTGCTGGTGCTGGAGGCCACGCGACGCACGATCGGCGCGGCGCTGCCGATCGTCGCGATCGTTTTCATTGCCTACGGGCTCGCAGGACGCTGGCTGTCAGGCTGGCTCTACCACCGAGGGCTCACGCTCGAGATCACCGTCGACCAGAGCTTCTTCACCACCGAGGGCATCTTCGGGGTGCCGATGACGGTCGCCGCGACGTACGTCATTCTCTTCATCATCTTCGGCACTTTCCTTGAGAAATCGGGGGCGGGGCAGTTCTTCATGAACTTTGCCAACGCCATCGCCGGCGGCGCGCGCGGCGGCCCAGGCAAGGTGGCGGTCGTTTCCTCGAGCCTGTTCGGCACCATTTCCGGCTCGGCGGTCGCCAACGTCATGGTCGACGGGTGGCTTACCATTCCGATGATGAAGAAGACCGGTTTCAAGGCCGAGGCGGCGGCAGCCATCGAGGCCGTCGCCTCCACCGGCGGGCAGATCATGCCGCCCATCATGGGGGCGGCCGCCTTCGTCATGGCCGAGTTCATGGGCGTGAGTTACACGCAAGTCATGATCGCTGCAGCGATACCCGCGCTCTTCTATTATGGAGCGCTGTTCGCGGCGATCCACTTCAACGCCGTACGCTCGGGACTGAAGGGCATACCGCGCGAGGAGTTGCCCATCCTCGGCCACATCATGCTGCGCCAAGGACACCTTTTCCTGCCTGTGATCGTGCTGCTGGTGCTGCTACTCTACGGCTTCACGCCAACCTATGGCGCGATCATCGCCACGGCCGCGCTGATCGCCATTTCGTGGATGCGTCCGTCGACCGGGCTGCATTGGAGGACGTGCATCGAAGCCCTGCGCGACGGGGCGTTGCAGACCGTGCCGGTTGCGATGGCGTGTGCGTCGGCGGGGATCGTCATCGGCATCGTGCTGCAAACCGGGCTGGCGCTCCGGTTCACCGCCTTTCTCATCGACTTCACCTACGGCTCGCTGCTGCCGGCTCTGCTCATCACGATGGTCGCCGGAGTCATTCTCGGTATGGGTATGCCGACTACGCCAGCCTACATCATGCAGGCGGCGCTCCTCGTGCCGGCGATCATGAAGCTTGGGGTGGAGCCGATGGCGGCGCACATGTTCGCCTTCTACTTCTCCTGTCTGTCGGCGGTGACGCCACCCGTGGCGCTGGCCGTATACGCCGCCGCGTCGATCGGCGGCGCGAGCTTGTGGGGCTCCGGCGTGCAGGCAATGAAGTTTGCCGCAGCCGGCTTCATCGTGCCGTTCTTCTTCGTGTACAACCCCGCGCTGCTGTTCTCGGGGCCGTGGCCCGACATCCTGCGGGCGGTAGTCACCGGTTCGATCGGGGTGGTCGCGCTCGCGGCCAGCCTCGAGGGCTATTTCCTATGCAGGGCCTCGTGGTTCGACCGAGCGTTCTTCCTCGCGGCCGCGTTCCTGCTGATCGACCCCAGCGCCGTAACGGACGTTATCGGCTTGGTCTTGCTTGCCGTCGCGCTTTTACTCCAGAAGATGCGGGCTGCGCCATCGACGGTAGAGAGAGGAGCAAGCCCATGACCCGCGCCCAGCTCACCGCGATGACGCTCATCGCCGCTGCGCTCATCATAGGCACTTTGGTGTTCGGCGTTCTGCGACTGTACGCTTCCTGACTCCACGCGTGGGCTGCCCAACGCATACATCGATGTCTCTGGCACGAACCGGCAAGTCTTTGCACGTGCACAGATTTTCCGTTTCTGGGGGTACTTTCCCCGTTCCTACCTGGCTCTCGCCAGGCGAACTCTTGACCCACATTCACCGTTGTTGCTCGCTAACGACATATACGTGCTCCATGTGCAACGGACGGCGCTCTTCGAAGGTTCTCGGACAAGACTCGTACGATGTAGGCGTGGAATAGTGCAGCATCAATTCCGCATGGTGGGGCGTCGATACGCGCCAATTCGTGCACTTTCCCAACGAGCTACGTAAGCACACGTCAGCGAACATGCCTGATCACCTACTCGCCCTGCAGGAGATCCAGGAGGCCTTGGCACAAAAGTGGGAAGACAAGGCCGGATGCATTCGCGGATGAGGGGCTCGGCCTGTCATCTCGCGCCCTCCACGACCTCATGGGGCCCATTGTCGACAGTCACTGCGCCGTGCGTTGGGTGCTCTCCCGGCCACCGCTCGAAACAGGTCAGGGCTTTCGGACCTCTTTGGCGCCGGATTGACGCAGCGCAAAGCCTGCCATGATGCCATGGTGCCATCAGGAACCGATGTTGGCTTCGGCATGCTGGGAACGTCATGGCAAAGCGCTCGCAACTCAAGTGGGGTATTGCCGCTGCGGTGGGGCTGATCGCCGTCGCGGGGCTGGCCGCCTACACGTGGAACCGCCCGCTCTCCGTGACCGTGGCGGCGATCGAGAAGGACGTGCCGATCCAGGTGTTCGGGCTCGGAACGGTCGAGGCCCAGGCAGTATCGCGTATCGGCTTCGAGACCTCGGGAACGCTGGTGGAGCTGCACGCCGACCACAGCGACACCGTCAAAGCCGGCGCCCTGCTCGGGCGGCTGCAAAGCCGCGAGCAGGAAGCACGCGTCGCCCAGGCGCGCGCTGCGGTTGCGCAGGCGCAGGCCGGCGTCGAGCAAGCGGAGTCGGTCATCGAGAGGGCCGATATAGTTTTGAAGCAAAAGATTGAAACCAATCAGCGCCGGCAGGAGCTGGTGCAGCGCGGGGTGACGTCGCGCGAGACGGCGGCGGATGCGCAGGCCGCAGCCGACGTGGCCAAGGCCGATCTCAGCCAAGCCCGAAGTGCGCTCAGCGTGGCACGGGCCAATCTGGAGCAGGCCAAGGCGCTGCTCGCGCTCGAGGAGGCGCGGTTCGCCAAGTACAGCTTGTACGCTCCGTTCGATGCCCTGGTGATGACGCGTCACAAGGAGCTCGGCGCGGCGCTCAATCCCAACGAGGCGGTCTTCACTCTGGTCGATCCGGCGACGATCTGGGCCCTTGCCTACATCGACGAAGGCAGAGCGGGTCAGATCGAGGTCGGGCAAGCGGCGCAAGTGACGCGGCGCTCGGCTCCGGATCTGCACATGAAAGCCAAGGTCGTGCGTATCGACATCGAAAGCGACCGCGTCAACGAGGAGCGGCGCATCTATGCGCGCTGCAGCGGCTGTCCGCTTGCCTTCCATCTCGGCGAACAGGCGGAAATGCTGATTACCGTTGCGCGCTTGTCAGAGGCACGCCTGGTCAAGCAGACCATGCTCCTGAAGGTGCAGGGCCGGCAGGCGACCGCCTGGACGGTCGAGGACGGCAAGCTGCAGCAGCGGCGGGTGACGCTTGGTCAGCGCACCATCGACGGCCGCGTCGAGATCGTGAGCGGCGTGCCCAACGAGGCTGAGCTGGTGACGTCGCCGACGACCGGGCTCACTGTCGGCCGCCGCGTCGTAATCGCGAAGAGGGAGAAGCCGGCCGGCGAGAAGAAGAAATGAACCTAGCTTGGCGCGATATCCGGCACAAGCTCGGGCGCTTCATTCTGACCTGCCTGGGTCTCAGCCTGTTGCTCGCCGTCGTGATCACCATGGCGGCCATGAACCGCGGGCAGATCGAGGACGCCACCGCCCTCGTCAAGGCCATCGGGGCGGATCTCTGGGTGGTGGAGGCCGACACGGTCGGGCCCTTCGCCGAAGTCCTCGCGCATTCCTGGCGACACGCGCGAGATGGTGGCGCGCATCAATGGTGTCGTCGAGGCCGGAGCCATCACGCTGCAGAATGTTCAGCTCGATCGGAACGGCCGCAAGCTGCGCCTACAGGTGGTGGGCTACGAGCCCGGCCGTCCGGGCGGCCCCGTCAACATAGCCGTCGGGCGCGAGATCACGCGTGGCCACTACGAGCTGATCGCGGATCGCCAGACGGGTCTCAAGGTGGACGAGACGGTGCATCTTGGACGCAATGACTACACTGTCGTGGGCGAGACGAGAGGCATCGTCACGCTCTCGGGTGACTCCATCGTCTACGTGTCGTTGAGGGACGCCCAGCAGCTGCAGTTCGAGCTATCGCCTCCAGCGGCGCGGCGCGAGGCGGCGCGAGGGGCGCAGCGCGAGCAAACCAACCTCGTCAATGCCGTGGTGGCGCGGCTCGCGCCCGACGTCCTCGCGGATGAAGTGGCCGAGGTGATCCGTCGCTGGAAACATCTCTCCGTCCTGACGGACAAGCAGCAGCAGGACTTCCTGACCGTCAACGTCATCGAACGCGCGCGGCGCCAGCTCGGGCTCTTCATGGCCATTCTGACGGTCGTCTCGGCTGTCATCATCGCCCTCATCATCTATACACTGACGATGGACAAGATCCGGGAGATTGCGACCCTGAAGCTGATCGGCGCGTCCGATCGGACGATCGTCGGCCTAATCCTGCAGCAAGCACTCCTGATGGGTTTCGCGAGCTTCATCGCGGCGACGGCGCTGGTCTATGTGTTCAAAGGCTGGTTTCCCCGCCGCATCGTCATGCTGCCCGAAGATATCGCTGCCTTGTTCGGCGTCGTCCTGATCGTCTGCCTGTTGGGAAGCGTGCTCGGTGTGCGGGCCGCGCTCCGCATCGATGCCGCCCGCGCACTTACTGGATGATGCCATGCAGGACCGCCCCAAGTCACATCCCCTGGTCGAGCTGAGCCACGTCAGCAAGCACTTCGGCGAGGGCGAGACGCGCGTCGATGCCCTGCGGGACATCACCTTGTCGATATCCTCCGGCGAGGTGGTCGGCCTGCTCGGGCCATCGGGCTCCGGCAAGAGCACGCTGCTCAACGTCATCGGCGCCATCATCGACCCCAACGAGGGGTGGATGCGCCTCGACGGCGAGGTGGTCTACGACAATCGCTGGCTGCGGCACGACCTGCGCCGCATGCGCCTGGAGAAGATCGGCTTCATCTTCCAGTTCCACAACCTGCTGCCGTTCCTCGACGCCACCGACAACGTGGCGCTGGTGTATCACCTCGCCGGCGTGTCGCGGGAGGAAGCCATCAAGCGCTCCGTCGAGCTGCTCGACTACCTGCAGGTCGGACATCGCAAGCATGCCATGCCCTCGCAGCTGTCCGGCGGCGAGGCGCAGCGCGTCGCCATCGCCCGGGCGCTGGCCAACAAGCCGCGCATCATCCTGGCGGATGAGCCGACCGCCGCCCTCGACTCGGCGCGTGCCGGTATCGTCATGGACCTCCTGCGCAAGCTCGCACGCGAGCAGGACGCGGCGATCATCGCCGTCACGCACGACGAGAAGATCTACGACCGGCTCGACCGCATCTACAAATTGCGCGATGGACAGCTGATCGAGACCGAGGAGCGGGCTGCCGCCTGAGTTGCCGCACGAGCCCGATTATTTCTCTATCGTGAGGCTGCGCAGCGTGGCGCGGTTGCGCCGGCCCGTGTCGTCGGAGTCGCTGGAGATGGCGATGGCAAGGAGCAGCGGCGGCGGGATGCCGAAGGTGCGCGCAAAGTCCTTGGCCAGGTCGACCTTCTCGTCGAACCAAACGCCCTTCTCCGCATCGGCCGGGCGCAGGATCAGGAATTTCCCGCGTGCTCCCATGTGCGGGCTGGACAAGACGGAGCCGCGCGGCCGGTTTCCTCCAAACACGTAGACGAGTGCGGTGACGGAAGAGGAGCCCAGCAGTGCCAGGGGGCTCTTCTTCGAATCTGCCGCTGTGCCAAACACGAAATAGACGCCGAGCACACGATCGTCCGCTCCCCGCCTGGTCAGATCCGTTGCCGGGACGCTTTCGGCAACCATCCAGCGCCACTTGGCGATGCGGGCCTGGCCGAGAGGGCCATCGACCGGCCGCCACAGCATTCCCGCGGAAGCGTCGGTCGCGACCTCGAGCGTCCTTCGATCGATCCCGCGGAACGAAGCCGGAGGAGTCCTCGGGAAGCTGACCACGACCCAGCCGCTGCGCGACAAGTCCGCACCGAAGTCGATCGGCTCGGCCGCCGCCGGGCGACCGAGAGCCAGCGGCGACGCCAGCAGCATCAGCCAGGCAAGGTCTTTCATCACGACGCGTGAAGCTTCGCAGACAGAGGAAGCACGATTGTGGCGCGCAATCCGCCGGTGGGCCGGTTGCTGAGCGTCAGCTTGCCGCCGTGGGCCTGCACGATGGACTGCGTGATGGCTAGCCCGAGGCCGACTCCGCCTGTCTCACGGCTGCGCGATCCTTCGAGGCGATAGAAGGGCTCCAGCACGCGAGCGAGCTCGGGCTCGGGTATTCCCGGGCCATCGTCGTCGATGGCGATTTCCACCAGGTCTGGCGTGACGTGGATTTCGGCACTACCCGCCTTTCCGTACTTGACGGCATTGTCGAGCAGGTTGCGGACGGCGCGTTTGAGGGCCGCGGGCTGGCACTGGTAGAGGATCGGTGCGGCCGCTTGCATGCGACACGGGAAGCCCGGCGCCACTCATCTCGTCGACGACGCGCTGCACGAGGAGGGTGAGGTCGACCTGCTGCCTGGGCTCGCTTGCGCTGTCGTCGCGGGCGAACTGCAGGGTCGTGCCGATCAGGGAATCCATCTCGGCGATGGTGGAGAGCATCTTGTCCCGCTCCTGCGCATTCTCGACGGTTTCGGCGCGCAGTCGAAGCAGCGTCAGCGGGGTGCGCAGATCGTGCGAGATGGCCGCGAGCAGCCGTGTGCGGTTCTCAATGAGATTGCGCAGGCGGGCCTGCATGTCATTGAAGGCGCGGGCGGCCTGCCGGGTCTCGGTCGTTCCGGTCTCCGGCAGCGGCGGCGCTTTGACATCGTGGCCGAGCCGCTCCGCCGCCGTTGCCAAGGCGCCAAGGGGTGCGGTCACGCGGCGCACGGCCCACACCGACACGGCGAGGATGATGACGGCCATGACGCCCATGGAGAGCAGGAACTGAGCGGAATAGGCCGGCCCGCCTGCGGGCAGGGCCGTCGCAAACGAGAGCCACTGGCCCTCTGCCAGGGGAATGGCGACCTGCAGATCGCGGAAGGCGGCGAAACCGGCAAAGCCGTGCATCATGGGCCCATGCCCCATCATGTGCCGGGGCCCGAACGGCGGACCGGCCGCCGACGATGCCCATACCCGGGGTGGCGGGCGCAGAGCCGAGCGATAGCTCGGTCGACCAGGAAGTCCTTGATCGCCTCGCGCGGCCGGCGCATCATCGTCCTCGACGGTGGGCATCGCCGACGGCTGGGCGGAGAGCGAGACGCGGAAGCTCTGATCGCTGAGGGCGGCGACGATGCGGTGCCGCGCCTCGCGCGGAGTGTCCCGAACGAGGCGGGTGAGATTGGCGATGCGCTGCGCGGTTGCAAATCCGCCGACGGCGCGCACCGCCTGCTCGCGGTCCGCCGTGTAGATCCACGAACCCGCGGCATGGGACAGGATCAGGCCAGCAAGCAGGATGAGCACGGTCTGCCCGAACAGGCTGTGCGGGAGTAAGCGCGTCATTGATGGCTCACCGCGGGCGTGAACATGTAGCCGCCGCCCCAGACGGTCTTGATGATCTTGGGGTCGCCCGGGTCCTGCTCGAGCTTGCGGCGCAGCCGGCTCACCTGGGTGTCGATGCTGCGGTCGAGCGGATTTGCCGCACGGCCGCGCGCCAGGTCGAGGAGCTGGTCGCGGCTCAGAACGCGCTGCGGCCGCTCGACGAAGACAATCAGCAGATCGTATTCGCCGGTGCTGAGCGGCAGCGTGGTGCCGTCATCGCGGATGAGCTCGCGCGCGCCGATGTCGAGCCGCCAGCGATCGAATTGGTATTGCTTGGGCCGCGGGTTGCTCGTGCCCGACGACGTGTTGTCCTTGCTGCGCCGCAGGACGGCCTTGATGCGTGCGACCAGCTCGCGGCTGCCGAAGGGCTTGGGCAGGTAGTCATCGGCGCCCATCTCGAGGCCGATGACCCGGTCGAGCTCGTCGCCCTTGGCGGTCAGCATGATGATCGGGAATGTTCGATTCGGCGCGCAGCGCGCGGCACAACGACAGGCCGTCCTCGCCCGGCAGCATCAGGTCGAGGAGGATGAGGTCGATGCGGCTGTCGGCCAGCACCTGGCGCATGGCGCGGCCGTCGGCGGCGGTGCTGACCCGGAAGCCCTCCTTGGTCAGCGCGCGCGAGACGAGGTCGCGCATCTCGCGATGGTCGTCGACGATGAGGATGTGCGGCGCGCTCGTGCATGCCCGAGAATATAGGCGACCCTCGCGCCAGGGGCCGCTTGAAAAGTGTGTCGAGGTGTTACCGGGCCCGGCGCCTGACAAACTTTGTCACAAAAAACCCTGTCCCTGAAAAACTTCAGGTGAAACCTTGCCCCTCCAATGGCTCAGCAACGGAGCTCTCCGTTGGCCGAGCGATTGGAGACAAACATGAAGAAGAAAGCTCTGGTGATCAGCGTGATCGCCGCCGACCACAGTCGCTTGCCGGCGGATGGGCGCTGGCGCAGACGGTCGGCCAGGGTCCGACGGGCTTTGGTCCGCCCTTCATGCGCGGCCAGGGGCCGAATGGCATGGGTCCCGGCATGATGAAGGGGATGGGCCATGGGCCTGGCATGATGAAGGGCCACGGCATGATGAAGGGCATGGGGCCCGGCATGATGCACGGACGGGCCGGACTGGGGTTCGCCGATCCGGCGCAGCTCGAGACGCTGAAGGCGGAGCTCGAGATCACGCCTGCCCAGGAACAGGCCTGGAGCAAATACGCCAAGGCCGTCCAGGACGCCGCAGCGACGATGAAGACGACGCGGGAGAGCGTCGATCCCGAGGCGGTGAGCAAGATGACCCCGGCCGATCGCTACGCCTTCGTCAGCAAGATGCGCGAGCAGGGGCAGAAGCAGTTCGGCGCCGTCAAGTCGGCCGCCGACGAGCTGCTCGCGACGCTCGACGCAACGCAAAAGGCCAAGGCCACCGACATCCTCCCCGGTCTCGCCTTCGGCCCTGGCCGATGCGCGGGTGCATTCGCCGGCGATCAGCAGCACAAGCACTGACGTCGATCGGCACGCCGCATGGCTCAATCCCTCTGGGCGCCCAGGCGTCCAGAGGGTGATCGCATCAGCACGTGTCCCAACAAGCTTCAAAGGGTGTCTCCATGTCGATCACGACATCGCTCACCCGGCGCCAGGCGCTCCTGCTCTCGGGTTCCGCCGCAGCCGGTTTGGCAGCCGCCGGCTTGCCACGATGGGCGCACGGCGCGCCGTCGGCAGGCCGGGCGCTGCCGATCCCGCAACTGATCGAGGCGCGCAACGGCGAGCCGGTCACGCTCGCGTTGCAGAAGACGCAGCATCGGTTTGGCTCGGGAGCCGGCGGTGCCGTCGCGGGGCATCTCCGCGAGCTACCTGGGGCCGGTCGTGCGCGTTCGCAACGGGGATACGATCCCCTTCCGCGTCGAGAACCGTCTCGACGAGGAGACGACGCTGCATTGGCACGGCATGCTGGTGCCCTCGCACGTCGACGGCGGTCCGCACAACACGATCAGGCCGGGCGCGGTATGGTCGCCGGAGATCACCATCAAGCAGCCCGCGAGCACGAACTGGTTCCATCCGCATCCGCACGGGAACACGGCCCGGCAGGTCTATCTCGGGCCTCGCCGGCATGATGATCGTCAGCGACGGCGCCGACCGCGATCGCGGGCTGCCGCGACCTACGGCGTCGACGATCTGCCGATCGTGCTGCAGGACAAGCGCTTCGCCCGCAACGGCGAGGTCGTCTACCAGCCCGACATGATGGACATGATGCACGGCTTCCAGGGGGACACGCTGGTCGTCAACGGCGTCATCGGTCCGGTGGCGAGCGTGCCCGCGGGCATGGTGCGCCTGCGCCTGTTGAATGCGGCGAACGCCCGCGAATTTCGATCTGCGCTTCTCCGACCGGCGGCCATTCTTCGTCATCGCCGGCGACGGCGGGCTTCTCCCGGAGCCGGTGGAGGTAGAAGGCCTGGTGATCGCGCCGGCGGAGCGCTACGAGATGCTGGTCGACTTTGCCGATGGCCGTCCGGTCGACCTCGTCACCGCGCCGGATGCGCATGGCCACGGGCCGGCATGATGATGCCGATGATGGGTCCGCCGCGCCGCTCTGCAGGCGCACGTCGAGCTCTTGCTGCGCTTCAAGCCCGAGTCCGCGCTGAAGGCGGCCATCACGCGCTTGCCTCGGCAGCTCGCAACGCTTGCGGAGCCGGACGTCAAGTCGGCCGTCGCCTGGCGCACCTTCGAGCTCAACCC
Source organism: uncultured Alphaproteobacteria bacterium (assembly GCA_963797005.1). GTDB lineage: Bacteria > Pseudomonadota > Alphaproteobacteria > Rhizobiales > Hyphomicrobiaceae > AWTP1-13. The sequence continues at coordinate 46,008 of CAWCOF010000010.1, forward strand.
GATGATGGGCATGGGCGATGGGGATGGGGATGATGGGCCGTCCCGGCCGGGTGGCATCCGCCGATCACGATCACGGCGATGGGACGCGCAGATGATGGGGATCAACGGTCGCTCCTTCGCCATGGACCGCGTCGACGTGACGGCCAAGCTCGGCACCGCGGAGATCTGGGAGATCAGCACTGGCGGCATGCCGATGGCGCATCCCTTTCACGTCCACGGAGCGAGCTTCAGGATCCTGAGCAAGAACGGCGGCAAGCCGGCCGCGCATGAATCCGGCTGGAAGGATGTCGTGCTCGTCGAAGAGCACGCCGAGATCCTGGTGCGCTTCGACAATCCGGCGTCGCCCAAGATGCCGTTCATGTACCACTGCCACATCCTCGAGCACGAGGACCACGGCATGATGGGGCAATTCGCCGTCGTCTGACGGCGCGTGAGCGACCATATCACTCGCAGTCAAATCAACAGCAACCTACACGGAGTGCAACCATGCCTGTACGTCGCCATTATCTTGGGTCTTGCCCTGCTGCTGATGCTTGGGACCGGCGCCATCATCGCCGCCAGCGCGCTGGTCTTTGCCCAGGACCGATCGCACATGGACCATGCCCAGCACGTTCACGGCGGTGAAGCGGCGGTTCCGATCATGCCGGGCCAGGAAGCCTTCGGCACCATCCAGGAGATCGTGCGCATCCTGGAGGCCGATCCGGCCACCGACTGGTCCAAAGTCAATATCGGCGCGCTGCGCGAGCACCTGATCGACATGGACGAGGTCACCATGCGTGCGCGGGCGAGCGAGCGCGCCCTCGCCAACGGCGTCGAGATCACGGTGACGGGCGAGGGCCGCACGCTGGCTGCGATCAAGCGCATGGTGCCGGCGCATGCGCACGAGCTGGCGGCGCTCGGATGGAGCGCCAGCGACCCAGGACCTGCCGAACGGGGTGAAGCTTGTCGTCACCGCGAGCGACCCGCGCGCAGGTCGTCAAGCTCAAGGCGCTCGGGTTCATGGGCATCATGGTGCAGGGCGCGCACCACCAGCCCCATCACTTGATGATGGCGAAAGGAGAGTTCGCGCACTAGCGTCGTCCAAGTAACGGGTGCCCGGGGCATTCTTCTGAGATCGAGCCGGTCGCTCGCCCCGGCACTTTCTGGCTTGGGCCTGTGGCGGAGCGTCCCATACGGAGGCGAGCGCAAGGCGGTGCGCAGTTTTTGTGCCTGTCGGTGGCTGTAACGTGTAAAAGCGTCTACCGTCCTCAGCTCCTTGGCCTTTGTGTCGAGGATGCGTTCAACGCACGTTGGACCAATGCACGAGAATCGGTTGTCTCGCACGCGCTCCGCAAAGGAGACGCCGAAACTGCTGCGCGTTGTAACGTACAATGTGCACCGCTGCATCGGCACCGATGGGCGGCTCTCGCCGCAGCGGATCGCCGAGGTGATTGCCTCTTGTCAGGCCGACATCGTCGCGCTGCAGGAGCTTGATGTGGGCCGTGCCCGGACCGGTGGCATTGACCAGGCCGATGTGATCGCGCGCGAGCTGGACATGGAGATGCACTTCCATCCAGCCGTGCGGGTAGGACAAGAACTCTACGGCAATGCCATCCTCAGCGCGCTTCCCCTTCGGCCGGTGAAGGCCGGACTGCTGCCAGGCCTGCGGCGGTGGCCGAACCTGGAACCGCGCGGGGCAATATGGTCGTTGATTGGCGCGGATGGAGGGAGCCTCCAAGTGATCAATACGCACCTAGGCCTGCTGGGGCGGGAGCGGCTCGCACAAGTTGAGGCGCTTCTGGGGCCTGAGTGGCTGGGACACGGCGACTGCCGCGGCCCGATCATCCTCTTGGGCGACCTCAATGCAGGTCCATCATCACCGGCCTGCCGGTCCCTCGCCTCTCGGTTCAAGGAGGCTCGACGTTTGGTGCAGCCCTCCCGACGGCATGCGACGTTCCCCACGCGCGCGCCGTTCCTGTGTATCGACCACGTTTTCGTCAGCCACCACATAGACGTATTGAGGGCAACAGCAGTTCGCACGCCGCTCACGCGCGTTGCCTCGGATCACCTGCCCTTGGTCGTCGACGTCCAGACCGCGGCATTGCCCTATTCCTGTGCGGCTAGCGATGGCGTGGCGGAGATCGTTGAATAGGGGACGTGATGGAGGCGAGGCTCAGGAAATATTCTATCCTGATCCCTGTGGTTATGCTGCCCTTCGGACTGTGGCTGGGCTATTGGGCGTTCCGCGACCATAGCCTCGCTGACATTGCGATGTCCGTGGCGCGCATTCCATTCACCAACCTGGTGCTGGCCTTCGCGTGCGCGGCGGCAAGCTACCTGTGCCTGACCGGGTTCGATACGCTGGCGGTCCGCCATATGGGGCGCCCGCTGCCGTACCGGAGGATTGCCCTGACCTCGTTTGTCAGCCTCTCGATTGGCCACAACGTCGGGGTTGCGGTGCTGAGCAGCGGCGCCTTGCGCTATCGCCTGTATTCCGGCTTTGGGCTCAGTGCTGTCGAGGTCGGCGAGGTCATCCTGTTTTGTGCGTTGACCGTCGGGCTCGGCCTGATAACGCTCGGCGGTCTCGTGCTGGTGCTGCGGCCGGATCTCGGTCTCGCCGCGATCGGCCTCCCGTCCCATACAGCACGTGGCATTGGCGTTCTCTGCCTCGCGCTCGCTGGCGCGTACGTGCTGCTGGCCTGGTGGGGGCCGCGGTCCGTTACCATCCGCGGCCGCGACTTCGGCATGCCGGCCGCTCGGACCGCCATGGCTCAAATCGGCGTCGGCACGGCGAACTTTGCCTTCGTGGCGGCAACGCTCCATCAGCTCCTGGCGGGTTCGGCGGAGTATGCCGAGACGGTTGCGGCCTATGTGCTGGGGAACGTCACGGCGCTGGTAAGTCACGTCCCGGGCGGGCTGGGCGTGCTCGAATACGTCGTCAGTTTGCTCATGCCACACGGCCAAGTCCTTGGCGCGCTGATCGCCTTTCGGATCGTCTACTTTCTGGTGCCGCTTGCGCTGGGGAGCCTCCTGCTCGCCGGTTCCGAACTCTGGCGCTGGCAGGCGGGCTGACACGGGGAGCGTTGACGGTGACCGCGCCGCCGTGGTGCGTCCTACAACAGTTTCCTGGCCACCCGCCCGATAGTCTCGAGCAGGCGCTCGCGCAGGTTGCGTTGCGCCCATTCGGCGGAACGCACTTCCTCGGAATGCTGCAAGTCCTGGAGGAACTGATCGCGCAATTCGTTACCGAGCCTTCGATCATGCGCGACCAGCACAAGCTCGCGATTGGCGACGAGACCGAAATGGTCCAGGTTGGCTGACCCAATGATCGACCACTCGCCGTCGATCGCGACAGTCTTTGCGTGCAACTTTCGCGGCGGCAGGTACTCGTAGACGCGGACACCCGCCCTCATCAGCGTCCAATATGCGGATCGCGTCAGCCACCCCACGTAGGGCGGATCGCTGTTGCGGGGTACGAGCAGCCGCACATCGACGCCTCGCCTCGCCGATCGGCGCAATGCCCGCTCCACCCTGCTCCCGGGGCAGAAGTAGGGACCTGTGACGTAGACCGAGCGCGTGGCACGCCCGACAGCCAGAGCGTGGAGGGTTGCCATATGGTTGTGGTAGAGCCCTGAGAACTCCGGTGCCCTGATGGCGCGCGCCTGCTTGTGTCTCTTCTCCGGATGATCCCAGGTCCAGTCGAACAGCTGCGCAGCCTGGCGGGCAAGCTTGCCTGTCACCATCACATCGGTATCGCGGGTGCGCGCCTCTCCCGACAAGGCAAGGGAATTCTCGGCAATGATGTTGGAGCCACCGAGAAACAGCTGCTCCTCGTCAATCACGAGAAGCTTGCGGTGATTTCTCTGGAGGTAGCGGCTGGGGTGCCATGAGGTCCACGGATGATACCATTGGAGCCTGACGCCGGCGTTCTCCATGTACTGGTGGAGGTCGGGGGAAGCGCCGGTGGCGGACCCATAGGCGTCGAAATGAAAGCGCACGTCGACGCCAGCCGCTGCCTTCGCCGCGAGGGCCTTCGCGAAGCGCCATCCGATCTCATCGGCGGCGAAGATGAAAGTCTCCAGGCGAATACTGCTCTGCGCTGCATCGATGGCCGAGAGCATCGCCGCGTAGAGAAGATCGCCTCCGGTGAAGAGCCGGAACCCGCCGCCATTCGCAGCATCTGTGGACGCATCGTCCCCAGTCCCCATGACAGGTGCATGGCGACGCGCTCTCCGAGACGACTGCGTGATCGACGTTCCTGACATGACGTCTACTCGTCCGTCCTGCCGCCCTCCTAAACGACTACGGGATAGACGTCTAGCAAGCGGAGCGCAATTGCCGTGAGGCTGCACCTGTCGACCGTACTTTCATTGACCTGCATCAAACGCCCGACTGGACGGCACCAGCTCCCGTCTCGATGGAGGGCGTGCCGTTTGCCTGGCAGGTGCCAAGGCAGATCGCCCGCGCCAGGTCAACCCTTGGCCGGCGGCCGAGCGCGCCCGATGGATGGGCCGAAGCCTAGGCAGGGGGTATCTCCGGAGTTTTTCAGCGCAGCGGCAAATTGTGACGAAGTATGTCAGGCACGCGGCTCGGCTCGCGGGGCAAGCCGCGTGATCGGAGGCTCCAGGCTGTCAACGGCCTGGACCGCGTGTGACCGCGACCTTGCCTTTGACGTGGGTCAAGCAGCATTGGAACGCGATCTGGGTATTCAGAGCACGGTCAGGAGTACAGAGAGCTTCAACGCATGAAGTCCCGCTCCTTCCGCGCAGCGCGAAGTGTCGAGAAGCTCGTCTGTCGACATCGGCGCACAGCGCGTTCAGCTCGCATGGGTTTTCGGCCTCCTCGCGACCTTCTGGGTTGTCTCGGACGCCGGGTACTATCTGCTGCTGCCCGTGCTCGGGTTCAAAGCCAGTTACAACGCCAGTCCGATCGTGGCCGCAGTCTACTATGGACTCTGGGTCGCGATTGCTTTGATCGCGTTCTGGAACCTGTATCGAGTTCTGGTGGGCGACCTATGAGAACCGGTTGAGCACCTATCTACTTGTCTCGCTCGCCTTTGCAGCTTTGGTCTTGTTCCCCGGCTATGCGCTTCCGCTCTTGCCGCCGATCAACTGGGCCGAACCGTGGCATCCCCCCGAGGTCGTGTTCGCGACGCCGTGGTACTTCCTTCCGAAGTCGATCGAGATCCTGTTTCAGCAACTTCTCATCGCGGCGATGGCGATCACCTTCTCCGCGCAAAAATACCGGTTGTGGCCAGTATCCCTTGCGTGCGCGGTCCTGTTCGGAGGGACGCATATTCTTGTGGCTCTCGACGGCGTACCAGCGGGCTACGTAGTCAGGCTCATGATCGCAGGAGCGGTCTTCGGGCTGGTGTTCCCTTATCTCATCCTGCGGGTGCAAAACGGCCTTGCGTACTCCTACCTGACGCATTGGTGCTACTACGCAACGACGGCGCTCATGGCTCACATGTTCTATACTCCCAATGCGACTCTGGGCCCCGGGGCTGGATTGTAAGATCGCCCGCTTGGAGCCTCTGGGAGCACCGTAGAACTTACCTGGTGGGTATTGTGACAATCGCCGCCCGGGGGACAACGCCGGTCTCGGCCAGCGACGAGAACATCCGCAAGAACATGAATACGCGCTTGGAATTGAGATCACGATCGTCCACCCAGAACCATGAGTTGCCGTAACGCACGGCCGCAAGGCATCGGATGGACGATCAGTGCCAGACCGAACGCGCAGCGGCGGCACGCGATGCAAGATGCCAGCAGCTGGCACTGGAATACGCGTAGCGCGCCCCTCGATCAGGTCTTGGCTTGGCACCTCGATACCGACAGCGAGCTCGGCCATGATTTCCTGGATGGAGCGTGTCAGCATTGCGAGTTCATCGGCGTTGCGGCGATACGATCCCGACACCAGCAGGTATTCCTGCTTCTGGGGATCGAGTTCGGAGGAGCCGTTTGACATAGCGCACATCGGCCTCAGCGGCTCCTCCAGCGAGGCTTCGAATGGAAACCAGGGCAACTTGTCGTTTTCCGCGCATTTCTGAGCGTAGACTGATCGCTCCGGCACGCTGGATGCGACGGAGCGCTTCGATGACCTCAGCAAATTCTGGACTGCCAGCGTGCGCGCGTGGAACCGATCTCGATACATTGGAGATGTCGTTGATTGCGCGCGCGGCCATCTGTAGGACGAAGTTGGCTGGATGGCCTGTGGCGGCAGCGGCCGCAAAAGGCCGTTGATGAAGCGCTCACCGGTCAGCGGGACATAAGAAATGGTGGGACGGTCGGTGTATCGGCCTCTTGCCTCGAGATTGCTATAGTCCTGGGCCGTTGAAAACGGGTTCGGATAGAGCCGCCAGGCGGCATCCAACTGGGTCTGCAGTTCGTGTGAGGCGACCACCGACGACACATCGACGTACATGGGCGTGTCGAGGTAGCGCAGCTTGACGATGTTGAGAAGGGTTTGCTCCTTCCAAGATTCAGCCATGGCACCCGAATAATCAACGCGATCGCGCGGAATCGTGGCGGGTGTTGCTCGCGCACAACTATTGCGAGATGCCGTTGTCTGCAGAACCTTGGCGTCGGCTCACCCATGAAACGAGCGCCGATATGGCGAATAGTGATGATGAGAGAAGCAACCCAGTCATGTTCTTCAGGAACTCGGTGGCGGCCTCGATGCTTCCCCCGAGCACATAACCGAGGCCCAAATAGGCAAATGTCCAGATGACACGGCCAAGCGCGTCGAAGCCTAGGAATGAATAGATCCCATACCGATGCAATCCCGCGAGCAGACTGATGATTGAGCTTAGGTGCGACATCAGCGTGCGCGTTAGCACAACCGCGAGACCGCCCCAACGCTCGAAGAGCGCCTCGGCCCGCGCCTGGCGCCTCGGCATATAGCCGACCCAGCGCCCCCAGCGCGAGAGAAACCGCGTGCTGGCGAGGCGCCCGATCCCATAAGCAATCATGTCGCCGACAATCGATGCTACGATCGCGACAATGCTTGCGGTCAGCCAGTCCAACCTTCCGAGTGCCGACAGGGACCCTGCGACCGTGGCCGACAGGCCGGTCGGCAAAGGCAAGCCGATCGCGCCGAGGAGCAATATCACCGCAAGCATCGGATACCCGTAGATTAGCAGCGCCGAGAGAAACTGATCGTCGAGCCATTGCAGCCAACTCACCGTATTGCTCCCGGCTTCCACAGGGCTCGCTGGAGCGACATCGGCGATGATCTGCTGGACCCGTTGAACATAGCGGAACGGCGAAAGGCTTTGCTGCTCGGCGAGAGACTTGAGGGTCGCATCTGACGCCATGTCCACGGGCAGCCCAAGTCGGGCAATCAAGAGGGCCTCAGGCACGCGATAGGCGGCGGCGACGTACCGCACCGTCATCCACGCTCGGACAGTGCCGCTCTGAGGCATGCCGACTTCATAGGCAGACCGCAGCAAGAGGTAGGAACGATAGGTTCGCAGTCCGAACCAGACACAAGCCACGAGCGACGCCAAAACGACGAAATAGGTAGCCCAACGCATCCGATTTGGGCGCACAAGAGCCTCCTTGGGCTACGGGTAGATGTCCGCATCTGCGCCCTCCCGCGTTGACCCGCATCAAACCCGCGGGACTGCGAGCGTGCAAGCTGTTCGCGATCCTTCGGTAATCGGCGAATCGACGACATGGCACATGAAGCTGCAATCGATACGGTCGCGCCATTACCTGCACCGACTGGTGTGCCGCCAGGACTGACATCTGCCGAGGCGCAGCGGAGGCTCGCCGAGTTCGGCCCCAACGCGGTGAGCGAGCACACTCCAGCGCCGGCGCGCGTGTTTTTTGGGAAGTTCTGGGGCCCAATCCCTTGGATGCTGGAAGCTGCAATCGTGCTCCAGCTGGTACTCGGTGTCCATGTCGAGGCGGTCGTGATTGCCGCCCTGCTTCTCTTCAACGCCACCTTGGGTTTCGTCCAGGAAGGGCGCGCCAACAGTGCGCTCGCGGCGCTCAAGAAGCGGTTGGCACCCACAGCCCTGGTTCGCCGCGACGGTCAATGGGTCAGGCTGCCGGCCGCCGAACTCGTCCCGGGCGACGCAATCAGGTTGCCGCTCGGGGCAGTGGTCCCGGCCGATGCGACCATTGCATCGGGCTCGGTGATGGTCGATCAGTCCATGCTCACCGGCAAGTCCGTTCCGGTCGACGCAAATCCGGGCGCCCGAGTCTACTCCGGCTCCCTGGTCCGCCGCGGCCAAGCCATCGCCGAAGTAACAGCAACGGGCTCGATGAGCTATTTCGGGCGCACCGCCGAGCTGGTGCGGGTTGCCCATGTGGGCAGCAGTGAGCAAGCGGCGATCTTTGCGGCAACGCGCAACCTCGCCGTAGTCAACGGCGCGATTGGCGTGCTCATCGTCGCCTACGCGTACCTGATCGCCCTGCCATCGTCCGACCTGGTCCGGCTTGCCCTGACCGCCTTGCTCGCCACCATCCCGTTGGCGCTGCCGGCTACCTTCACGCTGTCGGCCGCACTAGCGGCACAGGTCCTGGCCCGGCGCGGCGTGCTGCTGACGCGCCTGACAGCCGCACACGAGGCTGCCGCCATGGACGTGTTGTGCGCGGACAAGACGGGAACCCTGACGCGCAATGCGCTCGAGGTCATCGACATTGTGGCGATGCCGGGCTTTGACGGCGCGCGTGTGCTGGCGCTTGCGGCATTGGCAAGCTCGGAAGCGGACCAGGACCCGATCGACGCGGCTATACGAGCGGCGGCTATGGCCGCCGGTCGCATGGCGCCCGAACGGCTAGTACGCTTCGTTCCGTTCGACCCGGCGACCAAGACCGCGGAGGCCTTCCTCGTTGATCGTGACGGGCGCGAGCTTCGTGTCGTCAAGGGCGCGTTCGAAGTGATTGCGAAAATGGCGCAGGCGTCGCCGGACGCGCGCCAGCAGGTCGACGACCTCGCCGCGCAGGGGCACCGGGTCATTGCGGTCGCCGCGGGTCCGCAACAGGCATTGCGCGTCGTTGGCTTGATCGGTCTCAGTGACCCGCCGCGCGATGATTCTGCGGTCCTGATTGCGAGGCTGCGCGACATGAACGTACGCACCGTCATGGTGACCGGAGATTCGGCGGTTACGGCTGCGGCGATTGCCGGCAAGGTTGGCATCACCGGCGCCGTTTGCCCACCCGAGCACCTGTCCGCGAGCACGGACGAGTTCGGCGTGTTCGCACGCGTCGTGCCGGAGGAGAAATTCCGCCTGGTGAAGACCCTGCAGGGCCACGGCCATGTGGTCGGCATGTGCGGTGACGGCACCAACGACGCCCCGGCGTTACGGCAGGCGCAGATCGGCATCGCCGTGTCGACTGCAACCGATGTGGCCAAGGCCGCAGCGGGCATGGTGATGACCGAACCGGGGCTCGGCGGCGTCGTGTTCGCCGTCCGCGAGGGCCGGATCGCCTTCCAGCGACTGCTGACCTACACCTTCAACATGTTGGTCAAGAAGTTCGAGATCGTCCTCTTCCTGGCGATCGGACTTGGCATGACTGGCCATGCCGTGTTGACGCCGGCGCTCATGGTCCTGCTGTTCATGACCAATGACTTCTTGGCCATGTCACTCACCACCGACCGGGCGAGCTTTGCGCCTCACCCGAGCGTCTGGCGTATGAGCAACATCACCGGCGCCGCGGTCATCCTTGGTGTGTGCAAGCTGGGCTTTTCAGTTTCGTCAGTCGCATACGGAAAGCTCAGCCTCGGGCTCGGCGCCGGCGAGCTGCAGACGCTTGCCTTCATCACCCTCGTGTTCGGGAATCAGGGAGTTCTGTTCGTGTTGCGGGAGCGGGGTCATCTGTGGAGCTCCAAACCCAGCACATGGGTCCTCGCCTCATCGGGGGTGGATATTGCCCTTGTCTCGGCACTGGCCCTGTCGGGCACCTTGATGGCGCCGCTCCCGTGGCAACTCTTGGCAGAGCTGCTCGTCGCCGCGGCAGCCTTCGCGCTGATCCTCGATCAGATCAAGCTGCCGATAGCCCGCGCTTTCAAGGTGCAGTGAATGCAGAAACAAATCTCCCGGAGGACGATATGACCCAAGCGATTGCGCACTGCAACCGGCCGTGGTGGAAGCGGCCTCCAACGTGGTTCATTGTCATAGGCGCGCTGCTGATCCTCGTCTTTGCCGCCGTCGAGATGGACAGTCAGGGCACCGGCGACGCCTTACGGCGCATTTCTCGATCAGCTTGACGCCGGCAACGTCACCAGCGTCACGTTCCAGGGGACCGAGATCAGCGGTCGCTTCAAGCGTCCGGTAGGTGAGACGTCGAGCGGCAGGCAGCAGGGAGACCTCTTTCACAGCCGCGTTCCCGATTTTGGCGATCCTACATTGATGCCCGAGTTGCGCAGGCAGCAAGTCGCGATCGACGTGACGACGCCATCGCCGTGGACTTGGCTTCTTGGGCGTGTCCCCTGGCCGATGTTGGCGATCCTGGCCGTGATGCTCGTTGCCGCGATCTCCCGGATGTTGCGGGGAGGGCCAGTTGCGCCGGGTTCGGCCGGTCCTGGAATGCCGGCGCACGGAATGGGTGTGATCGGGCTCCTCTCCGGGTTGTTTGCCAGACAGCGCGTTGCCGAGGAGCCGCCGGCAGACGATGGCAAAGTACCGAAGAGCCGTTAAGCGTCTCACTTGATGCGAATCGGGATCACACCCGTCGCGCTGGCGGCTGTGATGAGACCGACCAGCAGGATGAAGACCGCGAAGATGCGCTTCAGGTCCTGCTGGTCCAACCTTGGGACGAGGCTTGCCGCAACAGCGTTACCAGCGACACCGCCGACGAGGAAAGCGGCAACGACCCCCCAATCGATGGAGGCCGCGGCGAAGCGCGTGGCCAATCCTACGAACGAGTTCAACGCAATGACGAGCAGCGACGTGGCGATTGCTGCCTGCATCGTGCATGCGAACACAAAGACCATCGTCGGCACGATCAGGAAACCGACCCCGACACCGAGAAATCCCGTTAGGAAGCCAATGGCGATGCCCGTGGGAAATGCCATCCACGGCGCCGACGGCTTAATCGGTGTGCGGTCCATCCGCCGGGAAAGGAGCATGCTGGCCGACGCCGCCAGGGTCAAGGCGGAGAACAGCAATAGCAGAACCGAGCCCGAAACATAGGGAGAGAGGAGCGAGCCCGGGATGCTGCCCGCGATCCCGCAGGCGCCCAGCAACAGGCCAGCCTTCCATTGAACGCGGGCTCGCTGCTCGACAGCACCCTCAGCCGCTATGCCACCGACGACGGCGAGTGACGTTCCGATCGCTGCATGCACGCCCTGTCCGACCAGATAGACAAGCGTCGGAACGGCCAGAATCGATCCGCCCGTGCCCGTGAGCCCAAGCGCAGCGCCGATCGCGGCGCCGTAGGCAAGATCAAGGGCGAACTGCACGATGGTCTGCAATGCCGAGCTCCTAGTACCCGGAGTCACAATTCGCTGATACGGCGTCCTTTGACGCGGCGCTGGTGAACCTTGCATTTGGTCCATGCGAACGGCTCGGCGTCCTCGTTGTAGGTTTCGATGAAGGCATCGATGTGCTCCCTGAGCTGCTCGACCGAGGTGAAGGAGGCGCCCGTCAGCGACTGGCCCTGCAGGATCGAGAACCAGCCCTCGACTTGATTCAGCCAGGACGCCCGTGTCGGAGTGTAGTGGAATGTCACTTTGGGATGGCGCGCGAGCCATTCTTCATTCTTCTTGTGCGTATTGAGATTGTCGAGGATGACCTCGAGCCGACGGCGGGGATAGGCCGCGACGACCTCGTCCATGAAGTCGAGGAACTCCTTGCGACGCCGGCGCTTCTTATGGGCGGCTTTGATCTTGCCGGTCGCGACATTGAAAGCGGCGAACAGGGTCGACGTGCCGTGCCGCTTGTAGTCGTGGCTGTGTCCGGTCAGCGAACGTCCGTTCGGCAGCTTCAGATAGCCTTGCGCGCGTTCGAGCGCCTGGATTGACGGCTTCTCATCGACACAGATGACGAGAGCATTCTTGGGTGGCGCCATATAAAGACCGACCACCTCGGCAGCCTTGGTGGCAAAATCGGGATCATTGCTCTCGCACCAGCTCTTGCGACCGGTCAGATCGATCTTTTGCCTGCGCAGGAAGCGCCGCACGTAGTTCACATCGACATCACCCAAGGCCTCCGCGATCAGCTTGCAGGTCCAGCGCGCCCGACCCTTCGGCACCGGTTGATCGAGCACCGCCAGGATGCGCTTGTCGGTTGCCTCCGTGTAGATCGGCTTGGCGCCAGGCCGAGGCTTGTCCTTGAGGCCGTCGATGCCCGATGCCGCAAACCGCGTGCGCCAGACGCTCACCACTCCCGTCATGACCCCGACCTTGCGCGCGATCGCCCGCGAGGCCCAGCCATCCGCGGCCAGCAGAACAATACGGGCACGGCGCACCATGCGCTGCTCCGTGGTCGATGCACGCAGCCAACCTTCGAGTTCACTGCGCGTCTTCCGGTCGAGCCGGATCACAGTTGCTTTGGGAATCATGCGCGTGTTAAATCACATCAGCCACGCTCGGCAAAGACAGGTGGCACGAATGCACGGCTACCGTTCCCAGAATGACTCAGCCTTCTTCGACGGCGGGTACTAGTCTGCCATCTATTGGCATCTATTCACGTCAGGCCACCCTTCGGCGGATTGATGGAGGTCAATGGCGGCATGCCGTTGGGCTCTAACCTGCGGGACACGTTTCGACTTACATGCGGATATCGCCCGGAGGACATCATGAGCATGCTCAGCCGCCTCATTCTGGCAGCCGCCACTTGCGTCAGCGTTCCCGCCTTTGCCGGTGAGCCGACATTCGTGCAAGGCAGAAACATCTTCATCGAGACGGGAGTCGATCCGGTCGATCGGAGCCCCAGTTGGTACGCGCCGATGGCCAACAAGCCCTATGCGCCGGTGTTCGAAATTCTTGCGACGAAAGGGACCGAGGGCCGCTATTACGACTACACCTACGCGGTCACGCTGAAGGAGCTGATCAAGTTCCACGGCCACGACTGCGAGGGCACCATCCACGCTGCAAACAACGCCAAAATCGCCTTCGGCATCCTGTTTCCCGATGGAGTCATCGACCGCAGCGTGTTGTGGGGGATCTCCGGTCCGTCGCCGTGCTGGTCCGACGCAGTCGCTTTCCTGACGGGTGCTCGGGTCCAATATGGCAACCTCGGGGTCTTCAAGAGCAAAGACTACGGCCATGCCATCCTGCTGTACCGGGAAGATACAGGCGTGGCGGTGCTGGCCACTTGGAAGAAGGGCATTAATAACATTCCGGGCGAGCCGGTGGTGCTTCCGGAATCGATCACATGGAAGCCAAAGGTTTCGATGGACGAGGTCACCAAGCTGAAGCTGGCGGTGAAGATGCGGGGCGACCCGACGCCCTACCAGCTTGACCAAATGCGCTTTCAGCAGTGGCAGCACGTCAACGATGTGCTGGAACACCCGCTTGAGGAAAGCTATCAGGCAAAGATCATCCCCAATTTCAAGTGGGCCGATTGGATTGACCCCGAGAAGACGATGACCAAACCGCATCGGCGCGTGGATACGGACTACAAGAACTTCCCCTATCGCGGCAGGCCGATCAAGGGTCCGACGCGATAACGGACACAGTTTGAGGCGGTTACCAGACACTGGCTTGGGCCCACGGTGTGGCAATAGAACAACCCGCACGCGCATCATCCTAATTTGGCGCGGCAAATTCTGGCCCAATTTGCCGGTCTCGCGCTGCAGCATCTTCGGCAGAAGCTGAGGGTCCCCGTGGCTACAAGGCACCCGCCAGGCGAACTCTTGACCCACAAGAGCGGTCGCGCTCGTTCCCGATCAGCGGGTTGCAAAACCGCAAGTCTTTCGGTCTATTTCAACAACTTGGGATGCTGTTGGCAGCGATCTGGCAGCGGGGGGACGTGTCGGTTAGCATGGGCTCCGCTACCTCGTTGCTTTCAACCTTGCGACTGGACGAGATCACTCCTCCCAGTCCGGGCCGGGGTGCCATACAATGCACAGACCTCATTGCCACTCACGGCGCTCGCGGTTCATTAGGTAGGCAAGCACCCGAAAGAATTGGGTGTCGACGGGCGCAAGAAGTCGATAGAAACGGCTGCGATGGTCAAAACATCTGCGCCAAAGTGCATCATCTGGGCAATCGTTTGCCTTTGCATTGGCATGAGCACGGCGCTTGAAGCGCAAGAAGGCGCCGCGACGGCACCCCCGTCGATCGCTCTGGATGAGTTGGAGGGCACCACCCTGGAGGGTGTCATACACTACGCCAATAGAGTGCGCCGCGATGGCAGAACCTTTGCGGGCACTGCCGACTGGCGATACCGCATCGACATCCGCAAGAAGGGCGAGCTCCACGTGCTGGTGATCTGGCAGGCTGTATTCCCCGGAAAGAAACCGCCACTGCAGCGCTATAACAATATTGAGACCGTCGGCGTGCCTAACACAAAACGCGACCAAGACGGCGCCCGGTCCGTACTCTGGCTATTCGAGAAGGATACTCTGACGTTGCTCCGCGTATACGATGCGGGCGGCAGACGTATCGATTTCAAGTTGGCTCGCGCCGGACAAGGCTTTAGCTGCGGCGTGAAAAGTGCGTTCATGACCGAAGACGCCAAGCTTGTGCCAAAAATCGCCGGCTGGGAGATACTCGAGCGGCGTGAACTTAGGTCGAGCTGCAAGGCTACGAAGGCGAAAGGCTAACAAGCAAAGGCCCCGCTCCGAAGACATGCACTTGCTGCTTCATTCGGGTTCAAATCTTGCTGTCGGCTTTTTGGCCCAGAACGCTGGTTCGCTGCGTTGCGGCGATTCTGTCTGAAATCTGGGCGACTTCTGCCGTGCTGGTGAGGGTTGCGGTAGGCTCACTCTTGACCCTGAGCGGTCCTCCGTCCCAAGTGTGAAGCTGACGCTATTTCGTGAGCTCATTGGGCCTGGAACAGAAGTCCCACTCGTGGGATCGAAGTCTTGCACTGCACGTTGCTGTTCAGCAAGGTGTTCGGGAATTGCGCAGCGCTCTTGTCTGCTCCCACGTCACCGCTCGACGCAAAGCGCAATGCCCTGTCCACCGCCGATGCACATCGTCACCACCCCACGCTTGATGCCGTCGCGCTGCATAGAGTGCAGGAGCCGTGTCGTTTGCAGCGCGCCGGTCGCGCCGATTGGGTGGCCGTGAGCAATCGAGTTACCCTCGACATTCACGATGTCCTCGGGCAGGCCGAGATCCCGCATCACAGCGAGTGCAATAGCCGCGAAAGCCTCATTGATCTCGAAGCGCTCGACGTCGGTTGTTTTCCAACCGGCCCGATCAAGGGCCTGTTTCACCGCTGGAACGGGGCCTAGTCCGAACATCCCAGGCTCGACAGCGCCGACACCCCAACTGATCAGACGACCTAGCGGCTTCACGCCGTTCTTGTCAGCCCATGCCCGATCAGCGACGATCATTGCCGCCGCTCCGGCATTGAGACCCGGCGCGTTGCCTGCCGTAACCGTTCCGTCTTTGCGGAAGGCCGGCTTCAGCTTACCCAGGCTTTCTGCAGTTGTGTCGGGACGGTTGTGCTCGTCCTTCGTAAAGGGTTGTGGGCCCTTGCGAGACTTGACCATCACCGGCGTGATCTCGGCGTCAAACTTTCCGGCCGCCTGTGCCGCTGAGAACCGTTGTTGCGAACGGAGCGCCCACGCATCTTGAGCAGCTCGGGTGATCTGGTACTTCGTGACGAGGTCCTCGGTGTGCCAACCCGAGTGCTCGCCGGAGAAGGCATCATTGAGGCCGTCCTGGAGCATTGCATCGTAGATCTGCGCATTGCCCATCCGGTAGCCCCACCGGCCGCCGTACATCAGGTAAGGCGCGGCATCCATGTTCTCCATGCCACCCGCAATAGCCGTGTCCATGAGCCCGAGCCGGATCTCGGCAGCGGCAGTCGCGATCGCCTGGGCGCCCGAGCCACAGACCCTATTGACGGTCATCGCGGGTACCTCGACGGGAATGTCCCCACCGATGGCCGCCTGCCGCGCAGGGTTCATCTTGTTGCCGGCCTGAATGACGTTACCCATGACAACTGTGCCGACATCCTTTCGATCGATCTTTGAACGATCGAGGCACGCCTTGATGACGGTCGCACCCAACTCGACGGCCGGTGTGTCCTTGAGCGTGCCATTGTAGGTTCCGATTGCGGTACGAACCGGCGAACAGATGACGATTTCACGATTGGCCATTGGAAAACTCCTCTCGTACGCGGTGATTGAGCTCCAGCTACCTATGCATTCGAATCGCTGAATTGATCATACGCACGCATGGCGTCGGCTCCGTACACAGCGGCCGGTCCGCCTCCCATGTAGAGTGCCAACGCCACGGTCTCGGCGACCTCCTGGCGGGTCGCCCCGTGCTTGTGCGCAATTTTGGTATGGTATGCGACACAGCCATCACAATGAACGGCGATGCCGATCGCAAGCGCCATAAGTTCCTTCGTTTTCGTATCGACAGCACCTGCTGCAGTTGCGGTGGTCGAGAGAGCAGCGAAAGCCTTCATCGGGTCGGGTGTACCTTGCCGCAGTATCCCGATGCCGCTGATCACCTCATCTGCGATTTGCGCGAAATCCTTGGCCATAACGAACGAACCTCCATTCTCTTATGATCTCTGCTAGCGCGCTCGGCCTGACTAGGCATTGACCGAATTCAAGCCTGCAGCCGTCAAACGACGTTGTCCGGTGCGAGGCGGCAGTCAGCGCCATCGCCCCGCTCGATCTGCAGCGTGGCATGGCCGATCCCGAACTGATGCTCCAATGCCTCGGCAGTATTATCGAGGAACGCGTCGTCTGAGCTGCCAGCGGGCATGACGAGATGGGCCGTCAGCGCCGTCATTGTGGTGCTAAGGGCCCAGATGTGCACGTCATGGACACTTGCGACACCGCGTTGCTTTTTGAGCCACTCGGAGACCACCCGCTTGTCGATACTTTGGGGCACGCCATCGAGGCTGAGATGGAGGGCGGACTTCAAGAGGCCGAACGCTGACCACGCGATCACTGCACTTACCAATAGGCCCGCCGTTGGATCGACCCATGACCATCCGGTTGCCAGAATGACGAGCCCGGAAACGACGACGGCGCCGGACACGGCAGCATCAGCCGCCATATGGAGGAACGCCCCCTCGATGTTGATGTCGTGCTCGCGCCCCCGCATGAACAGGAAGGCCGTCACCGCATTGATGGCGATGCCCAAGAGAGCAACCCACAGTACGGTTCCGCCCGCAACCTCGGCCGGAGCCCAAAAGCGACCTACGGCTTCCCAAGCCAGGGCACCAACGGCAATCATAAGCGCCACGCCATTGACGAGGGCCGCCAGAATTGAGGTTCGACCTAGTCCGTAGGTATGCCGCGGGCTCGGCGTCCGACGGCTCAAGGCAACCGCGCCCCAGGCGAGAACCAGGCCGCCGACATCGGTCAGATTGTGCGCTGCGTCTGCAAGGAGCGCGAGTGAGCCGCTGACAAGACCGAAGCCGGCTTCGACGACCACATAAGCTGCGTTGAGCCCGATTGCCCAGGCGAACGCCGGGCCAAAGTCACGTGGCACATGGTTGTGGTCGCCGCTCATGTTGCGCCAGCGTTCAGGGTTAGATTGTAAACGGGGTAAATTTCGACCGGATTGTACGAGAGTTTTGCCTGCCGCAGCCCATCTTTGCCAAGGTCTTCCTCGCGATTGATCAGGCGATATCCAGCAGCATCGATCATTCGCGACGTCTCCCGGTTGATCATCTGGTAGAGCCCTTTGAATTCCCGTCGCGCCTTCTCGAAGTGGATCACGGCCGTCTCACTATTAAGGCGCTCGAACATGGAAAATGCCGCAGAGACACCGTTGATACGGATCATCATCCCGCTCTGCTCAAGCTCATCGAAGTGGCGCATTGAAAAATCGAGAGCCGCCAGCTCGGCTTTCAGCGTCGGATCGTCAATCGCGAGCCCCTGGTCGTGGGCAATAGCGAGTAACACCTCTCGACACTCGTGACCGCATCTGAAATCGAGAGGAACAGCCTCCCAATCTTTGTAAAGCTCAAGAAATTGCGAAATCAGATTCCGCTTCTTGGCGTATCTGCCGCCTTCCAATTCTGCGAGATCGCGTGCGCGGTAGATGTAGTTGAACGCTTTCCGATCGGCTTCAGCCGTAAAGTGCGAGCAAAACTGCGTGTGATCGTCCAGAAAGTCTTGCGCCACGTACAAGATCTCCAAGGGATAGTGCAGCTTGCGCGCCTCCCGCAGCAGGGGCGTCCAGCAATCGGGCTTCATGATGCCGATGGGTTGCTGGAGTTGAAGTTCGCCTTGAGGGCCGGCTTGGCGACAGAGAACCACGCAGCCATTATTGATACGGCTCCAGTGCATGCCATACGGTGCGGACCAGGCGGCTAACGTCGCAAACGTATATCCCGATACCTTTTGCGGGAACCGACGCAGATAGTCTTGCAGCACGCCTTTGTCCTCAAGCCTTACGGGCGCGAAGTTGAGACGCAGGAAAGTCAGCTCGTCTCTGCTCGGTTGATCCATCACGATACCTGGTCTGAAGTCGGCGGGTGATGAGCCACTCGGCGGGCGACAACCTCCCCATTGCGCATCGCGATCACCTCCCCCTCTCTGAGGGCAATCCATGGCTCGTCGTTCAGCGGCACACTTGCGACCAGGGCGACGCTCTGATCGGGGCTCTGGATGGAAAGACCAGTAACGGTTGCTGGGTGTTCTGCGTGGGGACAGACGCGCTGCAGATAGACGAGGCCCGGAGGCTCGACCCTGGATGACGCTGCCTGCTTACGCCGATCGCCGTGGGCGAAGAGCGTATCACCGTCCGAATAGAGGAAATTCGCCGGCCCCAGGCATCTGAGAGCCATCGCGAACGTAGCGACGATAGATAATCTCTCCGCGAGCGGTGGAATAGTCCCAGCTTTGATCCAAACGCTCTTCATCTGCTCCAAGAGGCCACAGAAGGCCTTCTCCGAGTCGGTATCGCCTACCGGATTGAACTGAGCCGAACTCGAACCCACGCCCGTCGAAGATATGGGGCAGCCAGCCATTATGTGCGAATACGTGCATCCGCCCGGCAAGCTCTCGCACGAAGGGCTGCGTATTGCGATAGGCCCGGCTTCCCATCGTGGCCGTCCGGACATGGGCGATGACGATGTTGCTGCGAAGCCCATGATCGCGAATGAAGCGGACCCAATCGCTCTCGCCCGCCGGCTCGGCATCCTTGATCAAGCGGACATCCGGACCCTCGCAATAGGCGACGCCCCAACCGTCCTTGAGCGTACCGGCGACGCTGCCATGACTGGCAAGGGTGCCGATGGATAAGCTCACTGTTGCCGGTTGATTGCTGGAGAGACCGAGAAGTTCGCACATGATCTATCGAGCTCAATGAGCTTCCTTCCAGTTCGGTCTTGCGGCGTTGCTATGCGCCACGGCGTTTGATCCGCCCTTCGAGTTTGGTGGCCTCGGCAACCGTGTTCGAGATGGTGCCGAACTTGCGGACGTTCTCGTGCAGGAGTTCGAGCCTGCGATCCGCCTCGTCCGTATCGACGATCAGTTCGTAGGTGATGCCGACCATCTTCGGCGGCTTGTCCTGCCGAACACCATGCAGCTTGACCTCGACGCCTCGGAAGTCGAACTTCAGAATTGGGGCCACCCGCTCGATACCCTTGATCATGCAGGCGGCGACGGCGGCGAGAAGCAGTTCTGCCGGGTTAAACGCATCTGGCCTGCCGTTTACGTCCGTATCGAGCGTGACCGTGGCGCTCTTGGTTGTGGCCTCGCTGCCGTGGCCATCTATGCGGCGAGCTGAAACACGATATTCGAGCATCGGATCACCCTTGAAGCCATTTGGCCAGGTCTGCGCGCTTGGGCAAACCGCCTGCATGCACGACCTTACCGTCGATGACGATGCCGGGAGTCGACGCAATGCCGTATTGGGCGATCTCCGCATAGTCGGTGACCTTCTCGACATGCACCTCGATGCCGAGCTCTTTGGCCTCGGCCTCGACCATATCGACCGTGGTCGCACAGCGTGCGCAACCGGGGCCCAGTACTTTAATGTCTTTCATAGCAGTCTCCTTGAGCGTCAGTGGAACAGGGCATTGAACAGAAAGCCGACCGCAAGAATGCCGGTGCCGACCACACCGACGAAGACCGCGATCAGCTTCAATGTGAGTACCTTCCTGAGGATGATCATCTCAGGCAGCGAGAGCGCCGTGACCGACATCATGAAGGCGAGTACCGTGCCGAGTGCGGCGCCCTTGCCAATCAACGCCTCGACGACTGGAAGGATACCGGCGGCATTCGAGTACATCGGGATGCCGATGACGACAGCCGCCGGAACCGACCACCAGGCGTCACGCCCCATAATCTGAGCCAGCACATCGGCCGGGACGTAGCCATGAATGAAGGCACCAGCCGCAATGCCGGCGATGATCCACATCCAGACCTTGCCGACGATCTCGCGCACGGCATCCATGCCGGCCTTGATGCGGTCAACAGCGCTGATCTTTTCCTGCGGCAGCTCGACAGCGTTGGCGCGCAAATTGCGGACCCAATCTTCGAGCCAGCCTTCCAGTTTGAGCTTGCCGATGACAAAGCCGCCGACGATCGCGACGGCGAGCCCGAAGGCGAGATACGCGAGTGCCACCTTCCATCCGACCAAGGCGAACAGCAGTCCAAGCGCCACCTCGTTGATCATGGGTGCCGCGATGAGGAACGAGAACGTGACGCCAAGCGGAACCCCTGCACTCACGAAGCCGATGAAGAGCGGTACAGCGGAGCAAGAGCAGAACGGCGTCAGAATCCCGAGGCCGGCCGCCAAAACATTGCCTACGCCTTCGCGCCGTCCTGCCAGCATGGCCCGGGTCTTTTCCGGCGAAAAGAAGCTTCGCACGACGCCCATCGCAAAGACGACGAGCGTCAGCAGGAGCAAGACTTTCGGTGTGTCGTAGATGAAGAAGGCGATCGCTTCCCCGAGATGGCTTTTGCGGTCAACCGGCAACAGCGAGACCAACCACTCGGAGAAAGGCACCAGTTGGATGTAGAGAGCCGTCCAGACGACGAGCGCTCCGACAACTCCGCCAACCCACCATGCGGTTCCGGAGTCGCGTCGGACCGATTGATCGAAAAGAGTAGTCTCGGTCATATGGCGGCTCCTTGCTGATGGCTTTTCCGTCTGCTGCGCTGGGCCGCAGAGGTTTCCACGATCGACATGGCCGCGATGACGCTATCGACAATGTTGGCAATTGATGGAGCCACGTCGGGATTGCGGCGATAGCGCACCCACTGCGCATCGCGTCGGTCGAGCACGAGACCTGCCGCCTTGAGCACGCCCACGTGACGCGACATGCGCGACTGCGTTGCCCCAAGCCGCTCCATCAGCTCGCACACGCACAATTCCTGGCCAGTCCACAGCAAGGCGAGTGCACGCCGGCGCGTCGGCTCAGCCAGGGCGGCAAGAACATTGTCAAGATTGTCCATCGCCTGCTCGTAAGTGGCAGCTTCGATCAGCAGTCTCATGCGCTATTGCGCATATGCGGGCCTTGACATGCGTCAATGGCTAGAGTCGGGGAAAGGTGGTTTCCACCCGCCGCCGCGCTGGCGCCTGCTCTCGGGTTCAGCCTGTCCTCTCAGTACCAAGGCAATGTCTGAAGCTGGAAAATGCTGACGTCGTTGGCGGCACTGCCGATTTCGACCGTTGTTGGCACGTATTCTCCGTGGAGGGCGGGTCACCCAATGGTCTGCTATCGGGGGTGAATTGATCTCGGCCATCGACAGGCGCTGGATTGCGCTCGTGTTTGAGTACACGCTCAATGCAGCAGTTGGAGTGGCGGCGCGGCGTCACGCGGATTGCGGTGTCACTCGACCTTGAACAGCATGGTGGCCAGCAGCTTGAAGAAGCTGTCGGGGCCCCAGTAGCCGACGATGCGGTCGACCTCCTTGCCGTCCTTCATGAGCACGGCCGTCGGCAGCATGCGGATGCGCGACTTGAGGCCGAGCGCGCTCAGGTCGCTCTTCTCGATGTCGATGAAGCGGATCGGCACGGAGGTGCCCGTGCCCGAATTCTTGTACCTGGGCAGGACGTCGCGGCGGAACACCTGGCAGTAGGTGCACTCGGCGTGCTCGAAGACGAGAAGCTCGATGCTGCCGCCCGGCGCCGCCACCGCATCGAGAGCGGCACGGCTCGCGCCGGTGCAGGTCATGAGCAGGAGAAGGCCGGCGGCAAACGCCGAAAGCAGTGCGCGCATCTCACCCCGTATCCGTCGTGATCCCTCACGGGCGGCGTCCGTTGCCGCCTCGGAGGAGAGCCTAGGCGGGGGCTGAGGGTGGCGAACAGCAAAGGCTGAAGATTGCGTAAACGGCGTGCCAATCCGGGACGCTGCAGCGTCTCATGGCCCGCCGCAGGCGACCCTTACCGTCATGGGCGTCAATACCGCGAAGACGCCGTACTGCTTCTGCAGCGCGTCGGTAGCGGACGCGTCCGGGGCCGGCGGCTCGCCGACATCGGCCTTGCACGCTTTCGGGGCGCCCTTGTCGAACTTGACCGGATCCTTCTTCGCCAGGTCGAAGGCAATGAAATAGGACGGATCGTGCACGGAGAAGGTGAGGCCCTTGGCCTCGGTCAGGACGGGCTGGGCAAAGGGCAGGGTGAACAGCAAAGACAGCTTGCCGCCGGTGTACTCGAGCCAGTAGTCGGTGACGCCGCCGAACGTGAGGTCCTGGCCGGCCAGCTTGGGGAACGTGAAGTAGGCAAAGTCCTTCAAGCTGTCGACGTTGACCTTGGCCAGCTCGGCCAGCTCCTGGCGGTCGTATTTGCCGTCCTTGTTCTTGTCGAGGCCCTCGATCGCGGTTGCCGTGTAGTACTCGTCGAAGGTCCACTTCTGGCGGATCCCGGTGAAGGTGCCCTTGTCGTAGAGCACGGTGGCCTCCACGACGATCCACATGTGCGGATGCGCCAGGGCTGCAGACAGCGGTGCGGCGCAGGCGACAACCGTCGCGGCCAGCGTGCCGAGGATACGCTTGCGCCACTGGAACCCCATCGGCATCGAGCCTCCTTTTTGCGCTTCGCGCCCGCCAGCCAAACGGTGCGATTGCAGCAACCTGGGGGCAAGTTGACAGATTCGCCGCCGTGCCCCTAAGAATGCTATACTATAACGTTGCATGGAAAGCGACAGGCGGCGAATGGCGCGTGCGGACAGCGCGTGCCCTGCGCGCCTGCGCCGGAGCAGGGACGGAGGGCCACGGGTGCGGGGCGTGATTGCAGCGATGGCGATGGCAGCCGGCCTGGCGCTCTCGTCTCCCGGCGCGGCGGGCGCCGAAATCAAGGTCGTGGTCTCGATCAAGCCGTTGCACGCGCTCGTTGGCGGCGTCATGGCCGGCGTTGCCTCGCCCAAGCTGCTGGTCAACGGGTCGGCCTCGCCCCACACCTACGCCTTGAAGCCCTCCGATGCCCGCCTGCTGCACAACGCCGACTTGTTCTTTCGCATGTCGGCGACGGTGGAGCCCTTCACGGCGCGGATCGTGCGGGCGCTGCCCGACAGCGTCGGCGTGGTGACGCTGCTGGATGCGCCGGGCGTGGAGCTGCTGGCGCTCAGAACCGGCATCACGTTCGAACACGCTGGCGAACACGCCGGCGAGCACGCCGACGGCGGGGGGCACGACGGCGCGCATCCCCACGGCATGGAGCACCGCGCGGGTGCCGTCGACGGACACGCCTGGCTCGATCCCGACAATGCCAAGGCGATGGTCGAGCACATCCGCAAGGCTTTGAGCGCCAGGGACCCGGACCACGCGGCCGCCTACGGGCGCAACGCCCGCGCCTTGCAGGCCGACCTCGACGCGCTCAAGGTCGAGCTACGCGACGAGCTCGCGCCGCTCGCCGGCAGGCCCTACATCGTCTTCCACGACGCTTTTCAGTACCTGGAGCGGCGTTTCGGCCTGAAGGTGGTGGGCGCCATCTCGATCAGTCCCGATATCCCGCCGAGCGCCAAGCGCCTGACGGAGCTGCGGCACAGGGTCCGCGCGCTGGGCGCCACGTGCGTCTTTGCGGAGCCGCAGTTCGACACGCGCCTGGTGCAGAACCTGGTCGAGGGCACGCAAGCGCGCATCGGCACGCTCGACCCCGAGGGCAGCCGCCTCGTGCCGGGGCGCAATCTCTATTTCGCGCTGATGCGGCGGCTGGCGGAGGACTTGAGGAGCTGCCTGGCAGCTCCCGCCTGACGTCCGTGCGCTATCGCTATCGCGTCACCGAGGCGCTGCGGCTGGCCTTGCGCGACTGCGACTGCTTCTTGGGCGGCTCGTCGTCGTCGAACCAGCTGAAGCTGCTGCTGGAGCTCGAACCGCTGTCGGCCACCGACGACAGGAAGCGCGACCAGGTGACCGTCACCTTCGCGCCGACATTCACCCGCGGATAAAGGTCGAGCACGTCGGCATTGTAGAGGCGAATGCAGCCCTTGGAGACGGCCGAGCCGATGGTCCAGGGTGCATCGGTGCCGTGAATGCGGTAGGCGCTGGACCCCAGATAGAGCGCGCGCACACCCAGCGGGTTCATCGGGTGGCCGCCGGGGACCCAGCGCGGCAGGCGCGGGTTTTCCGCCATCATGGTGGGCGTGGGCGTCCAGGACGGATTGACGCGCTTCTGCGTGACGGTCGTCACGCCGGACCAGCGGCTCTGCTCGCGCGGGATGGCGATCGGGTAGCTGATGGCCTCGCCCCGCTTGGCGATGTAGTAGAGCTTGCGGTCGCCGAAGCTGACGATGACCTGGCCCGGATTATACTTCGAGCTGAAGTGCACGACCTCCTTGCCGCTGCCGTTGACGGCATTGCCGCCGCCCCAGTCCCAGGACAACTGGGCCGATGCCGGCGCTGCTTCGAAAGCGCAAAACGCTAATCCGACCCCCGCTGCGATGGCCGCCTGGCGCACGATGCGTCCGAAGATCATCAACAGGCTCCTTCCGATTGAATTCGTCCCTCAGTCACGTGCCGCCACTGTCGCCCAGTGCCGATGAATAGTTTGTTTATTCCCGCCCCGGTTTGGGCGTGCGCGTCTCGCTTCGGATCTGCCATGAGTCTTCTGACCGACCCAGTGCAAACACCGCCGTACGCCCAATTCCAAGAAGGTGACGTTTGTTCCCCCGCGTCTGCGGCAGCGCGGACTCTGGCGCCGCGCACGCCCCGAGGCAACCCGTGGGGCCGCTAACAATTCCTTGATATCACGGGTTTGTTTGGGCCTGTGCGGTTTCAGCCACATGTCGGGCGAGTGCGCTGAAAAAAGACCGCCTGGGCATGACTTGGGCGATTTGCGCCAACATTTCCCTCACTGCGAAAAACGCGCAAGACTGCACGCGCATTTGCACCGGAACCGAGGCATGTCCTTCCCGTCGAGGCCCGTCATCCTCGTCTGCGCGCTGCTTGCGCTTGCAGCAACAGGCGCGCCGGCCGCGAGCCAGGACTGGCGAAGCGCGCCGGAGGCCGCCACGGGATGGGTCCGGCGCGCGCCTGCCACGGCGAAGTCCTTCATGGTCGCGGCGGCCAACCCCGTTGCCGTCGAAGCCGGCCTCGAGATGCTGCGGGAGGGCGGCTCGGCAGCCGATGCCGCGATTGCCGTACAACTCGTCCTCAACCTGGTGGAGCCGCAGTCCTCGGGCCTCGGCGGCGGTGCCTTCGCGCTGCACTGGGAGGCGGCCAACAAGCGGCTCGAGAGCTATGACGGCCGCGAGAGCGCACCGGCGGCGGCGACCCCCGACCGGTTCCTGCTCGAGGACGGGCGCCCACGGCCCTTCGAGGAGGCGGTATTCGGCGGCCTGAGCGTGGGCGTGCCGGGCACCCTGCGCCTGCTCGAGGCCCTCCATAAGGAGCACGGCCGGCTGCCCTGGGCGCGCCTGTTCCAACCGGCCATCAAGCTCGCCAGCGCCGGCTTTCTCGTCTCGCCGCGGCTGCATCACCTGCTGAGCGAGAAGGGTGCCCAGAACTTCGCCCCGGCAGCGCGGCGCTATTTCTTCGACGCGATCGGCGGCGCCTGGCCGGAGGGCTATCTGCTGCGCAATCCCGAGTTCGCCAGGACGCTGCGGGCAATCGCGGAGCGCGGACCGGACGCGTTCTACGAGGGCGCGGTGGCGGAGGCCATTGTCGAGGCGGTGAAACGGGCGCCGAACCATCAGGGCGATATCACGCGCGCCGATCTCGCCGGCTATCGGGCAAAGGAGCGTCCGCCGGTGTGTGTTCCCTACCGGGGCCTGCGCGTGTGCGGCATGGGACCGCCGTCGTCCGGCGGCATCGCGGTGGCGCAGGTCTTGCGGCTGCTCGAGCCGTTCGATCTCGGCAAGGCCCCCGCCGATGTCATGAACGCCAAGGCCCTGCACCTGATCGCGGAGGCCGAGAAGCTCGCCTTTGCCGACCGCAACCGGTTCGTCGGCGATCCCGATTTCGTGCCGACGCCGATGGGGCTGCTCGATGCGACCTATCTTTCGGGCCGTCGCGGCCTGATCAACCCGCAAGCCGTGATGCGCTTTGCGCATCCGGGCAGCCCGCCGCAGGCCAAAGCGCAGACCTTCGGCGTCGACGAGACGGTGGAGCTGCCGGGCACCAGCCATATCTCCGTCGTCGATGGCGGCGGCAACGTCGTCTCCATGACGACCACCATCGAGTCCGCATTCGGCTCGCGCCTGTGGGCCGCGGGCTTCCTGCTCAACAACGAGCTCACCGATTTCTCCTTCCGGCCGACGGACGGCACCGGCCGGCCGCTGGCCAACGCGGTCAAGGCCGGCAAGCGTCCGCGCAGCTCGATGGCGCCGACGATCGTGTTCGACGCGCAAGACAAGCCCTGGGCCGTGCTCGGCTCGCCCGGCGGCAGCCGGATCATCCTCTACGTGGTCAAGGCGCTGGTGGCGCTGATCGACTGGAAGCTCGACGCCCAGGCCGCGCTCGATCTCATGAACTTCGGCAGCCGCGGCCGCGCATTCGAGATCGAAGTTGACCAGCCTTCAGCGGTCTGGCATGCGCTGAAAGTGAAACCCTACGGACACCGCGTGCACGCCGATCTGCTCACCTCCGGCACGCAGGCCATCCTCGTGCGTCCCGACGGCACCCTGCAAGGCGGGGCCGATCCGCGGCGCGAAGGCGTCGCGCGGGGCGAGTGAAGGCAGTTGCAATGCAGCCCCTCTCGATCACCGTCGTCGGCGCCGGCATCACCGGCCTGTGGCAGGCGCTCACGCTGGCCCGACGGGGACATCGCGTGCGGCTGGTGGAGCGTTCCGCCGAGCCTTTCGCGCAAGCTGCCAGCGCTTTCGCCGGGGCGATGCTGGCGCCCTACTGCGAGGTCGAGGCGGCCGAGCCCGTCGTGCGCGATCTGGGTCTGAGGTCGCTCGCGATCTGGCGCGCGACCTATCCGGGCGTGGCGGTGAACGGCACGCTGGTCGTTGCCGGCACGCGCGACCGCGCCGACCTCGTGCGCTTCGCGCGCATGACGGAGGGGTTCGACAAGCTCGATGCCGAGGCGCTCAATCGGCTGGAGCCGGGCCTGGAAGGCCGCTTCGCCGCCGGTCTCTACTACGCCGAGGAGGGGCACATGGCCCCGGCCGAGGCGATGGCCTTTCTGCTCGAGGCGGTGAAGGGCGCGGGCGTCGAGGTGGCCTTCGGCGTGGCCTGGTCGGGACGTGCGGCCGGCGGCGAGATGGTCGTCGACTGCCGCGGTCTCGGCGCGCGCCATGAGCTGCCCGACCTGCGCGGCGTGCGCGGCGAGCGCATCGTCGTGCGCACGCGCGAGATCAGCCTTGCCCGCCCGGTGCGGCTGCTGCACCCGCGCCACCCGCTCTACGTCGTGCCCTGGGGCGACGGCCGCTTCATGGTGGGTGCCAGCGTGATCGAGAGCGAGGACGCGGGCCCCGTGAGCGTGCGCTCGGCGCTGGAGCTGCTGGGCTCCGCCTACGCGCTGCACCCGGCCTTCGGCGAGGCGGAGATCGTGGAGATGGGCGCTGGCGTGCGGCCGTCGTTTCCCGACAACGTGCCCAAGATCGTCGTGCGCGGAGAGACGATCCACGTCAACGGGTCCTACCGCCACGGCTTCCTGCTGGCACCTGCGTTCGCCGAGCTCGTGGCGGGCTATCTGGAGACCGGCGCCATGGACGACCGCGTGTTCGTAGTCGAGGCGTAGTCTTTCCCGCTGCGGGCCCCATGGACTTCGGCGCGGGCATGCATTTTGATGGCCGGGATCGGATCATCCCGAAGGGGGAGAAGCGCGCATGCCCCACATCACCACCGACGACGGCGTCAAGCTCTACTACGAGGAGGCCGGCAGCGGCGCGCCGGTCGTGTTCGTGCACGAGTTCGCGGGCGACTACAGGAGCTGGGAGCCGCAGGTGCGCTACCTGTCGCGGCGCTACCGCTGCATCGCCTACAACGCGCGCGGCTGGCCGCCCTCGGAGGTGCCGCCCGACGTCGCCCGTTATTCGCAGGCGCGCGCTGTGCGACGACATCCGCGCGGTGCTCGACGGCCTGAAGATCGACAAGGCGCATATCGTCGGTTTGTCCATGGGCGGGATGGCCACTTTGCATTTCGGCCTGACGTATCCGGCCCGCGCGCTGTCTTTGCTGGTGGCCGGCGCGGGCTACGGCTCGGAGCCCGGCGAGCGCGCGAAGTTCGCCAAGGAGGCGGAGGTCATTGCCGGCAAGCTGGAGGCGGACGGCATGCCGGCATTCGCCGCCATCTACGCCCACGGCCCCACGCGCGTGCAGTTCGAGAACAAGGACCCGCGCGGCTTTGCCGAGTTCAAGGCGATGCTGGCCGAGCATTCCGCCAAGGGCGCGGCCAACACGCAGCTCGGCGTGCAGAAGACGCGGCCCTCGATCTTCGATCTGGGCGACAAGCTCGCCGCCTGCAAGGTGCCGATGCTGGTCGTCACCGGCGATGAGGACTGGCCCTGCCTGGCGCCCGGCGTGTTCATCAAGCGCAATTGCCCATCGGCCGGCCTGCTCGTGATCCCCAACAGCGGGCATGCGGTCAATATCGAGGAGCCGGGCGCCTTCAACGCGGCACTGGCCGAATTCCTGGCCCAGGTCGATGCCGGCCGCTGGCCCGGCCGTGATCCGCGCGCCATCAGCCAGAGCATCACGGGCATGACGAAGTAGGGGGCCAGGGGCTCGCGTCCGCGCCCTTTGCGCACCTCCGGCAGGGGCGGGTATCATGGCGCCAAGGCTCGACGCCGCCCTGAGCTTGTCGAAGGGCGTTTATTGGCACCGACGCGGCCTCGTGGTTCGACAGGCTCACCACGAGGGTGCTGGCTCTGGGTCCCGGCTCTCCGCTTCGCTCCGGCCGGGATGACACGCGCTGGTAGGATTGGGAGACAACGTCATGGCGGACGGTGGCAAGGCGAGAGACGCGACCAGCGCGGTGCAGTGGACGTTAGCGACGCCCGCCGGGTACATGCCGGGGTTCGGCAACGACTTCGAGACGGAGGCGCTGCCGGGTGCGCTGCCGGTCGGGCAGAACTCGCCGCAGAAGGCGGCCTATGGGCTTTATGCCGAGCAGCTCTCGGGCTCGCCCTTCACGGCGCCGCGCGGGGCCAACGAGCGCTCCTGGCTCTATCGCATCCGGCCGTCGGTGCGGCACGCCACGCGCTTCAAGAAGGCAGCACTCCCCTATTGGAAGACGGCGCCGTCGATCGTCGAGCACGACCTCCCGATCGGGCAGCTGCGCTGGGACCCGATCCCGATCCCCAAGGAGAAGCTGACCTTCCTCACCGGCATGCGCACCTTCACCACCTCCGGCGATGTGAACACGCAGGCCGGCATGGCCGCCCACGTCTATCTCGTCACCCAGTCGATGGAGGACGACTATTTCTACAACGCGGACGGCGAGCTGCTGGTGGTGCCGCAGCAGGGCGCGCTTCGGTTCTTCACCGAGTTCGGCAGGATCGATGCGGGACCCGGCGACATCTGCGTCCTGCCGCGCGGCGTGAAATTCAAGGTCGAGCTGATCGACGGGCCGGCGCGCGGCTATGTGTGCGAGAACTACGGCGCCAAGTTCACCTTGCCCGACCGCGGGCCGATCGGCGCCAACTGCCTCGCCAACCCGCGCGACTTCAAGACGCCGGTGGCGGCCTTCGAGGACAAGGCGGGCAGGTCGCGCGTGTGGGTGAAGTGGTGCGGCAGCTTCAACGTGGCCGAGATCGGCCATTCGCCGCTCGACGTGGTCGCCTGGCACGGCAACTACGCGCCCTACAAGTACGACCTGCGCACGTTCTCGCCGGTGGGCGCGCTGCTGTTCGACCACCCCGACCCTTCGATCTTCACGGTGCTGACCGCGCCCTCGGAGACGGCCGGCACCGCCAACGTCGACTTCGTCATCTTCCCGGAGCGCTGGGGCGTGGCCGAGCACACTTTCCGCCCGCCCTGGTACCACATGAACATCATGTCGGAGTTCATGGGGCTGATCTACGGGGTCTACGACGCGCGGCCCGAGGGGTTCGTGCCCGGCGGCATCTCGCTGCACAACTGCATGCTGCCGCACGGGCCCGACAAGACCGCCTACGACCACGCCACCAAGACCGAGCTGAAGCCGGTCAAGCTCACGGGCACCATGGCCTTCATGTTCGAGACGCGCTTTCCCCAGCACGTGACGAAGTATGCCGCCGAGCTGGAGACGCTGCAGGCGGACTACGCGGCGTGCTGGACGGGGCTGGAGAAGCAGTTCACCGGCGAGAAGTGATGTGAGCGTGGGCCGCCGCGAGGCCGGCGCGCCGCAACTCGCCCTCGTCCTGAGCTTGTCGAAGGACGGATCGGAGGCACAGTCGTGGCCACGTGGTTCGACCCTCAGGACAAGCCCGAGGGCAGGCAAGCTCACCACGAGGGTCTGTCGGCAGCATTTCAACATCACCACTGGGTACGCGTTGGCCTAGTACATTGGTAGAACCATGAAGCTTGCAACCTTCCGCAACGGCACGCGCGACGGCGCGCTCGCCGTCGTCTCGCGCGACCTGTCCAAGGCCGTCGTCGCCAATGCCGCCATCGCCGGCCTCGATACGCTGCAGCAGCTTCTCGACGACTGGGAGAACACGCACCTCAGCGTCGCGCGCATCTATGCGGAGCTGAACGAGGCGGCCGAGGGCCGGCGGGCGGTGCTGCTGCCGATCGTCGACTTCGATGCAAGCCTCTGCATGGCGCCGCTGCCGCGCGCCTATCAGTGGGCCGACGGGTCGGCCTACGTGAACCACGTCGAGCTGGTGCGCAAAGCGCGCGGCGCCGAGATGCCGGCGAGCTTCTGGACCGAGCCGCTGATGTACCAGGGCGGCTCGGACGCGTTCCTGGGCCCGCGCGAGCCGATCGAGATGGCCGACGAGGCCTGGGGCATCGATCTGGAAGGCGAGGTCGCGGTCGTCACGGACGACGTGCCGATGGGCGCGGCGCCCGAAGAGGCGGCCGGGCACGTTCGGCTCATCATGCTCGTCAACGACGTGTCGCTGCGCAATCTCATTCCTGGCGAGCTGGCCAAGGGCTTCGGCTTCTTTCACGGCAAGCCGTCGACCGCGTTCTCGCCCGTGGCCGCCACGCCGGACGAGCTGGGCTCCGCCTGGGATGGCGGCCGGGTGCATTTGCCGCTCCTTGCCGCGATCAACGGCCGGCTGCTGGGCCGGCCCAATGCGGGCCAGGACATGACGTTCTCCTTCCCCGCGCTGATCGCCCATGCCGCCCGGACGCGCCGGCTGGGCGCGGGCACCATCGTCGGCTCGGGCACCGTCTCCAACCGGCTCGCCGGCGGCCCGGGCAAGCCGGTGGAGCAGGGCGGGGTGGGCTACACCTGCCTTGCCGAGCTGCGCACCGTGGAGACCATCCTGGAGGGTGAGCCGAGGACGCCGTTCCTGAAATTCGGCGACCGTGTGCGGATCGAGATGCTGGACGCGAGCGGCCGCTCGATCTTCGGCGCCATCGACCAGGAGGTGGTGCGGTATACGAGGTGATGGCCGAATGGAGGCGTGCATTCCTTTCGTGGAATAGTTCTTGATTTATTCCTTCCATGGAATATATCGGCGATGAGCTGGGAGATCGAGTATACCGACGAGTTCGGGGAATGGTGGAGCGAGCTGAGCGCGGCCGGGCAAGAGGATATCAGCGCCATCGCCGAGATTTTGGAGGAACGCGGTCCCGATCTGCCGTTCCCGTATTCGTCCGGCGTCGAGGGCTCGAAACATGCGCACATGCGGGAGCTGCGCGTGCAAAGCAGCGGCAAGCCGTTGCGCATCTTCTATGCCTTCGACCCGCGGCGCACGGCGATCCTGCTGATCGGCGGCGACAAGACGGGGAACAAGCGGTTCTACAAGAAGATGATCCCCGTCGCCGACCGGCTGTACGATGAGCATATCGAGGTGTTGAGAAAGGAGGGGCTGATCCCATGACCGGGCATCGTCCGTTCACCGAGCTGACGAAGAAGCTCTCGGCCAGACGCAGGGCGCGCGTGGCCGAGCGTGTCGCCGAGCTCAAGGCGGAGATGGCGCTGGCCGAGCTGCGGCAGGCTCGCGAGCACTCACAAGAAGAGCTCGCGCGGGTGCTGAAGGTGAACCAGCCGGCGGTTGCCAAGCTCGAGAAGCGGACGGATATGTATGTGAGCAACCTGCGGCGCTATGTGGAGGCGCTCGGCGGCAAGCTGGAGATCGTGGCGAGGTTTCCCGAGGCGGCCGTGACGATCACAAACTTCGCCGAGATCGATGAGGGGCGGGCTCGCGTTGTGGGCAAAGCGAGGCGGCGGGCTGTAGCCAGGTGAAGCTTCCGCTCCACCCATCGCGCCGCAAAGCGCATCGAGATGTCGGAACGCAGCGGGCCGCTCCATTTTCGGCGCCATCGACCAGGAGGTGGTGCGGTATACGAGGTAGCGTCTGTCATCCCGGCCAATGCGCGTCAGCGCGAGAGCCGGGACCCAGGGCAAAGAGACTGCGCGCGTGCCATACTGCCCTGGGTCCCGGATATTTCGCTCACGCGAAATTCCGGGATGACACGCATGCAAGGGAGACGCCACATGGCCCAGAACTTTGCCTCGACCGGCGACACGGCGGAAAAGAAGATCACGTTCAGCGAGATCGGCCGCGATCTCTATGCCTTCACGGCGGAGGGCGACCCGAATAGCGGCATCATCATCGGCGACGACGGGGTGATCGTGGTCGACGCGCAGGCGACGCCGGTGATGGCGGGCCTCGTCATCGAGCGGGTGCGCAAGGTCACCGACAAGCCGATCAAGTACGTGGTGCTGTCGCACTACCATGCCGTGCGCGTGCTCGGCGCCTCGGCCTATCACGCGCAGGAGATCCTGGCGTCGGAGACCTGCCGGTCGATGATCGCCGAGCGCGGCCAGGAGGACTGGGATTCGGAGTTCGGGCGCTTCCCGCGGCTGTTCCGCGCCGCCGAGACCATCCCGGGGCTGACCTGGCCGACCGTCACCTTCAAGCAGAAGATGACGCTCTATCTGGGCAAGCGGCGCGTGGAGCTGAGGCACATCGGCCGGGCGCATACGGCGGGCGACATCGTCGCCTGGGTGCCCGACGCCAACGTCGTCTTCTCCGGCGACATCGTCGAGTACAAGTCCGCCTGCTACTGCGGGGACGCGCACTTCACCGACTGGCCGGGCACGCTCGCCCGCCTCGGCCGGGTCAAGGCCGACGCGCTGGTGCCCGGCCGCGGCGATGCGCTGGTCGGCGCCGACACGGTGGCGGAAGGCATCGCGCTGACCCGCGATTTCCTCAAGGACAGCTACGAGCCGGTGAAGCGCGGGGTGGCCCGCGGCGCGCCCTTGAAGGAATGCTTCGACGAGGCGACGGCGGCGATGCGGGGAAAGTACGGCGCGTGGCCCATCTTCGAGCACTGCCAGCCCTTCAACATCGCCCGCGCCTACGACGAGGCCCAGGGCATCGACACGCCGCGCATCTGGACGGCCGAGCGCGACCGCGCCATGTGGGCCGCGCTGCAGGGGTAGCCGCCGACAACGGCCCTGTGCAGCGCGCGCGTCTTGGTACCGTTCGTCTGAATGTCGTCCTGATCGGCAATCGCGTATGGTGAGACGACAACGCGTGCCATGGCTCAGGTGCGCAGGCGCGAGATCGTATCGTCCCAATGCTTCAAGGCTTCATCGAGCGAGACGCCTTCGCCCCGCGCAATGGCTGCGCGCGAGGCCTCGACCAGCGGCTTCGCCCAGGCCAGGTCAGGCGCGGAGTCGCGTGCCTTGAGCTCGGCAATGGCCACGCTCAGGGCCACTTCGAGCGAGGGAAAACGGCCGGCGGCAACCTGCTTGGCAAGCCAGGCGTGATCGGCCGGGGTGAGTGTGATGGTCATGGGCTCATGCTAGCGAAATCGCGCACCGCTGTCTGCCTAGGTGCGCACGCCGTCTCAACCGGAAACCCCAATTGAGCCTGGCGGGACAGACCGGGCTTGCGACAGCGCTGATCGCGCGGCTGCCGTTCTTCTATGGGTGGGTGATCCTGGCCTGCGCCTGCTGCGCGGGGTTCGCGCGCCAGGGGCCGGCGGTCGCCACGCTGTCGATCTTCGTCTCCCCGATGACGAGCGACTTCGGCTGGTCGCGCACGGCGCTGTCGGGGGCGGTGTCGCTGGGCGGGATCATGGCCGCGGTGCTGTCGCCTCGTGATCGGCCCGATGCTCGACCGGCAGGGCGCGCGCGTCATGCTGTGCGCCGCGGTGCTGGTCACCGGGAGCGCCTGCATGCTGCTGTCGCTGACGCACTCGCTGATCGCCTTCTATGCCTTCTTCTGCATCGCGCGCATGAACTTCGCCGGGCCCTTCGATATCGGCATCTACGGCGCGCTCAACAGCTGGTTCGTGCAGCGGCGCGGCGTGGCCAACGCCATCGTCAACCTGGCGCAGATGGCGGGCCTCGTGGCGCTGCCGCTGATCGCGCACGTCGCCATCGCCGGGTATGGCTGGCGCACGGGCTGGCTCGCGGTGGGCGCGACCGTGCTCATCGTCGGCTTCGTACCCACGTGGCTGTTCATGGTGCGGCGGCCGGAGGACGTGGGGCTCGTGCCGGACGGACGCCCGCTGGCGATGCCTGCCGCGGACGGCGGTTCGCAGGTTTCACGAACCCAGTTTGTGGAGCCCTCCTTCTCGCGCAGCGAGGCGCTGCGCACGCCGGCCTTCTGGCTGCTGTCGCTCTACACCATGGCCGTCTTCCCGGTGCAGGCGGGCATCAGCCTGCACCAGGCGCCGCATCTGATCGAGAGCGGCCTGAGCCCGGCCGTGGCCGCCACCGTCGTGTCGACCTTCTCGTTCACGGCCGCCGTTACCGGGCTCGGCTTCGGCCTCGTCGCGCGGCGCATCGGCGTGCAGGTCGGACTGGCGATTGCCGGCTTCGCGCTCGGCGCCGCGGCGCTGCTGATGATCGGCATAGCCACGGCGAGCCAAGCCTATCTCGCTGCCGCATGCTTCGGCGTCGGCATCGGCGGCGTGATCACCGTGCTGCCGCTCGCCTGGGCCGACTACTTCGGCCGTGCCAGCTTCGGCGCCATTCGCGGCGTGGCGCTGACCATGCAGGTGACGGCGCAGGCGGCGGGGCCGCTGGTCTCAGGGTTCTTGCGCGATCTCACCGGCAGCTACGCGGTGCCGCTGGCGTGCTTTGCCGCGCTGTCGTTCGTGAGCGTGCTGATGGCGCTGCTGGCGCGCGCGCCGGTGCCGCCCCGAGCCGCGGGCAGGCCATGACCGCGCACGCCGCCCCTGGGTCCCGGATATTTCGCTGACGCGAAATTCCGGGATGACAGTCGCGAGCCCTCAGTAGGTGCGGCGGGTGGGGGTGCCGTAGCGCTCGGCGGCGCGGGCGCGGGCTTTGGCTGCCTCCACTTCGCGGTCGCGGGGCGGTGCGTCGGTGACGAGCGAGCCGATCAGCTCGTGGGCGGCTCGCGTTACCGTCTCCACGGCGCGGTCGAACGCTTCTTCGTTCGCCTTGGAGGGGCGGTTGTAGCCCGAGAGCTTGCGCACGAACTGCAGCGCCGAGGCGCGGATCTCCTCGTCCGTGGCGGGCGGGGCGAAATTGTGAAGGGTCTTGATGTTGCGGCACATGGGGTGTCCTCAGGAGGCATTCAATTTCACGCGACGGTCGCATACGATGCGGGCCGGGTACAAGCTATCGGCGCGAAGCCAAGCCCCGCGCCGCCTGCGCTGGCGTTGCCCGGCCAAGAGCCGGCCAGGCGGGCCGAGGGCCATCGCGCGATCCCCCTCTCCCCGCAGCCCTCGGATGCACAATGGATGGCGCATCGCCAGAGCATGGCCGAGGGCAGCGGGGAGAGGGAGTTCGCGCCGGCCTGAAATGGTCAGAGCCAACCCCATTGGCTGACGGAGAATTGCGGAATGAGCTTGCAAGAGGACCTGGCATGATCGAAGCCAAGTGCTTCGATCAGAAACGATCTTGCTCTAGTATGAGTGTGCCCTCCCGAGCCACTCCGACGCCAGTACATGACCGACGTACGTCAGATCTCGTTTCCGTTTCGGCGCTCGGCCGACCAGGATCGGGCTGCGCCTGCGCATCATCCGATCGTCATCGTCGGTGCGGGGCCGGTGGGGCTGGTGGCGGCGCTGGATCTTGCGAGCAAGGGGCACGCGAGCGTCGTCATCGATAGAAGAGCGAGCCTCTCGGACGGCTCGCGCGCCATCTGCTGGGCCAAGCGGTCGCTGGAGATCATGGACCGGCTCGGGCGCGATCTCGGACGCGAGCTCGGCAACGATCTGGGCCACGATCTGGGCCAGGACCTGGGGCAGGCGCTGGTCGACCAGGGCGTGACCTGGAAAACGGGCAAGGTGTTCTTCGACACCCGCGAGATCTACGGCTTCGACCTGCTGCCCGAGACGGGGCACCGGCGGCCCGCCTTCATCAACCTGCAGCAGTACTATTTCGAGCACGCCTGCATCGAGGCGGCGGCGAGGACGGGCCTCATCGATCTGCGCTGGCAGGAGGAGGTGCAGGGCCTGGAGGAGACCGGCGACGGCCGGCTCATCACCATCGCCACGCCGGACGGCCCCTACCGGATCACGGCCGACTGGGTGATCGCCGCCGACGGCGCGCGCTCGAGCATGCGGCGGCTGATGGGGCTCGGCTTCGAGGGCCGCGTGTTCGACGACCAGTTCCTGATCTGCGACATCAAGATGAAGATGGAGCGGCCGATCGAGCGCTGGTTCTGGTTCGACCCGCCCTTCAACCGCGGCCGCTCGGCGCTGCTGCACCGGCAGGCCGACGACGTGTGGCGGCTCGACTTCCAGGTGGGCGCGGAGGCCGACCGCGACGAGGAGGTGAAGCCGGAGAACGTGGCGCGGCGCGTGCGTGCCATGCTGGGCGAGGGGCTGGACTTCACCTTCGAGTGGATCAGCCTCTACCGCTTCCAGTCGCGGCGGCTCGCGCGCTTCCGCCACGGGCGCGTGCTGTTTGCCGGCGATGCCGCGCACCAGATGTCGCCCTTCGGCGCGCGCGGCGGCAACAGCGGCATTCAGGATGCCGATAATCTCGTCTGGAAGCTCGACCTGGTGCTCGAGGGGGAGGCGCCCGAGCGGCTGCTCGACAGCTACGATGCCGAGCGGCGTGCGGCGGCGGACGAGAACCTCCTCAACACCACGCGCTCGACCGATTTCATCGCGCCCAAGAGTGCGATCAGCCGCGCCTTCCGCGACGGCGCCCTGGCGCTCGCCGCGACCGAGCCGTTCGCGCGGCGGTTGGTCAACTCGGGGCGGCTGTCGGTGGCCGCCTGCTACGACGGCTCGGCGCTGAACGGCCCGGATGAGTTCGCCGAGGGGGAGGCGCCGGCGGTGCGGCCGGGGGCTGCCGCGCTCGATGCGCCCCTCGGCGGCGGCTGGCTGACGGAGTCGCTTGGTGGGGGCTTTGTGGGCCTCTTGTTGGGCGATGACGGAGGCATGTGGGCACGATGTGGACGCGTGATGGCAGGGCTGTCGCCGCGCCTGCGCGTGGTTAACCAAACCGTTGA
Organism: uncultured Alphaproteobacteria bacterium; assembly: GCA_963797005.1. Lineage (GTDB taxonomy): Bacteria > Pseudomonadota > Alphaproteobacteria > Rhizobiales > Hyphomicrobiaceae > AWTP1-13. Next base: position 83,965 of record CAWCOF010000010.1, read on the forward strand.
TGTTTCACGTGAAACACTTCTTTCCCGCTATGGCGCGCTGCACCAGCCGGCTCTCTACCTGGTCCGCCCCGACCAGCACATCGCCGCGCGCTGGCGGGAGGTCTCGCCCGAGCAGGTCGGGGCCGCGCTCGACCGCGCCACGGGGAAGTTATTGTAGGTTGGGTCGAGCGTCAGCGATGACCCAACGGAAGGATACGCCAGCACAGGTGTTGGGTCTGCGCTTCGCTTGACCCAACCTACGCGGGAAGCCGCCGATGCCCCTGAACCGCGAGCCCAACGTCAAGGACCCGGACCGCCTCTATGCGGCGATCATCGATGCGCACGAGGGCCTGAGCGACGCCGAGAGCTTGGCGCTGAATGCGCGCCTGGTGCTGCTACTCGCCAACCATATCGGCGACGAGGCGGTGCTGCGCGAGGCGCTCGAGGCGGCGCGCACTTCGCTCGGCAAGTAGGGCGCGAAACGCGCCGTCGCACTCAGGCCAGTTTCAGGCCAGTTTCAGGCCAGCCGGGCCCGCGCCAGGGCCGCGCCCTTGGCGAGCGCAGAGAGCTTGGCGTAGGCGATGTCGCGGCGCATCGGCGCCATGCCGCAGTTGGTGCAGAGCTGGATGCGTGCCGCCGGCACATGCTTGACCGCCTCCGCCGCCACGGCGGCGACCTCCTCGGGGCTCTCGACCGCGTCGCTTGCCACGTCGATGGCTCCGACGAGAATGTCCTTGCCCTCGAGCAGGGAGAGCAGGCTCATCGGCACCTTGGAGTTGCGGCACTCGACCGACACCTGGCCGATCCTGCTCCTGGCGATGGCGGGGAAGATCTTCTCGTACTGCCGCCACTCGCCGCCGAGCGAGGCCTTCCAGTCGATGTTGGCCTTGATGCCGTAGCCGTAGCAGATGTGCACCGCCGTGGTGCATTTGAGGCCCCTGGCGGCGCGCTCCAGCGCCTCGATGCCCCATTCCGTCACCTCGTCCATGAACACGTTGAAGGCGGGCTCGTCGAACTGGATCACGTCGACGCCGTCCTTCTCCAGTGCCAGCGCCTCGGCGTTGAGGAGATCGGCGAACGCCATCGCCATTTTGGCGCGGTTGCCGTAGTGCCGGTCGGCAATGGTGTCGGAGATGGTCATCGGCCCCGGCAGGGTGAATTTCAGTTTTTGCCTGGTGTGGGCGCGGGCAGCCTGCGCTTCCATCGCATGCACGCGGCCCTTGAGGCGCACGGGGCCCGTGACCTGCGGCACCATCGCTTTGTAGCGGTCGGCGCGGATGCCCATCTCGACCTTGTGGGCGAAGTCGATGCCCTCGATGCGCTCGAGAAAGCCGTGCACGAAATGCTGGCGCGCCTGCTCGCCGTCGCCGACGATGTCGATGCCGGCGTCCTCCTGCTCCTTGATGGCAAGAAGGGTGGCGTCGCGCTTGGCGTCCTCGAGGGCGGCGCCTTCGAGCTGCCACGGCGCCCACAGCTTGTCGGGCTCGGCCAGCCAGGCGGGCTTGGGCAGGCTGCCGGCAATCGTGGTCTTGAACATTGGGCTCCTCCCGAGCTGGCTGGCGGTAGTCCCGCCGTCGATGTTAGGGTCGATCATAGCCCAGGCGGGACACTGCGACAGCCTTGGGCACCGTCCCATCGGCCAAGCCTAGCAGCCGACCAGAGAGGGCCGTGACATGTTCTCCGCCGCCGATGCCGCACGCTACCTCGACGAGGCCCACCGCGCGCGGGCGCGCTATCAAAACCTGCCCGAGGCAATCGCGCCGACGAATTTCGAGGAAGCCTACGCGGCGCAGGAGGCGCTGTGGGGCCTGTGGGAGCCGCGCCTCGGGCCCATCGCCGGCCGCAAGATCGCCGTCACCACCAAGGTCATGCAGGAGCTGATGGGCATCGATCATCCCTGCGGCGGGGCCATTTTCTCCTCCCGCATCCACACCTCGCCGGCCCGGATCGTCAAGGCCGACTACGTCAACGTGCGGGTCGAGTGCGAGCTGGCGGTGCGGCTCAACCGCGATCTTCCCAGGCGCGAGGCGCCCTATACGCGCGAGGAGGCGCGCGCGGCCGTGGGCCAGATCATGGCCGCCTTCGAGCTGATCGAGGACCGGCATGCGGACTACAAGTCGAGCAAGGCCCTCTCGCTGATCGCCGACAACGCCTGGAACGGCGGCATCGTCCTCGGGCAGGCCGGGCCGCTGCCGGCGGCGCTGGAGCTCGATGGCATCGCCGGTGCCTTGAAGCGCAACGGCAAGGAGGAGGCGAGCGGAAGGACCGATGATCCCATGGGCGCTCTTGCGTGGGTCGCCAATCTCGCCGCGGAGCGCGGGCGCCCGATTGAGACCGGCATGGTCGTCATTACCGGGAGCGTGATCACCACCGTCGACATCGCCGCCGGCGATCGCCTCGACTTCGCGCTTGACGGCGTCGGCGCAGCGTCGATGACCGGGGCCTGATCAATTCTATCGGAATTTCCGCAGCATCCTGCAAAGCAGTGCAGCGGTCTGGGCCGGGTGGCCTCTTGGGCGCATCTTTCAAAATGCCTTCGAAGTCCTCTAGAGCTTTGAAAGGCCATTGAAAGTCTGCGTGTTGATAGAAAACTGTCATTTCTGAACCCGTCGGATCGCGCTAACCTCCGACACGTCTGCTTCTGGGCTCGATCATATTTCGTGAAGCCTCCCTCGGCGCGGGTTGTCGTGCAGCTTGAGCGAAACGCTCGACTTGGGAAGGGGCCGCTCGTGCCGAAAACGTTCAGGGACTCCGGCATTAGCGTCATCGGCGACGTCCCGTGGGGCGCACATTTTTCCGTCTTCTATGAGACGAAACGCGATCTGCTCGACACCGTCGTGTCATACTTCAGGGCGGGCCTGTCCAACGATGAAGCCTGTGTCTGGGCTATCTCGGACCTCCTCACGGAGGACGAAGCCGCGCGGGCGTTGCGCGAGGGGGCGCCCGATCTTGATCGGAATATTCCGCGGCATAGCATCGAGATCCTCCCCGCCCGCGCGTGGTATCTTCGAAGAGGGCGCGTCGATGCAAGAAGGGCCATCGGAGGCTGGCGCAAGAAGCTCCACGCTGCCCGCGCCAACGGCTACCGGGGTTTGCGGGTCTGTGGAGACCTGTCGTGGGTCGACAGGGCATACTGGCCGGGCGTCAGGGCTTACGAACGCGAGCTCCATGCGGCCATCCGAACGGATCGCATGATCGTGCTGTGCACCTATCCTCTCGACAAGAGCTTGGCCGCCGACATTCTCGAAACGGCACGGCTTCACAGTTACACGGTGGCGCGGCGCAAGGGCGAATGGGAGATCATCCAAACGCCCGAACTCAAGCAAGCCAAGCAAGAGATCCGAAGGCTGAACGAAGTGCTCGAGGGTCGCGTCGCCGAGCGAACCAGGCAGCTGGCGGACACCAACGAAGAGCTGAGGGCGCAGATGGCCGAGCGCGAACGTGCCGAGGAGCGGCTGCAGGCCGCGCAGGCCGAGGTCGCACGTGTGGCCCGGCTGACGGCCATGGGAGCCCTTGCGGCTTCCGTTGCCCACGAGATCAATCAGCCGCTCACGGCCGCTGCCGCCAACACCCAGACGGCCCTGCGCTGGCTTGCGATGAAGCCCCCCAATCTCAGCGAGGCCAAACGCACCGCGGAGTGCGCCCTGGCGAATGCCAACCGCGCCGGCGAGGTGATCAAGCGCATGCGCGCGCTGTTGACGAGGGCCCGGCCGAAATTCGTGTCGCTGGATATCAACGACGTCGTTCGTGAGGCGCTGACGATAGCGCGCGGCGACCAGGAAAGCCATCAGGTCAAAGTGCGGACCAAGTTGTCACCCAGGGTTTCAGGCGTTCGCGGCGATCGCATCCAGTTGCAGCAGGTCATGGTCAATCTGATTTCGAATGCGATCGAGGCGATGCGTGCGAACAAGAACCGGCCGCGAAACTTGCTGGTCAGCTCCAAGATGAATAGAGCGGGCGCAATCCAGATCGCGGTCGCCGAACTCGGGCCCGGGTCCGGATCCGCAAGCAGCGGGCCGGCTCTTCGACCCCTTCTTCACAACCAAGCCGGACGGCATGGGATTGGGCTTGTCGATCTGCCTCTCGATCGTCGAGGCGCACGGCGGGCGGCTGTGGGTATCCCCGAACAAGCCACGTGGTGCCGTATTTCAATTCACGCTTCCGGCAGCACACAAGAGACGGAAATGAGCGAGGCGCCACCCACCGTCATTGTCATCGACGACGATCGCGATGTGCGCGAGGCGCTGCGAAACCTGCTGCGGTCGGTGGGGCTGCAGGTCGAGGCACTCGCATCTGCTCAGCAGTTCTTTGACCGGAAGCTACCGGCAGGTCCTTGTTGTCTGGTGGTGGATGTCCGATTGCCGGGCAAGAGCGGGCTCGACTTCCAGGAGGAACTCGGGAAGGCAGAGGTGCGCCTACCAATCATTTTCATTACGGGTCATGGCGACATCAGGATGTCGGTCCGCGCCATGAAGGCGGGGGCTCACGAGTTCCTAGGCAAACCCTTTCACGACCAGGACCTGCTCGATGCCGTCCAGTCGGCCCTGGAGCGCGATCGGGCGCGGCTCGAGCACGAGAGGGCGAGCCGTTCGTTGCGGCGGCGGTATGAATCCCTCACTTCCCGCGAGCGCGAGGTGATGGCGCTGGTGGCGGGCGGCGCGCCCAACAAGAAGATTGCAGCTCGACTCGGGCTGAGCGAGGTCACGGTCAAGGCTCATCGGGGCCGCGTGATGCGCAAGATGAAATTCCAGTCGCTGGCCGACCTGGTGAGGACGGCCGATAAACTGCAATCCATGCGTACTGTTACTTAGAGACTGCATACCAAAGGATCGCGGAGCAGATACTTTGGTGTCATGATCTCGCCCGAGGTGCAATTGCACGGTCCGTGGGCGGACTCCCATCGTCTTTCCCAAGCTGATGTTTGTGTGATGGAAGGTCGGCCCGTCCTACCGGCCCGTGCTTGGGGGTTGAGGAAAATGTCCAATAGGGTGGTGACTGACGCGGGTCGTTTTTTGAAGAAGCCGCTCTACCTGCAATTGCGTGATGTGCTGGCGGAGCGCATCTCGGCGGGCGCCTGGAAGCCGGGCACCGCCATTCCCAACGAGAGCGAGCTGGCGCGCGAGTTCGGCGTTAGTGCCGGCACCATGCGCAAGGCGCTAGATTTGATGGAGGCGGAGCGCATCCTGAGCCGGCGCCAGGGGCGGGGCACCTTCGTCAACGACCAGACCTCGGACGAGTTTGCCTTGCGCTTCAGCAATGTGCGCGCTGCCAACGGGCAGCTTGCCGAAGCCGTCGCCAAGGTCACGCACGTGGCCAAGGGCGCCGCAAGCGAGGCCGAACGCCGGCGCCTGCAACTTGGCTCGGGCGATAGCGTCTATCGCGTGCAACGGATGTGCCTGCACAAGGACAAGCCCTTCATGATCGAGCACGTCTCTGTCCCAACCGCGCTCTTTCCAGGGCTTGACGCAAATCCCCAGGCGGCGAGCCGGATCACCGTGCTGGCCCAGCAATATGGGCTGCTGCTCGGCAAGGCCGACGAGCGGCTTGCGATCGGCGAGGCGCCGGACCTCGTGACGGGGGCCCTCGGTGTCCCCTCCGGCACGCCGGTGATGGTTCTCGACCGTGTCGTGCACGCACTCGATGGCCGCGCGGCCGAATGGCGCATGGGCTGGTGCCACCTCGCCGACAAGTATTATCGCGCGGAGCTGGCTTGACGGCCGAAAGCGGGCGGCCGCAGCCGGGTCACGACGCCAGCGTCGCCAGGCCGTTGTTGAGCACGACCACATCGCGCTCGACGACGCGGGCCCGGAAGGAGACCTGTGCACCGTTGGGCCACATCTCGGTGCGGATTGTCTCGCCGGGATAGACGGGTGCCGAGAAGCGCACCTGCAGCCCTGTCAGCCGCGCCGGGTCGCCGCCGCAGCATGCCATGACGAGGGCGCGGCCGGCCACGCCGTAGGTGCACAGCCCGTGCAGGATCGGGGTCTTGAAGCCGCCGGCGGCGGCGGCCTTGGGGTCGGCGTGCAGCGGGTTGCGATCGCCCGACAAGCGATAGATGAGTGCGGCGTTGGGCGCGACCTTGAGGTCGAGGTGCCGCGCAGGCGCCCCTTCGGGCAGCTTGTGCGGCTCGGGCTGCGGGCCGGGCTCGCCGCCGAAGCCGCCGTCGCCGCGCAGCATGGCGGCGGACGTCATGGTGGCGATCGGCGCGCCGCTCGCCTTGTCGGCGATCGTGCGTTCGACATAGAGGACCGCGCCCTTCTCCTTGCCCTTGTCGAGCAGACGCGTCACGTGCGTCTTGCCGACGACGGTGCCGGAAGGCGGCAGCGGGCGGTGCACCTTCAGATACTGCTCGCCGTGCAGGACTTTGGAGTAGTCGGCGGTCAATTCCTTGGTCTCGAGCCAGTTGCCGGGATAGGCGAGCACCACGGCCATGGTCGGCAGCGCCACGAGGCCCTTTTCGTAGACGAACTTGAGATCGTCCGCTTGGTCGGGGTCGGATCCGCAGCCGAGCCCCAGGGCGTAGAGCATCGTGTCCTTGTCGGTATAGGCGTGCTCGATATCGGCAAACTTCCAGTTCAGGATCTTGTGCGGGTCGAGGGGCATGGGCGCTTCCGTTGCGAGGATGATCGTCCCTGTTATCGACAGACGATCGTACGCGCAACGACCCGGGTCGACCGCGAGCGGCATCGGAGACGGCCCGCGGTGCCCGCCCCTTGGATCGATGCGCTGAGCGCCCTACCTGTCTCGGGTACCGCCGGCTCCATTTCTTCGGGTGGTGGTCCGGTCGCCTCTTGACGAGCGCCGTCCTTCTTGCCATCTATGTAAATGTTATAAACATTGACATGACCCCTCGGCGACCTGGAGGTGTGACGGCAATGTCTGAGGTAGTGGCACGCATAGACGACTTCGGCAGACCCGCGTGGATCGTGCTGATGGTGCTGGGCTTCATCGTATTCTGGCCCGTCGGCTTGGGGATCCTCGCCTATCTCTTATGGAGTGGACGGATGGGATGTGGACGACACGACATCGATCATTGGCGCGAACGCGCAGCTGAGCGGTGGGAGCGCAAGCGCGAGCGCTGGGAGCGGCGCTGGGGAGGCGCCGCCCGTCACGGCCTGCGGCCGAGCGGCAACCGGGCCTTCGACGAATATCGCGAGGAGGCACTGCGCCGGCTCGAGGACGAAGCCAAGGAATTCCGCGAGTTTCTGGAGCGCCTGCGCATGGCCAAGGACCGCGCCGAGTTCGACGACTTCATGCGCGAGCGCCGCAATCAGGCGCCTGGCTCGGGTTCGGCGCAAGGTCACGAGCCGCAGCCGCATGCCTGAAACGGCTGGCAGAGCGCCACTACCGGGAGCCGGCCTCGTGCCGGCCCCCTCTGCGTTCTGCATCACGCCATCAAGTCAGGCGATGATATCGGGGAATAGCTGATCCTCGAGCGCCGTGATGCGGTCCTTGAGGGCCAGTTTGCGTTTCTTCAGCCGCTTGATCTGGAGCTGGTCGGCCAGCGACGACACTTCCTGCGCGACGATCTGGGCGTCCAGGTCGCGGTGCTCGGCTCGAAGCCGGGCCAGCTGCTCACGAAGCTCGCGCTCGTCAGATCGTTGCATCGGCCCTATGGCCACTCTGCCGAAAAAGCCGCCTGCACTGCCGCATTACTACCGCCACGTGCGAACCGTCGCAAGGCACGGGCCGGCTCGCCAACACGCTGCAATGCTCGCGGCAAAGGGTTCGCAAATTGTGCACAGGCTTTGTCAACCAACCCGAATCGAGAGTTAGACAAGGCGTCACTTCCATGTCACACTAAAAGACCTTGAACTCGAAAATGGAGGGTCAAGATGGCGCTTTCTTCGCATCTTGCGGAGCTTTCCGAGAAACATCGCTCACTGGAGCGGCAGATTGAAGAAGAACTATCCAGACCTGGCACCAGCGATCTCGAAATCAGCAAATTAAAGAAAGAAAAACTTAAGATAAAAGACGAGATTGTGAAGCTGCAAGGCCAGACGACCCACTGAACACTCCAAGTTTGTAACTATTACTTGCGGCCACGGCTCCCGCTGTGGCCGACCGGGCGGCCCTTTCCGCCATTTTGTCCAATCGTCAGCGGCGCTGCGTAGCGAGCGTGCCGAGCACGATCAAAGCCGCTCCCAAGAAGGTCATGATCGCGGGCACCTCGGCAAAGAACAAGAAGCCGAACAGGACGCCCCAGACCAGCGTGACATACTGCACCGGTGCCAGCCGCGCGGCCTCCACCCGCGCGAAGGCGTGCGCCAGCATCGTGTGCGCCGTGACGCCGATGGCGCCGATGAGCGCAAACAGGGCAAGGTCCGGCGGCGTGGGCGTCTTCCACACCAACAGTCCTGGGACGGCAAGGATCAGCGCCGGGCCCAGGTTCTGGATGAGCACGATCTGCCCGAGCGGATCGCGCGTTGCGCGGTGGCGCAGCATGATGATGTTGAGGGCGTAGCCGATCGCCGCCACCAGCACGGCGCCGACCCCGACGAGCGCATCCGTGTCGTAGTCCGCGGTGCCGATGCCGCCGCCGACGATCAGCACCATGCCGGCAAAGCCTGCTGCCAGCGCGCCGGCGATGCGCCAGTCGAGCCGCTCGCCGAGCAGCAGCGCCCCCATCAGCGCGGTGAGGACGGGCGAGATGAAGCTCAAGGCGATGGCGTCCGCCAGCGGCAGGCGTCCGAGCGCGAAGAAGAACGAGGTGGCGATGACCGCGATCAGACAGGCGCGCAGGCCGTTGTGCAGGGCGGCCTCGCGCGTCGGCCAGCCGGGGCGGCTCCAGGCTGCGTAGACAACCGCGCCGATCAGCCCGGAGGCGTATCTGAGGAAGGTTATTTCGAGCGTGGCATAGCGCGGCGTCAGCAGCTTGATGAGCGCGTCCATCAGCGTGAGCAGGCCTTCCGCGCCGACGGCCAGCAGCACTAAGCGGGCAAGACCGTGGGTGGCTGGCGGAGCCGGCATGGATGGCGGCAGTCAGCGCTGCCGGTCGGAGAGATCGGATCGAGCGACGTTCAGCTCTTGGGCTGCGTGCCTGCCCGCGCGGCCTCGGCCACCAGCCGGCCCAACTCCTGCGCCTGCAGCGCATAGCTCTGCATCTGCGACTGCGCGTAGCGGCTCTGGATCGCCAGCACGTCCTGGATGTCCTTGGCGTTCGCCAATTCGCTTGCCAGGCCGAAGCAGGCTTCCGCGTTCTGCTTGGCAAAGCGCGTCGCCCGCTCCTGCACGACCTTGAAGCCCGACGTCATGTCGTTGGACGGCAGCGCCGCCAGCCACATGCCCGACGCCTGAACCATGGCGTCCATGAACTGACCATAGGCCGAGCGCGCCTGCTCGACGTTTTTCTCGGCAATCTCGCGCAGCTGCTGCGGGATCTCGAAGGGCTGGTTCTGTGCCATGAGTTTCTCTCGGTCTCTTATCGCTCGGTTGTTGAAATTCTCGCGCAGGCTCGAACTCACGTCCAAGGTCGAACCGACCGTCGGCCAAGCCGATGACGCGCCGTTCTATCATCCCGGCCCTGCCGATACCACTGCGCTTTGCCGCGCTGGCGGCATGCCGGTGGCCGGGTGGGGCCGGGTGGCGAGATCGTTGTCGCCGCGGGCGACGGCAAGGTCTATTTTCTGTCACCCGCCGGCGAGCGAAGGGCGTGCGGTTCGATATCGGCGGCGGATGCCGGCCCGAGAGCACGCCAACCCCGGCCGGATCGGACCAGGACATCGGACAGACCAGGAGGCCACCCATGAAACTGAGTGCCCGCAATGTTCTCAAAGGCAAGGTCGTCGGCATCGACCGGGGCCAGGTGACGGCCATCGTGCGCGTCGACATCGGCGGCGGCACCATCATCACCTCCTCGGTGACGCTGGATGCCGTCAACGACCTCGGCATCAAGCCGGGCTCCGAGATCAGCGCCATCATCAAATCGAGCGAGGTGATCCTGGGCGTCGGCTAGGGACGCTCAGCGCCGGGGGCTCGGCGGCGTCGACGGGGCTTGCCCCTTGGACCAGGCGATCAAGGTGTCGAGCTCGGCGTCGCTCAAGCCGACATGGTAGAAGAGGCGGTAGAAGTCGCGCGTGGTTGCGCGCAGGTCGTGGCCGAGCTTGTCGGGGTAGAACAGGCCCGCCACCCACTTGAGGCCGATGATGCGGTTGAGCGATGGCGGCCGGTCGATCCAGCCGAAGGGCGCGGTGGGGGCGAGATAGACGCGGGCCTCGCGCACGGCTTTGATGCCGGCCCACAACGGGTCCTTCATCACGCGGGCGAAGAAGTTGCGGTCCCAGGTGAGGATGATTTCCGGATCGGCGACGATCACCTGCTCCATGGATGCCCGCACCAGGCCTCTCTGGCCGGCGGCTTCAGCGACGTTGCGTCCGCCCGCGCGCTCGATGATCTCGGTGTTGATCGAGCCCACCACGCCCGTCTCCAGGCCGTCGGGGCCGCGCGCCAGGTAGACGCGCGGGCGCTCATTGGGGGGCACGGACTTCAAGGCGGCGTCGATCTCGGCAAAGGTCGCCTCGACGTAGCGGGCGAGCTCCTCGCCGCGCTGCTTTATCCCGAGAATGTTCGCCGAGCAGCCTCAGCGCCGCCGGTGTCGCGGCGAAGCGGCCGTCGATCAGCACATAGGGGATCTTGGTCTGCTCCTGGACGTTGTCGGCAAGCGAGATGTAGGTGTCGCGCACCGAGCCGAAATCGAGGATCAGGTCGGGCTTGACCTTGAGCACCACCTCGAGGTTGGCGGTGCCCCCGCGTCCCGTGAGACGGCCGAGCGCGGGGAGGTCGCGGTAGGGCGCGGCGATGTAGGGCCGCTCCTCGGGCCTGGGCGGGTTGGGCCAGCCCGTCATCTTCTGCGGTGCCAGCATGTAGAGGAGGATCGATGCCGGCGGGCCCGCCGCGAACACCTTGTCGATCCTGTCCGGCACCTCGACCTTGCGCCCCGCCGAATTGGTGACCGACCGCGCCTCGGCGCCCGTCATGACGGCGAAGGCAGCGAGGAGGACGAGGGCGAAGCGCACGTGAGCCTCCTTCAGTTCTGCGGGCCGTCGCCGGGCCCGAAGCCGTGCCGGACGAGGATCGCCTGACCCTCCGGTGCGAGCATGAAACCGGCGAGCCGGGCAGCGGCGGGGGGCGCGTTCTTCAGCACGATCATCCCATAGTCTGCAGCGACCTGCAGCTCTGCTGGCATCTCCACGATCCCGAGGTTTGCCAACTCGCGGCGTGCCTGCACGGCGTTGGTCGCGTAGGTCAGGAACAGGTCCGCCTGGCCGCGTTCCATAACCCAAGCGTACTGGTTGCGGCCCTTCGGCGCCTTTGCGGACAAAGGTCCGCCGGTCAACTGCAGCGCCTTGGCCTCGAGTGCGGCCCGCGCGCCCGCCCTGCAGGTCTCCGCCTTGGCGAACAGGGCAAAGGCATAGTCGCCGGACGGGTCGGCCTTGGGCGTCGAGGTGCCGATGCGGACGGAAGGATCGAGCAGGGCATCGAGCAGGGTGGCGGGCGTGACGTGGAGCCCCGCGCGCACGATCGCGCACAGCCGGTTGCGTGCGAACACGGCGACTTTGCCTTCGGCGAGACCTGCATCGGCGAGCCGAGTCGGATGGCCGACGTCGGCGGACGCGAAGAGATGCGCCGCCTCACCCTTCTCGATGCGCGCGCGCAACAAGCCGGAGGCGGCAAACTCGGTCTTGATCCTCACCGCGCCCGGGGCGCCGGCTTCGAACGCCCGCGCCACCTCGGTCAGCGCCGCCTTGAGGCTGCCGGCAGCATGGAGGCGTACGGTCTCAGCGCTGGCCATCTGGGGGTGGAGCCGGCGGGTCGCTGGGTCCCGGCAACGAGTGTCGGGGGCACGGCCGCCGGCTCGCAGGCTCGTGGCTCACCCGGTCGGGGAGGCGTTCGGGAAGAACTGCTGCTGGCCGTTGATCTTGAACGACGCGATGGCGGCCTGCCCATCCTTCGACAGCAGCCAGTCGATGAAAGTCTGGCCCTCGGCCTTCTTCACCTTGGGGTGCTTGGCGGGGTTTACCAGCATCACGCCGTACTGGTTGAAGAGCTTCTTGTCGCCCTCCACGGCGACCTTGTAGTCGCCGCGGTTCTTGAAACTCGACCAGGTGGCGCGGTCGCTGAGGACGTAGGCGCCCATGCCCACCGCGGTGTTGATGGTGGCGCCCATGCCCGAGCCCGCCTCGCGATACCAGGTCCCCGACGCCGCCTTGGCGTCGATGCCGGCTGCCTTCCACAGCCTGAGCTCGGCCTTGTGCGTGCCGCTGTTGTCGCCGCGCGACACGAACGGCGCCTTGGCCGCGGCGATCTTCTTGAAGGAGGCCACGACATCCTTGGAGCCGGCGATCTTGGCCGGGTCCTTGGCGGGGCCGACCACGACGAAGTCATTGTACATGACGTCGTAGCGCTTCACGCTGCCGCCGCTGGCCACGAACTTCAACTCCGAGGCCTTGTCGTGCACGAACAGCACGTCGCCGTCGCCGTTGGCCGCGTTCTTGATGGCCTGGCCGGTGCCGACCGCCACCACGCGCACCTCGATGCCCGTCTTCTTTGTGAACATGGGCAGCAGGTGCTTGAAGAGGCCGGAGTTCTCCGTCGACGTGGTCGACTGCACAATGATGAACTTGTCCGCGGCCACCGCTTGCAGGAGCGGCAGGGTGGTCAGCATCAATGCCAGCAGCACGCGTTTCAACATGGGGGCGATCCTTCCTGTTTGGCCTTCGACGGCTCGCAATCGGCGAGCAAGGCAAATTCAGGCATATTTTCCAATCGACTGCAGATTTTACTGCAAATGGCCGATTGCCTGAATTTTCTGGCAACTATGCATACTTTTGTGCCGAGGCCAATGGAATCCCGCCGCCCTGTCAGGCGATGCGTCGTCAGGCGGTGCTTCGTGTCTTGCCCCACTTGGCAAGCAGCCGCTTGAGCCAGGCGAACCATCCTGGCCTTGTCTTAGGGACCGCCGCCACGTCGGCCGTGGCCCCGCCCCCGCCGACAATGCTCGTGAACCTCTGGAAGAACTCGTCGGCGAGCTTCTTGGCCGTGGCGTCGATGAGGCGGCCGCCGAGCTGGGCGAGCTTGCCGCCGACATCGGCCTTGACCTCGTAGCGCATCAGCGTGGCGCCGCCGTCCTCGCTCAGGCGCACGACGGCGCCGCCCTTGGCGAAGCCCGCCGCGCCGCCGCTGCCTTCACCCGAGATGCGATAGCTGTTGGGCGGGTCGAGATCGGAAAGCGTGACGTTGCCCGAGAACGTTGCGCGCGCCGGCCCGATCTGCAGCTTCACCTTGGCCGTCATCTCGGTGTCCGACAGCTTGTCGAGCGACTCGCAGCCGGGGATGGACCGCCGGAGAACGTCGGCATCGTTGAGCGCCGCCCAGACGGCCTGCTGGCTCGCGGCAATCCGCTGCTCACCTGTCATGTCCATTGGAGCCGTCCTTCCGTACCTCCCGCGACCGGGTCGCGGCCGCCGATTGCGGAAAGATAGTACGCGCGCGATGCCGGTCCAACCGCCATGCGCCTCCCGCCCTCTCAACATATTGAATAGAGCAGGATTCACGCTTCGGCCGAAACGTCGCCATCGAGGCAAGGCTATTCCATCCGAAGCGATCCTGCTTTAGCGGCCGACGGCGGCACGGCGCATGACAGGCGTCCGCAGCCAGATCGCGTTCTCGCACAGGCTCCGTTTGCAAGTCGTGAGAGCGCCTCGCGGCGCGTCGCTGTCGTACGCGCCGGCGATGTCTGGCTCGACCAGCACGACGCCAAGCATCAGGCCGAGAAGCATCGTGGCAACCACAACGCCGATAATCCTCATGGCTCTCCCTCCAATGACTGTTGCCGCGTGAGCGTCGACCTCACGTGAGTGCAGCATCGCCGACGAAGGCGCCGGCCGCTGTTTCAGCGGGAACAGCGCCGGCAGGAGCGCTCGGGCAGGTTCCTTCGATCGGCGCGAGCGCCCCGCCTGTTCGAACGGAGAAAGAGAGATGATCGGCATCGGCAAGTTCGGCTTCGACCTCGCCATTCCCTTCGAGGCCGGCGGCATGGACACGAGTGGGTTCACCGTCGCCGCAGGCACGGTGCAGGGTAGGCCTGCAGCGCCAAGGGATGACCACCCGGGGCACCGCTGGACCGGCTATCTGGCAGCCTATTTCTGGATGGCCGCCTCGGCGCTGGCCGGGTGACTCCCCTGTCGCTTCGGTGCTCGACAGCGGCCCTGTCGAGCCGGCATGATCCCAGACGGCAGGAGCCAGCGGAGCCGCTATAAATGGAACTACCCGCAATCGCCGACATGCTCGGCCGCACCGAGCTGTTCGGAACCCTGAGCGATGCCGACCGGGCGACGGTTGCCGGGCGCATGCGCCGCGTCGAGTTCACCCCCGACCAGATGATCTTCTCCCGCGGCGATCCCGGCCGCGAGATCTATCTGGTCGTGGAGGGGCGCATCCGGCTGTCGATCCTGTCCAGCGACGGGCGCGAGTTGTCGTTCGCGCATGCGGGACCCGGGAACATCTTCGGCGAGATCGCCACCCTCGACGGCGGCGAGCGGACTGCCGGCGCCACGGCGATGACGCGCGTCAAGGCCATGACGCTGCCGCAGAAGGCGCTGACCGATCTGATCGAGAGCAATGCCAAGCTCGCCGGCGCCGCGATCCGCTTCCTGTGCACCAGGTTGCGCGAGACGGACCAGAGGCTCGAAGCGATCGCACTGCACCGCATCGAGGTGCGGCTCGCGCGGCTCTTCCTGTCGGCGCTGAGGTCGCAGCCCGCCAAGGGCGAGAAGGTGAAGCTCGATCTCGGCATGTCGCAGAGCGAGCTTGCCCTGCTGATCGGCGCCAGCCGGCCCAAGGTCAACATCGCCTTGACCATGCTGGAGGAAATGGGCGCGATCGAGCGCACCGGCAGCAACTTGACCTGCGACGTGGCCGTGCTCGAGGGTATCGCCGACATGGAATGATAGCGGCGATGCAGAACCCGGAGAGGCCGGCGCGGCTTGGCCTGTCGTTCAATTCGCGCTAGGCGTTGCCCCATGACGAACGATGGGCAAGACGGGCGCGCGGCGCGAGCCGGCTACACGCATTCGATCGCCGGCTGCCTAGCGGGCGCCATCGGCGCGCATGGCTTGACCGACGCCGAGCTGAAGGCCTGGCTCGACCGGCTCGTGCCGGCGCTCGCCGCGCTCCAGGACGACTACAACAGCCGCCGCCTGCCGCTGTTGCGCATCGCCGAGGACACCGCCGACCTCGCTGCGGCGCAAGCCGCGCTCGCCAGGCTGTCGCAAGGGGCCGGCACCATCGTCTTCTTCGGCATCGGCGGCTCGAGCCTGGGCGGCCAGACGCTCGCCCAGCTCGGCGGGTGGCACATTCCCGGCATGGCGGATGCGGCGCAGAAAAAACGGCCCCGCACGCGCTTTTACGACAATCTCGACCCCGCCACCTTGCAGGCGACGCTCGCATCGCTCGATCTTGCGAGCACCCGCTTCGTCGTCATCTCCAAGTCGGGCGGCACCTCCGAGACGCTGGTGCAGGCGCTGGCGGCGCTGGCGGCGGTCAAGCAGGCCGGGCTCGAAAGCCAGATCTCCAAGCTCTTCCTCGGCATCACCGAGGCCGGCGTCCCCGGCAAGGCGAACGGGCTGCGATCCCTGTTCGAGGCGCACGGCGTCCCTCTGCTCGATCATCATCCGGGCATCGGCGGGCGGTTCTCGGCGCTGACCAACGTCGGCCTGATCGCCGCCCTGGCGCGCGGGCTCGACGCGGCAGCCGTACGCGCCGGCGCCCGCGAGGTGGTCGACGCCATGATGGCGGCCGGACACCCGCGCGACTTCGCGCCGGCTCAAGGTGCCGCCGTCGCCGTGGCGCTCGCCCGCGAGCGGGGTATCCGCGCGCACGTGATGATGCCCTATTCCGATCGCCTGGGCCGGTTCTCGCACTGGTTTGCACAGCTGTGGGCGGAGAGCCTGGGCAAGGGCGGTCAGGGCACGGCGCCGATTGCCTGCCTCGGGCCGGTCGACCAGCACAGCCAGCTGCAGCTCTTCATGGACGGTCCGCGCGAGCACCTGATCACGGTCGTGCGTGCGCCGACGGCGGGCTCGGGCCCCAGGATACCCGCAGAGCTGGCGCGCGCTGCCGGTCTCGACTACCTCGCCGGGCGCACCGCGGGCGATCTGGTGGCGGCGCAGGCGGAAGCCGTGCCGGCGGCGCTCGGGCGCGCCGGCCGGCCGGTGCGCACGTTCGACCTCGCCGGCCTCGATGAAAAGAGCGTCGGGGCGCTGATGATGCATTGCATGCTGGAAACGGTGCTCGCCGCGCGGCTGATGGGCATCGACCCCTTCGACCAGCCGGCGGTGGAGCTGGCCAAGCAGATCACGCGCGAGCGGGTCGCGGCGCTGAAGTAGAATTGCGTCGAGTTCGGCTTGGATTGTGCGGTCATCCCGGTGCTTGCCCGCGCCGGGCAAGGCCGGTGTCACCGGGATACATCGCTCCTCGCGCTCCAGAGCCTGCTGATGGCTGGATACCGGGGACAAGCCCCGGTATGACAATCGCTGTTGCTGTTTGCGTGTCATGGAGATGGTTGCCGGGAGCCCCACGTGCCCATCCGCCAGCTCAGTCCCGAGACCGTGAACCGCATCGCCGCCGGCGAGGTGGTGGAGCGGCCGGCGAGCGTCGTCAAGGAGCTGGTCGAGAACGCGCTCGATGCGGGGGCGAGCGACATCGAGGTGGTGACGGCGGCGGGCGGGCTCTCGCTCATTCGGGTCAGCGACGACGGCGCGGGCATGAGCCCCGTGGACCTCGAGCTGGCGGTGGAGCGCCACGCCACCTCCAAGCTCAGCGACGAGGACCTTTTCAACATCGCCACGCTCGGCTTCCGCGGCGAGGCGCTGCCTTCGATCGGGTCGGTGGCGCATCTGACGGTGCGCTCGCGCCTGCATGGTGCCGGGGCCGCACACGAGATCGTGGTCGATCGCGGCGCCAAGGGTCCCGTGCGGCCAGCCGCGCTCAACGCCGGCACTTCAGTCGAGGTGCGCGAGCTGTTCTCGGCGACGCCGGCGCGGCTCAAGTTCCTGAAGAGCGAGCGGGCGGAGAACATGGCCATCTCCGAGGTGGTGAAGCGGCTCGCCATGGCGCATCCGACGGTCGCCTTCTCGCTGACGACGGGCGAGCGGGCGGGCCTCAAGCTGCCGGCACAGCCCATCGGCGCGGACGGGCACCTGGCGCGGCTCGGCCGCATCATGGGGCGCGCGTTCCTGGACGACGCGCTGCCGATCGACATCGAGCGCGAGGGTGTGCGCGTGACGGGCTTTGCTGGGTTGCCGACCTTGCACCGGCCCGATCCCGGCCAGCAGTACCTCTTCGTCAACGGCCGGCCGGTGAAGGACAAGGTGCTGATCGGGGCCGTGCGCGCGGCCTACGGCGATCTCCTTCCCAAGGCGCGCTATCCGCTGCTGGCGCTGTTCGTGGTGACGCCGCCGCGCGAGGTCGACGTCAACGTGCACCCGGCCAAGGCCGAAGTGCGCTTTCGCGATCCGGGCCGGGTGCGCAGTCTCCTGGCGGGTGCGTTGCGGCAGGCGCTGGAGGGAGCGGGACACCGGGCGACGGCCAGCGGCGCCGTCGGCCTTGCCAGCCTGGTACAGGCGCATGGTGCGCCGACGAATGCGCGCGCCCCCGTCTCGTCGCGACCGAGTTATCTGCCCGCGGGCTTCGGCGAGGCCATGCAGGCGCCGCTCGACGGCCTCGATGGCCCGAGCGCCGACTGGACCGCGGCGGCCGAGCCGCCTGCACCGGACCTGCTGGACCGACCGCTGGGGGCGGCCCGCGCGCAGCTGCACGAGACCTACATCGTCGCGCAGACGCGTGGCTCAGTGGTGATCGTCGACCAGCACGCCGCGCATGAGCGTCTCGTCTACGAGCGCGTCAAGGGATCAATCGCCAACGGCGGCGTGGCGCGCCAGGTATTGCTGATCCCGGAGATCGTCGAGCTCGATCCTGACGAGGCGGCGGCGCTTGTCGAGACGGGCGAGAGCCTCGCAGCCCTGGGGCTCGCGCTGGAGGCGTTCGGGCCCGGTGCCGTGATGGTGCGCGAGGTGCCGGCGCTGCTGGGCGACACGGACGTCAAGGGTCTCGTCCGCGACCTGGCACGTGACGTGATGGCCGAGGGCGGAGGGCGGCTGCTGGAGGAGCGGCTGCAAGCGGTGTGCTCGACCATGGCCTGCCACGGCAGCGTGCGTGCGGGGCGGCGGCTGACGGGCGAGGAGATGAACGCGTTGCTGCGCGAGATGGAGGCAACGCCCCACTCCGGTCAGTGCAATCACGGCCGGCCGACCTACATTGAGCTCAAGCTCGCCGACATTGAGCGGCTGTTCGGCCGGCGCTGAACCTCTATTCGTAGCTCTTCGCTATCGAGGCGGCGATCCTGGCGTCGATCTCGGCCGGGTCGGTGACGCCGTCGGGACTGTCGCGGCTGGGCAAGAGGCGGCGGAAGTGAACCCAGCGCTCGCGCGCGACCTCTTCGAGCCGCGCCAGCTCGGCGAGCGGGTCGGCGTGGTCGTCGACCCTGAGGTCGAGCAGGGAATAGTCCTGGTCGTCGTGGATCAGCAGCGCCGCCGACTGGCGGCCGCGGCTGTCGCCGCCTGCCGCCTCGCCGGCCTTCAGCGTGGCGATCAGCCGGCGTGCGAGCGGCGTCTTGCTGCCGGCCTCGTAGGCCTCGGCCATCGCCTCGATCACGGGTGCGCCGGTGAGGAGATTGCCGGCGATCGAATAGCCGGGCTTGACCAGGTGGCCGCACCAGGGGCGGCACTTGGCCCCGGTGTGGGCGGCGAAGCGCCCCTGGCGGTCCATGGCGTGCACCTGGCGCAGATCGCCGCCGCCGTCGGCGGAGACGAGCAGCCGTACCGCGTCCTCGGCCGTGGCGCCGGCCGCCAGCAGGGCAAGCCCACGCGGGCCGTAGAACGGATTAAAGAACGCCTGCGACGCGACGGCGCCGATGCCCGACCGGATGAAGCCGTTGCGCGCGCCCACGGCCAGGAACTTGCTCGCCACGGCGATGCCGACGCGGCCCGTCGTCTCGTCGCGGGCGATGATGGAGAAGGTCATGCGCAGCCTCGGCTTGCCGAATCGACTTGGCCGGGATCGTGAGGCTACAGAGGCGGCTCAGGCAAGGTGCGTCTGCGCGTAGGCATCGGCAAGCGCACAGGCAAAGCCCACGCTCTCGAGGCGCAAGGTGCCGCCGGGGCCGATCTCCTCGGGCTCGGCAGGCCAGTTGCCGTCGCCGTCGCGGCGCAGAAG
The DNA here is from genome assembly GCA_963797005.1 of uncultured Alphaproteobacteria bacterium. Taxonomy (GTDB): domain Bacteria; phylum Pseudomonadota; class Alphaproteobacteria; order Rhizobiales; family Hyphomicrobiaceae; genus AWTP1-13. Next base: position 103,216 of record CAWCOF010000010.1, read on the forward strand.
CTCGACCAGCACGCGCGTCGAATGCACCACCGCGATCTCCCGCACGGTTGGGATCGTCGTGTAGGACCACACGTTGTCCCAGGTGTCGCGGGTCGTCGGGCGATGGGATTTCGATCAGCAGGATGGGATCGGGCAAGATGTGCTGGCCCGGCTCGTCGGGCGCGCCCGTGACGCCAAGCGCGGGTAGCCGCAAGTTGAGGTGGCGTCCGCACGCGCGTTGCAACGGCCGGCTCCGAAACCACGCTACATCGGTTGCCGTCTCCGACGAGATGATTGCCGATCAAGCGGCCGAGCGTCATCTGAATCGTGCCGTGCGTAGCGCTGCCGGGCGACATCGCGCGCAGCTCGCCGTCGACGAGCTGGAATTTGCGGCCGCTCCCGTCGCCGGGCCAATCGAGGAAATCGGCGACAGTCATGGGGGGCAGTTTGCGCTGCGTCTCGGCCATAATGTCTTCCGTCATTACGTCTCCGTCATTGACGCATCATCATATCACAGAGCTTTGCAGGTCGTAGTTAGATCTGAACGGCCTTAGGTACTCCCTCATCAGGTTACTACCGCCCTGCGGCGTAGCCCTGCATGCCGCGGGCGTTGGCGGCGGCGCGGCGGCGCACGCCGTCGCGCGAGGCCGCCGACAGCCGCCCTTCCGACCAGTCGGGGCCGACCTCGACCGTGTGGCCGCGTTTCTCCAATTCCTTGATGGTGGCCTTGCGGCAGCCGGCCCTCGACGACCACCACGCCGGGCCGTGCCGTGCGCGGCCAGAAGGAGCCCGGGAAATGCTCGATGTGCCAGGCGGGCGCGTCGATCGCCGCCTGCAGGTTCATGCGCGGGGCGGCGCTGTCGCGGCGCGTGTGGCGCAGGAAGAACTGGCAGCTCCACTGGTCCTGCTGGTCGCCGCCGGGCGTGCCCCAGGTCATGTAGGGCTCGCCGTCGCGCAGCGCCATGCCGACGGAGAGGGTCGAGCGCGGGCGCTTGCCGGGCGCCAGGGAGCCGGGCTGGCCCTCCTCGAGCCAGAACATCTGCCCGCGCGTGCCGAGCGGCCAGCCGAGCGCGGGGATCACCGGCGAGGACTGCAGCCACCCGCCGGACGGCGTGGCCGTGAACATGTTGCCGGCCTTGTCGATGACGTCGATGTGCACCGTGTCGCCGCGCACGGCGCCCGAGGGTGCGACCTCCATCTCGCCGGCGCCGTGGCCCGTGTGCATGCGCGCGAATGTCGGCTCGCCGGCTCCGGCCGCGGCAGCGCGCGCGCCCTTGACGATCACGCGTCCGCCGTAGCCCTCGATCGTGCCGGGGCGCTGCTCGCGCGAGGCCTCCTTGCCGACGAGCTTGCGCCGCTCGGCGTTGTAGGCCTCCGACAGCAGGGTCTCCATCGGCACGTCGACGAACTTGGGATCGCCATAGAAGGCCTCGCGGTCGGCGTAGGCGAGCTTGGCGCACTCGACCCAGGTATGAACGAAATCGGCGCCGTCCGGATCGAGCCGGTCGACGTCGAAGCCCTTGAGGAGTGCCAGCATCTGCAGCAGTGCCGGCCCCTGCGTCCAGGCATTGGGCTTGAGCACGCGATAGGGGCCGTAGTCGAGGTGCACCGGGTCCTCGAGCGTGGGCAGCCAGGTCGCCATGTCCTGCGCGGTGAGCACGCCGCGGTGGGGGCGGCCGCTCACGTCCATCACCTCGTTCGTGCGACAGAACCCGTCGATGGCCTCGGCGACGAAGCCCTGGCTCCAGGCGCGGCGCGCCCGCTCGATCTCCTTCTCGCGTCCGCCGCCGCCCGTCTCCGCCTCCTTGAGGATGCGCTCGTAGGTCTCGGCATGCTTGACGTTGGTGAAGAGGGAATTGGGCGCGGGCACCTTGCCGCCCGGCAGGTAGACCGCGGCCGAGGTCGGCCAGTGCTCGCGGAAGAGGGATTGAACGGTGGCGATGGTGGCGCAGCCGCGCTCGACCAGCGGATAGCCATTGCGCGCGTAGGCGATCGCGGGCTCCAGCACGTCGCGCAGTCTCAGCGTGCCGAAGTCGCGCAGGATCAGCATGTAGGTCTCGAACGTGCCGGGAATGCACGCCGGCAGCAGCCCGGTGCCCGGCATGATGTCGAGGCCCAGCTCGTCGCGGTAGCGCGCAATCGTGGCGCCGGCCGGGGCCGGGCCCTGGCCGCAGACGACGACCGGCTTGCCGCCCTTGGCGTCGTAGAGGATGACCGGCACGTCGCCACCGGGACCGCACAGATGCGGCTCGACCACCTGCAGCGTGAAGGCGGTCGCAACCCCGGCGTCGAACGCGTTGCCGCCCCGCTCCAGCACGCCCATGCCGACGGCGGTGGCGATCCAGTGCGTGGAGGCGACGACGCCGAAGGTGCCGTCGATCTCGGGCCGCGTCGTGAAGGGGCCTGAATTGATGTTGGACATCGCGGTCGCGCTCCATCCCTGCGGGGCCGAGAATGGCCGGCCGGCAGGGTAGGTCGCCGGGCCGCGCTAATCAACGCTGACCAATTTGGATGCCCGGTAGTGTACCCAGGTCCCGGTGGGGGTGTCGGCCGCGAGCCGCGCGACGCACTCTTCCAGCCCCTGCTGCCACGCGGGCATGCGCAGGCCGTAGACGCGAGCGAGCTTGGCGCAGTCGAGGCGCGAGTTGGGCGGGCGCCGCACGGGCGTGGGGTAGGCATCGGTGACGATGGGGAGCAACGGCACCTGCGGGGCGCCCAGACGCGCCGCCGCGCCCAGGATCGCCGCGGCGAAGCCGTGCCAGGTGGTGGCGCCGGTGCCCGCGGCATGGAAGATGCCCCACACGCCGCGCCGGCCCTCGGTGAGCTGGGCGGCGATTGCCAGGATCGTCTGGGCGAGGTGGGGCGCGTAGGTGGGATTGCCGTGCTGGTCGGCCACCACGCGCAGCTCGGGCCGCTCCCGCGACAGCCGCACGATGGTCTTGAGGAAGTTGTGGCCATGGGCGCCGAACACCCAGGCGGTGCGCAGGATGACGTGGCGCGGATTGGCCGCCACCACCGCCGTCTCGCCGGCGAACTTGGACCGGCCGTAGACGCCCGAGGGGTTGGCCATGTCGGTCTCGATGTAGGGCGTCCCCTTGAGGCCATCGAACACGTAGTCGGTCGAGATGTGAATAATGGGACAGTCGTGTGCCTCGGCAACGCGTGCCACCGCGCCGGCGCCGTCACGGTTGATGGCGTAGGCGAGATCGGCCTCCCGCTCCGCCTTGTCGACGGCGGTGTAGGCCGCGGCGTTGACGACGAGGTCGGGCGCAACCGCGTCGATGGCGCGGGCGATGCTGGCCTCGTCGAGGATGTCGAGCTCGGGGCGGCCCATCGCCACCACGTCGAATGCCCGGCGCGAGGCCGCGCAATCGACGAGCGCGCGGGCGAGCTGACCTCGCGCCCCTACCACCAGGATCTTCGTGGCACGCATGCGTTTACCTCGCTCTTGTCTTTTCAGCCGGCCCGGGCCGCGACCGGCACGAGGCCGAGCCGCTCGCCGGCGTAGACGCCCTTGCGCAGGGGCTCCCACCAGGCGCGGTTGTCGAGATACCAGCGCACGGTCCTGGCAAGCCCGCTGTCGAAGCTCTCTTGCGCGCGCCAGCCAAGCTCGCGCTCGATCTTGCCGGCGTCGATGGCGTAGCGATGATCGTGGCCCGGCCGGTCGGGGACGAACGTGATCAGCCGGCGCCGGCTGGTGTCCGCCGGCACGAGGTCGTCGAGCGCGTCGCAGATGGCGTTGACGACCTCGAGGTTGGTGCGCTCGTTGCCGCCGCCGACGTTGTAGGTCTCGCCCGGGCGCCCCTTCTGGAGGATCTCGACGAGCGCGCGCGCATGGTCCTCGACGAAGAGCCAGTCGCGCACGTTGGAGCCGTCGCCGTAGACCGGCAGCGACTTGCCTTCCAGCGCGTTGAGGATGGCGAGCGGGATCAGCTTCTCGGGGAAGTGGTAGGGGCCGTAGTTGTTGGAGCAGTTGGAGATCAGGACCGGCAGGCCGAAGGTGCGCTGCCAGGCGCTGGCCAGGTGATCGGAGGCGGCCTTCGACGCCGAATAGGGCGAGGAGGGGTCGTAGGGCGTGTCCTCGCGGAAGGCGCCGGTGGGGCCGAGCGAGCCATACACCTCGTCGGTCGACACGTGCAGGAAGCGGAAGGCGCGGGCGCGCTCGGGCGCAAGGCGCATCCAGTAGGCGCGGGCGGCCTCGAGCAAGGCGTGCGTGCCGAGCACGTTGGTGCGGATGAACTCGTCCGAGCCGCTGATCGAGCGGTCGACGTGGCTCTCGGCGGCGAGGTGCATGACGGCGTCGGGCGCATGGCGGGCGAGGATTGAGTCCATTGCCGCGCGGTCGCAGATGTCGGCGCGCACGAAGCTGTAGCGCGGGCTGTGAGCGATCGGATCGAGCGAGCGCAGATTGGCGGCGTAGGTCAGCTTGTCGACGTTGACGACATGCGCCGCCGTGTTGCCTATGAGATGCCGGCATACGGCCGAGCCGATGAAGCCGGCTCCGCCGGTCACGATGATCTTCACCCTATCCCTCCGCTCAGGCCGCACAGCCGATCATTACGCCGGCAAGCCAGGCGCGTGCCTGACAGAGCACGGCGAGGGTTAACGGAGGGATGACCGGTTGGAGCTCGGCAGCCTTAAGGGCCTCCGCCATCGAGCCCGCTAGAAAAATTGCCGTGCAGGCAAGGCGCAATTGCAGGAAACGGCCTACGGGCGCGGCTCATAGCTGAGGCCGAGCGTGATGAGCTTTTGGATCAGCTCCTCGTAGCTCATTCCGGTGTGAGCGGCGGAGTCGGCAAAGTCCTCGCCCCTGGCGATCTGCGGATTGGGGTTGGCCTCCAACAGGAAGAGACGTCCCTTCTCGTCCAACCGGTAATCGAGGCGGGCGTAGCCGCTCAAGCCAAGCAGACGATAGATCCTCTTGGAGTTCTGATTGATGTGCTTTGCCATGGCGTCGTCGAATATGGCAGGGCTCGACTTCAGTCCGATCTTCACCTGATAGCGCGGGTCCCACTTGGCCTTGTCGGTGACAATGACCGGCACAGCCTTGGGCAGGTTCTCCATGGTGAGCTCCCACGGAGGGAGCGCCGTCAACAGCTCGTTGCCGAAGACGCCGACGTAGATCTCTCGTCCCTCGATGAATTCCTCCACGAGCGCCGTGGAGTTGGTCTTCTCGTGAATGAAGGCGATGCGCTCGATGAGTTTCTCCTGGTCGCGCACCAACGATGCCTGAGCGATGCCCTCGGACCCCTCGTCGGTCAGAGATTTGACGAACAGCGGGAATTTGAGGCGGGAAGGAACCGAGATCTTCCTGCGCGGCCTGAAGACCGCGAACCGCGGCACCGATATGCGGTGGTAGGCGAGGATCTTCTTGGTCAACGCCTTGTCCCGCGCGATCGTCAGCCCCCGTGGATTGCAGCCCGTGTATTTCTGCTTGCGAAGCTCGAGGTAGCTGACGACGTGCTGGTCGAAATACGGCAGGCCGTCGAATTGCTCCACGAGATTGAAGGTGATGTTGGGCTTGTCGCGCTCGATGGCCTGGCGAATGACGGATAGATCGCTGCCCACGCCCGCACATGTGACGTTGTGGCCAAGGTTTTTGAGCGCTTCAAGGACGTCATACTCGGCCTTGCTCAACTCCGCATCACGCCCCTGAAGCTCGCTGAACAGCTTGTCTGGAATGCAGTTTTCATCGGTCAACAGGAGCACGCGCAGGGCTTTCGAGGCGACCACGGTCATAGGGCGACCTTCGGAAAGCCCGTGTGGAGGACCCCGGTCATCTGCATCGTCAGCAAGACGAGGAGTTTCTGCATGGTCGCGTCGGGTGTTTCGCTCACGCACAGGCCGAGGGTTTGCGCGCGCGCGATCATCTGCCGAAGCAGCTGATCGACAGCATAGGCATGAACGCCGGTGCCGTCTGCGATGCGTGTGCGCAGCTCGCCATGCACGCGGCGCAGGAAGCGTGCCGCCGGCAGCGCATCGGCATCTTGCGAGTCATCCGAAAAGATGCGCCGCAGCTCCTGGTCATAGTTCGCGGGCCAGGCCCAGGCGAAGTGATCGCGCTTTCCCGTGTAGTGCTCCTTCAGGGTGTGGCGCCGGGAGGAAAGAGGATCCACGACCGTTTTTCTCGCATTGGGCGGCGCCTGGTTGGCGATCTCGTGCATCAGCTCGTCGACGTAGGCGAGCTTCTCGATCGCCGGCCAGCCCTCGTAGCTCGTGCGCCAGTCCGTGTAGGGGTTGAGCCAAACGGCAAAGGTCTCGGCAAAATCCTCCACGGGGTGCGCCTGGGCGTACCATCCGGCCAGGTTGATGACGTGGTGGCGGCTGTCCACGCGGGCCTTGTAGTTGTCCGGATAGGGCTGGTTCGGGTCGCCGAACAACCGCACATAGCGCGAGCGCTTGTTGAAACTGTACGCTTCATCGAGCGCATGTCCGGCTTCGTGGCGCAAGATGCGTCGGCACTCGGCTTCTGCCGCCCCTTCGCACTCCAACATCTGCGCTCGCTCGAGCCGCATCAATCGAGGGTGAGCGAGATAAAACGGCACGGCAAAGCCCGGCACCCGATCGGGCGTGAAGAATTCCTCGGACAGCCAAACGTGAGGACGGGCGACGATGCTGCGGGCTGTGAGCTCGCGATAAAGGCGGCTCACCCGGCGGGCCATCAGGGTATGGCCGAGTTCGATTGGAAGATCGCACAGCCGCAGGGCAAGCAGCGCCTCATCCGATGCTTCGTCCAGGTCAATCGCTGCCTTGCGGACGGCGCGGTGGATTGCGCGTGATGTCATGTCGGTCCTGGTCATCTTCGGACGCTGCGGTTAAGCGAAAGTTGCTCAACGTCCAGGGTGGGGCGTCCCCCGCGTTCGCAGCAGGCCCATTGTATTCGTCCGAGGTCAGGAAGCGACGGAATTTGGCAAAATCTACAGGTTGCCGCTACTTCAGCCGAGCGATGAGGGCGAGGATCTCGAACAGCATCTGGGCTGCTGCCTGCGCCGTGTTGGTGGTGGCATCGTATTGCGGCGCCACCTCGACCACGTCGCCGCCGACGATGTCGAGGCCGGCGCAGCCGCGGATCAGCGCCATGGCCTCCCGCGTGCTCAGGCCGCCGACCTCGGGCGTCCCCGTGCCGGGGGCGAAGGCCGGATCGAGGCTGTCGACGTCGAAGGTGAGGTAGGCGGGGCCGCCGCCCACCACCTTGCGGATTTTCTCGATGGTGCGCGCGGGGCCCAGCTTCACGAACTCCTCGGCGTGGATGACGGTCATGCCGGCTTCGCGCGAGAACTCCCAAAGATATTCGGCGCCGCCGCGGATGCCGATCTGGATGGTGCGTTCCGGGTCGAGCACGCCGGCGAGCACCGCCTGCCGGAATGGGCCGCCGTGATGGAACTTGGCGCCTTCGAAGGGACCCGACGTGTCGCAATGGGCATCGATGTGCACGAGGCCCACGGGCCTGTCCCTGCCGAGCGCCTTGAGGATCGGAAGCGTTATGGAATGGTCGCCGCCGACGCTGAGCGGCGCAACCCCGGCCGCGGCAACCTTGGTGAAATAGGCCTCGATATCCTCGTGGCTCTCCTCGAGACTGTAGCGGCTGCGAAACGGCACATCGCCGACATCGGCGAACTTGACCTCCGTCAGCGGCGCCAGACGGTGGACGTGATGGTAGGGGCCGACCCGCTCGATGGCGCGCACGGCCCGCGGTCCGAACCGGGCGCCTGGCCGGTTGGTCACGCCCAGATCCATCGGTACGCCGATCAGCGCCACGTCGAGACCGCCGAAATCGGCGAGCTGGGGCGCATCGAGCCGAAGCGGCGCGCTGAGGAACGTCGGCACGCCCTCGTAGGGCTTGGGCCGCCGGTCGCTGCCGCCGAAGATGAGTGCTGCGATCTTCTTGAATTGCGGATCCCGGGCCTCGCCCGGCATGGCATCCGCGTACCTTGCGCGCAGCTTCTCGAGCTTGTCGCGATCCATCCTGTGGGCTCACTCACCGGCGCCAGGCGCCTTCCGCCGTCGACAGCAGCCTACATTTTTACCCGTTGTTATCCATGATCGTCCTCCTTTTTTCCTGGGGATAGCCGCCGGAAGGAACTGTTAGGGCGCAGCTCCGATAACTCTCCACGGGGAACTATCGGGGACGCAGGGATGTTTGCTGGGGACCAGAGGGGAAGGCCGGTGCCGGTCCGCAGCCTCATAAACCTTCTGGGCGTCGCCGTCGCACTCATCACGGCCTTCGCATTTCCTATCGGCTACGGCGTCATCGGCTATCTCAAGGAGGCGCAGACGCTCGCCTTCAAGGCCGAGCTGACCGCGGCTCGGGCGGCACAATACATCTACGTGCCCGAAGCGCCGACGCGATACGATGCCCGTCAACTGGCAGCCATCGGGGAAGTCCGCACGGGCACGCCGATCGTCCAGCGCATTCTGGATGCACACGACACTGAGATTGCACGCCACGGCGAGCCGCTGCCGTGGCCGACCTTGTCCCACCGTGCACCCATCGTCGCTGGCGATGCCACCGTCGGCGCGGCCGAGGTATCGGCCAGCCTGCGCCCGTTGTTGAACGAAATCGCGCTGGTCGGGCTGACCGCCCTGCTGCTGGCGGCTGGCATCTACTATGCCTTTGCCGTGGTGCCTCTCGGCGTCATCGATCGCTCGCTCAAGAGCCTCGAGGAGGCCAACGAGAAGCTGCGCCGGCAGAACCTGCTCCTGGATGCGGCATTCGCGAACATGCCGCAGGGGCTCGCCATGTTCGATGCCGAGGAGCAGGTCGTCGTCAGCAACGACCGCTACGCCAGGCTCTATGGGCTCGATCCGGAGACGATCAAGCCCGGAACCACGCTCAAGCAGGTGGTGGAGCAGCGCATTGGCCGGGGCATCTATCCCGGCGTCACCGCCGACTTCGTGCTGGATGAGATGCGCGGGCGCATCGCCAGCCGAAGGACGAGCCGACAGACCAACCGGTTGGGCGATGGGCGCATGGTCGCGTCCGTGGTCCAGCCGAGGAGCGACGGCGGCTGGGTCATCACGCAGGAGGACATCACCGAGCGCGAGAACCTCGCTGCCCAGCTCGCGCGCCAGAACGAGCTGCTCAAGCTGCACGAAGAGGAGCTCAAGGACCAGAACCGGCGCTTCAATGCCGCCATCAACAACATGTCGCAGGGCCTATGCCTGTTCGATGGGGCGCAGCGCGTGGTGTTCGCCAACCGGCGCTATGCGGAAATGTACGGCTTGTCGCCTGAGCAGCTGAAGCCGGGCACGACGCTTGCCGAGATCTTCGAGGCGCGGATCGCCAATGGGCTCTACGCCAAGACGGCCATCAATCAGGTCGTCGACGAGGGCATCGCCAGTTTCGGCAAGCAGGTCTCGGAGATCATCAATCTCACCGACGGCCGGTTCATATCGGTGCTGCGCCGTCCGATGGCCGACGGCGGTCTCGTCAGCACGCACGAGGACGTGACCGAGCGCGAGCGCCTGAACGCGCGCCTTGCCGAGAAGAACGATCTCCTCAAACAGCGCGAGGAGGCGCTCGAGGAGCAGAACGAGCGCTTCGACGCGGCTCTGAGAAACATGTCGCTCGGGCTGTGCATGTTCGACGCCGAGCAGCGGGTGCTGATCGCCAACGACCGCTATGCGGAGATCTACGGTCTGGCGACCGGGGACGTGAAGCCGGGCACCACGCTGCGCCAGATCATCGAGCAGCGCATCGCCAAGGGACTCTATGCGGGCGACAGCCCCGAGGCCTATATCAAGGAGCGGCTGGCGACCTTCCACAAGGCATCGATAGCCGTGCACCACCTGAGCGACGGCCGGGCCGTTCGCATCTCGCGCACGCCGATGCGCGGCGGAGGCTGGGTGACGACGCACGAGGATGTGACCGAGCGCGAGAAGCTCTATGCGCTGCTGGAAAAGAACAACGGCCTGTTGAGCGAGCGGACCTCGCGGCTGCAGGCCATCGTCGACAACTTCCCGGGCGGGATATTCCTTGTGGACGGCGGTCTGCGCGTCACCGTCTGCAACGGGAAGGCCAAGAAATTCCTGGATCTGCCCGACGAGCTGTTCGCGGACGGGCCTCCGTTGCTGGAGACCGTTTTCCGCTTCAGCGCAAGCCGTGGCGAATTCGGTCCCGGGGACGCCGAAGCCCAAGCGGCGGAGCGCATGGCGCTCGTCAAGGAGCGCCAGCCCTACATCTCGGAACGCGAGCGCCCGGACGGAACCGTGCTCGAGATGCGCGGCGTGCCGCTCATGGACGGCGGCTTCGTTACGACCTACATGGACATCACGGAACGCCGCCGCTCGCAGGCCAAGATCGCGCACATGGCGCTGCACGACGCCCTGACCGAGCTTCCCAACCGCGTGCTCATCAACGAGCGGCTCAAGCAGGCGCTCACCCGCGTCAGGCGCGGCGAGGTGCTGGCCGTCCACCTGCTCGACCTCGACCACTTCAAGAACGTCAATGACACGCTGGGCCATCCGGCCGGCGACAAGCTCCTCACCATGGTCGGAGATCGCCTGCGCAGCCTGGTCAGGGATACCGATACCATTGCCCGCATGGGCGGGGACGAGTTCGCCGTCCTCCAGGTCGGCCTCGGCCAGCCGGCCGACGCCACCGTGCTGGCGCTGCGCATCATCGAGGCCGTGAGCGAGCCCTACGACATCGACGGGCACCAGGTGGTGATCGGCACCAGCGTCGGCATCGCCATTGGTCCGATGGACGGGCTGACGCCGGACGAGCTTCTGCGCAATGCGGATCTCGCGCTCTATCGGGCCAAGGGCGACGGGCGCGGCACCTACCACTTCTTCGAGGCCGAGATGGATGCGCAGATGCAGGCGCGGCGCGTGCTCGAGAACGACCTGCGCAAGGCCCTGCCGGCGGGCCAGTTCGAGCTGCACTACCAGCCCGTCGTCGATCTTGCGAGCAACAAGATCGCCAGCTTCGAGGCGCTCGTGCGCTGGCGCCACCCCGAGAAAGGCTTGATCGCGCCGGGCGCGTTCATCCCCATCGCGGAGGAGATCGGCTTCATCGTGCCGCTGGGCGAGTGGGTGATCCGGCAGGCTTGCGCCACCGCCGCCAAGTGGCCGAGCTCCATCAAGGTTTCGGTCAATCTGTCGTCGCTTCAGTTCAAGAGCGCGAGCCTGGTGGAGACCATTGTCGACGCGCTGACGGGCTCGGGCCTGCCGGCCGACCGGCTCGAGCTCGAGATCACCGAGACGGTGCTGCTCAATGACAGCGAGGCCACGCTCGCGACCCTGTTCCAGCTGCGCGCGCTCGGTGTGCGCATCGCCATGGACGACTTCGGCACGGGCTATTCGAGCCTCAGCTATCTGCAGAGCTTCCCGTTCGACAAGATCAAGATCGACCGCTCGTTCGTGAAGGACATCGCCGACGGCGTCGGCTCGCTCAACATCGTCCGCGCGGTGACGGCCATGGCGACGGGGCTCGGCATGATCACGACTGCCGAAGGCGTCGAGACCAGCGAGCAGCTGGAGATCATTCGCACCGAGGGCTGCACCGAGATGCAGGGCTTCGTGTTCAGCAAGCCCGTGCCGGCGAGCCAGGTGGATGAGCTGCTCGACCGCATCGGCAAGGGCGCTGCCGAGCTCGCCGCTTGAGGCGATTGATTGGGCCGGCAGCCGCGGCACGCGCCCGCGATCACTCCGTGACGTGCGCCACATTGTCGTAGGTGTCGGTCCTCGGCGCGCCGCTCAACAGCCCCGCCAGGTTGCCCCAGATCGCCTGGATCCGCCCGACCGCGGCGTCGGCGTCCGCCTTGCTGCGATAGACGGCCACCATCACGCCCTGCCCGTCGCCGCGCCACGCGCAGTAGGCGTCGACCATGCCGGGCAGGGCCTTGACGCGGTGCGCCATCTCGCGGGCCTTGGCCTCCACCTCGCCGAGCCGGGCGGGGTCCACCTTGAAGGTGGTGACGCGCGCGTACATGGGCGTTCCTCATTAGCAGAATTGATGCATTGCCCGCGACCTTCGCATGGGCGGCGGCGGGCACAAAGGCTGCGCACGAAAGTTTGGATTTGCGCGGGGGCCCTCGTGTATACCAGCACATCAATCGTGGAACTGGGAGCCGAGAGCCAAGATGCTTCCCGCATCAGCCGATGTCATTGTCGTGGGTGGCGGCAACGCCGCGCTCTGTGCCGCGCTCGCCGCCGCCGAGCATGCCGTGTCCGTGCTCGTGCTCGAGCGCGCGCCCGAGGACGAGGCCGGCGGCAACAGCCGCTTTACGGCCGGTGCCATGCGCTGCGTCTACGACGGGGTCGAGGACCTCAAGGCGCTGATGCCCGATCTCACCGCCGATGAGGTCGCGCAGACCGACTTCGGCACCTACACCGAGGATCAGTTCTTCGACGACATGTACCGGGTCACCGAGTACCGCACCGATCCCGATCTGACCGAGGTGCTGGTCAAGCAGAGCCGGCCGACCTTGCGCTGGATGCGCGAGAAGGGCGTGCGCTTCGCCCCGATCTGGGGCCGGCAGGCGTTCAAGGTCGACGGGCGGTTCAAGTTCTGGGGCGGCCTCACCGTCGAGAGCCACGGCGGCGGGCCGGGTCTCGTCGCCGCGCTCACCGCCGCCGCCAAGAAGAACAAGATCACGATCGTCTACGACGCCAAGGCGACCGGCCTCATCGTCGACGACGACGGTGTGCAGGGCGTGCGGGTGCGGCATGGCGGCAAGACCGGCTCGGTCAAGACCCGCAACGTCGTGCTGGCCGCGGGCGGCTTCCAGGCCAACGCCGAGTGGCGCACGCGCTACATGGGGCCGGGCTGGGAGCTCGCCAAGGTGCGCGGCACCCGCTTCAACACCGGCGACGGCATCAAGATGGCACTCGACGCCGGCGCCATGCCGACCGGCAACTGGTCGGGCGGCCATGCGGTGGCCTGGGACCGCAACGCGCCGGAGTTCGGCGATCTTGCCGTCGGCGACAACTTCCAGAAGCACAACTATCCCTTCTCGGTCATGATCAACGCCAACGGCGAGCGCTTCGTCGACGAGGGGGCGGATTTTCGCAACTACACCTACGCCAAGTACGGCCGCGTGATCCTGATGCAGCCGGGGCAGTTCTGCTGGCAGGTGTTCGACAAGAAGGTGCTGCACCTGCTGCGCGACGAATACCGCATCAAGCGCATCACCAAGGTATCCGCCGACACGCTGCCGGAGCTGTCGAGAAGCTCGAGGGCGTCAATGCCGCCAAGGCGCTCGAGACCATCAATGCGTTCAACGCCGCGGTGGAGCGCGAGGTGCCGTTCAACCCCAACGTCAAGGACGGGCGCTGCACGGTCGGGCTGGCGGTGCCGAAGTCCAACTGGGCCATCACCATCGAGGAGCCGCCGTTCAAGGCCTATGCCGTCACCTGCGGGCTCACGTTCACCTTCGGCGGCGTGAAGATCGATACAGCCGCGCGCGTGATCGACACCGACGGGCTGCCGATTCCTGGCCTCTATGCGGCGGGCGAGATGGTGGGCGGCATCTTCTACTTCAATTATCCCGGCGGTACCGGCCTCACCAACGGCGCCGTGTTCGGGCGCATCGCCGGCACCGGCGCCGGCGCACGGGCGCGCGGCAGCAACGTCTGACCATGACCGCGGGGCCACATGCGATCGTGGTCGTTGGGGGTGGTGCGGGCGGCCTGGAGCTCGCAACCAGGCTCGGCCACAAGCTCGGGCGGCGCGGCAAGGCTTGCGTCACGCTGATCGACGGCAAGCGCACGCACCTGTGGAAGCCGCTGCTGCACGAGATCGCCGCCGGCAGCATGGACGAGGGCATGCACGCCATCGACTACCTGGCGCAGGCCTACTGGCACGGCTTCGTCTACCGCGCCGGCAGCATGGCGGGCCTCGACCGCGACCGCCGCGTGGTGCACGTGGCACCCTTCATCGACGACGAGGGGCGCCAGATCACGCCCGGCCAGGAGGTGTCCTACGATACGCTCGTCATCGCCGTCGGCAGCATGACCAACGATTTCGGCACGCCGGGCGTCAGGGAGCATGCGCTGGCGCTCGACACGGCCGAGGACGCGGCCCGCTTCCACCGGCGGCTTGTCAATGCCTGCATCCGGGCGAATACGCAGACCGAGCCCTTGCGGCCCGAGCAGCTGCATGTCGCCATCATCGGCGCGGGTGCCACGGGCACGGAGCTGGCGGCCGAGCTGCACAAGACGACGCGGCAGCTGATCGCCTTCGGGCTCGACCGCATCGATCCCGACAAGGACATCCGCATCGACCTGATCGAGGCGGCGCCGCGCATCCTGCCCGCGCTGCCCGAGCGGCTGTCGAAGGCGGCGGTCAAGCTGCTGGAGGGGCTCGGCGTCAACCTGCACGTGGGCGCGCGCGTGGCCGAGGTGCTGCCCGACGGCGTGCGGCTCGCCAGCGGCGTCGTCATACCGGCGGAGCTGGTCGTGTGGTCGGCCGGCATCAAGGCGCCGGACTTTCTCGCGGGCCTGGCCGGGCTGGAGACCGACAAGCTCAACCGGCTGATCGTGCGCCAAACCTTGCAGACGACGCGCGACGACAACATGTTCGCGCTGGGCGACTGCGCCGCGTGCCCCTGGCCGGGCCATGCCACGCCGGTGCCGCCGCGCGCGCAGGCCGCGCATCAGCAGGCCTCGCACCTGGCGCGCGAGCTGCCGCGGCGGCTGAGGGGCGAGGCGCTGAAGGATTGGCACTACCGCGATTTCGGCTCGCTGGTGTCGCTCGGCTCCTACTCGACGGTCGGCAGCCTGATGGGCAAGCTGGTCGGCGGCAACCTGTTCATCGAGGGCATCTTCGCCGGCTTGATGTACCGCTCGCTCTACAAGCTGCACCAGCTCGCCCTGCACGGCTTCACCAAGGTGGCGCTCGACACGGTCGCCCGCCTCATCACGCGCCGCACCGAGCCGCAGGTGAAGCTGCATTAGGACTCCCCGCGCAATCCCTTGCGCCGGCGGCGGGCTTCGAAGCACACTGCCCCTCCCGTTCCTCCCTTGGGCGCCAGGCTCGGCCCGGCCAGCACGCGAGAAGCAGCCATGACCGACATCGTCATCACCGAGTTCCTCGAGCCGGCGGCGGTGGAGACGCTGCAGAAGCGCTTCAAGGTGCACTGGGACCGGGAGCTGTGGAACAAGCGTAGCGAGCTGGAAAAGCTCGTGCGCGATATCCCGGCGCTGATCGTGCGCAACCGCACGAAGGTGGACAAGACGCTGCTCGCGCTGGCGCCGAAGCTGAAGGTGGTGGGTCGGCTCGGCGTCGGGCTCGACAACATCGATGTGGCCGCCTGCGAGGCGCGCGGCATCGAGGTGTGCTCGGCGCGCGGCGCCAACGCCACCTCGGTCGCCGAATACGCCATCGCCATGGCCATGCTGCTGCTGCGCAAGCGCGCCTATCTCGACACGCACCGTCTGGTGGCGGGCGAGTGGCCGCGCGAGGAGCTGGGCCGGGGCGCGGAGCTCGCCGGCAAGTGTCTCGGCGTCGTCGGGCTGGGCTCGGTTGGCGGCACTAGCGCCCGCAAGGCGCGCGCGCTCGAGATGCGGGTGGTGGCGAGTGATCCCTATCTTCCGCCCGAGCACGAGAACTGGCACCTGGCGCAGAAGGTCTCGCTCGAGGCACTGTTGGAGCAAGCCGATGTCGTCACCGTGCATTGTCCGCTCAACGCCGAAACGCGCGGGCTCATCGGTGAACGCCAGATGGCGCAGATGCGGGCCGGCGCGGTTCTGATCAACTCGGCGCGCGGCGGCATCGTCGACGAGGAGGCGTGCGCCGCCGCGTTGCGCAGTGGCCACCTTGGCGGCGCGGCGCTGGACGTCTTCGACGATGAGCCGATCAAGAGCGAGGCCGGCAAGCGCTTCGCCGGCATCGCCAACGTGATCCTGACGCCGCATATCTCCGGCGTCACCGCCGAGGCCAACCACCGGGTGAGCCTGATGACGGTGGACAGCGTCGCCCGCGTCCTGGATAGGGCGCGGCCCGCCTCTTGACGGGTCTGTGCGGCGAACTGGGTACCCCCACCCCTAACCCCTCCCCGCAGGGGGGAGGGGGATTCCGTAGGCGAAAGGGATCATGAGCCAGACAACCATAGCCATAGCTGAGCTGCAGGCGGCGATTGCCGCCGCGCTCGTCGCGTCGCGGACGTCGGAGACGAATGCGGCGTCAGTCGCTGCCGCCCTGACGGCGGCCGAGGTCGACGGCCAGAAGGGCCACGGGATAGCCCGCGTGCCGAGCTACGCGGGCCAGGCGAGGACCGGCAAGGTCGATGGCTACGCGACGCTGCGGGTGCGGCAGCCGCGGCCGGCGAGCCTGATGGTCGACGTGTGCAACGGCTTTGCCTATCCGGCCTTCGATCTCGCCGTCGCGCGCCTGCCCGATCTCGCCGTCGCCGCCGGGATCTCGGCTGCCGGTTTCGTGCGCTCGCACCACTTCGGCGTCGTCGGCCGTCACGTCGAGCGGCTGGCCGAGGCGGGCCTGGTGGCGCTCGCCTTCGGCAATACGCCCAAGGCCATTGCCCCCTGGGGCGGCAGGCGCCCCGTGTTCGGCACCAACCCGATCGGCTTCGCCGCGCCGCAGGCGGGCAAGGCGCCCATCGTCGTCGATCTGGCGTTGAGCCAGGTGGCGCGCGGCAAGATCCTCGCCGCCGCCCAGAAGGGCGAGCCCGTCCCGGCCGACTGGGCCGTCGACGAGCACGGGCGCCCCACCACCGACGCGACGGCTGCGCTCAAGGGCACGCTGCTGCCCATCGGCGGCGCCAAGGGCGCGGCGCTGGCGCTGATGGTGGAGGTGCTGAGTGTCGCCCTGACCGGCGCCAGGTTCGGCTTCGAGGCAGGCTCGTTCTTCGAGCCCGAGGGGCCCCCGCCCGGCGTCGGCCAGTTCCTGATCGCCATCGATCCCGGCGCCTTCGGCGGCACCGACCTGTTCGCCGAGCGCATCGCGATGTTGGCTGAGACGATCGAGGACGACGGGGCGCGGCTGCCGGGCTCGCGGCGCATTGCGCTGCGCGAGAAGGCGCGGGCCGAGGGCGTATCGGTCGATGCGAAGCTGCTCGCCGAGGTGCGCGCGCTGGCGGGCGGGTGACACGCGGTGGTGTTGTGGCGACTGCCGGGGATGACGGTTGTGGGAGATCGAGCGCGTCCCACAAGCGTCATGCCCGCCCCGGATCGAGCCCGGGGTAAACGCCGGCGGGGTACCCACGACACCGAGCAACATAGGCTCGCTATCAACGACACACCGGCCGGGCAGCGTGGTAGCCACGATGCGGAAAACGAGCGCAAGCGGATGCTTGCGTGGGTCCCCGCCTTCGCGGGGATGACGTTTTAACCGTAGGCGGACTTATCCCCGCAGGGTCTGACCCCGGTGGCGCTATTGCCACCTGAGATCGAACGGCGTCAGCGACACGGCGGTGTCGCGGGGTGCCGCGGCGGTCGGCGACGCACCCTCCGCGCCGTAGAAGACGTCGGCTGAGACGCCGGAGACGGCGACGCCGGGCTTGGAGCGGTACACCATGTCGGTGCGCTCGATGGCGAGGCGTCCGTCCACCCAGGCGCGCAAGATCCCATTGGTCTCCTTGGGCGCGTTGAGCACGGTCTCCAGCTCGAGCTTGACCCAGCGGCCCTGCGGGAAATCGAAGGCCTCGCGCTCCGCGTTGAGGCGCTCGGTGTTGTCGCCGGTGGTGATGCGCAAGGTGGCGCCGCCGCCATGGTCGGCCCGCCAGGCGAGCCGCGCCAGGAAGCCGTCCGCCGACTTGCCGGTGTCGTCCGTGCCGCGGATGCCGGGCAGGACGCCGCCGCGATGGAAGGCAAAGCTCTCCGGCAGCAGCACGGAATAGCTCAGGCATACCGCGGTTTTGCCTTCGATCGCGCGCGGCTGCCAGGGGAAGCTGATGCCGCCCTTGGGCTGCGTCTCGCTCCAGGGCGAGCCCGAACCCTGCGGCAGCTTCACGTTGATGACGTTGCGGGCGGGTGCGCCCTTGAGCGGGCCGATGGCGAGGTTCTCGAGCAGGCCCGCGTCGTTGCCGCCGCCGCTCGACTGCAGGTCGGCGGCGGCAAGCACGACGCCGGCGCGCTCGAGCGCGAGGTTGGTCCCGTTGAGATAGCGCTCGGTGCACGGCGCGATGGCCGGCTTGAAGACGTAGGAGCGCAGCACGCCCACCAGCGCACTGACGGTGATGAGCACCGCCGCGGCGTTGAAGATGATCACCTTGGTGGCCGGCGTCTTCATCGTGTCTCCGGGAAGCGTGGACGGAAGGGCGCAAGACTCCTTCCCCGGCGGCTGCGCGCACTCACCGCTCTACCATCAGGCGCTAAAGGAAGTGCTAAACGCCGGTTAACGCCTGCCTGCGGGATGCGCAGGCCAGGGACGGCCTCAGGCGGACAGGATCTTGCCGGGGTTCATGATGCCGTGCGGATCGAGCGCGGTCTTGATGGCGCGCATGACGCTGAGGCCCTCGCCGAGCTCGGCCTTCAAGTACTTCATTTTGCCCTGGCCGATGCCGTGCTCGCCGGTGCAGGTGCCTTCCATGGCGATCGCGCGCTCGGCCAGCCGTTCCAGGAAGCCTTCGACCGCGGCCATCTCCTTGGCGTTGTTGAGGTCGAACACCGGCGTGGTGTGGAAGTTGCCGTCGCCGACGTGGCCGACGATGGGCGCGGTGAGGCCCGAGGCCTCGATGTCCTTTTGAGTCTCCACCACGCATTCGGCAAGCCGCGAGATCGGCACGCACACGTCGGTCGCCAGCGCGTCCTTGCCGGGAAACACCGCCCGGATCGCCCAGTAGGCCTCGTGGCGCGCCTTCCACAGCCGCCGGCGCTCCTCCTCGCTCTCGGCCCAGTCGAAGCGGATGGCGCCTTCTGCCTCGGCCAGCGCCTTGAAGTTCTCGACCTGGTCGCGGGCGCCCGCCTCCGTGCCGTGGAATTCGAGGAACAGCGTCGGCTTCTCATCGAGGCCGAGCTTGGCGTAGGCGTTGACCACCTGGATCTGCGGCGGGTCGAGCAGCTCCATGCGCGCGATGCCGAGACCGAGCTGGATCGACTGGATCACGGCGTTGCAGGCGCCCTCCAAGGTATGGAAGGGGCAGACGGCGGAAAGAATCCGCTCGGGGATGCCGTAGAGGCGCACCGTGAGCTCTGTGAAGATGCCGAGCGTACCCTCTGAGCCCACCATCAGGCGCGTGAGGTCGTAGCCGGCGGCCGACTTGCGCGCGCGCTGCGCTGTCTTGACCACAGAGCCATCGGCCAGCACGGCGGTGAGGTTGAGCACGTTCTCGCGCATGGTGCCGTAGCGCACGGCGGTGGTGCCCGACGCGCGTGTGGAAGCCATGCCGCCAATCGTCGCCTCCTCGGCGCCGGGATCGACCGGAAAGAACAAGCCCAGGTCGCGCAGGTAGTCGTTGAGCTGCTTGCGCGAGACGCCGGGCTCCACGCGGGCATCGAGATCACGCTCGTTGACGGCGAGCACGCGGTTCATGCGGGAGAAGTCGAGCGACAGCCCGCCGCGCGGGGCATTGATGTGGCCTTCGAGCGATGTGCCGGCGCCAAACGGAACAAGTGGCACGCGATGCGTGGCCGCCACGCGCACCACCTCGCACACCTCGTCCTTGCTCTCGACCCAGATCACGGCGTCGGGCGGCTGATTGGGAATCCAGGTGATGGTGTTGGCGTGCTGGCGCCGGATCGCTTCGCCGGTCTGCAGCCGCTCGCCGAAGCGCTGGCGCAGGACGGCGATCGCGGTCGCGACATCGCCGGCCTTGTCCGCTTGCGCAGCCTTCACCGCGGTCACCATGTCTCCTCCCCGGTTGCCGCCGGTCTCGCGCGATGAGAAGGCGCAGTACCGGCCAGCTTCTCAACAATGTTCACACAGTCGTGTCGCGATGTGAAGCGCACGCTCACTTGTCGTGTGGCGGCGCAATCGCGATCTAGCCAACAAGCGAGCTAAAGCGTGTCCGGCAAGGCGCGCCGAGGAGAATGATCATGCTGAGTAAAGTCCAGCGCTGGCGCCGCAAGCGGCTGGTGGCCAGCAACGAGAATGCGCCCGATGCCGCATCTCGCGGCCACGAGACTGGTACGCCCGGCGACCGGGCGCTCGCCACCGGCGCGGCGCTGGCGGTGTCGCTCGATAACTCGCCGGCCGTCCTGGTGAGCATCTATGACTACGCGCACCGCTATCGCGACAAGGGCCGGCGCAGCGCCTGAGGCGCCTTCGGCCTCACGCGGCGGGTGCTTCCAGGGCGCCGGCATAGCGGCGCAGCGCGTCGACACGTGCGTCGATCGAGGGGTGCGTCGCGAACAGGCCGCTGACCCGCTGCGCCACCGGATTCTCGATGAAGAACGCCTCCATGCGCGAGGGCACGTCGAGGCTGGCTTGGCCTTCGATCTTGCGCAGCGCGCGCACGAGGGCGTCGGGATTCTTGGTCAGCTCCGCGGAGCCTGCGTCCGCCAGGAACTCGCGTGAGCGCGACAGGGCGAGCCGGATCAAGGTCGAGACGCCCCAGGTGACAAGGATGATGGCAATGGCGACGGCAATCGCCAGCACGGCCCCGCCGCCACCGCTGCTGCTGCGCCCGCCGCGCCGTCCCCCGCCGTTGTCGCCATCGCTGCCCCAGCCGCCGCTGGACCTGGTCGAGCCCCAGGGCCCGTCCGTCTTGGAGCGCGGCGCCCAGCCGTAGGGGAAATCCCAGCCGCGGATGATGAGGTCGCCGAAAAAGGCGAAGATGCCCGCGAAGATGATGGCCACCACCATCAGCTGGGTGTCGCGGTTGCGGATGTGGGTGAGCTCGTGCGCCAGCACGGCCTCAAGCTCGTCCTCGCTCAGCGTGTCGACCAGGCCGCGGGTCACGGCCACGACGTATTGGCCCTCGCTGAGGCCGCTCGCGTAGGCGTTGAGCGCCGGCGTCTCCATGATCTGCAGCGCCGGCATCGGCAGGCCGCGCGAGATGCACAGGTTCTCCAGCACATTGTAGAGCTTGGGTGCTTGTGCGCGCGTGACGCTGCGGGCGCCCGTCGCCATGCCGATCAGCGTCTGGTGGGTGAAGTAGGCGACCCCGAACCAGGCGAGCGCGGCGAACATGGCGATCGGCCAGGAGCGGCCGAACTGGTGGGCTGCGCCCGCCACGATCTCCGCGAAGGTGCCGCCGAGGAAGGCGCTCCAGATCAGAAGGAGCGAGAACAGCAGCACGTGCAAGAGCGCCACGAAGCCTGCCAGCAGCAAGGCAGAGCGCACGCGGTTGGCCTGGATGTGTCCGTAGAGGCCGTAGGCTTGGAACATGCTGTGGCCTCCCTCTCCCCGCGCTCCGCCGACGTACCCTCGCACGCCATCAGCGCGGGGAGAGGGTCGGGGTGAGGGGCAGATGTAAACGCCGGAGCAAGGTGCTGCCCCTCACCCTAACCCTCTCCCCACTGAAGAGTGGGGAGAGGGAACACCTGCACCTATCAGAACTTCACCTGCGGTGCGGCCGTCACGGCCTTGCGCTCCGCCTCGTCGAGGTTGAAGAACTCCTGCGCCGAGAAGCCCATGGGCTGGGCGAACAGCACGGCCGGGAAGCTCTCGCGCGTGGCGTTGTACTCGGCGGCCGCGTTGTTGAAGAAGCGGCGCGCGGCGGCGATCTTGTTTTCGAGATCGGAAAGCTCGCTCTGCAGCTGCTGGAAGCTCTGGTTGGCCTTGAGGTCGGGGTAGGCCTCGGCGAGCGCGAAGATCTGGCGCAGCGCGCCCTGCAACACGCCCTCGGCGGCGGCCTGGGCAGCGGGGCCCTGGGCGCTGACGGCGGCGTTGCGCGCCTTGACGACGTTCTCCAGCGTCTCCTTCTCGTGCGCGGCGTAGCCTTTGACGGTCTCGACCAGGTTGGGCACGAGATCGTGGCGCTGCTTGAGCTGCACGTCGATGTCGGAGAAGGCCTGCCGGCAGCGCTGGCGCAGCGAGACGAGGCCGTTGTAGGTCGCAATGACCCACAGGACGACCAGCACGACGACGGCCAGTACGATCCAGCCCGCAATTCCCATCGCAAACCTCCCTGAATAGCCGGGCCTACCTAGTGGAGCGGATTTGACATTCGCTACCCACCCAGCCGCGTCCTCGCGAAGCGAATGTCAAATCCAAAGCTCCACTAGAACCCAACATTTGCTAGTGGTCCTTTCGATTCCAACATTCGCACCAGAGCGTGCCGAGAAGGGAAGCGAATGTTGGAATCGGACCACTAGCACGATTGCCGGCGCCCCTGTTAAGATTCGGTTAACCTTCGGCGGCCAGATTCGATGGCGACGGCAGCAGCAGGCCGGCCGAGGCTCCATGCAGGGCGCGACGCTCGAGGCAATCCTGGACGATGGCGCGCTGCCGCTGGCGCATGACCTTGGGCGTACGATCGCGGCGTGGTTCGATGCGCTCACGCACGAGCGCGGCGCTGCCCAACACACGCTCGACGCCTACGAGCGCGACCTGCGCCAGTTCCTGGGCTGGCTCAAGGGCGAGCTCGGCCATGCGCCCTGCCTCGCCGACCTTGCCCGACTCGATGCCAAGCGCTTCCGCGCGTTCATGGCGCACCGGCGCCGCGCCGGGTTCTCGAGCCGCTCCCTGGCGCGCACCATGTCGGCGCTGCGCTCCTTCTTCCGCTGGCTCGAAGCCGAGGAGGTCGTGAAGAACCGCGGCGTGCGGCAGGTCGCCCTGCCGAAGGTGCCGCATGGCATCCCCAAGCCGCTCACCGTTGCCAGGGCTGCCGCCGTGGTCGATGCCGGGCCGGGCGCGGAGCTCGACTGGATCGCGGCGCGCGATGCCGCGGTGCTGCTGCTGCTCTACGGGTCTGGCCTGCGCATCTCCGAGGCGCTGGGCCTCACACGCAGCGAAGCGCCGGTGGAGGGCCGTGACATGCTGCGCATCACGGGCAAGGGCGGCAAGGAGCGGCTGGCCCCGGTTCTGCCGGTCACGCAGGCTGCGGTCGCGCGCTACCTCGCGCTGTGCCCGTTTCCGCTCGAACCGGACGGGCCGCTCTTCCGCGGCGCCAAGGGCGGGCGGCTGAGCCCCCGCATCGTCCAGCTCGCCATGGAGCGCCTGCGGGAGGCGCTCGATCTCCCCGAGACGGCGACCCCGCATGCGCTTCGCCACTCGTTCGCCACCCATCTGCTCTCCGCCGGCGCGGATCTCAGGCAGATCCAGGAGCTGCTGGGCCACGCCAGCCTGTCGACGACGCAGGTCTACACGGAGGTGGACCGCGACCGGCTGCTTGCCGTCTATGACGCGGCCCATCCGCGCGCCTGATGCCGTCCCGGCCACACGGCTGCCTTGGCAACGAGCCAGCATCGCCTGGCCATAGATAGGTTGCCGGACCGGAGTTTCCGTGTGCGCCTGATACGAACCTTCCTGCTCGGCGTCGCGCTCGTGATCGCGCAGGCGGCGGCTGTTGCCGCGGAGGCGCCAGGCTGCCGCGGCAAGAACATGCTCGAGGAGATGAAGGTTACCGATCCCGCCCTGCACGCGCGCATCATGGCGATGTCGGAGGCGACGCCCAACGCCAATGCTTTGCTCTGGAAGATCGAGCGCGCGGGCACCCCCGTCTCCTACCTGTTCGGCACGATGCACCTGACCGACGACCGCATCAACACGTTGCCGCCCGCCGTCGAGGCTGCCGTGAAGGGCGCGCGCAGGCTGATTCTGGAAGTCGGCGACCTGTCGGGCGCGAACTTTGCGAAAGCTTTTACGAAGGCGCGCGAGCTCATCCTGTTCACCGACGGGCGCCGGCTGGAGCAGCTCCTGAGCGAAGACGAATACGCCATGCTCGCCCGCTTGTTGCAGCGGTCCGGATTTCCGTCCGAGGTGGCGGGTGCCTTCCGTCCCTGGGTGGCGACGCTGCTGCTCGCCCTGTCCGATTGCGAGCGCCGCCGCGTCAGCGAAGGGCTGCTTCCGCTCGACATGCGCCTTGCCAGGGACGCGCGCGCGCGCGGGGTCGGCGTCACGGGCCTTGAGAGCCTGGACCAGCAGTTTCGCGCCATGGCCGAGGTGCCGGAGGCCGATCAGGTCCAGATGCTGAGAGCGAGCCTTCGCACCTACGATCGGATCGACGATGTCGTCGAGACCACGGTGCTGCTCTATCTCGGACGGCAGATCGGCGCCGTGTGGCCGTTCCAGCTGGCGCTGGCCGAGAAGTTCGGCGTGGCGCCCGAGGTGTTCAATTCGGCGGAGCAGAGCCTCGTCTTCTCGCGCAATCTCGGCATGCGGGACAAGGCGCTGGAGGCGCTGGCCGAGGGCGGCGTCGTCATTGCCGTGGGTGCCCTGCACCTGCCGGGCAAGCGGGGGCTGGTGGCGCTCTTCCGCGAGGCAGGCTACACGCTGACGGCTGTGGAGTAAGGTGTCATCCCGGAATTTCGCGAAGCGAAATATCCGGGACCCAGGGAAAAGATCGCTTGAGCAAGTGACTGCTGGGTCCCGGCTCTCCGCGCAGGCGCGCTACGGCCGGGATGACAGGCGGCGGCAGTGGTAGGTAGAGAGCCGAGCAGAGGAGAACATCAATGACCAAGACCGCCCTCATCGTCGGCACCGGATCGGGCATCAGCGCCGCCTTCGCGCGTGCGCTCCATGGCGACGGCTACAGGATCGCGCTCTCGGCGCGCGACACGGGCAAGCTCGCGGGCCTTGCCAAGGAGACCGGCGCGGTCCTCGTCAGTGCCGATGTTGCGAAGCCGGACTCGGTTGCGGCCCTGTTCGCGGAAGCCGACCGCGTGCTGGGTCCGCTCGATGTGGTGCTCTACAACGCCAGCTATCGTACGCGCGGACCGTTTCTCGACCTCGATCCCGCCGAGGTGGCGCGGACCATGGAGGTGTCCGCCTTCGGCGGCTTCCTCGTCGGGCAGCAGGCGGCCAGGCGCATGGTGCAGAGGGGGCAAGGCGCGATCTTCTTCACAGGGGCCTCGGCCAGCGTCAAGGGCTACGCCCAGTCGGCGCCGTTCGCCATGGGCAAGTTTGCGCTTCGCGGGCTGGCCCAGTCGATGGCGCGCGAGCTGCAGGGCAAGGGCATCCACGTGGCGCATTTCGTCATCGACGGCGGCGTGAAAAGCGCCGAGCGCGGCCGGCCCGGCGACGCAGCTTCGCCCGACAGCCTGCTAGACCCGGACGCCATCGCCCAGACCTACCTGGCCGTGCTCAAGCAGCCGCGTAGCGCCTGGAGCCTCGAGGTCGAGGTGCGGCCGTGGGTGGAGCGGTTCTAGGCGGTCTCGACGAGCGGATTGTCCTCAGACGTCCGCTAAAAGCGAGCCGTCGTTTGGGTAGAATTGATTGGTAGGCCAAACTATTCTATAACCGTCGCACAACGGCGAGACCCTTCCGTCCGTGGGGCCCCTCATGGCGAGACTGCTCGAGCTGACACTGAACGGCCGTCGGCGCACCGACGCGGTGGCCGACAGTCGGTTGCTGCTGGACTACCTGCGCGAGACCGTGGGGCTGACCGGCACCAAGACCGGATGCGACGGCGGCGAATGCGGGGCATGCACGGTCCTGGTCGACGACAAGCCCACGCTCTCCTGCCTGACCTTGGCGGCTACGGTGGCCGGCAAGCGCGTCGATACGATCGAGGCGCTCGGCCATGGCGGCGCGCTGTCGGCGGTGCAGCGCGGCTTCCATGAGAAGCTCGGCTCCCAGTGCGGCTACTGCACGCCGGGCTTCATCATGGCCTCGGCCGGCCTCCTGCGCCGCAATCCCAGGCCCAGCGAGGACGAGATCCGGGACGCGCTGGGCAGCAATATCTGCCGCTGCACGGGCTACGTGAAGATCATCGAGGCCGTGCAGCACGCTTCTGCGTTGCTCGCGAGCGGGGAGGCGGCTAGCCCCATGAATGGCGACGTAGGGCGCAATAGGCGTCAGCCGTATTGCGCCGATGAACACAGAGGCGGCGCAATACGCTTTGCTATTGCGCCCTACGGTGCGTGTGCCATGAACGAGATCGTTCCTATCCACCCGATCGGGGCCTATGTACCCATGGTGGACGGGCCGGAGAAGGTGTCGGGCCGGGCCAGGTACACGGCCGATTTTCTCGCCCCGCAGATGCTGGCGGGGCGCATCTACCGCAGTCCCTATGCGCACGCCGAGATCCTCGAGGTCGACACCTCGGCGGCGGCGAAGCTGCCCGGCGTGATCGCCGTCGTCACCGGGGCCGACTGCGACAAGACCTTCGGCGTGCTCCCCATCGCGCGCAGCGAGCACCCGCTGGCGCGCGACAAGGTGCGCTACAAGGGCGAGCCGGTGGCGGCGGTGGCAGCCGTCGACGAGGCCACGGCCGAGGCGGCCGTGCGGCTCATAAGCATGAAGGTGCGCGAGCTGCCGGCCTACTACACGGCGAGCGCCGCGCTGGCACCCGATGCGGTGCCCCTGCACGCCAAGAAGCCCGGCAATCTCGAGCGCGACGTGTTGTTCGAGCTGGGCAACGTGGCCGATGGATTCGCTGAAGCCGCGCTGGTGCGCGAGGCGACCTACAACTGCGCCGAGGTGTGCCAGAACCAGATGGAGATGCACGCCGCGGTCGCCGACTACGACGCGGTGCGCGACCGGCTCACCGTGCATGCCTCCACCCAGGTCCCCTACTACGTGCATCTGATGCTGGCCCAGATCCTCGACATGGACATGTCGCGGATCCGCGTCATCAAGCCCTTCGTCGGCGGGGGCTTCGGCTGCCGCACGGAGTGCCTCAACGTCGAGCTGATCGCGGCGCTGCTGGCCCGGAAGGCCGGCGGCGCCGTGCGCATCATGACGACGCGCGAGGAGACCTTCATCACCCACCGCGGCCGGCCGGAGACCGATATCCGCCTCAAGATCGGGCTCGCGCAGGACGGACGCATCACGGCGGTCGAGTGCGAGTGCACCCAGCGTGGCGGCGCGCACTCGGGCTACGGCGTGGTGACGATCCTCTATTCGGGCTCGATGCTCTACGCCATCTACGATCTCAAGAACGTCAAGTACATCGGCAAGCGCGTGCTCACCAACACGCCGCCGTGCGGGGCGTTCCGCGGCCACGGCACGGTCGACGTGCGCTTCGCCTTCGAGAGCCTGCTCGACCAGATGGCGGCCGAGATGGGCCTCGATCCGCTTGGCCTGCGCCGGGCCAATTTCCTGAACGCGCCGACCTTCACCGACAACGACCTGATGGTGAACAGCTACGGGCTGCCCGAGTGCATCGACTGGGTGGAGAAGGCGAGCGGCTGGAAGGCGCGCAAGGGCAAGCTCGGCCCTCCCGTCGACGGCAAGCGCAAGGGGCTGGGCTTTGCCTGCTCGCACTACATCTCCGGCGCCTCCAAGCCGGTGAACTGGACCGGCGAGCCGCACGCCACGGTGAAATTGAAGCTCGACTTCGACGGCTCGATCGTCGTGCTGACGGGGGCGGCCGAGATCGGCCAGGGCTCCTCCACCGTGCTGGTGCAGACGGTGGCGGAGATCATGGGCCTCGACATTTCCCGCGTGCGCATCGTGTCGGGCGACAGCGACGTGGTGCCGAAGGACAACGGCTCCTATTCCTCGCGCGTCACCTTCATCGTCGGCAATGCGGCGATCGACGCGGCCAACAAGCTCAAGGGCCTGCTGATCGGAGCCGCGGCGCGCAAGCTCGACGCGGAGCCCGGCGACATCGAATGCCTGGGCGAGGTCTACCGCGCCGGCGCGCAGGACAAGGGGCTCAGCTTCGAGGAGGTGGTGGCCGAGGCGCTGAAGGACGGCGGCACCATCACCGTCACCGGCACCTACTCGACCATCCCGGAATCGCACGGCGGCAAGAAATACCGCGGCGCGGCCATCGGCGGCACCATGGGCTACAGCTACTCGGCCCAGGTGGTGGAGGTGACGGTCGACGAGGAGACCGGCGTCGTCGACGTCGACAAGGTGTGGGTGGCGCACGACTGCGGCAAGGCGCTCAACCGCCTCACCGTCGAGGGCCAGGTGCAGGGCTCGGTGTGGATGGGGCTCGGCCAGGCCATGAGCGAGGAGGCGGGCTACCACGACGGCCTGCTGCTGACCGCCAACATGCTCGACTACCGGGTGCCGACTATCCAGGACTCCCCGCCGATCGAAGTCGGCATCGTCGAGAGCAACGATCCGCACGGGCCGTTCGGGGCCAAGGAGGCTGGCGAGGGCTCGCTTGCCGCCTTCCTGCCGGCGCTCACCAACGCGATTGCCGACGCCACCGGCCTGCGCTTCAACGATCTCCCCGTCACGCCCGACCGCGTCTATGCCGCCATCGAGAAGCGCCAGCGGGCGATCCTCAAAAAACGCAACGGGGCGGACCTATGAGCGCCGTTGCCGAGTTCCAACTGGTGCGGCCATCGAGCGTGGCGCAGGCGCTGGAGGCGCGCGCCGCCAACCCGCAGGCGCAGCCGCTGGGCGGCGGCACCGATCTGGTTGTCAACATCCGCCGCGGCATCGTCACGCCGCCCGTGCTGATCGACATGACCGGCGTCGCCGAGCTGCGCGCGATCAAGGCCGACACGTCAGGGCTCGAGATCGGCGCGTCGGTGACGTTGGCCGAGCTTGCGGCACACCCGGATGTGGTCGCGCACTATCCCGTGGTGGCTGAAGCCGCCGGCTCGATCGCCGGGCCCACCCACCGCAACATGGGCACGCTCGGCGGCAACCTGTGCCTCGACACGCGCTGCATCTTCTACAACCAGAGCGAATGGTGGCGGGGTGCCAACAATCACTGCCTCAAGACCACGGGCGAGATCTGCCACGTGGCGCCCAAGAGCCGCGGCGTGTGCTTCGCCACCTTCAGCGGCGACCTGGCGCCTGCCCTCATGACGCTCGGCGCCGAGGTCGACCTCGTAAGTCCGACGGGTAAGCGCACCCTGCCGCTGGAGAAGCTCTACATCGGCCATGCGCGCCACGACGGCTCGGGCGAGGGCGACGGCAAGCACTTCCTGGCGCTGGCTCCGGGCGAGCTGGTGACGGCCGTGCGCGCCAGGCATGTGCCCGGTCTGCGCTCAGGCTACGACAAGATCCGCATCCGCCGTTCGATCGAGTACCCGGTGGCCGGCGTGGCGGTCGCCTTGCGCCGCGAGGGCGACACGCTGGCCGACTTGCGCGTCGCCGTCACCGGCACCAACCCGCGCCCCGTTCTGCTCGAAGGCACCGCTGCGCTGTGCGGCGGCCCGCTCGAGGAGCGCGTCTTCAAGGGCCTCGACGAACTGGTCCGCGACCAGATCATGTCCATGAAGACCACGTTCACTCCGGGCCACTACCGCCGCCGCGTCGCCGGCGTGCTGGCGCGCCGTCTCCTGCAGCGGCTGTTTTCAGCCTAGTACCCGGAATCAACGAAGCGTGATGCTGGAAGCTGGCTCGGCCGGATTCCCCCTCCCCTTGACGGGGAGGGGTTAGGGGTGGGGTGAAGAATGCGAGGACGCCCCAAGTTCCTTACCCCCACCCCCGACCCCTCCCCGCAAGGGGGAGGGGGAGTCCACACGCCGCAAGCGCGTCAGGTAATTGCCAAGGGAGACAAAGATGGCGACGGCAGTATCGGGGAAGGCGCGCAAGGCGGCCAAGGCAAGCATATCGCCCGAGGAGTGGGAGCGGCGGGTCGACCTGGCGGCGGCCTATCGGCTGGTGCACCTGTTCGGCTGGTCGGACCTGATCGGCACGCACCTGACCGCGCGCGTGCCGGGGCCGGGCGACCAGTTCCTGATCAACCCGTACGGCTTCCTGTTCGAGGAGATCACCGCCTCGTGCCTGGTCAAGATCGACGTCGCAGGCAACATCCTGAGCGAGACCGAGCATCACATCAATCCGGCGGGGTTCGTCATCCATAGCGCCGTGCACATGGCGCGGCCGGATGCCGCCTGCTGCATCCACACGCACACGCCGGCGGGGGTGAGCGTGGCGACGCAGAAGGACGGGTTGCTGCCGATCACGCAGCACGCGCTCGCCGTCATCGCCAGCACGGCCTATCACGGCTACGAGGGCATCTCGATGGACCGGGCCGAGCGGGAGGCGATCGCGCGCGACCTCGGGCCCAACAACGTGCTGTTCCTGCGCAACCATGGCCTTCTCACCGTGGGCCGCACGGTCGCCGAGGCCTTCGTGTGGATGTACCGGGCCGAGCGCGCCTGCCGCATGCAACTCGCCCTGCAGCAGGCGAACGCGGAGCTGGTGCCGATCCCCGACGAGGTGCAGCGCACGACGCTCGAGCGCAACCGCTTCAACAATTCCGACCAGGGCTACCGGCCGATCGGCCGGCACGAGTGGCCGGCGCTGCTGCGCAGGCTGGACCGCGAGAGCCCGGGGTATGGGGAGTAGTCCGACGGCGCCGGGCCACGGTTCGCGTAGGGAGCTCTGTGCACAGTTCGCCGCAACGTCATTCCGGCCTCGGGCCGGAACCCAGGACACCGAGCCGCGGGCGTGGGTCGTTGAAGGAACACGCTCTATCGGGCGCTGCCTTTCACGATGCAAGCGCAAGGGGACGCGTGCATGGGTCCCGTGCCGTCGCCGCTCGCGCGGAAAGCGCGGCGGCTGCACGGGATGACGTTACCGCCCAACGAAGCGGGCGGGGCGGCGCTGGTTGACGGCGTTGACGCCTTCCTTGAAGTCCTCGGTCTTGCGCAGGCGGGTCTGCTTCTCGAGCTCGATGTCGGTGGCGGCGCGGACGCGGTCGGCAAGGCCCGCGCGCAGGGTGGCGCGCGTCTCGACGACGCCGAGCGGGGAGGCCTCCGCGATCTCCCTGGCGAGCTTCTGGGCGGCTGAGCGCACCTCCGCTTGCGGCACCAGCATGTCGGCGAGACCTATGCGGTAGGCCTCCTCGCCCGGCACGCGGCGGGACGTGTAGAACATCAGCGCGGCCTTGGACGGTCCGATCAGGGCGGGCAGCGTGTGGGTGAGGCCGAAGCCCGGGTGGAAGCCGAGCCTGGTGAAGTTGGCGCAGAAGCGCGCCTCGGGGCAGGTGACGCGCAGGTCGGGGACGAGCGCGAGGCCGAGCCCGCCGCCGACCGCGGCGCCGTGGATGGCGCCGACCATCGGCTTGGCGGTGCGGTAGAGGCGCACGGCCTCGATGTAGAGGTGGCCCGCCTGGCCGGTCTCGGAGCGCTTGACCAGCACGTTTTGCACGTCGGCACCATCGCCGAGCTTGGCACCGGCGCAGAACGCGGTGCCCTCAGACGCCAGCACGATGGCCCGGCATTGGGAGTCCTTGTCGAGCGTCTCGCAGGCGTCGGCGATCTCGCGGATCAGGTCGATGTCGAAGAAGTTGTGCGGCGGGCGGCGGATCTCGATGGTCGCCACCATGTCTTTCAGATCGACGCCGATATCCTTGAACGGGCCCATGTCAATTTCCTCCAAAGCGGCGGTGGCCCTTCTCCCCTTGGGGAGAAGGTGCCCCGAAGGGGCGGATGAGGGGGCCTTTGGCCTGCGAGCAGAAGTCGCCCCTCACCAGTTCGGCCAAACGACTTGCGATCGCGCCATCAGGGTATCGATACATTGGACGGTCGAGGCACGCGACCGCAAGTCGTGGCCTCACGTCCTCTCCCCCGAGGGGAGAGGGGACCAGGAGCGGTCCCCTCACCGCAGGCCCAGGCCGCGGGCGATGATGCCGCGCAGGATCTCGGTGGTGCCGCCCTGGATGGTGAGCTTGGGCGCGATCATGGTGGCGAAGGCGTTCATCTCCTCGAAGGTGGCGCGGTTGGCGGCCTCCTCCTCGGCGAACGCGGCGAGATCACGCGCCTTGTGGGGCAGCTTCTGCTCCCAGATGGTGCCGACGTCCTTGACGATGGCGGCCTCCACCACCGGCTCCTTGCCCGCGTGCAGCATGCCGGCGACGGAGACCGACATGCGTCGCAGCGCATGCACCTGCGCCACCAGCCTCCCCAAGCCCTCGGCGCCGCGCGTATCGGGCTTCTCGCCCAGCACGCGCACCAGCTCGGGCAGCACGTAGAAGGTCTCCAGGAACCGCTCCGGGCCGCTCCTCTCGTAGGCGAGCTCGGAGGTCGCCTGCTTCCAGGCGCCGTCCACCTCGCCCAGCACGTGGTCGTCGGGCATGAAGGCGTCGGTGAACACGACCTCGTTGAAGTCGTGCTGGCCGGTCATCTGGTAGATCGGGTTGACCGCGATGCCGGGCGTGTTCTTCATGTCGACCAGGAACTGGGTGAGCCCGTGCCGGCGGTTCTCCTTGGTCGGCGGCGAGGTGCGGAAGAGGCCGATCAGGTAGTGCGCGTGATGCGCGTTGCTGGTCCACACCTTGGTGCCGTTGATGAGCCAGCCGCCGTCGGTCTTGGTGGCCTTGGTGCTGGCGGCGAAGAGGTCGGAGCCGGAGTTGGGCTCGCTCATGCCGATGGCGAAGCACACCTCGCCCCGGCAGATGCGCGGCAGCACGTCGGCCTTGATGCGCTCGCTGGCATACTTGATGAGCACTGGGCCGCTCTGGCGGTCGGCGACGAAGTGCAGGCGTACCGGGGCGTTGGCGACGCGGAACTCCTCGGTGACGACGTAGCGCTCGAGGAAGCTCCTCTCCTGGCCGCCGTACTTCTTGGGCCAAGTCATGCCGATCCAGCCCTTGGCACCGACCTTGCGGCTGAACGCCTCGCTGTAGGCGCCGTCGATGCCGCCGACGATGCTGGGGCCGAAGGTGCCGGCCTCGATCTCCTCGGCGAGGAACGCGCGCACCTCCTCACGCAGACGCTGGCATTCCGGCGGCAGACGAACAGGATCGAACTCGAGGGCCTTGGTCATGGGTCTCTCACCGTGCCGCCAGCATGGGCCACAGCCCGTCGGGGCCTTTCGCCGCCACGAGCGTGCCGAGCCTGGCCGCCCAGTAGCTCTCGTTGCCGAAGTCGTCGCGCCAGGCCCACAGGCGGCGCGTGAAGCGGTGCAGCGTGTGCTCCTGGGTGAAGCCGATGGCGCCCAGCACCTGGTGTGCGATGGCGGCACCTTCCGTCGCCGCCTCGCCGACGCGGATCTTGGCCGAGGCGACCTCAAGGAACACGGCTTCGTCGAACAGCCCCCTCTCCCCGTACTTCACGGGGAGAGGGCTGGGGTGAGGGGCAGAGGCTTGCTTTGGCGCGTGTGGCTGCCCCTCACCCCGACCCTCTCCCCGCGCTGATGGCGAAGAAGGAGAGGTCGGCGACGCGCGGGGAGAGGGAGCACCCGCGGTGGCGATGGCGTCGGCGGCGGAGGTGGCCGCGGCGACGGCGACGGCAACCTCGCCGGCGAGGCGCGCGAGGTTGTGCTGCACGGCCTGGAACTTGGCGATCTTGCGCTCGAAGGCGACGCGCTCGTTGGCATAGCCGACGGCCAGATCGAGCGCGGCTTCGAGCGCGCCGGCCATCTCGATGGCACGCGCCGCCGCACCCATCATCAAAAGTGCGTCCTCATCGACGCCGGAGGCATCCATCAACTCGATGGGCCGCACGCCATTCAGGGTGACCGCATTGAGGGCGTCGCCGGCCATGCTCTCCCCGTCGGCAATGCTCGCGGCCTTGGCGTCGATCAGGGCAACGGCATGGCGGCCGTCGCCGCGCCTGGCGAGCACGGCGAGGTGGGCTGCGTCCCTGGCCATCGGCACGGCGCGCAGGCGCCCGCTGACGGTGCCGTTGTCCGCGACCTTGGCGATGTCGCCCGGCCGGGTCGGCGCGCAGGTCATGGCGCCCTCGGGAGAGGAAATGCTTGCCCGTGACAAGAGCCAGCCGGCGAGCAGCGTCTCGGCCAGCGGCAAGGGCAGGGCGAAGCGCCCGGCCTCGCGCAGGACGGCGAAGCCGTCGGCCAGGCCGGCGCCCGCGCCGCCCAGCGTATCGGGCACCCAGGCGACCGCCATGCCCGCGTCTTCCAGCGCCTTCCAGGCGGGCTTCTTCCAGCCGTCGTCCTTGGCGCTATTGAGGGTCTGCGGGTCGGCGACATCGCGCAGGATGCGCGCGGCCGCGTCGCCGACAAGGCTCGTACTGTCCGCGGCTGGTTGGCTCACGATGGCTCCCGGTCCCCATGTGGTGTAAGGCAAATGAGCATTGGCAGCGCACCGCGCATACGTCAACCGCAAGCAGGGCATCGCAGCAATGAGAACGGTTCTGAGCTGGAGCACGGGCAAGGACTCGGCCTGGGCGCTGCATGCCCTGCGCCGGCGGCCGGACGTGACCGTGGTGGGCCTGATGACGACCATCAACGAGGCCTTCGACCGCGTCGCCATGCACGGCGTGCGGCGCGAACTGCTGGAGGCGCAGGCGGCGGCTTCCGGCCTGCCGCTCAACGTCCTGCCGATCCCCAACCCCTGCCCGAACGAGGTCTACGAGGCCATCATGGGGGCCTTCGTTGCTGGGCAGCAGAGGGCGGGCGTGGAGGCTTTCGCCTTCGGCGACCTGTTTCTGGAGGACATCC
This sequence comes from uncultured Alphaproteobacteria bacterium, assembly GCA_963797005.1. Lineage (GTDB taxonomy): Bacteria > Pseudomonadota > Alphaproteobacteria > Rhizobiales > Hyphomicrobiaceae > AWTP1-13. The sequence goes on from CAWCOF010000010.1 coordinate 137,459, forward strand.
GCCGCTATCGCGAAGAGAGGCTTGCGGGGACGGGGATTGCGCCGCTGTTTCCGCTGTGGGGCCTGGAGACGGGGCGGCTGGCGCGCGACATGATCGCCGGTGGCCTCGAGGCGTACGTGACGTGCGTCGATCCCAAGAAGCTGCCGGCGCGGTTTGCCGGGCGGCGCTTCGATCTTGAATTCTTGAGCGAGCTGCCGGCGGGCGTCGACCCGTGCGCGGAGAACGGCGAGTTCCACACCTTTGCCTGTGCGGGGCCGATGTTCGCGCGGCGCATCGATGTGGAGGTGGGGGAGACCGTGACGCGCGACGGCTTTGTATTTTGTGATCTTATTCCCTCTCCCCGCCGCGCTCCTTCAGCGCGAACGGGGAGAGGGTTAGGGTGAGGGGCAGCCACATGCGCCGGAGCAAGCCTCTGCCCCTCACCCCGACCCTCTCCCCGCAGGCCCTCGGGCCGGATGCGGAAAGGGAGGGCGTTGGGAGAGCCCGAGGGCAAGCGGGGAGAGGGAGGCGCACCGTCAGCCTGATTGCCAGTGCGACGGAGATCGTGTGTGCGCTGGGGCGGCGTGACTGGCTGGTGGGACGCAGCCACGAGTGTGATTTTCCGCCCGACGTGGGGGCGCTGCCGGCGCTCACGGCGCCGAAGTTCGAGGCCGCTGGCACGAGCGCCGACATCGACGCGCGCGTGCAACAGATCGTGCGCGACGGGCTGTCGGTCTATCGCGTCGACGGCGCGGCACTGAAAGCGCTGGAGCCGGACGTGATCGTCACGCAGGACCATTGCCAAGTGTGCGCCGTCTCGTTGAGCGACGTGGAGGCGGCGACCTGCACCTGGACGGGTCGGCCGGTCGAGATCCTGTCGCTGAAGCCCAACTCGCTGGCCGATGTGTACGCCGACATCCGCCGAGTTGCGGCGGGGCTCGGTGTCGAGGCGGCGGGCGAGGCCCTCGTGCGTGATATGCAAGCGCGCCTCGCTGCGGTGAGCGCGCGCGTTGCCGGCCGGCCGCGGCCGCGCATCGCCTTGATCGAGTGGGTCGAGCCGCTGATGGCGGGCGGCAACTGGATGCCGGAGCTGATCGAGGCTGCCGGCGGCGACAACCTGTTCGGCGAGGCCGGCAAGCATTCGGGCTGGATGCAATGGGAGGAGATCGTTGCCGCCAACCCGGAGGTGATTGTCGTGGCGCCCTGCGGCTACGACCTGAAGCGCTGTCTCGAGGAGCGCGCGCTGCTCGAAGCCAAACCGGGCTGGAAGGACATCGCCGCGGTGCGTGAGGGGCGCGTCTACTTTGCCGACGGCAATGCCTACTTCAACCGGCCGGGGCCGCGGCTCGCCGACACGGCCGAGATGCTGAGCGAGATGCTGCATCCCGAGGTCGCGCTCAATGGCGCCGATCGCACGGGCTGGCTCGCCGGATAGCGGGAGCTGAAATCAAGACTGGCGCGGGGGCACCAGGCCGCCGAGGCGGCCGCGGGTCCGGAACGCGCGCTGCACTTCGTCGGGGTCGTAGACCTTGTCGACCCATTCCAGGAACGGCATGGGCGTGCGCTTGTTGTCGGCGATGTAGCGCTCGAAGACGTAGTCGAGGACGCCGGTGTGGGTCTGGCGGAAATGGCCGTAGCGCACGGAAAGCTGCCGCCTGGCCTCTTCGAGGGGCACGCCTTCCTTCAGGTGCCGATAGAGCACGCTCATCAGCCCGACGCGATCGGAGCCGGACTTGCAGTGCATCAGCACAGGATACGCGACGCGATCGAACAGCTCGACGGCGCCCCTGATCTGCTCACGCTTGGGCGCCGCGCGCGAGCGCAGCATGAAATCGACGAGCTCGATGCCATGCTTCTTGCACGCGGCCTGCTCGAGCCAGTAGCTGCCGCACAGCCGCTCGCCGCGCAGGTTGACGATGGTGCGCACACCCAGGCCGGCCATCGCCCGGATGTCGTGCGGGGCCGGCTGCGCGGAGCGCCAGGCGCGGTCACCGAGCCGGTGCCGGTTGAGGTAGGCCAGGCGGAAGATGCCGTGGTCGATCAGCAGCATGTCGAGGTAGGAGCCGATCGGGCCCAGCAGGCGGCGCGCCCACATCGGTGAACGGTCGATCAGAGGCTGGCGCCAGCCGACGGTCACGCGCTTGAGCTTCCAGATGCGTTGCCACGTCGGCTTCTTGGAGACCGTACCCGGGCCCGGATAAGTCACGCAGGCTCCCCCAGCGCGATGGTTTAACTCGCCCCAGAACAGAAAATCGCTGATGACATGGGCGGTTGACAAATAGGGGACATGGCGGCGGCGGTCAATCAGCTTTCAGGCCCTTGATCGGCAAGGCTTTTTGCGAACGCCACGATCGCCTCCAGGACGGCCGTTTCCTGGTCCCGCTGCGGCGCGTGGCCGCAATCGGCAAGCACCAGCCGCGATGCGGGGCCTTGCGCGCGGGCCTCGATGCGGTCGAGTTGCGCCAGCGTGCCGTATTCGTCGTCGCGGCCCTGGATCAGCAGCATCGGCTGGGTGACTCGGGCGACGACGTCGTCGATGGACCACTCCAGGAACGCTGGCCTCAGCCAGGTGTCCGCCCAGCCCAGGAAGGCGTCGTCGACATGGGCGTGGTGCCTGGCGAGCCGGGTTCTCAGATCGGTCGTGCGGTAGCTCTCGCGGATGCGCGCGATGCTCGCCACGCAGATCGGCTCGACGAAGATGTGCGGCGCCAGGAGCGCGAGGCCGGCGACGGCGCGGTCCGACGCCCCGGCATGGATGAGGGCGATGGAGGCGCCGTCGGAGTGGCCGATCAGCAGCGGGCGGGCGATGCCGAGCGGGTCGAGCAGGGCGGGAAGGAACTCGAGCGCCTCCTCGTGCATGAACTGGGACGTGCGGGGCCCGCGCAGCCCATCCGATTGCCCGTAGCCGAAGCGGGAATAGACGAGTGCGCGGCGCCGAGCGCGCCGCCACCTTGTCGGGGAAATCGCGCCACAGGCCGGCGGAGCCCAGGCCCTCGTGCAGAAAGACGAGCGTCGGCCGCAGCGGATCGCCCGGGATCACGCGATATTCGATGTTGCGGCCGGCAACGGTGGCGAAGGACATGAACGGCGGCGGCTCCGACCTGCGGGACACGAAAGCGGTGTAGGCGGTCTGCGCGCCGACGTACAGCCGTGCGGGCGTACAGCTCACGCCCGTTGCCGGACCCAACGCGAGTAATGCGCCGTCAGAGCCCGCCTCATAGGGTTCGATCCCCTGGTGGCTCCGGCCATGTGGCCGATGTTGCGGCGCAACCGGCGATCCTGCAATGGCGGTCGACAACAGCGCCGGTCGCCCATGACCGGATCGGCGCCTTGGATCGGCCATCGCAAAAGTCCCACGGCCTTCCGGGAAACCGCTAGGATGGTTCGTCCGCCGGGGCCTATTCGAAGAAGAGCACGCCGCGGACAGATATACGCCAAAGCCTTTTTCAGGGAGGAATTCAACATGCAACGCGCGTCACTGCTCGGCCTCGCCGCGGGGCTCGCTCTCTTCGCATTCGCCGGCACTCACCTGGCACCGGAGGCAAGGGGCCAGACGGGGGAAGGCTGGATCACGCTGCTGGACAGCAAGACCATGGGGGACTGGGATCGCGTCGGCGAGAGCAACTGGCGGCTCGAGGACGAGACCGTCGTCGCTGACAAGAGAACGAGCAAGAATCCCGCTTTCCTCATCAGCAAGAATTCTTACAAGAACTTCATGCTGCATATCGAGTTCTGGGCGAGCGACGACGCCAACAGGGCATATATCTGCGCTACAGCGACCGCAACAAGCTCACCGACAGAACCTGCTACGAAGCGAACATCTTCGACCAGCGAAGGATCACCTACGGCACCGGGGCGATAGTCCACTATATCGAGGTGCACCCGATGCCGAAGGCCGGCGGCAAGTGGAACACTTTCGAGATCACCGCCAAGGGACGCGACATCACCGTGGTGCTGAACGGCCAGAAGACAGCGGAGCTGCACAATAACATGTGGACCGAGGGGCCGATCGGGCTGCAGCACGCCGTGGGCGTGATCAAGTTTCGCAAGGTTGGGATCAAGCCGCTGTAACGGGGCGAACGGCTAAGGTTCGGTGCATCATCCGATCGGGGGGCTGGTGTGGCAACATCGGCACGCCCTGAAGGGCCCTCACGGCACTCCCGCGGCGCGGTCGCGCGCGTCATCTTGCGACCCATTTCGCGGGCAAGCATATTGGAAGCCGGAAAGGGTTGGTTGCAGTT
>CAWCOF010000011.1:0-445064 GCA_963797005.1 uncultured Alphaproteobacteria bacterium
TGGAACCCATGCTGAGCCAGCGTCACTGACAGATGATTCCCATGTGGCCGCAAATCAGTCAGGGTGCGGTCATGCGACGAGACGACATCTGCCTCTACGTGAGCCCGGCGAACCGGTCGCGGCTCGAAGCGATCATCGCGGATCGCAACAGCTCGAGCAAGGCGGTCTGGCGCGCCGAGATCGTGCTGGCGACGGCCGACGGGCTCGGCACCAACGCGATCATGCGGCGCACCGGCAAGTCGAAGCCGTGCGTGTGGCGCTGGCAGGAGCGCTACATCGCGGAAGGCGTCGACGGGCTTCTGCGCGACAAGACGCGGCCGCCGGGCAAGAAGCCGCTGTCGGCGGCGATCAAGCGCAAGGTGCTGGCCAAGACGGCGAGCCAGACGCCGCCGAATGCCACGCATTGGAGCGTGCGCACGATGGCGGCCGAGATGGGCATCAGCCACACCAGCGTGCAGCGCATCTGGGCCGAAGCCGGCCTCAAGCCGCATCTCGTGCGACCTTCAAGATCTCCAACGACCCGCAGTTCGAGGAGAAGGTCAGCGATGTCGTCGGCCTCTACATGAACCCGCCGGACCGGGCGCTGGTGCTGTGCGTCGACGAGAAGAGCCAGATCCAGGCGCTCGACCGCACGCAGCCGGGCCTGCCCTTGAAGAAGGGCCGCGCCGCGACCATGACGCACGACTACAAGCGCCACGGCACGACCACGCTGTTCGCCGCGCTCGACGTGAAGAGCGGCCTCGTCATCGGCGAATGCCAGCCGCGCCATCGCGCCAAGGAGTTCATCCGCTTCCTCAAGCTGATCGACCGATCGTCGACAAGCACCTCGATCTCCACCTCGTGGTCGACAACTACGGGACGCACAAGACGCCTGCGGTGAAGGCCTGGCTCGCCAAGCATCCCCGCTTCCATCTGCACTTCACGCCGACCAGCGCGTCCTGGCTCAATCTCGTCGAGCGCTTCTTCGCCGAGATCACGAGGAAGCGCATCCGGCGCGGCACCTTCACCAGCGTCGCCGACCTGCAAGCCGCCATCCAGGACTACCTGAGTGCCCACAACGCCAACCCCAAACCCTTCGTCTGGACCAAGACCGCCGACGTCATCCTCGAAAAAGAACGCCGCGCCCTCGATGCGCTCGAAGCTGTCAAAGGCGGGTATCAAGCGTCAGAGTCGGAACACTAGAACATGTCGCGGGGATCGAAGTTGAGCACGATATCCTTCCAGATATCGTACTTGGCGGCGGGCAGCGGATAGGGCTCGCACTCGCGCACGGCGCGCAGCGCGCTGTCCTGCACGGCCAGGAAGTAGGCCGAGTTCTGCGGGTTCATGACCTCGGGGGCCGACGCAAGCCGGCCGTCCGCGTGGAAGCGCAGGCGGATCTTGACGTTGGTGTGCTGCGCCGACTCGCCGCCGCCGAGCACGTTCCACTTCGACTGCACGCAGGATTTGATGATCTGGCCGATGATGGCGATCTCGCTCGCCGAGATCCGCTGATCGCGGCCCTCGGGCGCCCCGAGCGCGGGGCCCTTGGCCTTGGTCGGCTCTTTCGGCGGCGCGGAGGGCGGAGGCGGCGCGCCCTTGTCGGGCACCTTGTTCAGCAGAGCTGCGATCTTCTCGGCATCGAATTGCTTCTTCTTGGCCTCGGCTTCCTTGCGCTTTCTTTCCTCCTCGCGCTTCTTCTTGCGCTCGGCGAGCTTCTTGCGCCGCTGCTCGTCGCGCTTCTTCTTGGCCTCGGCCTTCTTGCGCTGTTTTTCCTCTTCGAGCCGCTTCTTCTCCTCGGCCTTCTTCTCTTCCTCGGCCTTGCGCTTCTGTTCCGCTTTGCGCTCCTCTTCGGCCTTTCGCAGTTCGTCGGCCTTGCGCTCCTCCTCGAGCCGCTTCAGGGCCACCTCCGCCTTGTGCTCCTCCTCCTTGAGCAGCGCTGCCAGCTTCTTTTGCTCATCGAGCGAGGGAGCGGGAGGCGCAGAGGCGACTTTGGGCTTGGCCTTCGCAGCCTCCTTGGGCGGGGGCGGCTCTTCCGGCGGGGGCGGAGGTGGCGGCGGCGCGGCGGCCGCGGGCTTGGGCTTGGCCGCCAGCTTCTTGGCGGGCTCCGACTTCGGCGCCTCCTTGGGCTGGGCCTCGCGCTTTTTGGCCGTGCGCGAGCCCTGGCGGAGCCTGGTGAGATCGCTCTCGGTCACCAAGTCGACCACGACCGGGTCCGGCTCGGCCGCGCGAATCTCGCGCTGCGACTGGATGGTGAAAACGGCCCAAGCCAGGATCGCAACGTGCAGGAGGATCGAGCAGATGAGCCCCAGTCGCACGCAATCGGCCTTATTTGTCTCCAGCGGTTACCAATCCGATTCTGTGGAAGCCGCCAGCCCTGATGTGGTCCATCAGCCGCGTAACCTGTTGGTAGTCGGCGCCTTTGGAGCCGCGAAAGAAGATTTGCTGGCTTGCGCCCTGTTTGGCGATCGCGCGCAGCCTGGGGACCAGCTCGTCGAACGCGACCTCGGTTTCCTGGATGTAGATCTTGCCGTCGCCGTTGACGCTGATCACCAGCGGCTCCTTGGCCGCCTGCAGCTGCTCGCCCTTGGTCTCGGGCAGCTCGATGGGCACGCCGACCGTGAGCAGCGGCGCCGTCACCATGAAGACGATGAGCAGCACCAGCATCACGTCGACGAACGGCGTGACGTTGATCTCGTGCATGGGCACATGACGCCGGGCGCGGCTGCGGCGGCCGCCGCCGGGCCGGGCTGGGGATCGGAGGCTAGCGGCCACGGGCGCAATCCTCGCTGCGTGTCATCCCGGCAATTTCGCAGCAGCGAGAGATCCGGGACCCAGGAGCGGCGAGGTCGCCCGGACAGACATCGTGGCCCTGGGTCCCGGCTCTTCGCGCTGCGCGCTACGGCCGGGATGACAGAAACAGTTGCATCTGCGCGCCGCATCACGTCCTCACGTCGATCTGGCGCGAGACGATGGCCGAGAACTCGTCGGCGAAGGCCTCCAGCCGCTGCGACAGCCGCGAGGAGTCGGCGGCGAACTTGTTGTAGAAGATGACGGCGGGGATGGCGGCGAGCAGGCCGAGCGCGGTGGCAAACAGCGCTTCCGCGATGCCGGGCGCCACCACGGCGAGGTTGGTGTTCTTGGAGATGGCGATCGCCTGGAAGCTCGTCATGATGCCCCACACCGTGCCGAAGAGGCCCACGAAGGGCGCGGTCGAGCCGACGGTGGCGAGGAACAGCAGGCGGCGGTCGAGCTGCTCCATCTCGCGGCTGATGGTGACGTCCATCACCTTCTCGACGCGCAGCTGGATGCCGCCCATGGCGCGGATGTTGCCTTCCACCGAGCGCTTCCACTCGTGCATGGCGGCGACGAACAGCGAGGCCATGGAGAACGTGCGCCCGCGCGAGATGGCGGCGTAGAGCTCCTCCAGCGACTGGCCCGACCAGAACAGCTGCTCGAAGCGGTCGGCCTCGCGCCGGGCGCGGCGAAAAGCGAACAGCTTCTCGATGATGATGGCCCAGGCCCACACCGAGGCGACGAGAAGCCCGAGCATGACGATCTTGACGACCGGATGCGCCGTCAAAAACAGCTCCACGAAGGAGAAGCCGGCGGAGGTGGCCGGCTTGATCTGCTCGAGCGGGTTCATGGCGTCGGTCCTAGGATCAAACGGCCGTCAGGACGGGAAGACGGGCGCGAAACCAGCCGGGCGGGACGAAAGAGGCAACCGCCACCGGCTTGCCGCCGTGCGCATCGAGCGCGCCCCGCTTTGCCTCTCCTGGTACCCGTTTCCGGCCTTCCGGACCAGGGGCATACTGCGGTGCAATGAGGCGGCATTGGGGCTCGGGCGCGCATGATTTCCGGGATGAAAGCGGCTCAATTCCCGGTGCTGTCGGGATGGTTGCGGGCGAGCATTGTGCTACATTGTGGCTCAAGGAGACATGACCATGGCCAATACTGTCGTACGTGCCCGCATCGACGAGCAAACCAGGGACGAGGCAGCCGCGGTGCTGGCAGCGATGGGCCTGACCGTGTCCGATGCCTTTCGGCTCATGCTGATACGCATCGCCAGGGAGAAGGCGCTCCCCTTCGAGCCGCTGATCCCCAACGCCCGGACCATCGCAGCGATCAAGGAAGCGCGGCGCGGCAGGCTCAAGCGCTACCCGAACAGCAAGGCCCTCCTGAAGTCCCTCAATGCGGACGATTGAGCCAACCACTCGCTTTCGCCGCGACTTCAAGCGCGAGAAAAAAGGATCGCACGGCAACCGCCTCGATGCCATGCTCGCGCAAGTCATCGACATGCTCGCAGCCGACACGCCGCTGCCGCCCCGCTTTCGCGATCACCCGCTGAGCGGCGCCTGGGACGACTGCCGCGACTGCCACATCCGCCCCGATCTGGTGCTCATCTATCGCAAGCCCGACGCGGATACGCTGCAACTCGTGCGGCTCGGCTCGCATGGCGAGCTTGGGCTCTGAGCACGGCCGCAGGCGGCCGGATCGAGCAGCGCTGATCCAACGTTGAGTTGCATTGGCGCGGGGCTTTCTTCATGCAATTTCAAGGTTGATTTCACGCCGGGCTGAACGTGGCCATGGGTTTGCAGTTATGGGCATAGTTGAATGGAGGTGTCTCATGTCGGCTCAATCCACCGCCATAGCGCTTCGCCCATCGAGGGCGGCCGTCGCCGCCCGTTACGAATTGAGCGAAGGGATGCGGTTCGACCGCTGGATCGGCGAGATCGAGGACCACATCGGCGACCTCGAAAGCCACATCCGCGAGCTGTCGCTCGAAGGCGAGGACATCGCCGCGGAGAGCTTCAACTTGAGCAAGCTGGAGCTGCTGCTCGAGATCGCGCGCGAGGCCAAGGCGCGCGTGTGAACGAGGCGGGCGTCGCAAAACATTCGCCGCTGGGATTCGAAAACATCAGGACTTCGGCAGGACCATCTGCGTCTGGGTGACGACGGCGCAGAGCTTGCCGGCCTCGTTGCGGATCATGGTCTGCCACACCTGCGTGGTCTTGCCCCGGTGCAGCGGCGTCGCCTCGGCGGTGATGGTCGTGTCGACCGGCGCGGCGCCGAGGAAGTTGGTCTTCGATTCGATCGTGGTGGTGCGCGTGTCGGGGGGCAGGTTCATCACCGTGCCGACGGCACCGATGGTGTCGGCGAACGCCATGTAGGCGCCGCCGTGACACACGCCGCCGGCGGTGCACAGATCGGGTCGCACGCGCATGCTGGCGAGGACCCTGTCCTGCGTCGCCTCCTTGATCTCGACGCCCATCAGGCCCGGGAACAGCGGCTCGAACAGCTTCTGCATGTCAGCGGCGGTCGGCATGTATCTCCTCCTCTCCCGCGCTCGTGACCCTCTCCGCGCACTCGGTAGCGCAGGGGAGAGGGCCGGGGTGAGGGGCAGAAGCTCGCTCGACGTTGGCGCATGCATCGCCCCTGGCCCTGGCCCTCTCCGGATATTACAGCTGGCGCGAAATCCGGGATCAGGCAGTATGCCTATGGCGCCCCGGATCCTGCAAGGCGTCGCGGATGGCGGCGGTGAGGCGGAGCGGCTTGCCGGAAGCGGAGATCAGCACGACCATGACCTCGGCGGTAAAGATCTCCACGCCGCCGCGGCAGACGCGCTGGTCGAGGGTGAGGGTCGCCGCCGTCACGGCCTTGGCGCGCGTCACCACCTCCAGCACCTCGTCGATGCGCGCGGGCTTCAGGAACTCGAGCGCCATGCGGCGCACGACGAAGGCGGCGGGCTCGTTGCCCTGAGCGCCGGCGATCAGCGCGCGGTGGTCGTTGCCCAGCAGCCGCAGAAAATCGGAGCGGCCGCGCTCGCACCAGCGCAGATAGGTGGCGTGATAGACGAGGCCGGAGAAGTCCGTGTCCTCGAAATAGACGCGCACGGGCAGGACGTGGCGGCGGCCACCGGCGTCGGCAACGATGCGGCCGGCGAGGTCGGGCCAGCCGGCGGCTGGATCAGGCGGTGACATTGACCATGACGATTTCCGGCGGGCAGCCGAGGCGCACGGGCAGGATCGAGCAGCCGAGCCCGCCCGAGACGACCAGGTGGCGGTCGTTCTCGTTGATATGCCCGTAGGCGAAGCGGTTGCCGAAGCGCGAGGGCACCATCGGCGAATAGCCGAAGAGGCGCACCTGGCCGCCGTGCGTGTGGCCGGAAAGCGTGAGGGAGACGCGCGCTGGCACGCGCGGGAAGATGTCGGGCTCGTGCGCGAGCAGGATGACGGGTGCGGCGTCGCGCACCTTGGCGAGCGTGCCGTCGAGATCGTCGACGCCCCTGAACTTGCGCCACGCGCGCTTGCGCCGTCCGGTGATGAAGGCGAGCTGGTCGCCCAGGCCCGCGAGCCAGAACGGCTTGCCGTTCTTCACGAGGCGCACGACGTCGTTCTCGTAGACGGGAATGCCGACCTTCTCGAGCATGCGCCGGCCGATCACGGGACCCTTGCGGGTGCGCTGCGCGGCAAGGTCATCCCACCAGTCGTGGTTGCCGAGGATCGAATGCACGCCGAGCGGGGCCTTGAGCCTGCCGAGCGCGGCGGACCAGGCCTCGGGGGCTATTTTGCGCGTCTTGAACTTGTGGCTTGCGGCGAAGTCGCCGAGCAGCACGATGATGTCGGGCGACTGCGCGTTCGTCTCATCGACGATCGTCTCGATGCGCTCCAGCGGCATGGCGGGCCCGCCCGCGTGCAGGTCGGCGATGACGCCGATCGACAGCTTGAGGTCGCGCGGCCAGCCGGAGGGCGTGACGTGATAGCGCGTCACCTCGAGCCGGTGGCTCGCCTCCACGGCAAAGCCATAGGTCGGCAGGCCGACCAACCCGGCACTCGACAGACCTACAGATTGCAGGAATCTGACGACGGGAAATTCTGTTCAACGGTTCCCAGTCCCCCAGACCATCGACGTCCCTCTTCGCCCGGCGCCGCTTCTTGTGGCGACAATCGCGGCGAAACTTGGGACGAGAGCACCTGAATTCAAGCGCCCCCAGCGTTCCCCCGGCCATTCTTTAGGCTATAGCCGTTAACCGGCCCCTGCCTGGCCGCCGCCCTCTTCGTCCCCCGGCGACTCGTCGAAAAGGCCGGTCTGGGGTGTGGACGAGCGCGATGGGCCGGTCAAGCCCAGATGCTTGTAGGCGCGCAAGGTGAGCACGCGCCCGCGCGGGGTGCGGCTGATGAAGCCCTGCTGCAGCAGGAAGGGCTCGACGATCTCCTCCAGCGCGTCGCGGGGCTCGGAAAGGGCCGCCGAGAGCGTCTCGATGCCGACCGGGCCGCCGTCGTAGTTGCGGGCGATGCAGGTGAGGTAGCGGTGGTCGAGCGCGTCGAGGCCTTCGCTGTCGACCTCGAGCTGCTTCAGCGCGCCGTCGGCGACCTCGGCTGTTACGACCTTGGCACCGTTGACCGCGGCGAAGTCACGCACGCGGCGCAGCAGGCGGCCGGCGATGCGGGGCGTGCCGCGCGAGCGCCGCGCGATCTCGGCCGCACCATCGGGGCTGATCGCCACCTTGAGCACGCCGGCGCCGCGGGCAACGATCGTCTCGAGCTCGGCGTGGGTGTAGAAGTTGAGTCGCACCGGGATGCCGAAGCGGTCGCGCAGCGGCGTGGTGAGAAGGCCCGTGCGCGTGGTGGCGCCGATCAAGGTGAAGCGGGCGAGGTCTATCCTGACCGAGCGCGCCGCCGGCCCTTCGCCGATGATGAGATCGAGCTGGTAGTCCTCCATCGCCGGATAGAGGATCTCCTCCACCGCGGGGTTGAGGCGGTGGATCTCGTCGATGAAGATGACGTCGCGGTCTTCCAGGTTGGTGAGCAGCGCGGCGAGGTCGCCGGCCTTGGAGATGACGGGGCCGGAGGTGGCGCGGAAGCCGACGCCGAGCTCGCGCGCCATGATCTGGGCCAAGGTCGTCTTGCCGAGGCCGGGGGGGCCGGCAAACAGCACGTGGTCGAGCGCATCGCCGCGGGCTTTGGCCGCCTCGATGAACACCTTGAGGTTGGAGCGGGCCTGCTCCTGGCCGATGAACTCGCGCAGATATTGCGGGCGCAAGGACGCCTCGGCCGTCTCCGCGGGATCGGCCTGCCGCTTGGCGCCGGAAACGAGGCGGGGGTCGCCGGTCATGGTTTGTTCTGATGCGCGTATTTGCGGCGGGCGTCAAGAATGCGCACGCCATGCCGCGCAGGCGAGGGCCTTGGGGCGCCTGGCGGCGGATAAGCCTCGGGCGGAAACGCTGCGAGGCCGAACGTGCCGGCACGCTCTGGCAACACCGGCGATCCGTAAAAACTGCAATCTCATCCATGACTTGCCGGCCCTCTTCGCCTCTGGTTCAGTGGCGGGCTGGCCCGAGCCTGGGGCCGCAAGAGGACACCGGAGGAAACAGATGTTTTGGAAAATGGCGCTCGCCGCACTCTGTCGTGGCGGCAGCAACGGCGATGGCGCCCGGTGGCGCATCCGCCATCTCGCCGGGCGGGCCGACGACGGCGGGACAGGCCGACGGCCCTATCCTGCGCGTGAAAGACGACGATGATGACAGGCGGCGCCGGCGGCATCGCCATCGTCGCCACCACGACGATGACGACGACAAAGGGGCCGGCATCGGCGGCGTCATCCTCGGCCTCGCCTACTGCACCATCCAGCAGCAGCAGTGCGCGGACAAGTACGACGAGGACACGCCCGAGTTCGACTATTGCGTGGAGCGGCGCGGCTGCTGAGCGCAACGGGCCGATAGCCGCGACCCGGCGCAATCTGAGTCAAATGCGATCCGTGTCGGCAATGCGGCGTTGGCTACGTTCGCAATCGATCGCGCGCGTGAACACCGCATGAACCGGCCATTGCCGGTTTGTTCAGGCCTCGCCTGATTGAGTGCCTCCTTGGTTGGGGCTGCCGCGGCATCGTCGCTGCGGCGGCCCGTCATCCGCCAGTCAAGGAGGAACAACATGCCCGCAAAGATCAAACTGGCCGCAGCCCTTCTCGCCGCCGCCACGGCGCTCGGCAGCGTGAGCGCATCGGCCGCCCCCGCCCTGCCGCAGAGCAAGCCCGCCCTCGGCATGGGCGATCTGGTGCAGCAGGTGCGCCACCGCCGCCATCACCGCCATCACCATCTGCGCCTGTTCCGCAGCGGCGTGGTCATCGGCCTGGTCGGCGCCTACGGCTATTGCACGGCCTGGCGGTCGGAATGCGCGGACCGCTACGGCTGGCGCAGCCGCCGGTTCGAGCGGTGTCTGTGGCGGCACGGCTGCTGACGATCGCAGGAACTTCGACGTTCAGCCTTCTTGGCCGGCGCTCCGATCCGGGTGCGCCGGCCAACGCGCGCTTGCGGGCGAGTGTGGCCCGTCACTCCGACGGAACGCCGATCGAGTACATGTCGGCCGGCGTGATGACGAGGCCGAGCGCCATGCGGATCGCCACCGCGATCACCAGCAGCGCCAGAAGCGCGCGCAGCTGCTCGGCTTTGAGCTTCTCGGCAAAGCCCACGCCGTACTGCGCGCCCACCACGCCCCCGATGATAAGGGGGACGGAGAGCACCACGTCGACGCTGTGGTTGGTCACCGCCTGCAGCACGGTGGTGAAGGCGGTGACGCACACGATCTGGAAGGTCGAGGTGCCGATCACGTTGCGGGTGGACATGCCGAGCAGATAGATCATGGCCGGCACCAGCAGGAAGCCGCCGCCCACGCCCATGATGGCGGTGAGCCAGCCGACGAAGACGCCGATCGTCACCGGGGGGATGGCGCTGATGTAGAGCTTGGAATGGGAGAAGCGACGCTTCAGCGGCAGGCCCTGGAGCCAGGTGTGCTGGCCGGCACGGCGCATCGATACGTTGGCGCGCGCCGGTGCTGCCCGCAGTGCCCTCAAGCTCTCGATCAGCATCAGGCCGCCGACCACGCCGAGCAGGATCACATAGGTCAGGGCGATGAACAGCTCGAGCTGGCCCAGGCGCTTCAAGAAGAGGAGCACCTTGACGCCGGCGATGGCGCCGCAGACGCCGCCGCCGATCAAAAAGTAGCCCATCTGCAGATCGACGTTGCCGCGCTGCCAGTGGCCGAGCGCGCTCGAGACGGAGGAGGCGACCACCTGGCTCGCCCCGGTGCCCACCGCCACCCCCGGCGGCACGCCGAGGAAGATCAGGAACGGCGTCATGATGAAGCCGCCGCCGATCCCGAACATGCCGGACAAGAAGCCGATGGTCAGGCCGATGGCCAGCAGCAGAAAGACGTTCAAGGAGAGCTCGGCGACCGGCAGGTAGATCTGCATGGCTGCTGTTTACGAACTCGAGGACGCCGGCGCCTAGGCCGCCTTTAGGGCGATCCAACGACTGAAACGAAGATATCGACAAGAGACTGGAGGCCGGCGACGGGGAGAGGCCCCCGGCAGGGCATATTCCATAAACGCCGCACCCCGTCATTCGATACCGACCTGCGACTTCTCGCGCCACGCCAATGCCGCACCCTGCGCCTTGGCCCGGTCGGTCTTGGAGAGCCCGGCCAGCACCTTCTCCAGGCCCTCGTCCTCGATGCCGTTGGCCTTGGCGATCAGATGCCACTTGGCCGCCTCGACGGCGTTCTTTTCGACACCAGCGCCGTAGGCATAGCAGCGCGCGAGCCGGTTCTGCGCCACGGCCACGCCCTTCTCGGCGGCGGCACGGAAGAATTGGGCCCCGCGCTTGGGGTCCGGGGGCACGCCGTGGCCGCGAAACAGGATCACGGCATAGTCGACCTCGGCGTCCGGGTGGCCGGCAGCGGCGGCCTTGCCGATCCACTTGGCGGCCTCGAAGGCGTTGGCAGCGACCCCGGTGCCCGTGCTGTAGAGGGTGCCGAGATCGTATTGCGCCGCCGTAATCCCCTGCTCGGCTGCAAACCGCATGTGCATGAACGCTCTATAGGGGTTCTCCGGCTTGCCGTCGCCCTTGAGGAACAGCAGCGCCAGATTGTAGTTGGCGAGCGGGTGCTTGCGCGCGGCTGCGGCCTGGAACATCTTCGCGGCGGCGGTGCGGTCCTTGGCGATGCCCTTGCCCTCCGCCAGCATGACCCCGTAGGCGAACATGGCCTCCGTGTCGCCAAGCTCGGCACCGCGCGCAAACCACTTTGCGGCCAGCGGCGCATTCGGGGCGACGCCGAGGCCTTCCTCGTAGATGCGCCCCGCCAGGGTGAAGGCCTGCGGCTCGCCCTTGTCCGCGGCCTTGCGGGCAAGATCGAGGGCGGTCAGATACTTGCCCTGCTCGAAGGCCTCGTAGGCGGCATCATCGCCGGCCGGCGGGGTCTTGGCATACGTCGTAACCAACCCGCCCGACGGCGGCGACGCCACGGGCGCAGCCCCCGCGCCGGAGCTTCCCGGCACGGTCTTGATGATCTTAACGGAGCCGGCGCCCGTTTTTGGTTGCGTGGGTTTCCTGCCGCCCGGCCCTGGCCGCTCAACTCCCTCGGCCGGCCCATCGACGCGGCCGACCCAGGAGCTCGTCTCGCCCAGCACCGTCGTCGCTCCCGCGCCGAGGGTCGCGGCGACCAGCAACGTCACGCGCCTGGCGGCAGCCGGCCTCATGCCGCCTCCGGCATGCGCAGGACGTCGGCAATGGCGGCAAGGCGCTCGGCTTCGGCCGCAGGCTCCCCGGTGCCCAGGCGAACCGCAATGAAGTCGACGCCGGTGCGCACGAGACGGGCCGCTTCCTGCGGCGTTTCCACATCGAAGGCGACGCAGGGCACCTGGAAGATCTCGGCCCACCAGGCGACGAGCTCGTCACGGCGGGCGCGGGCCTTGTCACGGTCCTTGAGATGCGCCGGGGCGCCGAAGGCCATGTAGTCGGCGCCCGCCTCGGCCAGCGTCATGGCGTCATCGCGCGAGATGCCGGGATCGACGCCGACAATGGCGTGCGCACCGAGGGTGCTGCGCGCAGCCTCATAGGCTGCAATGGGCTCCGAGGCGGGATCCAGGTGCACACCGTCGGCCCCGAGGGCGCGCGCGAGCGCGCCATCCCCGGCGATCAGGGCCGCAACCCCGGCCTTTTGCGCCAATTCGACCAGGGGCCGCACCGCGTCGGCCTCGAGGCGGGACGCTCCGGTGGGGACGATGAGCACCGTCGCGAGGTCGGCGGCCTCGAGCGCCGCCGACAGCCGCGCTGGCGCGCCGTTTCCGGGCTCGATCACGGCATAAAGCCGACAGGTTGGTTCGGTGTCGGTCACGACAGCTGCGTTGCTCGCAGGATCAGGCTGAGGCAGAGCCTATCCGGCCGTAATGGGGCGAAAAAGGGACCGCGGACTTGCCTCTCGGCAACAGTTCACCTCTTTCGCCCCGCAGCCCTAACATCCGGTTTCGCTGGGCATGGCGCCGCGCCGGCAGGTGGCTCAGTCGGCGGGCCCGGCGAAGAGCAGCAGGTTGCCGTCCGGGTCCTTGACGATGAATGTGCTGGCACCCCAGGGCTCCTTCCTCAGCGCCTGAAAGAACGTCACGCCGGCGGTCTGGAACTCGAGGAACAGCTGCTTGATCTCCGCGTGCGTATCCACCCCCATGTCCGCCGAGAGCAGGCTTTCCCGATCGCGGAGCTTGGGGTCGATGACGGGCTCGTCCATGTGCTTCAGGTTGAGCCGGCCCCTGTCTCTCTCGACCTGCGCATAGAAGGGCGGCTCGCCATAAACAAAGACGATGGAGAAGCCGAGTTTTTGGGTGAAGAAGTCGCACGAGGCTTTGATATCGGCGACGAAGAGCTGCGCCGCGGTTGCGCAAATGACAGCCTTGGACTGGGTTTGGGAACGGCTCTCGGGCATGGCTTTGAGTCCTGTCTTGAGCGCCTGCCAGCTCTCGAACCCCTGCCGCCGCGCCACCAGCTCCTGCGCATCGCCGAGCCTGAAGGGTGCGGCGATGACTTCCGGATCGGTCAGATGGCGATAGCGCGGCAGAATCGCCCTGATCTGGGCCGCGACCGGATAGTAGCCGTCACGGTGCCAGCGCAGGACGAGCTTGGCTTGCTTCTTGAGGTTCTCGAAATTGGACACGGGGCGCACACGTCGGTTGAGGTGACGTCCCGCAGGCGGGCATTGCCCCTTCGGCATCGATGCCGGTGCGCCCTGCGACAGCGCGCGAACTATCGCAGGAGACGGCGGCGCGCGTCAACGCACAGTCCGCTGAACCTACGCCGCCTTCTCCAGGGTCTCGCTCCATTTGCCGAGCGCGGCCATGCCGTTCATCTTGGCACGGTGGGAAAACGCGCGCTGGCCGGCGGCGACGTTCTCCGATTTGCCGGCCCAGGCCTTGAGCGCCGCCGCCTGCAGGGCGCGGCCGTAGGAGAAGGAGAGCTTCCACGGCAAGGGGCCGAGCGCGTTCATCAGCGAGAGGTGCGCGGTGGCGTCCTCGTCCGACTGCCCGCCCGAGAGGAAGGCGATGCCCGGCACCGCCGGAGGCACGCAGCGCTTCAAGACCTTCACCGTGCGCTCGGCCACCTCCTGGCGGCCGGCTTGGGTTTTGCACGTCTTGCCGGCGATGACCATGTTGGGCTTGAGGATGGTCTTCTCCAGCGGCACCTTGGCGTAATAGAGCTGGCTATAGACCTCCTTCAGCACCCATTCGGTTACGGCCTCGCAAGCGGCGATGTCGTGCTCGCCATCCATCAGCACTTCCGGCTCAACTATCGGCACCAGCCCGCCTTCCACGCACAGCGCGGCGTAGCGCGCGAGCGCGTGAGCATTGGCGTTGATGCAGTTGTAGGAGGGCATGTTGCGACCGATGTCGATGACGGCACGCCACTTGGCGAACTTGGCGCCGAGCTTCACGTACTCGGCAATGCGGGCCGCGAGCCCGTCGAGCCCTTCCGTGACGACCTCGCCCGCACAGAACGGCAGCGGCTTGGTGCCCTTGTCGACCTTGATGCCGGGCAGCGCGCCGGTGGAGTCGATGACCTTCGCCAGCGGCGTGCCGTCCTTGGCCTTCTGGCGGATGGTCTCGTCGTAGAGGATGACGCCGGAGATGTGGCCCTTCATGGCCTCGGTGGAGCGGAACAGCATCTCGCGGTAGTCGCGGCGATTGTCCTCGGTGTTCTCGGTCTTGATGCTGTCGAAGCGCTTGCCGATGGTGCCGGTGCTCTCGTCGGCGGCCAGGATGCCCTTGCCCGGCGCCACCATGGCCTCAGCCACCTGTTCCAGGGTCATGGTCATCGGTCTCTCCCAGGGTCGTTGTCGCTTTGCTCGCACAATCGAATGCTGGCCATGAAATAGCGCGGATGAGGGCTTGGTCCAAGCGGCCGATCGACCCGGCGCTGCCGGCGCCGCCGCTCGCATGGCTCTCTCCCTTTGCGAGGCCGGTGGCCACCGGATGATTTGTCGCCCGCCCGGCGTTTACAGGTTAACGTCTCCCCGGTTCCGCGGCATAGCGAACAGGGCCCTCGACGGGGTACCAGAGGCGGATCCATGTGGTCGCAAATACAAAGTCGCAGGGGAGAAAACGCGCCATGACACCCGATCTCATGTACCTGATCTGGGCCGCCGTGCTGACGGTGGTGCTGGTCGTCATCGCCGTGCTCGGCGCCACCCAGCAGGTGGGCCTGGTGACGCTGGCCGGCAACCGGGAGGGGCTGCCCGAGCTGACAGGCTGGGCCGGCCGCGCCCAGCGCGCCCACCGCAACATGCTGGAAAGCCTGGTGCTGTTTGCGATCCTGGTATTCGCGGCACAGGTTGCCAACGCGGCCAACTCCGTCACCGCGCTGGGTGCCGCCATCTTCTTTTGGGCGCGCATAGCGCACGCGGTCCTCTATATCGCCGGCGTTCCCTGGCTGCGCACGCTGTCGTGGCTGGCGTCCATCATCGGCCTGTTCCTGATCTTCTGGCAGCTCGTCTGAGCCGTCGGCCAGGTCCCCAGGCGGCAGGCCCCCGGGGGCCTTGCGCGGGCGCCGTTAACCGAGGCCGGCGACGCACCATGCCGGCCGCCCCCCTGGCTTCGATCTTGCTTCGCCGTCCCCATCACGAGTGCTGGGGACGCAAAGATGACATCGGGTTGGCACTTCCAGGAAGACACAACGCCCACGCCTGGCGAGGTCGAGGCCATGGTTGCCGTGCTCGAGGGCCGGCATGGCGTGTGGGCCGCGGACGTGGCCGAGTTCTTCTCGACGCTGCACAGCCTCAAGGGGGACGCGGGCCGCAGTTGGGCCTGGGCCGGCGTTGCCGAGATGGTGCGGCGGAAGCTCGAGGCCAGGCTTGGCGAATAGGCCTGCGGCGCTCGTTAGAGCGGGGCCCCGATCACCAGCGTCCAGAACGTCTTAAACTCGGTGCGCGGATCCTGCACCAGGGCGATGCCCATCTCCTTGGCGTCAGAGAGCAACAGGTTCTTGTTGTGGCCCGGGCTCGACTGCCAGCCCTTGATCACTTCATTGAGGCTGACCTGCCCCGTCCCGACGTTCTCGGCGGCAAGCTTGGCGGGATAGCCGACGCGCTTCACGCGGTCCCAGGGATTGGAGCCATCCGATCCGTAGTGGGAGATGCGGTCCCACTTGGCAAGATCGCGCGAATGGGCCTTGGCCGCCTCGGTCAGCGTCACGCTGAGCTTCAGCGGCTTCAAGCCCTTGCTCTTGCGGTAGGCGTTGATCATGTCGCGCGCCTTTTCCGCATCGAGGCTCGTATGACTGTAGTTGCGGTCGGCGAGCGCACCGGCCGGTGCCCGCTCGTAGCTGCCCTTGGGGGCCCTGTCGTCGAGCTTGGCGTAGCGGTCGATCGGTGCCGCGCTGGCGGTCCTGAGGCTGCCGCGCTGGCTCAGTCGCGGCGTGACGGAGCTGGTCGGCTGGCCGGAGTCGGCAAAGCCGGCGGTCACCGTGGAAGACGCCATGCCGCAACCGGCGAGCAGCAACGACACACATACGGGCAAGACTACGCGAAACATATGACACCCCGTTTGGGTAGGACCCACCCAAGCATCGCGCTAACCATTTAACCGTCCGTTAACGCTACGGCCGGCCGGTCAGCGATTCGCAGGACGCGCCACAACAGTTTGGATTGGTCCCTCTTCCGTTCCCCACGAGCGCGCGAGCGCTGCGACGGCCGAGAGGTGCTATGGCGTGCCCTGTTCTCCCTGCCGCGATCCCATACTGTAAATGAGACGCTAGTTGGGCGAGGCGGGACCGCGGCGCCGCCTCGCTTGGCCGACGCATGGTCGTGCCGAAGGCGCGCAGAACCGGTCGTGCCGAAGGCGCGCAGAGTTCGTCGTGCCGAAGGCGCGCAGAGTTCGTCGTGCCGAAGGCGCGCAGGCATGGTCGTGCCGACCGCACGCAGACATGACCGCCGAGGCGGGCAGCTCCGTGTTGGCTATCCACTTGGCGCCACGGCGCGGATTCTACACAATGCCCGCCATACCTCCGGTGATTCGCGCGTCCGGCGGCCGACGCGAATTCCCGTCTGCGCCATCCGGCGCAGGCGCTGCTCTGATTGCGCAGGGAGGCTCCGGTCCATGCAGGCCACCGTCCTCGAAAAGCCTGTCTCGACGGGCGCACTCGACATGGATCGTGTGCGCGCGATTGTGCTCGTGCGCGTGGCGAGCGCCAGCCAGGGCATCGCCCAGGCGGAGCTGCTGGACGACCTCGCCCCGCTTGCCGCGCATCGGCTCGCGGCCGGGCACTGGCGCGCGCTGCTCGAACGCGAGATCGCCGCCCTCGCCGATGCCGGGCTGATCGTGCCAAAAGCGGGGCACATCGATGCCACCCAGGCCGGATGCGCGCGGGCCGGCATCTTTCTCGGGCTCAAGGGCAACCTGCCGCGCTCATGGAGCGAGGTGCGCGATGTGCGCCTCCTCGCCAAGGCGCTCGGGCTCGATCGCGAGGGGGCAAAGCGGCTCAAGACGCTCGCGACGCCCGATGGACTGCGCGCCGCTATCCTGCAGCGGACCTACAAGCTCAAGATCAAAGGCGTGCCCACAGCCTCACGGCTGCGCTCGGCGCTGGCCGCCATCGCCCTGGAGCGGGCGTTCGGCAACAAGGTCCAGGCGGGGCTCGCCGGCAAGCTCGGCTTGTCGCCCAAGGCCGGGCGGCTGCTGGCGGGGCAACTCGCGCAACGGCCGCGTGATTTCGGCACCGACCGGCGCCTCGTTGCCGCACTCGCCGCCCAAGGCGCGGGCGCCACCCAGACCGGCCTTGAAGCTTTGCGTTTTGCGCTGTTGCGGCGCTTCATCGAGGAGGCGGAGGAGAGCGGCGTCCCCGTTGCCAAGCCCAGGCCGAAGCGCAAACCGGCACCGCCCGCGCTGGTGCGGCCGCTGCCTGCGCCGACGCCTCCGCCAGCCGACGCCACCGGGCGTCCCGATCTCGCGGGCTTTGCCCGCGAGGTGCACCGTCACGCCGTCGGCCGCGCACACGGCTGGCCGGGAGACCGCAAGGCCTACATCAGTCACGTGTGGCAGCATATTCGCGACGGCCGGTCCGACTGGGGCCTGTCCGAGATCGAGTTCAAGGCGATGTTGGCCGAAGCCCACCGCGCCGGCCACGTGGTGCTCGCCAACGCCGACCTCAAGGACGGTGCCGCCGCCAAGGACCTGCAGGAATCGGCGCTGACCTACAAGAACGCCGTGTTTCATTTCATCAGGGTCGACGGCTGATGCCGCGGCCCGCACACAAGAAGTCGGATTGAGGTCTCATGGGGCTCGAGGTTCAAGTTGCGTCGCAGGGCGATCGGCTGTGCGCCGCGTTCGAGCACAGCATCACCTGGGAGGACGACCTCTGGCGGGCCGATCCTGTCGACGTCGAGGCGATCCATGGGCATGCCCGCCGCAGGTTCGGCGAGCTGCTCGATGCCGTCTCGGAGACATCGTCCGGCCAGTCGCGCATCCTGCTGTTTCATGGCCAGTCCGGCGCCGGCAAGACGCACCTGATCCGCGCGCTGCGCACCTCCGCGCACCGGGCCGGCAAGGCCTATTTCGGCTACGCGCAGATGACGCCGGACGTGGCGAACTACGCCGACTACTACCTGCGCCGGCTGGTCAACTCGCTGGAGAAACCCTACGACCCCGATAGGGGCGGCGAGAGCGCGCTCGCCCGTCTCACCAACGGCCTCGTCGCCGACAAGGCCGTGCTGGCGCCGGCCAAGCTCACCAAGCTCAAGGATGCCAAGCTCGACGACGCGCAGCTTGCCAAGATGGTGCTGGCGCTGGCCGACGAGATCGTCGCCGCGCCCAAGTTTGCCGGCCAGGACCTCGACATCAACATCGTGCGTGCGCTGCTCTACCTGCAGCGCTCCGACCCGCGCATCGATCAGCGCGTGCGCCAGTACCTCTACGGCCGGCAGCTGACCGAGCTGGCGCAGACAGCCGTGGCCGCGCTCGATCCCAACACGGGCGAGGGCCGCGCCTTCGAGATCATCGAGGCGCTCGGTCGCCTGATGTGGACGGTCGACCGCGCCGCCCTCGTCTTCTGCATCGACCAGGTCGAGGACTTGCGCTTCTTCGAGAACGCCGAGGAGCGCTTCCAGAAAGCCGTGCGCGACCTGATCCAGGTCGCCAACCGGGTGCCGACCTCGATCGTGCTGATCTCCTGCCTCGCCGACTTCTACGGCAAGGCGCGCGAGGTGCTGGCGCAGTCCTACATCGACCGCATCGAGAAGGCGGGTCCGGTGCGGCTCGCCGAAGCCCGCTCGGCGGAGGAGGCGCGCCTCATCATCGCCAAGCGCCTGTCGCTCGATGGCGGCGGCAGCATCGGCGATCCAACTCTCTACTTCGGGCCTCAGTTCTTCGAGGAGTTCAGCGGCCTTTCCACGCGGCGCATCCTGGAGCTTGCCCAGGCGCGCATGCGCGAGCAACAGGGGGACGCCAAGCCGGAGGTCGAGGAGACGGGGGGCTTCATCTCGACGCTGGCGGCGGCGCTGGGGCTCGGCGCTCGCGAGGGCGACGAGGCGGGCGATGCGCCCGAGGTCGACTTCCGTCCTGCCTGGGAGCGCTTTACGGCACAGTCGGAAGCCGAGATCCCCGTCGACGACCAGGGCCTGATGGATGTGCTCAATGGGGCGCTGTCGCTGGCGCCCCAGGAGTGGCGCGGCGCCCTCGATGTGACGCTCAAGCGGCTCAGCCTGACGCCCGATCTGCCCGCTGCCGACCTTACCTTGCGGCACGACGGCGGCTTCAGCTCGGATTGCCGCGTCTTCCTGTGCAACCGGGCGACCCAGGGCGGCGGCCTCAAGCGCCAGCTCGACCGGGTGCTCCCCGCGATGATGGGCAAGACGTGCTTCATGCTGCGCGCCAGCGACTTTCCCTCCAACAAGAAGAACCAGACCGCGCAGGCCTTCCGCAAGTTTCGGGAGGGCGGCGGGCGCTCGTTGCTCGTGCCGATCATCGATTGGGAGCGCATGATGATGGTGCGCGAGTTCCACGCCCAGCATCGCCACGACCCGGGCTTTGCCGCCTGGTTCGAGCGTACCAAGCTGCTGTCCGAGGTGCCTTCGCTGGTGCAGCTCCTGCGGCTCGACCTTTTCCGTCAGGACAGCCGGGAGGGCGAGCCCGAGGCGGCCGCGCTGCCATCGTCACCTGTCAACACGCCCCAGAGCACCGACTGGACGGGTTGGGGGGGCGGCGCGGCGGCGTCATCGGCCCAGGCCCCGGAAAAGGAGCTGCCGCTCTCCGTTCTGCTCGACGAGGCCGGCGACACCGCCACCAGCATCCTCGCCGGCCGCGCGCTCAAGACCAACAAAAGCATCACGCTCAACAAGGACGTGCTCAAGCGCCATGCCGCCGTGCTCGGCGGCTCGGGCTCCGGCAAAACCACGCTGGCGCTGTGCGTCATCGAGCAGCTCCTGCTGAAGGGCACGCCGGCGGTGCTGATCGACCGCAAGGGCGACCTGTGCTCCTACGCCAACCCGGACGTGTGGCGCGCACTCCAAGGCGAGTACAGCGAGCGTCGGGGCGACCGCGAGAAGCTCGCCAACTCCATCGACGTCGCCGTCTATACGCCGGGACGCGCCTCGGGCCGGCCGATCTCCATCACGCTGCTGCCCAACGGCATCAACGAGCTGCCCGAGCAGGAGCAGCAGCTGCTCGCCAACCTGTCCGCGGCAGCGCTGGGCGACATGCTGCACCTGAAGAACTCGGCCACGCACCAGAAGCAATCCGGCACCCTGTCGGTGGCGCTGCGCATCTTAGGCAGCCGCTTCAGCAAGGAGGTGACGCTGGCCGACCTGATCCACCTCCTGGAGGAGGAGGATCCCGAGCTCACGGACCTCACCCAGCGCATGGATCCCTCCGGCCGTATCCGCCGAGACCTCGTCGCGCAGCTCGACAGCCTCAGGCATCGCAACGCGGCGCTGTTCGAGGGCGGCGGCGAGCCGCTGCGCATGGAGTCGCTGCTCGGCAGCGGCCGCTACGGGCGCACCGACGGCCGCACGCGCCTGTCGATCATCTATACGGGCTTCCTCGGCGACAACGAGAACATCCTGTTCTGGGTCGCGCAGTTTCTCTCCGAGGCCCTGCGCTTCTGCCAGCGCAATCCCAACGACGAGCTGCAGGCGGTCGTCATGTTCGACGAGGCCGACCTCTACATTCCCGCCAACGCCAAGCCCGCCACCGCCGAGCCGCTGCAGAGCCTGCTGAAGCGGGCCCGTTCGGCCGGCCTCGGCATCATGCTGGCGACACAGTCGCCGGGCGATCTCGACTACAAGTCGCGCGATCAGATCACGTCGTGGTTCATCGGCCGCGTGCGCGAGGACACCGCGCTGCGCAAGCTCAAGGCCGCATTCCAAAGCGAGTCCGGCCTCGACCCGACCGCCGTGCTGCCCGGCCAGACGGTCGGCGAGTTCCACCTCGTGCAGGAGGGCCTGGTCCGGCCCATGCGTGCCCAGCGCTCGCTCATCAGCGCCGAGCAGGTTCCCTTCGACCGCATCGAGCAGCTTGCGCGCGAGACCAAGGGCCAAGATGAAAAGCAGCTGAAGCTGTTCAAATAAGCCCGTGAGCAGTCATCGATTTTCGAGATCGGGCCCTTGGCGGAGCCGCTTGCCGGGGCTGTCGGCTTCGTCTCTGGAGCCCTACAAAAAGGCAGTTGCTGACATGGAATCGTTGCAAAATTAGATGCAAAGCGCCGCAAGTAGAGTTAATATCACAAGTTGTGGGGCATAGAGGGATGGCCTCACGAAGGTTCCGCTCAGGGTGGGCGTAGCGGAACGGCAAGTTGCGGTGTGTTGCGGGGTGTGTCGTGCTGGATAAGTCCTACGTTCTCATGGTGTTGGCGTGTGCGGTGGCGCCTTTCGTCGGCGTCGGCGTCTACGTGGTGGTGCACCTCTTCTGAAAATCCCGATTGTCCGCTCGATGCGGGCCGTAGCATGGCGCAACCCGTGCGCGCATGGCGCTATCTGCTGGCGCTGAGCGCCGTCTGACGGTTCTCCACAGATTTCTCACGATTGCCTTTGCGGATTCCGGCGATGACTGGCTCCACGCGACCGCGCCGGTCCGATATGCGCGCTCCGCTCCCCTCTTGACTTGGGGCCCGCAACGGCAGCCCGATAGGTCCGCTCTCAACCCCGCGCCTGCACGGCGCCCATCACATTTCCAGGAGGGAATTCCCATGAAGCTCGTTCGATTTGGCGCGCCCGGCGCCGAGAAACCGGGTCTTGTCGATGCGCAAGGCGCCATTCGCGATCTCTCCGCACACGTCAAGGACTTCACCGGAGAGACCCTTGGCCCTGCAAGCCTCGACAAGCTCAAGAAGCTCGATCCCAAGTCGCTGCCCGCCGCGCCCGCGGGCGTCCGGTTCGGATCGCCCGTCGCCAAGGTGGCGAACTTCATCGCCGTCGGCCTCAACTACTCCGACCACGCCAAGGAGACGGGCTCGCCGATCCCCAAGGAGCCGATCCTGTTCAACAAGCTGCCCAACTGCATCGTCGGTGCCAACGACGACGTGATGATCCCCAAGGCGTCGACCAAGCTCGACTACGAGGTGGAGATCGCTTTCGTCATCGGCACGCGCGCCCGCTACGTGGACGAGAAGAACGCGCTCGCCCACATCGCCGGCTACTGCATCTGCAATGACGTATCGGAGCGCAACTTCCAGTCCGAGCGCGGCGGGCAGTTCATGAAGGGCAAGTGCGCCGAAACCTTCGGGCCGCTGGGTCCGTGGCTCGTGACGACGGACGAGATCAAGGACCCGCAGCATCTCGCCATGTCGCTCGACGTCAACGGACAGCGCCGGCAGACCGGCAGCACGGAAGCAATGATCTTCGCCATCCCCTACCTCCTGCACTACATCACCCAGTTCATGGTGCTGGAGGCGGGCGACGTGGTGACGACCGGCACGCCGCCGGGGGTCGCGCTCGGCATGAAGCCGCCGGTGTGGCTCAAGGCGGGCGACACCATGACCCTGAAGATCGCCGGCCTCGGTGAGCAGAACCAGAAGGTGGTGGCGTTCAAGGAGTAGGCGGCGAGCCCTCGACCCGCATGCCTCAGAAATCAAGAACCGCGCGGAGGGCATCCGCGCGGTTCTTGCTTCTTGCTCTGGAAATGCTTGCCTAGAATGGCCGCTTGTTGATCGTGTCCAGGTCGCGGATGGATTGGCCTTCGCTATCCAATTCGCCTGTCTCGATCAGGCGGACGATGCTTTTCCAGGCCTCGGGCTGCGATTTGTCGATGCGCTTGATTTCGTCCTGCACGGATCGCAGGAGGGTGCGCAACGTTTGCTCGCCAGGACGCGGATCGGAGTTCGCGAGATGCCGCGGCGTCCAGACCATCGACGAGTTCCTGAACGACGCCCGTCTCTGGCAGGAGCAACAGCGCCTTGAAGACGCTCTCGAGGTCATCCACGGCCTGGCCAAGAATTGCAATCTTACCCGCATCGCCATTGAGATTTTCTCTGATCTCGGCGTATTTCTGTTCGATGGCGTCTTGCTTGCCGTCGATAGCGTCCTTGAGGTAGGCGCGCAGCCTCGAATTGTTGTCAGCGAGGCGATCGAGCGCCTGCCACGCCTCCATCGCCTGCCCGCGCACGGACGCATTCTGCACGCGCGACGCGCCCGGAATATCGAGCCCGATCGCATCGAGAAGATCGCTCCAGAACCGAGTGCTCAGGTCCTCACCAGGTGCGGCTGCTTGCGCCGGCAGAGGCAGCGGTGGCGGTTGGGATGCTGTTGCGCGAAGCGCCGACCTGCGGGACGGCGCACCCGGCAATTGCTTGTCGAAGCCGCGCTGATCCAGCAGGGCGGACGATCCAGCACGATATAGAAGCAGCGTCTTGAAGAGGTCGGTTCGGACCAGGAAGATCGCATTGGCTGCCTTGGCGCCGCGCCGAAAACGCGAGCCGAGCGTCGATCGCTCCTGCCGCAGCACGGCGTTGAGCGTCATGCCGGCGTTGAGCACGTCTTGCACGAGCCTCCGCTGTCCCTCCTCGACAGTTCCCAGCTCCACCTTGGCCATGAAGCCGTGGCGCGGATTGATCGGCTCGACATGCCGCAGCACGATCTCAGCGTTTCCTTTGCGGTCAGGCTCGAGCGCCACGCCGACAATCTGAATGAGCCGCTTGCGGTTTGCATATTCGCTGTCGCTCTCGCGTGCGGTATTGGCGACAATGGAGAGATACTCGAAAAGCTCCGAGCGGACGAAATAGCGCTCCTCGCCGGCATGGGTGGGAGCGCGCATCACGGCGCCGATGCTCGAGCCGGCCACGAGAACCTTGCGGATGCGGCGGGCGAGCTCGCTGTCGTAGTGCGTCAGGTCGATCTCGGCATGGTAGCCCGGTTGCCCGGTCAGGGGATGCATCGCGGCAAGCACAAGCTCGGCGCTCTCCAGCCGCTCCTCGCCGAGCGCATTCTTGATGATCGCTTCCAGCTGCTCGGAGCTGCGCGCCTTGGGGCTCGGCACGTCGGACAGGGGCGAGCGCAGCGCCTGCGCGCCGAACAGGCCCGACATGAAGACGAGCGCGTCGACGCCGATGGCAAGCGTCAGCGCGAGATAGGCGAGGCGGTTGCCGTCCAGGAAGGCGTTCCAGGTGACGACGAAGCGATGCGCCTTGTCATCGCGGTTCATGTCGATCGCCGACAGCCGGGCGCCGACATCGGCCGAGTCCTTGCTGATCAGGCCCGAGTCCTGCAGGCACCGCCGCCCGAATGCCAGCAGCCCATCGGTGGTCGTGTGCTGGGCAAGCTTGTCGCCGCCGGCGCACTCGGCATGAAATGCGGCGAGGCCGGTATTGAGGGCAAACACGCGCGCGGCAGCATCCACCGCCTGCTTGGGATCGCAGTCGATGCCGCGCACCTTCTCCTTGGCCGTCGGCGTGCTCATCATGGCGCTGAGCAGGCTTGCGCACTGTTGGTGCAGCGCGTTGAGCCGGTCGGCATCGGGCTGCTGGCGGAAGGCGGCACGGGCGCGCTCGAACGCGGGCAGCACGCGGGCGGGATCGAATTTCGCGCCCTCGTCGTCGACACCTGAGGATTGCGCCGCCGCGATGCGCTGCGTGGCCGTCTCCGCCTCGACCTTGAGCTTGGCAAGATCGCCGCCGAGGATCGACAGCTCGCGCTCGATCTGGGCGATGCGCGTCTCCGCCGCGACCAGGCGCTTGTGCGCGTTGCTCGTGCGCTCTTCCTTGATCTTGTACTGGTCCTGCAGGGTGGCGAACTCGCCCATGCGCTGGCGGTAGACCGGACCCTTGCCCTGCTTCAGCGTGCCTTCGACGCCGCGGTCCTCCGCCAGGGCTTCGACGCGCTTGGCGTCGATCTCGCGCGCCTTGGCGTCGAGCTCGGTCTTGTGCTGGTTGTACTCGGCGGCAAGACCCGGGCGCTCGGCCTTGAGGCGCGACAGCTCCTCGGTCAGCGAGGCCTTCTTGACGGCCATGCCGGCCTGGCCGCTCTGGGAGGTGGCAATGCGCTCCTGCTGCTGGCTGATGGCGCTGCGGCGCTCCTCGAGCTTCTGCACGAAGTAGCGCTCGATATCGCCCTGCGCGCCCTGCGCGGCCTGGGCGAGCGACACAAGCTGTGCCTCGTAGGCCTTCCAGCCTTCCGTGCTGAAGAGGTTCTCTGCTTCCTCGAGCTGGCGCTTCTGCGCCAGGGCGCCGATGTCGGCGACGGCGGCGCCGATCTGGTTGGTGGTGCGGATCTCGGCTGCGCGCTTGCGGGCGTCGGCGGAGAAGATCGCGTTGAAGTGGGAGTCGAACGAGAAGAAGACGGAGGCGCCCATGGAGGCCAGGAACATCACCCACAGCACCGCATTCTTCATCATGAGGCGCAGGCTCTGCACGTAGGGCGTGGAGATTTCTCCCCCGCGGCTGAAGCCGAACATCGCGAGCCCGATCAGCACCAGGGCCATCAGCAAGTACACGGATACGTCGACGAAGCGAACCATGTCCGCCCGCACGCCGGCGTTGGTCACCGTCACGGCGCCAAACTGGTTGAGGAGCCAATAGAAGACGAGGCCGGTGAAGGCTACGCCGAGCCCCATGCCCACCGTGGCGTCGAAGCGCCGCGTGTACCGCCCATCCGCGGCACGCTGGTTCATGCCGACGGCGAAGCTTTCGCCGATCAGCCAGGCCACGATCAGCATCACGCCTTGGATGCCGAAGGAGATGAGGAGCGAGAGCAGCGGCGCCTTGGTGAAGTTGCGCATGCCGTCGAAGGTCGTATAGCCGGAGGCAAGCGACAGGGCGATGCCGGTCGAGGCAAGAAGCGTCAGCTGCCAGTTTTCGACGAACGCCTTCTCGATGCCGTTGCGCACGCGCGCCAACAGGCCCTTGCTGCTGAACAGCACGAGCAGGGCGACAACAAGGAAAACGAGGATGTAGTTCTGCGAGACGAAGGCGATGGTCTGGTCCAGCACCGCCTTGACATCAAGTCCCATGCTCGGTCACTCCCCGCCACGTGCATACGTCGCCTAGAACCCAGCTGCGCGGGTCCTCTGCGTCATCTAGCCGAGCTGTTCGAGAGGTCTCGGGTTGCCCGGAGTACTCGACACTCCTCTTCCCCGTCTGAGAGAGTGCCTTTTGAGCCAGGCAAATTTGAGGCAGGTTGAGCATATCCACACTCGGGGATGCGCTCGGGCACAGATCGGTGAGCACGCGCCGGTTGTGGTCTTGGCTGCTGGTGGGCGGGCAACGCATCGAAGTTACACGGCTTCTTGCGACTTTTGCCAATCCTTAACGTAGCGAGCCGCCTTTGTCCGTCACGACTTATCAAAAGTTCGCGCATGCAAGGCGCGCTCGTGGTGGGCGACGGATGCGGAACCGAAGCAGCACAAGACCACGCGCTGGAAGTGGTCGTCTCCCTGCAACCGATCGGTGATCGTGGCGACAGCGATTTCCGCCGCGCGGTCCGCCGCGAACCCATAGACGCCGGTCGAGATCGCCGGAAAGGCGATGGTGCGAAGCCCATGCGTCTTGGCCAAGGCCAACGAGTTGGCATAGGCGCTGGCAAGCAGCCTCTCCTCGTCGGCGCCGCCGCCTTGCCAAACCGGGCCCACGGTATGGATCACGTAGCGGGCCTTGAGGCGAAAGCTCGGCGTGATCTTGGCCTCGCCGGTCTCGCAGCCGCCGAGCGGCCGGCAGGCGGCTATCAGCTCCGGTCCGGCGGCCCGGTGGATGGCACCGTCGACACCGCCGCCGCCCAGGAGCGTCCGGTTGGCGGCATTGACGATGGCATCGACATCGAGCGTGGTGATGTCGGCTTGGAGGATCTCGATGCGGTGAGGCATGGCGCTCTCCCGATGGCGAGAAGGGCCGCGCCAGTCTAGGCTGTTTGTTGCCCACCGTGGAGGCCTATCGCGCGACCCGGCTCGAGGTTCTCATGACCGACACCACCCGTCACGATGCCCGTCACGATGCTTGGCAGGCCGGCGACAGCTACGACCAGTACATGGGACGATGGAGCCGGCAGATCGCACCGCGCTTCCTCGACTGGCTCGATGCACCGGTGGGATTGGAGTGGCTGGACGTCGGCTGCGGCACCGGCGCGCTTACAGCCGCCATCCTGTCCCGGTGCCAGCCCAAACATGTCGTGTCCGTGGACCCGTCCCAAGGCTTCCTCGCCAAGGCCCGCGCCAACGTGTCGGCCGACCCGCGCGCCGAGTTCCTGGTCGGTGACGCCCAGTCACTTCCGGTAGAAGCCCATAGCAAAGACGTCATCGTCTCCGCACTCGTGTTGAACTTCGTGCCGGATCGATCCAAGGCTCTGGCCGAGGTGGCGCGGGTGGCACGCCCCGGGTCCATCATCGGCTTCTATGTCTGGGACTATCCCGGTGGCGGCGTTGGCTTCATGCGCGCCTTCTGGGAGGCTGCCGCTGCTCTCGATCCCGCAGCGTCTGATCTGGCGGAGGACCGGCGGTTTCCGTTCTGCACGCGGGATGGGCTTCGCGGCATGGCAAATGAGGCGGGCCTGACATCGGTCGAGGTCTGCGGAATAGAGATGGCCTCCGTGTTCAAGGATTTCGACGACTACTGGCATCCTTTCACGTTGGGAGCCGGGCCAGCCCCCGGTTACTGCATGAGCCTGGCGCCCGAAGCACGCCAGCGGCTGAGGGAGAAGCTCTCTCAGTCCCTCCCGCGCCAAGCGGACGGATCGATCCATCTGACCACGAGAGCATGGGCCGTCAGAGCCAGGGCCGGTTAAGCCTCTCCATCGCCTCCGGCTTAGGCCTGCCGGAAGGGCGGGTGGCGCCGACGTGTGACGATGCTATATACAGTCGACAATGACGCAGATACTCGCCAGCGATGCCTTCCCGGCGCCGGAGCACGACCACGAGCGCTGCCTCGATGAGGCGATGACGCGCGCGCGCAAGGCCTTCGAGGACAAGGGCCTGAAGCTCACGCCGCTGCGGACGGCGGTGCTGAAAGAGATCGCGGGCTCCCACCGGGCGATCGGCGCCTACGAGGTGCTCGAGAGGCTCGCCGCCAAAGGCGAGCGGCTGGCCCCGATCTCGGTCTACCGCGCCATCGAGGCGCTGGTCGCCGCCGGGCTGGTGCACCGCTTCGAGAGCCGGAACGCCTTCTTTGCCTGCCACGCGACCCACGGCATGCGCCACATGGTGCTGGCCTGCGAGGATTGCCGTCGCGTAGCCGAGGTCGACGGCGACAAGGTGTTTGCGGCCATCGACAAGTCGGCCGCCCTGGCCGCCTTCACGGCCAAGGTTGCGATGGTCGAGGTGTGGGGCCTGTGTGCGAACTGCGCGGCCAAGGCGCAAGAGCCGGGCCATGGAAGGGCGTGACGCGCACGCCGCGCCGCAAAGGTTCACCCCCTTGGTCCGCCACGAGCACCACCACCACGCCGAAGCGGCCACACCGGACGCGGAAGCGCTGATCAGCGCGCGCGGCCTTTGGCTCTCCCGCTCCGACCGCGCCATCCTGCAGGGCGTCGACATCGACATCCGCCCGCGCGAGATCGTCACGCTGATCGGCCCCAACGGCGCCGGCAAGACCACGCTGGTGCGTATCTTGCTGGGCCTGATCGCTCCGGACCGCGGAAAGATCGTGCGCCGCCGGGGGCTGGTCGTCGGCTATGCGCCGCAACGCTTGGATGTCGACCGCGCCATCCCGATCGACGTTGCCCGCTTCGTGGCCCTGGCCGGACGCGTGACGACCGAGCAGATCGAGCGCGTGCTGGCCGATGTGGGCGCCGGCCCGCTCATCGAACGGCAGCTGTCGGAGCTCTCGGGCGGGGAATTGCAGCGCGTGGTGCTGGCGCGCGCGCTGGTCCGGTCGCCCGACCTCCTCGTGCTCGACGAGCCCGTGCGCGGCGTCGACTATGCCGGAGAGGCCGAGCTCTACACGCTGATCGGGCGGCTGCGCTCGGAGGCGGGTTTCGGCGTGCTGCTCGTCTCGCACGATCTGCACGTGGTCATGGCCCAGAGCGATCGCGTCATCTGTCTCAACCGGCATGTATGCTGCTCGGGCGTGCCGCAATCGGTGGCGCAGCATCCCGAATATGCGCGCCTGTTCGGGCCGCAGGCCGCCCGCGCGTTCGGTCTCTACACCCACCAGCACGATCACAGGCACGATCTGGCCGGCGAACCGAGCCCACCCATGGCATCAAGCCGGCTCAATCCGGATCGGGAGAGTTGAATTGATCGAGCCGTTCCTGGTGCGCGCGCTCCTCGCCGGCCTCGGGCTTGCCGTGATTGCCGCGCCGCTCGGCTGTTTCGTCGTCTGGCGCCGCATGGCCTACTACGGCGAGACGGTGGCACAGGCGGGCCTCATCGGCATCGCCGTGGGCCTGGCGCTGTCCTACGACCTCACGGCCAGCGTCCTCGTCGTGACGCTGGCGGTGTCCGGGCTCCTCGCGCTCCTGAGCCGGCAGCAGCTGGTGCCGTTCGACTCGCTGCTCGGCCTCCTGGCACACGCGGCGCTGGCGGTCGGCGTCATCGCCGCCTCGCTGGTGCGCGGCCCCCAGCTCGACTTCATGGTCTTCCTGTTCGGCGACATCTTCGCCATCACGCCCGGCGACCTGCGCTGGGTCTACATCGGCGGCGCGCTGGCGCTGGCGGCGCTGATGGCCCTATGGCGGCCGCTGCTGGCGCTCTCCGTGCATGAGGATCTGGCCGCGGCGGAGGGCGTCGCCACCGAGCGCGTCAAGCTCGTGTTCGTGCTGGTGCTGGCCCTGGTGGTGGCGATCGCCATCAAGATCGTCGGCGTGCTCCTGACCATCGCCTTTCTGATCATGCCGGCCGCCGCCGCCCGCCCGCTGGCCGAGACGCCGGAGCAGATGGCCCTGATCGCCGCCATCGTCGGCATGCTCGCTGTGGCGATCGGGCTATTCGTGTCGGTTTCGTTCGACACGCCGGGCGGCCCATCGATCGTGCTGATGCTGGCGGTCTTCTTCGCTGCGTCCATTTTCCCTGCGCTCCTGCGCAGGCATCACTGAAGGGCTTGTGATAAGCTGCCGCCGGATCGGGACCCGAGGATCAAAATGACCAGCTCGCCATTGCCGCGCAGGGTCTCCATTCCCGTTGATGTCGGCGGCGTCGTCATCGGCGGCGATGCGCCCATCGTCGTGCAATCGATGACCAACACCGATACCGCCGACGTGGAGGCAACAGCGCGCCAGTCGGCCGACCTTGCCCGGGCGGGCTCGGAGATCGTGCGCATCACGGTGGACCGCGACGAGGCCGCCAAGGCCGTGCCGCATATTCGCGACCGGTTGCGCCAGATGGGCGTGGCCGTGCCGCTGGTCGGCGACTTCCACTACAACGGCCACACGCTGCTGGGTGAGAACCCTGCCTGTGCCGAGGCGCTCGACAAGTTGCGCATCAATCCCGGCAACGTCGGCTTCAAGGGCAAGCGCGACCGCCAGTTCTCCACGATCATCGAGCTGGCGCTCAAGTACGGGAAGCCCGTGCGCATCGGCGTCAACTGGGGAAGCCTCGACCAGGAGCTGTTGACCCGGCTGATGGACGAGAACGCGGCCTCGCCGACGCCCAAGGACGCACGCGCGGTGATGCACGAGGCCATCGTGCAGTCGGGCCTGCTGTCGGCCGAACGCGCCCAGGAGCTGGGCCTCGGCCCCGACCGGATCGTCATCTCCGCCAAGGTCAGCGCGGTGCAGGATCTCGTCAGCGTCTACAGCCTGCTGGCCCAGCGCTGCCGCTACGCCCTGCATTTGGGGCTGACCGAGGCGGGCATGGGCTCCAAGGGCATCGTCGCCTCGACGGCGGCCATGGGCATCCTGCTGCAGCAGGGCATCGGCGACACCATCCGCGTGTCGCTGACGCCCGAGCCGGGCGGCGACCGCACGCAGGAAGTGCGGGTGGCGCAGGAGATCCTGCAGACCATGGGGCTGAGATCGTTCGTGCCGATCGTTGCCGCCTGCCCCGGCTGCGGCCGCACGACGTCGACCGTGTTCCAGGAGCTGGCGAGCGAGATCCAGGGCTACCTGCGCGCGCGCATGCCCGAGTGGAAGCAGAAGTTTCCCGGGCGTGGAGGGGATGAACCTTGCCGTGATGGGATGCATCGTCAACGG
The DNA here is from genome assembly GCA_963797005.1 of uncultured Alphaproteobacteria bacterium. Lineage (GTDB taxonomy): Bacteria > Pseudomonadota > Alphaproteobacteria > Rhizobiales > Hyphomicrobiaceae > AWTP1-13. The sequence goes on from CAWCOF010000011.1 coordinate 30,831, forward strand.
ACCGGGCGAATCCAAGCACGCCGACATCGGCATTTCGCTCCCCGGCACCGGCGAGGCGCCGGCCGCGCCCGTGTTCATCGACGGCCGGAAGGCGATGACCCTGCGCGGGGCCAACATCGCGGCCGAGTTCAAGACAATCGTCGAGGACTACGTGGCCCGCCGCTACGGCGCGCGGAAGACGGAGCCGGAGACGGTAGCCTGATCCACAAGCCTCGAGGCCACGAGACCTATTTACCAACTCGATTTCAAGATGTGCCCATCTGTCGCGCGGCTTTTGGTGCTCTGGAAAGACACGCGTGCTGATCTCTTTATCTGGCGATGGAGAGACGCCCAATCCGAATCAAGCCGAAGGTAAGCGGTCCGCTGCGACGCTGGGCGCGAGAGATTGTGCTCGCAGCCGCGCTAACGGCCGTGGCTGCGGCTTTCATCGCCAACGCACTGCTCAACGGCAACGAGCCGTCGAAGGACTCCTCCGCTTACGAGACCGCGCGCAAGCTTTCGGACAAGTAGCAGCGCTGCACTGCACCAATCACTGCGCGGTCCAGCCGCCGTCGATCGAGTAGTTGGCGCCGGTGATGGACGCTGCCTCCTCGCTCGCGAGGAATACGGCAAGCGCTGCCACCTCCTCGACCGTGACGAAGCGCTTGGTCGGCTGCCGCGACAGCACCTCTCGCTTGGCCTGGTCCAGCGAAATGTTCTCGGACTTTGCGAGATCGGGGATCTGCTTCTCGACCAGCGGCGTCCACACGAAACCGGGCGAGATGGCGTTGGAGGTGACGCCCTGCTCGGCCAGCTCGAGCGCCACCGTCTTGGTGAAGCCGGCAAGCCCGTGTTTGGCCGAGACATAGGCCGACTTGAAAGGCGACGCCCTGAGCGAATGCGCCGAGCAGATGTTGATGATGCGGCCCCACTTGCGCTTCTTCATGCCCGGCACCGCGGCGCGCACCGTGTGAAACGCCGACGATAGATTGATGGCGATGATGGCGTCCCACTGCTCGATGGGAAACTCCTCGACCGGGGCGACGTGCTGGATGCCCGCATTGTTGACGAGGATATCGACGCTGCCGAAGTCGCGTTCGGCCTTGGCGATCATCTCCGCGATCTGATTGTGGCGCAGCATGTTGGCGCCATCGAAGGCGACGCGGGTGCCATGCGCGGCGACCTCGCGAATGGCCTTCTCGTTGTCCTTCTCGGTGCCGAGCCCGTTCACGACAACGTTGCTGCCGGCCTTGGCGAGCGCAAGGGCGATGGCGTGCCCTATCCCCGAGGTCGATCCGGTGACGACGGCGGTCCTGTCTTTGAGCGACATGGCAACCTCACTTGCGAAACGTGTGATGAGACTGGCCGCATCCTGCCGCAAAGGGGCCTGCTTGAACATGGGGCTCGGTGGCCCACGACAGTCGCGACACGGCAGCCCTCACGGTTTAAGAAGACGGGAAGCAGCCCATTTTTCATGCAAACCCGAGGAGCCGACATGACGCCGGAAGCCAAGCTTGCCTCGATGGGCCTCAGCCTGCCGGAAATCCCCAAGCCCGTCGGCAACTACGTGCCCTTCAAGATCAGCGGCAACACGCTCTACCTCTCGGGCCAGGGCCCGCGCCGCAACGACGGCACCTTGATGACCGGCAAGGTGGGCAAGGACGTCACCATCGAGCAGGCGCACGAGCACGCCAAGCTCGTCGGGCTCGGGCTGCTGGCAGCCGCCAAGGCGGCGGCAGGCGAGCTCAGTCGGATCGAGGTGCTCAAGGTCCTGGGCATGGTCAATGCAGTGCCGGAATTCGGCGACCAGCCCAAGGTGATCAACGGCTGCTCGGACCTGTTCGTCGCCGTGCTCGGCGAGCGCGGTCGGCATGCCCGCTCCGCCGTCGGCCTGGGCTCGCTGCCGATGGGCATCACGGTTGAGATCGAGGCCATCATGCGCATCCACGATTGACGTGCTGGTCTCCCTCTCCCCGCGCTCCGTTCACGCCTCCTCGCACTCATCAGCGCGGGGAGAGGGCCGGGGGTGAGGGGCAGATGCAGATGCCGGAGCAAGCGGCTGCCCCTCACCCTAACCCTCTCCCCATGCTGAAGGGCATGGGGAGAGGGGATTTACGGCAGGTAGCCCTTCTCCAGGTCCAGAGACTGGCGCAGGGTCTCGCGGCCCGCGGCATCGGCCACGGTGAGGGTCCAGGTGAGATTGGTGCCCGCCTCGTAGGAGGTCGTGGAGCGCAGGCGGGCGGCGAAGGTCTGCCCCGCGCCTATCGTGATGGGCGCGAGCGCGGGCAGATAGAGCTGCTCCCAGTGCGTGCGGGGCTCGAGCGGGCCGGTCGCAAGCGACACGCCGGCAACGAGCTCCGCCGTCCACCACAGCGCCAGGCCGTAGATCGTGGTCTTGCGGCCGGCACGCCAGCTCGCCTCGCCGGCGCGCGTCGTCTTGTTGCGGCGGTTGAACGAGACCGAGTCCCAGGCCTTGGTCGCCTTCGCACCGTCGAGCAGATCGGACGGCTCGAACCAGCGCACGTAGATGTTGTTGAGGCTCATGGCGCGCGCGGGAGCGAAGTCGAGGTCGTAGCCGACCTCGTCCCAGACCGTGAGCTCGCGGTGGAAGCGCTCCGCCACCACCGGGCAGACGAACTGCTCGACGGCGCGCGGAATGACCACGCCGCCCGGCGTGAGAAACCGGGCGCGTGCATCATTGAGCGTGGCGATCAGGTTCTCCTCGAAGGGGTAGTTGCCGAGCGTCTCGCTGACCACCACGTCGACCTTGTCGGGCTCCGCCACGTCGGTCGAATGCACCTCGGCGATCCGGCAATTGGAGAGGCGGTTGTGCCGCAGCAAGCGCCGGGCTACCTCCGCCACCTCGGCCGTCTCGTACATGTCGACGCGCTTCGCCCCGAGCTTGGCGGCCAGGAAGCCGAGAAAGCCCGTGCCCGCGCCGATGTCGGCGACCGTGGTCTCGCCCTTGCGGATGACGCGCGCGAGCGCCGCGTGGAAAGCGGCGTTGCGGACCTTATCGGCGAGCAGGGTGCGGTGGTATTCGATGCGCATGGAGCGGCCTTGTCTCCCTCTCCCCGCGCATCGTCAATCTCTCCGCGAACGCCGTCAACGCGGGGAGAGAGCCTGCCCCGGACCGGGGGTCGGGGTGAGGGACAGCGGCAAACGCCGAGTAGGAGCAAGCTCCTGCCCCTCACCCTAACCCTCTCCCCATGCTGAAGAAGCATGGGGAGAGGGGATGCCGCCTTGCGAAAGCCGGAAGCCTCCGCCATAGAGCCGCCATGCCAGACGTTCCCCCAGCCTCTGCTCCGGCCGGCGCAGCCGTCCGCTCCGGCATTGCCGCGGTCGACCGCTACCTGGACGAGGGGTATGCCAACGTCCTCGGCATGTCGTCGCGCTTCGCGGCGGCCATCTGCTGCGGGCTGATGCGCATCCAGCACGATCTGGGCGTGAGGGGCCCGGTGGCCGAGATCGGCGTGTTCGAGGGGCGCTTCTTCATCGCGCTGGCGCATGCGCTGGGCGAGGGCGAGGTGGCGCTCGGCATCGACCTCTTCGACTGGCCCAATGTGGGAGTGATCGACCGCTTCGAGGCCAATTGCGCGAGGCACGGCGTTTCCCCCGAGCGCCGCGTCACCTGGAAGGCCGACAGCCGCACCATGCGTCCCGACGAGCTGCTGGCGAAGCTCGGGGGCGAGCGCGCCCGCTTCATCCATATCGACGGCGATCATTCGCGCGCGACACTGACCAAGGACCTGGAGCTGGCGACCGCCGTTCTCGCCCCCGGCGGCGTCATCGTGCTCGACGACATGCTGCACCCGGGCTACCCGACCCTGATGGTGGCGGTGCACGAGTACCTGGCCCGCCACCCGCAGATGTGCGTGCTCGCCATCATCGACCGCGAGACGATCGTGGCGGCGACCAAATTCGTGCTGTGCCGCACAGATTGGTTCAAGCGCTACGAGGAGAAGCTGCTCGAGGCCTACAGGGACAACGTGTGGCCGCTCGGCGCCAACTTCGAGCCGCACTGGTGCCTGGTGCTGTCGCTGGACACTAAGGTCGCCGCCATTACCTAGGTGTCTGCAGCCTCGTCCACGGCTCACCGCAGGGCCAGAGGGCTGCACCGCCCGTCCCGGCGTAGGAGACCCCTACATCATTATTTAACCGTAATGGCCGCTAATAGTTGGGATTGCAGCTGCCCCCAAACCCGAGCCTTCGAGAGAAGACGATGAGCGTCCGGCCCCCCCTGCGCGTCAGCGTCACCCGGCACGGGGAGAAGGAGCAAAAGCTCAAGGAATTCGTGGGCCGGCACCTGGCCGAGTCCGACATCGGCGCCGGGTCGCAGGCCTCGCAGATCCTGGTCGTCGCGCGCTCGCTCCACAGCCCCCTCGTCAAGGCACTCACGGCGCTCGCCGATGAGATCGCCGCCGTCAGGCTCACCGTGCGCCTGATCCTCGCCCACTTCGACCAGGAGCCCGAGGACTGGGGGCGCAATATTGCCTTCGCCCACGAGCTGCGCTGGGCCAAGCACCCGCGCCTGATCGAGGCGCACGAGCAGCTGGTGCTGAGCCCCGAGATCTGCTGGATCGGCGACTGCATGCGGCGCGATCCCGCCAAGTGCGACGCCTACGAGAGCTTCGTGGAGGACTGCGGCGAGGCGACCGGTTGCGCGACCGTGTCCTTCGAGCGGCTGTGGCAGGCGAGCGCGCCCCTGGTGGTGCGCGCGTCACGCGCTGCGAGCCCCGGCGGGCCCGGAGCCCTGCCGCCGACGGTCGAGGCCTTGTTCCAACCGACAGTCGGAACGCGCCACTGAGGCGCCGGCAAACCGCGCGAGTTGCACAGTCCGGTAACTTGAAACTGGGCTTTGGTTCGGCCGGGCTAGGGGGCCGATGTAAACTGGGCTGAACTCTGAAGGAGTTCGGTTTCGTGATGCCTTTCCCCAACTCAGCGGTTCGGCTGCTCGCAGCAGGCCTCCTCCCCGCTATTCTGGCGCTCGCGGCGCTTGTCTGCGGGGGCAAACCCGGCCACGCGCAGGAAGCCGTCGACCTCCAGCTCGTGCTCGCCGTCGATGCTTCCGGGAGCATGAGCGAGGAGCGCTTCGAGTTGCAGAGGCAGGGATACGTGGCCGCCTTCCGCAGCCCGCGCCTGCTCGCCGCCATTCGCTCTGGTGCGACCCGTTCGATCGCCGTCACCATGGTGCAGTGGACCGGACCTGCATTACAGATGCAGGTCGTGCCCTGGACCCGCATCAGCGACGAAGCCTCCATGCACGCGCTGGCGGACACAATCAGCCGCGTGCCGCGACAGCTCTTCGGCGGCGGCACCTCGATCAGCGGCGCCATCGACTACGCGATGACGCTGTTCCCGGCCACCACGCTGCAGGCAAGGCGGCGCGTGATCGACATTTCCGGCGACGGCGCAAACAACCGCGGACGGGCCGTCACGGAAGCCCGCGACGAGGCAGTGCGCGCCGGCGTTGGCATCAACGGCCTGCCGATCCTCGCGGTCGAGCCCGATCTGGAGCAGCACTACCTCAACGAGGTGATCGGCGGGCCGGGCGCCTTCGTCGTGGCGGCACAATCCTTCGAGACCTTCGCCGACGCCATCCTGAGGAAGCTCGTCATCGAGATTTCCGGCACGACGGACGGCGCACCGCTTAAGGGTCGCAAGCAAGCGCGCCTGCGCTGACGGAAAAAGCCCGGAAAAAGCCGCAACGCCTCGCAACGGGGGAGATTGCGGCCCTGCCCGCCACTGTTCAGTCATGGGCGCGTGATCCATTCTCGGCTGCATCGGGCCTCGGGCCCCCACAATAGCGGTCGTCGGCGATCGTCAGCGCCGCAACGCCAAGGAAAACGGCCATGCATCACGCTCTCCGCGCGCTCATCGTTCTTATCGCCGTCTTCGCCGCCGGCCTCGCCCGGGCGCAGGAGACCAGCTTCGCCCACGCCGGCATCCAGGCCGACGCCAAGCGCTACGAGACCTACCTGCAGGCCAACTGGCAGCCCGGCAACCACGATGTCGGCGAGCTGCGCGCCGAGGGTGCGCGGCTGCTGGCGGCGGGCACGGACCCGAGAGCAGCGGCACGCAACTTCGCCCAGGCGGTGGTGGCAAATCCCAACGACGTGCAGTCCTGGCAAGACCTTGCCCGCGCGCTGCTCGCCATCAAGCCGGACCGTGGCAGCGAGCGCTACGACCTGCCCGTCAACGCCTCGGGTGCCGCCTGGAACGCCTACACGCGCGCCACGACTCCCGCCGCCAAGGCCGCGGCATTGTGGGTGCTGCACGAGGCCCTGAAGCGGCGCTCCTACTGGCGGCCGGCCATCGACGCGCTCAAAGCGAGCCTGATCCTCGCCGAGAACGCGCAGGTGCAGGAAGCCTACGACAAGCTCGTCGCCGAGCACGGCTTCCGCGTCGTCGACTACAAGGTGGAGGCCGATTCCCCGCAGCCGCGCCTGTGCGTGAACTTCTCCGAGCGGCTCGCCCCCGGCCGGATCGACTGGGCCCAGTATTTCAAGGTGGACGGCAAGGACCCGCAGGCCGTCACCGCCGAAGCGAGCCAGATCTGCATCGACGGCCTGGCCCACGGCAAGCGCTACGAGGTGCAGGTGCGCGCGGGCCTGCCGTCCGCAGTGGGCGGCGAGAAGCTGGCGAAGACGGCAGAGCTCGCCATCTACGTGCGCGACCGTTCCCCCTCGGTACGCGTGACGGGACGCGGCTATGTGCTGCCCAACAGGGGCCAGCAGGGCATTCCGCTGGTGACGGTCAACACCGAGAAGGTGCGTGTCGAGGTCTACCGGGTCGGCGATCGCAATCTGGCGCAGACCCTGCAGAACGGCGATTTCCAGACGCAAGTCTCGAGCTATGAGCTCGACAACCTCAAGGAGCGCACCGGAGCGCGCGTCTACCAGGGCGAGCTCGCCGTCACCTCGCGCCTCAACGAGGACGTGACCACAGCCTTCCCCATCGCGGAAGCCGTGCCGAAGCTGCAGCCCGGCGTCTACGTGCTGGCCGCCTACGCGGAGGCCAAGAAAGCAAACGAGAGCTACCGCCGCGCCGCCACGCAGTGGTTCATCGTCTCCGACATCGGCCTGACGGCCATCCATGGCGATGACGGCCTGCATTCCTTCGTGCGCTCGCTCGCCACGGCCACTCCCATCGTCAACGCCAGGCTGCGCCTCATTGCCCGCAACAACGACGTGCTCGGCAGCGTCAAGACCGACAGCCGCGGGTATGCCCGCTTCGAGGCCGGCCTGATGCGGGGCGAGGGCGGGCTTGCGCCCGCCATACTCGTCGCCCAGGGGTCCGACGGCGACTACGCCTTTCTCGAGCTGGCGACGGCCGCCTTCGATCTCACCGATCGCGGCGTCAAGGGGCGCAACGCACCGGGCCCCATCGACGCCTTCGCCTACACAGACCGCGGCGTCTATCGGCCCGGCGAGGACGTGCACCTCACAACGCTGGCGCGCGACAGTTCGGCCAAGGCCAGCGGCGTGCCCATCACCGTCATCTTCTCTCGGCCCGACGGAGTCGAGCACTCGCGCGTCACGCTGCCCGACCAGGGCCAGGGCGGCCGCGCCACCACGCTGGCGCTGGCCGGCGGCGCGATGACCGGCACCTGGCGCGCCAAGGTGCACACCGACCCGAAAGCCAATCCGATCGCGCAAGTGGCGTTCCTGGTCGAAGATTTCGTGCCTGAACGCCTCGCGCTCAAGCTCGATCCCGCCGTGGGCGCGCTCTCTCCGCAGGAGCCCGGCACCATCAAGCTGGCCGGCCACTACCTCTACGGCCCACCGGCTGCAGATCTGGCCGTGGAAGGAGAGATCGTCGTCAAGCCGTCCGCCAAGGATCTTCCGGGCTTTGCCGGCTACCGCTTCGGCCTTGCCGACGAGCAGATCGCGCCGATCCGCAAGACGCTCTCGGGCCTGCCCAAGACCAATGCCGAGGGCAACGCCGACGTTCGCATCGAGTTGCCGCCGCTGCCGAAAACCAAGCGCCAGCTCGAGGCCGACGTGATCTTGAAGCTCAGGGAATCCGGCGGCCGCACCATCGAGCGCACCGTGTCGCTGCCCGTCGACCAGCACATGGCCCGCATCGGCATCAAGCCGCTGTTTGCCGGCAACCAGGTGAAGGAGGGCGAGCCGGCACGCTTCGAAGCAATTCTGCTCGGGGCGGACGGCAAGACCGTCGCCGCCAAGGACCTCAAATGGCAGCTGATGCGGCTCGAGCATCGCTGGCAGTGGTACAGTCGCGACGGATCGTGGAACTTCGAGCCCGTCACGCACACCCGGCGCGTCGCTTCCGGCACGGTGGATGCGGCGCCGGATGCGCCGGCCAAGATCGAGGCCAAGATCGACTGGGGCCGCTATCGGCTCGAGGTCAGCGCCTCCGACGGCTCGGGCCTCATCTCCAGCGTCGTGTTCAACGGCGGCTACTGGGCCGACGAGACGGCCGACAGCCCCGAGGTGCTCGATGTCGCGCTCGACAAGGCCTCCTACCGCGCCGGCGAAACGGCACGCATCAAGATCACCTCACGCACCGGCGGCCGGGCGCTCATCGCCGTGCTCGACGGCGGACTTGCCACGACGCAAGAGGTCGACCTGCCGGCCGGCGGGCGCGAGGTGCCGCTGCGCGTCAGCGAGAAGTGGAGCCCCGGCGCCTACGTCACCGTCATGCTCTACAGGCCGCTGGACGAGAAATTGAAGCGGATGCCGAGCCGTGCGCTGGGCCTGCGCTGGCTCACCGTCGACCAAAGCCCGCGCACCCTCAAGATCGGCCTGACGCTTCCCGAGAAGGTCAAGTCCGGCGCCAGCCTCACGGTGCCCGTCAAGATCGATGGGATTGCCGCCGGTGAGGATACCTACGTCACGGTGGCAGCCGTCGACGTCGGCATCCTCAACCTCACCCGCTTCGAGGCGCCCAAGCCCGAGGGCTGGTTCTTCGGCCAGAGGAAGCTCGGCAGCGAGATCCGCGATCTCTATGGCCGCCTGATCGACGGCATGCGCGCTGAGCGCGGCAAGCTGCGCTCAGGCGGCGACGGCGGAAGCGACGGCATGTCCTTGCAGGGCACGCCTCCGGTCGAGGAGACGCTCGCGCTGTTTTCCGGCATCGTCAAAGTCGGCAGCGACGGCACGGCCAACGTCGAATTCCAGCTCCCCGACTTCAACGGCGCCGTGCGCGTCTCGGCGGTCGCCTGGAGCGGTACCAAGGTCGGCTCGGCGTCGAAGAACCTGATCGTCCGCGATCCGGTGGCGCTGACGGCCGCCGCGCCGCGGTTCCTGACATTGGGCGATACGGCCCGGCTCGAGCTTGCGATCCACAACGTGGAAGGGCCGGCCGGGCAATACAAGGTGAGCGGGCAATACGAGACCGAGCCCGGCAGCGAGCCTCAGGCCGGTTTCGACCGGGACGTCTCCATCGGCGCCGGCGAGCGCAAGCGCGAGACGCTCCAGCTCAAACCTGCCGAGGTCGGGCTGACCACGCTCGCCATCCGCGTCACCGGCCCCAACGGCATCGACGTCAAGCGCCGCCTGACGTTCGACGTCAAGGTGCCGGCGGGCGACATCCGGCGCGTCACCGTGAGCTCGCTGGCGGCCGGGGGCGGCAAGATCACCCTCACCGGCGATCTCTTCCAGGACCTCATCCCGCGCCGCTCGAAGGCCACCGTTACGGTCGGCCCCGCGGCCAGGTTCGACGTGCCGGGCATCCTCGCCGCGCTCGACCGCTACCCCTACGGCTGCGCGGAGCAGACCACGAGCCGCGCCCTGCCGCTGCTCTACGTCAACGACGTCGCCAAGCGCATGGGGCTGGCCACCGATGCCAAGCTGCGCGAGCGCATCGAAGGCGCCATTGCGCGCGTGCTGGAGATGCAGGACGGCTCCGGTGCCTTCGGCGTCTGGGGCCCATCGGACGGCGACATGTGGTTGACGAGCTACGTCACCGACTTTCTGACCAGGGCCAAGGAGGTCGGCTACGCGGTGACGCCACGGCGGTTCAACCAGGCGCTCGACCGGCTGCAGAACTTCATCAGCTACGCGCAGGACTTCGAGAGCGGCGGCGAGGATCGGGCCTATGCACTCTACGTCCTCGCCCGCAACGGCCGCGCGCCGATCGGGGAGCTGCGCTACTACGTCGACACCCGGCTCGACCGGTTCTCGACGCCGCTGGCGCAGGCTCAGCTTGCGGCGGCTCTCGCCATGTTGGGCGACAAGCCCCGCGCCGAGAGGGCGCTGCAGGCCGCGCTCAAGACGATCGGCGAGAAGGATGACGGCCTCACGCGGCGCGACTACGGCACTGGCGTTCGCGACGGCGCGGCGCTGATCACGCTCGCCTCCGAGAGCGGCATCGCCAGCCCCGAGGTGCCGCGCCTCGTCGACGTGGTGGCCAGGGCCTACAGGGCCAAGACGTACACCTCGACGCAGGAGCAGGCGTGGATGCTGCTGGCCGCCCGTTCGCTTGCCGAGGAGACGGGTAACGCCTTGCTTAGCGTCAACGGGCAAGCGCACAAAGGCCAGCTCATCCGCGCGATTACCCCGGCCGAGGTGAAGGACAAGGCCTTCACCATCACCAACCCCGGCGACCAGCCGATCGATGCCGTGGTCTCGGTGGTCGGTGCGGCGCTGACGCCGGAACCTGCCACCTCGAAGGGCTTCACCATCGAGCGCAGCTACTACACGCTCGACGGCAAGAAGATCGATCTTCAGAGCGCAACCGGCGGCGAGGGCCGGCTGCAGCAGAACGATCGCCTGGTGGTGGTGGTCAAGATCGAATCGCCGGAGCCGGGTGGACGCATTCTCGTGGTGGACCGGCTACCGGCCGGCCTCGAGATCGAGAACCCGCGGCTCGTCAACTCCGGCGACGTCAAGAGCCTCGATTGGCTGAAAACCACCACGAAGCCCGATCACACGGAGTTCCGCGACGACCGCTTCGTCGCCTCCTTCGACTTCTTCGGCTCGGGCAGCACACTGCGCCATCGCGGCGACGGCAACATGGAACCCGTGTCGTCAGCCACGGTCGCCTACATGGTGCGCGCCGTGACGCCGGGCTCGTTCGTGCATCCGGCGGCAACGGTGGAGGACATGTACCGGCCCGACCGCTTCGCCCGCACGGCGTCGGGCCGGCTCGAGATCGCGGCAAAGCAGTGAGCGTGCCATGGCGCCTGCGAAAGCAATTGGCGGGACGGAAGGGCGCGGCGCTGTCGAAGGCCGCGCTCTAGGGGCGTTCGACTCGGATCGAAATCGCGATCAGTGGGTCACGACCCAGTGCTGAGCTTGTCGAAGCACGCCATGGTCAAACTCATTCGCCCTTCGACAAGCTCAGGGCTGAGGGCTCATGCTTCCATGAAAACCGGAACGAAACTAGCGCTTCTTCGCCTTCTTCACCTTTTTGGCTTTCTTCGCCGTCTCCGCCTTGCTCGTGCGCTTGATGTCGGCGGCGTGCGCGCGCTTGTAGGTCTGGATGTCCTTGAACTTCCCTTCCTTGTCGCGGACGGCGTAGAGCTTGGTACCCTTTGAGCTGCGATGGGTGGTTCGTTTGCTCGGCATGATCGGCTCCTGTGACTGATGATGAAGTGGCATCGTACCCAATTCTGGAATGTGCAACAGCAACGCGGGCGTGCCCCGCGCCGTGTGCGCCGCATCGCTTTCCACGTTGCGTTGTGGCCGGCAGCCCTGCTGTTGCTCGCCGTCGGCACCGTGAGCGCCATCTGGCTGCGCATGGCGCCGTTGCCGCTTGCCCGCGCCGAGGCCGTCTCGGTGACGGTGCTCGATCGCAACGACCGGCTGCTGCGCGCCTACACGACGCCCGACGACCGCTGGCGCCTGCCGGTCGACGTCAAAGACGTGGACACGCGCTATCTCGCCATGCTGCTGGCCTTCGAGGATCGGCGTTTCCGGAAACATCATGGCGTCGACCCCTGGGCGATCGGGCGCGCGGTTTGGCAGCTCGTAACGCACGGGCGCATCGTCTCCGGCGGCTCCACGCTCACCATGCAGGTCGCCCGGCTGGTACAGGGCGAGCATGAGCGCACAGCGGCAGGCAAGATCCGCCAGGCGCTGCGGGCGGTCGAGCTCGAGCGGCGATTGTCGAAGGACGCCATCCTGCGCCTCTACCTGCGGCTTGCCCCCTTCGGCGGCAACCTCGAGGGCGTGAGGGCCGCCTCGCTCGCCTATTTCGGCAAGGAGCCACGGCGGCTGTCGCTGGCCGAGGCGGCACTGCTGGTCGCCCTGCCGCAGGCACCGGAAGCGCGGCGGCCGGACCGCTATCCGCAAACGGCGCGGCGGGCCCGCAACCGCGTGCTCGCCTATGCCGCCGCCGCGGGCGTCATCTCGCGCAAGGATGCGGACAGGGCAACGGCGGACCACATGCCGGTCGCCCGCCGCGAGTTCCCCATTCTGGCGCCGCATCTGGCCGACGCCGAGGTCGAGCGCGACAAGGCCAGCACGGTCCATCGCCTCACGATCGACGCCGGCCAGCAGGCCAAGCTCGAGCGGCTCGTACGCGAGCACGCCAACGCGCTCGGCGCCCGCCTGTCGGCGGCCCTGATAGCGGTCGACAACAAGACCGGCGAGATCATCGCTCGCGTCGGATCGCCCGGCTACCTCGACGCAAGCCGCTTCGGCGCCGTCGACATGACGGATGCCGTGCGCTCGCCGGGCTCGACGCTGAAGCCCTTCGTCTACGGCCTGGCATTCGAGGCAGGGCTCGCCCATCCCGAGACCCTGATCGAGGACAGGCCCACACGCTTTGGCCTCTATGTGCCGAAGAACTTCGACGAGGATTGGCACGGCACCGTCACCATCCGCATGGCGCTCGCCCAATCCCTCAATGTCCCGGCCGTCAAGGTGCTGGAGGCGGTCGGGCCCACCAAGCTTGCCGCGCGCCTGACGCAGGCGGGTGTCGAGCCGGTGCTGCCGAAAGGCGCCGAGCCTTCGCTGGCGATGGCCCTGGGTGGGCTCGGGCTCAAGCTTTCCGACCTGGCAACCCTCTATGTGGGGCTCGCGCGCGGCGGCGAGCCGATCACGCTCGGATACCGGCGCGACACGCCCGAGCCGAAGCCTCCGCCCGTCGTCCAGCGGCTGCTCTCGCCGGCGGCCGCCTGGTACGTGAGCGACATCCTGCGCAACGCGCCGCCGCCCGCCAACGCCAAGCCCGGCCAGCTCGCCTATAAGACCGGCACCTCCTACGGCTTCCGCGATGCCTGGGCGGTGGGCTATGACGGCCAGTACACGGTTGCCGTCTGGGTCGGACGGCCCGACAGCGCGGCAACGCCGGGCCTCGTCGGTCGTGCCGCGGCAGCGCCCCTCCTGTTCGACGCGTTCGCCCGCCTGTCGCAGCAGCGTGCGGCCTTGCCCCCGGCGCCGCCGGGCGTGCTCAGGGTGGCGGGCAGCGACCTGCCGCCGCCGCTGAAGCGTTTCCATGGCGCAGGGGACGATGGCGGTGGCAGCTATCTCGAGCCCGCCGTCCAGATCGCCTTCCCGCCCGACCGGGCCGAGCTCGAGATGGAACAGGGCGACCGCACCATCGTCGTCAAGGCCGAGGGCGGGGCGCTGCCCCTCGTTTGGCTCGTCGACGGCGTACCGGTCGACAGCGATCCGGCGCGGCGCGAGGCGGAATTGCCCGTGGAAGGCGGCTTTCATAAGCTATTGGTAATCGATGCCAAGGGGCGGGCGGATCGCGTCACGATACGGCTGAAATAGCCATGGCTCGCCGCCCGAGGGCCCGCCCTACAGGCCCTACAGGGGAGAAGAGACGGCCATGGCTCCTGGCGTGCAGCGGCTCGGCATCATCGCGGCTCTGGCGGCGCTGCTTGTCTCCGCCGGCTGCAAGAGCGAGGGCGCAAGGCTGCCGGCGCTCGGTGCGCAAGTCGAGGCCACCTCGGTGTCGGGCTTTTCCGCCGGCGCCTACATGGCCGGGCAGTTCCAGGTCGCCCATTCCGGCGTGGTGATGGGCGCCGGCATTATCGCCGGCGGACCTTACGGCTGCGCGGAGAGCATCTACGCCGACGCCATGCCGGGACCTGGCACGGCCTTCCTCAACCTCTCCAAGGCGATCAACGGCTGCATGCTGGACGCCATGAGGAAGTGGGGCGTGCCGAACGTGAAGCTGCTGGCGGAGCGCACCCGCAAGCGTGCGCAGGCCGGGCGCATCGATGCCGTGGAAGGGCTGAGGCGCGACCGCATCTATCTTTTCACGGGAACCAAGGACAGCACCGTCCTCCCATCGATCGTGGCCGCGGCGGCGCAGCTCTACATCGGCCTCGGCGTCCCGGCCGAGCAAGTCAAGGTCGTGTCCGACATCGCGGCCGGGCACGCGTTCGTCACCTTGGACAAGGGCGTCGCCTGTGGGGTGACGGCGGGTCCCTACATCACCGATTGCGACTACGATCAGGCCGGCGCGCTCTTGGCCCACATCTACGGCGCGCTGAAGCCGAGAACGGCGCATCCAACGGGCGACTATCTTGTCTTCGATCAGCGCGAGTTCGTGCATGACCTAACCGGCCACGGCCTCGGCACCGCCGGTCTTCTCTACCTGCCGCACGCCTGCCGCTCGGGTGCCGGATGCCGCGTGCACATCGTCTTTCATGGCTGCAATCAGCAGCGCGAGACGGTGGGGGATGCCTTCGCCCACGACACCGGCTATGCCAACTGGGCGGACGCCAACCGCATGCTCGTGCTCTTCCCGCAGGTGAGTGCCGGGGCGGTCAATCCGCAAGGCTGCTGGGACTGGTGGGGCTATACCGGGCGCGACTATCTCACGCGCCATGGACCGCAGATCACGGCGGTACGGCGCATGCTCGACAGGCTGACGAGCGATCGCGACCCGTAGCCGTCAGCTCACGCGCAGCTGGGCTCGCACGCGACCCGCCATCGCTTCTGCACGCGCCGGCCCGTTGCCAGGCATCGCCGGCATCGGCTCAGCGCCCTTTGCCTGGCGGAACCAGACGGCGAGAAAGTCCAGTAGCGCACGCATGCGCGGCAGCAGGTGCTTTGCGCTCGGGTAGAGCGCCCACACCGCGGCATTGCCGGCAACCTCGTAATCGTGGAGCACCTGCACGAGCTTGCCGTCACGCAATTCGGGGAGGATCTCGAGCTCGGAAGCGCGCATGAGGCCCATGCCGGCGACGGCCGCCTGGCAGATGAGCTCACCATTGTTGGAGCGCAGCGGACCACCGACCCGCTGCACGATCTCGGCACCCTTGCGCGCAAACGACCACTGCCTTTCGTCCCCCACCAGGAGGCAATCGTGGTTGGCCAGGTCGTCCGGGCGCACCGGGCAGCCCTTGCAGCTCAGATACGCCGGGGCGGCGACGATGACGTGCCGGTCGGGCGCCAGGCGCTTGGCGATCAGGGACGAATCCGAAAGCTCGCCGGTGCGGATGGCAAGGTCGTAGCCGTCTTCCTGCAGATTGACCGGGCGGTCGCGCAGATCGACGTGCACCTCGATCTCGGGATAGGCGCGCATGAACTGGCACAAGCCGGGAGCGATGTAGCGCGCACCGAGGCAGGTCGGCGCCGCTATCTTGAGCGTGCCCTTGGGCTTCGTCACCTTGTCGTCGACGCTGGCGCGCGCGGCCTCGATCTCGGTCAGGATGCGCTCCACGTGGCCCAGGAAGACGGCACCTTCCTCGGTGATGCGGATCGAGCGGGTGGTGCGGTCGAAGAGGCGCGCCGACAGCTCGTCTTCGAGGGCCTGGATGCGCTTGGAGATGGTTCCGGGGGTGAGGCCCATCTCGGTGCCGACGGCGGACAGATTTTGCACCGCCGCGACGCGGGCAAAGATGCGCATGTCCTGGATATCCATCTCAGCTTTCCCCCACGCCCGAACCGGCTTTGCCCGTCACATTTTCGGTGGACGCACAGCAGTCTTGTATATTTATGGCGCATAATTATACGCCGTATCAACATTTTGCATGTGGAGAGGGTGAACGCCCGGGCTGCGACCGCAGGTGGTAGGAGCCATGGCACCGGCGCGCACCGGCCTGCTTCAGGAGGCCATGAGATGCGGCTTTTCGAGCAGAAAGCGCGGTTTCTACACTGGCGTCGCAGAGGGCGCCGGCTGCATTAACCAAACCGGCGACAACGCTCAGAAGCGCTTGAGCAGCCGCTCGAGATATTCGAGCTCGAGCATCGGCCGGGTGGGCTCGCCGAGGCGCCGGCGCAGCTCTTCCAGGATCTCTCGCGCGCGCTGGACGTCGATCTGATCGGGCACTTTCACGCCGACGCCGGGATCGGGACCGTCGGTCCGCTGCGGCGGCCGGCCCAGCGGATCGAGCTCGCCCGGATTGCCGTTGAGGCCGAAGCGGGAGGGCATCTGGCGCAGCATCTGCTGGGCCATGTCGCGCGCGCCCTGCCGCAACTGCTCGAGTGCCTTGCCCTCTTGCTGGGAGGCGCCGTCGAGATCGCCTTCCCGCAGCGCGCGCTCCGCGCGCCCCATGGCGTCGCCGGCACCCTTGAACTGCCCCGGCGGATTGAGCCCGAACTCGCGCATGCCGCGCTGCAGCCGCCCGAGCATATCGCGCAGCTGGCCCTGGCGGTCGCCCAGGGCACCCGGCTGGTTGCCGTCGCCCTCGCCTTGGCCGGGCTGCCCTTGCTGACCCTGACCGCGCTGACCCTGCTGGCCACGCTGGCCTTGCTGGCCGCGCTGATCCTGCTGGCCGCGCTCGCCCTGACGACGCTGCTGACCGAAGGTGTCGTCGAGCAGCTGCTGCTGGCGGGTGATGATGTTGCCGAATTCGTCCATCATCTGGCCGAAGCGCTTGCTCTGGCCCTGATCTGCCATCCGGCCGGACTGCAGCCGGTCGAGCAGGTCGCGCAACTGGCTCAGCATCTGCTGGGCCATGTCGCGGTTGCCCGAGCGCGCCATGTTCTCGAGGTTCTTGAGCATCTGCTCTAGATCCTGCGAGGTCATGAACTGGTTGTTGCGATCGAGGCCCTGCATCGGCCGCTGGTTCTCGGCCTGTTTGGCAAGCTGATCGAGGAACTGTGCCAGCGCCTGCCGCAGCTCCTGCATGAGCCGCTGGATCTCTTTATCCGAGGCACCTTCCTGGAGCGCCTTGGAGAGCCTGTCCTGGGCCGCGCGCAGGGCGCGCTCCGCATCCGTGAGGTTGCCATCCTCGATGCGCAGCGCGGTGTGCCACAGCTGCGCGATCACGCTGTTGCGCGCGCTTCGCGACCCATCGCGCTGGAGACGCCAATAGGCGGAACGCAACGCGAGATAGACCTGCAGATCGTCGATGAACCCCGCCGGCTCGATGGTGAGGGCCTCGATGGCCCGGGCGACGCCCAGCCGGTCGCGCGGGTCCTCCACCAGCCG
Organism: uncultured Alphaproteobacteria bacterium; assembly: GCA_963797005.1. GTDB lineage: Bacteria > Pseudomonadota > Alphaproteobacteria > Rhizobiales > Hyphomicrobiaceae > AWTP1-13. The sequence continues at coordinate 48,114 of CAWCOF010000011.1, forward strand.
CCGCCTCTGCTCGACGACGGCGCGCGCCAGCGGCTTCGAGAAACGGCGCTCTGGCAGCACCACCTCGATCGGCACGCTGCGGCCGATCTGCCCGGCAACGTCCTTGGCGACGAGCGTCAGCTCCACCTTGAGGCCGGCCCAGGGATGATCGCCGATCTCATGGAAGCTCTGTCCTTCGGCTTTCTTGGGATAGGCGCGAGGCAGCCTCAGCACCAGCGCAGGGGGCCGCTCGTAGGGCGGCCGGGGGCCCTTCTTGGCGTTCTCGGCACGCGCCCAGGCCGTCGACGACGTGTCCTCCTTGGGTGCAAGCCGGCGAATGCGCGTCTCGGCGGAGACCACGCCGTAGTCGTCCTCGACCTTGAAGAAGATCTTGAAAGAGCCGCGCGGCGTGCGCTCAGGCTCTTTCGTCAGTGCGATCTTGGGCGGATGGTCGGGCGTGACCTGGAACTGCCAGGTCGCCAGCTCGGTGCCGCTGCTCGACACCGCGACGCTCCCCGACTTGCGGACCTCGAGCTTGAGCTCCGACACGTCGGCGGGGTTTGCCCGCTCGGGCGCCTCGAGCTTGGAGGGCGCGGCCCCGTCCACGGCTGCGGGCACTTCGATCGCAAGTTTGCCGATGCCGGCGCCGCTCGCCCTCACAACGAGAACGCTGCGCTCCGGAATCTCGATTGGCCCGGCCGGCTGCGTCACCTCACGGGTCAGTCCGTGGGCGCCGTCGGCGAGCATGATGGGCGGTCTGCCGGTGTAGGCCGGCGGCGTGATCCACGCGTCGAGGCGGGCTTCGGCGCCCTTGGCCAGCGCCCCGAAGCGGAAGGCCGAGCGCAGACGGTCGGACGCGGTGTCACCGACAACCACGATCAGCGCGAAGACGCCGAGCAGCAGCAGGGCGCGCAGGGCGAAGGGATCGTAGCGGTCGGTGCGCGGGGTCGGCCGGCCGACACGCAGCCTGCCAAGGAGCGCGGCCAGCCTCGTGCGGTGCACGCGCCACAGGGCCGCCGTGCGTGCATCCTCGGCGCCGAGCGACAGCGTGTCCTCATAGGAGGAAGCCGGCCGATGCCCGACACCGGAGACGCTCTCGACCCGGCGGATGGCCTGCTCCCGGGAGGGCCAGCGCACCCGCACGGTGGCTAGCAGAGCCGCGGCAAATGCCAGCCCGAATACGGCAAGCACGATCTTGTGCGGCAACTCCGGCAGCCGCGGCCACAGGCCCACCAGCGACACAGCGATGAACACGCCAGCCAGGCCAAGGGCCAGCCAAGCCCGCGGCCACAGTTGCTCGAACAGGAGCGCCCACTTGCTCAGGCGCACCTTGCGCTCGAACGCGCGCTCCAGGGGGATAGATGGTGTCTGCTGCCGACCCGCCATGCAAGCCACTCTACCATGCCGCGGGCACGTGCGCCCGACACATCAACAACGGAATTCGCCGTCGTCAGGTTGCTGGGCCAATCGTGGCGCGGCAAAGGCGCGCCTGAAGGGGGGTGCAGGCAATCACAGCACCTGCCGCATCGGAACCGAGCATACTCCGCCGCGACTGCCGCCGGAATGGCGTTCTAGGCGCGTGGCGCGCCGCGACGGCGCATCTCCTGCGGCCGAATAAAATGGGACTACGTTTCGAAAGCGCGCTGCCTGGGACATTTTTGTCCTTATCTTGCGCCAATATCTACCGCAACAGGGTATTTCATTCTATTTCTGTGATCGGCGCCCGTGCGGCGCCGCGGCCCGGTCCCACCCCTTGCCCGAACCGGCCTGGGTCGCCGCGGAGAGCTTCGATCATGAGCAAGAAGAGGGTGAAGGCGATGGGGGTCATCAGGGTCAGGGATCCGGCGGGCCACACGCACGTGGTCGAGGCCGTGTCGGGCTGGCGGGTGATGGAGTTGATCCGCGACCACGGCCTGCCGATCGAGGCGCAATGCGGCGGCGCCTGTGCCTGCGCCACCTGCCACGTGCATGTGTCTCCCGGCTGGGCGCCGACGCTGCATCCCGCCACCGACGACGAGGAGGCGATGCTCGACCAGCTGCCCGCTGTCGCCCAGACCTCGCGGCTCAGCTGCCAGATCATCTGGGATGATCATCTGGACGGCCTGGAACTGGCGCTCCCTGGAGCCTGACCCATGAAATATTTCCCGCTGTTCACCGACCTGGACAATGCCGACGTCGTGATCGCCGGCGGTGGCGAGCAGGCCGCACAGAAAGTGCGGCTGTTGCTCAAGACGCCGGCGCGCATCACGGTCATCGCCGAGACGGTCACCGATGAGCTGCGCTCGCTTGGCGAGGACGGCACCATCATGATCCTGCCGCGCGCCTTCCGTCCGGATGATCTCGACGGCAGCCGCCTCGTCTATGCCGCCACGGCAGACCGCGCCCGCGATGCCGCGGTCTCAGCCGCCGCGCAGACGCGCGGCATTCCCGTCAACGTGGTCGATGCGCCGACGCTCTCCACCTTCATCACGCCGGCCATCGTCGACCGCGATCCGGTGACGGTGGCCATCGGCACGGAGGGTGCCGCACCCGTGCTCGCACGCGAGATCAAGACCAAGCTCGAAGCGTGGCTGCCGGCCAACCTCGGCGCACTCGCGGCACGGGCGCAAAGCCTGCGCGATCTCGTCGCCGAGAAAATCCCCGATGTCCCCGCACGCCGCCGACTGTGGGAGCGCCTGCTCTCGGGGCCCTTCCGCCACGCCGTGCTGAATGGTGCCGACACCGAGGCTGGCCGCATCCTTGCCACGGCGCTCCAAGGCGGGGAAATGCCCGCCATTGGTCGCGTGGCGCTGATCGGCTGCGGCCCCGGCGATCCCGATCTCCTCACTTTGAAGGCGCTGCAGCGGCTGCAGGAAGCGGACGTGCTGGTCGTGGACCTGCTGGTGAACCCCAAGATCCTCGAGTATGCGCGGCGCGACGCCGAGCGCATCTTCGTGGGCAAGACGCCGGGCGGCCCGACCACCGCGCAGGCCGAAATCGACCGCATCCTGGTGCGCGAGGCCCAGGCCGGCAAGGTCGTGGCGCGTCTCAAGGGCGGCGATCCCTTCATCTTCGGGCGCGCCGCGGAGGAGATGGTAGCGTTACAGGCGGCCGGCATCAGCGTCGAGGTGGTGCCGGGCGTGACGGCGGCACACGCGTGCGCCGCGCGCATCGGCCTGCCCGTGACCTTGCGCGAGCGCGTGCGCCAGTTCTCCGTCGTCACCGGCACCACCGCCGACGGCGCGCCCGACCTCGATTGGCAGGCGCTGGCCAGAAAGGGCTCGGCCTTCGCCATCTACATGGGCGTCGGCAATGCGCCCGTCGTGCGCGGCAGACTGTTGAGCGCGGGCGCCGATCCGGCGACGCCGGTCGTGATCGTCGAGAACGGCACGCACGACAACGAGCGCGCCTTCGCCACCACGCTCGCCGATATCACCAACTGCATCGACGAGCACGCCATCGCCGGCCCGGCCGTCATCTTCGTCGGCCTCGACTGGGCCCATGCGGGCCTGGCGCGGCCGGCGACGGTGACCGTGCATCAGCGCCGGCGCCGTGCGTCCTGCACCAACCTCGAATCCCCCGCCGTGGAGACCACACCATGAGCAAGAGCGCCCCGCAGACCTCCGCCCTCACCGCCAACCGGCTCGGCGACGGCGTCGTCGTCTTCCTCGACGGCAGCGGCGACTGGACCACGGACATATCGGCAGCCGTCGTCGCACGCACACCCGAGGAGGCACGCGCGCTCGAGGCCCGCGGGGCGCGCGATGCCGCGCGCAACCTGGTGGTCGACCCCTATCTGGTCGAGGTGCGCGAGGGCGTGGACGGCCTGGCCCCGGTGCGCATGCGCGAGCGCGAGCGCGTCGCCGGCCCCAGCATCCTCGGTGACGTGCCGGGCTACACCTCTCCCTCTCCCCGCGCTACGCCAGCCCCTCCATACGCGCCTTCAGCGCGGGGAGAGGGTCGGGGTGAGGGGCAGCCCCTTGCTCCAGCGATTGCGCATGTCGCTGCCCCTCACCCTAGCCCTCTCCCCGTGAAAAGCGGGGAGAGGGGATTCCGTCGCGCGACGGAGGCAGCGTGAGATGTACCGCTATGACGAGTTCGACGCTGAATTCGTGCGCCAGCGCGTGGCGCAGTTCGCCGACCAGGTCTCCCGCCGCCTGTCGGGCGCGCTGACCGAGGACGAGTTCAAACCGCTGCGCCTGCGCAACGGCGTCTACCTCCAGCTGCACGCCTACATGCTGCGCATCGCCATTCCTTACGGCACGCTCTCCTCGCGCCAGGTGCGCAAGCTCGCGCACATCGCAAGGCGCTATGACCGGGGCTACGGACATTTCACGACGCGCCAGAACCTGCAGTTCAACTGGCCGAGCCTCGAGGACATTCCGGCGATCCTCTCGGAGCTGGCCGAGGTGGAGATGCACGCCATCCAGACCAGCGGCAACTGCATCCGCAACGTCACCGCCGATCATTTTGCCGGCGCCACGGCCGAGGAGGTGGTGGACCCCAGGCCCTACGCCGAAATCATCCGCCAGTGGTCGTCGCTGCACCCCGAGTTCAGCTTCCTGCCGCGCAAGTTCAAGGTGGCGGTGACGGCGGCCGAGCACGACCGCGCGGCCATCAAAGTGCACGACATCGGCCTGGTGGCGAAGCGGCTCGGCAACGGCGGCATCGGCTTTGCCGTCTGGGTCGGCGGCGGGCAGGGACGGACGCCGATGCTGGCCGAGCTGATCCGCGACGACCTGCCCGAGGAAGACCTGCTCAGCTACCTCGAGGCCGTCCTGCGCGTCTACAATCTCCACGGCCGGCGCGACAACATCTACAAGGCGCGCATCAAGATCCTGTTGAACGATCTCGGCGCCGAGACGTTCGCGCGCGAGGTCGACGCGGAGTGGCAGCGCATCCGAGATGGCGCGCTCAAGCTGCCCGAGGCCGAGGTGCGGCGCATCGAGGCCTACTTCGCCCCGCCGTCGTTTACCGCCCGCTCCGCGAAGGCTGCTCTGCGCCCGGCCGACCGCGCCTTCGATCGCTGGGTGAGCCGCAATACGCACGCGCACAAGGAGCCGGGCTATGCCATCGTCACCATCTCGCTGAAGCCGATCGGCGGCGTGCCGGGCGATGCCTCCGCCGAGCAGATGGAGGCCATTGCCGACCTGGCGGAGCGCCATTCATTCGACGAGGTGCGTGTCACCCACGAGCAGAACCTGGTGCTGCCGCATGTGGCCAAGGGCGACCTGTGGGACGTCTATGAGGGTTTGAAGGCGATCGGCCTCGCCGAGGCCAACGCCGGGCTCGCCACCGACATCATCGCCTGCCCGGGTCTCGACTACTGCGCGCTCGCCAATGCCCGCTCGATCCCGATCGCGCAACGCATCTCCGAGCGACTGGCAGCGCGACAGGAGGCCGTCGGCGACCTCAAGATCAAGATCTCCGGTTGCATCAACGCCTGCGGCCACCACCACGTCGGCCACATCGGCATCCTCGGCGTCGAGAAGCGGGGCGAGGAGCACTACCAGCTCCTGCTCGGCGGCTCCGGCGACCAGGACGCCGCGCTCGGCGCCATCACCGGGCCGGGCTTCGGGCCGGACGGCATCGTCGACGCGGTGGAGACGGTGGTGGACACGTACCTGAAGCTGCGCGCAGGCCCCGCCGAGACATTCCTCGCCGCTTACGGCCGCCTCGGCGCCTCGCCCTTCAAGGAGGCGCTCTATGCCGCCGCGTGAGACAACTGTGTCTCCCTCTCCCCGCGCATCGCAGACCTCCCCGCGCGCTCCATCGGCGCGGGGAGAGGGTCGGGGTGAGGGGCGGCGGCAAACACCAGCGCCGGCGCAAGCTTCTGCCCCTCACCCTAACCCTCTCCCCACTGAAAAGTGGGGAGAGGGGATCCGCGGCGCCATCTGGAAGGACGGCGCGTTTTGGCCAGATGGTTGGATGCGCGTCGCGGATACGGAGCCGCTGCCCGATGCGCCCGCGATGGTATCGAAGAAGCGATGGCTGGCAGAGCGCGATGGGCTCGCCGTACGCTCGGCGCCGCTCGGCCTGCTGATCGCGGCCGGCGAGGCGATCGACGACATCGCCGCGGACCTTGGCCGCTTCGCGCTGATCGCCCTCGATTTCCCGAAGTTCGCCGACGGGCGCGCCTTCTCCACCGCACGGCTGCTGCGCGAGAAATTCGGCTACGCCGGCGAGCTGCGCGCCGTCGGCAACGTGCTGTCGGACCAGATTCCTTATATGCGTCGGGTCGGCTTCGACAGCTTCGAGGTGACGCACACGCCCACGCGCCGGGCGCTGATCGAGGGCCGCATTCTAGAAGTCACGCTCTACTACCAGCCGGCCGGCGTCGCCGAGCCACCCGCCGGCACGCGACCATGGCACCGGCGCCGCCCAATGGCGAATGAGCGCCCATGATCCAACGATTGCGGACGTTGCTTGAGGCTGAGTGGCTGCTACGCCCGACCCTCGCCGCCTCAATACCGCTTCGGCCCCTCGGGCGGGCGGGTGAGCTCGGCCTCGATGTCGACCGTACGGCAATTCTTGGAGGCGAGGTGGCGGTTGTAAGCCTCGATCTTGGCGCGCTCGCGGGCGTAGTTCGCCTCCCGATCCGCGTCGGCCGATGAGCCCCCGAAAAGCAAGGGCAGCCACGTCTGCATGGTGGTGGAGGTACCCGAGGGCGCATCGCGACCGTGGCCGTCCCTCAGCCGGGCGATCGTGATCTGCATCGAGCCGGTCAGGCGCTTGCAGCCGAGCGCCTTCTCGGCTTCGCTCATCTCGTAGTGGCCGTTGCGCATGGCGCCGCTCTCCTGCGGCTGGCCGATGCGGCTCTTCTCCTTGAAGGACGGTGGTGTGTATCCCGGCACGGCGGCCGCGCAGGCTGTGAGCAGGAGAGCCGGAGCGAGGAGTGTGAGACGGGCGCGCATCAGCGGGAGGTTTTGCGAGATTCGCCGTCACCTTGGCCATCTAAACGTGGCGGGCGGAGGGCGTCTGGCGTAGGACTGTGGCAACGGAGCCTTTCCGGGAAGGCCACCAAAGTACGGAGGATAGTGTGCCGCAGAAGATCACCAGAAGCGTCAAGTCCATGGTGGAGGCCGCCAAGAGCGAGATCGAGGAGATCGAGGCGGCGGATGCCGTGAAGCTGGCAGGCCGCGAGGACGTGGTGCTGGTCGACATCCGCGACGTGCGCGAGCTCGGCCGCGACGGCAAGGTACCGGGCGCCCTCCACGCCCCGCGCGGCATGCTGGAGTTCTGGATCGACCCCGACAGCACCTACTTCAAGCCGGTATTCGGCCAGGACAAGAAGTACGTGTTCTTCTGTGCCGGCGGCCTGCGCTCCGCGCTCGCCGCCAAGACGGCGCAGGACATGGGGCTCAAGCCCGTCGCCCACATCCTCGGCGGCTTCAAGGGCTGGAAGGATGCAGGCGGCCCGGTCGCGACGCCGGAGAAGATGCCGGGCGAGGGCAAGAAGTGAGGGGGTCAGGGAACAGGTTTCAGGTGCCCGATGCTGATACCGGCCTCTAGAACCTGAACCCTGACACCTGACCCCTACACCACTGCGCCAGGAGGCAGACATGGCGACCAAGCAATATCCCGTCACGCACTCGGAAGCGGAATGGAAGAAGCTGCTCACGCCGGAGCAGTACGCGATCATGCGCGAGCATGGCACCGAGGCGCCCGGAAGTTGCGCGCTCAACTTCGAGAAGCGCCCCGGCACATTCATTTGCGCCGGCTGCGATCAGCCCCTGTTCGTCGCCAAGCGAAAATTCGAAAGCGGCACGGGCTGGCCTTCCTTCAACGACCCGGTCGAAGGCTCGGTGGAGACGTCGGAGGACTCGAGCTACGGCATGGTCCGCACCGAAGCGCATTGCAGCCGCTGCGGCAGCCATCTCGGCCACGTATTCGACGACGGCCCGCCCCCGACGGGCTTGCGCTACTGCATCAACGGCATCGCCATGAAGTTCCTGCCGGAGTAAAGCTCACATAAGCTCCGTCATGGCCGGGCTTTAGTCCCGGCCATCCATTGGGCCTTCCGCGAGCGCAGGCCTCGATGGAATTGCTATTCCATCCACATCCCGCTCGTCAGGTCGTCCCACTCCGGATTGACTGCCTGCATCAGCCGCACCTTCCATGCGCGCGGCCAGTGCTTGATGTTGCTCTCGCGCTGTATGGCATCGGTGATGAGGTCATACTCGTCGAAATAGACAAGCCGATTGACCTTGTAGCGCCTGGTGAATGCCGATGCTGTTCCCTGCTTGTGCTGCTCGACGCGAAGGGCCAAGTTGCTCGTCACCCCGACATAGAGCGTGCCGTGCTTGCGACTTGCCATGAAATAGACGTAGCCGCGCTTGCGCATGAAATGCCGTCCAATGTTCGGATGATTGTAGGCCGGCGCACGCACGCCAACAATGATGCGTGGTGGTTGCTGGACTTTGGAATGGATGGCCGGGACAAGCCCGGCCATGACGTAGGTGGCACGAAAATCGCTTCGACCCCGAGGACAACATGCCCAAGATCAAATCCTCCGTTGCCATCTCGTCCGACGAGTTCAAGGCGAATGCGGCCGCCATGCGCGCGCTCGCCGCCGACCTCGCGGAGAAGCGCGCCGAGGCGGCCTCGGGCGGACCGGAGAGGCTGAAGGAGCGGCATGCCTCGCGCGGAAAGTTGCTGCCGCGCGACCGCGTGCTTCGCCTGATCGATCCGGGCTCTCCCTTCCTCGAGCTGTCGCCGATGGCGGCGTACGGCCTTTACACGAAGGATATCCATGCCGCGGGCATCATCACCGGCGTGGGGCGCGTCTCGGGCCGCGAGTGCGTGATCGTGTGCAACGATGCCACCATCAAGGGCGGCACCTACTTCCCGATGACCGTGAAGAAACACGTGCGCGCCCAGCAGATCGCGCGCGAGAACCGGCTGCCCTGCATCTACCTGGTCGATTCCGGCGGTGCCAACCTGCCGCATCACACCGAGGTGTTCCCCGACGCCAACCACTTCGGCCGCATCTTCTACAACCAGGCGACGCTCTCCTCGCTCGGCATTCCCCAGATCGCCGCGGTGCTGGGCTCGTGCACGGCGGGCGGCGCCTACGTGCCGGCCATGTCGGACGAGTTCGATCATCGTCAAGAACCAGGGCACGATCTTCCTGGGCGGCCCGCCGCTGGTGAAGGCGGCGACGGGCGAGACCGTCACCGCCGAGGAGCTCGGCGGCGCCGAAGTGCACACGCGCCAGTCGGGCGTCGCCGACCACTATGCGCTGAACGACGAGCACGCGCTGGAGATCGTGCGCAACATCGTCGCCAGCCTGAACACGGTGAAGAAGGTCGACATCGCCGTGCGTGAGCCGCGCCCTCCCGCCTACGACCCCGCCGAGATCGACGGCGTCGTGCCGGCCTCGCTGATGACGCAATACGACATGCGCGAGATCATCGCCCGCCTCGTCGACGCTAGCGAGATGGACGAGTTCAAGGCCAACTACGCGCAGACGCTGGTGACGGGCTTCGCCCACATCGAGGGGCTCCCCATCGCCATCCTCGCCAACAACGGCATCCTCTATTCGGAGACGGCGCTGAAGGCCACGCACTTCATAGAGCTTGCCTGCCAGCGCAAGATCCCGCTGCTGTTCCTGCAGAACATCACCGGCTTCATGGTCGGCAAGGCGGCGGAAGCCGGCGGCATCGCCAGGGACGGCGCCAAGATGGTGACGGCGGTCTCCTGCGCGCAGGTGCCGAAGATCTCCATCATCATCGGCGGCTCCTACGGGGCCGGCAACTACGCCATGTGCGGGCGGGCATTCGGGCCGCGGTTCCTGTTCACCTGGCCCAGCGCGCGCATCTCGGTGATGGGCGGGCCGCAAGCGGCCTCCGTGCTGGCGACCGTCCGGCGCGAGAACATCGAGGCCGAAGGCAAGACCTGGAGCGCAGCGGAAGAGGCCGCCTTCAAGCAGCCGGTGCTCGACCAGTACGAACGCGAAGGCCACCCCTACTTCGCCACCGCCCGCCTCTGGGACGACGGTATCATCACCCCGGGCGAGACGCGCCGCGTGGTGGCGCTGGCGCTATCGGCCGCCCTCAATGCGCCGATCCCGGAGCCCCGGTGGGGCGTGTTTCGGATGTGATAGGCACCAGCGCGCCGCGCAGGGCTCCCCTCCCCCTTGCGGGGAGGGGATGGGGGTGGGGGTACCGCAGGCAGGTGCGGATATAGTGTGGACATTGTCGCCGGCGAAGTCGTGATGCGCTCTATACTGCGCTTCGAATTGACGGCTGGCGATCCGAGGCTCACCCCACTCCTACCCCCTCCCCGTCAAGGGGAGGGGAATCCGGTTGGCGAACTGTGGGACGACGAGAGCATTGCTCCGGGCGAGGCCCGGCGCGTCGTGGCGCTGGCGGCGGCGCTGAATGCGCCGATCCCGAAGCCGAGGTGGGGCGTGTTTCGGATGTGACAAGCCGATAGGCTTGTCATGGTCGGGCTTGTCCCGACCATCCATCTATCAACGGGCTCCGGCGTTTGCTTCACGCCGGATCCTCGGGACAAGCCCGAGGATGACAAGGGAGAGGACGCGCCGCGTGGTGGCGCTGGCGCTATCGGCCGCCCTCAACGCACTCATCCCGGAGCCACGGTGGGGCGTCTTTAGGATGTGATTGACCAAAGCTCCAACCACAAGCCCCCCACTAACTCAACTTGCAAACCGCCGTCGAATGGACCGCGCTAGTTTCGACATTGGTTCCAATTCTAGATCCGAAAATTGCGTAGTTTTCTTGAACTCTTCCAAATATTTCCTCTTAAGACGCTGCTTGGCTTCTCGCCTGCTAGCACCGCTCTGAGAAGTTAACTGCATCACCAAATCGGTCTCTCGCCCGTTTACAGTACTCAATACTCTATCGGGCAGAAGTCCCTCTATGGCCTCTCGGCCGGGCTTGGCAATTCCAACCGAGAAATAATCGGTGCCGTCACGAAGACCAACGCTCTGCAGAGGCCTGATAACATCTTGCGCGGCATCGAGGTCGAAGGTTATAAGGTATTTGTCCACTTTACTCAGCAAAAACTTTAGGACAGCGACATTTTTCAAAGCGTCTTTGCCATTGTAGGCTACAGTATCAATATCCTCGGGTATATCAAAAGCGCTCGTTTTATAGCGCCGCCTAAGGTGCTCGATGTACTCCTTGTCGGCATCTCCCTCTACAAGTAAAACCCTGGACCCTCGCGGTCCAAACAGAAAGCGCCATCTTTCAAATTCTGGCGGAACGACACCTAGATGCTCAGCAAATGGGGCCATCCATTGCGCGTCTTGGGTATCAACCTTCTCTGTTCCCACCAATTTTCCATATGCCACTTTTCGACGGAGTAGAATATTTGATGCCGGATTTACCTGATTTAGCATGTAGGGGCTGTGCGTTGAAGCCAATATTTGGATCCCGAGCTCGGTCGATAACGCCTGGAGAAGCTTTCCAAATTCCGCTTGCGCTGAGGGGTGAAGGAAGCTCTCCGGCTCTTCTATGACGACTATGGGCGTAATGCGGTTCTCATCGCCCGCACCGATTTTGATGCGGTTCGCTTGAAGTACTGTCATAAGAATTTGCGTTCGGTTCTGAGTGCCCGTCCCCCAATCCATCAATGGGACTTCTGCACTTCGGTCTTTTAGCGTAATCAAAAATGGCATGCGTCGCGATGAATAACTTTCCATTGAAGCGAAACTAACCTCGTATTTTTCACTCAACCTGCCCAACATCCTTTCGCATTCTTCCTTGTGCCTTCGCGTAACTTTTTTTACGTTTCTCTGCACGCGCGCTTCGGCATCCGCAACTATCTTATACTCCTCGATGGAGAGATGAACGGGGAACGCACTTGCAAGTTTGCCCGCGTAAAAAAAAGTACTCACTCACCTCATGTGGCGCGTTGTGCAAAAACATAGCGTTGGAAGACCGCAATTTGGTCAATATTTCGGCGGCATCGGTATCGGCGATAGAGCCGGCGCCTATACTCATTGACCATTTTACTTTGTCCTGCTGGCCGACAGTCACCGAGACGTTAAGCTCGACATCGTCGCCCATCTGTCTTTTTGAAAATTTTTCAATGAAGCTTATCAGTGAATGGTCGTTCTTTCTCGATAAAGAGAGTGCATAGCTAATATGGATAGCGGGGTTGTTTTTGACCCATTGCGTTCTGTCATCCACATAGTCCAAACCTGGGTCCGGCCCCGGCCGAGGCATATGTTGAAACAGCAACACCAGCAACCGTATTATCGCAGACTTGCCCGCGTTGTTATGCCCGGAGAGCGTGGAGTAGTCGGAAGCGAACTCCGTTTGGAAATTCTCCAGTGTTCGATAATTTTTTGCCTTGACAGCTTTTACTCGCATCTCGCTATCCGAAGGTTGCTACGACCACTGGACCGACTTTACCTTCCTAGCCAGGAAAGACAACTGCGCTTGATCCGAGTAGCTGTTGATATTCACCTCTGGCGACATCCTAGCGGGCTGCCCAATCACCTCGGAGATGAGGGCTCAGGCGGACTGCAGCGATAACCCGGAGCTTCCATGCCGAAATTTGCGCGCCTATACTCCCGAGTTGCGCATTTCAAGCCGCGCGCGGCAGGATCGTCTTCAGCTGGTCGGCGATCTGCCGGCGGCGGGCCATCAGCTTGTAGTCGGTCTGCAGCCGGAGGAAGAATCCCTCCGACAGGCGCAAGTAGCGTGCGAGCCGCAGATCGGCGTCGGCGGAAATGGCGCGCTTGCCCCGCACGATCTTGTTGATGCGTCGGGGCGGCACATGGATTGCGTTGGCCACCGCCGTCTGCGATAGCCCCATGGGCTTCAAGAACTCCTCCATCAGGATCTCGCCCGGATGCGGGTTGTGCAGGTGGCGCTTCGCAGCTGGCGATTTCCATTTCGTGGCCATGCCACCGTGTATCACGTTTGGAGCGAGCAGCTGCCCCTCACGCCATCCCTCTCGTTGTGGCGAAGCCATGCTCCCCATGGACGCAAGCGGGGAGAGGGAGACCCGTTGGCGGCGCCTTCGTTGCCTCCCGCCGGTGCTCGCGCGACAATGCGGGCGAGACAACGGGAGGGTCCCATGAAACTGGAAGGCGGATGCTACTGCGGCGCGGTGCGCTATGTGGCCGAGGGCGAGCCGACGCTCAAGGCGCAATGCCACTGCCGCGAATGCCAGTACATCTCCGGCGGCGCGCCCAACATGTTCCTGCTCATGCCGCCCGATGGATTTCGCTACACCCAGGGCGCGCCCAGGCAGTTCGCGCGCAGCGACCTCGAGCAGCCCGTAACGCGGGAGTTCTGCGCCGACTGCGGCACGCACCTCACCACGCGGCGGCCAGGCCTGAAGGCCGTGATCCTGAAGGTCGGGACACTCGATGACCCGAGCCTGTTCGGCACGCCGCAGATGGCGATCTACACGGTCGACAAGCAGGCCTTCCATCAGATCCCGGACGGCCTGCCCACCTTCGAACGGCTGCCGAAACGATAGCCGCGCCGCGAGAGGCGGCACGTGGTCGCGCAGGGCTTCCGTGCCGCGGATACGGCGCGCATGTCACACTATCGCAACATGAGTTTGCGACGCCCATATGCAAGGCTGGTCCAGACCGTGGATATGGCATGGATACGTTTGCGCTCCTCGCCGCGGCATTCGCCGCCTTCGCGCTGACCGCCTATCTGGCGAGCGTTCTCAATGCGGCCTGGCGGCTTCGGATCCCGCCGCAAACAACGCCCCCGGCTTTGGAGGAAGAGCCGCCGCCCGTCACCATCGTCCGCCCGGTGTGCGGTCTGGAGGCCTTCGAGGAAGAGACGCTGCGCTCCACCTTCACGCTCCGCTATCCAAGCTTCGAGATCCTGTTCTGCTGCGCCAACCGCAGCGACCCCGTCGTGCCCCTGGTCGAGCGGCTGATGGCCGAGCACCCACAAATCGCCGCGCGGCTGCTGTTCGGCGACGAGCGCATCTCGCTCAACCCGAAGCTCAACAACATCGTCAAGGGATGGCGGACCGCGGCGCACGAGTGGATCGTCATGGCCGACAGCAACGTCGACATGCCGCCCGACTTCATCGAGCGGCTGCTCGCCGCCTGGCGCAAGGATGATACCGGCCTCGTCAGCGCGCCGCCCATCGGCTGCCGGCCGGGGACCGTTTGGGCCGAGCTGGAGTGTGCCTTCCTCAACGCCTATCAGGCGCGCTGGCAGTACGCGGCCGACAGCGCCGGCATGGGCTTCGCACAAGGCAAGGTCATGCTCTGGCGGCGGAGCGACCTGGAGAAGGCCGGCGGCATCCAGGCGCTGGGAGCCGAGCTTGCCGAGGACGCCGCGGCGACCAAAGTGGTGCGCGGCCTCGGCAAGCGCGTGCGGCTCGCCGACGGCGCCTTCCCGCAGCCGCTGGGGGTCAGGAGCGCACTGCAGGTATGGAACCGCCAGCTGCGGTGGGCGCGCCTCAGGCGGTGCACCTTCCCGCAATACTTCGCGCTGGAGCCCCTATCCGGCCTTCTGCTGCCGCTGCTGGCGGGCACGTTTGCCATAGAGGCACTGGAGGTGGACGGCGCCTGCCTTGCCGCCGCCCTCATGGTGGCGATCTGGCTGGCGTCGGAGGCATGGCTCAACGCAGCCATGGGCTGGCACCTGACCTGGCGTTCGCCGTTCCTATGGCTACTGCGCGAGATCGCCCTGCCGGTGATCTGGCTGCAGGCCTGGTTCAGCAGCAATTTGAGCTGGCGCGGCAGCGACTTGAGCCTCGAGAGCGGCGACGTCGGCCTGGGCGCGGCCGGCGGCCGTCCCTGATCGCGTGACCGACGCGGCAATGCAGGCACGCGCCCAGCGATGCGGGGCCTGACCGCACGCATTGCCGTGCGATTCCCTCAAGGCCACCCTTCTGCACCGAAGAACATCAAGCGCTTGCCCGACGAAAGGGCAGCAGTTGCCCAACATTCGCGCGGTTGGGAACCCGGCGGCTCATCTCTGCGTTGCAATAGCCGTCAATTGCGGCCGCCGCGCAACACCTAGACTGGGACGCATGCTGCGAATCGCACCAAACTTCGATCCTTGCAACGTGTCGCACCCGCGCAGCTATGACGGGCACGGGCTTTGCAGTTTGGCGTTTGCAGATTGCAGTTTCTGCGATTGCAGTCCCTGCGATTGCACATCGTGCGTAAGCCGGAACGGCGAACAAGTACGCGTGTCGGCAGATCGGGACGGAAATTTGCTCAAGGGGAGGTGAAGCGAGGCACAAACACGATTGGACGAGGCACGGCATGTCGAAGAAATGGCTCTTGGCCGCCCTGCTTGCGGCAGCGACCCCTGCGGCAGCGCACGACTGGTACCCGTTGGAGTGCTGCCACGCCTTGGATTGTGCGCCCGCCGAGAAGGTCGAGATGCTGCAAGGCCCAGCCATGGCCAGCATGCTCGGGGCCGGCACCAGCACCCCAATCGGCTCGATGCTCGTCACCTCCAAGCACGGCACCGTGATCGTGCCCGCCAACTTCCCCAGGCGCGAATCCAAGGACAGCCGCATGCACGTGTGCATGCGGCCCGGTGAAGGCGGCAATATGCGCCTGCTGTGCATCTTCATGCCGCCGGCCATGTGAGGCCTCTGTCGCCGGGACAATTTCCAAGACTCTGATCTGCGAGCCTCGCCGCTCGGCGATATAGGCGCGTGCATCCCTATTCGGGATCGAGGTCTCTTGGCTCTTTTGATGCGCGCGGCAGGGGCACGGAAACGTTTCATTAACGAACGCATGAAAGGATTTGCTTAACCGAAACAACCCGCTCCACCTTGCTCATGCCCCCCGTCCTCGACGACGGCGCACTGCGCCTCACCTCCAGCCTCAGCGAGGCCCGCAACGACACCGGCCGCATCGCTTTCTGCGGCCCCATCGTGCTCTCCGCCATCACCGGCTACTCGGTCAGCAAGGTGGAGACCGAGATTCGCGCCTTCCGCGACCTGGCCGCCGGCACGTCCATCGTGAAGGGTACCAGCACGGAGGAGGTGGCCGCCGCACTCGCCCACTTCGGCTACAGCATGGAGCTGAAAGAGAGCTACATGAGCCGGCCACGCAAGGAGCGCCCAACGCTGTGGAGCTGGATGCAGAAGCCGCGCAACGCCTGGGTGCACTACGTGCTGGCGATCCACAAGGGCAAGGAAGGCCACTGGGTGCTGATCAAGGGCGTCAAGCTCTGCGACACCTACTCGGAAGGACGCTGGCAGTTCGTATGCGACGGCCCGCACCGCGGCGCGCGCATCATGGAGATTTTCGAGGTGCGGCGGATGCTGGAGGTGTAACCTTCGCACCCAGGATTGCCGCCTCAGCTTGCACTCCGCGGCAGTGACGCTGGGCGAGCGTGCGCACCACCACGGCTTCTGTGCGTGCAGCCGCGAGCTACTCGTCCTCACCGCTCTCCAGCGGCGGCAGCGGCTCTTGCGGCTCATCGCCCATCTCGAGCGGCAGCTCGTCGGGCATCAGCGCCGCGGTGTCCGTCGGCTCCGGCACGGTGAAATCGGGCGGCAGATTGCTGTCGAGCAGGCCCGATCCCTTGAGCTCGGCGAGCCCCGGCAGGTCCTTGATCGTGTCGAGCCCGAAGTGCTCGAGGAACTGGTCGGTCGTGCCGTAGGTGATCGGCCGGCCCGGCGCCCGCCTCCGCCCGCGCAGGCGCACCCATCCGATCTCCATCAGCACGTCGATGGTGCCGGCCGAGACCACCACGCCGCGGATCTCCTCGATCTCGGCGCGGGTCACGGGCTGGTGGTAGGCGATGATGGCCAGCGTCTCCATCGCCGCCTTCGACAGCCGCCGCTGCTCGGTGGCGTGCTTCTCGAGCAGATAGGACAGGTCGTCAGCGGTTCGGAACGCCCACTTGCCGGCGATCTTCACCAGGTTGATGCCGCGGCTGGCGTAGAAACCCTTGAGCTCCTCGAGCAACGCCGGGACGTCGTCGCCGGATTTCAGATGCGTCGCCAGATAGTGCTCGGCCAGCGGCTCGGACGCGGCAAACAGCAGCGCCTCCAGGATGCGCAGCTGCTCGCGCCGGTCGGCCGAGGGCAGTTGCGCCACGTTGGCCGGCAGCCCCCGCCAGCCCTCATGCGCCATCGCCTCGCCGACCTCGATGCCCGCATCGGCGGCTTCGGCGTCGGCCCGGGCCTCGTCCTCCGCCTCGGGCCTGTGCGGCACCAGCGAGAGTTTCGGCGGAACCATTCCTGTCCCCTTTTTCTTCTTGTGCAGTTTTCCGCTCCACTCACGCCACTCAGCTCACGCGCTGCCACTCGGCACCGCCCTCGCGCTTGCGCATATAGATAGGGGCGAAGGGCTTTTCCTGCGAGAGCTCCACCCGGCCTTCGCGCGCCATCTCCAGCATGGCGCCGAACGAGCTGGCAGTCGCCGTGCGCACCACGTCGGGCGCCGTCACGTATTGCTGCAGGTACTTGTCGAGCTGCACCCATTCCACAGAGGTGCCGACCAGCACCTCCAGGCGCTCGCGCGCCTCCTTGATGGACCACACCGTGCGGCGCGGCACGACGTGAACCCGCTTGATCGTGCGGCGGCGCTGCTCGGCGTAGGCCTTGAGGAGATCGTAGATGGCAGCCGTATACTGCCGGACGCGGATCGTGCGCACACCCTCCGGCATGCCGCGCCCGAACACATCGCGGCCGAGCCGCTTGCGGGTCATCAGCTTGGCCGCCGCACTACGCATCGCCTCCAGCCGCCGGAGGCGGAAGGCCAACCGGGCGGCGAGCTCCTCGCCCGTCGGCTGGTCCTCGGTGCCGGCCTCGCGCGGCAGCAGAAGGCGTGACTTGAGATAGGCAAGCCACGCCGCCATCACCAGGTAGTCCGCGGCCAGCTCCAGGCGCAGCTTGCGCGCCTCGACGATGAACTCGAGATACTGATCGGCCAATGCCAGCACGGAAATCTTGGCGAGATCGACCTTCTGCGTGCGTGCGAGCGCCAGCAGGACGTCGAGCGGGCCTTCGAAACCATCCAGGCTCACGACCAGCGCGTTTTCGGCCTCGATCGCGTCCTCGGCGGCTTCCCACGCCTCGAACTCCGGCTCCGCCGGGGGCTCGGACGCAGGGGTCTGCGTTGCGTTCATGCTGGCATCCGCGATGCGCGCTCCTGCGCGGTGGAAAAGCTGTGAATCAGCGGCTGCAAGCTACACTGATTCAGACAAGAACGCGCAAAGCCTCCGCCAGGCCGGCTTCGGCTTCGCTCACGTCGAACGGTTGCTGTTGCCCGAATACGGCACACGCGCGCCGGTAGCGCGCAAGCGCAGCACCGTCAAGCTGGGGCACCGCGGCAGCGACGGACTCGGTTTCCGAAAGATTGCCGCTGCAAAGCAGGGCGAGATCGCTGCCCGCGGCAATCACCGCGGCGGCACGCTCCGCGATGCTGCCCGACAGCGCCTTCATATTGAGATCGTCGCTCATCAGCAGCCCGTCGAAGCCGATCGAACCGCGGATGATCTCGCGTGTCACGCGGGGCGAAATGCTCGCTGCTCGGTCCGCGTCGATGGCGCTGAACACGACATGGGCCGTCATGGCGGCCGGCAGGTCGCTCAGCGCGCGGAAGGGCGCGAAATCCGTCATCTCCAGCTCGTCCCGGCCGGCGCCGACCACAGGCAGGTCCTCGTGGCTGTCTGCGGTCGCGCGGCCATGCCCCGGCACGTGCTTGACCACCGGCAGCACGCCCCCGGCCAGGAAGCCCTCTGCCACCGCGCGCCCGAGCGCCGTCACTTGCGCCGGGTCGCTTCCATAGGCCCGGTCTCCGATGATGTCGTGGCTGCCGGCGACCGGTACGTCGAGCACCGGCGTGCAGTTCGTATTGATGCCGAGCACACGCAAGTCCGCCGCCGTCAGCCGGGCTGCGAGGCACGCCGCGTTGAGGGCTGCCGTCGGGTCTTGCGCGTAGATCGCCCCGTAGGCCGCGGCCGGCGGCAACTCACGCCAGTGGGGAGGCCTGAGCCGTCGCACGCGCCCACCCTCCTGGTCGATCAGCACGAGGACATCGTCGGCGCCGATCGCCGCCTTGGCGTCCTGGACGAGGCGCTCCACCTGCCCCGGATCGGCGATGTTGCGTGCGAACAGGATCACGCCGCAGGGGCGCGCCTGCCGCAGCACGGATTTTTCGCGCGGCGTGAGATGGAGACCGGCAAGCGCCGTTATGAAAGCTGAAAGCACAGGCGGAGGACTCCGCTCAAACGCGGTCGAGACCGCCACAGCGGCCGACCACCCATGCTGGCTGCCGACGCGCCCCCGTCAGTAGGCCATCACCCAGCAGCCCTGATAGCCAACCGACTTGAGCTGGTGACAGACGCCGGAGGCGGCATCGCGCGAGCCCGGCGGCCCGACAACGAGCCGATACATGGTGCCCAGTCCGCGCGCGCTGAGATCGGCCTCCCGCACGTCGGGAGTGCGGCTGAGCAGCACCTCCCCGTACTTCTGCTGCATGTCGGCAAACACCTTGAGCGCATCCATCCGCGACTTCTGCGACGACAGCACGGCGACGTAGCCGCTCGCTCGCAGTCGTCTGGGGGGCTGCCGGTGCCGGCCTCGCCAAGGCCACCTTGGCCGGTGCGGCCCGCGCCGTCTGCCTGGGCGGCTGGGGCGCTTCCTCCTGGGGCTCTGGTGATCGTGCCACCACCTTCACCGGCGGCGGCCGCACGACGACCCGCGCGGGCGGCGGCTGGACGGAAGCCTGCGGCGGCGCCGACGGAGAAGGTGCTGCTCGCACTGCACCCGGCGGCGGCTGCGGGCCGAGGTTGTCGATCATCAGGCCGGGAACCGTAACCGATGCGGAAGGTGCCACTGCTATGCCTGTCGGGCCTTGCTCCCCGGGCTTGATATCGATCACCTTCACCTTGCGCGGCGCGTCCCGGTCCTCGCCGGCGCGATCCTGCGCATCCGAGGCCTGCCTGCCGTTCGGATCGTTGAGGCGATTGAGAAGCTTCTTGTCCGTGTGCGCGAACTCCTTGCCGCCGGGCGTCGTCGGCTTGACCTTGCTGGGGCCGAGGTCCGCCGTCTTGATGACCTGCGGGCGGCCGCCCTTGCCGAGAATGAAGGTCTTGTAGGTGTAGGCGAGCCCGCCCCCGAGGCCGATGGCGCCCACCAGGGCAGCCACGATCATCAACGCCCTGCGGCCGCTGCGGGGCTCCTCCTCATCGTCCTCGATCATATCGTCGAAGTCGGGATCGGCATCGCCATAGCCATGCGAGCCATGCTGAGGGTATTGCGATGGCGGCGCCGGGGCGTAGCCCTGCTGGTCGGCCGGCATGTAGCTGCCCAGATCGTAGCCGCGGGGATCAGCCAATCGCGGGTCGAGCCCGCGCGGATCGGGCTGCTGCGGACCCCACTCTTGGGGCGGCGGATAGGGAACCGGCGGCGCGGGCTGGAAGTGACCGAACGGCGGTTGCGCCGGTGCCTGCTCGGCTGGCGGGAAATAGTAGCCTTGCCCAGGCGGCGGCTGCTGATAGCCATAGCCCTGCGGTTGCTGCGGAGCGGGCTGCGCGTTGAAGGGCTCTTGCTCGGCCGGATGTCTCCACGGAGGTTGCCCCCCTTGCCCGATCGGATTGTTCCGAGACATGCCGGAATCCCTCCCCTCGTTGCCCCGCCTGCGATCCTCGAATCAGAACTCTACCGCATCTCGTCCGGCGCATGTACGCCGAGAATCCCCAAGCCGGAGGCCAGGACCTGCGCCGTGGCTCGGACCAGTGCTAGGCGCGAAGCGGTAAGTCTCCCGTCATCAGGCCGGATAACTCGCAAATGTGGCAATTCATTGCCTGCCGTCCATTGGGCATGAAAAATTGAAGCTAATTCATAGAGATAGAAGGCGAGCCTATGCGGCTCGTGCGCCTTAGCAGCGCCCTCGATCAGCACCGGGAAGGAAGCAAGCTTCCTGATGAGATCGATCTCGCCGGCATCCTCTAGCAAGGAAAGGTCGGCGCCGAGAATGTCCGCGGACCCCTCGTGCAAACTGGGGAAAACCTCCCTTGCGTTGCGGAACACCGACTTCGCGCGGGCGTGGGCGTACTGCACGTAGAAGACCGGGTTCTCCTTGGATTGCTCCACCACCTTGGCCAGGTCGAAGTCCAGCGGCGCATCGTTCTTGCGGTAGAGCATCATATAGCGGACCGGATCGGGCCCGACCTCGTCGACCACCTCGTGCAGCGTCACGAACGTGCCGGCGCGCTTCGACATCCGCACCGGCTCTCCCGCCCGATAGAGCTTCACGAGCTGGCATACCTTGATGTCGAGGTCGGCCTTGCCGTCCGAAAGCGCCGCCACCGTCGCCTTGACGCGGGCGAGATAGCCGGCGTGGTCGGCGCCGAACACGTTGATCAGATGCTTGAAGCCGCGCGTCAGCTTGTTGTGGTGATAGGCCATGTCGGAGGCGAAGTAGGTGTAGCTGCCGTCCGATTTCATGAGGGCGCGGTCGGTGTCGTCGCCGAAGGCGGTCGACTTGAAGAGCGTCTGCTCGCGGTCTTCCCAATCGCCGTCGTCGTGGCCCTTGGGCTTCTCCAGGCGCCCCTGGAACACCAGGCCCTTGCGGCGCAGCTCCTCGATCGTCTCGGCCACCTCGTCCTTGCCCTGGGTCAGCGAGCGCTCCGAGAAGAACGTCTCGTGGCGGATGTTGAGCGCGGCCAGGTCCTCCTTGATCGTCTCCAGCATGGCGGCGATCGCGCTTTCGCGCACCAGCGGCAGCCAGCGCTCCTCGGTGAAGTTGAGGAGGGTAGGTCCATGCTCCTTGGCAAGCGCCTCGCCGACGGGTTTGAGATAGTCGCCGGGATAGAGGCCCGCGGGGATCTCGCCGATGTCCTCGCCCAGCGCCTCGCGGTAGCGCAGATAGGCCGACCGCGCGAGCGCATCGACCTGGGCGCCGGCGTCGTTGACGTAGTACTCGCGCGTCACCTCGTAGCCGACGAACGCCAGCAGGTTCGCCAGCGCGTCCCCGAACACCGCGCCGCGGCAATGGCCGACGTGCATCGGACCCGTTGGGTTTGCCGACACGTATTCGACATTCAGAGGCTCGCCGTGACCGAGATCGGCGCGGCCGTACGTGGCCCCCTCCTTGAGGATCGCCGCGACCACGCCCCGCCAGAACGCCGGCGTAAAGCGCATGTTGAGGAAGCCCGGCCCGGCCACCTCCACCGCCGCCATGTCGGCCGTACCGCGCAGCTTCTCGGCCAGCTTGTCGGCGATATCGCGCGGCTTCATCTTCGCCGCCTTCGCCAGCACGAGCGCGGCGTTGCAGGCGAGGTCGCCATGCGCCGCATCGCGCGGCGGCGATACCTCGATATTGTCGAAGCCGAGGCCGGCCGGCAGCGTGCCGGAGCCCTGCAGGGCCTCGAGCGCGGCAAGGATGCGGCTGTGCACGAGCGCGTAGACGTTCATGTCGCCAGTCCTGACGTGGGTTTGCGGCGCGGCCGGGGCTAACGCAAATCAGGCGTAGCGTCAAACAACCGCCGGTGCTCCCTGATGGCAAAGCGATCCGTCATGCCCGCCACGAAATCGGCCGCCACCGCGGCGCACGCCGCCTTGCCATCACCTTCGCCCGCGGCGGCCTGCCAGGGCCCCGGCATCTCGCCCGGCTCGGCCATGTAGCGCCTGAAAAGATCGCGCACGATCAACTCAGCGTCCGCCATGATCCGGGTGATGCGAGCGTGGCGATAGACATTGGCAAACAGGTAATCCTTCAGCCCCTCCATCTCGGCCGACCGCTGCGGCGAAAGGGCGATCACCGCATCCTTCGCCGCACGCACGCCGGCCAGGCACGGCTCGGGGAGCGCCGCCAAGCGCTGGGCGGATTCGCGCACCACGTCGTCGACCATGGCGGTGATGATGCGGCGGTTCACCTCGTAGATGACGCGCTGCGTCTCGATCCCCCGCGGCACTTGCGACACGAACGGGCCGGCAAGCGGCACCTCGGCGAGATCGTCGACGGCGAAGAGGCCGGCGCGCAGGCCGTCCTCCAGATCGTGGCTGTTGTAGGCGATGTCGTCGGCCGCCGCGGCCACCTGGCCCTCCGCCGGACCGAAGGCGGCGAGGTGCAGTTGCGCACCCACGCCCGCATCGGCAATCGCCCTGCGCAGCACCGCCTCGCCGCCGCTCGCACCGTTGAGCGGTCCGTTGTGCTTGGCCAGCCCCTCGAGCGTCTCGAAGCTCAGGTTGAGACCGTCGAAGGCCGCATACTTGCGCTCGAGCCTGGTCACCACCTTGAAGCTTTGCGCGTTGTGGTCGAAACCGCCGAAGGGCGCCATGCAGGTGGCCAGCGCGCGCTCGCCGGCATGCCCGAACGGCGGATGGCCCAGGTCGTGGGCGAGCGCCAGCGCTTCGGCCAGATCCTCGTCGAGCCCCAGCATGCGCGCAATCGAGCGGGCGATCTGCGCCACCTCGAGCGAGTGCGTCAGCCGCGTGCGGTAGTGGTCGCCCTCGTGGAACACGAACACCTGGGTCTTGTAGGTGAGGCGCCGGAAGGCCGTGGCGTGCACGATGCGGTCGCGGTCGCGCTGGAAGGCCGAGCGCATCGGGCACGGCGGCTCGGGGTGCACGCGGCCGGCGCTCGCCTCGGCCCGGGTTGCATAGGGCGCGAGCGGCGGCCCCCGGCGCCCTTCCGGCCCCGCGTCCGTCTCCAAACGCCGTATTGCCCCTGCTGCCACGACCAAATCCCGGCCAATCACGGCCAAATCACGGTTTGACAACGCTCTGCCCAAGCCTATCTATCAAGGCGAGGACTCGATGCCATGCACGATACCATGAGCCACCCCGTCACCGTCACCGAGCGCGCGGCCAGGCGCATCGCCGAGATCGCGGCCGGCGACCCGGCAACCCCCAATCTGCGCGTCAGCGTGGAGGGCGGCGGCTGCTCGGGCTTCTCCTACAGGTTCGCCCTCGTCGGCGACCGTGACCCCGACGACCTCGTCATCGAGCGCGCCGGCGCCCGGGTGCTGATCGACCCGGTCTCGCTCGAGTATCTCTCGGGCTCCGAGATCGACTTCGTCGACGAGCTGATCGGGCAGAGCTTCAAGGTCAAGAACCCCAACGCCACCGCATCGTGCGGCTGCGGCACCAGCTTCTCGATCTGATCCGCGACTGTCATCCCGGAATTTCGCAGCAAGCGAAATATCCGGGGTCCAGCGGCCATGAACGTCTCACTCGTCATTCCCGCGAAGCGTAAGCGAAAGCGGGAATCTAACCAGGAGATCGACGGTGCGAGTTTGCGGGTGGATTCCCGCTCTGCGCTCCGCTTGGCGGGAATGACGGCTCAGTCGTGGCTCACGCCCGGCTCCTCGCGGTCAGCCACAGGCTCTTTGGGCGCGTCAGGTCTGCCGCCAGCGCCGCAAGGCGGTCGGCCGCGCTTGGCCTCGATGAGCGCGCGGGCGCGCTCCACGACGTCGCCCACGGTCTTGAACGTATCGGCTTCATCGTCCGGGTCGTAGGGAAAGTCGATGCCGAAAGCATCCTCCAGATCGAGCAGGATCAAGGCGAGGTCGGGGGCTTCGATTTCGAGATCGGGAAGTCGCGTATCCAATGCCGGCTCGAGCGCGCTGTCGGCGCGGGCCTTGAAGATGGCGACAGTGCGGGAGGCGATCTGATCCATGGCTGCGTCTTGCGCCGAGTTGCATCTCACGCGCCCAACCGCGGGCGCTGCACCCGCACGCTATGCCGCAACCGCGGGCACCGCTGTTCCCTCGGGAACCGCCTGCCGTGATCTCCAGCCCACGGTCAATAGAAGGTGGACAGCCGCTCGCACACGGCCAGCGCCGCCTCCGCATCGCGCTGCGCCTCATCGGATGCGGGGTCGCACATCTGCTTGCGCACGCGCGGAACGGCCTGCGGCTCGAGCTGCCACAGCGCGGTGACATAGAGATCCGCCAGCACGGCAAGCTGCGCTCGGTTGAAGCGGTAGGAATAACGCCGCAGGGCGGTTGCCATCGCGCGCTTGCAGACGACGCCAGCGGCGCTGTCGAGCGTGGTCTCCCGCGCGCATCGCACGATGACGTGGTCGCCGGCCGCCAACAGGTTCTCGCGCGCGAAGTCGTCAACCGGAGTCCCCTGCAGGGCGGTGACGATTTCCAGGATGATTCGCGCCTTGCTCACACTGAGAGTATAGCTGCGCCGCCCATGAAATAGGCACGCACTGACTGAAATTTCGCCAACGTGCCCCGGACGCCCCGCAACATGGGCCTCGTCGCAGCGCAAAAATCGGCATACCACGATTAGGAAATGCGCACCGAGGCGCCACGTCGCTTGCTTGACCGGGCCTGCCCCGCTGCTAATGAGGCGCCATGAAGATCGCCACCTGGAACATCAACGGCGTCAGGGCACGGCTCGAGGGCGCGCTCACCTGGCTGAAGGAAACGAGCCCCGACGTCGCCTGCCTGCAGGAGATCAAGTCGGCCACCGAGGCGTTCCCGGTGGAGGCCTTCGAGGAACTCGGCTACAACGCCGCCGTGCATGGCCAGAAGGGCTTCAACGGCGTCGCCATCCTGTCCAGGCGGCCGTTCGACGAGGTGGTGGTGCGCGGGCTCCCGGGCGACGACAGCGACAGCCACGCCCGCTACATCGAGGTGCTCGTCCCCCGCAACGGGGGCGTCGTGCGCGTCGGCAACCTCTACCTGCCCAACGGCAATCCGGTCGGTACCGACAAGTTCGCCTACAAGCTCGCCTGGATGCGGCGCTTCGAGGCACGCGCACGCGAGCTGCTTGCCCTCGAGGAGCCGTTCCTGCTGCTGGGCGATTACAATGTCATCCCCGAGCCGGTCGACGCCAAGAACCCCGATGCGTGGCGCGAGGACGCGCTCTTCCAGCCCGAGACGCGCGCAGCCTATCGCGCGCTCCTCAACCTCGGGCTGACCGACGCGCTGCGCGCCTGCCTGCCCGGGCCCGGCATCTACACGTTCTGGGACTATCAGGCGGGCGCCTGGCAGAAGGACCACGGCATCCGCATCGACCATATCCTGGCGTCACCGCAGGCTGCCGACCGGATCCAATCGGCCGGCGTCGACAAGTTCACGCGTGGCTGGGAGAAACCCTCCGACCACGTCCCGGTCTGGGTGGAATTGCAGGAGTAGAAGTAGGGACCCTATTCCCTCACCGCTTCGTCACGCCCACATCGTGCAGGCCGAAGCTCGCGGCACCGCTCTGCATGACCTCGGCTGGACGCGCGGTGGGCGTTGCTACCGCCGCCGACTGCTCCCCGGGCCGGTGGATGTCGAGCACCTCGCCATTCTCGCATTTGCGCTGCGGCTGCACGTCGCGTAGGCCCAGGCCCATCTGGTCGGCCGCCGGCCGCGACTGCGGCGCGAACACCTTGCGCCACCGGGGGATGATGCCGCTCGCCTCTTGGCGCGTGCCCTGCGAGGTGCCGCAGAAGATGTTCTGGTAGATGTCCTCGATCCACAGCCGCTCGTGTGCGGGCGCGTTCTCCACCGACACGGTGATGAGCGCCAGCGCACGCCGCTCGTCCTTCTTGACGTAGCGCCCACTCCAGAGGAGGTCGGCCAGCAGCGCCTGCGCGCCCGGGTGGCCTTCCTCGGTCAGCACCGACAGATAGTGCTTGCCGCGCTTCACGTCCTCGGGCGAGCCGCCGCCGGACAGATACACCTTGGCCAGCTCGAACTGGGCGTCCTTGTCGTTGAAGAAGGTGGCCGCGTGGCGCAGGTAGGCCACGGCCCGCTCCGGGTCCGGCTTCACGCGGAGATCCTTGACACCCACCTTGAGATAGCCCGCGAGCGCGGTGAGGGACTTGGCCACGAACGGCGCGCGTCGCCCGTCGTCCGGATCGGCGTCGGCATTCTCGTCGGCAAGTTTCTGGAACAGCAGGTACGCCTTGGCGTCGTCGACCTGCCCCCCGGCCTTGTCGGAGTAGATGCGCGCCAGATAGAACTCGGCGAAGAACTGATTGAGCCCGTCGCCCTTGGCGGCCGTTTCCTCGAGCGCAGGGATAGCGATCTCGAAAAATCCCGACCGGTAGGCGCCGAGCCCCTGCTCGAAGGCCGCCTGCGGCGAGGCGTACTTGACCCCGCCCGCGGCCGCCGCTCCCGTCATTGCGGCGCCGATCATCAGCGCCGCCAGCACTGCCCCGCTAGATATCCGCATAGCAGACAACTTCCGCCTTTCCGCCAGCATGGGTGACCGCGCCCTTGCGGGCCGACCCCACCTGGTCTGCATATTTCCTCAACACGCCGCTCTGATACGGGTTGGCCGGAGCTTTCCAGGACTTGCGCCGCTGATCGAGCTCCGCCTTGCTCACCTCGAGATCGAGCGTACCCGCTTCCGCATCGATCGAGATCATGTCGCCGTCGCATACCAGCGCGATCGGCCCGCCCACTGCGGCCTCCGGCCCGACATGGCCGATGCAGAACCCGCGCGTGCCGCCGGAGAACCGCCCGTCCGTGATGAGCGCCACCTTGTCGCCGGCGCCCTGGCCGTAGAGCGCCGCCGTCGTCGAGAGCATCTCGCGCATGCCGGGGCCGCCCTTGGGGCCCTCGTAGCGAATGACGAGGATGTCGCCGTCCTTGTACGCCCTGTTCTCGACCGCGGCGAAGCAGTCCTCCTCGCAATCGAAGACGCGTGCAGGTCCGCGGAACTTGAGCCGCGTCATGCCAGCGACCTTGACGATGGCACCGTCGGGCGCCAGCGAGCCCATCAGGCCGACAACCCCGCCCGTGGGTGTTATGGGCTTTGAGACAGGATAAACAACCTTTTGATTCTCATTGAATTTCACGTTCTCCAGGTTCTGCTTGATGGTCTTGCCGGTGACCGTCAGGCAGTCCTCGTGCAGATAGCCGCCGTCGAGCAGCGCGCGCATCACCTGCGGCACGCCGCCGATGTCGTAGACGTCCTTGGCCACGTACTTCCCGCCAGGCTTGAGGTCGGCGATGTAGGGCGTGCGCTTGAAGATGGCGGCGACCTCCATCAGGTCGAACTCGATGCCGCACTCGTGCGCCATGGCCGGCAGATGCAGACCGCCGTTGGTCGAGCCGCCGGTGGCGGCCACGATCGTCGCCGCGTTCTCGAACGCCTTGCGCGTGCAGATGTCGCGCGGACGGATGCCGTCGGCGATGAGGCGCATCACGGCCTTGCCGCTCGCCAGCGCATATTCGTCGCGGCTCACGTAGGGCGCCGGCGCACCGGCAGAGGCCGGCAACGCCAAGCCGATGGCCTCCGACACCATCGCCATGGTGTTGGCCGTGAACTGACCGCCGCAGGCGCCGGCTCCGGGGCAGGCGACGCACTCGAGCTCATGCAGCTCCGCGTCCGTCATGTTGCCCGCGGAGTGCTGGCCCACACCTTCGAAAACGTCGACGACCGTTACGTCGCGATCGTGGAACCTGCCGGGCAGGATCGAGCCGCCGTACATGAAGACGGCCGGCACGTTGAGGCGCAGCATGGCCATCATCACGCCCGGCAGCGACTTGTCGCAGCCGGCAAGGCCGACCATGGCGTCGTAGCAATGCCCGCGCATGGTGAGCTCGATCGAATCGGCGATCACCTCGCGCGAGACGAGCGACGACTTCATGCCCTGGTGGCCCATGGCGATGCCGTCGGTGACGGTGATGGTGCAGAATTCGCGCGGCGTGCCGCCGGCCTCGTCAACGCCCTTCTTGGCGGACTGGGCCTGGCGCATCAGGGCGATATTGCATGGCGCCGCCTCGTTCCAGCAGGACACCACGCCCACGAAGGGCCGATGGATCTGCTCCTCGGTGAGGCCCATCGCATAGTAGTAGGAGCGATGCGGCGCCCGCGACGGCCCCTCGGTAACGTGGCGGCTCGGCAGCTTCTTCTTGTCGAATGTTCGTGCGTCCATGGTTCCAGCGCGCTAGCAGTTGCCTCTCCAATCGCGTCACGGCGCTGATTGAGCACCACGACCCCGCGTCTCGATCAGGTCCAGGAACCGATAAGGCAACACGCCACCAAAGGCGCGCCGCGCAGCCCCGGACAACTGCGATCCGCAACCAATCTGTCGCCTGTTTGTGGCCCAAGAGTGGCACGAATGCGCCTATTCGTTGCTTGTTGGCAACACTTTGTTAATAACGTTGTAGGTCGCTACCTTCGGCTCGCCGCCGTGCCGGAACCGCTTCTCGGTGCCGCCGCACCTGCCACCCCGGCCAGGCCCCGGCTTTGCCCCAATCGCTGGTCAGTTTTCATTCCGTTGCGCCGAGCTGCGGGAATTGGCTGCATGCATAGATTGGCAAGGCTTGTCTTGGTCTCCGTCGCTCTCGCAGTTCTTTATGCGGTCTGGCCGGTCTATGCCGCGCTCGAGATTCGAGAGGCCATGATCGCGGGCGACACCCCCACGCTCAACCGACGAATCGACTGGGAGGGCCTGCGCGCGAGCCTCAAGACCTCGCTCTCGCCCGAGACCATCGCACGCTTGGCGGCGGAGCCCGATGCGCCCAAGCCTAGTCTCTGGCAGCGCATCAAGGCCGTGATCGCGCCGGCCATGGCCGAGACCGTCATCGACCGCTACGTCACCCCCGAGAACCTGCCGACCCTCCTCGGTTACCGGCGCTACTATCACGGCACTGTGCGGCCGGCACTGGGCCTCAAGGAGCCCAAAACCGTGCTCGCCGGCAGCTGGCTCGGCGGCACACCCATCGATCGGTTAGCCAGCTTCTGGGTCCGCGTGAAGAGCGCCATCTTCTATTCGCCGACGCATTTCGTGCTCGAGGTCGAGGACAAATACCGCCCTCAGCGGCGCTACGTCGGCACGCTGCAGCTCAGAGGCCTGACCTGGACGCTGACAGACTTGCGCATCTCAGGCGCAGAGCTGTGAGCTTTTTCGCCCGTGCGGGCCAATTGCTGCTGGCGATCCTGGCAAGCGCGACCCTCACCCTTTCCGCCGTGGCGCAATCGCCAAAACCACCCGCGGCACTGATCGATGAGTTCGTTGTCGCCAACCGCATTCTCGCCGACCAGGGCATCATCGCCGACGGCTTCGGCCAACTCAGCGTCCGCTCGTCGACGAACCCCAACCGGTTCTACATGTCGCGCGCGCGGGCAGCCGGCCTCGTCACCGCCGCCGATGTCATGGAGTTCGACCTGGACGCCAAGCCGCTCGACCAGCAGGGGCGGCAAGTCTTCGCGGAGCGCTTCATCCATGCCGAGATCTACCGGGCGCGGCCCGATGTCGGCGCCATCGTGCACAGCCACGCGGCCTCGGTGCTGCCCTTCGGGGTGACGGGCACACCACTTCGCCCCGTCTCGCACATGGCGGGGTTTTTGCTGCGCGCCGTGCCGGTGTTCGAGATCCGCGAGGCCGGAGGCACCGACACCGACATGCTGGTCAAGACCGGCCAGCTCGGTGCAGCGCTGGCGCAGACGCTCGGGTCCGCGCCGGCGGTGCTCATGCGCGGCCACGGCTTCACCGTCGTCGGCACGTCGATCAAGCAGGTCGTTGCGCACGCCCTCTACACCGATCTCAACGCCCGCGTCCTAACGGAGGCGCTGCGAATGGGCAGGGTCACCTATCTCAACGAGAACGAGGCGGCCATGATCGGAGAGACCAGCGACGCAGCGCTGGACCGATCATGGGAGATCTGGAAAGTCCGCGCGCTCGCCAACACGCCGAAGCTGTAGCCGCGCGCGCTTGCCTGGTTGCGGAATTCCCGGTCATCCCGGTGCTTGTCACCGGGATCCAGCCATCAACGAGCGCTGACGCCTGCGGCATGCTGGATCCCGGCAACAAGTGCCGGGACGACAACATTGCGTCGTGCCCGTCTCAGGGGCGCGCTTTCTCGACCAGCGCGGCAATGGCCGCGTCGTGGCCTTGCGCGCGCTCGCCCAAGCCCCGCACCACGCCGGCGCGGTCGCGCTCCTCGCGGTTCTGGCTCATCTTCGCCTTCGCCTCCAGCCGCGAGATCGCCAGCCTGAAGCCGACGATGCCGCGCGCCATGGCGTCGAGGAAGTTGGCCGGTGCATCCGATACCGCCCAGGGCGCGGCATGCGGCGTCTCCTGCTGATTGGTGAGCTCGGACACGTGGGCAAGCAGCCAGTCCTTGTCCTCTACCGCCTCCAGCTTGCCGTAGGCGTGCACCACGGCGTAGTTCCACGTCGGCACGACCTTGGCGTGCTCGGCCTTGGAGGGATACCAGCCGGGGCGAATGTAGGCCTCGGGCCCTTGGAAGATCATCAGAGCCTCGGCATCGGCCGCGAAGGTCCGCCACTGCGGGTTGGGGCGGGCGATGTGGCACTCGATGCGCCCGAGCGGGCTCGCCTCGTCGACCTTGAGCACGGTCGGCAGGTGCGTGGCGACGATGCCGTCCGCGCCGTGCGTGACGAGGATGGCGAAGGGATGCGCGCGCATCAGCGCATGCGCCTCGCCGATATCCTCCACCTTGAATTGCGCAGGCGTGTACATGGCGTTCAGGCCGATCCGTCGGATTTCCGTTGTACGGATTGATACCGTACATTACATTGAATCAGAAAGGAGGCCTCCACCATGGCCCGCCGCGCCGTAGAAGGAAACAATCGGCTTGAGCTCCGCATGAAGCCGGACGAGAAGGCCATCCTCGCCCGGGCAGCCGCCCTGGAGCACACGGACTTGACCGGGTTCATCTTGAGCAAGCTCCTGCCCGAGGCACGGGCCGTGATCGAGCGGGCCGAGCGCGTGGTTCTGAGCGGCCGCGACAGCCTCAGGGTCCTGGACCTTCTCGAAAGCCCGCCCAAACCCAATGCCCGCCTGAAGCGCGCCGCCAAGGCCGGCCATCGGCTGCCGTGACACTGGCGTGGCGCGAAGCCCCGATCGGCAAGGCGCATGAACGCAAGTCGTTCGACTGTGGCGAGCCGGACCTCAACGCCTACCTGCAGAGGTTCGCGCGCCAGAACCACGAGAGCGGCGGCGCCAAGACGTTTGTCGCCACCCCGACGAGTTCCCCGACCAGGATACTCGGCTACTACAGCTTGAGCCCCGCCTCCATCGACTACGCACGCACGCCCGATGTCGTACGCCGCGGCCTCGGCCGCTACGAGGTGCCCGTCTTTCGGCTGGGGCGGCTCGCGGTCGACCGTTCGGTGCAAGGCAAGGGGCTGGGCGGCGGACTGCTTCTGGCGGCGGGCCGGAGATGCCTTGCCGTATCGCAGGAGGTCGGCGGAGTCGCGCTGCTGATCGATGCCAAGTCCGACCGGGCCGCTCGCTGGTACGAGGGTTACGGTGCCGTCCGGCTCGACGACGCGCCGCTCACCCTGGTGTTGCCGCTGAAGACCATCGCTGCGGCGGTCGCGTCGGCGTAGGCCGGCCTTCCCGCACGCATGGCATGCGGAACTACAGCGCCGCATCCACCCGCTTCAGCGCCGCCTGCAGCTTCCGCGACGTCTCCTCGAAATCAGCGCGGCGCTCGCGGTTCTCCTCCACCACCTCGGGCGGCGCCTTCTCGACGAAGCTCGCGTTCGCCAGCTTGGCGTCGATCTTGGCGATCTCGGCCTTACACTTGTCCATCTCGCGCACGAGCCGGGCCCGCTCCGCACCCATGTCGATGATGTCGCTGAGCGGCAGCGCAGCCGTCATGGCGCCGAGCACGATCTGCGCGGCCCCTTTCGGCGGCGCCTTGGCGAACGAGATGTCATCGAGGCGAGCGAGCCGCTCGATCGTTTCATCGTGGCTCTGGGCACGCGCGCGCTCGGCGGGTCCGGCGCCCACCAGCACCAGCGGGATCTTCGCCCCGCCCGGCACGTTCATCTCCGACCGCACCGAGCGCACCTCGCTGATCAGCTTGACCAGCCAGCCGATCTCCTCGTCGGCCTCCGCATTGGCGAGACCGGAGAACCTCGGCCACTCGCTGAGGCACAGCAGGTCGTCGCGCTCGATGCCGACCTCGACCAGCCGGGCCCACAGCTCCTCGGTGATGAACGGCATGAAGGGATGCAGCAGCTTCAGGATCTGGTCGAGCGCCCAGGCAGTGGTGGCGCGCGTCTCGGTCTTGGCCGCCTCGTCGGTGCCGATGAGGATCGGCTTGGCGAGCTCCAGATACCAGTCGCAGAACGTGCCCCAGGTGAACTCATAGATCGCCGTTGCCGCCTCGTTGAACTTGTAGGCCTCGATGCCGGCGGTGACGGCCGCTGCCGTGCGCTCCACCTCGCCGGCGATCCAGCGGTTGAGCGTCGCCTTGACGCGCTTGGGCTGGAAGTCCTTCTGGCGCACGCACTCGTTCATCTCGGCGAAGCGCGCCGCGTTCCAGAGCTTGGTGGCGAAGTTGCGATAGCCCTCGATGCGCTGGTCGGAAATGCGGATGTTGCGCCCCTGCGCGGCCATGGCGGCCAGCGTGAACCTCAGCGCGTCGGCGCCGTACTCCTCGATCACGCCCAAGGGGTCCATGACGTTGCCCTTGGTCTTGGACATCTTCTGCCCCTTGGCGTCGAGCACCAGGGCATGGATGTAGACGTCGTGGAAGGGCACCTCTTTCATGAAAGTGCGTGCCCATCATCATCATGCGCGCGACCCAGAAGAAAATGATGTCGTAGGCCGTGACGAGCGTGCTGTTGGGATAGTAGCGCTTGACCTCCTTGGTCGCCTCCGGCCAGCCGAGCGTCGAGAACGGCCACAGCGCGGACGAGAACCACGTGTCGAGCACGTCCTCGTCGCGCCAGATCGCAAACTTACTGAGACCTTTACCCGTTTGTGGCGCATAAACAGAGTAGAAAGCCTCTTCTTCATTCGCAACAATCGTTACACGGTCGTTGCCATAGTATTCTCGGGCCAGCTTGATCGCCTCAAACTCCGAAACTGCAACGAACAACTTTTGGTCTTTGGCTGGAAGCCCGCTATCGCCATGCTCGAGTGAGTCTCTGGTCGATCCAAACTTAAAACCATACCATGCCGGTATTTGGTGACCCCACCAGAGCTGTCTTGAGATGCACCACGGCTGGATGTTGCGCATCCAACCGAAGTAGACCTTCTCCCAATTCTCCGGGATGAACGTGGTCTTGCCGGTCTCGACCGCGGCGATGGCTTTCTTCGCCAGCTCACCAGCATTGACGTACCACTGATCGGTCAGCCAGGGCTCAACCAGCGCATTGCCGCGCTGCGCGTGTGGGACGGCGTGTGTATGGGCTTCGATCTTTTCGACTAGGCCTCTGGCCTCAAGTCTCTCAACGATCATCTTGCGGGCTGCAAAACGATCCACGCCGTTCAATGTCTTGATTGTTTGATCAAGATCGAGATTGAACTCAACACCCAAAGTGAAATCGATATTGGGCTGCAGCAACAATTGTCCCTTTGCGTCAAAGATGTTGATCGAGCGTATGTTGGGGTGCCGCCTACGAACCTCGAAGTCGTTGAAGTCGTGCGCCGGCGTGATCTTGACCGCGCCCGATCCCTTCTTGGGATCGGAATAGTCATCGGCGACGATCGGGATCTCGCGCCCGACCAGCGGCAGCTTGACCGTCGCCTTCGCCTTGATCAGCGCCTGATAGCGCTTGTCCTTGGGATGCACCGCAACGGCCGTGTCGCCCAGCATGGTCTCGGGCCGCGTGGTGGCGACGACGATGTAGTCCTTGTCGTAGCCTGCCACCTTCGCCGTCAGGGGGTAGCGGAAGTGGTAGAGGTGCCCGGACGGATTGCGGTCGAGCGCCTTGCCGAGCGCCTTGGCGTCGAACGGCTTCTCGGCATCGCCCGCGGTCCAGTTGAAGGCGCCCTTCACCTCGACCATGTCGACCTCGAGGTCGGAGATGGCGCTCTGGAACTCCGGGTCCCAGTTGACGAGGCGCTTGTCCTTGTAGATCAGCCCGGCCTCGTAGAGATCGACGAAGGCCTTGATCACGGCCTTCGACAGCCCCTCGTCCATGGTGAAGCGCTCGCGGCCCCAGTCGCAGGAGGCCCCGAGCCGCTTGAGCTGACTGATGATGGTGCCGCCGCTCTCGGCCTTCCACGCCCACACCTTCTCCAGGAACTTCTCGCGGCCGATCGTGCGCCGGTCGGGCTCCTGCCGCTCCATCATCTGCCGCTCGACCACGAGCTGGGTCGCGATGCCGGCGTGGTCGGTGCCGGGCTGCCAGAGCACGTCGCGGCCGCGCATGCGCTCGAAACGGCACAGGATGTCCTGCAGCGTGTTGTTGAGCGCGTGCCCCATATGCAGCGATCCCGTCACGTTGGGTGGCGGGATCACGATGCAGTAGGGCTTGGCCTTGGCGCGTTCCGGCCGGCCGGCCTTGAAGGCCCCCGCCTTCATCCATGCGTCATGGATGCGCGCCTCGATCTCGGCTGGCTGATAGGTCTTTTCGAGCATGAAAGGGCAGTCGGCTCAATCTGGAGTGGAGGAGGCTGCTGGTAGGCCCCGCCTATGCCCGCTGTCAACTCGCGCGGCAAGCTGAGCGAGCCCGCGACATCGTGCGGCCGGCTTGCGCGCGCGGCCCGAGCCGGTGGGATCAGGTTTCTATCACATCCGGCTTGTCTGCGGTGACCCGGGCGACCTCCTCGCGCACGACCTTTTCGACCAGGCGCGGCAGGTTGGTCTCGAGCCAGTTGCGGATCACCGGCTCCAGCAGCTGCCCGATCATACCCTCCAGAGCGCGCGCCTGCGCGGCCACCGCCGGCGGCGATTCCTTGAGGGTGCGGCGACGCAACTCCTCCAGCGTGGCAGCCATCGTCTCGACCGCCGGCTCCGCCGCCGGGTCCGACGGATGCGGTACGCCACCGGCGGGAGTTGGCGTGGCAGCCGCTGCGGCAGGGCCCGGGGGCGCTGCCTGCGGGGCAGGCACCTTCTCGGGTGGAGGCGCCTTGACCTCCGGCTTCTCGTCCTTGGCCTTCTCCGGCGGCGCAGCCTCCGCAACCTTCGCAGGCTTGGGAACAGGCGCCGGCTGCGCCGCCTTCACCGACTCCGCCGCCTTCACCGGCTCCGCTTCGGCAGGGGCCCCCTCCCCGCCTCCGAACAGCGGCGGCAACGAGGAGCGAAGCGTCTCTAGCCGCGTGAGTGCTGCCTCTTCCTCTTCACGCGGCGTGGCGATGCTCTGTTCCTGAGGAGGCTTCAGCGTTTCCTCATCCGGGACCGGCTGTGCCGGCTCGCTCGCGGGCGCGGGTTGACGCGCCAGGAACCAGAGGGGGTCCTTCTGCTCGCCGCCCGCCGGCGCGGATGGGGCTTCGCCCTCGACCGTGGCACTTGGCTCCTTCGAGGGAGCCGGCGCCAGCAGGTCGGCAAGGTCGTCATCGGCAAAAGTCTCGCCGCTGCCGGACCCGTTCAGCGCTACCGCCAGCTGCCCCGGCAGAGAATCACTCTTGGCGGGCGTCGACTCCCGCGGATCGACCGCCGGTCCAGGCTCGACCGATGCGGAGCCATCGGCTTCGCCCTGCACTTCCTCTTCTGCCAGCGCCCTGCGGATCGACGCCAGAATCTCCTCAAGGCTTTGAGTCGGCTTCGGTTCGGGCTTGTTCATTGCGCCACCTCACTCTTGCGCCGCCCCACCAAGAGGGTTCCCGCGCTCCCACGCGGCGCATATGCACGCGATCTTGCTCCTGTCGGTTTCTATAGCGGACCCGCGCCGGCTTCACCAGGGCGCGAGGCCTCCCGCAGGAGAGTGCGGCTGCGGCGGTTGAAAACAAGATTACCGCGCTACTTCACGGGCTTGTGGGCCTGCTCCGGCGGCGTCGCCTGCAGCACCTCATGCCGACCATCGTCATGGGTTATCGAGATATCGAACCACTTGCGGCGCACTTCGAGGTAATGCGCCTCGGGATCGTAAACCAGCGAGGCCACGCCCAATTCCTGGGCATTGAGGCGCCCGACCGTCGAGAGCACGGTATAGGAGGCCACCACAAGGTTGCGGCGCGTGGTGACGAGGTTCACCTCGGAGTTCAGCAGCTCCTGCTCGGCGTTCAGCACGTCGAGCAGCGTGCGCTGGCCGACCCGCTCCTCCTCGCGCACGCCGGTGAGCGCGATCCGGTTGGCATCGACGCTGGACTGGTCGGATTCGAGCTGCGCACGGGATGCCGCAAGCTGCGACCAGGCCGCAACGACACCAGCCTGCACCTCGGTGCGCGCCTGCTCGATCTGCTGCAGGCGGCTCACGTGGGTATGCTTGGCCTGGCGGACCCGGGCCTCCACCTCGCCCCCGGAATAGAAGGGGACGGTCAGGCGCCCGGTGACGGTGGTCGACTCCACGCTGTCGATACCGGTCGACGTGTCGAAGCGCTTCCCGTAGCTGGCCTCCAGCTGCACCTGCGGCAACCGCTCGCCACGGATGCGGTCGACGACATGGCGCGCCGCCTGCTCTTGATACAACGCGGCGACCACGGTCGGGCTCTCGCGCCCACCGATCTCGACGCTCTCCTGTACCGATTTCGGCACCAGCGTGCTTGGACGCGCGTCCACCAGATTGCTCGGCGGATGGCCGACAACGCGCTCGAAGGTGGCGCGACTGGTCTTGAGGTTGGAGCGCGCCAGATCCAGCGCCGAGACGGAGGCCGCGCGGCGGGCCTGCGCCTGCGCCACGTCCGTGCGGGTCACCTCGCCGACGTTGAAGCGGTCCTGGGTCGCCCTCAGGTCGCGCGTCAGCACGGTCACGTTGTTCTCGCGCAGGCGCACGATGGCCTGGTCGCGGACAACATCCATGTAGGCCGTCACCGCTTCCAGCAGCACCGACTGCTCGACGCTGCGCAGCGTCTCGCGCCCCGCCCGCACCGTCGCCTCAGCCTCGGCGACCGTATTGACGACGATGAACCCGCGAAAGATCGGCTGCACCAAGCCGACGGAGTAACCGTGCGGATTGGTGTCCACCGTGCCCCCGGGGCTGGTCGTCGTGCGCAGGAAGGAGGTATCGGCGCTGCCGTTGACGGTCGGACGAAAGCCCGACAGTGCGCGCGGCACCTCCTCGTCCGTCGCCCGCAGCGTGGCGCGGGCAGCGTCCAACCTGGGATTGAACTTGTAGGTGGCCGCGAGGGATTGCTTGAGTGTCTCGGCGTCGGCCGTCCCCATCGGCATCCACGCCAGGATGCATGAAAGCGCCAGGACGCTCACGCCCCAGCGCGACCGATGCGTTTGCCGGTCTCTCACGTATCCCCCTCAGTCCTGCCGAAAAATTCCTGTGCGCATGCCGCCCCGGGCTCTCCGGTACCCGCTAGCTTGGCGGTCCCTCACCTGATGGTCCTTACGCAATTCTTGGCATAAACGTTTCAACAGAAACGCTATATCGGCCTCCCGCGGCCCGGATTCTCGGGCGGCGTTGCCAACTTTCAACACTCAAAGCTTGGAATGGAAGTATCCACAACAAGCGCGCCGGGGCGGCTGGCGCTCGTTCAGAAGACGAAGCCGACCGTGCGCTCGAAGCCAGGCAACGGCGGCGCGTCGGCGTCGAAGGCAGCGCGCGTATCGAAGGTGGTGCCAGTGCGTTGATACACCTGAGCGCGGCCAAGGCCTCCGTCCGCGAGCACGGCAACGAGCCGGCCGCCCTGCCGGAGCTGGTCGAGCAGCGACTGCGGCACCTCGGGCGCCGCGCCGTTGAGAAGGATGGCCGCGTAGGGACCATGGTCTGGCGCACCGGCCCGCAGGGGGCCGGGCACCACCATGGCATTCGTCAGTCCCAGCTCGCGCAAGGCCGCCGTGGCCGAGGCCGCCAGCACCGCGTCGGATTCGACGCCGACGACGCGCCCCACGAGCCTGGCCAAGACGGCAGTGGAGTAGCCGCTGGCGCAGCCGACATCGAGCACGGCGGCACCGGCCGCGATGTCGGCGAGTTGCACAAGCTTGGCGAAAACCCGCGGCGCCAGCAGAAAGCGCGCTTGGCCCTGCTCCCCGCCGCGCCGCACCGGTGCGGCGCCGTCCATGTAGGCAAGCGATCTCAGCTCAGCGGGCAGGAAGGCCTCGCGCGGCACCTCCAGCATGGCGTTGATGATGCGCCGGTCGGTGACGTCGCTGGGACGCACCTGGCTTTCGACCATGTTGAGACGCTGTTGCTTGCTGTCGATCATGGATTGGCGGGAGTTCGGGTCGCGGAGCGGGCGCCGCGAGGGCGCCAACATGGGGGCAACTCTAACCCGGCTCGGCGCTACGCCGCCAGCCAGAGCTGATTGGCGTGCGTGCAGCCAATCGCCGCAAACAAGGGCCCTTCGAGCCGCCCCGCGCGCACCCCGGGACCTCCGTCCCCCGCATTTGCCATCCGGGAAGGCTGCGTGATACATGCTCGGGCCCTGGAGATGGCCACGTGGCGGAGTGGTTACGCAACGGTCTGCAAAACCGTGTACCCCGGTTCAATTCCGGGCGTGGCCTCCACCTCTAAGGAATTTCAATATCTTAAGCCCCGGTGGGACACTAGGTGGGACAATTCCAACATTCGCTTCCCTTCTCGGCGGGCTCTGGCGCGAATGTTGGAATTGAAGGACCACTAGGAGCCCGTCCAGTTAGGGTCTGGTGGTGCTGGTTTGTGGACGATAGCTGGCTCAGGCTGCCCTGGCGAGCTTGAGGAGGTTGTGGGCGGTGCAGATGATCGCCCACTCGGCGCGCACCTTGGCAGCGCCGCGCAACAGGAACTGGCGGAAGCCCCTTGCCTGTTTGATTTGCCCGAACACCGGTTCCACGATCTGTTTCCTGAAGCGGTAGCGGCTGCGCCAGCCGGCCCGCTTCAGTTTTCGCCGCATGGCCTGGGTGAGCTCGCCGCCGAGCCTGCGCTTGGCGTCGGCGGGGCGCTTGGCCCGTCCGGTTGCGATATAAGCCCTGATGCCGCGCGCCTCGAGCGCGGCGAGGTTGGCCTCGCTGCAGTAGCCGGCATCGGCCGAGGCCTCCGCAGGCTTATGGCCGAGGTTCGTCTCGATGCCGTCGACGAGCGCGACCAGCTGATCCTGATCGCTCGTGCTCGGCGTCAGCCCGTGCGCCACGATGACCTGCGCCTCGCCGTCCACCGCAGCCTGCGCGTTGTACCCTTGGATGTAGCCGTCCTTGGTCTTCAGGATGCGGCTCTCGGGATCGGTGAAGTTGCGCTGGGCTTTCGCATCGGGCTTGCCGCTCGGCGGTCTCGGCGTCTTGCCGTTCTTTTTCCGGCCCTCCGCCTTGCGCTTTGCCTCCGCCTCGGCACGCCGCCGCGCCTCGGCCTCGGCAGCCGCCTTGGCTTCTGCCTCCAGCGCCGCCTTGGCCTCGCGGATCTTGGCCAGACGCTTCTCCTTGTCGGCCACCCAATCGGGCAGTTCGTCGCCACGCTTGTCCTTCCCGAACGCGCGATCCTCCTCGGCATCGGCAGCCTCCGCCGCCGCCAGCCAGCGATCGACTTCGGCCTTCAGCTCAGCTTCCCGCTTCTTCATGCGATGGTAGCTCATCGCCTTGTGTTTCGACGCATTCGCCTTGATCTTGGTGCCGTCGAGCGCCACGTGCCCGAGCTTCACCAGCCCCGCCGTCTCGGCCAGCCGCAGCACCTGCACGAACAGCCCCGCCAGCGCCTCCAGGTGCCGCTTGCGGAACTCCGAGATGGTGCGGAAGTCAGGCGGATCGAGCGCCACGATCATCATGAAGTCGGCCCGCTCCCGACAAGCTTTGGCGATCCGGCGCGAGGAGTAGAGACCGACCGCGTAGGCGTACAGCAGCAGCGCCACCATCATCCGCGCATCGAACGGCGGTTGGCCCAGAGCGCTGACGTAGCGCGACGTGATCCCGCCCAGATTCAGGCTCTCGCGCACCAGCGCAACCACGAAGCGGGCCAGGTGATCCTCGGCCACGAAGTCGCCGATCGACGCCGGCAAGAGCTGCGTCTGATCGATCTTCCAGGGACGAAAGTGCTTGCTCATGCCCTGGACAGAATCCAACTCGCGCCCGAATATCCAGCCACTACTCGGACAGGCTCCTAGCAAATATTGGGTTCTAGTGGAGCTTTGGATTTGACATTCGCTTCGCGAGGACGCGGCTGGGTGGGTAGCGAATGCCAAATCCGCTCCACTAGGTCGGACAATTTCCGTTCCTGTCCCGATCGCTTTTCGCCCCTAACCCCTCCGCGAACGGAGCTGTGAATTTCCTTCGAAGTCCGCTTGATGCGAAGCGCCTGATTCCTTAGCGATTGACTGCCGACTCTGAGGATAGGCTCTCGCTATCGCCAAGGGCCCGACCCTATGCGCTTCCTTGAGCTCTGCCAACCGGGGAAGCTGCAGGGTGACGGGAGTGCGGTTGCGGTGACCATGAGTTCGAGATCGAGCGGCGCATCCTCGGCCACAGCGAGGTGCAGTCTTGGAGGCTCGCCTTCGACGGCGACAAGGTTGTCATCAGATTCGAAAACACCGACGGCTACAAGCAGGAGCTGCACGGCGTGGCCGCCGCCGAGTAAAACCAAGAATACATTGAGCGGCAGTGACATTGCAGGTCGGCAATGGGTCACAGGCAGACCTCGGACTGACCTCCATGGCACGTCTCAAACACCCCCAAGAGCAAACGAACGGCTGCAGCGGAAAATACTTCCGCCTCGTGCCAGGATCTGACATTTCGACGACGAGTTTTTCAGGGCATCAGCATCATTGCCGCAGCCATGACAGCGATCATCACCGCGGCCATGATGGCTAGATGGAGCGGCGTCATCATGTGGCGGAGGAGGGCGAACCTGGTCCCTTCGGGTAGAAGCGCCATGCCGCATCGCGGACACTTGCCCGGGTTCGCCTCGCGCACCTCCGGATGCATCGGGCAGGTATAGATCACGGCCATCGTCGCCTCCTAGTGAACCCGTTAAGCTTGAAGCGAGCGCCGTCGCTCCTCGTATTCGGCTTGATCGATTTCACCGCGAGCAAAACACTCGTTCAGCATCTGGAGCGCCGACTTCTGTTCGCACCCACCCGTCGGTCGGGTTTTGGTAGCCGGCCGAGATGAGAGATAAGACATGGTCTGCATGCGTAACCATTCCCTGAATCCAATCAAGCAGTCCCATGTCGTGATAATTCGCGGTCTTGGAGAGAAATTGTAACGCTTAGTATCAGGAGAGTTGACGAGCACTATTGCTCACCCGGCAGCACGAGATCGTGCACGCCCACGGAGTTGGAGCTGTGGGCGAGGAGCATCCGATAGGCGTGACGCTCGTCGTGGGCATCCCTGACTCTGATCCAGAACAGGATCTTGCCTGCCTCGGCCGCCTCTTGGAAATGAGCGGCGTGGCGAGGGATCAGCCAATGGCCCAAAGCATCCTTCAGAGAGCCTGCTCCTGAATGAATTCTCTCCATCAAGGCATCCGCGAGAGGCCCGGACGTGCAGGCGATCACTTTCGAGCTTTCCGGAAAAGGCAGCACCTCAACACCGAGGGGTTGGCGCTCAGGTGCCATGATGGTCTTGCTGGCAAACAGCCGCTCCAACGCCACGCAATTGAAGCTATCGAGGACGAGACCACGGCCGCGCAGGTCGCCAAGTGCGTCGCGCACCTGTTCCCAGCTGTCGAACGTGCCGACTGCGAAGCGCAATTTTGGCTGATCGGTCAACGGAATCCCCGCGGGAGCAGCACATGGGGTCAGTCGTTTGGCAGTGTTTGCCACGAAAGGCAGCTACCGATTGACGTGGATCAAGGTTGCGCGTGCTTTGGCGTCGCGCCGCTCGGCATTGCATGTGGGATTGATCGCTCGCCCCTGCCTTGATGACGATCAAACAAGGCCCGAGGAGCGCGACGCTTGGCGTTCAATCAATGCTGGTGCCCGCCGCAAGCACCTCGCGCAAGGCCGCAATCAGCTCGGCCTGGTGGTAGGGCTTCCGCAGCAGTTTGAACTGTTCACACTCCAGATCGTGAGCATGCACCAGCTCCTCGGTCCTTATGATCGTCATCGTCTATCTTGGCGAACTCGCCAGCAATACGGCTGTTGCCGCCATCTTCCTACCCGTGGCCGGCGCGCTCGCGATCGGAATGGACACGGCGGCCCTGACGCTCATGTTGCCGACGGGCCTATCAAAGAACCGCTATCCCGCCAGTAACTTCAGGCCAGCGTCGAAGGCGAGGAACAGCGCGGGGCCTACGAAGGCGCCCAGAATGGTGAGGCCGACTGCGAAGAGCGGATCATAGGCGCCGCTGTCCTTGCCATCTGACAGGTAAAAGACCGTCCCCAGAACCAAGCAATACGTCCCCACCAACATCATGAAAGTCGTCAGAATAAATACGTACCCTGGAGTTGGCCACGACCTGACGAAGAAATTCGCCACTATGGCTAGAGTGACGGTGAGCTCCAAAAAGCACGTGATAGCGCGTCGCTGGCGACCATCGCCAATCGTTGCCATCATTGGCGCTGCGATGCTGAAGAGAACCGCCAAGAATGCGACGCTTCGGACCATCGCTCGGTGGTCGGCCGAATAGAGCGGTAACATGCCCGCGGAGAGAGCCACCACAAGTGCGCCCGCTATCCCGCCAGCCGTGACCGCCCATGCCAGTCCGCCAAACCCGGACCGGCGGTAGCCTTGGCTCGCGCCGGCGACCCACATGGAGCAAACAACGAATACGTCTCGCCAGTGGGTGTGCAGTGTCGGGCGCCAGCCGCCAAAGCTCGCGAGCCAAGTCAAGGCCGCCTGAAAGTAAGGCTGAGCCCACCCGAATAGCAGCCGAGCCGTCGCGTAGTAGGCGTCCATGACTAATCCTAGAGATGCCGAAGGCCTCCAGGTGACCAAAGCACGTTGAGCAAGGGCGACAAATGCCAGGGTGGTCGCGACCGTGGTCAGGGCGCGGAAGACCCACCAGAATTCGCCGTGAACTTCTTTGGGTGCCGTCACTCCTGAAGGCAAAGCAAACCTCCTGGACCCGCCATGGGTTTGAGCTTGGCGGCGAGCCTAAAAGCCCTACTCGGGTGCGAAGAATAGCTTACGATAGTTACAGGGGCCCGTCTCTAGAGTAGTCCATGAACGACTATGGTGGCGGATGCTTCGGGACGCGTCACCTATTCCCGGTTTCCCGACCCGACAACTACGCCTCTCGACGCCAGATCGCTGGCTTGATACGCGCACCCATGGTCGGCCTGTTTCAAACTGCCGTCGCCTGGATGGCAACTTGCCGCCGTCGTCTATACCGCGCCCGGCTCCTTCCTCGATCATGCCTGGCCCAACTTGCCCGTCTTCGGTGTCGCGCCGTGCCCGACCACGATCTTCACCTTCGGCGTGCTGCTGCTCGCTGCCGGCCCGCTACCCTGTGGCTTGTCACCATCCCGGTCGTATGGGCCGAGATCGGCGCAGCGCTGCTGAAGGTCCCCGAGCATTTCGGGCTGCTGGTTTCCGGCGTGCTGGGCGCGATCCTGTTGCCGCTCTGGAGTGATGGTCGGGCAGATCGGATTTCCGCCTGATCCATTCAGGGCCTGAGCTGATGTGTCCTTGGGGTCAAACCTTGCCGATCGTCGCGCGCCCAGG
This sequence comes from uncultured Alphaproteobacteria bacterium, assembly GCA_963797005.1. Taxonomy (GTDB): domain Bacteria; phylum Pseudomonadota; class Alphaproteobacteria; order Rhizobiales; family Hyphomicrobiaceae; genus AWTP1-13. The sequence continues at coordinate 92,291 of CAWCOF010000011.1, forward strand.
GCATGTCCGAAGTACCTCTGTGCAGTCGGAATCGCTGCGATGCCGCGAACGGGCCGGTCCGTGCCACGTCCAGACATCGGCGGTTCTTGCGCAGACAGAGTGTGGCCGTGAAGCAGCACACTTATTCGGCCGGCAAGCCGGCGTCGGCGAATAGGTCATATATGAAATTCCTATAAGGAAGACGCCTGATCCCTCTCGATTTCAAATGCGCTGATCGGCATCTGTCGGCTGTCGGTCCGGATGCAGCGGTCGATGTTCAGTCTCAGCGTAGGCAACGGCTGCTGCGTTGGCGGCGTTGTGCTCAGCCCAAGGAGCAACCCATGTTGGACGTGATTATGCTGGCCACCGGGCTCGGCTTTTTCGCCATCGCCGTGGCCTACCTCGCCGCCTGTGAGCGGTTGTGAGGAGAGCCCCATGTTTGTCGAATACCTGCTCGGCGGTGTCGTTATTGCGGCCCTCCTCGTCTACCTGACCTATGCGCTGCTGCGACCAGAGAAGTTCTGAGCGCAGCTGTAGTGAGGCATCCATGACCACCAACGGTTGGCTTCAGATCGCAATCTACTTTGCGGTCCTTACGGCGCTCGTTGTGCCGCTCGGCCGCTACATGGCCCGCGTGTTCGAAGGCGAGAGCACCGTTCTCTCGCCCGCGCTGAGGCCCGTCGAGACCTTTCTCTATCGGATGTCCGGAATTGACGAGAATCGCGAGCAGCACTGGGTCACCTACACGACGGCCATGCTGCTGTTCAACGCCGCGGGCTTCGTCTTGCTTTACGCGCTGTTGCGGTTGCAGGGCTGGCTGCCGCTCAATCCGGCGGGGCAGTCGGGCGTGCCTGCCGACCTAGCCTTCAACACGGCCGTCAGCTTCTCCACCAACACCAACTGGCAGAACTACGGCGGCGAGAGCACGCTCAGCTATCTGAGTCAGATGGTCGGTTTGACCACGCAGAATTTCGTCTCGGCCGCCACCGGCATCGCGCTCGTGATCGCGCTGATCCGTGCCTTCGCGCGCGCCTCCAGCAACACGATCGGCAACTTCTGGGTCGATCTCACCCGCTGCACGCTCTACATCCTGCTGCCGCTGTCGCTCGTGGCGGCTCTGTTCCTGGTGTGGCAGGGCGTGCCGCAGAACTCTCGGCGCCTATGTCGATGCGAGCACGCTGGAGGGTGCGAAGCAGATCTTGAGCCGGGGTCCGGCCGCCTCGCAGATCGCCATTAAGCAGCTTGGGACCAACGGCGGCGGCTTCTGGAACGCCAATTCGTCAGTGCCCTACGAGAACCCCACGCCGCTCAGCAATATCCTCCAGGCGCTCTACATCCTGCTGATCTCTGCGGCACTGACCCACACCTTCGGACGCATGGTCAGGGACGAGCGGCAGGGCTGGGCGCTCTATGCCGCCATGTCGGTCGTCTTCCTCGCATTTGTGGCGATCGCCTATTGGGCCGAGGCCGCCGGCAACCCGCAGTTTGCCGCCCTTGGACTCGATCCTGCCAACATGGAAGGCAAGGAGGTCCGCTTCGGCATCGCCAATTCGGCACTGTGGGAGGTTGCCACCACGGCCGCATCCAACGGTTCGGTCAACGCCATGCACGACAGCTTCACGCCGCTCGGCGGGATGATGGCGATCATCATGATGCAGCTCGGCGAGATCATCTATGGCGGCGTCGGCTCCGGCCTCTACGGAATGCTGCTGTTCGTCATCGTCGCCATGTTCGTGGCGGGACTGATGGTTGGTCGTACGCCGGAGTACCTCGGCAAGAAGATCGAGGCCAAGGAGGTCAAGATGGCCATGCTCGCCATCCTGATCCTGCCGCTGTCGATCCTCGGCTTCATGGCGGTCGCGACGGTCACCTCGTTCGGCCTCTCCAGCGTTCAGGACGCAGGCCCGCATGGCTTCAGTGAGATCATGTACCTCTACTCCTCGAGCACCGGCAACAACGGCTCGGCCTTCGCCGGCTTCACCGGCAACACGCTCTGGTACAACCTCACCGGCGGCTTCGCCATGCTGATCGGCCGCTACTTCGTCATCATCCCCGCGATGGCGGTGGCGGGTTCGCTGGTGGCCAAGAAGATCGTGCCCGCCTCGGCTGGTACCTTCCCGACCCACGGGCCGCTGTTCGTCGGCCTGCTGGTCGGCGTCATCCTCATCATCGGCGGCCTGACCTTCTTCCCAGCACTGGCGCTGGGGCCCATCGCCGAGCACTTCGCCATGCGCGCCGGGCAGGTCTTCTGAGCAGAGTCTCATCGGAGTTGAACCATGGAAAGCTCCATGCTTCGCAAGCGCATGCCGGTGTTGGCGCTGACCGACCCAGGCATCCTGATCCCCGCCATCCGGGCCTCGTTCGCCAAGCTCGACCCCCGCGTGCTCGTCAAGAACCCGGTGATGTTCGTGGTCGAGGTGGTTGCCGTGCTGGCCACACTGATCCTGCTCCGCGACCTCTTCACGGGCGGCGCCAACCTCGGTTTCACCTTGCAGATCGTGCTCTGGCTGTGGGTCACCGTGCTGTTTGCCAACTTCTCGGAAGCCGTGGCCGAGGGCCGCGGCAAGGCGCAGGCCAACTCGCTCAGGCGCACGCGCACGGAGACGCAGGCCAAGTTGCTAAGCGCACCTGACGCAAAGGACTACACCCTCGTCGCGGGCACCAGCCTGAGGATCGGCGACATCGTGCTGGTCGAGGCCGGCGACTTCATCCCCTCCGACGGCGAGGTGATCGAAGGGGTCGCCTCGGTCAACGAGGCGGCCATCACCGGCGAGTCAGCACCTGTCATCCGCGAGTCGGGCGGCGACCGATCGGCCGTAACCGGGGGCACTCAGGTCATCTCGGACTGGATTCGGGTGCGCATCACGGCAGCGGCTGGCTCGACCTTCCTCGACCGCATGATCGGCCTGGTCGAAGGCGCCGAGCGGCAGAAGACGCCGAACGAGATCGCCCTCAACATCCTGCTCGTCGGCATGACCCTCATCTTCGTGTTCGCCACGGCCAGCATCCCGAGCTTCGCTGTCTACGCCGGCGGCCCGATCTCTATCGTAGTCGTCGTGGCGCTGTTCGTAACACTGATCCCGACGACTATCGGCGCGCTGCTCTCCGCTATCGGCATCGCCGGCATGGATCGGCTGGTGCGCTTCAACGTGCTCGCCATGTCGGGCCGCGCCGTGGAAGCGGCCGGCGACGTCGACACGCTGCTGCTCGACAAGACGGGCACCATCACGCTCGGCAACCGGCAGGCAACGGAGTTCAAGCCCTTGCGCAGCGTCGGCGAGCAGGAGCTGGCCGACGCCGCCCAGCTCGCCTCGCTCGCCGACGAGACCCCGGAAGGGCGTTCGATCGTCGTTTTGGCCAAGGAGAGATACGGCATCCGCGGCCGCGACATGGCCGAACTCGGCGCCAGGTTCATTCCCTTCTCGGCGCAGACGCGCATGAGCGGCGTGGAGTTCGGCTCCACCTCGATCCGCAAGGGCGCGGTCGATGCGATCCTGGATTATCTCAACGGCGGTGCGGCCTCTGCCAGCCGGTCCGCAGCAGCGGTCGCCACGAGGCCGGCAGTCAGCGCCGATGCCGCGCGCGAGTTGCAGACCATTGCCGACGGCATCGCCAAGTCCGGCGGTACGCCGCTGGCGGTGGCCCGCGACGGCAAGCTGCTCGGCGCGATCCACTTGAAAGACATCGTCAAGGGCGGCATCCGCGAGCGCTTTGCCGAGCTCAGGCGCATGGGTATCCGCACCGTCATGGTGACCGGCGACAACGCGATGACCGCGGCAGCCATTGCCGCCGAGGCGGGCGTCGATGATTTCCTCGCCCAGGCGACACCCGAGGACAAGCTCAAGTTCATTCGCGACGAGCAGGCCAAGGGCAAGCTGGTGGCCATGTGCGGCGACGGCACCAACGACGCCCCCGCGCTCGCACAGGCCGATGTCGGCGTCGCCATGAATACCGGCACGGTGGCTGCCCGCGAGGCCGGCAACATGGTCGACCTCGACTCCAACCCGACCAAGCTGATCGAGGTGGTCGAGATCGGCAAGCAGCTGCTGATGACACGCGGCGCGCTCACCACCTTTTCGATCGCCAACGACGTGGCCAAGTACTTTGCCATCATCCCGGCGATGTTCCTGGCCTTCTATCCGCAGCTGCAGTCTCTGAACATCATGAACCTGGCGACGCCGCAGAGTGCCATCCTGTCGGCCATCATCTTCAATGCGCTGATCATCGTCGCCCTGATCCCGCTGGCGCTGAGGGGCGTGGCCTACCGCCCAGTCGGCGTGGGCCCCCTACTCAGGAGGAATCTGCTCATCTACGGCCTCGGCGGCATCATCATTCCGTTCATCGGCATCAAGGCCATAGATCTCGTCGTCACGGCCCTGCACCTTGCCTGAGGAGAACGTTCATGTTGAGAGAACTCCGACCCGCCGTTGTGATGCTGGGGCTGTTCACGATCATCACCGGGCTCGTCTATCCCCTCGCCGTCACCGGCGTTGCGCAGGTCATGTTCCCGTCACAGGCCAACGGGAGTCTGGTCGTGGTTGGTGGCAGGGTGGTCGGATCGGCGCTGATCGGCCAGGTGTTCACCGCGGACCGCTACTTCCAAGGCCGCCCCTCGGCAACCGTCGGACCCGACCCGAAGGACCCCTCCAAGACCGTCGATGCACCCTACAACGCCGCCAACTCCGGCGGCTCTAACCTTGGTCCCACGAGCAAGACCTTAATTGAGCGGATCAAGGCGGATGTGGCCGCCCGGAAGGCGGAGAACCCGAATGCGAAGGTGCCCACCGACCTGGTTACCACCTCGGGCAGCGGCCTCGACCCCCACATCTCGCCCGCGGCAGCGCTGTTCCAGGTGCCTCGCGTTGCCAAGGCCCGCAATTTGCCGGAGGATCGTGTCCGCCAGCTCGTGGCGCAGCACATCGAGGATCGAACCCTCGGCTTCCTCGGCGAGCCGCGCGTGAACGTGTTGGCACTCAACATGGCACTGGACCGCGCAGCGCGATGAGGCCGGCGAACGGCGGTGTTGTCCATGGCGGATCAGCGCAGCGCCCCTGACCAGCGACCCTCGCCGGAAGCCTTGCTTGCCGAGGCCCGACGCGAGGAGAAGGGCCGTGCCGGCCATCTCAAGATTTTCATCGGGGCGGCGCCGGGCGTCGGCAAGACCTACGAGATGCTGCAGGCGGCGCGTGCCAAGCTGAAGGAAGGCGTGGACGTCGTCGTTGGCGTAGTCGAGACGCATGGGCGCCAGGAGACCGAGGCGCTATTGGAGGGTCTCGACGTGTTGAACCGGAGACCGGTGGTCTACGCCGGCACTCTCATGACCGAGTTCGACCTCGACAGGGCGCTCAAGCGCCGGCCCGGGCTCCTTCTGGTGGACGAGCTTGCGCATGCCAATCTTCCCGGCAGCCGTCATCCCAAGCGCTACCAGGATGTCGAGGAGCTGCTGGACGCTGGCATCGACGTCTACACCACGGTCAACATTCAACACATCGAGAGCCTGAACGACGTGGTGTCGCAGATCACGCGCGTGCGCGTGCGCGAGGTCGTGCCCGATGCGATCCTGGACCGCGCGGATGCCATCGAGCTGGTGGACCTGACACCGGAAGACCTGATCCAGCGCTTAAAGGAGGGCAAGGTCTACGTACCCAAACAGGCCGAGCGCGCCCTCAAGCACTACTTCTCGCCGGCCAATCTCACGGCGCTGCGCGAGCTGGCCCTGAGGCGTACGGCTGAGCATGTCGATGAGCAACTGCTCGAGCAGATGCAGGCGCGCGCGATCCCTGGGCCCTGGGCAGCAGGTGAGCGCATTCTCGTCTGTGTTAGCGAGGACCCGCGCTCCGCTGGCCTGGTGCGCCATACCAAGCGGCTTGCCGATCGGCTACGGGCGCCGTGGACGGCCCTTTACATCGAGACGCCGCGTGGCCTGCAATTGACTGAGGAGGAAAGGGGTCGTGTTGCCGACGCCTTGCGGCTGACCGAGCGCCTCGATGGGGAAGCCGTCACGCTGCCCGCCAAGGCACGCCGCATCGCCGACGATGTGCTCGACTCCGCGCGCAGGGGCAACGTCACCCACATCGTCATCGGCAAGTCCACGCGTTCCCGGTGGTTCGAGATCCTGCACGGCTCGATCGTCCACGATCTGGTGCGGCGGGCCGGCAACATCAGCGTCCACGTCATCGCGGGTGACGAGATTGGGAGCGAGCCGATCCGGAAGAGGACGGTGAACACGGCCGCTCTCGCGGAGCCCTTCGATGCCCGTCCCTACGTGGAGGCACTGCTGGCGGTCGCCCTATCGGTGGGTGCCGGCAAACTCCTGTGGCCGTGGATTGGCGTGAACAACATAGGCCTCGTGTTCCTCACGGCCGTCGTTGCCGTCGCGATCCGTCTCGGCTTGTGGCCCTCCCTCCTGACAAGTGCCGTCTCAGCGCTCGCCTACAACTACTTCTTCACCGAGCCCTATTACACGTTCAACATCTCTGACGCCACGGAAGTCATCGCTGTCGTGTTCTATGCGGTGGTGGCGGTCATCGTCTCCAATGTTGCCGCACGGGCGCGTGTGCAGATGCTGGGCGCCATGGAGCGGAGCCGAACGACGGAATCTCTCTACGCCTTCAGCCGCAAGCTGGCCGGCGCGGGAACGCTCGATGACGTTCTGTGGGCGATCGCGCATCAGATCGCAATAATGCTGAAGGTGCGCGTGGTGTTGTTGCTGCCGGACGACAGCGCGCTCGCCGTCAAGACAGGCTATCCGCCTGAGGATCGCCTCGAAGAGGCCGACTTGGCAGCGGCAAAATGGTCCTGGGAGAAAAACCGTCCGGCTGGCCGCGACTCGGATGCGCTTCCCGGCGCCAAGTGGCTGTTCTTCCCGATGCGCACGGGCCGCGGTCAGATCGGCATTCTGGGCATCTGCCGCGACGAGCCGGGTCCGCTGCTGCGCGCCGAGCACCGGCGGCTGCTCGATGCGCTCGCCGATCAAGGCGCCCTGGCGATCGAGCGCGTGCATCTGGTCGAGGATGTCGAACGGGTGCGGCGCACGGCTGAGACCGATCGCTTGCGCTCGGCGCTGCTGACCTCCATCTCGCATGACCTGAAGACTCCGCTGGCCGCTGTTCTCGGCGCGGCTGCAGCATTGCGCGACCTGTCCAAGTCCTTCGACGACGATGCCAAGGCGGAGCTCCTCGCCACCGTAATCGACGAGTCGGAGCGTTTGAACCGCTTCATCGCCAATCTGCTCGACATGACCAAGCTCGAGGCGGGTGCCGTCGTGCCGAACGCCGCGCTGCACGATATCGGCGAGATCGTCGGCAGCGCGCTGGAGCGGGCGAGCAAGATCCTGGCCAGGCATCGCGTGGAGATGGATATCGGCCCGGACCTGCCCATGGTCATGGTGGACGCCGTGCTGTTCGAGCAGGCGCTATTCAACCTTCTGGACAATGCCGCGAAGTACGCGCCGCCGGAGACAACGGTGCGTATTCAGAGCTGGCTGGAGCAGGACAGTGTGAAGCTGGAGGTCCTGGACGAGGGGGAGGGTATCCCCGGTGCCGACCTCGAACGCATCTTCGGCAAGTTCTATCGCGCGCGAAAAGGCGATCAGGTTCGCGCTGGCACCGGGCTCGGGCTCGCCATCTCGCGCGGATTTGTCGAGGCAATGTGCGGTACCATCGTCGCGGCCAATCGCACCGACCGCATGGGAGCGGTGTTCACGATCACCCTTCCAGTCCCCAAGGCGGCGAAGCAGGGAAGGACCGCAGCATGAGCGCGGCGGCGGGCACAATCCTGATCATCGATGATGAGCCGCCCATCCGCAAACTGCTGCGCATGGGGCTCGCCTCGCAGGGCTACGACGTGCTCGAGGCACCCAACGGCAAGGCGGCTCTCGAGCTGCTTGCCAGGAAACCGGCACTTGTGATCCTTGACCTCGGACTGCCCGACATCGAAGGGCTCGAGCTGTTGCAACGGATGCGGCGCGCCCAAGAGGACCTACCCATTGTCGTGCTTTCCAGTCGCGGGGATGATGCCGGCAAGGTCGCGGCCCTCGACCTTGGCGCCGACGACTACGTGACCAAACCCTTTAGCATGGACGAGCTGTTCGCCCGCATACGTGCTGCCATGCGCCACCAGCTCCAGGTGCAGGGCGAGCGGCCTGTGTTCCGCGTCGGCGACTTGAGCGTCGACCTCGTGCGGCGCATCGTCAAGCTGGGTGACAAGGAGGTCAGGCTCTCCCCCAAGGAGTACGACCTTCTGCGCCTGCTCGTGCAGCACGCCGGCAAGGTGCTGACTCACAAATTCTTGCTGCAGCAGCTGTGGAACGAGCCGACCGACCCGCAGTACCTGCGGGTGTACGTGCGGCAGCTGCGTCAAAAGATCGAGAGCGATCCCGAGCGCCCACGGCATCTGCTGACGGAGACGGGTGTCGGCTATCGTCTGCGGGCACCTGAGTAACGCAACTCACCCGATCGCACACGGGGGCTTGTCACCCTCTCGTGCCGAAATGCATCAGGACCGCTCTGGGTCAAAAATCCCCGGAGCCGCTTCGTCCGCTTTTGGGCCTTTTCGGATAGTGGGCCATTCAAACTGACCCACTACCCCTTTTCGGACATCTGACAGATGCTTGCAATGATCATCGCACCAGGAAGACCCACCCGTCACTTCGCTTAGGCGCGTTGGGTCCCCCCAGTCACGGTGGGACACCGTCCGCATAACGCCTTGAAATGCCTTGGAAGCCTTTGCGCCGACGGGACACTCTAAGTTGCTGATTCCATTCACTTGTGGTGCAGCGGGCGCGTCACTTGTGGTACAGCGGGCGTGACCTCCACTAGCGGCGAGCATCACGGCACATGCGGGCCGCGAATTGCGTCCCGATCAGGCCCATCCCCGTGCCACTTCAGCCCCAACTCGACTAACAGATGGTTCGTGCAACGGCGCCCGCGCCGGTGCGGACGCCGCCTAGGGTCGCAACAGAAACGGCCCCCCCCACATCGTCATTGCCCCCTCCAGCCTTTGCAGCGACCATAGAGCTGGACTAGGGATGTGTGGTCGACGACAAGACAGACAGGCCGCCGCCCATGCGAAAAACCACGGCCCAGGCGACCGCCTCTGCCGAGGCTCATGCCACAACCCCTGGCGGGAGTTTCTGGCCGCTGACTGTGGGCGCCGTCGGCGTCGTCTATGGCGACATCGGCACCAGCCCACTCTATGCCATACGCGAGGCGGTCAATGCCGTCATCGGCAGCCAAGGTGCCGTGACGAACAACGTCGTCTACGGCATCCTGTCGCTGATTTTTTGGACTTTGATCATCATCGTCACGCTCAAGTACATCGCCATCCTGCTGCGTGCCGATAACGACGGCGAGGGTGGCACCCTGTCCCTGACGGCCCTGGTGTTTCGGGCGCTCGGGCGGGGCACACCATTCGCGCTCGTGCTCGGCGTCATCGGCGCGTCGATGTTCTACAGCTCGACGCTGATCACGCCGGCGCTGTCGGTTCTGTCTGCCGTCGAAGGCTTGAAGGTCGTCACGCCGGCCCTGGATGCCTTCGTCGTGCCGCTGGCGATCGTGATCCTGATTGCGCTTTTCTCGGTGCAGTGGCGCGGCACGGCCAAGGTCTCGGCCCTCTTCGGACCCATCACCGTCGCGTGGTTTGTCATCATGGGCATCGCCGGGGCCATCCAGATTGCGGCCAACCCGAACGTGCTGCTGGCCGTCAATCCCACCTACGCGGTGGCGTTCCTCCTCGAGCACCGCACCATTGGCCTCGTGGCGCTGGCCGCCGTCTTCCTCGTCGTGACTGGTGCCGAGGCCCTCTACAACGATCTTGGGCACTTCGGCCGGAAACCGATTCAAGCGGCCTGGATATTCCTGGTGCTGCCGGCACTCGTGCTCAACTACTTCGGGCAAGGTGCCCTGCTGCTGGCCGATCCCACCGCCATCGAGAACCCGTTCTTCATGCTGTTTCCCGAGGTGCTGCGCCTGCCGATGGTGGGCATGGCGACGGCCGCCACCGTGATCGCAAGCCAGGCGGTCATCACCGGTGCCTACTCCATTACGCGGCAGGCCATCCAGCTGGGCCTGCTGCCGCGCCTGGATGTCCGCCATACCTCCGAAACGATCGAGGGACAGATCTACATTCCGCGCATCAACTTGCTCATGCTGCTGGGCGTCTTGTTCCTCACTATCCTCTTCCAGTCTTCCAGCGCCCTCGCCGCAGCCTACGTTCTCGCCGTCTCCGTCACGCTGCTGGTATCGAGCGCGCTCGGGTTCGTCGTGATCTGGAAGTATTGGCAATGGCGGTTGCGGTCGGCGTTGCTGCTGATGGCCCCGTTCATCGCGCTCGACGCGCTGTTCGTGGTCGCAACCTGCCTCAATCTGCTGCAGGGCGCATGGCTGCCGATTGTCATAGCCGCCGCGCTGGCGCTGGTCATGCTCAGCTGGGTCAAGGGAACCGCCGCCCTGAAGGTTGCGGCCCGCAAGAACGAGGCGGACCTCGACTGGCTGGTGCGCAAGCTCGAGGCCAAGCCGCCGCATAGGGTCAACGGCACCGCGGTGTTTCTCACCAGCACGCCGGATGCGGCGCCCTCGGCCCTGCTTCACAACCTGAAGCACAACCACATGCTGCATGAGCGCAACATCATCATGTCCATCAAGACGGCGGACACCCCCTACGTGGCCAACAAGGATCGCGTCGAGATCGGGAATGTCTCCAATACTTTCACGAGCGTCAGCGTGACGTACGGTTTTATGGAGACACCGAGCGTGCCCAAGGCGCTCGCTCTTTGCCGCAGGCGCCATCTCAACATCGATGCCAGCGCCACGTCTTTCTTTCTTTCGCGGCGCGTCCTGCGGCCTGCCTCGCGCTCGCAGCTGCCGCGCTGGCAGGAGAAGCTCTTCATCTGGCTTGCCGGCAGCGCCGAGGACGCGAGCGCCTACTTCCAGATTCCCGCCGATCGCGTCGTCGAAGTGGGCACCCAGATTGCCGTGTGAGCGTGAACCGGGCGCCAGCGCTTTAGCGACTTTCCTCAAAGGAGTAATTTGTACGTCGGCATATCAATTGAATGACGGCCGATATCATGCATCCAATTATTGCTGTTGCTATCTTGATTGGTAAAATCCCAGCTTAAATCAATCTTCATGCGCGCCCCCGAAATATGTTCAATTGAGATTGGACGCGGTAACGCTTCAGATGCCCGATGAACAGCTTCCAGACGGTCGACGGCCCTCCGCACTCCCAATGACGACGCAGGCATTCGGGGAGGTTTCTCCTTGGCTGCCGCCGTGCCGTCGTTTGCTGGGTATCGCATGCGGGTTTGGCTGAGACGCCCTTCAGATTTGCCGATCTAGCTCTGAAATTCAGGGTTGCCTTCATGGTTCCTCTCAGCATCCCGACTTGCGCAGGCGCGCCGAAATGACCTCGTCTACACTTCAGGAGGCCGACCTCATCGACCAACGCGCCGAGGACCGCTTTCGCTTGGCAGTCGAGGCCGCGCCGAACGCGATGATGATGGTCGACCAGAGCGGCTGCATTCAACTGGTCAATCGGAGAACTGAAGAGCTATTCGAATACAAGCGCGGGGAGCTTCTGGGGCGGCACATCGAGATGCTCGTTCCGGAGCGCTTCAGGGCGGCGCATCCAGGGCACGTGACAACGTTCGGTCTGAAGCCCGAAGTCCGCGCGATGGGCGCCGGTCGCGAGCTCTTCGGCCGCCGCAAGAACGGCTCGGAGGTGCCGATCGAGATCGAACTCAACCCGATTGAGACGCCGGGCGGATTCTTTGTTCTCGCCTCCATCATCGACATCACGGAACGCAAGGAGGCGCACGCCGCCCGCCAGCTGGAGAGGCTTTTGGAAGCCACGCCCGATGCCATCCTCGTCGTCAACCTCGACGGCGTCGTGCGCTATGTGAACCAGGCAACGCTGTCCTTGTTCGGACAAAAGCGCGAGGACCTCCTCGACAAGCTGCTGGAATTTCCCGTCAAGGACGGAGAGCCCGTCAAGATCACCATATCCCGCGGGGACGCGCGGCGGCTGTGTGAGATGCGGGTCGTGCCGTTCGAGTGGCGCAGCGAGAGCGCCTTTCTCGCAACGCTCCGCGACATCACGCCAGAGCGCGAAGCACAGCGCGCGCTGAGCCAGTTTCGCCTGCTCGTCAATGGCGTCACCGACTACGCGCTTTGCATGCTCAGCCCGCGTGGCACCATCACAAGCTGGAACACGGGCGCCCAGCAGATCTACGGATACAACACCGACGAGATCGTCGGTCGCCATTTCTCCCTCCTCTTCACCGACAAGGATCTTGCCGATCAGACCCCCCAAGGGGTCTTGGAGCAGGCGATCGCAGCGAAGAAATTCGAAGCCAAGCTCGCGCGCGTCCGCAAGGACAATACGCAGTTCCTGGGCAACGTCACGATCGACCCGATCTACGACGAGGACGGTCTGCTGGTAGGCTTTGCCGAAATCACACGCGACATAACCGAGCAGGAGCACCTCGAGCAGCTGCAGAGCGAGTTCGTCTCGACCGTCACCCACGAGCTGAGAACGCCGGTAACGTCACTGCTGGGCGCCATCGAGCTGGCGAAGTCGCCGACATTCGCCGCTAATCCGGACAAGGTGTGCGCCTTGCTCGACATCGCGCTCAACAATGCGAGGCGATTGCGGTCCCTCGTCAACGATATCCTCGACAGCGAGCGCATGCGGCTGGGCTCGATTGCCGTCGATTTGCAGCCGGCCGACCTCGGCGAGATGTGCCGGCACGCAATCGCCGACAATCAGCCCTACAGCCGCTCGTACCGCGTCAAGCTCCGGCTCGAGAATCTGGCGGGCGCCTGTTGGGTCATGGCGGACAAGGTCAGAATGGAGCAGCTCTTGGCCAACCTGCTCTCCAACGCCGCAAAATTCTCCAAACCGAGAGGCGAAGTCGTGCTCCGCATCGAGCGGGCTGGCGGCAGCATAAGGGTGAGCGTGACGGATCACGGGCTCGGCATTGCCAAGAACCTGCAAGACCGCGTGTTTGAGCGCTTCTTCCAAGTCGACGCATCCGACAAGCGCTCCAACTCCGGGACTGGCCTCGGACTGAGCATCGCAAAGGCCATTGTGGAAAAGCACAACGGGCGCATCGGCGTGACATCCGAGACGGGGAAAGGGGCGACCTTCTACTTCGAGCTCCCTGAAGCGAAGTTACCCGGGCAGCTGTCGAGTGCAGGGCGCTAGAGATCGTTTCTGATCGAAGCACTTTGCGTCGATCATGGAACGTGAAGTCTTGCTCTCAGCATATTGGGGTAGAGCAGGATTCACGCTTCGGCCGAAACGTCGCGATCGAGGCAAGGCAATTCCATCCGAGCGATCCGCTCAGTGTCCCGAACCCGAAGTTCGCACTCCACCAACGCCAGTACGGCGGCATAGGGCCACGTCGAGCGCACCGCGATCGTGCCGCAGAGCGGCACGATCGGCAAATCGAATTGCGCTCACCGCCAAGATGACCAAGCCTGCCGGGGTCAGGCGAAGGGCGTACCGGCCGAGACCGTGGCGCGGCAGGATTTGCGATGGGCGCCGTCCGCAACATACTGTTCATCATGTGCGACCAGCTGCGCTGGGACTATCTGTCCTGCAGCGGCCACCCGCACCTGCACACACCCAACATCGATGCCCTGGCCGCCAGAGGCGTCCGCTTTTCCCGCGCCTATGTTCAGTCGCCGGTCTGCGGCGCCTCGCGCATGAGCTTCTACACGGGGCGCTATGTGCAATCGCACGGCTCAACCTGGAACGGGGTGCCCCTCAAGGTGGGCGAGCTGACGGCCGGCGACTATCTGCGCCCGTTGGGGCTGCGCACGGTGCTCGTCGGCAAGACGCACATGCGCGCGGACATCGAAGGCATGGAGCGCCTCGGCATCGATCCTGGCTCCATCATCGGCGTCCGCGTGTCAGAGTGCGGCTTCGACCCCTACGAGCGCGATGACGGCCTGCACGCGGAGGGCCCCGACGGCCGCTATGATCCGCAGGCCCCGCGCTACAACACCTACCTGAACGAGAAGGGCTACACGGGCGACAATCCCTGGCACGACTGGGCCAATGCGGCGCAAGGGGAGGGCAACGCGCTCGCATCGGGATGGGCAATGCGGCATGCGCGCAAGCCCGCACGCGTGAAGGAGGAGGACTCCGAGACGCCCTACATGACCCGCCGCGCCATGGACTTCATGGCGGAAGCCGGCGCGGAGCCCTGGTGCCTGCACCTCTCCTACATCAAGCCGCACTGGCCCTACATCGCGCCCACACCCTACAACGACATGTACGGACCCTCGCATGTCCTCCCCGTCGTGCGGTCGGAGGCGGAACGGGTCGATCCCCATCCCGTCTTTCGCGCGTTCATGCAGCAGCGGGCGAGCCAGGCTTTCTCCCGCGACGAGGTGCGCGAGGAGGTCATCCCCGTCTACATGGGCCTGATCAAGCAGATCGACGATCAGCTGGGCGCACTTTTTCGCTTCATGAGCGAGCGCGGCCTTCTCGACAAGACGCTGGTCGTCTTCACCTCCGACCACGGCGACTACCTGGGCGACCACTGGATGGGGGAGAAGGACCTCTTTCACGAGCCGTCCGTGAAGGTGCCGCTGATCGTCTGCGATCCCTCGCAGCAGGCCGACAGCGCGCGCGGCTCGGTGTGCGACGAGCTTGTCGAGACGATCGACCTGCTGCCGACCTTCCTGGAAGCGCTTGGCAGCGATCCGGCGTCCCAGTCGCACCGCCTCGAGGGGCGCTCGCTCCTGCCCTTCCTGCACGGCCGGGCACCGGCTGCCTGGCGTAGCCACGTGATCAGCGAGTACGACTATTCGATCCTGCCGGTCTCGGCGAGGCTCGGGGTGGAGCCCAGCGAGGCCCGCCTGTTCATGGTTGCCGACAAGCGCTGGAAGTACATTCACGCGGTTGGCTTCCGCCCCATGCTCTACGACATGGAGGCCGACCCCAATGAGTTTCGCGATCTTGGCGCCGATCCGGCCCACGAACCCGAGCGTCGGCGCCTGGCGCAGGTGCTTGCCCGCTGGGGGCTGCGCCTCTCCCAGCGCACCGCCTTGTCGGATGCGCAGGTCCGCGCCATGCGCGGCAAGTCGCAGCGCCGCGGGGTGCTGATCGGCGTGTGGGATGAGAGCGACGTCCCCGAGGAGTTGTGGAGCGAATACTCAGGCGAGGACGGATGAAACCTCGCCGGCGCAGGCCTGCGCCGCCGGACTTGGCACCGCTGGTGCCCAACAACGCAAAAAGACCGATCAGTCCAAGCGAAGGGAGACGACCCATGACACGCATTCTGTCCTGTTTGGCCCTTGCCGCCGTCACCGCCTTGGCCGGCACCGGCGCGCCGACCCCGACCAACGCCGCCGAGAACATCCTCTTCAACTGTTTCTTCCCGCCGCAGCACTACGTGTGCCGCAAGATGTTGCCCGAGCTCGGCAAGCGCATGGAGAAGGCCACCGCCGGACGGGTCACGATCACCGTCCCGCCCAAGAGCGTCGCCGCGCCGCCGGACCAGTACGACGCGGTCGTCAACGGCGTTGCCGATGGCGCCCTGCAATTCAACCAGTTCATCTCCAACAAGGTCGCCGGCATCCAGATCGGCCAGCTGCCCTTCATCGGCGTCGAGGCTGCCGAGCCGGCCAGCGTCGCCCTGTGGCGCACGTATCAGAAGTTCTTTGCCGACAAGAACGAGTACAAGGGCGTCGTCCTGCTGTCGGTCTACGTCACCAACGGCGCCGAATTCTTCTCCCTCACGGACAAGCCGATCGAGACGGTGGAGGATATCAAATCCCGCAAGATGTGGGCGCTGCCGGGACCCGTTGCCAACCTGATCAAGGCGACGGGAGCTTCCGTGGTTGCCGGACCCGCCGTGCAGATGCTCGAGACCATCTCCAAGGGCGTCGTCGATGGATACACCGGCGTCGGGGTCAGCGCCGCACAGGTGTTCAAGCTGACGGCCTACACGAAATCGGTCACGTACTTCAAGAACGAGATCTTCCAGCCGACGTTCTCCTTCTTCGTAAGCGAGAAGAAGTGGGCCAAGATCAGCGCGGCGGATCAGGCCGCGATCAAGAAGGCCCTGGGCGAGGACTTCGCGCGCTGGGCGGGCGCCTTGCAGGACGGGGTGGACAAGGTCAATCAGAAGAAGTTCTTCAGTGCCGGCGTCAAGCGCATCAAAGGCAGCGAAGCGGAATTCGCCAAGCTCAAGGCGCTGGGGCAGCCCACCGTCGATGCCTGGCTCAAGCGCGTGTCCGCCATGGGCGTCGACGGCAATGCGGCGATCGCGTTCTACCAGCACACGATCAGCGAGGAACTGGCGAAAATGAAGAAGTAGCGCCGGTTCCGGAACCGCAGCGATGCTCGATCGCATCTTCTTCGTGACGGCGCGCGTCCTGGCGCTCATTGCCGGGTCGGCTCTGCTCATCATGATGGCGCTGACGTTCGTCGATGTGATCGGCCGCTACGGGTTCAACAGGTCGATTTTCGGCACGGCGGAGATCGTGGAGTATCTGATGATCTTCACGATCTTCGCCGGCCTCGCCTTCGTGACCGCCACCAACGACCACATAACCGTGACGATGTTCGACGGCTGGATCGAGCACCTGATCCCCAACCTCAGGCGCTGGGCGGTCATTGTGTTCTCGATCGGCTGCTACGCACTGATAACCTGGCATCTGCTTGCGCACGGATACGATCTTTGGAGAAGCGCGAGGCGGTCGGCGGTGCTCGATTTGCCGCTGTGGATCATGCCCGGGGTGGGTGGCGTGCTGTCGGCGGCCGGCCTCCTCCTCATCGTCAGCGCTACCGGCAAGACGAGAGGGCGCCCCGAGCTGATCAGGCGCGAGCTGTCCGGCATTGACGGCGGTGGCGCCCCGAGCGAGGGCCAGGAGCCCCGTTGAGACCCGCATGACCCTTGCCCTTCTCGGCTTTGCCGCCGTCCTCGCCCTCTCGTTCGCAGGGTTTCCGCTCGGCTTCACCACCTTGTCCGTGGGGCTCGTCGGCTTTGCCTTCACCCGCGGCTGGGACTGGCACGCCGCCTTCACCATGATGTCGCAACAGATCGTCGAGACCGGCGGCAGCTATGGGCTGTCGGTCATTCCGCTTTTCATCCTGATGGGCGTGTTCATCCACCGCTCCAATATCTCCGAGGACCTCTACAAGGCCGCCTATGCCCTGGTCGGCCCCTACCGCGGCGGGCTCGCCCAGTCGACAGTGCTCGCGTGCGCTGCCTTCTCTGCCGTCTCGGGCTCGTCGCTGGCGACGGCGGCAACGATGGCCAAGGTGGCGATGCCCCACATGCGCGCCTATCGCTACGAGGATTCGCTCTCTTCCGGCGTGGTCGCGGCGGGTGGCACACTCGGCATCATGATCCCTCCCTCCGTTCCCCTCGTCATCTACGGCCTGGTGGCGGAAGAGGACATCGGCAAGCTGTTCATCGCGGGCATCATTCCCGGCATCCTCCTGACTTGCCTTTTCATGGGCGCCGTCTTCGTGACGGTGTGGCGCAACCCATCCAGCGGGCCCGCGGGAGAGCGCCTGCCGACGGCGGAGCGCTGGCGGGCCTATCTTCGCGTGTGGCCGGTGTTGGGCCTGTTCGCGTTCATCCTCGGCGGCATCTACGTAGGCGCCTTTACACCGACGGAAGCCGCCGGCATGGGAGCAACCGGCGCCGCATTCTTTGCCTTCTGGCGCGGCCAGCTGCGCACGCTGAGCGCGCTTTACGATGCTCTGATTGACGCGTGCAAGACGACGGCGGCGCTGTTCTTGGTGATCTTCGGCGCGCAGGTGTTCTCCAATTTCATCAACCTATCCGGCCTCCCCGGAGACCTCGTCAACACCGTCGAAGGCATGAACCTGTCCGCGCTCGGGGTCGTCATAGCGGTGTGCGCGATCTGCATCTTCCTTGGGATGATCTTCGAGAGCGTCGGGCTGCTTTTGCTGATCGTGCCGGTCTTCCTGCCGACTCTGAACCTGATGGGCGTGGACCTCATATGGTTTGGCATCGTGATGGTGGTCGTTGTCGAAATGGGGCTGATCACGCCGCCCATCGGCATGAACGTCTTCGTCGTGAAGACGGTGGTGCCCGACGTCTCCCTGCCGCGCATCTTCTCGGGGGTCACGCCGTTCGTCGTCGCCGACTTCGTGGCGCTGGCCCTGATCATCGCCTTCCCCGCCATTGCGGTCGGCATACTGGCCCTGCGCTGAACGGCGTCGGCTTGCAGCTGCCGCCGACGATCAGGGCTGCAAGTCGAACCCGTCGCTGACCAGCGACAACGCAAGCATCACGACCGCCACGATCGCCGCCTGCAGCGCAAAGCGCAGGAAGACGCCGCGCAACACGGTGCCGACGATGCGCTGAGCCATGGCGGGCAGTGGGCGCTCGTCGGGGCCCAGCATCGCCCAGACCTCGGTCCTCTGGTAGGGACGCCGGTCGGCGAGCAGGGCCTTGAGCAGCAAGACCCCACAGGTGACCAACGCCGCAACGCCGGCGACCCTGAACGCCAGCGGCAAGCCAGCTGGCATGGTGCCGATGAACGCCAGCGCGGTTGCAAGCGCAGCGAACCCGCAGCCCCGCGCCACCGAAACCTCGGCCAGCCGCTCGACGCGATCAAGCATGGCACCCTCTGGGCGCTACCAATCCGGCCAGATTAGTCGAGCAATTCCGGCACCAATAGGTCCAACGGGGCCTACTTGCTGGTCTGATAGAGGAACCTGGCAATGTCGCTTTCCAGCGGAAAGGACAGCATGCCCATCACCGAATACCCGAGCAACCAGGGCATCAGATAGAACCGCACCATGAAGAAGAACCACGCCACATAGAGGGGCACCATCAGGTCCACGAGGAAGCTCGGCGTAATGGGCCGAAACAGCCGCAGCAGCGGGTCCGTCATGCGCACGAAAATCCTCATGAAGAAGAAGTCGGAGTTGACCGGCAGGAATATGTTCATGGCGGAACGGCCGATCAGCGTCCACATGATCATGCCCAGCACATAATCGAGCGCGATCGCCCAGATCGGGATGCCGGTGATCATGTCCGCCCGCTCCTCCCGGGGCTGCCGCGCCTTGCGGGCACCCGGCAAATGCATCGGGGGCGGGGCCTGTTCGCCCCGCCCCCGGCATTGTAGTGCTCTGGACCCTGGACGTCAGTGCGTCTGGGCGAGGATGGTCGAGCCTGTCGGCACGCGCACCTCATCGACCATGCGTTGCGTCTCCTCGTCCGGCGCCGGCGTCATCAAGGTCACCACCACCATGGCAACCAGGCTGACGGCCATGCCGACGATGCCGAAGCGCAGGTGGTCGATACCCCACAGCGGCGCGCCGCCCATGCCGAAGACATAGTAGAGGTACGCCGATCCCGCTGAGAAGCCGCAGATCATGCCGGCGAGCGCACCTGCCCTGTTGGCTCGCTTCCACCACACCCCGAACACGAGGGGGAAGAAGAGGCCGGAGCAGGCGAAGCAGAACGCCCACGCCACCGCGCCCAGGATACCCGTCAACCGCAGCGAGGCCACGCCGGCACCCGCTGCACCTATGACGATCAGCAGAACGCGCGCCACGATCAGGCGGACTCTGGTGTCCGCCCTCGGATCGATGATCTTGTAGTAGAGATCGTGGCTGAGCGCGTTGGCGATGGCCAGCAGCAAGCCATCGGCCGTCGACATGGCGGCCGCCATGCCGCCTGCTGCGACAAGGCCGGAAATGACATACGGCAGGCCCGCGATCTCAGGCGTTGCCAGCACCACGATGTCTGGCCGCATGAAGAACTCGTTGACCTGCAGAATGCCGTCCTTGTTGGTGTCGTCGATGGCGAGATAGCCCACCGCGTGCCAGTTCTGGACCCAAGGCAGTGCCTGCACATGGGCGATGCTCTTGCCGATGACGCTCGTGGCGAGCGAGGGGTCGAGCAGCTGCAGCTTGGTGAGCGTGGCAAGTGCCGGTGCCGTGAAGTAAAGCAGGAAGATGAAGAGCAGCGACCAGGCCACCGACCGTCGCGCAGCGCGCACCGAGGGTGTCGTGAAGTAGCGCATCAGAATGTGAGGCAAGGAAGCCGTACCGCACATCATGCACATGGCGAGCGCCACGAACCTCCAGCCGGCCATGGCGCCGCCAGGAGCGTCGTGATGGTTCACCAGCGCGGCCACGCCCGGATGGGCTCCGACCGGTTTCAAGACGCCGACGCCCAGCTGCTGCTCCAGCACCGCGATCTTGTGGACTGCCGCGCCGTAGTTGAAGTGAGGAATGATGCCGAACCCTTGCTTGTTCGACATCCAGATCACGGGCACCAGGTAGGCGATGATGAGCACGATGTACTGGGCTACCTGGGTCCAGGTCACCGCGCGCATGCCGCCGAGCATCGAGCACAGCAGGATGCCGAGCAGGCCGAACCAGATGCCGTATTCGAACGGAAGACCGAGCGCGCGCGAGGCGATCGTTCCGGTCGCGTTGATCTGTGCGGTCACGTACGTGAACGAGGCCACGACCAGCACGATCACCGCGATGAAGCGCGCGAAGTTGCCGCCATAGCGCGTGCCGATGAAGTCGGGCACGGTATAGCAGCCGAACTTGCGCAGGTAGGGCGCCATCAGCGACGAGACCAGCACGTACCCGCCGGTCCACCCGACCACGAAGGCCAGATAGGGGTGGCCGCCGAAGTAGATGCCGCCCGCCATCGCCACGAACGAAGCGCCCGACATCCAGTCGGCCGCCGTCGCCATGCCGTTGAAGAGAGCCGGCACTTCCCGGCCCGCCACGTAGTAGGCGTCGACCTGCATGGTGCGCGAAAGCCAGCCGATCGCGGCATAGATGAAGATCGTGAAGCCGACGAAACTCAGGCCGATGGCCTTCGCCGACATACCCATTTTCTCGCCGAGCGCCATCAGCAAGATGAAGACGATGAAGCCGCCGGTGTAGAGACCGTAGACTCGCGGCAGGTCGTCTACGAAGCGCTTTCCTTGTGTTGCTTGTGCCATTGCCCCAGCCTCCCTAGCCCGTTATCTCGGTTTCGCCGGACTCGCGTGCATACGAGTTGTCGATCGCGTCTTGGATCCAGTTCTGGACGAAGATCGTGACGACGAACACGATGAGCGACCCCTGCGCGGCCAGGTAGAAGCCGAGCGGGAATCCGAGGAACACGTACTTGTTCAGGTCGGCGGCGACAAAGTGCACGCCGAACGAGAATACCGCCCAGATGATGAGCACGATCACGGTCAGCGAAAAGGTCTTCGACCAGTGGCGCCGACGTGCTTCCTCGATGTTGGTTGCCATCAGTTGTCCTCCCACCAAAGCATTTTCGCGCTGCCCCATGGTCTCAGCGCAGGCAACGTCTCTCGGCTGACGCGAGGTACCTAGTTGCCCACTTATGAGGCTACAGGAGGACTTCGCGGCAGGGATATTGGTACAAAGTTGTAGAAGAAGCCGCTTGGCGGCAGACTGCAAATTCGGTGGCCGCGGCGACCTTGCCGCGAAACGCGGCGGGATCGATTGCTTTGTCGTCGGTTTTGTAGAATCGTTCTCGGGCGAATGGCCCAACACGCTCCGTCTGACGACCAAGCTGGCGCAAGCACCAGCCAAGTTGTTGATTTCTAATCGCCGCTCGGGAGACGTCCCCTGCCCACGATGCTCTCGCGCGCCATCTCGATCCTGCGTGACCACGTCGCACAGACCATCAAGGTCCGCCTCGACCGCGGGCCGATCGGCACCCTGGAACGGCTGGTCGAGTTCAACCGCATGCGGGCCGCCTACGTGGCGCAGACCTCGCTCTACGGCTACCTGAAGACGCGGATGGGCACGCGCTACGTGGAGCTGTTCCAGGACGACGCCTACGTCGCCTCGATCAACAAGGCGAAGTGGCCGATCTTTGCCTCATGCCTGGCCGATCTCACCGTCTTCTCGTGCGCGCTCGTCCATCGCGGCGGTGATCTCGAGCCCGCGGCGACGGCGGATCTCGCCATCCATTGCTTTCGCCAGGCCGTGGACCAGGCTTTCGAGAAAGACGTCCGCGAGGATATTGGCACGCCCGCCATCGAGGCGTTCCAGGCCCGGGCCCGCTTGACCGACTGGCCGGACGCGGCCGAGAGCGAGAACGCGTTCGGGCGCAGCCCGGCGGACCTCATCGCCCGCGCCCCGATCATCGACGAGTTCAAGGGGCTCAACTCCGAAATCGTCATAAACTCCATGCGGTTCCGCTGGCGGGACGTGCGCCAGCAGCTGCGCCGGCGCCTGGACGGCGCAAGCATCGCCAAGGAATGGCGCGACCCGTGACCCCACAGGTTGACGGGGCCGGGCGGAGCATGGTTTATCCCGCCCCGAGCTGGCCGCCTTCCGATCCGCCCAAATCTCCGGCAAATCGCCGGGAAGCCCGGCGACTGGAAGGCCCGCTGTTCCGCGGTAGCTCAGCGGTAGAGCAGCCGGCTGTTAACCGGCTGGTCGCAGGTTCGAATCCTGCCCGCGGAGCCAATTTTTTCAACCTCGTCCGGTTGCAGCCGTCGGAGGTTCCCGTGCCCGCAAAGCCCGCCTCTGATCCGGAATCACCCTACTACCTTCCCGTCCGCCAGGCCTGGCTCGACCAGCGCCGCGAGCCGATCCTGGAGCCTGATCTCCCCATCATCGACCCGCACCACCACCTGTGGGACCGGCCGGGCTGGCGCTATCTGCTCGACGAACTGCTCGCCGACGTCGGCACGGGCCACAACGTTCTCGCCACCGTCTACGTGCAGGCCCGCGCCATGCACCGCGCCGCGGGCCCGCCCGAGATGCGGCCCGTCGGCGAGACCGAGTTCGTCAACGGCATCGCCGCCATGAGCGCCAGCGGCATCTACGGGCCGAGCCGGGCCTGCGCCGGCATCGTCGGCCACGCGGACCTGACGCTTGGCGCCGCCGTCGAGCCCGTGCTCGAGGCCCACCTCCGCGCCGGCGGCGGCCGCTTCCGCGGCATCCGCCACACCAGCGCCTGGGATGCCGATCCCGCCATCCGCAATCCCGCCCACAAAACCGTCCCCGGCCTCCTCGGCGACAAACGCTTCCGCGAGGGCTTTAAGGTGCTTGCGCGCATGGGGCTCACCTTCGACGCCTGGCTCTATCACCCGCAGATCGGCGAGCTGACCGATCTCGCCAGCGCCTTTCCCGAAGCGCGCATCGTCATGGATCACGTCGGCGGCCCGATCGGCATCGGCGCCTACGCCGGCAAGCACCAGGAGATCCTTCCCGGCTGGAAGACGTCGATCAAGGCGCTCGCCGCGTGCCCCAACGTCCACGTCAAGCTCGGTGGCCTCGGCATGCGCATGGGCGGCTTCACGTTCCACGAGCCGGCCGACCCGCCGTCCTCCGAGACGCTTGCCGAAACCTGGCGGCCCTATATCGAGACCTGCATCGAGGCCTTCGGCGCGTCGCGATGCATGTTCGAAAGCAACTTCCCCGTCGACAAGGGCTCCTACAGTTATCCCGTGTTCTGGAACGCCTGCAAGCTCCTGGCGAAAGGCGCCAGCGCGGCCGAGAAAGCCGACCTCTTCGCCGGCACGGCCAGGCGCTTCTACCGCCTCGACGTGGCGCTGCCCGCCTGACGCAGATCACCTCGCCGCCGCCGCCGTGCGCATCTTCGGCAGCCGCGCCATCAGGATGACCGGCAGGAACGCAGCCGCAGCGAGCGTATAAAGCCACCACGCATTGGTATAGCCGATCAAGGTCGCCTGGCGCGTGATCTCCTTGGAAAGCTTGGCGAGGCCGGCAGCGGACTCCACGCTCCAGCTGCCCATCGCCCACGGCATATCCAGCACGCGGTTGTAGGGCGAGGCGAACTCCACCATGCGCGCGTAGTTGGCCGACGACGTGCGCACGATCTCGGCCACGGCAACGGAGATGAACAGGCTCGAGCCGAAGTTGCGCAGCAGATGGAACACCGACATCGCCTCGGCGCGATACTCGGGCTTGAGCGTCCAGAACGTGATCACCGTCAGCGGCACCCACGACACGCCGATCGAGATGCCCTGCAGCACGTTGCACAGCATCAGCGTCGACAGGCCGACATTGAGATCCATGCTCATCAGCCAGAGCCCGGTCGCCACCTGCACCAGCGCGCCGATCGAAAGGCTCAGGCGCGGGTCGAGACGGGCCATGGGCATGGCCAGCAGGAAGCCGATGGCCGAGCCGACGCCGCGCGTGCCGATGATCTCGCCGATGGCCGACTCGGGGTAGCCCGCGTGCTGCTGCAGAAGCGGCGGCAGCAGCACGATCACGGCGAAGTTGAGCATGCCGAACAGCGTGACGAGGATGAGGCCCAGCGAATAGTTGCGGTCGGTCAGCAGGCTCAGGCGCACGAACGGCCGCTCGGTGGTCAGGCTGTGCACGCAGAAGACGTACATCATGAGGATGCCGATGAACGTCGCCAGGACGATCTCGGTGCTGTCGAACCAGTCGAGCCGCTGGCCGCGGGAGAACACGAGCTGGCCGGCCGCGATCCCCACCGACAGGCTGATGAAGCCCAGCCAGTCGAGGCGGCTCTCCGCCTTGCGCTCCGTCCGCGGCAGGGAGATCCACGAGAGGATCACCGAGCCGATGGCGACCGGCACGATCATCCAAAAGCCCCAGCGCCAGCCGAAGCTCTCGGCGATCTCGCCGGCAAACATCGGCCCCAGCGACGGCCCGATCATGTTGGACATGCCGAAGATCGACATCACCGCGGCTTGCTGGGAGCGGGGCGAGCTGTCCAGCAGGATGGTCTGTCCGAGCGGCACCAGCGGGGCGCCGGCCGCCCCCTGCACGATGCGCCAGAAGATGAGCTCATCCAGCGAGTTGGAGGCGCCGCACATGAACGTGGCGATGGCAAACACCAGCGCCGCCCAGATCATGGTGGCGCGCGGGCCCAGCCGGCTGGCGAGCCAACCCGTCGCGGGCGTCGCCACCGCGGTGGCGACGATGTTGAAGGTCATCACCCACGACACCTCGTCCTGGGTCGCCGACAAGGCGCCCTGCAGCTGCGGCAGGAGGGCCGAGGAGATCAGCACCGAGCCCGCGTAGATCGTCGTCGACAGCACGATCGTCAGGATGATCAGGGCGCGCTGCGTCAGCGTCAGCTTGTAGACGGCGTCGTCGCTCATGCTCACGAAAACTCGGGCCCTGATCTTGGCCCGGTGATCTTGGCCCCGTATTCCTGGCCCCGTATTCCTGGCCGTTATTCTTGACCCATTTTTCCCGGCCTTGACAACCGTGGTCGTGGCTATAGTAACCTAGGTTACCAATTGGCGCCAAGAGGGTCGGACAACCCGATGACCCCCGACGACGAGAACTACATCGGCTACACGATCACAGACGTCGGCCGGCTCCTGCGCACCGTGTTCGAGCGGCGCGTGCGCGCCGTCGGCCTGACGCGGGCGCAATGGCTGGTGATCGCCCGGGTCCACCGCCGTCCCGGCCTGAGCCAGTCCGAGGTGGCCGACCTGCTCGAGATCGAGAAGGCCTCGGCCGGCCGGCTGATCGACCGCATGGAGGCCAAGGGCTGGCTCAAGCGCCACGCCGACGCCAGCGACCGCCGCGTCAACCGCCTGCATCTCACCCCGCAGGCCAAGCGGCTCCACGCCGCCATCTGGCCGATCGCGGAGGCGACCGTCGATGATGCGCTGGGCGACCTCTCGGCCAGGGAACGGCGCGCGCTCTCCGGGCTGATGACACGCGTCAAGGCAAAGCTGCAGGCGCTCGCCGAGCACGATCGCGGCGCTGTCGCGCGCAAGGTCGAGCAGGCGCGCAAGGTGGAGGTGCGGGCACTGTGAGCGCTGGCGTCATAAGCCGCCGCTGGTTGCGGGCGTTCCTGCTGATCGCCGTGCCGTGCGCGGCCGTGGCCCTGGCCCTGCTCTATTGGCTGTGGGGCGGGCGCTACATCACCACCGAGAACGCCTACGTCAAGGCCGACATCGCCCAGATCTCCTCCGAGGTGGCCGGCCGCGTGCTCGAGGTCCATATCCAGGATCACGCCAACGTCAAAGCCGGCGAGGTACTCGTCACCCTCGACTCGGAGCCTTTCCGCGTAGCGCTCGCCAAGGCCGACGCCGAGCTCGATTCCAGCCGGGGCCAGGTGCGCACCCTGATCGCCTCCTGGTACGAGGCGAAAAGCGAGCTGATCGAGGCGCAGAGCAAGGTCTCCTACTGGAACGCGCAGGTTGCGCGCCAGAAGGCGCTCGCCGACCGGGGCATCGTCGCCTCGAGCAAGCTCGAGGAGTTCCAGAACAACGCCACGGCGGCCGCTGATCACGCGCACGTCATGCAGCGCAAGGTCGAGCGCATGGCAGCAGCACTCGGCGGCATGCCGGAGCGCCCGGTCGACCAGCATCCCATGGTGCGCCAGAAGCAGGCCGAGCGCGAGAGCGCCGCCCTCGATCTGGCGCGCACCGTCATCCGCGCTCCGCTCGCCGGCACCGCCGTCAACGTACGGCTGCAGAAGGGCGAGCAGATCAAGGCCGCAACCGTCCTGTTTGCGCTGGTCGCGCACACGCGCCCCTGGGTCGAGGCCAACTTCAAGGAGACCGAGCTCACGCACGTGCACCGCGGGCTCGCCGCCACCATCGTGCTCGACATCTATCCCGATGTGACGTGGCAGGCCGAGGTCGAGAGCATCAGCCCGGCGACCGGCGCGGAGTTCGCGCTGCTGCCGCCGCAGAACGCGTCGGGCAACTGGGTCAAGGTGGTGCAGCGGCTGCCCGTTCGCGTGCGCCTGCTGCCCCAGCCCGGCGAGCCGCCGCTCAGGGCCGGCATGACGGCGACGGTGCGCGTCGACACGGGCCGCGAGCGCAATCTGGCACAGCTCTTCGGCGGCTGGACGGCGCTGGCCACCGCCCAGAAGTGAGCCGACTTTTCGTTTGCGATCGATCACTACGCGACAGCCGAGGGGTCAGACCCCTTTCCCCAACACGTTTTTCCCCGCAGCGGCGTTCCCGCTCGAGGCTCTGGTCAATCGAGGGGCTGCGGGGCGATGGGCACCGCGTCCTATTTTGTTTACAGGCGGCGCCATTCACCGCCCCGCGCAGGATTTATGGCCTGGTCGTCGCTTTTAACCTCACTCGGGGACCGGGAATCCCACCCGGCGGCGACGCTGAGCCCCGTTGCCGAGGGTTTGCGTGACCCCGGCCCGGCACTGCCCTTCGCCCTCCCGTTACAGACGCCTCTAGAACGCGACCCCTTGGTGGAGCGAAGTGAGCGCAGCATACATACGCCAAACCCACCGAGGATAAGTCCGCCTACGGTTAATTCCTGTCATCCCGGAATTTGCGCCAGCAAATATCCGGGACCCGGGGAAGCAAAGGAACACGCGCAGTTCGTGGCCCTGGGTCCCGGATATTTCGCTCACGCGAAATTCCGGGATGACAGCGTCGCGCAGACGTCACCCCGTGCAGGCGCCGCGCCAACGGCGCGGTAGCCGGTGGCACGGGGCCCAGACACGCGTACGCTTGCACTCTCCATCCGCGGCGCGGTGTCCGCGCTGCCCGACCGGCGTGCCGCTCGACCCCCGCGTCCCGTATTGTTCGATCGCCCGTCGCCCGCTAGGGTCGGCGCTGCCTGCTGCAACAGCGGAGGACCCATCATGGCCGACCCCAAAGCACCGACTGCCCCTGCGCCCGTGGATGAAATGGCTGCCTACCTCGTCATGCCGCCCGAGCGGCGCGCCGCCGCCAAGGCGCACGCGGCGTTGCTCTCCAAGACCGCGGGCAAGGTCGCCATCGAGCTGCCGATCTCGGCCGACGTCGACGATTTCCGCCGCGTTCTCGTTGCGGGGGCAAAGTGATGACCGATCTCGCCCAGCTTTCAGCCCGCGCGCTCGCCAAGGCCATCCGCGACAAGACCG
This sequence comes from uncultured Alphaproteobacteria bacterium, assembly GCA_963797005.1. GTDB lineage: Bacteria > Pseudomonadota > Alphaproteobacteria > Rhizobiales > Hyphomicrobiaceae > AWTP1-13. The sequence continues at coordinate 120,093 of CAWCOF010000011.1, forward strand.
TGTCGAGCGTGGAGGCGACCACGGCCGCCATCGAGCGCCTGCGCGCGGCGCATGAGCTCACCCACTGCATCATCGCGCTGGAGTCCGACGAGGCCCTCGCCGCCGCCAAGGCCGCCGACGCCGCCATCGCCAAGGGCACACCTGCGGGCGCGCTCGCCGGCGTGCCGCTGGCGCACAAGGACATGTTCGACCGCAAGGGCAGGATCGCGAGCTGGGGCGCCAAGCTGCGCGACGACAAGCCGGCCACGCAGGACGCCACGGTCATCGCCCGATTCGGGCAGGCCGGCGCGCTCTACATCGCCGCGCTGCATCTGGCCGAGTTCGCCTACGGCCCGACAGGCCACAACTATGTGCTGGGCCACGCCCGCAACCCCTGGGACCCGACCCGCATCACCGGCGGCTCCTCCGCCGGCACCGCCTGCGCCGTCGCCTATGGCGCCATCCCGATGGGCTTCGGCTCCGACACCGGCGGCTCGCTGCGCCTGCCGGCCGCCTGCTGCGGCATCACCTCCATCAAGCCGACCTGGGGCCGCGTCAGCCGCGCCGGCGCCATGCCGCTGGCGCCCGCGCTCGACACCGTCGGCCTGATCGCCCGCCACGTGGAGGACCTGGCGCTGGGCCTGGGCTTGCTGGCCGGCGCCGATCCGCGCGACCCCGCCGCCTCGGCCGTGCCGGTGCCCGACTACGTCGCCCACCTCGGCGACCCTGTGAAGGGCCTCAAGATCGGTGTCGACGAGACCGTCATCGCCGAGGCGCATCCCGACGTGCAGCGCATGGTCGCCGACGTGGTCGGCGATCATGACCAGGCTCGGCCTGAAGCGCGACGCCTGCCGCTTCCCCGACTGGCAGACGCTCGACCATCTGGTGCAGCTCGTGCAGCTGCCCGACGCCTCGGCGGCGCATGCCGCCTACATCCGCACGCGCGCCGACGAGTACGGGCCCCAGGTGCGCGCCCGCGTCGAGGTCGGGCACTTCATCTCCGCCGTCGACCACCTCACCGCGCTCAGGGCCCGCGGCCGCTACCTGCAGCGCACGCTCGACGAGACCTTCGAGAAACGTCGACGTCGCCATCCTGCCGATCCTTGCCGATCCGCTCCCCACCATCGCCGAGCTCGACGTCAGCGGCGGGCCCAAGGTGCAGGCGGCCATGGGCCGCGTCGTCAAGTACACGCGGCCGATCAACTATCTGGGCCTCCCGACGCTCACCTTGCCGGTGCCGCGCAACGGCGGCCTGCCCAACGGCGTCCAGATCATCGGCAAGCCCTACAGCGAGGCTCAGCTCTTCGCCATCGGCCAAGCCTACCAGCGCGAGGTCCCCCCCGAGATCGCCCGCCCGATCAAGTGACCCTGCTGCACGGACGCTTCCCGGCTCGATCTTGATCTTGGCTTTGCGCGCACGGCCGCGCAGCATTGTCGTCATCCCGGCGCCACGCGTGCCCGTCAGGGCGCGCGCGGGACCGGGCCGGGACCCATTCACCGCGCCGCGCACTCTCCGGGTCGACGCACGCGCCGCGACAGGCCCAGAGGCCATCTCAAGCCAGGTGCAAAGTGGACGCGTGCAGGGGGCCCGGGCCACAGCTGCCGCGCCGTTGGCGCGGCAGCTGTCCGGGATGACGACCGTCAACCTCCACGCAGGTCCGCCCAGATCGAGACGCCCCTGATCGACATCAGCCCAACGGCTTGATGTTCTGGTTCATGTGGAAGAAGTTGTTCGGGTCGTACTTGGTCTTGATCTCTTGCAGGCGGCGGTAGTTCGCCCCGTAGGCCGCCGCCACCGGATCGCCCGCCTCGTCGTCGCCCAGGTAGTTCACATAGCGGCCGGCGGCGAAGTACGGCTGCATGGCCGCATAAGTCTCCCGCGCCCAGGCGACGCACCGCGCGCTGTCCGCAGGGTCCATCCACTGCGACACGACGAGGAAGTTGTCGCCCACCGCGCGGTGCGGGAAGGCGGTGTCGCCGGCACGCACGCGGGTCGCCGCGCCGTGGAAGTGCTCCAGCAGCATCGCCCCCATCGGCGTGGGGCACGCGGCAAAGCACGACACCATCGTATCGATGGCCTGGTCGCTCAGCTCCTTCAGGAAGCTCGACTTCCAATAGTTGAGCGCGCCCTTCGGGAAGCCCCCGTCCAACATGCCGTTGAGCTGGCTGTAGGGGATCGGGCCGACCGCATCCATGGCCGGCGCGCCGAACTGCTTGAGCGGCCGCATCGCCTTCTCGCCTTCGGCCGCCGGCCCGCAGTGGCACGTGACGATGGCCGCGAGCTTCGCGCCCGATCCATCCGGCGCATGCACCAGGCCGCCGAACACGGTGTGCTCGTCCGGCAGGGATTTCGTCGCGTCGCGATAGAGCTTGAGCACGTCGCGGGCGCGATCGAAGGGATGCGCGATCAGCCCGCCGATCACCGTCGGCCCCACCGGGTGGAGCTGAAACTCAAAGGACGTTGCCACGCCGAAGTTGCCGCCGCCGCCGCGCAGCGCCCAGAACAGCTCGGGCTCCTCGTCCTTGCTCGCGCGCAGCACCTTGCCTTCGGCCGTGACCAGCTCGACCGAGCGCAGGTTGTCCAGCGCCAGCCCATGCTTGCCCATCAGCCAGCCCAGCCCGCCGCCGAGTGTCAGACCGGCGACCCCGGTGCTGGAGACCACGCCGCCGGTGACCGCCAGGCCATGCAGCTGCGTCTCGCGGTTGAGGTCCGCCCAGGTCGCGCCGCCCTGCACCCGCACGGTACGGGCCTTCGCATCGACGTGGATGCCCTTCATGGTGGCGAGGTCGATCATCAGCCCGCCGTCGACGGTCGAGCGCCCGGCCACGTTATGGCCGCCGCCGCGCACCGCCACCTGCAGGCCGAGCTTGTGCGCGAGGCCCACCGCATCGACGACGTCTGCCGTGTTGCGGCACCTGGCGATCAGGGCGGGGCGCTTGTCGATCAAACCGTTGTGAACTTTGCGGGCTTCCTCGTAGCCGGCATCCGCCGGCTTCAGCAGTTGTCCCGAGAACGTGCTGGAAAGCGCTGCCGCAGCAGCGGCAATCGGCTCTGGCGACGACATTTTCTTCTCCTTGGCTCAGATCAGTGGTGTTCTCTCCCACCCCCGCGCTTGCGGCGACAAACGCAATGTCTTCATGGCATGAATGACCAAATTTCATTCACGCGCCAGCTTGAAAAGCCATCATCCGTAACTGGTGCGCAATGGCGTCAACACCGAGGCCCAGCTCCACGCCATCGGCGAGCGAGCCCTTCACTCTTGGCTCGCGAATGTCAGGTACATGAGCACCAGATAGACGGCGGGAATAAGGGTGAGCACGCCCACTTCGATCAGGGTCGGAGCCGGGCAGTTGCCGGCCCACATCCGATAGCCAACGAAAGTCACGATCACCAGGTTGATCGCGAGACCGATGTACCAGGGCGGCAAACGATTCCGCTTCGGGGCAGCTTGGTTCATGAGCCTTCTCCACGCCAGTATGGAGCCTAGTGAGCAGCTCGATAGTGGGCGGTTTGCTCGGACAAGCGCCTTGATCCATAACATGCCCCAACCGATCGGCGAGGCCGCACGGGTCACCTTCCGGGCCACTTCGCCGATGGCAAGAATGCGTCACGATTGGCCCTGCCCCGCTTTCCGTTTCGCTCGCGCGCGCTGAGCAACCCGCTCGGCTACGCCGGACCAATCGCCTGCTAGGCGGCGGTCGTCTCGAGCGCCGGCCGGGATTGCGGCTGGGGCTGCGCGCAATGTCGCCGGCCACCAAGGGCGTCGAGCTCATCGCGGATCAATTCCAGATCGAGGCCGGCCGCCCGGAGCCTGGCAAGCACGCTGTCGGTCGAATGGGTGCGCGCCGCGACGGCTGCCCAGGCGACGGCCGAGCGCAGACCGGATGCGCAATGAGCCAGGATGGGGCGCGGCAGCTCGCGGAGCGCCTTCTCCATGCTCTCGAGCACGCGCTCGTTGAAAATATCGGACTTGATCGCCGGGACGTGCCGATACCGGACGCCGGCCTGCTCGGCCAGCGTCGCCGCCTCCCGGCTCGTCGGGTGGGTCTGCGATTCCCCATCGGGAAGATTGGACAGGATGGATTTGAAGCCCATCGCGGCAGCTTGCGCGAAATCCTCGGCAGTGAGCGCTGCGCTCACTGCAAACTCCGGGGTGATGTGAGCTATCGTCTTCATCGGGAAGTGCCGCGTTGCCACGCGGATATGTCGGCACGTTCGAGAAAATCGCAACAGGAAAAGGCCATATTTTAGAAATAACAATCTCATACCACGCCAAAATACGGCGGCGCGCATAAAATCCTTCTAATGGGCCGACCCGCAGCACGTTCTTGCTCCACCGCGGACCGCCGTGATTTCGGAGCCCGTCCGACGCGCGCCTGATCTTCGCTGGCAGCCTCTTGCGGGAAAAGCGCGCCGCCCCAGGGGGCACCGCCCGCATCCGTCAATCCGCGAACTCTTCGGCAATCGCCGTCTTCACGTTCGCCCGCCCGGCCATGCGCGCGCGGTGCTCGGTCACCCGCGGAATGCGCGCGGGATCGACACCATCGGCCTCCAGCCACTGCGCCAGCGTGAAGAGATAGGGGTCGGCGATCGTATAGGCCTCGCCCATCACCCACGGGCCCCTGAGCATACTGGTCTCGATCATGTCGTAGCAGGCACCGACCGACTTCGGCACCTTGCGCTGCATATCGGCCAACGAGGCCGCCTCGTCCGCCCAGCGATAGCCGCGCATGCGATGGGCATGGGCGACATGCAGGGTCGAGCACAGATAGCTGTTGAAGGCCTGCACTTGCGCGAAGGCGAACGGATCGTCGAGGGGTGCCAGCCGCGCTTGCGGGAAGCTCTGCGCGATGAACGCCAGCATCGCCGGCGTCTCGGTCAGGACGCCGCGCGGCGTCGCCAGCGCCGGTACCCGCGCCTTCGGGTTCACCGCCAGATAGGCCGGCGACTGCTGCTCGGTCTTGCCGAAGTCGATCCGCCTCAGCTCATACGTTGCCCCCGCATCCCTCAGGGCAATGTGCGAGGCCAGCGCACAGGTGTCGCGTGCGTAGTAGAGGGTGAGCATGTCCTGGGTCATGGGGAGGTTCCGCCAAGCCGCTACAGTCTTGGCTCACGCAACAGGCCACCGCAAGGGCTGCGCTCCGGCCAGGACAAATGAATGGAAGAGGAAACGAACGCCTAAGGCGCCAGGGTCCACCGCGGGGGCGGCCCTTCCTCGGGGTCGTGCTCCTGCCCGGCCACCTCCCGTACGCCGTCGCGACCGTAGATGTCGGGGCGGAAGACGATGCGGCCGTCGGGCTCGGCCCAGGCCGTGATGTAGGTGAAATAGACCGGCACCGGCCGCGTCAGGTTGAGGTCGTAGGCTTGGCCCGCCCCCAGTATCTCCTGCGCGCGCCCGGGATGCTCCCAGCCCGGCTCGTAGCGGGCGACCCACTCGGCAAGCGCGAACACATCCTGCACGCGCACGCAGCCCGCGCTGAAGGCGCGGCCGCGCTGGTTGAACAGCGGCTTCATCGGCGTGTCGTGCATGTAGACGCCTTCGCTGTTGGGCATGTCGAGGCGCACGAGGCCCAGCGCGTTCTGCGGACCTGGATCCTGGCGGAACCGGATCTTGGCGGCGTCGACCTGACGCCAGTCGATGTTGACGGCGTTGATCTCCGGCCCGTTGTAGGAGCCCGTGAGCACCTTGATCTGCTCTTTCTGCAGGTAGTCCGGCTCCTTGACGAGGCGCGGGATCAGGTCGAGCGTGGCCACGCTCTCCGGCACGCGCCAGTAGGGGAAGAAGTTGAGGGCCCTGATGGTGGCGCGCACGGTCGGCGTCTGCCGCTCGGGCTTGCCGACGATCACGCGGTGCCTCAGCTCCACCTGGTAGTGGTCCACCGCCTCGAGCTGGAACGCTGCCGCATTGACCAGCACGTAGCGGTCCTCGACGCGCGGGGTCATCAGGTCGCGCAGCCGCTGCAGATTGATGCGCAGCTGCTGCAGCCGCGTCGCGGCGGGAACGTTCAGCGACTCCAGCGTGTACTTGTCGACGCGACCCGTGACCCGCAATCCGTTGTTTTGCTGATAGCGCCGGATCGCCTCCTCGAGGTCGTCGTTGTAGCCGAAGCCGAAATTGCCGAAGCCGCCGAACCCGCCGTCGTCGGAACGCCGCTTGATCTCGCCGCTGATCATGAGCCGCCGGCGCAACAGCGGCAGCCGCTCGTCGCCATCCTCGGGGCGAATCATGCGCGAGCCGGGGATCGGCGCCCAGCCGCCGCTCGCGGCGATGGCCTGGTAGTGCTCGATCGCCCCCTCCAGCGCCTGGATCATCGCATTGCTGCGGAAGGGCGTCGCGTCGGGTCGCAGATCGTTGAGGGGCTCGGGCTTGTGGCGCCTCGTTTCGGTGGAGGTCCGGAAACGCTGGTCAGGCGACCCGAAGCCGGGGACCGATTCCCACCACCTGTCCTGCGCAGAAACGGCCGACGCGGCGCTCAGCACGATGGCGCCTGCAGCCAGAACCGTCAGAAGCCACCTGTTACCCAAGCCGCGCCCCATGCGCCCAACTCTCTCCTTACCAACCAGCATGCATAGCGCCGCCAAAGCCCAAATCCCAATAAAAAGAGTGCCCTGCGCCGATGCGCCCCCAACAGCGTCAGTACGGCATCAGTGTTGTGGATGCGCCGCGACGTTCCCACCCCCGCGCGGGCCCGATAGATCGCGCCCAAGATATGGCCAAAGGAAGACGATCGCGCCGGCAGGCGCCGCTTTGAGCCTCTATCCCCGAAATGCGCATGGCTGCACAATGGATGCGCACCTCGCCCCCAGCCCGTTTACCCAAATGGAGACGCCGCCATGAGCGCACCCGTCCTGTGGACGACCGATGATCGCGGCGTGGCAACGGTCGCGCTCAACCGTCCCGAGGTCAACAACGCCTACAACGGCGACATGATCCAGGGCCTGCTCACTGCCATGGATGAGCTCGGTGGCGCCGCCAACCTGCGCGTCGTGATGCTCAAAGGCAACGGCCGGCACTTCCAGGCCGGCGCAGACCTCAAGTGGATCCAATCGGTGAGCCGCCAGCCGATCGAGGAGAACGTGCGCGTCAGCCGGGCAACGGCGCAAGCCGTCGACCGCCTCAACCGGCTGCCCGTGCCCACCGTCGCCCTCGTGCAGGGCGGCTGCTTCGGCGGCGGCACCGGCATCGTCGCCGCCTGCGACGTGGTGATCGCCGCCGACAACGCCATCTTCTCCATCGCCGAGGTGCGCTGGGGGCTGACGGCAGCCATCATCGTGCCCCAGCTCGCCGACGCCATCTCCGTGCGCCAGCTGCGCCGCTATGCGCTCACCGGCGAACGCTTCGGCGCCGAGGAGGCGCGCCGCATCGGCCTCGTGCATCAAGTCGTCGCCCTCGACAAGCTCGGCGCCGCCGGCGAGGAGATGGCGGCACGGCTGCTCGAGAACGGCCCACAGGCGATCTCCGAGACCAAGGCGCTCGCACTCGAAAGTGCCTGGGGCGGCTTCGACGCCGCCACGCTCGACGCCCTGGTCGAGAGCCACGCCGCAAAGCGCCTGTCGCCCGAGGCCACCGAAGGCCTCGCCTCGTTCGCCGAGAAGCGCGCTGCGCGCTGGCCGCGGAGCTAGCCGCAGGTCAGCTGCCCGGAATGAGCGAGCACTATCGCACTTGTAAATTATGGTCGTTTCGACTATAATCATCTACGAGGAATGGTTGTGTGCGTGTCTTCGTGGTGAAGGCCTTCGGCCGATTCCAGCGACGCGAGAAAATCGGCGACCCTATGCTTTGCGCGGCCATCTCCGACGCCCACAATGGTCTTATCGATGCTGTGCTTGGCGGCGAGGTCATTAAGCAGCGCATGGCCCGCAGGGGCAAAGGCAAGAGCGGAGGCTATCGAGTACTAATTGCCTTTCGCGACGGTGAGCGTGCAGTGTTCCTTTATGGCTTTGCAAAGAGCGAGCGCGCCGAATCCGCCCCGACCAGCTCGCGCTGCTCAAGCTCTATGCCCAGCGATGGCTTGGGCTCGCCGATGTGGAGGTATCGACCACCGTCTCCGACGGCGAGCTGCGAGAGGTGCATTGTGACTAAGCGACGGAAGCAAGCCAGCCGTCTGGACCGCGAGCTTACCGAAATGGGCCAAGCTCTGCACCGGCTCGGCGCGCTCAGCGATGACGAGTACGCCAAGATCACCATGCGTGATCTTGCACTGGATGGGATTCCGCGGCCCGCCCCACCCAGCCCACACGAGATCGTTGCCATCCGAGAGGCCGCCAACATGAGCCAGGCCGTTTTCGCGCGCCTGCTCGACGTGTCTACCGGCACTCTCAGCAAGTGGGAGCGCGGCGAAATCAAGCCCCGGGGTCCGGCTGGCCGGCTGTTGCAGATCATCAAGCACAAGGGCATTGAGGCAGTCTTCTGATCGGCGAACGACACCGATTCGTGTTGCGGCGGCTGGAGGAAGGCCGTCACATGCCCGCAGCCGCTACTCCGCCGGCTGCGGCGCACTGCCCCCCGCCGCGGCCTCGCCCCGCGCCGCCAGCTTGCGCCCCGTGAGCCGGCGCACGACGACGTAGAACACCGGCGTGAAGACGAGCCCGAACAGCGTCACCCCGATCATGCCCCAGAACACCGCCGTGCCGAGCGCGATGCGCATCTCCGCGCCCGCGCCCACCGCCAGGTAGAGCGGAACGACGCCCAGCGTGAAGGCGAGGGAGGTCATCAGGATGGGCCGCAGCCTGAGACTGCAGGCCTCCACCGCCGCCGAGATGGTGTCTCGGCCCTGCTCCTCGAGCTGGCGGGCAAACTCCACGATCAGGATCGCGTTTTTCGCCGCCAGGCCGATCAGCACGACGAAGCCGATCTGGGTGAGGATGTTGATCTCGCGCCCGTGCAGCCACACGCCGAACGCCGCCGAGAGCAGGCACATCGGCACGATCAGCATGATGGCGAGCGGCAGCGCCCAGCTCTCGTACTGCGCGGCCAGTGCCAGGAACACGAACACCACGCCCAGCACGAAGATGTAGTAGCCCGTGCGCCCGACCTTGGCCTCCTGATAGGAGAGGTCCGTCCACTCGAAGGTGACGCCTTGCGGCAGCTTCTCGGTCGCAAGCTCCTTCATGATCTCCAGCGCCTGGCCCGAGCTGACGCCCGGCTGCGCGCGGCCGTTGACCTCCGCGGAGGGGAACAGGTTGTAGCGCGGCACCCGCTCGGGCCCCGCAATCTCGCGGAAGGTGACGAGGCTGCCCAGCGGCACCATCTGTCCGTCCGTGCTCTGCACCCTGATCTTGGAGACGCTTTCCTCATTCAGCCTGTAGTCGCCGTCGGCCTGGGCCGTGACGCGATAGGTGCGCCCGAACATGTTGAAGTCGTTGACGTAGGCCGAGCCCATGAACACGCGCATGGCCTCGAAGATGTTGGTGACCGGAACTTTCAGCATCTGCGCCTTGTCGCGGTCGACGTCGACATAGACCTGCGGCGTCGATGCCGAGAAGGTGGTGAACGCATTGGCGATGCCGGGCGTGCGGTTCGCCTCCGCCACGAACTCCTGGGTGATGCGCGCGAACTCGGCGGCCGGCATGCCCGTGGTGTCCTGCAGCCGCATGGAGAAGCCGGCTGCCGCGCCCATGCCGCGCACGGGCGGGGGGATGAACACGAACGACTGCGCCTCCTCGATCTTCGCCAGCCTGCCGCGAACGTCCTGCGCGACCTTGTCGATGGTCAGGCCGCGGCGGTGGCGGTCCTCGAAATCGTCGAGCACCAGGAACAGCAGGCCGGCGTTGGTGGCCGAGGTGAAGGTCGCCCCGTTGCGCCCCGTGAAGGCATTCGAATACTTGACCCCCGGCGCCTGCATCGTCAGATCGATCGCCCGCTGCACCACCGCATCGGTACGGGCGAGCGACGCCCCCGGCGGCAGCTGGATCGACAGGATCAGGATCGCCCGGTCGAGGTTCGGAATGAATCCGGTCGGCAGGCTCGGCACGAACCAGGCGGCAAAGCCGATCAGCCCCACGTAGGCGATCAGCACGATCGCCCAGCGGCGCGCAAGCCCGCGCACCAGATGCCCATAGCCGCGCGCGAACGCGTCGAACGCCCAATCGAACAGCCGGAAGAAGCCATGGACGGGCGCCATCAGGATGGAGGAACGCGCATGCTCCCCGTGCGAGCGGAACAGCAGCGCGCACAGCGCCGGACTGAGCGTCAGCGAGAGGAAGAGCGAGATGGCCGTGGCCGACGCGATAGTGACCGCGAACTGCCGGTAGAACTGCCCGGTGATGCCGCCGATGAAGGCCGTCGGCACGAACACCGACATCAGCACCAGCGCGATGGCAATCAGCGCCGTCCCCACCTCGTCCATGGAGACGCGCGCTGCCTGCAGCGGGGAGAGCCCCTCCCTCAGCTTGCGCTCGACGTTCTCCACCACGACGATCGCGTCGTCGACGACGATGCCCACGGCCAGCACCAGCCCGAACAGGGTGAGCATGTTGAGGGAAAAGCCCGAGGCCTCCATCACTGCGCAGGTGCCGATCAGCGACACGGGGATCGCCACGACCGGCACGAGCGTGGCGCGCCAGGTCTTCAGGAACAGCAGCACGACCAGCACCACCAGCCCGGTCGCCTCGAGGATCGTGATGTAGAGCTTGGCGATCGAGACTTCGATGAACTCGGTGGGGTTGTAGGTGATGCGGTACTCGAGCCCCTTGGGGAAGCTCTTGGCCATTTCGGCCATGGCTTCCTTGATGCCGTTGGTGGCCGCCACCGCGTTGGAGCCGGGCAGCTGGTCGATGACGACGACGACGGCGGGGTAGCGGTCGGCATAGCCCTTCGCCGAGTAGCTGAGCGCACCCAGCTCGACGCGGGCGATATCCTTGACCCGGACCACGCGCCCGTCGTTGCCGATCTTGACGATGATGTCCTCGAACTCGTCGGCCGTCCGCAAGCGCCCCTTCATCTGCAAGGACACCTGGAAGGCGTTGGCGCGATCGACTGGGGGCTCGCCCAGCGCACCGCCCGCCACCTGCACGTTCTGGGCGCGCAGCGCCTCCATCACCTGCTCGGCGGTCAGGCCGCGCAGCGCGATGCGCTCCGGATCGAGCCAGATGCGCATCGAGTACTCGCGCACCCCGAACATCCACACATCGCCGACGCCGTAGAGCCGCATCAGCTTGTCGCGCACGTTGAGCAGGCCGTAGTTGGAGATGTAGACCTGATCGTAGGTCTTGTCGGGCGAGATCAGATGGATCGCCAGCAGCAGGTCCGGCGAACGCTTGCGCACGGTGAGACCGTTGCGGCGCACCTCATCCGGCAGCCGGCGCTCGGCGGCGCTGACCCGGTTCTGCACCAGCACCTGGGCCTTGTCGATGTCGGTGCCGACCTCGAAGGTCACCGTCAGCGACATGTTGCCGTCGGCGGTGGACTGGGAGGCCATGTAGATCATGTTCTCGACGCCGTTGACCTCCTGCTCGATCGGCGCGGCGACCGTATCGGCCACTGTCTGCGCGCTGGCGCCGGGATAGCTCGCCGTGACGGTGATGGTCGGCGGCGTGATCAGCGGCAGCTGCGTCACGCCGAGGCCCCAGTAGCCGATCACCCCGATGATGGTGATCACCAGGGCCACGACGGCCGCGAAGATCGGCCGGCTGATAAAGAAATGGCTGATGCGCATGCGTTACTCTTACCTCTCCATTCCCTCTCCCCGCGCCTCGCCGACGGCCCATCCGCCTTCATCAGCGCGGGGAGAGGGTTAGGGTGAGGGGCAGGAACTTGCTCGACCTATGAGTATGCCGCTGCCCCTCACCCCGACCCTCTCCCCATGCTGAAGAGGCATGGGGAGAGGGAGTCTACTCCCGGCTCTTTTCCGCAAGGGGCGCTTCCGAAACGGTGATGGTCTCGCGCTTGGGGGTGACTTTCTGGCCCGGCCTGGCGCGCTGCAGGCCGCGCGTGATCACCCATTCCTCGCCCGTCAGCCCTTCCCGCACCACGCGCAAGCCGGCATGGATCGGCCCGAGCGTGACGCTCTTGCGCAAGACGGTGCCGTCCTCGCCGACGGCGTAGACGAACTTGTTGGTCTGGTCCGTACCGATCGCCTCGTCGGGAATGAGCAGCGCGGCATACCTCGGCGTGCCTGTCACGCGCACGCGGGCAAACAGCCCCGGCGAGAACAGGCCCGACGCGTTGGGCAGCACGGCGCGCGCACGCAGCGTGCCGGTGCCCTGGTCGAGGCGATTGTCGAGAAAGTCGAGACGCGCCCGATGCGGAAAGCCGCGCTCGTCGGGCAGCGCCACCTCGACCAGCGCACCCAGGTCGGCAGCACCCGCACCCGTGCCCCGCTCGGCGAGGCGCTTGTACTTGATGTAGTTGTTCTCGCTCACGTCGAAATAGACGTGGATCGGATCCTGGCTGACGATCGAGGTCAGCAGCGTCGCGTTGGCGCTGCCGCCGGCGCTCACCCAGTTGCCGTTGCTCACCTGGCTGCGGCTGATGCGCCCGGCGAGCGGCGAGGTAATGCGCGTGAAGGACAGGTCGAGCTCGGCGGTCTTGACCTTCGCCTCGGCAACCTTGACGGCCGCCTGCGCCTCGCGCAGCAGGTTCGCCCGATCATCGAACGTCTTCTCCGACATGACGCGGCGCTCGACCAGCGGCTTGCCGCGCTCGACATCCAGGTTGGCGTTGGCGGCCTTGGTCGTCGCGGCCACCAGCTCTGCGCGCGCCAGGTCGAGCGCGCGCTCGAACGGCCGCCGGTCGATCACGTAGAGCAGAGCGCCCTGCTTGACGTTCTGGCCGTCCTTGAAGTGGGTCTCCTCCAGATAGCCCGAGACACGCGCGCGCACCTCGACCGTCTCGACCGCATCGAAGCGCCCGGTGTACTCGTCCCACTCGACGATCTCGCGCTGTATCGGCTTGCTGACGACGACGCCCGGCGGTGCGGGCGCGCCCTTGTGCTGGGCCTTGGCCTGGCTCGATGTGGGTTGATCGCAGCCCGCAAGCCCTGCCGAGAGCACCAAGGCGAGCGCCATCGCGCTGGCCCGGCGGGCATCAAACCAGCTCTTGCGCATGCTCTTCACTCGCGGGACGGCTCGGCTTGCGGCACCTTCACCGCAGCATCTTTACAGCAACACCCGCGCCAACGCCAAAACTGGCTTGCGCCCCCGCCCTGCGCCGACCCTCAAAAGAACAAGGGCTTGCCGTCGCGCCAGCGCACACCGCCCCCGTCGCTGTAGTGGGGATAGCGGCTGCGGCGGGCGTTGCGGTGGGGCTTGCCGGTATGGCGGCGGGCCATCCTGGTCGACGTGTGGGTGCCATGCACGACGACCTTGGTGCGGCGGCAGCCGTGCCGGTGCACGAGACGAAAGAGCCTGCGGGCGTTGTGGGGGGAGAGGCGGATACACCCGTGCGAGGCCGGCCGGCCAAGGTATCTCACGGCCTGGGTGGCGTGGAAGGCTGCACCCCTGTTGAAGAACACCGCATAGGGCATGGGCGCCATATCGTACTGCTTGGAGTAGTGCATGCGCGATGCCCACTTCGGCCGGAATGTGCCCGTTTCGGTGGCATAGCCGGCGCGGCCGGAAGAGATGGGCCACACGTACTTGACCTCGCCGCCTTCCACCACCGTCAGGCGCTGCCCCCTGAGATCGGCCTTGAGCACGAGCGTGATGGGCGGGGGCGGCGGCGGCAGCGACACTTCCCGTGCCACGGCGGCGGCAAGCGCTGAGGGATCAGGCGTCTCCCGCGACTCCGGCGCCAGAGACTGTTCGCTGCCGGTCGCCGCCGTCGCCAGCGACATCGATACTTTCACAGGTTTTGCGCTTTGCTGGGCCCGGGCCGGACCGAGGGGCAGCAGCAAGAAAAGAATTACCAGGGAGCCGAATAGGCTTCGCATGTCTCCGTCCTGATCTGGGAAGCGTGAGGGCGTGGCGTGTAATTCTAGTACCCGCCGTCGAAGAAGGCTGAGTCATTCTGGGAACGGTAGCCGTGCATTCGTGCCGCCTGTCTTTTCCGGGGGTGGCTGACGTGCTTCAACACGCGCATGATTCCCAAAGCAACTGTGATCCGGCTCGACCGGAAGACGCGCAGTGAACTCGAAGGTTGGCTGCGTGCATCGACCACGGAGCAGCGCATGGTGCGCCGTGCCCGTATTGTTCTGCTGGCCGCGGATGGCTGGGCCTCGCGGGCGATCGCGCGCAAGGTCGGGGTCATGACGGGAGTGGTGAGCGTCTGGCGCACGCGGTTTGCGGCATCGGGCATCGACGGCCTCAAGGACAAGCCTCGGCCTGGCGCCAAGCCGATCTACACGGAGGCAACCGACAAGCGCATCCTGGCGGTGCTCGATCAACCGGTGCCGAAGGGTCGGGCGCGCTGGACCTGCAAGCTGATCGCGGAGGCCTTGGGTGATGTCGATGTGAACTACGTGCGGCGCTTCCTGCGCAGGCAAAAGATCGATCTGACCGGTCGCAAGAGCTGGTGCGAGAGCAATGATCCCGATTTTGCCACCAAGGCTGCCGAGGTGGTCGGTCTTTATATGGCGCCACCCAAGAATGCTCTCGTCATCTGTGTCGATGAGAAGCCGTCAATCCAGGCGCTCGAACGCGCGCAAGGCTATCTGAAGCTGCCGAACGGACGTTCGCTGACCGGACACAGCCACGACTACAAGCGGCACGGCACGTCGACCCTGTTCGCCGCTTTCAATGTCGCGACCGGCAAGATCAAAGCCGCCCATAAGAAGCGCCGGCGTCGCAAGGAGTTCCTCGACTTCATGGACGAGGTCGTCGCGGCCTATCCCCGCCGTCGGCTCGAGGTCATCCTCGACAATCTCAATACGCACAAGAAGAATGAAGAATGGCTCGCGCGCCATCCCAAAGTGACATTCCACTACACTCCGACACGGGCGTCCTGGCTGAATCAAGTCGAGGGCTGGTTCTCGATCCTGCAGGGCCAGTCGCTGACGGGCGCCTCCTTCACCTCCGTCGAGCAGCTCAGGGAGCACATCGATGCCTTCATCGAAACCTACAACGAGGACGCCGAGCCGTTCGCATGGACCAAATGCAAGGTTCACCAGCGCCGCGTCAAAGGACGCCGTATCAGCGAATTGTGACTCCGGGTACTAGGCCGCACGCGGCTGCGAAAACCTTAAGCCTTCCCTGCCAAAGGGTGAACGAGGCCAGGCACGAGGCAAGGCACGCGACAGACACGACGCACCCGTGCCGATGCACTTCGGCAACCCTCGGCGTGGTTGCGCCGGAATGCTCCGCTCAAAACTTGAAGATCAAGTCAAAAAAACTCTTGGGTTTGCGCCTGCGCGAGGACGAGCTCCAGCCCTTGTCCCAGGGGTCCGCATAACGCTTGGGCGGGGGCTCTTTCGGCTTGGCCTGGCGCAGCTGGAACTCGTCGGTGATGCCGTCGGCGCTGGCGACGATGAGCTTGCCGTCGTCCCATGTCCATTGCGCCTCCTTCCCGCCTTGGCGCTGCACTTCCACCGACACCACGGAATTGGCCTGCAGGTCCACGATGGCGGCGTGCTCGACCACCTCGGGACCTTTCGCACCGTCGACCACGCCGGCGCTGAAGCGCAGCACGGCAATGCCTGAGAAGGGCGGCTCCTTGATGTCCCAGCCGAGAATGCGCGGCTCGCCCTTCCCCATCATCTCCAGATTGACCTTGAGGCGCGGGTATTCCTCGTTGCTGGCGACGAACTGGTGGCCATGCCGGAAGACGCGCCACGGCGCCAGTCCCGCATTGGCGACCTCGGGCTCGTCGATGCGCACGCTGGCACCCAGCCGCTTCAGCGCGTCGCTGGCATCGGTGAGCTGCGGGGCGAGCGCAAGCGCCTTCCTCAGGTCGGCGACGGCCTGCTCGGCGCGCCCGAGCGACTCGTAGATCTCGCCGCGCGCCCAGTGGGCTTCCGCGCTGTTGGCGTCGAGCTTCAGCGCCCGCTCCGCGTCCTTCAGGCCCAGCTCCGGCTGCTGCTGCTGGCGATAGGTCCATGCGCGGTAGGCGTAGGCGGTGGGCGAGCGCGGATCGAGCTCGATGGCACGCGAGAAGTCGTTGAGCGCGTCCTCGTAGGCCTGGGCCTTGGCGTAAGCGAGACCCCGCGCGGCGTAGTAGGCCGCCACGCCGGGGGCAAGCTCGATGGCCTTGGCGAAATCGTTGACCGCCGAGGCGGCATTGGCCGCTGCCAGATAGGCGCCCCCGCGCGAGGCATAGACCTGCGCATTGCTCGGCTCGAAGGCAATCGCGCGGCTGAAGTCCTCGATCGCCTCGTCGTAGCGCGCGATGGCGAGCTTGGCCTCCGCGCGGTTGCGGTAGGCGGCACCGAACCGCGCATCCGCGCTGACGGCGCGCGTGAAGTCGCGGATGGCGCCGTACGGCCGATGGGCGACGAGGTGCGCGCGGCCACGGCCGCTGAGCGCGGCGGCACTGCTCGGCCGCAGCTTGATCGCTTTGGTGTAGTCGGCGACCGCCCGGTCGAGCTGGCCCAGCCGCATGTAGGCCCCGGCTCTGTTGCTGTAGGCGGCGGCATAGCCCGGCGCCAGCACCAGCGCGCGGTCGAAATCCTTGAGGGCTTCCTTCACCGCCCCGAGCCCCAGCAGCACGTTGCCCCGATTGTTGTAGATGGCCGCGTACTCAGGATAGAGCTGGATCGCCCGGTTGAAGTCCTCGATCGCCTCCTTGTTCTGCTGGCGGCGCGCATAGGCGACGCCACGGTCGTTCAGGATCGTCGCCCGGCGATCATTGGGCAGCGTCTTGTCCTCGAGGGCCTCGGTGCAGAGCGCGATGGCCTCGTTGACGTTGCCGCGCACCAGCGCGGCCGCCGCCTCACGCGAGCGCTGCGTGCCCAATTCGCTCTGGGCCAGCCCGGGGAACGTCCCCGCGCACAGGATGAGCAGCGCCGCTAACAGGCGGTGAGCCATAGAGATTCCTGCCCTCGCATCATGCCAGCCCGCCGTGCTCCATCATGGGCCACACAAGGCGCTTATACCCAAATTCGGGCACGACCGAAACCATCCGAGCAACCCGCGTGCGAGCCTGTCAGAGCCGCAGCGCAACCGCCGGCGTGGAACCCGGCGCATGCACCCGCGTTTCAGATTCCGTACCTCGCCGACATGGTTAACGCCTGACTGAGGAGGTGTGCGGCAGACCGCGAGCACGCCTTTCTCGCATCCAGTGTTTCGAGCCTGTCCATCAACGCAACGGGGGCAACGGCCGTGCATCAGTTCTTCGATCAGCTGCTGAGGTTTCTGCAGCAGGGCATCTCGGCAATCTTTCGCTTCGTGCAGATGATCTGGACCTGGTCGGTGGACCAGATCTCCAGGATCATCGACTCGCCATGGCAGAGCTGGCCTCTGTGGAAGCAGCTTCTCCTGCTCCTCGTCGTCGCCGCCGTGATCTGGGCGATCTACAAGGCCGCGATGGAGCTGTTCACGGCCGGCGAACAGGTTCTCGCAGCGTTTGCGACGCTGCTCGGCGTGCTGGTGAGAACGCTGCCCCAGGTCGTGCTGGCGGGGCTCATCGCGCTGGGCGGCGTGTGGATCCTCAACAACTTCGACCCGTCGAAGGTCCGCGTTCCCACGGCGTTCAGATCCACGCCCGGCTGAAGCCCCCTGTGACGGAAATACGCAGGAGGAACCGTCATATCCTTGCACGGCATTTGCATGGATTCCATCACGGTGCCGGCGTAGCTCATCGTGGGAGCTGAACATGAACACCGTTTGGGCAGTACGAGACAGCAATGGGCAGGTCCTGGAGGATCTGGCCGGCGGCTCGCGCCTCGATGTCGGCCGCAAGGTCGTCCCGGGACGCGTCGACGCCTTCAGGCTCCAGGTCTCCTCGTCCTACCGGGAGCTGTTCGAGCGCTCGCTGTCCCAGATCCTGCGGCGCAACGGCTGGGAGATCGTCCGCCTCGGGGCGTAGCCACCCGCCCCGCAGTCGTCCAGACTGGCGGCCCGGTTGTGGACGATAGCTGGCCAGGCTGCCCTGGCGAGCTGAGCAGGTTGTGGCGGCGCAGATGATCGACAACTCGGCGCGCACCTGGCAGCGCCGCGCAACAGGACTGGCGGAAGCCCCTAGCCTGTCGATTTGCTCGACACCGGTTCCAAGCTGTTCCTGAAGCGGTAGCGGCTGCGACAGCCGGCTCTGCTACAGTCTTAGTAGCATGGCCTGGATGAGTTCGCTGACGAGATTGAGCTTGGGGATTGGTACAGTGCTTGTGAACGTCGGTTGCGATATAAGCTCTGATGCTAGCGCACTCTTGACGCGTGGCAGGTTAAGCCTCGCTGCAATACGCCCGGCTCGCAAGATGATGTCACGCAGGCTTCTGAGGTTAGACTGGACGTCGTCGACAAGCGCCTGCGTCGTGCTCGAGACAAAAAGAGCGCCACTACAGCATCTCGATCCACGCAGCGCACGTTTGGATGTAGCCGCCTATCAGGACTATCGAGATACGATATTCGTAGACTTACGCATGGACAATGACGCTCAGCGAACTCGGATCAGCCAAATTCACGGTGCGCGGTAAGTCGCACGGAGACTTTCTCGTCATACGGCTTTGATGCCGCGAATAAGAAGCAACGCAAGGGTGATCGACAGGTCGTCCTTGTCGAAGCATTGCAGAGCTTCGCCAGCATCGACTGCTTCAAACGTCCGAATAAGGGAGTCGCAGGCGCTACCCCATAACCGGTTCGACCGGTTTGGATAGAGGTAATCGACAATTTCATTAGATTGGGGTCAACACCTGGTCGCGACGGCTACGATTTCATTTCGACATACAGCGGACGAATTCGAGCCTTTACGACAACACATAAGCGGCTCAGTCAAAGCGTGGGATCTCGCTTGCCCGCTGCCCCAAAAGAAAACCGCTTGTTGCCAATGCCAGCATGGCAGCCGATCGAAGCGGATCTGCATCGACTACGACGTACAATTCGACGCCACCTCGCAAGCATCCTGACGCCTGAGGAGCAGGAGAAGGAGTGGAAGAAGAGCAGCTCAACCCGTCGAGCTTGTCGAGGGGGTATTGCCAGCGTGCCGAAGGATGCGCAAGCGTCCCCGAGCACGGCCCGAGGCTGCAACTCGCGCTCAGAAGCAATCGCGCCGCCGCCACCGCTATCTGCGAGAGAAGCAGCTGGAGCGAGAAGAACGAGCGTGCCGTGGACGACTTTGAGCGACAGAAAAGTCTTGATGACTTGAGGATACTCAGAGATTTGAGGCCGAATAGGCCTGTCGCGATAGGTAGAAGCTTCCGCAACGCACGCGGCAGGGCCTCGGGCAAGTCTTCCGCGATCAGCCCCCGGCCGAAGGCGGCCGCGCACTCCCCATGCAGCCACACGGCCGCACACGCGGCCTCCCACGCGGGCATGCGCTGCGCCAGCAGCCCCGCCACGAACCCGCCGAGCACGTCGCCGGACCGGCGGTGGCAAGCCACGGCGGCGCATTGTCGTTGATGGCGGCACGCCCGTCCGGCGACGCGATCACCGTATCGGCGCCTTTCAGGATTACCACGGCACCGCTCTGCGCCGCCGCCTGACGCGCGCGCTCGAGCTTCGATCCGCCGGCTTTGTCCCCGGCCAGCCCGGCAAACAGCCGCTTGAACTCCCCCTCGTGCGGCGTGAGCACCACCGGCGCCTTGCGCCCCTTGATCGCGTCGAACAGGCCTCCCGCCGTCGGCCCCGGCTCGGAGCCACGCAGCACGAAGCCGAAACCCACCGCGCGCACGGGCTCCTCCGCCTCGTTGGGCGCAAACGAGGTCAGCGCGTCGGCGTCGAGCACGGCGGCAGCGGTCGAGGCCAGAACCGTGAGCACGGTGGCGGCGGTCTGCGCGCCGACACCGGCGCCGGGCCCGATCAGCACGGCGTTGTGCCGCTCGTCGGCCAGGAATTCCGACAGCCCACGGTCGTTGCCGAGGGCCTTCACCATCACCGCGGTCAGCTGAGTGGCATTGACCGCTGTCGCCGCACCGTTGCCCGTCACCGTCACCAGCCCGGCTCCGATGCGCAGGGCCCCGCGTGCCCCGAGCCGCGCCGCACCCGTGCTCTCCGGCGGCCCCGAGACGACGACGGCATGCCCGCGCGTGTACTTGTGCCCATCGACCTGCATTTCAGGAAACTGCCCACCCCATAGAGACTGGCGGTTGGCAAAGGTTGGAGGCTTCACCTCCGCCAGCACCGCGTCGGGGATGCCGATATCCGCCAGCTGCACCTCGCCGCACAGTTCCCGGCCGGGGAGGAGCAGGTGGCCCGGCTTGAGACGGAAGAACGTGACCGTTGTGGTGGCCTGCACGACAGGGCCCGCGGCGTTGCCCGTCGTGCCGTCGAGGCCGCTCGGCACATCGACCGCGACGACCGGCTTGGCCGACGCATTGATGGCGGCCACCACCTCGGCGGCCACGCCGTCGAGCGGCCGGGAGAGCCCCGCCCCGAACAGCGCATCGATGATGACATCGGCCCCGGCGATCGTCCCGGCGTCAAGCGGCTCGGCATCGCCCCATCGCGCCGCCATCTCCGCCGCATCGCCCTTGAGCGCGTCGCGCGCGCCGAGCAGGCCGAGCCGCACGGCAAAGCCCCGCTCGCGCAGCAGCCGCGCGGCCACGAACCCGTCGCCGCCGTTGTTGCCAGGCCCACAGACGATGGCAATCGAGGGGCCCGCGCCCGCAGCCAGCGCCATGGCCGCCTCGGCGACGGCCCGGCCGGCATTCTCCATCAGGACGAGCCCCGGCACGCCCTGCCCGATTGCCAGGTGATCGGCGCGGCCCATCTCGGCCGCCGTGAGCACTTCGTCGCCCGCCAAGTGACCCTCCACGCGGCGTCGCCCCTGCCCGCGGTTATCATGCGCCAGGGCTTTCGGCGCGCCAACCCATCAAAGATTCCGGATATCCCATGCCCGCCAATGAGCTGGAAATTCGTCGATGCAAACTTGTGCAAATGCCCAATCTGTCGGCAGATTTGGGAGGGTGAGATCCCGGGGTTGCCCTGTAGATACGCAGAAGTCCTTTGTTGCCTCGCGTTTTGTTGCCGCGTAAACCTTGGCACGCCGCATGCTTAACATACGCCAGAACGGACCGCAGGACCGGCCGGTCCGAGCGGTCGGGAGGTGAAGGGACGCATGAAGAAGATCGAAGCCATCATCAAGCCCTTCAAGCTCGACGAGGTGAAGGAGGCGCTGCAGGAGATCGGCCTGCAGGGCATTACCGTCATTGAGGCCAAGGGTTTCGGCCGCCAGAAGGGCCACACCGAGCTCTACCGCGGGGCGGAATACGTGGTCGACTTCCTGCCCAAGGTGAAGATCGAGGTGGTGCTCGCCGACGACATGCTGCCCAAGGCGCTCGAGGCCATCCAGAAGGCTGCCAAGACGGGCCGCATCGGCGACGGCAAGATCTTCATCTCGACCGTCGAGGAAGCCATCCGCATCCGCACCGGTGAGACCGGAGCGGACGCCATCTGACGCCGGCACGGCCGTCCGGGGAAGCCTTCAGGCTACCCATGAGATCGAGCGAGCGGCAACAGCCAACTCCACTTGCGTTGAGGACAGGGGACTAGCAAATGGCAGATAGACCGAAAAGCGCCGGCGACGTGCTCAAGATGATGAAGGACAAGGACGTCAAGTTCCTCGACCTTCGCTTCACCGACACCAAGGGCAAGATGCAGCACGTCACGGCGGACGGCTCTTGCGTCAACGAGGGCATGTTCGCGGACGGCTACGCCTTCGACGGCTCCTCCATCGCCGGCTGGAAAGGCATCGAGGCGTCCGACATGACGCTGATGCCCGATCCGTCGAGCGCACACATCGACCCGTTCTTCGCGCAAACGACGATGGCGATCTTCTGCGACGTGCTCGAGCCTTCCACGGGCGAGATGTACGAGCGCGATCCCCGCTCGATCGCCAAGCGCGCCGAGGCCTATCTCAAGCAGACCGGCATCGGCGACAGCGTCATGTTCGGCCCGGAGGCGGAGTTCTTCATCTTCGACGACGTCCGCTTCACCGTCGAGCCCTACAATACCGGATTCCGCCTCGACAGCGCCGAACTGCCTTCCAACTCCGGCTCCGACTACGAGATGGGCAACCTCGGCCACCGGCCCCGCACCAAGGGCGGCTACTTCCCGGTGCCGCCCGTCGACAGCGCCCAGGACATCCGCTCCGAGATGCTCTCGACCATGGCCGAGATGGGCGTGGTCGTTGAGAAGCATCACCACGAGGTGGCCTCCGCCCAGCACGAGCTCGGCATCAAGTTCGGCCCGATGGTGCAGCTCGCCGACAGCCTGCAGATCTACAAGTACGTGATCCACAACGTGGCGCAGGCCTACGGCAAGAGCGCCTGCTTCATGCCCAAGCCGGTCTTTGGCGACAACGGCTCGGGCATGCACGTGCACCAGTCGATCTGGAAGGGCTCCACGCCCGTCTTCGCCGGCAACAAGTACGCCGACCTTTCCGAGACCTGCCTCTACTACATCGGCGGCATCCTCAAGCACGCCAAGACCATCAACGCCTTCACCAACCCGACCACCAACTCCTACAAGCGTCTGGTGCCGGGCTACGAGGCGCCGGTGCTGCTGGCCTACTCGGTGCGCAACCGCTCGGCCTCGTGCCGCATCCCGGTCGTCACCTCGCCCAAGGCCAAGCGGGTCGAGGTGCGTTTCCCCGATCCCGCCGCCAACCCGTATCTCGCCTTCTCCGCCATGCTGATGGCCGGCATCGACGGCATCACCAACAAGATCAGCCCAGGCGAGGCGGTGGACAAGAACCTCTACGACCTGCCGCCGGCGGAGCTGTCCAAGATCCCGACCGTGTGCGGCTCCTTGCGCGAGGCGCTCGATTGCCTCGACAAGAACCGCGACTTCCTCAAGAAGGGCGGCGTCTTCACCGACGACATGATCGACGCCTACCTCGAGCTGAAGATGGCCGAGGTCGAGCGCTTCGAGATGACGCCGCACCCGGTCGAGTTCGACATGTACTACTCGGTCTAGCCGAGCAGCCGGACACCCATGCGAAGGGCGGCCACCGGCCGCCCTTTTGCTATGTGCGTACGGCCCAAGTCTCGATGCGAAGGCAACGGGCCGATCAGCTTCGCCGACCATCCCGCAAGGCGCTCCCCGAAGTCCCCTGCACAAGCGCGGGCGGGAGCACGAAGGGCAGGTCCGTCGGCGCGGCATTGGTGCGCACCTCGCACCCATAGGCGCTCGACAAATGCTGGTCCGTCAGCACGTCGCGCGCGGAGCCCGCAACGGCCACGCGCCCACCGACCAGCAGCACCAGCTTGTCGGCCATGGCGGCCGCCAGATTGAGATCGTGAAGAACGACCAGCACGGCGCGTCCGAGCCCCGCCTGCTGCCGAATGGCCTGCAGCGCCAGCGTCTGGTGCGCCAGATCGAGGCTCGCGGTCGGCTCGTCCAGCAGGAAGCAGGTGGTCTCGCCGCCGCCCGCGCCGCCGCTGCTCAGCTGGCACAGCGCACGGGCGAGATGGACGCGCTGGCGCTCGCCGCCTGAGAGATGAACGTAGAGCCGGTCGGCTAATCCCGAGAGGCCGAGGCCGGCAATCGCGTCTCCGGCTGCCGCTTCGGCGGCGGAGGCAGGCACGTTGAAACCCGGCACCGTCACGCCGAGCATGACCACTTCGAGGACGGTGAACGGAAAGGCCAGCGAGCTCGTCTGCGCGACCACCGCGCGGCGCCGCGCCAGCTCGCCGGCGCTGAACGCATCGAGCCTGCGGCCGTCGAGCGCGACCGATCCCGATGTCGGCGGCAACTCTCCCGCCAGCGTCCGCAGCAAGGTCGACTTGCCCGCCCCGTTCGGCCCGATCAGCACCGTCACGCGCCCGGCCTCGACGCCGACGTCCACATCCGCAAGCAGCGTCTGACCGTTGATCGTGAACGAGAGCCGGCGTGCCTCGAGCATGGGGATCAGCCGCCGCCGAGGCCGCGCTTGACCACCATGTGCAGAAAGATGGGGGCGCCGACGATCGCCAGCACCACCCCGAGCGGCAGCTCGGCGGGTCGCAGCAGCATGCGCGCCACCACGTCGGCGGCGAGCACCAGCGTTGCCCCCAGCAGCGCGGCCCCCGGCAGAACGACCCGGTGGTCCGGCCCGGCGAGCAGGCGGACGAGGTGCGGCACCACGATGCCGACGAACCCCACCACCCCCGACACGGCCACGGCGGCGCCCACCGCCGCCGAGACAACCGCAATGATCGTGCGCTTCGTCGCCTCGACGTTGACGCCGAGGTGAAAGGCCTCCGCCTCCCCGAGCAGAAGGCCGTTGAGCCCGCGAATCAGCCGCGGCGTCGTCACGGCGATCGCGAGTGCGAAGGGCAGCACGGCGACGACCTTGGGCCAGCTGGCGCCCGAAAGGCTGCCCAGCATCCACAAGGTCAGGTCGCGCAGCTCGCGATCGTCGCTGGCAAAGGAGATCAGGCCGGTCAAGGCTGCGGCGAGCGCGCCCAGGGCAATGCCGGCCAGCAGCAGGGTGCTCACCGACACCCGGCCGTGGCGAGCCACGATCGACACCAGCACCGCGGTCGTCATCAGGCCGCCGAGAAAGGCGGCGCACGGCAGGGCATAGACGCCGAACGGCTTCAGCCATGGCGCGGCAAAGTCGTTGCCGAAGGCGATCGTCGCCACCGCCGCCAGCGCCGCGCCCGAGGAGACTCCGATCAGCGTCGGATCGGCGAGCGGGTTGCGGAACATGCCCTGCATCATCGCGCCCGCCACCGCCAGTGCACCCCCGACGAAGGCGCCGAGCAGCAGCCGCGGCAGGCGGATGTCGATCAGCACGAGTTGCTCGCGCGCGACATCCGGGTCGACGGACGACGACCAGATGGCGCCGAGCACGCGCGGCAGCGCGGTGAGCGTAATGCCGGTCGGACCGATGGAGAGGGAGAGAAACGCGGCCACGGCGAGCGCAACGGCGGCGCCGGCGATCAGGACCGGGCGCGTGGCGACCCGGCCGCCAGGCCGTACCGGCATACTGACGGAGCGGACAGCGGTCACCGGCTCTCGCTCGCTCCGGGCAGCTCTGGATAGAGGGCGTGCATGAGGTCGCGGGCGGCGGCGGGGGCACGCGGACCGAAGCCCAGGAGGTAGAGCCCGTCCATCATCACGATGCGCTTGTCCTTGCCGGCCGGCGTGGACTGCACGCCCTTGAGCGCAAACAGCTGGCTCATGTCGTGGGCATCGTTGCCGGAGCTGCGCCGCATGGCGACGATGACATCGGGCGCCATCTCGATGATGGCCTCGTCCGGCACCGGCCGGAAGCCGGTGACGGCGGACGCCGCGTTCTCCGCACCCGCAAGCTTGAGGATCGCGTCGGCGCTGGTGCTCTTTCCGCCCACGCTGACACGCCCGTTCTGGACGCTCAGCACGAACAGGGCGCGCACGCGCCGCTTGATCTTGGCGCCCTGCTCGGACAAGGCGGAGAAGTCGCGCTTCACCTTCCCGGCAACGCGCTCGCCTTCCGCCTCGGCACCGATGGCCTTGGCGATCAGCCGCACCTTGCCGGCGATTCCCTCCGCCGATTGCCCGTCCGGGACGGACATATAGGGCGTGGTGGTGGCCTTCAAGACGCTGACGACCTCGGGCGGCCCGGATCGCTCGGAGGCGAATATCACGGTGGCGCCGACCGACAGGCAGCCTTCGCTCGACAGGGCCCGCATGTAGCCGACGTTCTTCTTCGCCTTGAGGGCCTGTGGCGGGAACTGGCTGGTCGTGTCGACGGCGACGATGCGGTCGCCCGCACCCAGCGCGTAGAGAATCTCGGTGACGTCGCCGCCGATCGACAATATGCGCGAGGCATCGCCGATCTGGACCTTGCGCCCCTCCGCGTCCGCCACCGTGACGGCGGGGCCGGCGGCGGCAGGGAGGCTCCCGCCCGACAGGATCAGGCCAATGGCCGCTGCCAGGCATACTTTGGCACGCATACTGTGTTCCGCCCCTACTTCGTCAGAATGAGCTTGCCCTTGGAGGTGACGCGCAAGCGATAGTCCTGCCCCGCGTGCTCCAGGATCACCTCGCGATCGCGTCCGAGAAGATCGCTGACCTTGACGCGACGGCTTCCACCACCCCCGGCGCCCCCGGCATCCCGGCGCCTATCCTCGCTGTCAGGGCCGTCGCCGCCGCTCGCCATGTCGTCGACAATTCTCATCGCAGTGTTGCATCTGCGCTACGCGCATCGCCAGTCTATTGTTGACTGCATAAGTCGACAATTATACGGTTGCAAGCCTTCTCTTTGCAGAGAGGCCTCCGGCCGCACCGCGGCCTGGGAGCGAGCCCGCCGACGGCACCGCGCCGTTCCGCCAGCCAGCTAGTCACCAGCTAGTCGAATGTGAGTCGTGTGGCGTTGGGGGAATGGGGATGCGTAAGTTTGCGTTGGCAAAGCTCGCCGCAGGGGCGTGCGTTCTAGCAACAATGACGCTGGCAGCAATGTCGCTAGCAACGATGTCGGGCGGGGCTGCCGCCCAGGAGGTCGCGCTCGAAGGGATCGTGGTCACGAGCACCAAGACCTCCGAGTCGGCCATCGATGCCTTGAGCGGCAGTAGCGCCGTCGGCAAGGAGCAGCTCGACGAGCAGTTCCAGCCCGACAAGGTGTCGCAAGCCCTGACCACGATCCCGGGGGTCACGACGGCAGAAGCGGCCAGCGATACCGCGCAGGCCATCAACATTCGCGGCCTGATGGATTTCGGCCGCGTCAATGTGCTCGTCGAAGGCGCACGGCAGAACTTCCAGCGCACCGGCCATAACGCGGACGGCGTGTTCTACCTGGAGCCTGAGATGGTGAAGAGTATCGACATCACGCGCGGCCCCGCTACCAACATCTACGGCTCCGGTGCGATCGGCGGCGTCGCGCTGTTCAACCTGCTCGATGCGGACGACATCATCCGTCCAGGCGAGACGGCGGCCATCCGCAGCCGCCTGCGCTTCACCACGAACGGCGAGGGCACGCTTCACAGCGAGACGGGCGCCGTCAAGGTCGGCAACTTCGACATCCTCGGACAGTTCAATGGACGCAACATCGGCGACTACCAGGATGGCTCCGGCCAGAAGGTTCAGGACTCCGGCAGCGACACCACATCCAGTTTGCTGAAGACGCGCTGGCGTCCGGCCGAGGGCCATCAGTTCACCGGCACCGCCATCGATTACAATTCGGACTTCGTCAATACGGTCGACACGGCCAGCCGCGACACAGCCGTGCGCAACGAGCAATACACGCTGGGCTACACGTTTGCGCGCCCCGACGTGCCCTTGGTGGAGTTCAACGCGAAGGTCTATAGGAACCACACCTATCTCAGCCAGACGCGGCTCGACAACAACTCGGCCGCAGATCCGCAGGGAAGCGTGCGGACCTTCGATGTCGTGACCGAAGGGATCGACGTCAGCAACACGTCGCGCTTCCGATTCGGCAATACGAAGCTGGCGCTGACCTACGGCGGCGACAGTTTCAAGGACACGGTGGCGACGACCGACACCTCCGGGTTCGGCGACGCGTTCACCCCAGGGGGCGAGCGGAATGTCTCGGGCGCCTTCGTCCAGAGCCACGCCACCTTCTTCGACACGTTCGATATCATCGCCGCGCTGCGCTACGACACCTACGAGCTGTCGTCGCCCACGGTCGATGGAACGGAAGGGAGCCGGGTCTCGCCCAAGCTCACCGTTGGCTACACGGCCTTCAAGGGCGTGACCTTCTTCGGCACCTATGCCGAGGGCTACCGCGCCCCGGCAATCACGGAGACGCTGATCACGGGCATTCACCCCCCGTCATCGGGGTTTCCTTTCCAGTTCCTGCCGAACCCCAATCTGCGGCCGGAGGTTGCCCACAACCTGGAAGGCGGCGTGAACCTCAAGTTCAACGGCATCGCCAAGCCTGAGGATACGTTCCGCGGCCGCATCGTCGCCTACCGCAACAAGATCGATGACTTCATCGACCCCACGTTCACCTTCAACTGCCCGCCGGACTGCAATCCCGCCAATGCGACGTTCCAGTACCTGAACATCTCGCAAGCCACGCTCGAGGGCGTCGAGATCGAAGGCATGTACGACGCCAGGGCCTGGTTCTTCGGCGTGACGGCGAACCGCATCCGCGGCACGAACGAGGAAACGGGCGAAGGCCTCTATTCCGTACCGGCAGACCGGCTCACGTTGACCGCGGGTTTCCGCGCCTTCGACTCCAAGCTTATCGCCGGCGGGCGCGTGCATTTCGTGGCGGCGCAGACCCGGGTGCCGGGCCCCTCATTCCAGGGCTCGGCGGTCATCGAGCCATCGGATGCCTACACGCTGGTGGATCTCTTCGGGCAGTACGTCTTGAATGAGAATGCGGTCCTGAACGTCAACATCGACAACCTGTTCGATGTGAACTACCGGCCGTATCTCTACCAGCAGAACAGCCCCGGCCTCTCGGCCCGCATCGGCATGACCATGAGGCTCGGGGCCACGAACTGATCTCGCGGTCCGGACGGCCGTCCGGACCGGGATGACGAACTGGCGATTGGCGGCGGCAGTGACCTTGCCGCTGCCGATCGTCGTTGTTGCGTTTGGCTCTGACCGAAAATGGAGGGACGGAAAATGTATATCGCCATGAACCGCTTCAAGGTCCTGAAAGACTGCACGAAGGACTTCGAGAACGTCTGGTTCAGCCGCGAAAGCTACCTGCACGAGATGCCGGGCTTCGTTACCTTCCACCTGCTCAAGGGCCCGGAGCGGGAGGACCACGTCCTCTACTCCTCGCATACGATCTGGGACTCCTATGCCGACTTCGAGGCCTGGACGAAGTCGGATGCCTTCCGCAAGGCGCACGCGCGTGCCGGCGAGAACAAGCCCACCACGCTCGGCCATCCCGAGTTCGAAGGCTTCCACGTCCTGCAGGAGGTGACCAAGGACGGCGCCGTAAAGCGCAAGGCGGCCGAGTGACGGGCGAGGACATGCGATGACCGACGCCACACCAGCGGCCAGCGGCGCCGCGCCACCTTTGCGCGAGCGGCTGGCCCAGAGCGCCGACGGCATCCTGGAGCAGATCGCACGCGACTATCGGGTCTCCACCTTCGATGTCGTGAGCGCGCTGCCGGACGAGCACCGCACGATTCTGCCCGGCGAGCGCTTCGAAGCAGTCCTCGGGGACATGACGGAGTGGGGAGAGATCCTCTTCATCGTGCACACGCCCGACATCGTGCTGGAGTGCGCCGGGAGCCTGCCGCCGGGCGCCTTCGCCCGCGGCTACTTCAACCTGCACGGTGACAGCCCGATCGGCGGCCACATCAAGGCGGACAACTGCAAGCACATCGCCTTCGTGAGCCGCCCGTTCATGGGGCGGCCCTCGCGTTCCGTGCAGTTCTTCAACGGCGCGGGCGAGGCCATGTTCAAGGTCTTCGTGCGCCGGGACAAGGAGCGGAACCTGCTTAGCGAGCAGGTTGCGATGTTTGATGCGTTGCAGAGCCGGCTTGCGGACGCTTCCTGACTTTGCCGGCGGGAGAATGCGTGGCTGCAATGAGCGACCGCGGCAGGCAACGCGCGCGTGACAGCTTCGCCTATCCGAAGGGCGAGCCTGTCGCGCACGCATCGGCGATAGCACAGGCGCCGCCGCACCAGGACATCCCGGCGCGATCGGTCTTGATGTCGCACGGCGTGCGCCGGGTCGCGTTTGCCGCCGCCGCACTGTTCTCCGCGACCCTGCACGCCGCCGCCTTCGTCGCCTGCCTCACATGGCCCGAGCCGACGGGCTATGGCGCGGTCCAAATCCCCATCGAGGTGGTCAGCATCGAGCTGAGCCCGAGCCGCGCGATCGAGGCGCAGCCGAAGATCGAACGACAGGAACCGGCGCCCTCGCCGGAGACGGTCGCCCCCACGGTGGGCAACGCCGACGAGGAAGACATCGCCAAGCACGCGCGCGAGGAGCAGCAGCCTCAGGATCCCGCGCCGGAACCGGCAATCGATCCGCCCAAGGCGGAGCCCGAGCCCGCCGCCGTCGTCCCGGAGGAGCCGCAGAAAGCCATTGCCGACGCCGAGGCATTGCCCGCGGGGCCGGTAGCGGAAAAGGAAAAGCCGCAGGTCGAGCAACCCATCAAGCCCCAGCCCAAGGAGGAGGCAAAGCGCGAGCCCGAGAAGGAAAAGAAGAAAGAGGAAAAGGAGGAGAAGAAGAACCACCAAGCCCGTACGAAAGGCGGGGTCACGTCGCGCGCCAGAGCCGGCAAGGGAACCGGCCATGCCCGCGCCTCCGCCAGCCGCGGCAGCTCGTTGAGATATGCTTCCTACGTGCGCGCGCGCGTCGCCGGCAACAAGCCCTCGAGCAGCGGCTACCGGGGAAGGGTCGTGGTTGCCTTCGGCGTCACCAGATCTGGCGGCTTGGCGTTTGCGCGCATCAGGCGCTCGTCGGGCAGTGCGGCGCTCGACCGCCTGGCCCTGGGTGCCGTCCGTGGCGCGGCCCCCTTCCCGCCACCGCCACCGGGGGCAAGGCGGGAGTTTTCGATCCCCTTTACCTTCAACTAGAGGGTCGCTTCAGATTGAGTCACCTTGCCTCAGCCGCAAGGTGGCGGCTGACCGGCGCGTTCGATTGCATTTGCAGGCGACGATAGGCGTTTCCTTTACCAATCCGGCTTAGTGTACACGGACGAAGGGGAGCGAAGGGCGGCGGGAGCCCCTTTTGCGTGTTGCGTTGAGGCTGCAATGGGGGAGTTACCGGGCACCAGCGTGCAGGCAGGCGATCATGCCTTGCCGACCGGCTCCGATCGCGCGCACGCGAGCGCGCCCCGCTCGCGTCGCCTGCGCGATACGCTCCAGAGGCAGGACCGGAACGGCGAACGCGCCATCGCCATTGCCCAGGGGGCAATCGCGCTCTTTGTCTTGCTCCTGCATGCTGCCGCGCAACTCGCAAGCGGCTTTCAATCCGCCAATCCATGGGTCCTCCTGGCACTGACGACGCTGGTTGCCAGCTCGACTTTGCGTTTCCTCCTGAGCAGTTCGCAAACGCTGCCCGAGCGCACGCTCGACACGCTGAATATCGTCGACGTCGTCGTGTTCCTCGGGCTGGTGTGGAGCTATCAGTTCGCCTACCAGCATCCGGCCGGCGGCGTCCTCAAGGCACCTTCGCTGGTGCTGCTGTTCGTCCTGGTCGCCGCGCGCGCGCTGCGCTTCCACCCGCGTCCCGTTCTACTCGCCGGCGGAGCTTCTACCGCAGGACTGGCGCTTCTGGGTGTTCTTGCCGTGCTGCAGGACGGCACTCCTGCGGTCACCCACGTCTACCCCGAGTATCTGACCTCCTACAAGATCCTGGTGGGCGCCGAGGTCGAACGGCTGGCTGCGCTCAGCGCACTCGTGCTGCTGCTCGGCTATGCCACCTACAAGGCGCGCGCCATGCTCTCCCGGGCGGCGCACGCCGCCGACTACGCCGAGGCTCTCGAAGCCGCGCGGCGCCATCTCGCGGAGGCCGGGCAAGCCAAAGCCCAGCTCGACGCCGCGCTCAACAACATCATCCAGGGCCTGGCCATGTTCGACAGCGAGCAGCGGCTGGTCCTGTGCAACAAGCGCTACGCCGAGATCTACGGCCTGACGCCGGCGCAGGTGCACCCCGGCACGACCCTCCTGCAGATCATCCAGCGCCGCATGGCGAATGGATTGCACTCGGAGCTGCCCCCGGACGAGATCGTGTCGGGCATGCTGCGCCGGCGCGACGGCGACTTCGGTCAGCTCTACAGCCAGCTCAGCGACGGCCGATGCATCGCCATAACGGTCCGGCCGATGGCCGACGGCGGCACCGTCACCACGCACCAGGACATCACCGAGCAGCGCCGTTCGGAGGCCAAGATCCGGCACATGGCCCGCCACGATGCCCTGACCGGCCTGCCGAACCGGGTGCATCTGAACGAGCAGGCCGAGCATGCGCTGGTGCGCGCCGAGCGGGGCGACTTGGTCGCGGCGCATCTGCTCGATCTCGACCATTTCAAGAACGTCAACGACACGCTCGGTCATGCCGCCGGCGACAAGCTGCTGGCCATGGTCGCGGAGCGGTTGCGGCCCCTGGTGGGCGACACGGACATCGTCGCCCGCATGGGCGGCGACGAGTTTGCCATTCTGCAGGTCGGCGTCGGCCAGCCCTCCGACGCCAGCGCGCTCGCCTACCGCGTCATCGAGGTGATCAGCAAGCCCTACGACATCGAGGGGCAGCAGGTGAACATCGGCACCAGCGTCGGCATCGCCATGGGTCCCGGTGACGGAGGCACGCCCGACCTGCTGATGCGCAACGCCGATCTTGCGCTCTACCGCGCGAAAGACGACGGCCGCGGCGCCTTCCGCTTCTTCGAGGCGGAGATGGACGCTGAGATGCAGGAGCGCCGCATCCTGGAGCGCGACCTCCGCCAGGCCCTGACCGCCGGCCAGTTCGAGCTCCACTACCAGCCCATCGTCAATCTCGCGAGCAACGAGATCAGCGGGTTCGAGGCACTGATCCGCTGGAACCACCCGGACAAGGGCCTCGTCTCGCCGGCCAGCTTCATTCCCTTCGCCGAGGAGACCGGTTTCATCGTTCCGCTCGGGGAATGGGCGATCCGCCAGGCTTGTGCCACCGCCGCAACCTGGCCCGACGACCTCAAGATCGCCGTCAATCTCTCGCCCGTGCAGTTTCGCAACAACGGGCTGGTATCCGTGGTCATGAGCGCGCTGGCGGCATCGGGCCTGCCGGGGCGGCGCCTGGAGCTCGAGATCACCGAGACCACGCTCCTTCAGGACGGCGAGGCCACCCTCGCCATGCTCTATCAGCTGCGCGAGCTCGGCGTCGGCATCGCCATGGACGACTTCGGCACGGGCTACTCCTCGCTCAGCTATCTGCAAAGCTTCCCCTTCGATCGCATCAAGATCGACCGCTCCTTCATCAAGGATATCGGCGACAGCCCGGGCTCGCTCAATATCGTGCGTGCGGTGACGGCGATGGCCAACGGGCTCGGCATGGCGACGACGGCCGAAGGTGTCGAGACGCAGGACCAGCTCGCGTCGGTGACATCCGAGGGCTGCACCGAGATGCAGGGCTACCTGTTCAGCAAGCCCCTGCCGGCCGACCGGATCGAAGAGCTCTACTTCGCCGAGCGCAGGCGCAAGGCTTCATCGGCCGCGTAGGCGGCCCTCTGCCTGATCAATCGTCGCTGCGCAAAGCTCTGTCGACGCTCCATGGGCCGCCTCCGGCTGCGGCGATGTAGAGGAGCACGAACGCGTAGAGCGCCGCCAGCTCGCCCCCGTTCAGGACCGGGAAGAAGCCGCGACGGGCATGGACATAGAAATAGGCGACCGCCGTCATGCCCGAGGTGATGAACGCCGCAAGCCTTGTGAAAAGCCCGATCACCAGCAGCGCGCCGAACACCAGCTCGATGAGGCCGGCCGCTCCGCCCATGGTCATCGGCGATGCGTGGTTCATGGGCCCCACGGGAAAGTTCAGATACTTGGCGGTGCCGTGCTGCAGAAGGAACAGCCCCGACATGATACGCAGAATGCTGAGGAGCTGTGGTGTGAAGGGTTTTAAGAAGCTCATTTGAGAACCTCGATTTGAAGCAGGCGAATGCAGATACCGGTTTGCCTTCATCGACTGAAGCAAAAGAAAAACCTGCCGCCCGCCACAGAAAGCCGCTTTGGCATCGGCGGGGCACCGACTACACTCTCTCGCATCAGCTCGACTGAGGGGAGTAGCCTCGCCGCACAGGTCGTCCGCACGAGATGCAGATCTCCGGCCGTGCGGGCAGCGCGCTCAAAGCGTTGCAGCGGGACCTTGCCAGGAAACGTGAGCCTGAATCGCCTGCCTTTCGCCAAGTTCGGCGCCGAGAGGAGGTGAACCGCGTTTCCTCGTTTGGTCTGAGGTTGCCAGGATCACCGGCGGCATTTCCGATCATCGAATTCAGGAGCCACGATGTCGCAAACCGCACGGCCCACACATCCGCAAGACGAGGGGAAAGGCGAGCACCCAAGTCTTGCATCAGCCGGCGGCAACGCCGCAATGCCGCACCGGGAGTCGGCCGGCACCGTGGTCGCCGCGCTCGGCTCCGACGTGGCCGCAGGCTTGAGCGCGATGGAGGCGCATCGGCGGCTCCGCCAGTACGGTCCCAACAGGCTGAGGAGCGCTCCGGAGACGCCTTGGTGGGACCGCCTCGCCGAGCAGTTCGAGAACTTCCTCGTCATCATCCTGCTCGTGGCCACGGTCATCTCGATGGCCGAGTGGCTGCTGCAGGACCCGCGCGAGACCGCCCTGCCCTACGAGGCCATCGTCATCCTGGCGATCGTCGTCCTCAACGCCCTCCTCGGCTACGTCCAGGAAGCGCGGGCGGAGCGCTCGGTGCGGGCGCTGATGGCGCTGGCCGCCCCCGCGTCGACGGTGATCCGCGACGGCGAGCGCCGGCGTGTCCACGCCGACGCGGTGGTCCCGGGCGACATCGTGCTGGTGGAGGCGGGAGACAAGATCCCGGCCGACGCCCGCATCGTCGAGGAGGCCAATCTACATGTCGACGAGGCGTCGCTGACGGGCGAGAGCATGCCGGTGCCGAAGGATGCGGCATCGATCGAGCAGGACGTCGGCATCGCCGACCGCCGCAACATGCTCTACGCCAGCACCGTCGCCACTTATGGCCGGGGCCGCGCGGTGGTCGTAGCCACGGGCATGGGCACCGAGGTCGGCCGCATCGCCGGCCTGCTCGAGACGGCCAAGAAGGACCCGACGCCGCTCCAGCAGGAGCTCGACCGCACCGGCAAGCGGCTCAGCATCGTCATGCTCGGCATCTGCGCCGTGGTGTTCGCGACCGGGCTCCTGACCAGCAACGTGTGGAGCCTCCACATCATCCTGAGCCTGTTCCTGTTTGCCGTGGCGCTCGCGGTCGCTGCCATCCCCGAGGCGCTGCCCGCCGTCGTCACCGTGGGCCTCAGTCTCGGCGTGCGGCGCATGGCCGCCGCCAACGCCATCGTGCGCAAGCTGCCGGCAGTGGAGACACTCGGCTCGGCAACCGTGATCTGCTCCGACAAGACCGGCACGCTGACGCGCAACGAGATGACGGTGCGCGCGATCTACACCGCCGATGGCCTCGTCGAGGTGTCGGGCAGCGGCTACGTCCCGGAGGGTGCCTTCACCACCGGCGGGCAGGCAATCGCCGAGGACTCCGACGCACGCGCGGCCGTGGCGCAAACGCTCCGCGCCGCCGCGCTCGCCAACGATGCGGACCTCCTGCACAGTGACGGCCGCTGGCGCGTGCAGGGCGACCCCACCGAGGGCGCGCTCATCGTCGCGGCACGCAAGCTCGGCATCACCGAGGCGGAACTCGCCCTTCACCCGCGCATCGCCGAGATCCCCTTCACCTCCGAGCGCAAACGACATGCCACGGTCCACGTCGACGGCGAGACCCCCGGCCGGGTCAGCGTCCACGTCAAGGGCGCGCCCGAGGTTCTCCTGCAAAAGAGCCATCACATCCTGGAGGGCGGCAGGATCGTGGCGCTGAGCGATCAGCGCCTGGCCGATCTTGTCCGGCAGAACGAGCTGCTCGCGGGGCAGGCGCTGCGCGTACTCGCGGTCGCCACCCGCAACGCCCCGGCGGCCGATCTCGGCATAGAGCCGCAAGACCTTGCCGCCCATCGCCGCATCGAGCTGCCGGAGAGCATCGAGGACGACCTGGTGCTGCTCGGCCTGATCGGCATGATCGATCCGCCGCGCACCGAAGCGAAGGCGGCCGTCGCCACGGCCAGGCGCGCGCACATCCGTTCCGTGATGGTCACCGGCGATCACCCGGCGACGGCCGTGGCGATCGCGCGCGAGCTCGGCATCTTCGAGCCCGGATCAAGGCTGCTGACGGGCGCCGAGCTGCGCACCATGGATGATGCCCAGCTCGATGCGGTGGTCGAGGACGTGCGCGTGTTCGCCCGCGTCGATCCCGAGCACAAGCTGCGCATCGTCGCCGCCCTGCAGCGCAAGGGCCACATCGTCGCCATGACCGGCGACGGCATCAACGACGCCCCCGCCCTCAAGAGCGCGAATATCGGCGTCGCCATGGGCATCACCGGCACCGACGTGTCCAAGGAGGCCGCCGACATGGTGCTGACCGACGACAACTTCGCCAGCATCGTCAAGGCCATCGAGGAAGGCCGCGGCATCTACGACAACATCCGCAAGTACCTGATCTACCTGCTGTCGTCGAATGCCGGCGAGCTGCTGACCATGTTCGCCGGCGTCATGCTGGCCGGCGTGCTCGGGCTCACCTCGGCGGAGCCGGGGCTGTTCCTGCCGCTGCTGGCCGCCCAGCTCTTGTGGATCAATCTCGTCACCGACGGTCCGCCGGCGCTGGCGCTCGGCATCGACCCGAAGGACCCGGACGTCATGCAGCGCGCGCCCCGCCGGCGCGGCACCGGCATGCTCACGGCAAACGACTGGTGGCGGCTCTCCGCGATCGGCGTGATCATGATGGTCGGCACGCTGGCCGTGCTCGACGCCTACTACCCCGGCGGGCTCATCACCTTGTTCGCGACCGGCACCGGGCCGAACGCCGCCGACGAGGCCCACGCCCGCACCATGGCATTCACGACACTGATGCTCTTCCAGCTCTTCAACGTCTTCAACTGCCGCTCGGCGTGGCGCAGCGCGATCACCGGCTTCCTCGAGAACAAGTGGCTGATCGGCGCAGTCGTCGTCTCGCTCGCCACGCAGGCGCTGGTGATCTACGTGCCCGTCCTGCAGGCCGCGTTCCACACCGCCCCGCTGTCGGCCTTCGACTGGGCGGTCGCGACGGGCGTGGGCGCGGTGTTGCTGGTCCTGATGGAGCCCTTCAAGATGGCGCTGCGCGCGCGACGCCGATCCGCGCCGGCGCCTTGAGCCGTATGCGATATGCGGCGCTCGTTTGACTTGTGCGTCGCAACATGGGACAAAGGCAGACCGCTCCCTGAGCGATTTGCGGCGCTCCAGCCGCGTGAAGGACGAACAGCGGGCACTCCAGCCCAATCGTCCTCCTGTTGAGCGCCCCGAAAATCCTCTCCGGCAACCCAGGACACGCGGGGTGTCACCAGCAACGGGCCGCAGCTGCGCAGCGCCCACGCGAAAGTGCATCAGACATGGCGCGTCACAAGTTCAAGGTCGGCCAGCTCGTTGATTTTGCGCCCTCCAGGCCGGGCGTGGCGACGTCCGGCCGACAGTACGAGATCGTTCGCCTGCTCCCGGCAGACAGCACCGACAGCGGCGAGCTTCAGTACCGCGTGAAATCCAAGTCCGAAACATTCGAGCGAATGGCCAAGGAGAGCGAGCTTTCGCGGCGGCCTGCCGCGTGACGCTCCACGCCCTGCAAGCCGATGACGCCGGGCTCTGCCGCAGCTGCGGCGCCTGCTGCTCATTCTCAAAGGACTGGCCGCGCTTCAGCACGGAGGACGATGCCGACCTCGATCTGATACCGGCCGAGTTCGTCGACCGGCGGCTGGGCGGCCTCAATTGCGATGGGGATCGCTGCTCCGCCTTGGCGGGCGAAGTCGGCGTATCGACCTCGTGTCTGATCTACGGCGTCCGCCCCGACGTGTGCCGTGCTTGCGCGCCCGGCGACGACGCCTGCCGGCTGGCGCGGCGGCACTTCGGACTGGCGCTCGCGCCAGTGACTGCAAGATGGAGAGCATGAGCCAGCATGAAATCCGCCGCTTCTTCCGCTGCCCGATCGAGGGCGACAGCGCCATGAACGTGCGCGAGCTGAAAGTCGCCTTGCCCAATCTCCTTTCCGGCGCGCTGATCGGGTTCGCATATTCGCCCTGGTACGCCGTGGCGATTGGCGGCCTGATCTGGGCATCTGGCTGGTGCCTCTATCTTTGGAGCTTCAGCGCCCGCACCGCTCAGATCGCCGCGATGCGCGGGGCCCCCAACCTGTGGTTTGGGTCTGCCGCAGCATCCGTGTGGATCGTGGCATGGCTCACCAACTTTGCCGTCGTACTTGCGGCCGGCACGCTCATCTACTTCATCACCCAGAAATTCTGACAAGCGGCTTGGGGTTCGCGCATTGGAGGACCACGCAATGCCTACCGATCCTGGCAAAGAGCGCATCAAGGCCGGAATGGAGGCCGACTTTCTTCCCGAGCCTTCGCCCGATACCCTTAGTCAGGTCGATCGGCGGATGGCCAATGCGGCCGAATACATCGCCTATCACCTCGGCCAGATCGACAAGAAGCTCGACCGGCTCATCACGCTTCTGGAGGCATCCCACCGGGAGACCTGAAGGAGCCATCTTGCTCGGTCTCTGGACCTACACAGCTTCAGCCTGGGCTGCCGCCGCCGCCTCATAGGCCTCGCTCGCCGCCAGCCACTCCGCCTCTGCCGCCTCCCGCGCGCGGGCAAGCTCGGCGCGCTCCCGCGCCAGCGCCTGGGCGCGTGTCGGATTGCGTGTGTAAAGACCCGCATCGGCAAGGGCGGCATCGACATTTGCAATCTGCAGGGACAGGCGCTCGATCTTGGATTCGGCCCTGACCACGTCCTTCTTCAGAGGCGCCAGCGCCGCGCGCAGCTCCGCCGCCTGCCGCCGCGCCGCCTGGGCGCTCGGCTTGGCGGCACCGTTGCCTTTCGACTTGGCTCGCGGCGCGCCGGGATCGGCGCCCCGCTCGGCCAGGCATTCGGTGCGATAGGTCCCCACGTCGCCGTCGTAGGAACGCACCGTGCCGTGGCGCACGATCCACAACCGGTCCGCGCACGCCTCGATCAGATGCCGGTCGTGCGTGATCAGGATCACCGCGCCCTCGTAGTCGTTGAGCGCGCGCATCAGCGCCTCGCGCGCGTCGACGTCGAGATGGTTGGTGGGCTCGTCGAGGATCAGGAGGTGCGCGCCGTGGAACGTCGCCAGCGCGAGCAGCAGTCGCGCCTTCTCCCCGCCGGACAGGCTCTCGGCCTTGGTGTCCGCCTTGTCGATGCCGAACCCCAGCGCACCGAGCCGCGCGCGCCGCTGCGCCTCGGTTGCCTCGGGCATCAGGTCGAGCATGTGCTGGTAGGGCGTCTTGCCGGCTGGCAGGTCGTCCATCTGGTGCTGGGCGAAATAGCCGACCACGATCTTGTCGGAGGCAAAGCGGCGGCCCGCCATGGTCGGCAGACGCCCCGCGATCAGCTTGGCAAACGTACTCTTGCCGTTGCCGTTGGCCCCAGCAGGCCGATGCGGTCGTCGGCATCGAGCCGCAGGTCCAGCTCCTGCAGCACGGGCTGGTCCTCGACATATCCCGCCGCCGCGCCCTCGAGCCGGATCAGCGGGCTCGCGAACGCCTTGGCCGGATTGGCGACCAGGAACGGCGCCACCCGCTCCTCGATCTGCTCGGCGATCGGCTGCATGCGCGCCAGCGCCTTGACCCGGCTCTGCGCCTGGCTCGCCTTGGAGGCCTTGGCCTTGAAGCGGGTGATGAACGCCTCGATGTGGCGGCGCTCGTCGTCCTGCTTCTTCTTGAGCTTGAGGTCGAGGCGCTGCTTTTCCCGCCGCGCCTCCTCGAACTGGTCGTAGCCGCCCGAGTAGAGCGTCAGCTTGCCCTGGGCCAGGTGCAGGATCGAGCCGACCGAGCCGTTCAGCAACTCGCGGTCATGGCTGACGATCAGCACGGTATGAGGATAGCCGGCGAGATAGTCCTCCAGCCACAGCGCGCCTTCCAGGTCGAGATAGTTGGTGGGCTCGTCGAGGAGCAACAGGTCGGGCTCAGCGAACAGCATGGCCGCCAGCGCCACGCGCATCCGCCAGCCGCCGGAGTACTCCGCGCAGGGGCGCTGCTGCGCCGCCTCGTCGAAGCCGAGCCCCGCGAGAATCCGCGCCGCGCGCGCAGGTGCCGAATGCGCGTCGATGTGGGTAAGCCGCTCGTGGATGTCGGCGATGCGGCCTGGATCGTGCGCCGTCTCCGCTTCGGCCAGCAGGCGCGCACGCTCCTTGTCGGCCGCCAGCACGAAGCCGATCAGGCTGTCCGGCCCGCCGGGCGCCTCCTGCGCCACCGCGCCGATCTTGGTCGAGCGGGGAATATTGACGGCACCGTCGTCGGGCGTCAGCTCGCCGGCGATCAGCCGCAGCAAGGTCGTCTTGCCGGACCCGTTGCGCCCCACCAGCCCGACCTTGTGCCCACGGGGGATGCCGACCGTCGCCTTGTCGAAAAGGAGACGGCCCTCGATGCGGTAGGTGAGGTCGTTGATGTGCAGCATCGGCGCTGGCCATAGCGCATGCGGCGCCGCCTGTCATGGGCAGGCGCCCGCACGGCAGGCCCGCCGACCCTTAAAACAGCAGCAGGATCGACGCGAACAGGCCGCCGAGCACGATCAGGCCCACGCGGCGACGTTGCAGGCGCACCCAGGCGCCGACCCGGGTGGGGAACTCCCGCCACTCGATCCCGGCAAGCCACGCCAGGATCAGGCCCATGACGAGGCCCACCGCCCAGCCCGAATAGTTGCTGGGCGCACCTTCCAGGTGCTGGGCAATCACGTCGGTCTGCTCGGGGGTCCCGAACAGCAGCCACAGGCCGAGCCCTGCGGCACCGATCGCCAGATAGCCAAAGAAGCGATGCATACCGATTTCCTCTGCCTGCAGGTTACCCGGGCGGAGCGAACACAGGGTTAATGGAGTCCGCTGGCGGACCCCGCCTTCGTCGCCTGGGCGCCCGCGCGAGCCGAGCGGCCGCCATCGAACCGCCTATCGCGCGGGATAGGGATCGCGAGGCCTGTCGCGAAACGAGATCGAGCGCCTGAATGCGCCCCGCCCTGCTCCTTGCTGCCCTTGTCCTGGCATCGATCGCGTGCCAACCAGCCGGCGCGGAGCCGCGCTACGCGTGGCCTGCCGCACGGGCAGCCGAAGGCGGCGACACCATCGCCTCGCGCATCGCCCCGCCCGCCGGCTTCGAGCGGCGTCCGGCAGCGCCAGACAGCTTCGCCGCCTGGCTGCGCGGCCTTCCCCTGAAACCTGCCGGCGCGCCGGTCCTGCTGTTCAACGGCGCCCCGAAGCCGCGCCAGGACGTGCACGCAGCCGTCGTCGCCATCGACGTCGGCACGCGCGACCTGCAGCAGTGCGCCGATGCGGCCATGCGCCTGCGGGCCGAATGGCTGTTCGCCGCCGGCCGGCCTGCGGAGATCGCCTTCAACGACACGGGCTCGGCCAAGCCCATCGCCTTTTCGCGCTGGATGGCCGGCGACCGGCCGCGCCCGTCAGGGCGCACGCTTCGCTGGTCACGCCGCGCGGCGCCGGATGCCGGCTACGCCTCGTTCCGCCGCTACATGGACACGGTCTTCGCCTGGGCCGGCACCTATTCGCTGGAACGCGAGCTGCGGCCCGTACCCACGGCCCAGATCGAAGCCGGCGATCTCTTCATCAAGGGCGGCTTTCCGGGCCACGCCGTGATGGTCGCCGACATCGCCGAGAACCAGAGCACGGGCGAGAAGCGCTTCCTGCTGCTGCAGAGCTTCATGCCGGCGCAGGAGATCCACGTCCTCAAGAACCCGCAAGCCGCCGACGGCTCGCCTTGGTATCCGCTCGCCTTCGGCAATCAACTCGTCACGCCCGAGTGGACCTTCCCCCGCGAGAGCCTGCGGCGCTGGCGATAGCCCGTAACGCGTAGGGTGCAATAGCGAAGCGTATTGCACCGATCTGACCCTCGAGGCGGCGCAATACGGCTGTCGCCTATTGCGCCCTACAGCAGCCCCAGCTCCGCCAGCTGCTTCCTGAGCTTCGGCGGCATGGCGATGATGCCGCCGGCAGACCCGCGCTTGAGGTCGTCCGGCGCCTCGTCGGAATCGAGATAGCGCCAGCCCTGGAACGCGCGCCGCGGCGTGGGCCTGACCGGCACCAGCTCGTTCTTCAGGATCAGCACGCAGCAGGGCGTGCCGTCCTCCTTGGTGCCCTCGGTGATGTCGAGGAGCGGCTGGCGCACCTGCACGAGGCCCTTGATCACCCAGTAGAGCGAGCCGCCCTCGAGCAGCTCCGCGCGCCGCTTGGGCGTCTGGAAGGTGCGGTGGAAGAGCTGCGGCTTCTTCTCGCCGGCGCGGCGGCGCTGCCTGAGACGCTCGGCCTGCCAGTCGGCGAGATCCTCGATGGAGTCGCAGCCCACGCACAGCTTGATCAGATGCAAGGACATCCCGTCTCCTCGCCACCACATTTCGCGACTGGCTTAAAGCATCATAGCGCTTCCGGCGAGCCCGAGCGGAGCTTAAGCTGGGGACAGCCATAGTGCCGCAAGGAGCCCTGCCATGCCTGACCTATCGCGCCGCTCGTTTCTCGTCGCTGCGGGCGGCGCTTCGCTGGCCAGCCTCGTGCCGAGCGCGTTTGCACAGGGCAAGATCAAGCCCGGCGCCGACAGCGTCCTCATCGTCGTCGACGTGCAGAACTGCTTCACGCCTGGCGGCAGCCTCGCGGTCAAGGGCGGCGACGAGATCGTGCCGCTGATCAACAGGATTGCCAAGGCGTTCCGCAACGTCGTCCTGACGCAGGACTGGCACACGCCTGGGCACATCTCGTTTGCGTCCTCGCATTCCGGCAAGAAGCCGTTCGAGGCGATCAAGCTGCCCTATGGCAATCAGATCCTGTGGCCCGACCACTGCGTGCAGGGCACCGACGGCGCCGCCATCAACAAGGGCATCGACATCCCGCACGCCCAGCTGATCATCCGCAAGGGCTACAACCCGAAGGTCGACAGCTATTCCGCCTTCATCGAGGCCGACGGCAAGCTCAAGACCGGCCTCGACGGCTACCTCAAACAGCGCGGCATCAAGACGGTGTTCGTGGTCGGGCTGGCGACGGACTTCTGCGTTGCCTGGTCGGCGATGGATGCGCGCAAGCTCGGCTTCAATGCCTACGTGATCGAGGACGCGTGCCGCGGCATCGACACCCACGGCTCCCTCGCCGCCGCGTGGAAGAGCATGACCAAAGCCGGCGTCAAGCGCATCCAATCGAGCGACCTGGCGATGTAGTTGTGGTCCCGAATTTCGCG
Organism: uncultured Alphaproteobacteria bacterium; assembly: GCA_963797005.1. GTDB lineage: Bacteria > Pseudomonadota > Alphaproteobacteria > Rhizobiales > Hyphomicrobiaceae > AWTP1-13. The sequence goes on from CAWCOF010000011.1 coordinate 162,937, forward strand.
CAGCGCAGTATCCGGACCGAGGGCTGAGACCCTCGTGGTGAGCTTGTCGAACCATGAGGCCCCGAGGGTGCCAAACAACGCCCTTCGACAAGCTCTGGGCGGCGTCGAGTTGGGCCACCGCTACGCTTCCGCCAGCGTCGCAATGAGCGCGCCCTCGCCCAACTGATCGCCTTCCTTGGCGGCGAGCTTGGCGATGCGTCCGGCGCGGGCCGCGTGCAGCACGTGCTCCATCTTCATGGCCTCGACCACGGCGATGCGGTCACCCTTGGCGACGGCATCGCCCTCCTTGACGAAGACCTTGGCGAGGCGCCCGATGATCGGCGCGCGGATGCTGCCGCCGTCGCCCTCCGCCGCGATCGCGCCGCCCTCGAAGACCGGCCAGCGCAGCACCGCCTGGACCATGTCGCAGATCACGTAGAGCGGGTCGGACTCGCCGACCACGCGCAGGCTGCGTGGCTCCGCCTCGGCCTCGCTTGCGGCGCCGATGACGGACACCGCCGGCCCGGCCGCCCCCCAGCTCACCTCGACCTTGGTCTCCTTCCCGTCCACGAGCACCGTCATCCCCTGGCGCCGCGGACCCGCGAGCCCGAAGGCGTCCTGCACGCTCCACGGCGAATAGCGATCACGCGCGATATCCTGGCGGCGGGCCTCCAGCTCGTCGTGTCGGCTCCACAGCATGTGCGCAACGCCGAACGCGATCGCGCGCGGGTTGATCCCCGTCCTTGGCGCCAGCCGGGAAAGCTCGCGCGCGATCAGCCCCGTGTCCATCCGGCCTGCGGCGAACTCCGGCAGCGTGACGAGCGCATGCAGGAATGCCGCGTTGGTCTTGGGACCGGCGACCACGGATTGCTCCAGGCCCTGGGCCAGGCGCGCGATCGCCGTCTCCCGGTCGGGCCCGCTGGCGATCAGCTTGCCGATCATGGAATCGTAGAAGGGCGAGATCACCGATCCCGTCTCCACGCCCGCATCGACCCGCAGCCCTTCGAGCGCCGGCGTCTCGAACGCGACGATGGGACCGGTCGAAGGCAGGAAACCCCGCGCCGGGTTCTCCGCGTTGAGCCGCGCCTCGATGGCATGCCCCGACATCACGATCTCGCCCTGCGCCAGCGGCAGCCGCTCGCCCGCGGCCACGCGCAGCTGCCATTCGACGAGATCGAGCCCCGTGATCGCCTCGGTCACGGGATGCTCGACCTGGAGCCGCGTGTTCATCTCGATGAAGTACCAGGGCGCCTCGGGTGAGAGCTTGCCGCCTTCGACCAGAAACTCCACCGTGCCGGCGCCCTCGTAGCCGACGGCCTTCGCGCAGGCGACCGCGGCTTCCGTCATCCGCTCGCGCAGCCCGGCCGACATGCCCGGCGCCGGCGCCTCCTCGATCACCTTCTGGTTGCGCCGCTGCAGCGAGCAGTCCCGCTCGAACAGATGCACCACGTTGCCGTGGCGGTCGCCGAACACCTGCACCTCGATGTGGCGCGGCCGCTCGACGACCTTCTCGAGCAGCACGCGGCCGTCGCCGAAGGCGGCCTGCGCCTCCCGTTGCGCGCTTTCCAGCGCCGCTGAGAAACCGCTCTCGGCCTCGACCAGCCGCATGCCGCGGCCGCCGCCGCCGGCGACTGCCTTGATCATCACCGGATAGCCGATCCGCTTCGCCTCCTTGGCGAGGACCTTGCCGTCCTGCGCGTCGCCCTGGTAGCCCGGCACGACGGGCACGCCGGCTTGCGCCGCGATCGCCTTCGCCTCCGCCTTGCCGCCCATGCGGCGCATGGCATCCGGGCTCGGCCCGATGAACGTGATGCCGGCCGCCCGCACGGCCTCGGCGAAATCGGCGTTCTCGGCGAGGAAGCCGTAGCCCGGATGGATGCCGTCGGCGCCCGTGGCCTTGGCTGCGGCGATGACCTTGTCGATGCGCAGGTAGCTCTCGCCGGCGGGACCCGGCCCGATCTCGACCATCTCGTCGGCGAGCCGGGCGAACGGCGCACGCCGGTCGGGCTCGGAGGCGACGGCCACCGTCCGCACCCCCAGCCTGCGCGCGGTGCGCACGATCCGGACGGCGATCTCGCCGCGATTGGCGATCAGGATTTTCTTCAGCATGGGCGTCCTCTCCCTCTCCCCATCGTCCTTCACGATGGGGAGAGGGTCGGGGTGAGGGGCAGCCACAATCGCCAACGTCGGCGCAAGTGTCTGCCCCTCACCCTAACCCTCTCCCCGCAAGCGGGGAGAGGGAACCTCGGCGTTATGGCACCCGCACCGCCGGGCGAGCAATCGCCCTGTGGACAGCGATGATCATCGCAGAGGGATGGCTCTCGGCTAACGCTTGCTTGCCGGGTCGCGAGCGAAGAACTTGCGCACGTCATCCGCATCGGCATAGCGCGGATTGGCCAGCCGACGCGCCACCTCGCTGCGCTGCGCCTCCGATATCCCATCGTTTTCGAAATCGGACAGCCGGTCCGAAAACACCTCGACCAGGGCCTCCTGCGTGGCCGCCGGCAGAGCTTTGACGGCTTCAACCAGATCGGAGAGCTTATCTGCAACGGTCTTGGTCATGCGTAATCTATAGCACAATTCCAAGGGACGAGTAGTCTGCGCTCCAGTCCGCGCGCGCACTACCCGTTGAACGGAGACCGGAAGTTCGGACATGAACATCCTCGTGCGCGGCGACATCCTGCAGCGGCTGAGGCTGGCCTCCGGCCTGATCCTCTTCACGTTCGTCGCCACGCACTTCCTCAATCACGCGCTGGGGCTGGTCAGCCTCGATGCCATGCACGCGATGCAGGCCTGGCGGAAGGTCGTGACGCGCTCCTGGCCCGGATCGGTGCTCCTTCTCGGCGCGTTCCTCACCCACATTTCGCTCGCGCTCTACAAGATCTCCCGCCGCACCACCTGGCGGCTGCCGCTGTGGGAGGCGGCACAGATCGTCACGGGCGTCTGCATCCCGCTCTTCCTGATCACCCATGTCGTCTTCAACCGCGGCGCGGCCAGTCTCGCCGGCACGAACGACACCTACGCCTTCGAGCTTGGCAACATCTGGCCCGACTTGGCCTGGGAGCACGCAGCGCTGCTCTTGTGCGTGTGGGTGCATGGCTCGATCGGCATGCACTACTGGCTGCGCCTGGCGCCCTGGTACCGCCAGGCGCAGCCGGTCCTGTTCGCGCTCGCCGTCGCCCTGCCGGTAGCGGCGCTGGCCGGATTCTCGGTCGCCGGACGGCAGGTCGCCACCCAGATTTCCGAGCCTGGAGCATGGGAGAGGCTGCAGGTCGCCTCGCGCGCGCCCGACGAGGCGGCGGTGACGCGGCTCGTCCTGCTGCAGGGGCGGCTGCAGGGCACGTTCCTGTTGCTTGTGGGCCTGGCGCTCGCCATTCCCGCCTATCGCTTGCTGCGCCGAACCGCGGGCGCCAAGGTCGAGGTTACCTACCGCGGCGGCCCCGTGGTGCGCGCACCGGCGGGCCCGACCCTGCTCGAGATCAGCCGCATGCACCACGTGCCGCACACCTCCGTCTGCGGCGGGCGTGCGCGCTGCTCCACCTGCCGTGTCGGCGTCGAGGCGGGACTCATGGACCTTGCCCCGCCGGCGATGGCGGAAGCCGCCACCCTTGCCGGCATCGGCGCGCCGCCGCACGTGCGGCTCGCCTGCCAGATCCGCCCGCACGCCGCCATCACGGTCACACGCCTCGTGCCGCCGCCGATGGGCGCCGGCGCGCGCACGCGCCTCGGCGCCAACCCGCAAGGCGTCGAGCGCACGCTTGTCGTGTTCTTCCTCGACACGCGCGGGTTCACCGAGATCAGCGAGGCGCGGCTGCCCTATGACGTGGTGTTCATCCTCAACCGGCTGTTCGCGGAGGTCGGCGAGGCCATCCGCCGCCACGGCGGCAGCATCGACAAGTACATGGGCGACGGACTGATGGCGATCTTCGGCGCGCGCGACGGCGAGGCGGCGGGTTGCCGCCAGGCGCTCAGCGCCGCCCGCGACATCGACCTCGCGCTCGACCGCCTCAACCGCGAGATCATGGGCGAGATCGGCATGCCCTTGCGCATCGGCATGGGGGTAGACGTCGGCCCGCTCGTGGTCGGCCACATCGGCTACGCCGACACGGCCATGCTGACGGTGATCGGCACCACCGTGAACGCCGCCAGCCGCCTGGAGGCGCTGACCAAGGAGAAGGCTTGCCAGCTGATCGTCTCGGCCGACGTGCTGCGGCTCGCCGGCCTGGCGGTCGAGGCTTTTCCCCATGAAGAGGTCATGATCCGCGGCCTGACCGCACCGCGCCCCGTCGCCCTCATCGAGCGCGCCCGCATGCTGCCCGACATGCCGGAGCCCGCAAGCGTCGCGGCCGCCCCGGCGACCTGACCCCGCCGAACCGGGGAAAAGGGAGCCGCCGCCGTTGAACGCCACGCCCCCTTCTGCCAAGACTGGCCGCCATCTCCTCAATCCTCGCGAGCCCCAATGCCGATCGATGCGCAGACACTCGCCATCCCGGAGGTGAAGCTCCTCACCCCGCCGATCTTCCGTGACGAGCGCGGCTTCTTCTCCGAGACCTACAATCGCCAAGGCCTCGCCGCGCTCGGCATCGACACCGCGTTCGTGCAGGACAACCACGCCCTGTCGCGCGCCGCAGGCGTCCTGCGCGGCCTGCACTTCCAGATCGACCCGCACCCGCAGGGCAAGCTCGTGCGCGTCGTGCGCGGCGCAATCCTCGACGTTGCCGTCGACATCCGCCATGGCTCGCCCACCTTCGGCCGGCATGTCTCGGCCACGCTCTCGGCGGAGAACTGGTCGCAGCTGTGGGTGCCGGTCGGCTTCGCGCACGGCTATGTGACGCTGGAGCCGGACACGGAGGTCATCTACAAGGTCACCGACTTCTACGCGCCGGACTGCGACCGGGGGCTTGCGTTCGACGATCCCGACCTTGCCATCGCCTGGCCAAACCCGACGGGACAGCTGCAGCTTTCCGACAAGGATCGGCGCCAGCCGCGCCTGCGCGATCTGGCGGCCCATTTCACCTACCAGGCTCCGTGATCGGCCCGGCTGCCTTGCGCCTGCGCCCCTTGCCATGACGGCGCCGCGGTCATTACAAAGGTCGTTGGCATTCCCACCTTTAGCGGACCCATGGCCCAGATCCTGTCCCTCGCCGAAGCCGTCGAAGCCGTCGTGCGCGACGGCGACGTCACCGCGTTCGAAGGCTTCACCCACCTGATTCCGTTCGCGGCCGGGCACGAGACGATCCGCCAGGGCCGCCGCGACCTGACCCTCGTGCGCATGACGCCCGACCTGATCTACGACCAGCTGATCGGCGTCGGCGCGGCCAAGAAGATGGTCTTCTCCTGGGGCGGCAATCCCGGCGTCGGCTCGCTGCACCGCTTCCGCGACGCCTACGAGAAGGGCTGGCCGCGTCCCCTCGAGATCGAGGAGCACAGCCACGCCGCCATGGCCAACGCCTACGAGGCCGGCGCCGCAGGTTTGCCGTTCGCCGCCTTCCGCGGCTATCGCGGCGCCGAGTTGCCCCGCGTCAATCCCACGATCAAGTCGGTCGCCTGCCCCTACACGGGCGAGGTGCTCGCCACCGTCCCCGCCATCCGGCTGGACAGCGCGATCATCCATGCGCAGAAGGCCGACCGCGCCGGCAACGTCCTGCTCGAAGGCATCGTCGGCGTGCAGAAGGAAGCCGTGCTCGCCGCCAGGCGCTCGCTGGTGACGGTGGAGGAGATCGTCGACGACCTGGGCCCGCGCTCCCTCAACGCCTGCGTCCTCCCGCACTGGACGGTGACGGCCATTGCCGCCGTCCCGGGCGGCGCGCATCCCTCCTATACCCAGGGCTACTACAAGCGCGACAACGCCTACTACGAGGCCTGGGAGGAGATCGCGCGCGACCGCGACAGCTTCAAGGCCTGGATCGCCGCCAACGTGATGGAAAAAGGGCCGGAGGCGTTCGCCCGCTACGCCGCGAAGGGGAGGTCCGCATGACGTCAAGCGCCAAACCCTCCTATACGCCGACAGAGATGATGACCGTCGTCGCCTCGCGCGCGCTGAAGAACAGCGACGTGTGCTTCGTCGGCATCGGGGCTCCGTCGGCCGCCTGCAACCTGGCGCGCCTGACGCACGCGCCCGGCATCACCCTCATCTACGAGAGCGGCACGATCGCCACCAAGCCCAACGTGCTGCCGCTGTCGATCGGCGACGGCGAGCTGTGCGACACGGCCCTTACCACCGTCTCGGTGCCGGAGATGTTCCGCTACTGGCTGCAGGGCGGACGCATTTCCGTGGGCTTCCTCGGCGGCGCGCAGATCGACCGCTTCGCCAACCTCAACACCACCTCGATCGGCCCCTACGACAAGCCGAAGGTGCGGCTGCCCGGCGGCGGCGGCGCGCCCGAGATCGCCACCTCGTGCGGGGAGGTGTTCATCATCATGGCACAGGGCAAGCGCGCGTTCGTCGACAAGCTCGACTTCGTCACCTCGCTCGGCCACGGCGACGGCCCGGGCAGTCGCGAGCGCCTGGGCGTCAAGACCAAGGGCCCCACGCGCGTGATCACCGACCTTTGCGTGATGGAGCCCGATCCCGCCACCAGGGAGCTCACCGTCATCGCCATGCATCCGGGCGTGACGCGCGAGCAGATTTCCGACAGCACCGGCTGGCGCGTGAAGTTCGCCGGCAGAATCGCCGACACGGCGCCGCCGGACGCCAAGGAGCTCAAGGTGCTGCGCGACCTGCACGCGCGCACCAAGGCAGCGATGCGGCCGAGGGAATGAAATTTTGAGGTAGGTCAATGCAGCGCCTTTCCGCGTGACGCGGAAATGGTGCGAGGTCGGCCACGTGACGAGGCACCAGAGCATGCAAGACACCTATTCCCGCGCCGGCGACGCCGCCGACCCGCCCTACCTGTCGCCCGACTACGTCGGCACCCGCACGCGCGCGCCGCGGCGGCCGCTGGTGATCATTCCGCAGACGCTGTCGGAGGTCACCGGCCCGGTCTACGGCCATTCCGACGTCAAGATCGAGGAGGCCGACCTCACCACGCAGCATGCCGGCGAGCCCCAGGGCGAGCGCATCATCGTGCACGGCCGGGTGCTCGACGAGCGCGGCCGCCCCGTGCCCGACACGCTGGTCGAGATCTGGCAGTGCAACGCCGCCGGCCGCTACATCCATGTCGTCGACCAGCACCCAGCGCCGATCGATCCCAACTTCACCGGCACCGGCCGCTGCGTCACCGACGTGGAGGGGCGCTACCGCTACACCACCATCAAGCCCGGCGCCTACCCCTGGCGCAACCATCCCAACGCCTGGCGCCCGGCGCATATCCACCTGTCGCTGTTCGGCCCGTCGTTCCTGACGCGGCTCGTGACGCAGATGTACTTTCCCGGCGACCCGCTGTTCCCCTTCGACCCGATCTTCAACTCGGTGCCCGACCCCAAGGCGCGCGAGCGCATGGTCTGCCAGTTCGACCTCGCCAACACGAAGCCGGAATGGGCGCTGGGTTACAACTTCGACATCGTGCTGAGGGGCCGCAACGAGACGCCGCCGGACATCGATCATGCCTGAGCGCACGCCATCACAGACCGTCGGGCCCTATCTGCACATCGGCCTGGTGCCCGGCCAGTACGGCGGCCGGGAGATCTTTAGCCCCGTGGTCGCCGACCAGGGCGTTGAGGGCACGCGCATCCGCATCGAGGGCCGCATCTTCGACGGCGACGGCAACATCGTCCCCGACGCCATGATCGAGGCCTGGCAAGCCGACGGACAGGGCCGGTACGCCCACCCGGCAGACGGACGGCCGCTGCAATCCAATTCGTTCCGCGGCTTCGGCCGCTGCCCGACCGACAAGGACGGCGGCTTTCACCTGGAGACCGTGAAGCCGGGCCAGGTCGCCGGGCCCAACGGCGCGCTGCAGGCGCCGCACATCAATGTCGGCATCTTCTCGCGCGGCATCGTCAAGCGCCTCTTCACCCGCATCTATTTCGCCGACGAGCCGGCCAACGCCACCGACCCGATCCTGGCGCTGGTGCCGGCCGACCGCCGCGACACCCTGCTGGCCAAACCCGACCCCGCCAAGCCCGGCGTCTGCCGCTTCGACATCCGCCTGCAAGGCCCCGACGAGACCGTCTTCTTCGACGCGTAGGCCGAGCGCCGGCGGACCCGATCGCGGCCTGCCCTGGCAAGTCATCGGGATGCCCGCAGTGTGCTAAAAGGGGGCCAACCACCCCGTCCAAGGACGATGCCGATGCGATTTACCGTCGGACTCAAGCTGAAGACGAAGTCGGACCACATCGCCGTGGAGGCCGAAGATGCGCTGATCGCCGCGCTCAAGGCCAAGACCGAGCACCCGGAAGCGCAGATCATGTATGTCCGTCCGGCAAATCGCCGGGGCGACGCCCGCAACCCACCTCCCGCACGCAGCCTGGCCAAGCGCTGAGGTCAGAAACGTTCTTTAACGCCGAGGGCGCACTAGCAAAGCGCATTGGAACCAAGGTACGCGCTGCTCACGTCTCGACGTATTCGGCGAGGCTGGTCGGCTCGGGGACTTCGGCGCCGTCGGCCACCAGCCCATCGATATGAAAACGGATCGCGGCGCGGATCTCCTCTTCGACGGCCTCCACCGTCGCGGCCGTCGCGATGCAGCCCGGCAAATCCGGCACGTAGGCCGAGTAATTCCCGTCCGCCTTCTCGATCACCGACTGCGTATCGCACAGCTGAGTGTTCCTTTTTCTTGCGCACCGCGGCTGCAACCCTCTCCCCTTGGGGAGAGGACGTGAGGCCATGACTTACGGCCGCGTGCTTCAAGCGATCCAGGATCCAGACAGTGGTGGCGCGGTCGTAAGTCATCTGGCCGAACTGGTGAGGGGGGAGTAGGCCCCCTGTCCCGTCACTTGAACGCCTTGGCAATCTCCGCGCCCGGCGCCGCATCGGCGAAGCCCTTGAAGCTGCCCTGCTCGAAGATCAGCTTGGCCGTGCGCAGGACGCCGCCCCACGCCGCCCGCGCCAGCGCCCCGCCGACCGAGACGCGCCGCACGCCGAGCCCCTCGAGGTCCTTGACGGTGAGATCGCTGGGGAAGCCGATCAGCACGTTGACGGGTTTGGGCGCCACCGCCTCCACCACCGCCTTGATCTGCTCGCGCGTCGTAATCCCCGGCGCATAGAGGCAGTCGGCGCCCGCCGCGGCATAGGCCTGCAGCCGGCGGATCGCCTCGCCGAGATCGGGCCGGTTGCGGATCAGCCCCTCGCTGCGCCCGGTCAGCACCACATCGCCGCCGGCCTTGTCGATCGCCGCCCGCGCCGCCTTCACCCGCGCCACCGCCAGGTCGAAGTCGTAGAGCGGGTCGTCCTTGTTGCCGGTGTAGTCCTCGATCGACAGGCCCGAGACGCCGGTCGCCACGCACAGCCGCACGCTCTCGGCCACGCCCTCGGGCGCATCGGCAAAGCCGCCCTCGAAGTCGGCGTTCATCGGCACGTCGACCGCCGCCGACAGCTCGGCGCAATGAGCAAGCACCATGTCCCGCGACACGCCGCCGTCGCCCAGCCCGCGCGTCCAGGCGAACCCCGCGCTCGTCGTCGCCAGCGCCTTGAAGCCCAGCCCCTGCAGATAGCGCGCGCTGCCCACGTCCCACGGGTTGGGCATGACGAACAATCCGCTCTGGTGCAGGCGCTTGAAGGTGGCACGCTTCTCCGCGACCGTCGGCATTTCACGACCTCCTTGGGGCTCGCCCGCGGCCGGCGGCGGCGGCGGGGTTCACAATCACGCCCGCGACATTGCCCGAGCTTCGGCCTCCGCGCGAAGCACAAAGATGTGCCCAGGCCATCCTGCTGACAACACCTGCCGCCCAACCGTGCCCCCCCTCTCCCCGCGCAACACCGAGCGCAACACGAACGACATCGGCGCGGGGAGAGGGTCGGGGTGAGGGGCAGCCGCACACGCCGTCCTGGCCAAAGCCCCGACTGCCCGACCCGGCCATCCAATCCCGCGTGCCACCCGCAGGTCATGGCCTGCGCCAACGCCTTCGGCCTCGCGGCGGCTTCGCCCGAGGGTTGGGGAGGAGAGGCAGGGCGTTCGGGCTTGCGCCCGCTGACCCGTGACCTGAACTCCGGTAAAGGCGCAAAGAACGCCCTGCCCGATCGTGTCCGTGCCTGCCCGGGCGCTTGCTTGGGTCTACTCACCGACCCGGGCCGTTCTCTCGGACATCGACTTCGCGGCATCCGTAGCCCCGCCATGGCGCTCGGCCGGCCTGGCCGCCAACCCGGCGATGCTTGCGGACTGCCGCCCCCGGCTCCTGTGTTGAGGCGCGGGCTCCAGGATTGCCGCCCGCCTCATCTCCGAGGCACCCGCATGAAAGCACACCCCGCGCCCCGCGTCATGCTCCGTACGCATACATGATCAACCCGAATACCTATCCCCGTCGTCCCGACCTGTGCTCCACGCTCCCTCTCCCCGCGCAACGCCGAGCGCGACGCGAACAACATCAGCGCGGGGAGAGGAGCCTGCCCCGGGCTTGATCCGGGGTCGGGGTGAGGGGCAGCCGCACACGCCGTCATGGCCGGGCCGTCAGGTCCCGGCCATCCATGCAGCGAGCCGCCCCGCGCGCAGCTTCCCTGTCAGCGGCTGCAACCGGAGCCGCCAGCGCCGCGGTACGCCCACCGCGACACTGACGGGTCCTATCGAGACCTCAGCGCCCGATCAGCGCGTTGCGGTCCTTGCCGATGTCGGTTTCCGCGTCGGCCACGGCCTTCTCGAGCTTCTCGACCCACACCTTGCCGTACTTCTGCACGAACCAGTCCTTCATGTGGCCCTTGGCTGCCGTGAAGGTCTTCTTCTCCTCGGCATTCGGCACGTGGATCTTGCCGCCGGCCTTGACGAACTGCTCTAGGCTCTTGGCCTCGTACTGCTTGTTGTACTGGAACTGCACGTCCGCCATCTGCACGAAGCCGTCGGCGACCAGGTCCTGCAGGTCCTTGGGCAGCGACTTCAGCCACTTGTCGCTGATCCAGTTGAAGCCCCACAGGTAGGAATGCTCGTCGAGCACCACGAACTTGAGGGCATCGTGCAGGTTGTTGGGGATGACGTCGGTGGCGGCGTTCTTGGTGCCCTCCACGACGTTGGTCTTGAGCGAGGTGTAGAGTTCGCCCCAGACCACGGGCGTGGGATTGCCGCCCAGGAACTTGACGAACTCGATCTGCATCGGCGAGTCCACCGTGCGCATCTTGACGCCCTTGAGGTCGGCCGCCGACTTGATCTCCTTCTTGGTGGTGAAGAACGAGCGGAAGCGGCCCGTATTGGTCGCCGAGAACAGGCGGACATTGCCCGTCTTCTTGAGGATCGCATCGCGCATCTCCCACATCAGCGGGCTGTGCGCGATGCGCTCGGCAACGACATCGTCGGGCACGAAGTAGGGCAGCTCCAGCACCTGGATCTCGGGGAAGAACTGGCCGATGCCGCCCACCGAGGTGTGGGTCGCCTCCAGCGTGCCGAGCTGCACCTGCTCGACCTGGGCGCGGAAATCGCCGAGCTGGGAGGCCGGATAGATCTCGACCTTGATGCGTCCGCCGGAGCGGCTCTCCAGGAAGGACTTGAGATAGAGCGCGGCGACGTGATCGTCGGCGATGTCGGTGGCGGGCGCCACGTGGCCGAACTTGAGCGTGAAAGTCTGCGCCAGCGAGGGGGCCGCGGCAGCGGCCCACATGGCGAATGCGCAGGCCAGAGTGCGTGTCGTTCTCATATTTCCTCCGTCTCCTTGCTTGTCTTTCTGCTTGTTGAAACCTTGTTGTCCCTTAAAAGCCCAATACCTTGGGCAACCACAGGGCCACCTCGGGCACATACGTGATCAGGAAGATGACCACGACGTAGACGAGATAGAACGGCCACATCTCGCGCGCGATCTCCAACACCGTCGCCCTGCTCATGGCCGAGGACACGAACAACAGCAGGCCCATCGGCGGCGTGGCCAGCCCGAGCGAGAGGTTGACGCACATCACGATCGCGAAATGCAAAGGGTCGACGCCGAGCTGCGCCAGCGTCGGCGCAAGGATCGGACCGAGGATGAGAATGGCCGGCCCCGCGTCCAGGAACATGCCGGCGATGAACAGCAGGATGTTTATCAGGAAGAGGAGCAGATAGGGGTTGCTGGTGATGGAGAACAGGAACGCGCCCAGCTTGACCGTGACCCCGGAGAGGCTCGCCACCCAGGAGAAGATCATGGCGGTGCCGACCACCAGCAGCAGTGCCGCGGAGATGACGGCGGTGCGGTAGAGCACGTCGGGGATCTCGCGCAGGGGCAGCTCGCGCGTCACCAGGACCGAGACGATGGTGGCGTAGAGCACCGCGGCCGCGGCCGCCTCGGTGGGCGTGAACACGCCGCCGAGTATGCCTCCGAGAATGAGGAACGGCGCAACCAGCGCCCAGAACGCGCCGGTGAAGGAGTGGGCCACCTCGCGGAACGTGGCGCGGCGATCGGCGACGCGATAGCGGCGCTTGGTGGCGACCAGATGGTTGACCAGCATCAGCCCGACACCGATGATCAGGCCGGGTATGCAGCCCGCCGCGAACAGGGCCGCGACGTTGATCTGCATGATGTAGGCGTAGATCACCATGATGATGCTGGGCGGGATGATCGGCCCGAGCACCGACGCCGAGGCCGTGACGGCGGCAGCGTAGCCGCGCGGGTAGCCCTCCTTCACCATGCTCGGGATCAGGATGCGCCCGAGCGCGGAGGCGTCGGCCACGGCCGAACCGCTGATGCCCGAGAAGATGGTGGCGGACACGATGGTGACGTGGCCCAGGCCGCCGCGCAGATGGCCGACGAGCTTCTGCGAGAAATCGACGAGGCGCTGGGTAATGCCGCCGACGTTCATGATTTCGCCCGCCAGGATGAACAGCGGGATGGCGAGCAGCGGATAGACGTTGATGCCCACGAACAGGCGCTGCGCGACCACTGTCAGGAACGCGGAGCGGCCATCGATCAGGAAGCCGACGACCGGACCGAAGGCGAGCGCGAACACGATCGGAACACCGATCGCCATCGTGGCGAAGAACACCCACAGAAAAACCAGGCTCACATCGCACTCCTGCTCGGCGCTACATTCCCTGAGTCGAGATCATCTCTTCCTCGGCGATCCTCGGCTCAGGCAACCCAAACAGCGTGGCGAGCAGCAGCTCGAGCGCGACGGCGGCCATGACCGCGGCACCGATCGGCATGGCCAGGAATATCCAGAACATGGACACGTCGCCGATGGTCAGGGCGACCTGCGTGCGTCCGTTCCAGGCAAACAGCCAGGCATGCCAGGTCAGGACCACCATCAGCACGAGAACGACCGCATAGACGAGCGCGCGCAAGATGCGCCGAACGGCGGGCGGCGCGCCCTGCGGCACCAGCTCGATCGCCACGTGCGCGCCGTGATGGAAACCCAGCGGCGCGCCGATGAACGCAAGCCACACCATGAGAAACTTGGCTGCGTCCTCGGACCAGGCGAGCGAGTTGTTGAAGCCGTAGCGGAAGATGACGGAGCTGATGACGATCAGCGCAATCGCGGCAACGAGCGCGATCGCCAGCCATTTGCACACGAAGAGCAGGACATCATTGATGGCACCCAGCGCTGCGAGCAGCGCTGGCCGGCGCACGGCGGCCGCTTGCATTTCAGGGCTCTCCCCGGGGCGCCCCTTGTTTTTTGTGATCGGCGCCGATCCTCCAGAGGATACTGTGAGGTCGATCGGGCTCGGGCGCAATCCCCATGTCGGCTGTCTGCTATGCACCAAGTGCGGTGATGTGTTGTGTTTGTTTCGGTCAGCGAAACGGTCCCGTTGTCGGATGCCTCGACCGTCGTCCGGCTGGCCGAGCCGCGCCGTGCATCCGGATCACCCCGCAACAAGCGAAACCCTGAAGGAGACGCGCGGCAATGGCAGGTGTTTGCCTGATCACGGGAGGAGCCCGTGGCATCGGCCGGGAGACGGCGCGACTTGCGGCCGCCTCCGGCTGGGACGTCGCCATCAACTTTCGTGAAAGGTCGGACGCCGCGGAAGCGCTCGCGGCGGAAATTGCCGCGACCGGCCGCAAGGCCGCTGCCGTGCGCGGCGACGTCGCCAAGGAATCCGATGTCGTTGCGATCTTCAAGGAAGCGGAACGCGCCCTCGGGCCGATCGGCGGCCTGGTGAATTCCGCGGGCTCGTCGCTCAACGCGCGTGTCGATGCGATCGATGCGGGCGACTTGCAGCGTTTGCTTGCGGTCAACGTGACCGGGCTTGTGCTCTGCTGCCGGGAGGCGGCCAAGCGCATGTCGACACGCCACGGCGGCAAGGGCGGCTCGATCGTCAACATCTCGTCGATGGCGGCGACCATCGGGGGCAGGCCGGGTGCGTCGGCCTACGCAGCGAGCAAGGGCGCGGTCGACGCCTTCACCACGGGATTTGCCAGGGAGGTCGCCACCGAGGGCATACGCGTGAATGCGGTTCGGCCGGGCGTGACCGACACCGACATGGTCGAGCCCTTCCGGTACGGCGACCGCCGGGCCGCAGTCGAATCCACGATCCCGATGCAGCGCTTCGGCTCTCCTGCCGAGGTGGCGCGTGTCGTCGTCTGGCTGCTGTCGGAGGAGGCGTCGTACGTCACCGGCGCCCACGTCAATGTCGGGGGCGGTGGGTTCAACGTCGGCGCACCGATCGGATGAGCGTATCCCAAGCGCGCGGGCGAGAACTCGGGCGCGCTACCCGCCAGCGATGACGCCGGTGCCGCGAAAGCCGCCGTCGACGGCGATGATCTCGCCCGTCACGAAGCTCGACTTCGTCCCGTCGAGCAGGAACTCGATCGCGCTGGCGATCTCGTCGGGCTTGCCGTAGCGCCGCAGCGGAAGATAGCGCGTCCAAAGCTCGCGGTCGCCGGGGCTGTGGATCGCCTGCACCATGGGCGTGTCGACGGGCCCCGGCGCCACCGCGTTGACGCGGATGTTGTAGCGGCCCAGATCGTTGGCCAGCACCTGCGTCAGCACAATCACCGCGCCCTTCGACGCCCCATAGGCGCTGCGCCCCTTGCTGCCGCGCACGCCCGAGATCGAGCTGATGTTGACGATGGCGCCGCCGCCGGTGTCCTTCATCAGGCGCGCGGCGGCGCGGGCGACGAGAAACGTTCCGACCACGTTGACATCGAGGATCTTGCGGAACAGATCGACCGGCGTGTCGAGCGCGGGGATGTCGGCGGCGATGCCCGCGGAATTGACCACGCCATCGAGCCCGCCCAGCGCCTGCGCCGCCTTGCCGACCACCTTCGTCGACGGCGGCTTCATCCGTCACATCCAGCGGGGCGACAAATACATCGGCCCGATCGCCCAGCTCCTGGCGCAGAGCGGCCAGCGCCGTCTCGTCGCGATCGACGGCCGCCACCTTCCAGCCCGCCGCGAGCAGCCGGCGCACCGTCGCCAGCCCGATCCCCGACACGCCACCTGTTACGAATGCAACCCTGTCGTTCATGGCTCCAACCTGTCTATCGTCCCTAGCCCCATCTCGACCCCGTCCTGAGCCTGTCGAAGGACGGATGAGTGGCACCGCCGGTGGCCGCGTGGTTCGACAAGCTCACCACGGCGGATCGCCCTCGCAACACGCACTCTGCAACGCGGTCAGCGCACATTCGGCCGGCCGAACATCGCCTCCATCTGGCGCCGCACCTTCACCGCATGGGCGCCCGCATCGATCTCCACATCCGACCACTGGAGCACCTGCCCCTCGGCGATATCGCGCGTGAGCTTGACCTGATGCGCGAGGCCCAGCGGCAGGTAGCCCTTCTCCAGCGACACATCCGCCGGCGTCTGCTTGCCCCACACGCAGAAGCCGCCCTCGCCGTCGAGCATCTCGCCCTTCTTCAAGGCCCGCTTGGCGGTGGCGACCACATCGGAGTTGAAGCACACCGGCGCGCCCGTCGGCTCCTTGCGAGCGCCGCCGAGGCGACGGAGATGCCAAGCTCCAGCCCGATCATGTGCGTTGGCCGGTAGAGCGCCGCATAGGTGCCGCTCTTGTCGGGCAGGCAGTTGTATTCGACGAAGCACTGCTTGGCGTAGGGGCTGTCGCTCTCGATCACGACATAGGTGCCCATGGCGATGTGGCCCGGCACGTCCTTGCCGTCGCGATAGAGCGAGGAGACGACCTCGGTCACGCCCTTCTTCTCCAGCGTACCGCCCTCGGCCTCGGGCTTGCACACCTGCGCCAGCTCGAACCGCGTCGCGGGCGGGAAGCCCAGTCCGTCGGTCTGCGGCACGAGGCCCGTCGCGTTGCACACCGCCGTCATCTCGATGCCCGACTTGGTGCCGTCGAGGAAGGAGTTGAACATCTTCGGATTGATGTGGCTGCGATCCTTGATCGGCAGGTACTGCGTGAGGATGTCCCACACGGTATCGGGCGTCGATTGGTGATAGCTCGGGTGGTAGCGCGTGCCCTTGCCGGCGGCGACCACCTTGAAGCCGCACGCGCGCGCCCAATCGACATGCTCGCAGATCAGCGCCGGCTGGTCGCCCCAGGCGAGCGAGTAGACGACGCCCGCCTCCCTGGCCTGCCGCGCCAGCAGCGGCCCCGCCAGCGCATCGGCCTCCACGTTGACCATGACGATGTGCTTGCCGTTGGCGATCGCCGCCTGGCACAGCTTGATGCCGGTCCCCGGATCGCCCGTCGCCTCGATCACCACTTCCACTTGCGGGTGCGCGATGATCGCCATCGCATCGTCGGTGACGAAGGTCTTGCCCGTCTTCAAAGCGTCGGCCATGGACGCGGCATCGACCTGCTCGGCCGGCCAGCCAACCTCGCGCATCCGCTCCTTGGCCCGCTGCGGCAGCAGGTCGGCGAGGCCCACGAGATGCATGCCCGTCGTCAGGCGCACCTGCGACAGGAACATGGTGCCGAACTTGCCGGCGCCGACCTGCGCGATGCGGATCGGCCGCTCGGCGGCGGCGCGCTCCTTCAGCAGGACCGAGAGGTTCACGGGCGCTTCCCTAATTGTTGTTGCTTAGTGGTGAGAAGAACTGCACCACAATCGCCGCACGCGCACAAGCCGGCGGCCGGAACGCGCATCCCAACCGACTTTGCGACGCCACCCGCGGGCTCGTGCACTCAGGCAGCCCGGCCCTAGCATCCGGAATTAGTGGAGGCGATCCATGAAGCTGGCTCGACCGGATTCCCCTCCCCTTGACGGGGAGGGGTGGGGTGAACCCGCAAGGGCCGCCAAGATTTTTCACCCCCACCCCCGGCCCCTCCCCGCAGGGGGGAGGGGAGCACGCGCAAGCTGTCAGCTCGTCGAGCTTCAGCGAGAGTACTGGCTCACACGGCGAAGTAGTCCGCGATGAACCGGCGGTAGATGCGGGTCAAGGTGAGCAGGTCGTCGACGGCCACGCGCTCATCCACCTGGTGCACGGTGGCGTTGCGCAACCCGACCTCGACCACGGGACAGAAATTCTTGATGAAGCGCGCGTCCGACGTGCCGCCGGTGGTGGTGAAGCGCGGCGGCGAGCCGGTCACCGTACGCGCGGCCTCCGCCATCGCGTTCACCAGCGGACCGGGCTTGGTCAGGAACACATCCCCCGTCCCCGACAAGGTGATCGTGTACCTCGCCCCCAGCTCCGCCGCGACCTTCTCGCAATGGCCGCGGATCCAGGCCTCGATCGTGGCCGGCGTGTGCAAATCGTTATACCGGATGTTGAAGTTCACCCGCGCGGACGCCGGGATGACGTTGGTCGCGGTATTCGGCACCGAGATGATGGTCGGCTGCACGCTGGTGGGCTCGAAGTGCTCGGTGCCCTTATCAAGCGGCTTGGCGCAGACGCGGTCGATGATGCGGGCAAGCTTCGGCACCGGGTTGTCGGCGTTCTGCGGATAGGCCGCGTGCCCCTGCTTGCCGTGCACGACGACCTCGGCGTTCATGTAGCCGCGCCGGCCGATCTTGATCTCGTCGCCGATGGCTTTCATGCTCGCCGGCTCGCCCACCACGCATCCATCGATCGTCTCGCCGCGCGCCTTGAGCCAGGCGAGCAGCTTCGGCGTGCCGTTGATGGCGATCGCCTCCTCGTCGCCCGTGATCAGGAACGAGATCGAGCCGCGGTTCAGGCCGCCCACCTCGCCCAGATAGTCGAGCGCAGCGGCCGCGAAGCAGGCGATGCCGCCCTTCATGTCGGCGGCACCGCGTCCATAGAGGATGCCGTTGTCGATCACCGCGCCGAAGGGCGGCCGCGTCCAGGCCTTCTCGTCGCCGACGGGCACGACATCGGTATGCCCGGCAAAGCACAAGTGCGGCGACGTGGAGCCGATCCGGGCATAGAGGTTCTCTACGTCCGGGATGCCGGGCTCGGTCATGGTCAGCCGGTGGCAGGTGAAGCCCGCCGGCGCCAGCACACTCTCGAGCAGCGTCAGCGCGCCGCCCTCGGCCGGCGTGACGCTCGGACAGCGGATCAGAGCCTGGGCGAGCTCAACGGGATTTGTGGGATCGATGGCATTAGCTAGCCTACTGCCTATTGCCTATTGCCTATTGCCGCAGCCTTCGGCGGCTCCGATCCCTGGGCCTCGAGGATGATGATCTTCTGCCAGATCTTCTGCGACAGTCCGGCGGCGATGCGCTCGATGTCGCTCACGACTTCCGTGACAGTGGGGTCGGGAAAGCTCTGCGCGAACAGCACCGCCACCTTGGAGGCGAGCGACAGCATCTCCGAGCAGTAGTCGAGATAGCGTGTCACCTCGAAGCGGGTCAGGGTGCGCGCGGGCGAGGACGCCGTCTTGCCGCCGACAACCACGGACGTGCTCGGGTCCTTGGTCAGCTGGTGCATGTCGATGACATGCACGATGGAGCGCAGCTCGTGCAGCGCCTTCAGGACCTCGCGGCGCTTGAGGCGTTCCTCCACCGTCACCAGGAAGAACAGCGCCGCGCCCATGAGCACGACCAGGTTGGCAGCCGCCTCCAGGCCCTGCAGCACGCTGTAGACATTGTCGGCCGAAGTGCGGGAGAAATCGATCAGGTGCAGGATCCACAAGAGGCCCGCGACGCCCACGGCGAACAGCGCGTAGATCGCCACCCTGAGCGGCACGTTGCGGCGCGAGATCAGCTCCGCCCGCGCGGAGTTCTCCTCGGCCATCTTCAGCAGCTCTGCACAGACGCTGACGAGCCCGGCACCGGAGAAGCGCTCCAGGATCCGCTGGTGCAGCACCGCGATGGTATCGATGACCTTGTCGGGGTCGAGCGCGCGATAGCGCATCGGCATGGAAGCCGCCCTAATCCCGCAGCAGCTCGTTGATCGCGGTCTTGGCCCGCGTCTGCGCATCCACGGTCTTGACGATCACGGCGCAATAGAGCGAGGGGCCAGGCGAGCCGTCGGGCAGCGGCTTGCCGGGCAGGTTGCCCGAGACGACCACCGAATAGGGCGGCACCTCGCCGATGTGGACTTTGCCCGTGGCGCGATCGACGACCTTGGTGGAGGCGCCGATGAAGGTGCCCATGGCCAGCACCGAGCCCTCGCCGACCACCACGCCCTCCACCACCTCCGAGCGCGCGCCGATGAAGCAGTTGTCCTCGATGATGGTGGGATTGGCCTGCAGCGGCTCGAGCACGCCGCCGATGCCGACGCCGCCGGAAAGATGCACGTTCTTGCCGATCTGGGCGCAACTGCCGACCGTCGCCCAGGTATCGACCATGGTGCCGCCGTCGACATAGGCGCCCAGGTTGACGAACGAGGGCATCAGGATCACGCCGGGCGCGATATAGGCCGAGTGCCGCACGACGGCACCCGGAACGGCCCGGTATCCCGCACTGCGAAAGCCCTCCGCGGTCATCCCGGCAAACTTCGACGGCACCTTGTCCCACCAGCTCGCCCCGCCCGGCGCGCCGCCGATGAGCCCCATGTCGTTGAGCCGGAAGGACAGCAGAACCGCCTTCTTAAGCCATTGGTTTACAATCCATTTCCCGCCAGACTTGGCAGCCACCCGGGCCTCGCCCCGATCGAGCAGGGCAAGCGCCGTCTCGACCGCATCGCGCACCTCGCCGCGGGTCTTGGGCGTGATCTCCTCGCGCCTTTCCCAGGCGGCTTCGATGGTCGACTGCAGTTGGGGAGCGGACATGGTGAAGCCTTCTGCCGCGAGGGTGCCGTTTCTGTCAATTGGCGGCGGGCTACATATGACGCGTTTTGCAAAGCACGCCACCTCTCTTTACGACGGCAAAGTCCCAGCCTAAAAGATCAGCATCCAACCGGGTGGGGCTGGCCGAAGATCATGGACCTGCGGGCGTTTGCACTGGCGAGCGCACTAATCGTTGCGCCCATCGCCGCTCAATCCCAGGAATCAGTGATCGCGGGCGCGCACGCCGTCGTGCTGCCGGCTGCGCCGCCGCGCCTGTCTCCCGAATGCCGCACCACGCGGCTGGCCGGCGAGCTCTTCCGTACGCCGCTGCGCAGATTGCGCAAGGCGATGCGCACCAAGCCGCATCTGAATGTGCTGGCGATCGGGTCGTCGTCCACGGTGGGCGTCGGCGCCTCCTCTCCCACCGCGACCTATGTGGCCCGCCTCGAGCCCTCGCTCGAGGGTGCGCTGAAGGGCCTCGACTTCGACGTGGTCGGCCGCGGCAAGTCCGGCGAGGTCGCACAAGGCGCCGCCGATCGCATGAAGAAGGAGGTCGAGGAGACCAAGCCCGATCTCGTCGTCTGGCAGGTCGGCACCAACGATGCGATACGCCACATCAGTGTCGACAGCTTCAAGTCGTGCCTCAGGACGACGCTGACCTGGCTCGCCGACAACAAGATCGACGTCGTGCTGGTCGACCCGCAGTACGGCGAGGCGCTGGCCAAGGACGACCTACTACGAGACGGTGGTCAACGCGATCGCCGAGGTGGCGCGCGAGAAGAACGTGCTGCTCGTCGATCGCTTCGAGGCCATGCGCGAGGCCCAGCGCGAGCGCGGCGATCCCTTCTATCTCGCCTCCGACCACCTTCACATGAACGATCGCGGCCATCGCTGCATGGCCGAGCAGCTGGCGCGTTCCATCGTCGGCGGCCTGCTGCAAGCCGACACCGAAACCGGCCAGTCCGTGTTCTACCCCAACTGAGCCCCAGCGCGAGCCTGCCCCGCGACCGGGAGCCGCTCGACGTAGACCGACTTCCGCCATGCCCCCGGAGCTGACGGCCAGTGCCCTTCAGTCTCCAAATTGCCCTTTCGAGAGTGCGGCAGGCTCCGGCTCGCGCGCGGGGGCTGCGCCCGCGGAGATTCGTGACTTGCATTTCCCGGCAGCAGATGAAAATAACGTGTGCCCCATGAATTTGCAGTGGGGCGGCAAGCTCCAAGACGCGGGAAAACTGAGTTCGATCTTGGAGCACCCCGTGATGTTGGGAGCGCGTCATGAACACCAAGCAGTTGTCGGCGCGGCCTCTCTACATGCAATTGCACGATGCGCTTACCGAGCGCGTCACAACCGGACAATGGAGGCCGGGCACGACGCTTCCCAACGAGGGCGATCTGGCACGCGAGTTTGGCGTCAGCGCGGGGACCATGCGCAAGGCGCTCGACTTGATGGAAGCCGAGCGTCTGGTCACGCGGCGGCAAGGCCGCGGCACGTTCGTGAACGACCAGGCCACGGAGGAGAGCGCCGCTCGCTTCTGCAACATCCGGGCGCTGGACGGGCGGCGTGTTGCGGCGCAATTCAGGGAAGTGTGGATGGCACAAGGCCAGGCCGACGAGACCGAACGTCAGCGCTTGGGCTTGCGAGAAGACAATAATCGCGTCCATCGCATCCGCCGCCTTCGGACGGACGGCGACCGGCCGCTGATGGTCGAGGACGTCTGTCTGCCTGCCGGGCTGTTCCCCAACCGCCCAGACGGGAAGGCCGGCATGACCCATATCGTTGTCCTGGCGCAGCAGCACGGGATCATGCTCGGCCGGGCCGAGGAACGCGTTTCGATCGGGCTGGCGGCGCCGGAAGTCGCGAACCTCTTGGAGGTCGCACCCAACTCCGCACTCATGGTATTGGATCGGGTAACGCATGCCCTTGACGGGCGCCAGGTCGAATGGCGGACCGGCTACTGCCACTTGGGCAACGAATATACCTACCTCGCAGAGATCAAGTGACGCGCCGATAGGCGTGGTCCGGGGTTCCAGGCGAGGTGTGGACTACGGCCTGTCTGCGGTGTCGAGGTTTCATGGCAAAGACGCACCGCCTCGTGGTCGGCCTGGGCGCATCGGCCGGGGGCCTCGACGCGTTCAAGGCCTTCTTCTCGCACATGCCTCCCGCCAACGGCATGGCGTTCATCGTCGTGCAGCACCTGTCGCCCGAGCACAAGAGCATGCTCGTCGATCTCGTGCGCATGAGCACGTCGATGCCGGTCGAGGAGGCGGCGGATGGCGTTTCGATCGAGCCCGACCACGTCTATGTCATCCCGCCCGACGCCACCCTGACCCTCCAGGAGGGCGCCCTGCACGTGGTGAAGCCGGCGCCCGCCCGCGAGCATCGGCGCCCCATCGATACGCTCTTTGCCTCGCTCGCGGAGGACCAGGGCGAGCACGCGGTGTGCATCATTCTATCGGGTGCCGGCAGCGATGGCACGCTGGGGCTGCGCAGCATCAAGGAGCATGGCGGTTTCAGCCTGGCGCAGGCCGAGTTCGACAAGTCGGCGCTGCCCGGCATGCCGAAGAGCGCGGCGGCGACGGGGCTCGTCGATTTCGTGATGCCGGTCGAGAAGATGCCCCAAAAGCTCCTGCAATACCGGCAGCATCTCGGTGAGGTCAGCAACCGCAAGGGGAGCGACGGCAGCCGGGCGGACATCGAGGAGAAGCTCGGCGACATCTGCGGTGTGCTTCACAGGTATCTCGGCCACGATTTCGGACAGTACAAGACCAAGACCCTGGTGCGGCGAGTGCAGCGGCGCATGCAGCTGTTGCAGATCAACGACGTCGCCAGATATCTCGATCGGCTGCGCAAGGAGGCGCACGAGCGGGCGCTTCTGGACCACGACTTCCTCATCGGCGTGACCGAATTCTTTCGCGACCCGGAGGCCTTCGCCGCTCTGGCAAGCGAAGCGATCCCGAAGATCCTGAGCGACAGGGCAGCAGACGAGACGGTGCGCGTCTGGGTGGCCGGGTGTGCGACCGGCGAGGAGGCCTACAGCATCGCCATCCTGCTCAAGGAGGAGGCCGGCCGGCGCGACGCCCAGCAGCAGATCCAGATCTTCGCCACCGATCTCGACGAGCAGGCCGTCAATATCGCGCGCGGCGGCCACTGCCGACCGACGATCTCCCAGGCGCTCACGGCGGAACGTCTGGAGCGCTGGTTCGTCAAAGAGGGGGAGGACTACACGGTCGCCAAGGCGATCCGCGAGATGTGCATCTTCTCGGTGCACAACGTCCTGAAGGACCCGCCGTTCTCCAAGCTGGACCTGATCTCCTGCCGCAACCTGCTGATCTATCTGAACCCGCCGGCACAGACCCGCGCGCTGCAAGCCTTTCACTACGCGCTGCGGCCGGGCGGCTACTTGTTTCTCGGGTCCTCCGAGAGCGTCACCCGGCAGCCCGACCTGTTCTACGTGGTGGACAAGAGGCAGCGGATCTTTCAGCGCAACAGCGTCAGCGGCGCCTTGCCGACGCCGCTGCCCTCCAGCTCCGGGCCAGCGGCCGCCCCGTCGGCCGCGCCAATCGCGCCCAGGGGGGAGCATGTACTCGACAGGCTCGCGTCGCGTATTGTCGGCAAGTACGCTCCAGCCTACGTGCTGATCGATCAGAACGACCAGATCGTCCGCTTCTTCGGCCAGACCGGCAAGTATCTGGAGCCCACCTCGGGGGCGGCGACCCTCAACCTGTTCCACATCCTGCGGCACGAGCTGCGGCCGCCGGCGCGGGCGGCGATCCAACAGGCGCGCAGCACGCATTGCGCAGCCGAGCAGGACAACCTCGTCATCGGCGCGAACGGCTCCAGCCTGTTCCTCAAGCTGCTGGTCGAGCCGTTGCCCGACATACCCTCCGATGGCATGACGGGGCTGTGCGTCGTGCTGTTTCAGGACCAGCCTGCGGTGCCGGCTGCGATTGCTGCACCCGCCGATGTCCCAAACCGGCATCCACCGGAGATGGCGCAGCTGCAGCGCGAGCTCGAGGCGCTGCGCCAGCAGCTGAGTACGACGGTGCTGGAGCTGGAGACCTCCAACGAGGAGCTGAAATCGTCCAACGAGGAGTTTCAATCGATCAACGAGGAATTGCAGTCGACCAATGAGGAGCTGGAGACGGCCAAGGAGGAGCTGCAATCGGTCAACGAGGAGCTGCATACGGTCAATACGGAGCTCAGCTCGCGCAACGAGACGCTGACGCGGCTCAACAGCGATTTGAGGAACTTTCTCGACAGCACCGAGATTGCAATGCTGTTTCTCGACGCGGATCTGAGCATCCGCGCCTTCACGCCGGCCATGACCGAGCTGCTGCGGCTGCGCGAAGGCGACCGTGGCCGGCCCGTCACCGACCTCGTCACGCGGCTCGCCTACGATGAGCTGGCACGGGACGCCCACACGGTCTTGCGGGATCTGGTGCCGATCGAGCGCGAGGTGGCCATCCCGGGGAAGCGCGGCGCGCGCTTCCTGTTGCGCATTCGTCCCTATCGCACCGTCGACAACGCCATCGACGGCGTGGTCATGACGTTCTTTGCCGAAGTCGCGGGGCAAAAACCTGCAAGCAAGCCGCGCAAGAAGCGCTCCACCTGAAGCCGGTCAAAAATGCCGCCCGGATTGGGCAGCTCCCAGGGATGCCCTCAAGCTTCGGGAGTGTGCGAGCAAGGCCTGCGACCGAGCCAGGACCTCCCGCTTTTGCGCGCTCAATTCCTGCTTGCGCGCGATTGCCCTCTTCGCCGCAGCAGACACGGTCGCCAGATGGGACATGAACTCATGCCCCGCCAGTGGCTCCGGCTCAGGTTCCCGTGGCACTCGAGCCGAGACTGGGAACGGAACGACATTGTGGGCCCGCATTTCGGCCGCTACCGCACGGGCAGCATGGCGCGCGGGCTCCATCACGTGCGCAGGCATCGGCTTGGCGGCCTGATGCGGCGCGATCTCCTTGATCTTCCGTACCAGCGCATTGAGTTGCACCGCGTCCTCGGCGGCGAACTGCTCCGATTGCGAGAAATAGGTCTTGGTGGTCGCGATCGCGGCGAGCAAGCCAACGAGGTATTTTCGCAACGCTCGGACGGTGTCGTGATCGCCTCCAGAAGTCTCCAGGACCGAGGCAACGGTGCCCTGAAGGTTCGCAATGGTTTCCTGCCCGACAAGGCGCTCGATGTCCTCGAATTTCATGGCTCGCCGTTCCCTTGTTTGGCGGTTCGACTTGGCCTGCGCCGGCAACCTATTGCTGCCCGCGCCGATAGTACAGCGGCAATGGCAGTGCCCGAGCAGATTTCAGAGGTCAGAATGGGTCAAATCCCGCCCCGGCAGGCCCGGCATCCGGCAGCAAGGCTCCGAAAGCGGACGGGAGCCGGCCTTGCTCGGACTATCGCCGAGACGCCGAAAGCCTGCCCCAGGCGCGGCTTCGCCCCGCACTCACTTCACCACAGCGCGGATCAGCCGCTTGGCGTCGTCGCTGTCCCATTCCGCGGGTCCCAGCAGTCGCCCGATCTCGCGCCCCTCGCCATCGACCAGCAGCGTCGACGGCAGACCGATTGCGCGCAGCGTCGCGGCCGCACGCGCGCTCGGGTCGGCATAGAGGCCGAGCCGGCTGGCCTTGGTGGCGTCGAGGAACTTCCTGGCCCCTTTGAGCCCCGCGCGGTCGACGCTCACCGCCACCACCTCGAACCGGTCCGATCCCAGCTCGGCTTGCAGCCGGTCGAGCGCCGGCATCTCCTTGCGGCAGGGAACGCACCACGTCGCCCACAGATTGAGGAGGACGACCTTGCCGCGCCAGTCGGCCAGCGTACGCTCGCGCCCGTCGGCGTCCTGGAAGGTGAACGCGGGCAACGGCTCGGGCTGCTTGCGGAACACGAAGGCGGCCATATGCCCCTGGCTCAGGGCGTTGCGGCCGGGGCCCGAGGGAGGCGGCAACGGCCGCCCGGGCTCGGACGCTGTCGGCTCTGCGGGCCGGACGGCGTTGCCAGGGCGCCCCAGCATCACGTATACGCCCACGAATCCGACGACAGCGGCCACCGCCGCCGCCCAAAGGGTGGTGGACAGTCCGGTTCTGCCGGGGTCAGGCCGCTGATCGTGGGCTAGCATCGACCGTCTCCGACGCTCGGCGTCGAACAAGCTCGATAGGGCCACCCAGTGACCGACAAGACCGCCAACAAGATGTGGGGTGGCCGCTTCACCATGTCTCCCGCGGAGATCATGGAGGAGATAAACGCCTCGATCGGCTTCGACAAGGTTCTGGCCCCCTACGACGTGCGCGCCTCGAAGGCGCATGCCTCGATGCTGGCGGCGCGCGGCATCATATCCAAGGAGGACGCGCGCAAGATCAACGCGGGTCTAGACCGCGTGCTGGCCGAGATCGAGGCCGGCACGTTCAACTTTTCGCGTGCGCTCGAGGACGTGCACATGAACATCGAGGCGCGGCTGGCCGAGATGATCGGCCCGCCCGCCGGCCGCCTGCACACGGCGCGCTCGCGCAACGACCAGGTGGCGACCGACTTCCGGCTCTACGTGCGCGAGTGGCTCGACGGCGCCGACCGTGCGCTCGCCGCCTTGCAGCTCGCGCTCGCGCGCAAGGCCGAGAAGCATTTCGACCTCGTCATGCCGGGCTTCACGCATCTGCAGACGGCCCAGCCCGTGACCTTCGGCCACCATCTCCTCGCCTATGTCGAGATGCTGGCCCGCGACCGCGGCCGGCTCGCGGACGCACGCGCGCGGCTCAACCAGTGCCCGCTGGGTGCTGCCGCGCTCGCCGGCACCTCCTTCCCGATCGACCGGGGGATGACTGCCCAGGCGCTGGGTTTCGACGGCCCCACCGCCAACTCGCTCGATGCGGTGGCCGACCGCGACTTCGCGCTGGAGACGCTCGCCGCCGCCGCGATTGCCGCCGTGCACCTCTCCCGCTTCGCCGAGGAGGTCGTGCTGTGGACGACGCCGCAGTTCGGCTTCATCCGCCTTTCCGACCGCTTCACCACCGGCTCCTCGATCATGCCGCAGAAGCGCAACCCGGATGCGGCCGAGCTCGTGCGCGCCAAGGTCGGCCGCATCGCCGCCGCGTTCCAGTCGCTGCTGATCGTCATGAAGGGCCTGCCGCTCGCCTACGCCAAGGACATGCAGGAGGACAAGGAGGTCACCTTCGACGCGCTGGCCGCCCTTGCGCTCGCGATTGCCGCCACCACCGGCATGGTCGACGACATGCAGCCCAACGCGGAGGTGATGCAGGCCGCCGCCGGCAGCGGCTACGCCACCGCCACCGATCTTGCCGACTGGCTGGTGCGCACCCTCGGCCTGCCGTTCCGCGAGGCCCATCACGTCACGGGGCGCATCGTCGCCGCCGCGGAGGCCAAGGGCGTACCCCTGGACGCCCTGCCGCTCGCCGACATGCAGGCCATCTCGCCGGCCATCACCAAGGACGTATTTTCGGTGCTGTCGCCTGAGAACTCGGTCCGCAGCCGCACCAGCCATGGGGGAACGGCGCCACAGAATGTGCGCAAAATGGCCAGGGGCTGGATAAAGCGGTTGGAAAAGGCCAATGGGAGGGGCTAGAAATAGCCCCAGGGCCTTGAAACGGGCTGTTTCGGAGGCCGATTTGTGTTGGGCAGCGTGAACAGGGCTGAACCACGTCGCATGCAGAGCCGTCTGACCCTCGTCGTGTCGGTTTCGCTGCTGTTGCTCGGCGCGATGGGCCTTGCCGGCTGCGGCGTGCATGGCTCGCTGGAAGCACCGCCCGCGGCCAAGACCGAGACCGGAAACGCGACGCCGGGAACCCCCGGCGAGCCCGCGCCGCACAAACCCTCCGTGCTGGATCCCCTGATCCGCTGACGGGCCGACAATGCATCATTTCAGCTATGTCGGTGGCGTCCTCCACGCTGAGGGCGTCAGCCTCGCGGCGCTGGCCGAGGAGGTCGGCACGCCGTTCTACTGCTATTCGACGGCGACGCTGGAACGGCACTATCGCGTGCTCGAGCACGCCTTCGCCGGCCTCGACACGCTCATCTGCTACGCCATCAAGGCCAACTCCAACCAGGCCGTGATCAAGACGCTGGGCGACCTCGGCGCCGGCATGGACGTGGTGTCCGAGGGCGAGCTGCGCCGGGCCCGCGCCGCCGGCGTGCCGGCCGACCGCATCATCTTCGCCGGCGTCGGCAAGACCAAAGCCGAGATGGCCTACGCGCTCGGGGAAGGCATCCTCGGCTTCAACGTGGAGTCGGAGCCCGAGCTGGACGCGCTGAGCGAGGTTGCCGCAAGCCTTGGCCGCACCGCCCGCATCGCGCTGCGCGTCAATCCCGACGTCGATGCCAGGACGCATGCCAAGATCTCGACCGGCAAGGCGGAGAACAAGTTCGGCGTGCCCTTCGACGACGCGCCGCGGCTCTACGCCAAGGCCGCGAAGCTGCCGGGCATCGCGATCGCCGGCATCCACATGCACATCGGCAGCCAGATCACCGATCTGGCGCCCTTCCGCGACGCCTTCTCCCTCATGCGCGAGCTTGCCGCACGCCTGCGCGCCGACGGCCACGACATCCGCCACCTCGACATCGGCGGCGGCCTCGGCGTGCCCTACCTCAGCGGCAACGCGGTGCCGCCCTCGCCGGACGAGTACGCCCGCGTCGTGCGCGAGACGCTGGGCGATCTGGGCCTCGAGATCTGCCTCGAGCCGGGGCGCATGATCGTCGCCAACGCCGGCATCCTCGTGGCGCGCGTGATCTACGCCAAGAGAGGCCGCGACAAGAACTTCACCATCGTCGATGCGGCCATGAACGACCTGATCCGCCCGACGCTCTACGAGGCCGAGCACGAGATCTGGCCGGTCGCCGAGGCCCTGAAGTCAAAGCCGCCCATCGTGCAGGACGTGGCGGGCCCGGTGTGCGAGACCGGCGACTATCTGGCGCTCGGCCGCAAGCTGCCTCCCTTCGCGGCCGGCGACCTCCTCGCCTTCATGACGGCCGGTGCCTACGGCTCGGCCATGTCCTCCACCTACAATACCCGCCTGCTGGTCCCCGAGGTGCTGGTCAAGGGCGACGCCTATGCCGTCGTCCGCCCCCGCCAGACCTACGACACCCTCATCGCCCAGGACCACCTGCCCGATTGGTTGGCGTGAGGGGCAGGCCCTCGCACCGGTATCAACAAGGCATGACGCAGGAGGCTGGCTCGACCGGGGGTTACGGATCGGCTCTGGGAAGTGGCTAATATCGTGGAGCTCTTTGAGGATTAAGTGAGTGGCAAAGAATGAGGAGCCAGGATGTCTCCTCAGCGCCCTCTATGTGACGCTCGTTTTCGTGCTGTCGTTCCTTGCCTTCGCCGGCACGCGGGTGATCGGTGAGGCCTGGAAGATCGATGAATGGCTTCTGGACTGGGTGTCCGGGCTCGTATGGGTTGTGACCTCAAGCTGATCCACTACCCCGATTCCCCTCCCCTTGACGGGGAGGGGTTAGGGGTGGGGTGAATGTCTGGCGACGGCGCTAGCCGCTCACCCCCACCCCGACCCCCGCAAGGGGGAGGGGAGTCCGTACGGCCCCGCGCACGACTGGACCTTCAGCGAAAGTGGATACCAGGCCCCAAGTGATCTCATATCCTGTCAATTTGACAAGCGATGACAACGGCACGCTGCTCGTCACATCGCCGGATTTCCCCGAGCTCACGAGCTTCGGGGACACGGTGGAGGACGCACTGGAGCGGGCCCGCGGCGCGCTACTCGAAGCCATCGAAGCGCGCATCCACGATCGGGAACCGATCCCGTCGCCCTCGCACGGCAAGCACATAGTGCGCTTGCCGACGCAAACAGCGGCCAAGGTCTTGCTCTATCAACTGGCCCGGCGGCGGCTCGCGCAATCCTGATCTCGCGCGCCTTCCCCTGGGCGCCGATCACCCCTATGTGTGCGTCGCCACTCTCAGCCACACAGCGCGCCCGATCATGCAGCCCGTCATCTCCGTCTCGAACCTCTCCAAGATCTACGCCTCGGGCTTCCAGGCGCTGAAAAACATCAATCTCGAGATCGCCAAAGGCGAGATCTTCGCGCTGCTGGGCCCCAACGGCGCCGGCAAGACCACGCTGATCAGCATCATCTGCGGCATCGTCAACCCGAGCGGCGGCCGCGTCACCGTCGACGGCCACGACATCATCCGCGACTTCCGCGCCGCGCGCTCGGCTATCGGCCTCGTGCCCCAGGAGCTGACCACGGACGCCTTCGAGTCCGTGTGGAACACGGCAAGCTTCAGCCGGGGCCTGTGGGGCAAGGCGCCCGACCCCGCCTATCTCGAAAAGATCCTCAAGGCCCTGTCGCTGTGGGACAGGAAGGACAGCAAGATCATCACGCTTTCCGGCGGCATGAAGCGCCGCGTGATGATCGCCAAGGCGCTGGCGCACGAGCCGCGCATCCTGTTCCTCGACGAGCCCACCGCCGGCGTCGACGTGGAGCTGCGCAAGGACATGTGGGGCGTGGTGCGGAATTTGCGCGACTCCGGCGTCACCATCATCCTCACCACCCACTACATCGAGGAGGCCGAGACGATGGCCGACCGCATCGGCATCGTCAGCAAGGGCGAGCTGATCCTGGTGGAGGAGAAGGCGGAGCTGATGCGCAAGCTCGGCAAGAAGCAGCTCACCCTGCAACTCCAGGCCAGGCTCGACGCGCTCCCGCCCGCGCTCGGCAACCACCATCTGGCGCTCGCCAACGGCGGCTCCGAGCTCGTCTACACCTACGACACGCGCGGGGAGCGCACCGGCATCACGCGCCTGCTCCGCGACCTCAACGAGGCCGGCATCCGCTTCCGCGACCTCGCCACCACGCAAAGCTCGCTGGAAGACATCTTCGTCGACCTGGTGAGGCGCGACCGATGAACGTCAGGGCCGCATACGCGATCTACGCTTTCGAGATGGCGCGCACAGGCCGCACGCTGCTGCAGAGCATCGTCTCGCCGGTGCTCTCCACCTCGCTCTATTTCGTCGTGTTCGGCGCCGCCATCGGCTCGCGCATCACCGAGATCGAGGGGGTGAGCTACGGCGCCTTCATCGTGCCGGGTCTCATCATGATGATGCTGCTCACCCAGAGCACGGCCAACGCGTCCTTCGGCATCTACTTCCCCAAATTCACGGGCACCATCTACGAGCTGCTCTCCGCCCCCATCTCCTACATCGAGATCGTGCTCGGCTATGTCGGCGCCGCGGCCACCAAATCCATCATCCTCGGGTTCATCATCCTGGCGACCGCCGGCCTGTTCGTGCCGATCAGCATCGCGCACCCCGTCTTCATGGTGCTGTTCCTGGTGCTGACCGCCGTCACCTTCAGCCTGTTCGGCTTCATCATCGGCATCTGGGCGGACGGCTTCGAGAAGCTGCAGGTGATCCCGCTGCTGCTGATCACGCCGCTCACCTTCCTCGGCGGCAGCTTCTACTCGATCAAAGTGCTCCCCCCAGCGTGGCAGACGGTGAGCCTGTTCAACCCCGTCGTCTATCTCGTCAGCGGCTTCCGCTGGAGCTTCTACGGCGTCGCCGACGTCGACGTCGGCATCAGCCTGGCCATGACCACGCTGTTCCTGGCCCTCTGCCTCGCCATCGTCTGGTGGATCTTCCGCACCGGCTACCGGCTGAAGACCTGACACGTTGCCCTTGACCGAGGTCAAGTCATAGCCGTGGGTGTCTGCCAGGGTAGGCAGGCCTTGAAGAGAACCGCGCCCCGACGCCCCGAGCCCGCATGACCACGACTGCCGAGCAGGTTCGCGCCTATCGAGGCCCCGCCATCCTGGGCTTCGGTTTCCGGCCGTTCTTCCTTGGCGGCGCGCTGTGGGCCGCCATGGCGGTTGCCGTCTGGATGCCGATGCTCGCGGGCGGGGTCGCGCTGCCCACGGCCTTTGCGCCCATCGAATGGCACGTGCACGAGTTGCTGTACGGCTACGTACCGGCCGTCGTGGCGGGCTTCCTGCTGACGGCTGTGCCGAACTGGACCGGCCGCATGCCGGTGACCGGAGCGCCGCTGCTCGCGCTGTTCCTGACCTGGGTTGCAGGCCGCGCAGCGGTCCTCGTCTCGGCCTGGATCGGCCAGCGCGCAGCTGCCATCATCGACCTCGCCTTCCTGGCCGCACTCGCCGCCGTCATCGCCCGTGAGATCCTGGCCGGGAACAACGCTCGCAACCTCAAAGTCCTCGCCGTCGTCGGGCTCCTCCTCCTGGGCAACGCACTCTTCCACGTCGAGTCGGCCCTGGGTGCCGGCCAGGGCCACGGCACGCGCGTCGGCCTTGGTGCCATTGTCCTTCTCATCATGCTGATTGGCGGACGGATCATCCCCAGCTTTACGCGCAACTGGCTGGCGCGGCAGGCGCCGGGCCCCCTGCCCCAACCCTTCAACCGCTTCGACGGCGCGGTCATCGTCGTCAGCGCCGCGGCGCTCGCGAGCTGGGTTGCGATGCCTGAGAGCGGCACGACAGCCACTCTCGCTGTCGCTGCGGGTATGCTCAACATCCTCCGCCTCGGCCGCTGGGCCGGATACCGCACGACCGCCGAGCCGCTCGTGCTGGTGTTGCACGTGGCCTATGCCTTCTTGCCGATCGGATTTGTGCTGCTCGCGCTTGGCATAGCTGCACCCGGCGTGATCGCTTCCTCCGGCGCGCTGCACAGCTGGACCGTGGGCACCATCGGGCTCATGACCCTCGCGGTCATGACGCGGGCGAGCCTCGGCGACACCGGGCGCCCCCTCACGGCCACGCTGCCCATTCAGCTGATCTATCTCGCAGCTCTGACTGCGGCACTCACACGAATAGCCGCTGCGTTCGGCATTGCCCGCGAGCCAATGTTGCACGTCTCAGCGACGGCATGGGTGATGGCCTTCGTCGGCTTCGCCATCGTCTTCGCGCCCCTCCTGACCAGGCCGCGGCCATGACCCGGCATCTTTCTTCGCCGTCGCCAGGTGGATCTTCCGCACCGGCTACCAGTTCAAGAACTAGGATCAGCTCAAATTTCGAAGCCTAAACATCGCCTGCCAAGCACCTTCCATGGCGGAAAGCGAACACCGTCGTCCGTTAAGATGCGCTTGGGCCGATCGGCAAAGGGATTCGCCGAGCCAGCCAGCGTCGAAAGAGGCGGTCCGAGTTCTCCTTAGGTAAGGGCCTCCCACCAGGATGGCCTCATGTACATTTTCGAAACGGTCGAAAAACTGGCCATCAGGGCGCCCCTAAAGAGGGATCGCTTATGCGGTGCAAGCTTTGACGAATTGCTCGAGGCCCTATCGCATCCTCGAGCCAGGTTAGCGCTTGACGTTCCTGTGGCCGTCCAGCCGCAAAGGAGCAATCACCGTAAAAAGCGGGTACGCCCTGGTCGGCCAGGTTCACCGCAGCTGCGACCTCGAAACCAGTTCCGTATAAGTCTTCAATGCCGACTTCGTCATGTTGTAGATCGGGTGTCCGGGCGGGTTGCGATGATCCACCTGCTTGGAGCCGGCATTGATGATCACGCCGGTTCCTTCGAGGCCAGCATGAGCGGCAGGAATGCGCGCACGCCCAGGATTGGCCCCCACAGGTTGACGTCCATTGCCTTGCGCCATTCGGCCAGGTCGGCATCAAGACCGCGCCCGGCGCGGGTCACCGCGTTGTTGGCCAGGACGTTGACCTTGCCGAACCTGTCGATGACCCTGTCGCGCAGGCCCTGAACCTGCTGCGGGTCGGAAACGTCCGTTGGTGCGCCGACAATCCCCGTCAGGCCGTGCCGAGACTTCTTTCACTGAGCGAACGGCCGTGTCCAGATGCTCGCCCGGCAAGTCCGCCAGAACGACCGACATCCCCGCCTCGCGCAGAACCGCTTGCACATCGCCCGGCCGATGCCGAGCGCCGCACCCGTGACGACGGCGACATTGTCGGGCTGAAGGATCGCGGCTTCGGTCATGGTGCAACTCCAAGGCAATTTGCTCCGGTCGAAATCCATTGAGAGCATGTCATCTCGTGGCCGGCAATGCATCAAGACCGACCTCGACGACCGGCGCAAAATCATTGTTCGGCAGAATATCTGCGGCGCCACTGGCCGCTCAAACCTGCCGCGCCGGCCGTGCCAGGCGGAGCGCATCGCGCATGAAGCACTTGGCCTCGTCGGCGGCTTTCCTGAGCACCCACAGGTCGGTGGTCCACGGCTTGATGGCGACCTCGTCACCGTTGGGCGTGATGCGGCACCAGGAAATGCGTTTGAGCCGCTCGAGCCGGTCGGCCTCGGTGATCATGGCCCGGCTCATCGCCGCCGCGCTCTTGCGCAGGCCCGCCGGCATGTGGCGCAGCATGGTGCGCGCAAACGCCGGCCACAGCCACTGCTCGAGCCAGGGCAGATGCTTGGGATGCGGCCGGCTCGCCAGCACGATCAGTGTGTCGGGCCGGAAGCGCTTGACGCCGGCCAGGATCGGCAGCGGCATGCCGCAGGCGCCGTCGACCAGGTGCTCCTCCTCCGCCTCGCCGACCCCGACGCGAATAGGATCGGACATGCGCGGGAAGGCGCTGGACGCCAGCACCGCCTGCGCCGCATCGGGCCGCGCCAACTTGGCGTCGAGCAGGTAGCTCTCGCCCGTCAGCCGCGTGACGACCACGTGCCAGCTGGTGCGATGGGCGCAAATACCGGCTTGATCGAACGCCAGCGGGTTGAGCCGTCCGCGCAGCACGTCGGCCAGGTGCGACAGGCGCAGGCGCCGCCGGTGCCACAGGCCATCGGTGACGAAGCCCGACACCGCCAGGTGCTCGAACATCTGAACCGCGCGATGCGGCAGGCCGGAGAGGAAGGCGCCGATGGCCCCGCCGCTGCCCGAAACCGTGATGGCATGGTCGACGGCATGGGAGAGGCCGGCGTCGCGCCAGGCCGTCAGATAGGCAGCCGAGCGGATGCAGCACATGCCGCCGCCGGTGCCGATCACCAGGATCCGGTGCGGCGCGGCGTGCCCGGCCCGGATCGCCTCCTCGTTGTCGAAAAGGCGCCGCAGGGCCTTCAGGTCGCCCAAGTGGATCACGATCAGCCCCCAGTCCCCGGGGCGGCCACGCCTTACGCGGGAACGGGCACGAGTCGCCCCTGATCAAGGGCCTACCTAGTTGATTCGTGTGAACAACCTTCCGCGGGCGCGAAATAAAGCTCAGTTGTTGCCCCTCGGGCAGCATGCGGACCCGAGCCACGCACTCCGACACCGTCCTGAGCCTGTCGAAGGGCGGCTGAGAGGCGCGGTCGGGGCCGCGTGGTTCGACAAGCTCACCACAGCGGGTTTTCGAGTTCGTTCGGCAACGCGAGCCCGATAGGAGTGCTAGGATCGGGCCGCGGCCGTTGCTGCAACCGTTCGCGTAACCAGTATCAGTCGAAGAGTCGCGTTCATGTCCTTGCGTCAGCGTACCCCGAAGGGGTTGCGGGTAGAGTTTTCCTCAGCCTCTGCCCTGCCGTCCAACCGCGTCCTCGTCGGCGATTGCCTCGAGCAGCTGGCCAGGCTGCCGGCCGCCAGCGTCGACCTCGTGTTCGCCGACCCGCCCTACAATCTGCAGCTCGAGCGCGATCTCCTGCGCCCCAACAACACCAAGGTCGACGGCGTCGACGACGATTGGGACAAGTTCCAGTCCTTCGCCGACTACGACAGTTTCTCGCGGGCCTGGCTCGCCGAGTGCCGGCGCGTCCTCAAGCCGGACGGCGCCATCTGGGTGATCGGCTCCTACCACAACATCTTCCGCCTCGGCGCCGCCCTGCAGGACCTGGGCTTCTGGATCCAGAACGACGTCATCT
Organism: uncultured Alphaproteobacteria bacterium; assembly: GCA_963797005.1. GTDB lineage: Bacteria > Pseudomonadota > Alphaproteobacteria > Rhizobiales > Hyphomicrobiaceae > AWTP1-13. The sequence continues at coordinate 198,726 of CAWCOF010000011.1, forward strand.
GGCGCAAGGTGAACCCGATGCCGAACTTCCGCGGCAAGCGCTTCACCAACGCGCACGAGACGCTGATCTGGGCGGGCCGCGATGCCAAGTCGCGCGTCACCTTCAACTACGAGGCCATGAAGGCGTCCAACGACGACATCCAGATGCGCTCCGACTGGCTGTTCCCGATCTGCGCGGGCCCCGAGCGGCTGAAGGACGAGGAGGGGCGCAAGGCCCATCCCACGCAGAAGCCCGAGGCGCTGCTCCACCGCCTGCTGCTCGCCACCACCAACCCCGGCGATGTCGTGCTCGACCCGTTCTTCGGCACCGGCACCACCGGGGCGGTCGCGCGGTCGCTCGGCCGGCGCTTCATCGGCATCGAGCGCGATCCGGCCTATGCCGCCACTGCCGAGAAGCGCATCGCCCGCGTACGCCCGCTGCCGCCCTCGGCGCTGGAGACCGCCAGGTCCAAGCGCCACGAGCCGCGCGTGCCCTTCGGCACCATCATCGAGCTCGGCATCCTCGATGCCGGCAGCACGCTTACCGACGAGCGCGGCCGCTTCCACGCCGAGGTGAAGGCCGACGGCACCTTGGCCTTCGCCGGCCACCAGGGCTCGATCCATCGCCTGGGCGCTCAGGTGCAGGGCAAGGCCGCCTGCAACGGCTGGACCTTCTGGCACTACGAGGCGGAGGGCCGGCGCAAGCCGATCGACGCGCTGCGCGAGGAGGCGCGGCGCCAGCTCGGCCTGTCAGGAGAGCTCAGCCGGCTTGGCGCTGCGGAGTAGATCGTTCAGCACCGGATTGAATGCATCGATCAGATCCTGCTCGATGTCGCGGCGGATCGTACCTTCCGCGACGCGCAGGATCAGCACGATGTCCAGGCCGTGACCGGCGAAGTAGCCGAGCCGCTCGTGCTCGGCGTCCTCGCCGCCCATGTTGTCCGTCTGGCCGACATAGCCGACATTGAAGCCGGCACCGTTGCCGGCGCCCGCGGATGCGACCGATGAGCCCGCCGGCACGCCGCGCGCGTAGATGTAGACCGCGGGCACGTCGTCCAGCGCCGCGACCGCATCGCGGGCATGGATCTCGAAGGCATAGGCCCGCCTGGAGCGTCCGCGCAGCACCACGTCGGCCTTGCCCTTGCCGATTTCCCAGCCCTTCACCGGAGGCCTGCGATTGCCGAAAAGCGCGCTGACGATCGACGCCATTTTCCCCTCCCCGCCGCAATGCTGTGAAATGGGGTCAGACCCAGCGTATCTACCGGCGAACCGGCGCTCGTCGCGCGTGAAGGGTCTCACCCCGATCCTGTGCTCACGACAATGAACTTCGCCCGCCGCACAGTGAAGCAGCGTTTGCAGTTTCCCCCAACAACTTGCGCCCGTCCGCCGTCGCTGTTGCCGCGCGGCGTGCCCGTGTAGTGATTGGTCATGCGACGAACAACGCAGGCCAACGCCGGCAACAAGGCAGCACTGCTCACCGCGGCACTTGCCGTCTATTTCCGCCCGCCCGTGCTGATCGTGCTGCTGCTGGGCTTCTCCGCCGGCCTGCCGCTGGCGCTGTCGGGCGATACGCTGCGCGTGTGGATGGCCGACCGCGGCGTCGACCTCGGCACCATCGGCCTCATCTCGCTCGCCGGCCTGCCCTACACCATCAAGTTCCTGTGGGCGCCTATCGTCGACGCACTTCCCATGCCGTGGCTGACCGAGCGCCTCGGCCGGCGGCGCGGCTGGCTGATCGCCACGCAGCTGGCGCTGATCGCCACGATTCTGTTCCTCGGCACGCGCGATCCCCTCTCCGCGCCGCTTGCGGTGGGCCTCGGCGCGATGCTGGTCGCCTTCGCCTCGGCCACGCAGGACATCGTCATCGACGCCTTCCGCGTGGAAAGCCTCGAGCCCGAGGAGCAGGCCGCCGGCATGGCGAGCTACGTCGCCGCCTATCGCGTCGGCATGCTGGCCTCCGGCGCGGGCGTTGTTGCGCTCACCGCCTGGCTGGAGGTGAAAGGCTTCGACAAGGCGACGGTATGGGCGATCGGCTACGCTGTCGCGGCCGCGCTGGTAGTGGTGGGCATGCTCGCCGTGCTAGCCGGGCGAGAGCCCGCGACAGCGGCGGCACGGGATGCGGCCCCATCGAGGGGATCGGACGCCCTGGCGCGCGTCATCCACACCGCCAAGAGCTGCCTTCTCCGAATTCCTCAACCGCGATGCGGCGCTTGCGGTGCTCGCCTTCGTCATCCTCTACAAGGTCTGCGATGCGCTCGCCGGCGCCATGACCGCGCCCTTCGTGCTGCAGCTCGGCTACGACAAGGGCACCTACGCCGCCATCGTCAAGGGCGTCGGGCCTCGCCGCGCTGCTGATCGGCGGCTTTGCCGGCGGCGCGGTGGCGCGCGCGCTCCCGCTCTCCACGTCGCTGTGGCTCGGCGCCATCCTGCAGATGGCCTCCAACCTCACCTTCGTCTGGCTCGGCTACCAGGTGCCGACGGCGGGCGCGCTGACGGTCGCCATCATCATCGAGAACTTCACCGGCGCCATCGGCACGGTGATCTTCGTCGCCTACCTCTCCGCGCTCTGCCGCGACCCGCTGCACACCGCCACCCAGTACGCGCTCCTCACCGCGCTCGCCTCGACCGGGCGCACGCTCCTCTCCGGCGGAACCGGCTATGTCGCCGCGTCCATCGGCTGGCCCGCCTTCTTCATCGCCACCGCGCTCTCCGCCCTGCCCGCGCTCGCATTGCTCGTCTGGCTCCAGCGCCGCACCCATTTCGCCGCGCTCGACAAGGAACGAACGTAGGTTGGGTCGAGCGTCAGCGATGACCCAACGCAATCACCTTCGCCGCGCAAGACGTGTGTTGGGTCTGCGCTTCGCTTGACCCAACCTACATTTCTGGACAAGGAACGAACGTAGGTCCGCCGACCCTCGTGGTGAGCCCCGTCGAACCACGAGGCCACCACGGTGCCTTCGGCGAAACGTCATGCCCGTGAAGACGGGCATCCACGCAACTGATCCTCACATGAGCCGGGACTGGTGTGGATCTCCGCCTCCGCGGAGATGACGTCACATCTCCGTCAGCGCATGGGCGATGATCTTGCGCATCACGGAGGGCAGCGCGGCACGGTCGAGATCGCGGCGGGCCACCCAGGAGCAGCGCTTGGAGTCGGCCCAGAAGGTGAGCGTGCACGCGGCCGGCACCAGCGCGCGATAGACCACGCACTCCAAACGAAAGTGCGTGAAGGTGTGCGTGACGACACCCGGCACCGCCCACCACTCGCCGCGCACCGGCGCCGAGCGCAGCGCATCGGCAATCGGCGGCAGCGTCTCGGCCCAGTCGGTCGACGGCACCTCGAGCATGCCGCCCAGCAGCCCCGCCTCGGGCCGCCGGCGCAGCAGCACATGCCCGTCCTCCCTCAGCGCCACGAAGGCAAGCCCCACGCGCACCGGCCGTTCGGGCCTTGCTGCCCGCGCCGGCAGCACGTTCTGCAGGCCCAGCGCATGCGCGGCGCAGTCCGTGCTGATCGGGCACATCAGGCACGAGGGGCGCTTGGGCGTGCAGATGCTGGCACCCAGGTCCATCGCGGCCTGCGCGAGGTCGCCGGCACGGCTCGGAGGGCGTGAGCGTGCGCGCCAGCCGGCGCAGCTGCGGCTTGGCGCCCGGCAGCGGCTCCCGCACCGCGAACAGGCGCGCCACCACCCGCTCGATGTTGCCGTCCACCGGCGTCGCCCGGGCACCGAAAGCAATGGCGGCGATCGCCGCGGCCGTGTAGGGCCCGATCCCCGGCAGCTCCAGCAGCCCCTCCTCGGTCTCGGGGAAGCGGCCGCCGTGCTCGCCGACCACCGCTTGCGCGCATTTGTGCAGGTTGCGGGCGCGGGTGTAGTAGCCGAGCCCCGCCCAGGCCGCGAGCACATCGTCCAGGCTCGCCGCGGCCAGCGCCTCGACCGTCGGCCAGCGCGCCAGGAACCGCTCGTAGAAGGGAATGACCGCGCCGACCGTCGTCTGCTGCAGCATGATCTCGGAGAGCCAGACCGCGTAGGCGTCCGGCTTCCGCCCCGGCGGCGCCCGCCACGGCAGGTCGCGCCGCTCGCTGTCGTACCAGTCGAGCAAGGCTTCCGCCGTCTCCGGCCCCGCCAGCCTCAAGCGTAGTTGCTCGTCCGCCACAGCGGGCATGCGCTGATCCCCGGCCCGGCACGAATCATTAACTGCATGTTAAGCGTCCGGCGATTCCCTGGGAACGCTGCAATGCTGCAATGGAGTGCCCTGTGACCTCGATACCCGGCCGTCGCCCGCCTGCCGCGCCGCCACGCGGGGCCATCGCCTTTGTGCCCAGACGCACCGGCGGCCTCTACGGCGTCAAGGCCGTGGGCAGCTTCGTCCCCCGGCTCACGCGCAAAGCCTTTGAAAAATACGGGTTCTCCGCCGCCACCCTGATCACGGACTGGCCGGCCATCGCCGGCCGGGAGCTCGCTGCCTTCACGGCGCCCGACCGCCTCAAGTGGCCGCGGCGCGTCGAACGGTCGGAGGACGAGATCGACGCCGCGGACAGGGGCCGCCCCGGCGCCACGCTGGTGCTCAGGGTCGATCCGGCGCGCGCGCTCGACGTGCAGTACAACGCGCGCCAGATCATCGAGCGCATCAACGCCTACTTCGGCTATGCGGCCATTGCCGAGTTGCGCATCCTGCAGGCACCGGTTGCGCCGCTGCGGCAGGAACGCTCGGGCCCCCGGCCCGCCCCGACGGCCCTCACGCGGGAAGTGGCGGGCGTGGCCGACGCGGCATTGCGTGAGGCGCTGGGCAGGCTCGGGGCCGGCATCAGGGCGGAGCGCTGACGCCCCCGCCGATCCCGCACCGCAGATTGCCTTATTCCAGCGAAAACCTATGTTATCTGCGTAAGCGCCGCTGGAAGGCCGAAAGTGGGCCTGTCCAGCCTCGCCACAACGATCAGGAGCCCTTTCCGCGTGACCGATCATCCGTCTTTCTGGCTGCATGGCCGGCCGCTGACGCGGCGCCATTTCATCGCCCTGACCGCGGGACTTGCCGCTTTCGCCGCGACGGTCCAGCTCGGCTTTCCTGGATCGGCGCTGGCGCAGCGCAAGAAGCCCGGGGTCACCGAGGTTCCCATCGACGAGCTGATGAAGCCCGGCCCCCTGCCCGATCTCGCGCTCGGCAACGCCGATGCGCCGATCACCGTCGTCGAATACGCCTCGATGACCTGCAGTCACTGCGCCCACTTTCACAATACCGTGTGGCCGAAGCTCAAGGAGAAGTACGTCGACACCGGCAAGGTGCGTTTCATTTTCCGCGAATTCCCGCTCGACGACCTGGCGAGGGGGGCGTCGATGCTGGCGCGCTGCGCGGGCGAGGGAAAGACCTACCCTCTCATCGCCGCGCTCTTTGCCAAGCAGGACCAGTGGGCCTTCGTACGCCAGCCCCTGCCCGAGCTCTTCAAGTTCGCCAAGCAGGCGGGCTTCACCCAGGAAAGCTTCGACAAGTGCCTGACCGACCAGAAGCTGCTCGATGACATCACCGCGATCCGCACGCGTGCGGTCGAGGTCTTCGGGGTAGGCGCGACGCCGACCTTCTTCATCAACGGCAAGAAGATGCTGACCGCGCCGTCGATCGAGGAGTTCGACAAGGCCTTTGCCTCTGCGGTGAAGAGCTGAGCCGAGGATACGTTGGCGAAACTCCTCCCTGCCCTGCCGGCGTTGAGCATCCTTGTCGCGCTGGCGGGCTGCACCGCCGAGTTCCCCAAGCTCGGCAGCGCGGCCAACGGCCAAGCGACGGCCTCCGCGCTGCAGGAGGGGACGACGCCGGACGCGCCCGGCTTCAATCCCTTCTCCGACCGGCCCGCCACGGCCAAGGGCCCGCGCGAGGTGATCAAGAATCCCTCGGAAGCCGAGATCATGAAGCCCGGGGGCCTGCCCGAGATGGCGCTGGGGCGGCAGGACGCGCCGGTCACCATCGTGCAGTACGCCTCGATGACGTGCCCCCACTGCCGCAGGTTCCAGCTCGAGACCTTCCCCGTCCTGAAGCGGGAGTACATCGACACCGGCAAGGTGCGCTACGTGCTGCGCGAGTTCCCGATCGGCAAGCAATCGGGCCTCGCCACCGTGGCGCTGCGCTGTGCGCCGCCCGGGAAATACTTCGCCCTCTACGACAAGCTCATGCGCCAGCAGGCGACCTGGGTGAGCCAGGAGGTGCGCCCCGACCCGATTCTCAAGGTGGCGGCGCAGGTGGGGATGACGCGCGCGCAGTTTGACAGCTGCCGCGAGAATCGCGCCATGATCGCCGCACTCAATGGGATCAAGGAGCGTGGCCGGACGCTCGGCATCATCGGCACGCCGAATTTCTTCGTCGCCGGCAAGCTCGTGAAGTCCGAGCTCGGGATGAAGGAGCTGCGCGAGATGGTGGATGCCGCCCTCGCCGGGCGCGTTGCCGCATCGCAAGGCGCCACCAAGGCCCGTTGAATTGGTCTTGCGTAGGCGTTGGGTCCAGCGAAGCGCAGACCCAACGCCTTGATCGAGGACTTGCGTTGGGTCATCGCTGACGCTCGACCCAACCTACGCTCAGGACAGCGTCGCCATGCACATCAACCGGCTTCGGCTCCTCGGCTTCAAGTCATTCGTCGAGCCGACCGAGCTTCCGGTCGAGAAAGGCCTCACCGGCGTCGTCGGGCCCAACGGCTGCGGCAAGTCGAACCTGCTCGAAGCGCTGCGCTGGGTGATGGGCGAGACCTCCCACAAGAGCATGCGCGCCGCCGCCATGGACGACGTGATCTTCTCCGGCACGGCCCAGCGCCCCGCCCGCAACACGGCGGAAGTGACGATCTTCATCGACAATTCCAGGCGCCAGGCGCCGGCCGAGTACAACGGCGACGACATGGTCGAGGTGACGCGCCGCATCGAGCGCGACGCCGGCTCCGCCTTCCGCATCAACGGCCGCGAGGTGCGCGCCCGCGACGTGCGCATCCTGTTCGAGGACGCCGCCACCGGCGCGCGCTCGCCGGCGCTGGTGCGCCAGGGCCAGATCGGCGAGCTCGTCAACGCCAAGCCCGAGCAGCGCCGCCGCGTGCTGGAGGACGCCGCCGGCATCGCCGGCCTGCACAGCCGCCGCCACGAGGCCGAGCTGCGGCTCAAGGCGGCGGACGGCAATCTCGCGCGTCTCAGCGACATCCTGGGCCAGCTCAAGTCGCAGATCGAGAGCCTGCGGCGCCAGGCGCGCCAGGCGCGGCGCTACAAGGAGCTCTCCGCCGAGATCCGGAAGATCGAGGCGATCCTGCTGCATCTGAGATGGACTCAAGCGCAAGCCCAGGTCGATGCCGAGGAGGCCGGCCTCAAAGAGGCGCTGGAGAAGGTTGCCCGCGCCACCGAGGCCGAGGCGAAGGCGGTGAAGGCGGAGGCCGAGGCCGCCGACGGCCTGCAGCCGCTGCGCGACCAGGAGGCGGCCAAGGGCGCCGATCCTCTCCCGCTTCAGGATCGAGCAGGAGAACCTCGAGCGCGAGGTGGAGCGCACCGCCGCGCGGGAGCGGGAGCTCGGCTCGCGCGTCGACCAGCTCAACCGCGACCTCGCGCGGGAAGATTCGCTGATCGGCGAGGCCAGGGAGAGCCAGGAGCGGCTCGAGGCGGAAAAGGTCTCGCTCGCCAACACGTCCCGCCTCGCCGCCGACTTCGAGCAGAAGGCGCTTGCCGCCTTCGAGGAGGTGGAGGGCACCCTCAAAGGCGCGGAAGCGCACTTGAGCCAGCTCACCGCCGCCACCGCCGAGGCCCGCGCGCGGCGCCAGAGCCTCGATGGCCAGAAGAGCGAGCGCGAGGGCCTGATCGCCAAGCTCGACCGGCAGCTCGTCGCGCTGGAAGCCCAGACGCGCGAGATCGTGGGCCGCGCCCCCGACGCCGCCAAGCTCAAGGCCGCCGCCGAGCTCGGCCAGCAGCTGATGGCCGAGATTGCCGACATCGAGGCCAAGACGCTTGCCGCGGAGGATGCGGTGCAGGCCGCGGCCGCCGACGCCAGGGCCAAGAGCGAGGCCGCCGCCGAATCCGAACTCTCGGCCGGCCAGCTCAAGACCGAGGTGGAGACGCTCGCCAAGCTTCTCGTGCCCGCCGGCGACACCGGCCTGCCGCCCGTCCTCGACCAGGTCAAGGTGGAGGCCGGCTACGAGATGGCGCTCGCCGCCGCGCTCGGCGACGACCTCGATGCGCCTGCCTCGCACGAGGCGCCCTCGCACTGGCGCCTCAACGCCGCCAGCGGCGCCGACCCCGCGCTGCCCGCCGGCGTCGAGCCGCTCGCAGCGCACGTCTCCGCGCCGGCCGAGCTCGCACGCCGGCTCGCCCAGATCGGCCTCGTTGCGCAAGCTGGCGGCGCCAACCTGCAGCGCAGCCTGAAGGCGGGCCAGCGGCTGGTATCGATCGAAGGCGACCTGTGGCGCTGGGACGGCTTCGTCGTTGCCGCCGAGGGCGCCATCGCCGCCGCCGGCCGGCTGGCGGAACGTGCCCGGCTCGGCGCACTGGCGCGGCAGGAGGCCGAACAGCGCGACGCAGCCGAGTCCGCCCGCACGGACGCCGAGACCGCCGACATGCTCCACGCCGCAGCGCAAGCCGAGGAGCGTCGGCTGCGCCAGCTCTGGCGGGACGCCCAGGCGAAGCTGTCGCAGACGCGCGACGCGCTGACCGCCATGGAGCGGCAGGCACGCGAGACGGAAGCACGTATCGCCGGCGTCTTGGATGCCAAGGCGCGCCTCGAAGAGTCCCTCGGCGAGGCCCGCGCGCAGCTCTCTGACACGGAAGCAGCCTTGCATGCGCTGGCCGGAACGGAAGCACTCGAGGCCGAGCTTGCCGCCGCCCAGACTGAGACGGCGGACCTGCGCGCGCGTGTGAGCGAGGCGCGCACCGAGCTCATCACGCTCGAGCGCGAGCACCGCGCACGCGGCGAGCGCGAGAAGGCGATCGGGGTCGAGGCCGAGCGGTGGAAGACGCGCAGCGCCGGCGCCGACCAGCAGATCGCCACGCTCAAGGAGCGCCTTGCCGAGACCGAGGGCGAGATTGCCAAGCTCGCCGAGCTGCCGGCCCTGATCGAGGCCAAGCGCCAGAAATTGATGAGCGAGCTTGCCGCTGCCGAGAAGGAGCGCCAGGCCGCCGCCGATCAGCTCGCCGCCGCCGAGAACGCCCAGCGCGAGGCGGCGCTTGCCTTGCGCGCAGCGCAATCGGCCGTCGCCGACGAGCGCGAGGCGCGTGCCCGCACGGAAGCGCAACTCGAGAACGCAAGGCAGCGCCGCGCCGAGGAGGCGCGCAAGATCCGCGACCAGCTCGGCTGCGCGCCCGAGAACTGTTTGAAGGTTGCCGAGGTTGAGGCTGGCACGGATCTGCCGAGCGTGGACCAGGCCGACGGCGATCTCACCCGCCTCAAGGCCGACCGCGAGCGCCTCGGCGGCGTCAACCTGCAGGCCGACGACGACCTGACCGGGATGGCCGAGCAGTACGAGGGCATGGACAAGGAGAAGTCCGACGTCGAGGCGGCGATCGCCAAGCTCCGCGCCGGCATCTCCCAGATCAACAACGAGGGCCGCTCGCGCCTGCAGACCGCCTTCGACACCGTCAACGGCCATTTCCAGCAGCTGTTCACCACGCTCTTCGGCGGCGGCGAGGCGCGCCTGGAAATGGTCGAGGCCGAGGACCCGCTCGAGGGCGGGCTCGAGATCATCGCCAAGCCGCCCGGCAAGAAGCCGGCGACGCTGTCGCTGCTCTCCGGCGGCGAGCAGTCGCTGACCGCCATGGCGCTGATCTTTGCAGTCTTCCTCACCAACCCATCGCCCATCTGCGTGCTCGACGAGGTCGACGCGCCGCTCGACGATGCCAACGTCGACCGCTTCTGCACGCTTATGGAGAAGATGGCCGGCGACACCGACACGCGCTTCCTGGTGATCACCCACCACCCGATGACCATGTCGCGCATGAACCGCCTGTTCGGCGTGACCATGGGCGAGAAGGGCATCAGCCAGCTCGTCTCGGTCGACCTGGAGACCGCCCAGAAATTCACCGACGCCGCCTGACGTCATCCCCGCGAAGGCGGGGACCCACGCAAGTCTCCGCATTGCGCGACGCGTCGAGTCACTCGAGATGCCTGGCCGGGTCCCGCGCTCCATGCCGGATGCGTAGAATGTGGACCTCCCTGGCCACCTCATCCACGCTGTAGAAGACGAGATAGGGATAGCGCACGATCGACAGGAGCCGTACGCCGGGTGTCTCGGTGGCACGGCAACTGTAGGGGTTGCGGCCAAGTCGAGCGATCGACTGCTTGATGCGCGACTTCACGCGCTGCGCCGCACTTGGATTGCGCGCCTCGATGTAGGAGTAAATTTCGTCGAGTTGTACGAGTGCTTTGCGCGTGTAGCGAACCTTCACAGCCCGTGCCGCGCGAACATGGCGGCTACCTCGGCGTCGCTGGCGAACTCGCCACGCTGAGCCTCGGCGAGCGCCTCTTCCAGATCGGCGCGCTCTTCATCGGTGAGCTTGTACGGCTCGGTCGCAAGCCGGCTCATATGCTCGAGCACCTCGGCCGCCGCCTCCTGACGGTCGACGGGCCAGCTCTTTGCGGCCTCTATGGCCTTTTCGAAACGCTTCGAGATCTGGTTCATGCCGCATTCTCAGCTTTGCGTCGCCTGCTCATTGGCCAACATACTCCTGCGATCACCGCCGGTCCAAATTGTCGCATCGGCCACCCGCGGCGCTCCTGCCCTCTCGCCCGAGTGGTCCGTACGCCCGGCCATTTCTTGACACTTCCCCGCGCCCACCCCTATGGTGCGCCGCGTTTCAATGGCCCCGGGGGAGTTTCGGGCCGCCTCCCGCCGAGGACGTAGTCCTATGCCTGACCCAGCCGACGACCGAGGTTCCGGCGGCCGCCGGATAAGCCCCGAGGACGAGGCTGCGTATCGAGGCAGGATCTCCGAACTCGGCGGCCGGCTCGACAAGGTGAAAGCCGAGCAGGACGCGGCGGCCCAAGCCGATCTCGATGCCGAAATGCGCGGTCGGGGCATGGCCTACGGCATGCGCATGGCCGCCGAGCTCGTGGCGGCGGTGATCGTCGGCGGGCTCATCGGCTACGCCCTGGACAGCTGGCTCGGGTCCAAACCCTGGCTGTTCTTGTTGTTTTTCGTGTTGGGGTTCGCCGCGGGCGTCCTCAACGTGGTGCGCTCCTACGAGCGCCTGCAAAAGGAAATCGCGGCCAAGACCGGCGGCCGCCTCGGCACCAGCGTGCCGGACGACGACGACGACTGACGGGGGTTGGCTGTGGCTGCAGCGCATGCGGGGACCGAGGGCGGAGGGATGCCCGATCCCATCCACCAGTTCGAGATCCACCGGCTGGTTCCGATCGACCTCTTCGGCTGGGACGTTTCCTTCACCAACTCGTCGCTGTTCATGCTGGTGACGGTGGCCCTGGTCGCCGGCTTCATCCTGGTATCGATGCGCGGCCGCTCCCTGGTCCCCGGCCGCCTGCAGTCGACGACCGAGGTCACCTACGAGTTCGTGGCCAACATGCTGCGCGATGCCACCGGCAGCGAGGGCATGAAGTACTTCCCGTTCGTCTTCACGATCTTCATCTTCGTCTTCGTCTGCAACATGCTGGGCATGATCCCGGGCTTCTTCACCGTGACGAGCCACGTCGCCGTCACGGCGGCGCTGGCCGCCCTGGTGTTCCTGACCGTGCTCGTCGTCGGCTTCGCCAAGAACGGCGTGCGCTTCCTCAAGCTGTTCGTGCCGTCGGGCGTGCCGCTCGTCATCATGCCCTTGATCATCGCCATCGAGATCATCTCGTTCCTGTCGCGCCCCGTGAGCCATTCGGTGCGCCTGTTCGCCAACATGCTGGCCGGCCACGTGACGCTGAAGGTGTTCGGCGGCTTCGTGGTGATGCTGCTGGGGGCCGGCGCCTACGCGGCGCTCGCCCCGCTGCCGCTGCTCATGGCCGTGGCGATGACCGCGCTCGAGGTGCTGGTGGCGTTCCTGCAGGCCTACGTGTTCGCCATGCTCACCTGCATGTACCTCAACGACGCGCTGCATCCTGGACATTAGACGCCAAGCGCTATCCATCATCAGATCAACCGAAGGAAGGAGACTATCTCAATGGATCCAGCAGCCGCCAAGCTCATCGGCGCCGGCCTTGCCGCCATCGGCACAGGCGCGGCCGCCATCGGCGTCGGCAACCTGTTCGGCCAGTTCCTGCAGGGCGCGCTGCGCAATCCGTCCGCCGCGGACGGGCAGTTCGGCCGCCTGATCTTCGGCTTCGCCGTGACCGAGGCGCTCGGCATCTTCGCCCTGCTGATCGCCTTCCTGCTGCTCTTTACCTAAGTCAGGTGGTCGTCAGGGTCTCGCTCCATGGCTGAGAAAGTCGCCACCGGCACGGCCGTCCCCGAGGGCGGGGGACACAACAAGGTGTTCCCCCCGCTCGACCACAGGACGTTCGCGCCGCAGCTCGTCTGGCTGGCGCTGACCTTCGGCCTGCTCTACCTGCTCATGCGGCGCTTCCTGCCCCGCATCGGCCAGGTGATCCAGGATCGCAAGGAGCGCATGCAGCGCGATCTCGACCGGGCCGAGAAGCTCAAGGTCGAGACGCAGGAGGCGCTCGCCGCCTACGAGGCCTCGCTCGCCGAGGCCAGGGGCAAGGCGCATGGCATCGTCAAGGACATGCGCGACAAGCTCAACGCGGAGACCGACAAGGAGCGCGCCAAGGTCGAGGCGCAGATCGCCCGGCAGCTCGCGGACGCGGAGGCCCGCATCGCCCAGACCAAGGCCAAGGCGCTCAGCAACGTCAACGATATCGCCGGCGATGTCGCCGCCGCCGTCGTGGCGCGGCTCATCGGCACCGAGGTGAGCCGCGACGAGGTGCAGAAGGCGCTCATGCGGCGCGCGGCGGAGTAGGAGCCCCAGTGCGATGATCGAGAAATTCGCCTGCGCGGGCGGCAAGGTTTGGAGCGAATTTCTCGATCTGAATCACACTGGCAGAGCTATGATTCTGGTGTCCCCTATGATTGCGAAGTTCGCTCGGGACCCTGGGATTGAGCACAGGCGAACTTCGCAATCGGGACACCAGTGTGATGATCGAGAAATTCGCCTGCGCGGGCGGCAAGGTTTGGAGCGAATTTCTCGATCTGAATCACACTGGCAGAGCTATGATTCTGGTGTCCCCTATGATTGCGAAGTTCGCTCGGGACCCTGGGATTGAGCACAGGCGAACTTCGCAATCGGGACACCAGTGTGATGATCGAGAAATTCGCCTGCGCGAGCGGCAAGGTTTGGAGCGAATTTCTCGATCTGAATCACACTGGCAGAGCTATGAATTCTGGTGTCCCCTATGATTGCGAAGTTCGCTCGGGACCCTGGGATTGAGCACAGGCGAACTTCGCAATCGGGACACCAGTCATGACACAGATGGCCGAGTTCTGGGTCGGGATCGCCTTCGTCCTGTTCGTGCTGATCCTGCTCTACTACAAGGTGCCGCGGGCGATCGCCAAGTCGCTCGACGAGCGTGCCGACTCGATCCGCAAGGAGCTCGACGAGGCGCGCCGGCTGCGCGACGAGGCCCAGGCGCTGCTCTCCGACTACCAGTCCAAGCACCGCAACGTCGGCGACGAGGCCAAGGCCATCGTCGAGCAGGCCAAACACGAAGCGGAGGGCTTCGCGCACGAGACGCGCCAGGCCCTCAAGGACACGCTCGAGCGGCGCACGAAGCTGGCCGAGGAGAAGATCGCCCGCGCGGAAGCGCTGGCCGTCGACGAGGTGCGCGCCGCCGCGGTCGAGATGGCGGTGACGGCGGCCGAGCGTATCCTGCGCGAGAAGGCGCAAGGCGCCGGCGGCGCCGCCCTCATCGACCAGGGCATCCGCGACCTCAAGGGCCGGCTGAACTGAGCCTGTCATCCCGGAATTTCGCGTTCAGCGAAATATCCGGGATGACAATCCACCTCAAATCAGCTTCGCCAGCCTCGCAATCCCGTCCTCGATCTGATCCTCCGTCGGCAGCGAGTAGCTCAGTCGCAGGGCATTGCGGCCGCGCCCGTCGTAGTGGAAGGCGGCACCCGGCACGAAGGCCACGCCCGCCTGCGCCACCGCGCGCTCCAGCAGCTCCGCCGCGTCGCAGCCATCTGGCAGTTGCAGCCACACGAACAGCCCGCCGTCGGGCCGCGTCCAGCGCGCGCCCGCCGGCATGTGCCGCTCGAGCGCTGCCAGCATCGCGTCGCGCCGGCGCCGATAGTGGTCGCGCGCTGCCGCCACCTGGGCGCCATAGACCGCCTCCGCCATGCGGTGCATGACGATCTGGTTGATGGTCGCGCTGTTGAGATCGGACGCCTGCTTGATCAGCACCAGCCGCCGGACGAGCGGCTTCGGCGCCACGATCCACCCCACGCGCAGGCCCGGCGACAGCACCTTGGAGAAGGTGCCGCAATAGATGACGCGCGCCTGCTCGATGCTGCCGCGGCGCGCCACCTCCAGCGCCGCAATCGGCGGCAGCGCCTCGCCCTGGAAGCGCAGCATGGCGTAGGCGGAGTCCTCGATCACGGGGATGTCGAGCTCGGCGGCGAGATCGATGAGCCGCTCGCGGCCTGCCAGCGACAGCGTCTCGCCCGTCGGGTTGGCGAAGTCGGGCACGACATAGGCGAACTTCACGCGGCCTCCCGCCGCCGCGGCGGCTGTCCGCGTAGGAGGCGGGCGTGCGGTTGCCGTCCTCGGGCCGCAGCTCGTCGTAGCGCGGCTCCGACGCCGAGAACGCCTGCAGCGCGCCGAGATAGGTCGGCACCGTCACCAGCGCGGTGTCGCCCGGCGACAGCAGCAGCCGGCCCAGGAACTCCAGCGCCTGCTGCGAGCCGGACGTGATGACGATGTTGTCCGCCTCGCAGGGCACGCCGAGCGTCCCCATGTGCCGGACGATCCATTGGCGCAGCGGCAGGTAGCCTTCGCTCACCGAGTACTGCAGCGCGGAATGCGCCAGCCTCGCCTCGCCCAGCACGCCCGCATAGGCGGCTTGCGCCTCCTCGATCGGAAACAGCGCGGGATCGGGAATGCCGCCGGCGAACGAGATGATGCCGGGCCGATCGAGCAGCTTCAGCAGCTCGCGGATCTCGGAGGCCCGCATGCGCTCGGCGCGGGAGGCATAAGCCGGCTCCCACTCGGCCGGCTGGACGAGACTGTTCACGGGACATGGCTCCAATTCTTCCCCGGAGCCAATTATGTCAGCATTACTGACCTATTTGCAAGATGGCACGCAAGTCCATCGGCGGCGAGCCCGTTTCCCAACACCGTCACCCCGTGCAGCCGACGCGCCAGCGGCGCGGGCGGCGACGGCACGGGGCCCATGTCACCCGTCCGCTTGCGCCGCTTCTCCGCAGCGCGCCCGGGCTGCTACTCCGCCGCCTCCTTCTGCGGCGCGTCCGGCGTCCACCGCAAGCGCGGCTCGCGCGCGGCCTTGGTCTCGTCGAGCCGCCGGCGCGGGGCAAAGCGGGGCGCGTCCTTGAAGCGGGCCGCCTCGCCCGCCTTGGCGGCCTGGGCCAGCCCGCGCAGGGAGGCGATGAACTGATCGAGGCTCTGTTTGGATTCGGACTCGGTCGGCTCGATCAGCATGGCGCCGTGCACGACCAGCGGGAAATAGACCGTCATCGGATGAAAGCCCTCGTCGATCATCGCCTTGGCGAAATCGAGCGTGGTGACGCCGGTGCCCTCCAGCCAATGGTCGTCGAACAGCACCTCGTGCATGCACACCCGGTCGCCATAGGGCAGCGACATCAGGTCGGACAGCGACGCGCGCACGTAGTTGGCGTTGAGCACGGCATCCTCGGAGGCCTGCCGCATGCCGTCGGCGCCGTGCGAGAGCATGTAGGCAAACGCCCGCACGAACATGCCCATCTGCCCATGGAACGCGCACATCCGCCCGAACGGTGCGCGGGGTGGAGATTCCCTCTCCCCATCGCTCTTCGCGATGGGGAGAGGGTTAGGGTGAGGGGCAGAAGCTTGCGCCGGCGTCGTAGTGTGTGGCTGCCCCTCACCCCGACCCTCTCCCCGCGCTAAGGCTGAGATGGGGCGAGGTCGGCGGATGCGCGGGGAGAGGGAGACTCGCGCATGCTCCACGTACCGCACGCCACCCTTGTCCGCGACCACGTAGGGCACCGGCATGAACGGCGCCAGCGCGGCGGAGAGCGCCACCGGCCCCGCGCCGGGCCCGCCGCCGCCGTGCGGGGTGGAGAACGTCTTGTGCAGGTTGATGTGCATGGCGTCGACGCCGAGGTCGCCGGGGCGCACCTTGCCGACGATGGCGTTGAAGTTGGCCCCGTCCGCATAGAAATAGGCACCCGCCGCGTGCACGGCCTCCGCGATCGCCACCACGTCGCGCTCGAACAGGCCGCAGGTGTTGGGGTTGGTCAGCATCACGGCGGCGACATCGGGCGAGAGCCGCTTCTTGACGTCTTCCGGATCGACCGTGCCGTCGTCGCGCGCCGGCACCGCCTCGACACGGTAGCCGAGCAGCGCCGCCGTCGCCGGATTGGTGCCGTGCGCCGACTCCGGCACCAGCACGATCGAACGCGCATCCCCGCGCGCGGCCAGCGCCGCCTTGATGGCCATCAGCCCGCACAGCTCGCCGTGCGCGCCGGCCTTGGGCGTCATGGCGATCGCCGGCATGCCGGTCAGCTCGACCAGCCAGCGCGACAGCTCGGCAATCAACGCGACGGCACCCGGCACGGTGGAGAGCGGCTGCAGGGGATGCACATCGCCGAAGCCGGGCAGCCGCGCCATCTTCTCGTTGAGGCGCGGGTTGTGCTTCATGGTGCACGAGCCCAGCGGGAACAGCCCCGTGTCGATGCCGAAGTTCTTCTGGGAAAGGCGCACGTAGTGGCGCATGGCCTCGGGCTCGGTGAGCCCCGGCAGCCCCAAGGGCGCGGTGCGCGTTAGCCGCCCGAGCTTGGCGGAAAACTTCGCCGGCTCCGGCAGATCGACGCCGGTCGTATCGCTGCGCCCCACCTCGAAGATCAGCGCCTCCTCGATGGCAAGCCCGCGGTTGCCGCTGAACGTGTCGGCGCTCGCCACCTCGACCTCGCCCGCCTGCGTCGGCCGCCCCTCCCGGTTCATCATGACGACGCCCCCTTTGTCATCCCGGAATTTCGCGAAGCGAAATATCCGGGACCCAGGGGCTGAGCATGAAACACTGGGTCCCGGCTCTCCGCGCCAGCGCGCTCCGGCCGGGATGACAGGGGCAGCACGCCGATCCGTTCAAGCAAGCTCATCCCAGCACCTCCTGCAGCGCCTTGGCATAAGCGGCGCGGTCGGCGTCGGTGTTGACCTCGGTGGAAGCGACCACGATCAGGTCGGCAAGCTCCGGCCGGCCCGGCTCCAGCCGCGACACCGGCACGCCGCCGAGCACGCCCTTCGCCGCCAGCTGCTCGATCACATCTGCCGCGTCGCCCGGCACCCGGATCGTGAACTCGTTGAAGAAGGTCTCGTTGAGCACCTTCACGCCCTTGACCTGACCCAGCGCCTTGGCCAGCGCCACCGCGTTGGCGTGGTTGATGCGCGCCAGCCGCCGCAGCCCCGCCTCGCCCAGCAGCGAGAGGTGGATCGTGAACGCCAGCACGCACAGCCCCGAGTTGGTGCAGATGTTGGAGGTCGCCTTCTCGCGGCGGATGTGCTGCTCGCGCGTCGACAGCGTCAGCACGAAGCCGCGCCGGCCTTCCTTGTCCACCGTCTCGCCCGCGAGCCGCCCCGGCATCTGCCGCACCAGCTTCTGCCGCGTGGTGAACAGCCCGACGTAAGGCCCGCCGAAGCTCAGCGCGTTGCCGATCGACTGGCCCTCGCCCACGACGATGTCGGCGCCCATGGCGCCCGGCGGCTGCACAAGCCCCAGCGACACAGCCTCCGTGAACACCGCAATCAGCAGCGCGCCGGCCGCGTGCGCCTTCTCGGCGAGGGCGGTGAGATCATGCAGGTGGCCGTAGAAGTCGGGCGTCTGCACCACCACGCACGACACCCCTTCGTCGATCGCCTCGGCGAGCTTCTCCTTGCCCGCCGGCGCCGGCGGCAGCACGGTCAGCTCATGCTCGGACAGCCGCGACAGCGTCTCGATGGTCTCGCGGTAGTGCGGATGCAGGTTGCCGGCCAGCACCGCGCGCTTGCGCCTGGTGACGCGGTGCGCCATCAGCACGGCTTCCGCCGCCGCGGTGGAGCCGTCGTACATGGAGGCGTTCGCCACCTCCATCCCCGTCAGCATCGCCACCTGGCTCTGGAACTCGAACAGGTACTGCAGCGTGCCCTGCGCGATCTCGGGCTGATAGGGCGTGTAGGAGGTGAGGAACTCGGAGCGCTGGATCAGGTGATCGACGGTCGCCGGCACATGGTGCTTGTAGGCGCCCGGCGCCGACGAAGAACGGCACCGACCCGGCCGCCGTGTTCCGTCGCCGCCATCTCGGCCAGCGACCGCTCGACCTCCAGCTCACCCTGCGCCTTGGGCAGGTCGACCAGCTCGGTGAGCCGCTTGTCCTTAGGGATATCGGCGAACAGCGCGTCGATGTCGGCGACGCCGATCCTGGCCAGCATCGCCTTGCGGTCGGCATCCGTCAGCGGCAGATAGCGCATCGGCGGCTCCTCTGACTTGCGCCAAGGCTGACTGTGGGTGTCCCCTCCCCCTTGCGGGGAGGGTGGCGCGAAGCGCCGGGTGGGGGGACAACCAAGGCGCTACCCCCACCCCTAACCCCTCCCCGCAAGGGGGAGGGGGAATCCGGTCGAGTTCGCCTCAGGATCTTGCTTCTCCAGCCCGATCATGATTCTTCCTTCACGAAGGCTTCGTAGGCGGCCCGGTCCATCAGCTTGGCAAGCTCGCCCTCGTCGGCGACCTTGATCTTGAAGAACCAGGCCTTCCCCTCGGCGTCCTCGTTGACGAGCGCCGGGTTGGAGGCGAGTTCCCCGTTGACCTCGGTCACCTCGCCGGAGATGGGCGCGAACACGTCGCTCGCCGCCTTGACGCTCTCCACCACCGCCACCGCCTCGGCCTGCCCCGCCTTGCGGCCGACGTCCGGCAGCTCGACGAACACGACATCGCCGAGCTGGTCTTGCGCGTGGGCCGTGATGCCGACGGTGGCGATGCCGCCGTCGACGCTGATCCACTCGTGGTCCTTGGTGAAGCGCAGGGTCGCCATGGGATCTCCCTCTCTCATCTCTTGGGGGCGTAGCGGTGCGGCACGAACGGCAGCGGCGCGATCTGTGCACTCAGCGCCTTGCCGCGCACCATCAGGTTCATCGGCGTGCCTTGCTGAGCGTAGTCGGCGAGCACGTAGCCCATGGCGACGGGGCCGTTGACGCTGGGCCCGAAGCCGCCCGAGGTCACCGTGCCCAGCCGCTCGCCGAGCAGCGCCAGGATCTCCGCGCCCTCGCGCGCGGGCGCGCGGCCGTCGGGCTTCAGGCCGACCCGCTTGCGCTTGGGGCCATTCGCCAGCTCGCCCTGGATGCGCGCCGCACCGGGGAAGCCGCCCTCGACGCGCCGCCGCTTCTGGATCGACCAGGCGAGCGTCGCCTCGATCGGGCTCGTGGTCTCATCGATGTCATGACCGTAGAGGCACAAGCCCGCCTCCAGCCGCAGCGAGTCGCGCGCACCGAGCCCGATCGGCTGCACGCCGGGCTCCGCCAGCAGCAGCTTGGCGAGATCGGTCGCCTGCGCCCCCGCAACTGAAATCTCGAACCCGTCCTCTCCGGTGTACCCAGAGCGGGAGACGTGACAGTCGAACGTGCCGATGCGCGCCCGCGTCCCGCCCATGAACCCGAGGCGCGCGACGGGCGGGCAAAGCTTGCTCACCACACCGGCCGCGGCCGGCCCCTGGATCGCGAGCAGCGCGCGCTCGGGCGCGGGCTGCAATTTCACATTCGCCGGCAGGCGGTCCGCGATGTGGGCGTAGTCCACATCCTTGCGCGAGGCGTTGACGACGAGGAACAGCCAGCCGTCGCCGCCAGGAGGCGCCGGCCGCGTCACCATCAGGTCGTCGATGATGCCGCCGTCATCGGCCAGGAGCTGGGAGTAGCGCTGCTGGCCGGGCCCGAGCCCCGCAATGTCCGCTGGGATCAGCGCCTCCAGCGCCGCCGCCGTGGTCGCATGATCCGGCCCGATCAGAAACGCCTGCCCCATGTGCGAGACGTCGAACAGCCCCGCCTCGGCCCGCGTGTGCAGATGCTCCTTGAGGATGCCCAGCGGGTACTGCACGGGCATCTCGTAGCCCGCGAACGGCACGATCTTGGCGCCGAGCGCCACGTGCAGGTCGTAGAGCGGGGTGCGTTTCAGGGGCTCGTTGGAAGCCGGGTCGGCGCTCATGCTCTCGAGCCTCTCAAGTCCCACAGGCCTGACGCCCGCGCCGGCGGCACGGGTTCAAGCCCCCTCTGTCACGGGACCTGAGAGATTTCAGCGGGGCCATGCTGACTTAGCCGGCCCGCCTTACCCCTTCGGTGAGCCGACCTCTCAGTCGGCTGCTTTCCAGAGCGCCATCGGTCTGCGGTCCTTCTGCCTGAGAGGTTCCGGGGCGGTTGCTCCTTCGGCGCCGGCCTGTCTCGATCGAGGTGCGAGCGAAACGAGCCAGTCTCTTCCGCAGACGTCAACTGGACGAAGCCGCGATGATACGCGCGCGCGTGCCCAAGTCAACGCACGCCACGCGAGGGTAGCGTCTCAATTTGAATTTTCATCATCTCCAGCAAAGCCAGCGACGATCCAACCGAGCGCCCATGCAGCGAAGTACCCGAGCCCCCCAAGAACTACACCGACAGCGCCTCCCGCCAAGAAGCCCTGCCAAGCGTCATCAAGTGGCTGACGCTCGTAAAACCAACCAAGATAAAGAGGCCCAGATGCCAGTATGCTTATGACGCCAGGCACACCGGCAATCAGAGCTAAGATGAGGCCGATGCGGTGGAAACCCGTCTTGATTCGTTTCGTACGCATGGGCGCATACTACTGCAATCGGATACCAATACCCACTTGCGTCATGGAAACAATGGAGAGCGGCATGAAGCTCACAGTCTACCACTTTCGAGTATGGGACCCTGTTACGGATAAATACATAGTACCGCGGCGCAAGAGTCCAGAGAAGCGGATCAAGCACATTGGTGGCGAACTCTTCCGTGATACCGCGGAGGTGGTAGACCACGCAACGCTCGACGAGCAGGACCGATACGATCCAAGCCCGCGACTGCCGACGGAGAACTAGCCCGACCTGCGCGCGGCGCCGTGGTCGAATTTGGTACCCATTGATCGACAGCACCCGGTCGGTTCTGGACGAAGCGGCCGCGGCGCGCCTATGGTCGCGTGAGCCACGCACCACAACACAAACGGGAGGAGCGACCCATGCAGCCAGGCAAGCGACTGGTCGGCAAAGTTGCCATCGTGACGGGCGGCGCATCGGGCATCGGCGCGGAGACGGCGCGCCTGTTCGCCGCGCACGGCGCCAAGATCCTGCTGACCGACGCCAACACCGCCCTGGGCAAGAGCGTCGTCGAGGAGATCGCCGCCGCCGGCGGCACCGCCTCCTTCGCCACCCAGGACGTCCGCGACGAAGCGCAATGGGCGGCGATCGTGGCGCAGGCCGAGAAGGCCTACGGCCGCGTCGACGTCCTCTGCAACATCGCCGGCGTCTCGGGTCGCGATCCCAAGCTCAACATGCAGCCCACCGTCGGCCCGCGCCTGGCCGACTACACGCTGGAGCACTGGAACAGCGTCATGGAGGTGAACGCCACGGGCGTCTTCCTCGGCACCAAGGCGGCGATCCCGGCCATGCAGCGCGCGGGCGGCGGCTCGATCATCAACATCTCGTCCATCTGCGGCATCATCGGCTCGCACGCCAACGCCGCCTACCATGCCTCCAAGGGCGCGGTGCGCCTGTTGTCGAAGGCGACGGCGATCCAATACGCGCCCGACAAGATCCGCGTGAACTCGGTGCATCCGGGCTTCGTCGACACGCCGATGACCAGGCCGGGCCACTCCAATCCGGACATCGCCAAGAAGCGCCTCGAGGCAACGCCGCTCGGCCGTTTCGGCATCCCCGCCGACATCGCCGCCGGCTGCCTCTACCTCGCCTCCGACGAATCTTCCTGGGTAACGGGGAGCGAGCTCGTCATCGACGGCGGCATGACCGCGAACTGACGAACCGCTCGCACCGGCTCAGGAGGCATAGCGCAGGAAGCTGGCTCGACTGCCTTCCCCTCCCCTTGACGGGGAGGGGTTAGGGGTGGGGTGCACATCAGGATCGAGGGAGAGCGTCCCCGCGCCGTTCCGACTTGGATCGAATCGCGATCAGCGGGTCACGACCCAGTGCTGAGCTTGTCGAAGCACGCCATTGTCAAACTCATTCGCCCTTCGACAAGCTCAGGGCTGAGGGCTCATGCTTCCATGAAAACCGAAACGAGCTAACCCGCGCCGGGCGCGGTGCGGTCGAAGGCCACGAACACCTCGTACTCGCCGGGCCGCGTGCCTTCCGGAATGTTGAAGGTGAGCGTGCGCACCAGCGAGAAGTAGCCGATTGGCCGCTCGAGCGCGACATCGACGTCGACGCGGACCTTGTCGGTCAGGATCTTGGCGTGCTTGGCGTCCGTTATGAACACATTGACCGGCAAGGTCACGTGGCCGCTCGCGCCCTTGGGCCCCAGCAGCACGCGCCCCGAGAAGCCGACCTTGACGCTGACCTGGCCCGGCCCGATCTGGCACTCGCGCGCGGTCTTGGTGATCTCGCCGCGATGCATGACCGCCAGCCCGTCGCCGACGCGGCCCTTCTCGTAGATCGTCACGTAGCCTTCGCGCGGCCACACCTGGAAGCGCGGGCACCCGTGCGCCACCTCGCCGCCGATGCTGGACGTCGTGCCGGTGTCGTTCTGGGCGGCGGCGAGCAGCTGCTCTTGATTGACGGCGGCAACGTCGGTCTTGGTCTTGTTCTGGCCGCCGAACCAGCCGCCGCCGATGCCGGAGGTGAGCGTGGACATGCCGCACCCGCCGAGCGCGCCCGCAAGCGCCGCCACAGCGGTCAGTCTGGCCAAGACGGCAGCAGTGCTACGTGCCGATTGCGTCAACGTCGCCCCTATCCGAACTTGCCCGGTCTCTTGCGGACCGGTAATCCCTACCCGTCGAGCTTTCTTTACGCGCCCTCTGGTTGTCCGGTGATTCGGACACTAACATCAGGCACATGCGCGGCCAAGCTCGGGCCGGCGAACTAACCAAGAACGCTTGAGTTGGCACTGCATGGCACAGTCCAATCCCGCTGTCCTGCCGCCCCCGCCGCTCGCGATCCTCGTGGCTGCTCCGCGCGGCTTCTGCGCCGGCGTCGATCGGGCCATCAAGATCGTCGAGCTGGCGCTGAAGAAGTTCGGAGCGCCGGTCTATGTGCGCCACGAGATCGTCCACAATCGCCACGTGGTGGACTCATTGAAGGCCAAAGGCGCCATTTTTGTGGAGGAACTCAATGAGATCCCCGAAACCGGCGCGCCTGTGATCTTTTCAGCACACGGCGTTCCGAGCGCGGTCCCCAGGGCCGCCCGCGCGCGCAACCTGTTCTACCTGGACGCCACCTGTCCCCTGGTTTCCAAGGTGCATGCGGAGGCCCGCGACCACCACGACAACGGCCTCCACATCGTGCTCATCGGCCACGCCGGGCACCCCGAGGTTATCGGCACGCTGGGCCAGCTTCCGCAGGGCGCTGCAACCCTGATCGAGACCGCCGCGGACGCGGCGCGATTTAAGCCCGCCAATCCATCGCGGCTCGCCTACATCACCCAGACCACGCTCTCCGTCGACGACACCGCGGCCATCGTCGCCATCCTCAACCAGCGGTTTCCCTCCATCGTCGGCCCCCGCAAAGAGGACATCTGCTACGCCACCACCAACCGGCAGGCGGCCGTCAAGGCGATCGCCGGCCGCTGCGACCGGGTGATCGTCGTAGGCGCCCCCAACAGCTCCAACTCGCTGCGCCTGGTCGAGGTCGCCGAGCGGGCCGGCTGCCCCAAGGCTCTGCTGGTGCAGCGCGCGGCCGAGATCCCGTGGGACGCGTTCCAGGGCATCGGCACGCTGGGCATCACCGCCGGCGCGTCGGCGCCCGAGTTGCTGGTCGAAGAGATCATCGACGCCTTCCGTGCCCGCTTCGACGTCACGGTGGAAAGCGTCGTCACCACGGAGGAGCGGATCGCCTTCAACGTGCCGCGCGAGCTGCGCGACACGGGCGCGCCCTGACGATAGCGGGGCGAAGATCCACACCATGGCGGTCTACACCGAAGTCCCCGACGACCAGCTCGGCACGTTCATCGCCAGCTACGATCTGGGCGCGCTGCTCTCCTACAAGGGCATCGCCGAGGGCGTCGAGAACACCAACTATCTCGTGCACACGGAGAAGGGCCCGTTCATCCTCACCCTCTACGAGAAGCGGGTGTCGCCGGACGATCTGCCCTTCTTTCTCGGCCTCATGGAGCACCTGGCGGGAGCCGGCATCACCTGCCCGACGCCCGTGCGCGACGCGCAAGGCCACCTGCTGCGCAAGCTCGCCGGCAGGCCCGCCGCGCTCGTCACCTTTCTCGAGGGCGTATGGATCAGGCGGCCCCAACCGCACCACTGCCTGGCGCTCGGCCAGGCCATGGCCAAGCTGCATCTCGCCGGCCAGTCGTTTCAGGGCAGGCGCCCCAACGCGCTGGGGGTCGCGGGCTGGCGGCCGCTCTACCAGCGCTTCCAGTCGCGCGCCAATGAGATCGGCAAAGGTCTCAGCGCCATCATCGAGCAGGAGCTTGCCCACCTGGAGGCCAACTGGCCCGCCGACCTGCCCCAGGGCATCATCCATGCCGACCTTTTCCCCGACAACGCCTTCTTCCTCGGCGACCGGCTGTCGGGGCTGATCGACTTCTACTTCGCCTGCACCGACGCGCTCGCCTACGATGTCGGCATCGCGCTCAACGCCTGGTGCTTCGAAACCGACCACGCCTTCAACATCACCAAGGGCCGGGCCCTGCTCAAAGGCTACCAGAGCGTGCGCGCGCTCACCCCGGCGGAGCGGGTTGCCCTGCCGCTGCTGGCGCGAGGCGCTGCGCTCCGCTTCCTGCTGACGCGCGCCTACGACTGGCTCAACACCGCCGCGGACGCGCTCGTCAGCCGCAAGGACCCCAACGAATACCTCCGCCGGCTCAGGTTCCATCGCGGCATCATCACCGCGGCCGCCTACGGCCTGGAGGACCTCGCCTGATGACGACGAAGCCGCGCGTCATCGCCTACACGGACGGCGCCTGCGCCGGCAATCCCGGCCCCGGCGGCTGGGGCGTGATCCTGATCAGCGGCTCGCACTGCAAGGAGCTCAAGGGCGGCGAAGCCGCCACCACCAACAACCGCATGGAGCTGATGGCGGCGATCACGGCGCTGGAATCCCTCAAGGGGCCGAGCCGTGTCGAGATGCACACGGATTCCCAGTACGTCCAGAAGGGCATCACCCAGTGGATCCACGGCTGGAAGCGCAACGGGTGGCGCACGGCCTCGAAAACGCCGGTGGTAAATGCCGACCTGTGGCAGCGGCTCGAGGAAGCCGCGCGCCGCCACGAGGTGGTCTGGAACTGGGTGCGCGGCCACGCCGGCCACCCGGAGAACGAGCGCGCCGACGAGCTGGCGCGCGATGGCATGGAGCCGTTCCGCAAGGGCCGCGGTTGAGTCTCACCTGACATCCCCGCCGCGGCCCGCGGCTCCGCACCACTGACCGTTTTCGGGATCGAACGTCCCGCAACGGCCCTGCGCGAACACCGGTCTCGCCGCACGCCGCGAGCGCGTCGGACACCCCACGGTAAATGATCGCAACGGCCACGCCCAATGCGCGGGCCGATCGTCGCAGGCGGGCATGGTGAATTAACGGTAACGCCCCGTCGCGCTTGAGGAAGGCACCTCCCTTGCATGAAGTGGCCTATCTAAAACTGTCGGCGAGTATCAAAATGAGACTCCCTCGATCCCTTCTATTGACGGCCTCGCTCGCGCTCGTGGCGTGGGCCGCCGCCGATACGCGCGCCAGTGCCGACGGCATGAAGGCCAGCGGCGGCCTCGTCGCCCATGACGAGGCCCACAAGATCCTCGAGCGCTACCGGAGCATTCCGGGCGACGGCATGAAGGCCAGCGGTGGTCTCGTCACCCATGACGAGGCGCACAAGATCCTCGAGCACTACCGCAGCATCCCCGGCGATGGCATGAAGGCCAGCGGCGGACTCGTCACCCATGACGAGGCCCACAAGATCTTCAGCCACTACCGCAGCATCCCCGGCGACGGCATGAAGGCCAGCGGTGGCCTTGTCACCCACGACGACGCGCACAAGATCTTCAACCACTACCGCAGCATCCCCGGCGACGGCATGAAGGCCAGCGGTGGCCTTGTCACCCACGACGACGCGCACAAGATCTTCAACCACTACCGCAGCATCCCCGGCGACGGCATGAAGGCCAGCGGCGGACTCGTCACCCACGACGAGGCCCACAAGATCTTCAGCCACTACCGCAGCATCCCCGGCGATGGCATGAAGGCTAGCGGCGGAACTCGTCACCCACGACGAGGCCCACAAGATCTTCAGCCACTACCGCAGCATCCCCGGCGATGGCATGAAGGCCAGCGGCGAACTCGTCACCCACGACGAGGCCCACAAGATCTTCAGCCACTACCGCAGCATCCCCGGCGATGGCATGAAGGCCAGCGGCGGACTCGTCACCCACGACGAGGCCCACAAGATCTTCAGCCACTACCGCAGCATCCCCGGCGATGGCATGAAGGCCAGCGGCGGACTCGTCACCCACGACGAGGCCCACAAGATCTTCAGCCACTACCGCAGCATCCCCGGCGGCGTGGTCCTGGAAGGTGTTGGCAGCGGCATCGGTCGCGTGAAGAGCATCCACTACGAGCCCGGCACCAACGCCTTCGTGCTGGACAAGGGCCGCGCGACCTACGTCTCGCCGCTGCCGCCCGAGAAGATAGCGCTTCTCGCCCGGGCGCTTGCCAAAAGCGATAAGATCGGCGTCTCCCTCGGCGAGGAGACCCCTATCGTTTTCGGCAAGCTCCCGAGCGACTCGGACGTGGCCGCCGACTTGATGATGGCCGACAATTTCCTGGGCGACATGGTCCTGCCGCCGCAGGAATGGACGCATGGCTACAAGTTCGCCAACGGCTTCGAGCCGCCGCGCGAGGGCACCGCCGACAACGCCGCCGTGTTCTTCCGGTTCAAGGATTTCGCGTTCGCTCTCAGGCAGGGCAAGCTCGCGCTCGCCAACGCGCACTTCGACGCCAGTGTCGTTCCGGTCCTCGACGAGGCGGCGCCGGACGGTGGCTACATGCCCGACTTCAAGGCACTCGCATCGCCGGCGACATTGGCGCTGTTCCAGCGCTACGAGGTCGGCGCGCGGCACGTCGCCGACAACATCAGCTATTACCTCGGCGAGGAGATCGTGCACCGGACGCTGGCTTACGGGGAGGTCGCAGCCTTCTTTCGCAGCCTGAAGGCCTCCGGCGTCGATCTCGGTGCCCTCGCGAGCAAGATCGAAGTGTCAGCCGGCAAGACGGCGGCCCACCGCGAGCCGACGCATCGGACCCTGGAGGAATCCTGGCTGGACTACCTCAAGCAGATCCAGGCCGGCAAGCGCTACGCGAACTGGTCCGCCCCGCCCTACGATCTCTACCGCCGCCGCCTCGCTTCCCGCGCGCAGTAGAACCGCCGGCGGCCGATCCCCTGCCCGACGCCGGCCCGCCGCCTCAGCGGTAGCCGAACACCTGGATGATGGCGGGACCCAGGATCACCACGAACAGCACCGGCAGGAAGAACAGGATCATCGGCACCGTCAGCTTCGGCGGCAGCGCGGCCGCCTTCTTCTCCGCTTCCGCCATGCGCATCTCGCGGTTCTCTTTCGCCATCACGCGCAGCGCCTGGGCGATGGGCGTGCCATAGCGCTCGGCCTGGATGAGCGCGGTCGCCACCGCCTTGATGCCGGAGATGCCGGTCCGTTTGCCGAGGTTCTCGTAGGCCTGGCGGCGCTCCTGCAGATAGGAGAGCTCGGCCGTGGTGAGGCTCAGCTCCTCGGCGAGCTCCAGCGACTGGCTGCCGACCTCGTTTGAGACCTTGCCGAAGGAGGCCTCGATCGACATGCCGGATTGCACGCAGATCAGGAGCATGTCGAGCGCATCGGGGAAGGAGTTCTTGATCGAGGTCTGGCGCCGCTGCACCAGGTTCTCGACGAACATGTTGGGCAGATAGAAGCCGGCGTAGGCGGCGCCGATCGCAAGCCCGATCTTGACCAGCGCCGGATACTGGTAGTCGGCGATCGCGAACAAATAGATCAGGGCTACGACGGCGATGATGATCGGCATCGCCACGCGGAAGAACATGTAGGTGACGAGCGGGGCCTGTCCCCTCAGGCCCGCCATCTTCAACTTGCTGCGCACCTCCTCGGAGTCGAACACGCTGCGCAGATTGAAGCGGTCGACGATATCCTGCATGAAGCCTTTGGGCGTGATCCTCAAGCGGCCCTGGCCGTCCTTCTTGGAGATGTCCGCCAGCCGGGCGGCGCGCATCTTGTCGCGCTCCGTCGCCATGACCTGCATGCGCGTGGACAGGCGGTCGCGCGAGAGCACCGGCATGAGCACCGTCAACACCGTCGCGAACGCGGCGACCGCCGCGAGCAGCGTCACGACGACCTGAGGGTTCATGAGCGAGATGACTTGGTCGACCATGATCGTTCGATCCCGAGCAGGCTTCAGTCCCCAGTGCGGTCGGCGTGCGGTCGGCGTTCCCTCGGCCGCCCGCACTCCGCCTCAATACTTGAAGTTGATCATCTTCCTCATCACCAGGATGCCGCACGACATCCACATGCCGGCCGCCATCAGCAGGAACTGGCCGAAGCGCGTGGTCCAAAGGATGGCGATGTAGGACGGCGTGGTGATGTAGACGAGCACCATGACGATGAAGGGCAGGGAGCCGAGCACCGCGGCGGAGGCCTTGGCCTCGGCCGACAGCGCCTTCACCTTGGCCGCCAGGCGCTTGCGGTCGCGCAGCACGCCGGACAGGTTGCCCAGCGCCTCGGACAGGTTGCCGCCCGCTTGCTGCTGGATGCCGATGACGATGGCGAAGAACCGCACCTCGGGCAGCGGCATGCGCCCCATCATGCGCTCGAAAGCCTCCCCCAGGGGCACGCCGATGCGCTGCTGCTCGACGACCTCGGTGAACTCTTCCGCTATCGGCTGCGGCGACTCGCGCGCGATGATGGCCAGGCACTCGATCAGCGGCAGGCCCGACTTGACGCCGCGCACGATCACGTCGATGGCGTTGGCGAACTCGTCCACGAACTTGTTCTGCCGGCGCTTGACCAATCGTATGAGCACCCACCGCGGCAGCCCGATGGCGCCGACGAAGGCCACCAGGCCCGGCACGAAGACCGGCACGCTCGGGGCGGAAACCCAGACGGCGCCACCGAGCACTAGTCCCGTGAGGAGGCTCACAATCCAGAACGTGCGCGGCGAAGCCTCGAGCCCGGCGCGCTCCAGGCGCAGGCGCAGCGTCACCTTCTCGCGCGCCGCCTGGCGGTCCTCCAGCTCCTTGAGCGTCTCGGCGACCTGGCGGCGGCGGTTCTGCGCCGTGTCGGCCTGCGCCTTCATGGCGATGCGCTTGCCCTTGTTCTCCGTGACGATCTGGATGCGCCTCTCGGTGCGCCGCTGACCCGAGAAGAACGGGTTCACCAGGAAGAAGACAACGGTGCCCACCGACAGGGCGGCGACCAGAAGAAGCCCCGCCAGCATGAGATCGTTGCTATCCACGGAGGTCTCCCATCGGATTGCCGGCGGGGTCGTGGACCTCGGCGCTGGATAGGGCCTGCGCCAGGCGGCCGGTCTCGCCGAAATACTCCGCCCGCTCCCAGAAGCGCGGACGGGCGATGCCGGTCGAGCGGTGGTTGCCGACGATCTTGCCCTGCGCGTCCTCGCCGGTGATCTCGTACACGATCAGGTTCTGCAGCGTGACGACCTCGCCCTCCATGCCCACCACCTCGGTGATGTGCGTTACCTTGCGCGAGCCGTCGCGCAGGCGCGAGGCCTGGATGATGACGTCGATCGACCCGGTGATCATCTCGCGGATGGTCTTGGGCGGCAGCGCAAACCCGCCCATCATGATCATGGATTCCAAGCGGCTGATGGCTTCGCGCGGGCTGTTGGCGTGCAGCGTGCCCATCGAGCCGTCGTGGCCGGTGTTCATCGCCTGCAACAGGTCGAAGGCCTCCGGTCCGCGCACCTCGCCGACGATGATCCGCTCGGGCCGCATACGCAGACAGTTCCTGACCAGGTCGCGCATGGTGATCTCGCCCTCGCCTTCGAGGTTGGGCGGGCGCGTCTCCAGACGGACCACGTGGGGCTGCTGCAGCTGCAGCTCGGCCGAGTCCTCGCAGGTGATGATGCGCTCGTCGTGATCGATCGAGCCCGTCAGGCAGTTGAGCAGCGTGGTCTTGCCCGAGCCGGTGCCGCCGGAGATCAGCACGTTGCAGCGCACGCGGCCGATGATCTCGAGGACGGTCTTGGTGTCCGGCGTGATGGACTTGTACTTGACGAGCTGCTCGAGCCTGAGGCGATCCTTCTTGAATTTGCGGATCGTCAGGCTGGGCCCGTCGATGGCCAGCGGCGGCGCGATGACGTTGACGCGGCTGCCGTCGGGCAGGCGCGCGTCGCAGATCGGGCTCGATTCGTCGACGCGGCGGCCGACCTGGCTGACGATGCGCTGGCAGATGTTCATCAGCTGCGCGTTGTCGGCAAAGCGCACGCCCGTCCGCTGCACCTTGCCGCTGACTTCGATGTAGGTGGTGTTGGCCCCGTTCACCATGATGTCGGCGATGTCGTCGCGGGCCAGCAGCGGCTCGAGCGGGCCGTAGCCCAGCACGTCGTTGCAGATGTCCTCGAGCAGCTCCTCCTGCTCGGCAATCGACATCACCACGTTCTTGATCTGGATGATCTCGCTGACGATGTCGCGGATCTCCTCGCGCGCCGCGGCGGCCTCCAGCTTGGCCAGCTGCGTCAAGTCGATCGTGTCGATCAGCGCGTTGAAGACCGTGGTCTTGACGTCGTAGTACTCTTCCGAATGCCGTCGCTCGCTGGCAGCGGCCGCCGCAGCCGCAGCATCCTGCTTGGCCGGCAGACGCGCCTCGTCCGCCACCGCCGGTCTGCTCTCGACATCCCTGACAGCCACCGGCGCCGCCTCTTGCGGAGCAAGGATGCGGCGGTTGCCCGTCTGATCACCAGTACGCCTGCCGAACATCTACGCGGTCTCCTCAGCGCTTGAGCCTGAGTTTCTGCAAGAGCGGGCCAAGAGGCGCCAGTGCGGAAACGCTCTTCTTCTTGTCCTCTCCGGGCTCCTTGCGGTGCGCCACGGCCAGCCCCAGCTCGCGGAACTGCTGGGCCGCGGCAGCCTTGCCGGAGAACTCCTCGATCATCTGACCGTTGTTGGAGGCCAGCCCGAACGTCTCGCTGTCGAAGTCGATCACCAGCGTCGGCTCGATGTCGAGGGCGACAGCGAACTCCTTGGCCGAGATCTCCGGCCGCTTCGGCATCTTGGCCATGTTGATGACGAGGCGCGGCGGCCCGTCGTTGGCGCGGTTCTGCCTTATCAGGTCGATGAGGTTCTTGGCGTTGCGCAGGTTGGCGAGATCGGGAACGGCCGTGATGACGATCTCGTCCGCCTGCAGCAGCAGCCGCTTGACCCACGGCGTCCAGGTGTGCGGCAGGTCGACGGCGACGTACGGCACGTTCTGGCGCACGATGTCGATGACCAGATCGCAGCCGTCGGCGGAGATGTCGTAGTCGCGGTCGAGCACGACGGGCGCGGCGAAGATGCTCAAGTGCTCGGAGCACTTGGTGAGCAGCCGGTCGAGCAGCATCTCGTCCAGCCGCTCGGGGCTCTGCAGCGCCTCGGCGATGCCCTGCACGGGGTCCTGGTTGAAATCGAGGCCCGGTCGTGCCGAACGCGAGGTCGAGGTCGGCCACGACCACGTTGGACTTGAGCGCCTCGGACAAGGCCCAGGCCGTGTTGTGACACACCGTGCTCGAGCCGACGCCGCCTTTGGCGCCGATGAAGGCGAAGACGTTGCCGACCGGATCGGTATCGGGATTGTTGTAGAGGTTGGACAGGCTTTCGATGAGCTGCAGCGGCTGAATGGGCGCGATGAGGTATTCGCTCACCCCCCGCTTCAGCAGCTCGCGGTAGAGGACCACGTCGTTGGTGCGGCCGATCACCACCACCTTCGTGCCGGCGTCGCAGCACTCGGCGAGCCGGTCGAGCTCGCCCAGCATCTCCCGCCGCGGCAGGCTGGTCTCGACGATGATGAGGTTCGGCGTCGGGCTTTCCTGATAATGCGCCACCGCGGCCGGCGCGCCGCCCATGTGCACGCTGACGTGGCTCTTGGCGAGCCGGCGGTCGCCGGTTGCCGCCTGCACGGCCTCCGCCGTGGACGTGTTCTCGCAGAACGCCTGGATCGAGATGCGCGGGATGGGGCGGGCCTTGGCCCGCGAATCCTCATCAGGCGCCTCCATGCCGGCCGGCACCAGCTCGCGTCCGATTTGCGGATCTTCATCCGCTTCGGAATATGCCTGCTTGCTCATCGTCGACCTCGGTTAGTTTGCACCCTTGACCTGCACGCGCTCGTCGGGGGACTTGGCCGCCGGCGTCGACTGGCCCTGACGATACTTGTCGAACACCACCGAACGGCGCTCCGGATCGCCGGGCTCCATGGTGCGCGGCCCGAGCAGATCGGCAGGATTGGCGATCTGGGCCGCCAGGTTGTGCTGCTGCGCGCAGCCGAAGTTGTGGTAGCTGAGGTTGCGCGGCTCCTCGGCCAGGTTGGCCGGCCAGAGGCCGCACTCGGGGCCGTGGGCCACAAAGCGCAGATAGGCGACCCGGATCGGCGCGCCGCCGTGGCGGGATTCGATGAAGGGCTCGATCACCAGGTTGCTCTCGGCAAAGCCGGAGCTTGCGATCATGCCGCGCAGATCGTCCACCGCGCGCACGATCGAGGCCTCGTTGGTCGAGCCGCTCGGCACCGAGATCACCAGCTTGCTGTTGCCGGCGTCGGAGCCGCGATAGCGCGCCAGGAAGGCGCCGAACCGGGCCTTCTGCGTGGACGACAGTCCCCACGAGCCGCGGGCCACGCGCAGGCTCATGCCGGAGGGCTCCTGCGACACCAGGATCGGGTGTCGCTCGGAGGGTTCGACCAGCGCGAGGCCGGCGAAGTGGGCGCCGGGCTCGTCGGCCTTGCAGCCCGCCAGCGCCAGGGTGAGGAGCGACGCGGCCAACAGGGTACGGCCCATCGGCGCAAAGCCGGACGCGGAGCGCGGTATGAACGGATATCTCATGGTATCCTCCAGTGTTCCGGCTATTCGACGATGAACCCGTAGTCACCCTTCAGATCGCCCGGCGGCAGGGCTCTGCCCTTGCCGTAGATGCGGTTGAGATGACCGAGGAAGTTGGCTTTGAGGTCGGAGGCCGGCGCCAGCCCGTCGTCGGGGCGCGCCAGCTTCTGCCGGGACGTCGGGCGCACCATGTAGGGCGTGACGATGACGACGAGCTCGGTCTCCGACTTCTGGAAGTCGCGGCTGCGGAACAGCGTGCCGAGGATCGGCACGTCCTTGAGGCCGGGGAAGCCGTCGACGTTCTGGCGCGGTCGATTCCGAGAGGAGGCCGGCGATGGCCAGCGAGCCGCCGGAAGGCAGCTCCACCGTCGACTTGGCCTGACGCTTCTTCAGGGCGGGGATCTGGATACTGGAGAGCACGACCGCACCCTCGTTGGTGAGCTCGCTCACCTCGCTCTCGATCTTCAGGCTGATGCGGCCTTCCGACATCACCACGGGTGTGAAGGCGAGGCCGACGCCGAACTCCTTGAAGGTGACAGAGAGCTTGCCGTCGCTGTCGACCACGGGGACCGGGTATTCGCCGCCGGCGAGGAACTTCGCCGTCTCGCCCGACACCGCCGTCAGGTTCGGCTCGGCCAGCGTGCGGATCAGCCCGTCGCGCTCGAGCGCGCGCAGCACGCCCGCCATCTGCGTGTTGCCGGCGTTGAAGAGCGTGTCGATGCCCGAATTGGTGTAGTTGGTCACGCCGTTGGCGAGGCCGAGTGCCGATCCGCTGATGACCCGGCAGGGGAAGCGTGCCGAGACCCGCCGCGGAGGTCAGCGGCAGGGCGTTCTGCGACAGGATCGCCGTCGAGAAATTGCCGGAGTTGACGAGCGCGCCGATGTTGACGCCGAACTGCTTCAGCAGCGAGCGCTGCACCTCGGCAATGGTGACCTTGAGCATGACCTGCTCCTCGCCCTCGACGGTGAGCAGGTTGATGACGAGCTTGGTGTCGCTGCCGCAGGCAGAGGCCTGGTTCTGCGTCTGCGCGTTGTACTGGCCCTCCGTCTGCGACCGGCTCGTGACGTTGACGCCGTTCGAGGTCGAGGTGGTGGTCCCCGCGGAGGCGTTCGTGCCGACGCTCTTATTGGCGGCGACGAACTGGCAGGCGATGTCGGTGGCCCGCTTGGCGTCGAGCGGCGTGCGCACGACGCCGCTCATCACCACGGCGCTGCCGGCCATCTCCGTCTTGATGTTGGAGCCCGGCACCAGCCGCTTCAGCAGCGTATCGAGGCCGCCCAGATCGGCGCCGACCGAAACCTCCAGGGTGAGGATCTGCTGGCCCTTGGTGTCGAAGAAGAAGGCGTTGGTCTGGCCGAGCTTCTTGGCGATCAGGAACACCCGGTTGGAGGCCTGCACGACGGCGTCGACCTTGTCGGGATCGGAGACCAGCACGTCCTTCAGCTCGAAGGGAAACTGGATCATCACCGACTTGCTCAAGCCGAGCGAGATGCGCTTGGCGAGCGGGAAGTTGCCGCGACTGGGGATCTGCAGCACGGAATGCCGCGATATGTCCTCAAATCCCGACGCGCTCGGTTCCGCCGAATATGCACTGGGCGGGTATGCCCAAATCCCGATGGCTGCAAGCAGCAATGCGCCGGCCATCGCCCTGAGAGTCATTCGCATGGTTTGCCAACCTTCTTGCCGGCCCTGTTTAAGGTGCACTCAGACTTGGTTTTTTAGGTGCACTCAAACTCAGTTGACGCCATACGCCCGCGACTTCACCCCGTACTTCAGAAATTGGATGGTGTTGCCGCGCTTTTCTTGGCCCACTACAGGCTGATCCTTGGTGTCGATATCGGCGATGCTGCGCAGCGCCAGAGAGATCTCGCCGGTCGCGTTGGCGCGCGCGAGCTGCTCTGCCTGGAACGGCGTGAGCTCGAGCGTGGCGGTGTTGCCCTCCGCCAGCTTCTTGCCGTCCTTCGCCTCGATCAGCTGGCCGATGGCGAGCACGCGTATATTGTGAAAGAGTGTATCCGATACGACGTTGTCGCCGCCCGAACGGCCGCGGTTGCGCATCGTGTGGATCACGTCCACATGGTCGTTCGGCAGGATCAGCCGGCCGACGCCCGTCTCCTCCTTGATGCGTGTCGAGATGGCGCGCATGCCGGCTGG
Source organism: uncultured Alphaproteobacteria bacterium (assembly GCA_963797005.1). Lineage (GTDB taxonomy): Bacteria > Pseudomonadota > Alphaproteobacteria > Rhizobiales > Hyphomicrobiaceae > AWTP1-13. The sequence continues at coordinate 234,208 of CAWCOF010000011.1, forward strand.
CAGGATCGCGGCGAGCACGCCGCCCTCACCGGCCCGCACCAGCTTGGCCGCCGTGACCGGCTCGCCCGGCAGCATCGGCGCGCGCGCGACCGACCCCTCCAGGTCCTTGATCGCGTTGGGCCGGGTCTTGCGCTGCACGTAGCCTTTCGCGAGCGCGCCCTCGGGCCAGTCCTGCCAGCGGAAGCTGTCGGGTCCCGTGGTCTGGCCGAGATTGATCTCGCTTCTGGCGACCAGAACCTGGGTGGTGTCGGTCCGGACTTCCTCCCTGACGACCTTCTGCGGCTTGTTGATGAGGTTCATGACGCCGAAAAACGCGGCGAGCCCGCACACGGCGGCAATGCTCACGGCAACCAACTGTGCCCGTTTCATCGCGCAGCGACCCCTTTGTCTCGAAGCAAATCAGTTCGACCGCCTGGGCAAATCTGGGGGACAATCGTCAATGGGTGGTTAACCGGGGACGCAATTCGGCACGCCGCGCGTCTCTTCTTCATGCGCAAGTGAAGAATGCGTAAAGCGCGCAGGCAGCCGGCGCCTCAGCGCACGAGGCAGGTAAACCAGATCGTCTGCGGATAGACGACGAGCGCGCCGGCGGCGAGCGCCAATCCGTACGGAATGCCGGAGCTGGGGTTGTGCAGCCGGAGGGCCCAGGCCTGACCGAGGAGCGCGTGCGGCAGCGGGACGGAGCGCACGAGGCTGAAGAAGGTGGCGATCACGCCGCCGGCCAGAGCCGTGTACAGCACGTAGGGCAGCAGGCTATCGAGACCGATCCACAGCGCGATGGCCGCCAGCAGCTTGGCATCGCCGCCGCCGAACCAGCCGGGGACGAAGAGCAGCACGCCGAGCATGAGGCCGATGAGCCCGGCGCCGGCGTGGTCGAGGAGCTCGAAGGGCGCAAGTCCCGCCAGAAGGGCAAGGGGCAGGAATGCCAGCACCATCACCGCCGAGAGGCGGTTCGGGATCTTCATGGTGAAAAGGTCGAGCGCCGCCGCCAATGCGACCGCGCCGGGCATGACAGTAAGGACGGCGACGTCTAGCACTTGCTTCTGTCCCGGCTGGCTTGCGGGCTGGCTGCGGATAAGTTGCAGCCGCCGCCCGCAAAACACTGGGGTCGTCGGCGGACGGCAGACGACCCCAAAGGTTCCAGGCTGTCCCGAGTGGGACAGTCGGCAACGCCTTACTGACCCATCGCGGTCGAGACGTTGTCGAAGGTGGCGCTGATGGTCGTGCCGAGCGTGCGGGCTGCGGTGATGATGCCGACAGCGATCAGAGCGGCGATCAGGCCATACTCGATGGCGGTGGCGCCGGACTCGTCCTTGACGAAACGCGAAACGAAGTTCTGCATGACAACTCTCCCACTTCACTAGCTAGCGCGTGTTTGCGCGGTGTTGTTCACCCCTTAGGGCACTAGCCCGCCGTGGCTGAACTGACCGCACACTACCGGCGCCCTCTTAAAGACGAGTTAAAACATTCGAGCCCCAGAGCAGACGTATGAGCAGGACAAACAAGCCCTAGTTGTTGCTGAAGAATGGGTGAACCAGCAATTTTCTCAAAGCACACTCAGTATAATTTGCGACCTCAGCCAGAATTACATGCATTCTGCGCGAATGGATTGGTTAATTGGCCTTTTACTCTACCGCAACCAGCTATATTAACCGGCGACATTTGGTCGAATAACCAATTGTTAACCAGCCTGCTCTTGCGGCACCCGCCCGCCGGCTTGGCCATGAAACGCCCTCGAAGTAGAGGCGCCACTTCAACTCATTCCAATCTCTGCCCGATCTCTACCCGTCCGACAGCGGGCGTGCCCGGCCGGCATTTGCAGTTCCTTCACCAATTCGGCGGAGAAATTGTCTCTGGCTGCTCTTCGCACACGAGGATAAGGCGCGCCATGACGTCTGCTGTCACCGACAAGACCTCCCCCAGCCGCGCGCGCGCGCGCGCCGCGGCGCTGGCGACCATCGTCTTTACTGTCGCCGCCTTCGGCACGGTATCGGCGCGCGCGGAGGACCTGATCGTCAAGTACGACCAGTCCCAGCTCCTGCGCCTGCCGCGCCCCGCCACCGAGATCATCATCGGCAACCCGGCGATTGCGGACGTCGCCGTGCAGGCGGGCAATCTGCTGGTGGTCACCGGCAAGACCTTCGGCATCACCAACATCATCGCCCTCGACGCGGAGCGCAACGTCATTCAGGACCAGCGCGTCCTGGTGCGCCGCGACGAGGTGAAGGTCGTCAATTTGATGCGCGGCACCGAGCGGCAGTCCTACAACTGCACCCCGCAGTGCAATCCCTCGATCACCGTCGGCGACGAGCAGAAGTACTTCGACACGATCTCGAAGGCCTCCCGGGCCAAGATCAGCTTCTCGCAGGGCGAGGCGCAGTCGGCGCAGCAGAGCGGCAACCAGTAGCAGTTCCGGTCTCGCGCGCAGCCCCCGGCGTACTCGCGTCGCTGCCGGCGGCATGCGCGGGCCGATGCGCCGGTCGTTCTTCCCACGTTTACCAAACGCCCCGTCGCCACGGGCCTCTTTACCCGACGTTTAGCACCGGACTTGCATAGTCCCGTGTCAAACACGTAGTGCGTAGGGAAGGCGACAGGAAATGGCGTCCCGCGTTGCAGGCGGCAGTCAGCGCACGCGCGCACCGGCCGCAAGGCTGTTGCGCCGCTGGCGCAAGGACGAATCCGGCGTCACCGCCATCGAGTTCGGCATGGTCGCCGCGCCGTTCGTCATGCTGCTGTTCGGCATCATCTCGGTCTGCCTCTACTTCTTCACCAACTTCACGCTCGAGAACGCCGTCTGGCAGACGGCCCGCGCGATACGCACCGGTCAGGTGCAACAAGGCAAGGGCGCCTACTCGGCCGCCACCACGGACGACGACAAGAAGACCGCCTTCAAGCAGGCGTTGTGTGCAACGGCCCCGACGTTCCTCGACTGCAACAAGGTGGTCGTGCTGGTGCAGAGCAACTCCAGTTTCAACGGCATCGTCGCGCCCCAGTGCGCCGTCAACGGCACCATCATCGACCAGTCCGCCGCCACCTTCACCACCGGCGGCGCCAGCTCGGTCGTCCTGGTCACCGTCTGCTATCCCTGGGACTACGGCGGCAAGCTGCCGTTCATCAAGCTCGGCAATCTGAGCAACGGCGCCGTCCTGATGCAGGCCTCGGTCGCGTTCCGCACCGAGCCCTACAACTGAGGACATCTGCCGGAGCCCACCATGCCCAACCCGAGCGCCACCATGTCACAACACGCTATCCGCAGTCTTGTCGGCCGCCTGCACCGGCTCATGCGTCGCTGCTCGGCCAGTCAGGAGGGCGTCGCCGCGATCGAGTTTGCGATGATCGCGCCGATCCTGACCTTCATGTTCATCGGCTCGGTGGAGCTCAGCCAGGCCATCACCGTCGACCGGCGCGTGACGCAGGTTGCCAGCTCCACCGCCGATCTCGTCGCCCGCGCCGAGCAGCAGATCTCGCAGAGCGAGATCACCGACATCATGAAGGTCGGGGGCTACATCCTGAAGCCCTACTCGGAAGCGCCGCTTCAGATCGTGATGCGCAACGTCACGTCCTCGCCCACCGACGCCACCGTCGCCAAGCAATCGTGGTCGTGCACCTACAAGGGCACCGGCCAGACCCAGACGTGCGCGTGCTCGAGCACCAGCTATACGCTGCCCAGCAACCTCGTGGGCACCAACGACAGCGTGGTGATCTCGGAAGTGACCTACGCCTACAAGCCGCTGATCTTCGACTACTTCATGAAGAAGAGCACCGGCGGCAGCGGCTCGGGTACCTATACGCTGTCGGAGACGGCCTACCTCAAGCCCAGGGGACAGGCGGCGATGCTGCTGCAGTCGGACGGCACCACCCCCTGCCCGACCCCGAGTTTCTAAAAGGTAGCGGTGCCGGAACGGCGCGGCGCGGGGGCCCGGCAGCGGCAGCGGCGGGCGTTTTGTCCGCGCTCTGCATATTTGCGCCATCAATCACTGGTTGTATTTGCCCAAGGCGCCGATTTCCACCTATGCTGGTGCGCATCTCGGCAGGGGCATGGGGCTACCAGCGCCAGGATCGCCATGGGACGACGGTCGACGCACACGCCGCAGCAGTTGCGCGAGCTGATCATTGATGCCGCGCAAAATATCATCGAGGGGCAAGGGCTGGCCGGTCTGTCCGCCAGGGAGATCGCGCGCCGCATCGAGTATTCTCCGGGCACCATCTACAATATGTTCGAGAACCTCGACGACGTCGTGCTGCACGTGGAGGCACGCGTTCTCGACGCGCTCGACGAGCGCCTGGCGGCGTCGCTCCAGGACAGCGATCCCGTCGGCAAGGTGAGCCGGCTCGCACATGCCTACCTTGCCTTCACGCACGAGAAGCCGCGCCTGTGGAACCTGCTGTTCGAGCACCACCTGCCGCCCAAGACCGACCTTCCGTCCTGGTATCAGCAGAAGCTCGAGGTGCTGATGGGCCGGGTCGAGGAGGCGCTGGCGCCGCTGTTCGCGCCCGGCCGGGAGGCGGACCGCCAGCGCGCGGCGCGCGTGCTGTGGGCCGGCGTGCACGGCATCACCTCGCTGTCGACGGCCGACAAGCTGTCCGTGGTGACGACGGAGACCGCAAGCCGCCTCGTCGACGACCTGGTCACCACCTACCTCGCCGGGCTGAGCGCCCCTCCCGACGACAAGGCAGCATAGAGCAGGATCGCTTCAGATTGCATCACCTTGCCTCAGCCGCAACGTGGCGGCTGAAGCGTGAATCCTGCTCTACATCATAGAATTGAGAGCAGGGCTTCGATTCATGGGGCGCCGGAGTCAGCCGCCATCGACTGATCCGCGGCCGACGTCGCATCTTTCTTCAACAGATGCGCGATGGCGTTGGCATAGAAGGCCAGCAGCGCGCGCTCCTTCGGATTGGCGCGATAGACGCCGTCCCGCTCGCTGACCAGATGGCGCAGCCTCAGCATGCGAAGGCCCACCTCCACGGCATATTCCTGGTCCTGGCGGGGAACGTGCACGTGCGCGCCCTGCGCATTGAGCCGACGCATCAGGTCGAACACGGCGCCTTTCAGCTCGAAGCTCGACAGGCCGCGCTCGCCGGCCGCCAGCATGGCGGTGGCGACGAGGGAGACGGGCAGCGCCGGCACGACGCGGCCGACCGCCTCCATCAGCTTCCCGCCCAGGCGCTCGATCTCGGCGAAGCGCTGCGCCTCGGGCAGCGCACGGAAGTCGATGCCGCGCGCGGCCACGTAGGCGCCGAGCGACATCGGCGGCCCGAAGCTGACGCAGGCGTAGCCGAAGCGATACCAGGTGCCCCTCAGCCGCCGCCACAGGCTCTTCAGTAGGAAGCCCGTCAGCACCAGCGGATTGAAGGCGAACCTCGGCCGCGCGCCCGGCGGCGACGATGCGGCCGCCGTCAGCACCCGGTCCTCCAGCACGCGGTCGTAGTTGAGCCCGACCGGCACGAACACGATGTCGCGCGGGCCGGCGGGATCGAAGCCCGACACCATGTAGCTGAGCAAGCCCAGCTTCGGCGCCCTCAGCATCCCGTCGCGCGTCAGCCCGCCCTCGGGGAACACGGCCTGCGCCACGCCCGAGACCGTCGCCATGTGCACGTAGCGCGCCAGCACCTTGCGATAGAGCGCGTTGGAGCTGTCGCGGCGCACGAAGTAGCCGCCCATGGCGCGGATCAGGCCCTGCAGCGCCCACACGCGCGCCCATTCGCCCACCGCGTAGGAGAGCGCCGAGCTCTGCGACACCAGGTACGTGACCAGCACGTAGTCCATGTTGGAGCGGTGATTGATCACGAACACCACGGCGGCATCGTCCGGCACGCCGTAGAGGGCGTCCTCGTCGATGGCGCCGAGGCGCACGCGATAGAGCGCGGTGGAGAGGCGCTTGGCCAGCGCCGTGCCGACGCGGAAATAGGTGTAGGCCGAGAAGGAGGGCACGATCTCGCGCGCATAGCGTTTGGCGCGCGCCAGCGCCACGGTCTTGGGCTCAGCCCTGGCCTTGGCCTCGTCCTCGACGGCCTTCAGCACCTCGGGATCGAACAGCAGCTGCTCGATCAGCTGGCGCCGCCGGGCGAGCTTGAAGGGTTGGATCTTGAGGCGCAGGCGCTGGTTGAGCTCATCGATGGCCCGGTTGGCCCGCCGCCGCAGCCACCACCCCAGCGCCGGGCTGAACAGCCGGTCGACCAGCGCCACCGCCGCCAGCACACCGACCGCGATCGCCACCCACAGCGGCACTGTCACGGATGCCGTCACGCCCCACGCCTCCCCTCGATATGGCTGTCGCAATAGGACCACGAAAGGCGCGCACGTGGCTAGCGCTCGGTCACGCAGCCGAACGGCGGCGCGTCACACTCTTGCGTCCCCGGCCGGCGCGCGCGATCCGATCAGGATCGGCGCGCACCGAGCCGGGGCCTTGCCCACAGACGAAGAGCACGCCCATCCGCGCCGGCGCGGGACTATCTTCCAAATTGCGGGGCAAGATCCCGGATAGCCTTGCCCCGGCTCGATGAGCCGGTTCTCGGCTTCCGGGAACGCAGGCGGAGAAGTCCGAGGCGCAGCCGCCACGCTCCGAGCGCTGACAAGGCGCACAAGTTGCAATGCACCTTGCCGTCGGAGCGCGCGAAGCCAATCCTCTCCACTTGCGTCCCCGGCCGGCGCGCGCGATCCGACCAGGATCGGCGCGTGCCGAGCCGGGGTCTTGCCCGCCGATGAAGCGCGCGACGATCATTCCTTTGAGTTCTTGACCTTTAGTATCATTACATGATACGTACCCTGTGGATCGGCGGTCGTGATCAAGAGCTTCAAGGACAAGCGCGCCAAGGCCATCTTCGAGGGCCATCATCCCGGTAAAGGCTTTCCCGCCGATCTGATCCGGCCTGCCCGCCGCAAACTCGTCATGCTTGCCGAGGCCAGAGCGCTCGACGACTTGCGCAGCCCGCCGAGCAACCATCTCGAGGCCTTGAAGGGAAGTCGCGTCGGCCAGTATTCAATCAGGATCAACAATCAGTGGCGGCTATGCTTCGTTTGGACTGGCACAGACGCCGAGAACGTAGAGATCGTGGACTATCCACTGAGGACTGGAGAGACTAGGCACGTGAAGAAGAACCCACTGGCCCCCATCCATCCAGGCGAGATCCTGCGCGAGGAGTTCCTCGCGCCCCTGGGCATGACCCCCTACGCGCTGGCGGCACTGCTGCGCGTGCCGCGCACCCGCATCGAGCGCCTGGTGCGCGAGGAGACCGCGGTCACGCCGGACACTGCCCTGAGGCTCGCCCGCTACTTCGGCACCACGCCGGAGTTCTGGCTCGGCATCCAGAGCCGCTTCGACGTCGAGACGGCGCGCCGGACTATCGATGCCGACATCGCCGCGATCAAGCCGCGGAAGACGGCGTGACATCAGTTTGCGGCCGCGCCGGAAACTCGCCGCCCTTGTTATCGAAACTCCAGTCGTGCCATAAGGATTGCAAGGGGCGCTTCGCGATTGCCCCGTGAAGCTACGACTGAAAAATCGCGTCCCCACTCCCAGATGGAGGGACGCCATGCCGCCGGCGGCACTCACTACTCCATGGCACGATCCCGCTCTCGTCGGTTCGACGAAAACGCCTCTCATGGGTGACGGCAATGCACCACCCGCTTGACCTGGACGCGGTCGGCGAGGAGATGCACCGCCGAACAGCGACCTCCATCTATGGGGGCAGGGCGCTGCGCGATTTCGGGGATGGATTCATCGCCGTACTGCTTCCGGTCTACCTCACGGCACTCGGACTGGGCGCTTTCGAGGTGGGCGTCGTTGCGACCGTTGCGCTGCTCGGCTCTGCGCTGATGACGCTTGCTATCGGGTTCTTCGGTACCCGGGCGGATCAAAGACATCTGCTCCTGGCGGCATGTGCCCTGATGACGGCGACGGGGCTGCTGTTCGCGGGCGCGGGCACGTACCCGGTCATTCTTCTTGTCGCCTTGATGGGAACGATCAATCCATCGTCGGGCAGCGTCAGCATTTTCGTGCCCTTGGAACACGCGCTGTTGTCCCGCTCCGTCGCCGACGGCGAGCGCACGCGCATGTTTGCGCGCTATAGCCTGATTGGTGCCCTGGCCGCTGCCGTCGGCTCGCTCGCCGCGGCCAGTCCAGATGTGCTCGCCGGCTTCGGCATCTCCCGTCTCGACGCGCTGAGAGGCATGTTCGTCCTGTATGCACTGCTCGGCGTGGCGGCATGTTTCATCTATGCCGGCATTCCCGAGCAGCCAAGGCCCGCCACCGCGAAGGCGGCATCGCCCCTGGGTCCTTCGCGCACGATCGTCTACAAGATGGCTGCCTTGTTCAGTGTAGATGCTTTTGCGGGCGGTTTTGCCGTTCAGTCGCTGGTTGCTCTTTGGCTCTTCAGCAAGTTCGGACTTTCACTTGCGGCCGCCGGGCTGTTCTTTTTCTGGTCCGGCGTGCTGGCCGCCTTTTCGTTCCCCGTCGCGGCATGGCTCGCCCGCCGCATCGGCCTCGTGAATACGATGGTCTTCACGCATATTCCCTCCAGCCTGTGCCTGATACTGGCAGCCGTCTCACCGAGCTTGGAGATCGCGCTCGCGCTGCTGTTGGTGCGTGCCGCGCTGTCGCAGATGGACGTGCCGACCCGCTCGTCCTACGTCATGGCGGTCGTGACGCCGCCCGAACGTCCGGCCGCGGCGAGCGTTACCAGCGTTCCCCGCAGCCTCGCAGCGGCTTCGAGCCCGGCCATCGCCGGCGCATTCTTTGCCGCCGGTTTGGATGCCTGGCCGCTCGTGATTTGCGGTGTCCTCAAGATCCTTTACGACTTGGCGCTGCTCTGGATGTTCCGGCACGTCAAACCGCCGGAAGAGCGATAGGGCGGCAGGGAGCGTTGCGCTGATCGCCGCAAGCTGGGAGAGAAGATACCGTGGATCGAGAACCCAATATGCGGCGGCCACCAAAGCTTGGCGTCGCGCTGTGGGGGACGCGGCCGGTGCGCGAGCTCGTCGAGGAGGTGCGGCTCGCCGAGCGGCTCGGGTTCGAAAGCGTGTGGGTGATCGATTCCCAGCTGATCTGCCGCGACATCTTCGTGACGCTCGCCGCCTGCCTCGCCGCCACCTCGCGCATCGCGCTGGCAACCGGCGTCACGCAGCCGCGCACGCGCCATGTCAGCGCCACGGCGAGCGCGATCGCGACCTTGGAGGAGATGTTTCCCGGCCGCGTGCTGGCCGGCGTCGGCGCCGGCTTCAGCTCGCTGCGCACGATCGGCATGGGCCCCGCCAAGGCGAGCGAGCTGGAACGGTTCGTGCTCGACCTGAAGACGCTGCTCGGCAAGGGCAGCGCCGACTACGACAACGGCGTGCGGGGCGGCATCACCTGGCTCGACCGCCCCTGTCCCGCCGAGGTCGTCGTTGCCGCCTCGGGGCCGAGGATCACGCAGCTCGCCGCCCGGATCGCCGACGGCGCCATCCTCCTGCAGGGCGTCGCGCCGGACCTGCTCGACCGCGGCATCGGCTGGCTGCGGGACGGCGCCGCGCAAGCCGGCCGCGACTTCGACGCGCTCAGCGTCACCTGCTGGACGCCGCTGGGCATCGGCGCCACGCCGGCGGCAGGTCGCAACGAGGTGCGTGCGCGCGTCGCCTCCGCCCTCATGCAGGGAAGCCCGGACCGGCTCGAGGGCGAGGAGCGGGAGGAAGCTGCCAGGCTGAAGGCGTCCTATAGCGACTACGCGCATGCGGCATCCCGGCCCGATCACGCCGCCCTCGTCTCGGACCGCATGGTCGCCCGCTACGCCATCGCCGGCGATACGACCGAGGTTGCCGAGCGCCTGGCAGCGCTCATGGCGCACCCGCGGCTCGACCGCATCGTGCTCACCCCCCAGGGCGGCGCGGCCACCCTGGAGGACGTGCTGCTGACGCTGGAGAAGCACGTGCTCCCGAAGCTCAAGAGCGCGGCCGGCTAAAGACCGCCCGCCTCAGTCCCCTCAGTCGAAGGCGATCTCGACCTTGCCGAGGTCCCCGAACGCCGCCACCGCCACGTCGCCCGGGTGGACCGGGTCGAAGCCCGTGCAGGTGCCGGTCGAGACGATCTCTCCCGCCCTCAGCCCGCGTCCCGCGGCCGATCGGTCGTTGGCAAGCCACACAAGCACATTGAGCGGATCACCGAGCGCGCGGCTCCCCGTCCCCTCGCCGCGTGGCGCGCCGTTGATGGTCATGGTCACGCGGTGGGCCTTGAGATCGCGCCCATCCCAGCGGGTCCACGGCCCGAGGGCGAGCGCGATGTTCACGCCGCAGTCCGCCGTGGTCAGGAACCGTCCCTTCCCCGCCAGGCCGCCGGCAAAGCGGGTGCCGACCACCTCGATGGCACCGGCCACCCCGTCCACCGCCGCCGCCACCTCTGCCAGCGTGTACGCGGCGGCGCGCGGCGCAAGATCGCGCGCCATCCGGAAGGCGAACTCGCCTTCCACCGCCGGCATGTGCGCCGGCGTGAGCCTGACGCGGGCGGGGGTGTCATGAACATAGGGCCCCAGCAGGACACCCCAGCCGGGCTCGTCCGTGCCGAGCAGCTTCTGCGCCTCCGCGCTCGTCGAGCCGACCTTGTAGCCGCGCCGCGCGTGGCCGCTGAGCGCCGCTATCTCCTCCTGGATCGCGTACGCCTCCTCCTTGGTGCGCGGCGGCTCGCACGCGGCCGCCTCCACGACGCCGCCCGACACCCGCGCCTCCCACAGCAGTTGCGCCAGCTTTGTCACGGCATCCCTCAAGCACATTTGTCGGCTGATCGGCGCGGCCGTCCTCGCGGACGGGCGGCCCCGATCCCGCGTCACATGAAAATGCCAGTCGGCCTGTAAGCCGGGTTCTGTCTGGAGGGTTGCCCCTCCGCGACGGCCATTCCTCTGGGAGCGGAATTGCTCCCGCCCTCGAGCAACCAACCCGGGCGGCGGCCGGGATTTCGCCTGGGCCCCGGCGCCCACTCGCGTGTCGCCGGCACCCGTGCCGCCCCTATTCGGTCTTGCTCCCGGTGGGGTTTGCCGTGCCGCTGCCGTTACCGGCCGCGCGGTGCGCTCTTACCGCACCTTTTCACCCTTGCCGCGCAAGGCTCGCGCCCGCGCCGGCGGTCTCTTCTCTGTGGCACTTTCCCTGGGGTCGCCCCCGGCGGCCGTTAGCCGCCACCGTCAATCCCTGGAGCCCGGACTTTCCTCCACCGCGCGCTTCTGGCCGCAAAGCCTCATCGCGCGACAGCGGCCGTCCAGCCGACTGGCAGGAACGAATAAGGGGGCTAAGGCGCGCCGGGTCAAGGGGCCCGCTCATGGGCCAGCCCCTCGGCACCGGCAGACTTCGGGTTGCGCTACTTCAGCGGCTAGGCGACTGGGTCCGAACTTTACTTGAAGCTGCACCGAGACGATGTCGCCGCTTTCCTTGGCCGTCGCCGGTAACAGTAGATTGTGCGTCGAGCTTTGCCGGTGCGAACGGTGCGTCTTCTTCGAAAAGACATGGGTGTAGCCGAAGTCGATCGATGTCTTCTCCGAGAGCCTTAGGTCAGCGCCGGCGCTGGCCCACCAGCGGTCGCTATCCGGTACCTGGAGCAACCGCTCGTCAGCATTCTGTATCGGCGACTTCTCGAACGCCAGGCCGGTGCGCACGGTCAGCTTGTGGTTCATGTCGTATTCGACGCCGCCGCAGAACAACCAGCTGTCATGCCACTTGCCATCGAGACTTAGAATTGGAAGCCCGAAGTTCCCTGCAAGAAGCTCTGTGTCCGGCAATCGGGATCGAGGTTGAACCGGCTCCAATTGGTCCACTCGACTGTGCCGAGCAGGCGAAGACGAGGGGCGATGGCTTGCCTTACAGCTCAAGGTCACGATTTCCGGAGTCTTGAAGGTTGCCTTGACGCCGGCGAACGTCGAGACACCGGGAACTTCCAAATCGACCCTTCAGATCGTGATCGAAACGGAGGATCGAAAGCCTAGGCCGACGCTGGTCGACTTGGTGGGTTGCCAGAGCAGACCTCCGGTGAAGCCGACGCCGAGGCTGTCGTTGACATCGGCTGTGGCAGTGCCCCCCAACGGAGAAGCGAACCTGAAACAGCAGGCTCATGTACTCGAACTGCACGCCCGCGCCCACGAACAGGCCCGGCGCGAGCTGATAGCTAAGTGTCGGAGATGCGTTGAGCGTGAACATCTTCGACGTGGTGCCGACGTAGCGCCCCTGCCAGGTCGCATCGTCCGGTTTGGTCGCCAGCCCGAACGGCGAGTTGATGGAGATGCCCAGCACCAGGTCCTTGCTGAGACGGTAGGCCCCGTAGCTCGCCGGAACGAGCGCAAGCATACCAATGTCGGTCGAACTCGAACCGGGGACGGGGACAATCGCGGGGCCAGGAACGACGAGAGTTGCGCTCGTCGCATCCAAATCCGAACTTGGAATGATCAGCGCGTAGTTGCTTTCAGTCGTGATGCCCCAACCGGCGATGCCGAACGCTGCCGGGTTCCAGAAGCCGGAGCTGAGATCGTATCCCGCCGCCGAGCCTGCAAAAGACGAGCCCTGAGAGGACGCGGATTGTTCCCGGACTGCAAAACCACCGGCTTGCGCCACTTGCCCGACCAGCAGGAGAGCGCCTGCAGCCACGAGCCCGGACAACGCACAACGCTCACACGAACGCATACTTCCCCCCATACTCACAACTTGCGAATATCTTAGGCAGAAGGACCGACAGGACGCGGATCGATTTGTTAACGAAACGATCGAATCAAACGACGGTGTGGCTCCCTAGCCACGGCCCTTCGCCGGCCCGGTCACACGATGATCGGCCCCGGGATGCGCGCAGCATTCCCCCCGGGTCAACGGCGCCGGTCAACGCTGCCGCGGCCGGTTGACCAGGTAGATCCCGAACGCAATCAGCGCCAGGGCGGCGGCGAGGCTCGGCGTAAATGCCTCACCCAGCATGAGATTGCCGGCCACCACGCCAAACACCGGCGACAGGAAGGTGAAGGCGGAGACCCGCGTCGGCGGATAGTTCCGCACCAGCCAGAACCAGGCGATGTAGCTGATGAAGGCGACGACGGTGACGGTGTAGATGAAGGCCAGCAGCACCGGCCCGCTCAGATCGGTGATGCCCGGCTCCCCCGCCAAGTATGACAGGGGCGGCAGCACGATCCCTGATATCCCGAGCTGATAGAGCAGCATCTTCTCGGGTGTCGCCGACCTGAGCGCGGTGGTGCGCACGAGCACGGTGGTTGCGCCCCACAGCACCGCCGCCAGCAGCGAGAGGAGATCGCCGGCCAGTGTCGGCTGGCCGGGCGCGGCGAAGCCCTCGCCCATGGCGACCGCCAGCCCACCGAGTGCGGCCGTGAGGCCGGCGAGCTTCGCCAATGTCAGGCGATCCCCGGGAATGAAATAATGCGCGCCGAACGCCACCACGAACGGTGCCAGATAGAGCAGCACGACGCCGCGCGAGGCGGTGGTGAGGCTCAGTCCGAGGTAGAGGACTGCGAACTCCGCACCAAACAGCAAGCCGATGCCAATGCCCGGCCACAGCGTGCGGTCGCGCTCGAACAGCTTCAAGCCCCGCGCCTTGGCCCATGCCAGCACCAGGAGGCCAGCCAGCAAGGACCTCAACCCGGCCTGCAGGATCGGCGGGATGCCGGCGTTGGCGATCTTGATCGCCACCTGGTTGACGCCCCAGGCCGCGCAGCAACCCACAACCGCCACCACCGCCCGCGCATCGAGGCGATCGGCCACCGCAGCCACGGATGGGGCACCCATCTTCTCGGCGACGCTCATGCGGAGGCCGAGGCAGGCGCCTTGGGCAGCGCGGCGCAGAGGCGCTCGAGCGTGGTGATGGTCGACTGGTCGATGCGCCCGTCGACCCGCTCGGGGCGGAAGTGGCGCTGGAAGGCGCGCACGACGAACTCGGTCCTGGGGTCGAAGCCGCCGGTCGGCTCTATGTCATAGCCGTAGCGCCCGAGCAGACCCTGCACCGCCGCCACCAACGGTCCGGCGGCATCGACGGCGATGCCAGGATCGGGCGGATCGACCGGCTCGGGCTCCACCCAGTGGCCGATGCCGGCTTGCGCCAACCGCGCCCAGGGAAACTTTTCGCCCGGGTCCTTCTTCCGCACGGGCGCCACGTCGGAATGGGCGAGCACGCGTGCCGGGACGATCTCGTGCCGGCCGATGATGTCCGTGGCCAGCGCCATCACCGCCGCCATCTGCGCGTTGGGAAAGTCGGGATAGCCCTGCTCGTGGCCCGGATTGTGGATCTCGATGCCGACGAACTCCGAGTTGATGTCGGTCTCGCCGGCCCACTTGGCGACGCCGGCATGCCAGGCGCGCATCTCCTCGGCGACCAGCTGCGTAATCCGCCCGGTCTCGTCGATGACGTAGTGGGCGGAAACCTTGCTCTCGGGCCGCGACAGCCAGTCGATGGCACCGGCCGCGCTGGCAACCCCCGTATAATGCAGCAGCAGCATGGTCGGACGGCCGGTCCCCTTGCGCGGCCCGAAGTTGGGCGAAGGGTGCAGGGCAGCGACCAGCCCGGTATCCGGTGCGCCGATCAAAGCCCGCGTTCCTCGGCGATGGTCTCATACGCGGCGTTGATGGCGGCAAGCTTGCGCGTGGCCAGGTCGATGAACTCGGCCGGCACGCCGCTCGCCATCAGCCGGTCGGGATGGTTGTTGTTGACGAGCCGGCGGTACTGCGCCTTGATCTCCTCGTTGCTCGCACCGGGGTCGAGGCGCAGCACGTCATAGGGGCTGTCCCCATCCTTGATGAAGCGGGCGCGGAAGAAGCGGAACTCGCTGCCGGAGAAGCCGAAGCGATCCGACACCGCCTTGAGATACTCGTCCTCCTTCGGATGCAGCGCTCCGTCCGCCGCCGCGACGTGCATGAGGCCTTCGAGCACGTGCTGGAGCAGTCTCCTGTCGTCCTTGAGCAGGGCCGCGATCTGATCGGCGTAGGCCTCGTATCCCGCCACGTCCCGCTTGGCGAGATGGAAGACGCGCTCGACGTTTGCCGCCTCCTCGGGCGAGAAGCGGAAGACCTGGCGAAAGGCCTCGATCTCCAACGGCGAGACGACACCATCCGCCTTCGCCATCTTGGCGGCAAGCGCGATGACGGCAATGGTGAAGACGATGCTTTTTTCCGGTGCCGTGTCCGCGCGCCCGAGCCCGAGCACCCCGGCCAGCTCGTTGAGCACGCTGCCGCCGGCGTCGCCCACCGCTGTCGCCAGCCCCGAGATTTTCTGCCAAACGGTCATGGCTCGATCATATCATGTGGTGGCGGGGACGATTGAATCCGCCGCATCGGCTCGCTAATCCCGATATCGTCTGGAATGTCAAGGCAAGGTCCATGGAAGCGTCGGCAAGTGACGAGGTGTTGATCCGGCGCGAGGGCCGGGCGGGCCGCATTACCATGAACCGGCCGAAGGCTCTGAATGCCCTCACCCATCCCATGGTCGGCCGGATCTGGGAGGCGCTGCTTGCCTGGCAGGACGACCCCGCCGTCGAGCTGATCCTGCTCGACGGCGCCGGCGATCGCGCCCTGTGCGCCGGCGGCGACGTGCGCTCGCTCTACGACAGCCGGCACCAGGGCTCGGCCACCGCGCGCGGCTTCTGGCGCGACGAGTACCGGCTCAACGCGCTGATCGGGCGCTACCCCAAGCCCTATGTGGCAATCCAGGACGGCATCGTCATGGGCGGCGGCATCGGGCTTTCGGCTCACGCGCGCCACCGCATCGTCACCGAGCGCTCCAGGCTTGCCATGCCGGAAACGGGCATCGGCCTCATCCCCGACGTCGGCGGCACCTGGCTGCTCGCGCACGCCCCCGGCGAGACCGGTGTCTACCTGGGCCTGACGGGCGAGACGATGGGCGCGGCGGACGCCATCCACGCGCGCTTCGCCGATGCCTTCGTTCCCGTGGCCAAGCTCGATGCGCTGCGCGACCGCCTGATCGATGCGAGGGGCGGCGCGGCGGCCGATGCGATCGCCGCCCTCGGTGAACCCGCGGGCGCATCGGCGCTGGAGGAGCGCCGCGGCGACATCGACCGCGCCTTCGGCAGGGAAACCGCCGAAGCCATCATGGAACTGCTGCCGGCCGATGGAGACACGTGGGCGCAAGGATTGCTGGCAACGCTTGCCCAGAAGTCGCCGAAGTGCCTCAAGCTCACGCTGGCCGCCATCCGCAACGCCCGCCGGCTCACCTCGCTGGAGCAGGCGCTGGCAGTCGAGTTCCGCCTGTGCACGCGGCTGTTCGAGGACGGCGAGTTTCCCGAGGGCGTGCGCGCGCTGATCATCGACAAGGACCGCAAGCCCAAGTGGTCGCCGGCGCGCCTCGAGGACGTGTCGGCGGAGCTGGTGGCGCGCTATCTGGGGCCGCTGCCGGCCGCCGAAGACCTGACGTTCCAAGGAGACGTGCCATGACTCAGCACCAGCACAAGGGGCCGCTCACCGGCATGCGCGTGCTCGACCTGTCGCACGTCATGGCGGGACCGGTCTGCGGCCTGATGCTGGCCGACATGGGCGCCGACGTGATCAAGATCGAGCGCATTCCCATCGGCGACGACAGCCGGCAGATGACCACCCCTTCGATCGGGGGCGAGTCCGCCGCCTTCATGATGATGAACCGCAACAAGCGCGGCCTCGCCCTCGATCTCAAGAAGCTAAAAGGTCAGGAGGTTTTCCGACGCCTGGTGAAGAGCACCGACGCACTGATCGAGAACTACCGCAAGGGCACGATGGAGAAGTTCGGCCTCGGCTACGAGGCGCTCAAGGCCGTCAACCCCGGGCTGATCTACTGCGAGATCTCCGGTTTCGGCCGCACCGGCCCGATGGCGAGCCAGGGCGGCTTCGACCTCGTCACGCAGGGCATGTCCGGCCTGATGGCGATTACCGGCGAGGGACCGGGCCGCCCGCCGGTCAAGGTCGGTGCGCCGATCACCGACATCACCGGCGGCCTGCTCGCGACCATCGGCGTGTGCGCGGCCTATGCGCACAAGCTCAAGACGGGCGAGGGCCAGCGCGTCGACACCTCGCTGTTCGAGGCCGGCATCACCCAGACCTACTGGCAGTCGGCGATCGCCTTCGCCACCGGCGTGTCGCCGGGGCCGCTCGGCTCCGCGCATCCCTTGAGCGCGCCCTACCAGGCGTTCGAGACCAAGGACGGGTGGATCACGCTCGGCGCCTCCAACCAGAAGACCTGGGCGCAGTTCATGAAGATGCTCGAGGCGCCCGACATCGCCGCCGACCCGCGCTTTGCCGACAACACGGGCCGCATGGCCAATCTGCCGGCGCTGGTCGGCGCACTCAGCCCGCACTTCAGGAAGCGCACGACGGCGGAGTGGCTCGAGCTGTTGCAAGCAGCGGGTGTTCCGGCAGGCCCGGTGCTGTCGGTTGCCGAGATGCACGCCCATCCGCAGACGATTGCCCGCAACATGGTGCCCGTCGTCGAGCACCCCAAGGCCGGCCGGATGCAGACCATCGGCCTGCCGGTGAAGTTCTCCGCCACCCCGGGCGAGGTCGCCGCGCCGGCGCCGCTCTACGGCCAGCACTCCCGCGCCATCCTCGCCGACCTCGGCTACGCGCCTGCCGAGATCGACGCACTTATCGCGGAAGGCGTCGTGGCAGAGCCCGCCGAGTGAGCGCGGCCAGGAGCGGGCAGCGGGCCTACGTCGGGGACCGGGGCCGCTGGACATTTTGATCAATGCCATCTATTATGCCGTAGATATATGCGAAATGGACCGCAAATGCCTCGCGCAAAGACCAGCGCCTCAAAAAAGACCGCCTCCAGAAAGACTGGCAGCAAGCGGGCATTGCCGAAACGCAATGATCGCACGACGGATGATTTCATGGTTGCGCAGAGGTATCTGTCCGCCGATGGACTCGTTGACGTCGATGCCGTTGCCGATGAATTGGGAATGACCAAAGGCGCACTTGCCCAGACACTCGGTTTCGCGGAAGAAACCCTGCAACGGTTCTCGCGCAAGGCCGCGCCCAAGACCCAGCAACGCCTGCGCGAAATGCTGGAGGTGCTCACGCGCGTGGAGCCATGGGCTGGCGGCATGCCGCAGGCGATCGGATGGTATCGCGGCCAAAGCATTCCAGCACTCGGCGACCAGACGGCGGAAGCGCTCGTGAAGACGGACGAGGCCGGAATTGTGCGCGCATATCTCGACGGCGTGGCCGCCGGGAGCTATTCGTGAGATTCCAGGGCGCGGCCTACCGCGCCCATAATCCGAGGTGGTCGTGGGATCCGCTCTCCGGCGAAGGAGCCCGCATCCACGGCGGTCGCTTCAATCCGAAGGGCCGCGCCGCCCTCTATCTGTCTTGCGATTGGACCACAGCGGTGCTGGAGGGCAGTCAAGGCTTTGCCTACCGTTTTCCGCCACTCACGATCGTAACCTACGACGTGGACTGCGACGACATCGTGGACTTGTCGACGACTGCGGCACTGCGCGCACACAAGGTGGCACGTCGCGACTTGGCCTGCGCCTGGAAGCTGCTTGGTGAAAAGGGTGAGGCCGTGCCGTCCCGGCAAGTGGCCGATCGGTTGCGCAACCAGGGCGCAGCGGGCATCGTCGTCCCCAGCTTCGCCTCCAATGCGGACACCGGGGCGAAGAACCTCGTGCTCTGGCGATGGGGCCCGGCGCTGCCGCACAAGGTGACCATCTTCGATCCCGGGGGCCGCCTGCCGCGCAACGACACCTCGTGGCAGTCGTAATCCGCGGGGCAGCGTCGCAAATTCGATGCGAACGACTCAGCAGTCGCCCACTCGTCCGCGCCAGTAGTCCGGCCGGCGGTGCAGGTGTGCCACGGCGATGATCACGATCTCTTCTGCTTCTTCCGCGCGATCCAGATAGATGAGGCCATACGGAAATCGGCGCAATCGGAAGCGGCGCAAACCGTCGCCCAGCGGATGCCAAGCATGCGGCGTCGCCGCAATTGCACGGACGCCGCTCTCGAACTCATCAAGAAACCGGGCGCCAAGCCCCTGGCGCGCCGCCTCGTACCATTCGACCGCCGCTTGCGCCTCGGCTTCGATCCGCCATCTCATGGCGCCCTTGTGATACGCGCCCTCAACTTCGCGACGACATCCTCCAGAGGCTCTGTCTGCGTCTCGCCGCGCTCCAAGGCGCGCAATCTGCGCTGAGCCTCTTCGGCCCAGGCCTCGTCGACCTCCGGGGCCGGCATCTGATGAACCAGCATCTCATCCAGCAACTCCGCCCGCTCCTCCGGGGAGAGGTCTCGGATCTGCTCCGAAATCTTCCTGACGCGTTCGTTCATGCGGCGAAGCTAGCATGGGATCGGCTGCTTGGCACGGGCGCGAAGCGTGAGATGGCCGCTATCCGACACCCAAAGCCGCCCGATCTTGCGTTGCCCGATCTTGCGTTGCATGCGCTGGGCGAGCCGCATAGCATTGCCATGAACGGCGTCTAGGGTACGAAACGCTTTCCGCATCCAACCACAACACGAAGCATGGGAGGCCTGCCATGGCTTACAACATCCTGATGATGGGCGCGTCCTACGGGTCGCTGCTGGCCTCCAAGCTGCTGTTCGGCGGGCACAAGATCCACCTCGTCTGCCTTCCCGCCGAGGCCGACCTGATCAACGCCGAGGGCTTCCGCGTGCGCCTGCCCATCAAGGGCCGCAAGGACCCCGTCGTGCTCGATTCCCGCAAGCTGCCGGGCAAGGTCACGGCCGGCCCCGCCGCGGGCGTCAAGCCTGCGGACTACGACCTCGTTGGCCTTGCCATGCAGGAGCCGCAGTATCGCTCGCCCGGCGTGCGCGAGCTGCTCGATGCCGTGGCGAGGTCGCGCGTGCCGTGCATGTCGATCATGAACATGCCGCCGCTGCCCTACATCAAGCGCATCCCGGGCCTCGACTACGAGGCGCTGAAACCCGCCTACACGGACGCCAGCGTCTGGGACAACTTCGATCCCGGCGCCATCACGCTGAACAGCCCCGATCCGCAGGCGATCCGCCCGCCCGAGGAGAAGGTGAACGTGCTGATGGTCACGCTGCCGACCAACTTCAAGGTGGCGAGGTTCGACAACGACAAGTCGACGGCCATCCTGCGCCAGCTCGAGAAGGACGTCGACGCGGCGCGCCTCGACACGCCGGAAGGCAGGATCGAGCTGCCCGTGAAGCTGCGCGTGCACGATTCCATCTTCGTGCCGCTGGCCAAGTGGGCCATGCTGCTCGCCGGCAACTACCGCTGCATCACCAAGGACGGCATGCGCACCGCGCAGGAGGCCGTGCACACCGACATCGAGACGTCACGCTCGGTCTACAACTTCGTCAACGAGCTGTGCGTCAAGCTGGGTGCCGCACCCGGCGACCTTGTTCCGTTCGAGAAGTATGCCGCAGCTTCCCAGAGCCTGACGCGTCCGGCCTCGGCCGCACGCGCGCTGCAGAACGGCGTGCCCAACATCGAGCGCGCCGACAAGCTTGTGCAGCTGATCGCCAAGCAGAAGGGCCTGAGCCATCCGGCGATCGACGCCATCGTTGCGCTGGTCGATTCCCGGCTCGAGGCGAACCGCAAGAAGGCGGCGTAACGCGAGCTTGGCGCCGCGAGGCCGCACCCCTGCCAAGCTTGGACTGAGCTGGATCAAGACAACGCCATCTGCCAGGATGCCCCTGAAACTGCGCGTCTTGAAAGGGCGTTGTCATGATCCTCGGCATGTCGCTGTCGACGTTCACCACGGTGCACGTCATCATCAGCCTTGTTGCGATCCTCTCCGGCTTCGTCGCCGTCTACGGCATGCTGACCAATCAGCGGCTCGACGGCTGGGCCGCGCTCTTTCTCGCCACCACGGTGCTGACGAGCGTGACGGGCTTCCTGTTCCCCCTGTCGGGCGTGACGCCCGCGGTCGTCGTGGGCATTCTCTCGCTGATCGTCCTGGCGCTCGCCCTCGCCGCGCTCTACGTGTTTCGCCTGGGCGGCGCCTGGCGCTGGATCTACGTCGTCACCGCCTTCACGGCGCTCTGGTTCAACACCTTCGTCGCCGTGGTGCAGGCCTTCCAGAAGCTAGCGTTCCTCCAGCCCCTGGCACCCACGCAGTCCGAACCGCCCTTCGCGATCGCGCAGGTGGTCGTGCTCGCGATCTTCCTCTGGCTCGGCTACCGGGCTGTGAAGGCGTTTCATCCGGCCATGGCGGCCTGAGACGGGCCGCAGTCGCTGCAGCTACTTCGTTGCCGACGGGGCGGACTGTTCCCGGCTTGCCGAGAACCCGGCGAACACCATGTCGGGTGAGGACGTGTTGTGGCGCGAGGGCGAGGTGCGGCCGGCCCACACGTCGGTGGCCGCGGCGCGCTTGAAAGCCATGATCGGCGCCTCGCGCCAGCCCTTGGCGCCCTTCTCGCGCACGGCAATGCGCGCCACGTCGTTGTTGAACTCGGTGACGTACATGGAGCGCAGCGCCGCGAACGGGCGCCCCTCGATTCCCTTATCAAACGAGATGTCGAGCACATTCCGGTTTTGATCGGTGGCCGCCATCCTCACGCGCGCGGTCCCTCCGCGCTCGAATCGCAGCGTGAAAGTGCGCGAGGGCGGGTCGAACGCGACCTCCCCGATCCGCACGATCGGCCGCCCGTCGACCTCCACCGGCCCGATCAGGAACGAGGAGCCGAATGCGGTCGGCGCCCTGCCGGCGGGCGCCAGCGGCCGCAGCCGCCAGTAGCCGTCCTGCGGATAGAGAACCAACACCTCCTCCCCGCCCATGGGCCGGATCATCCACACCTGGATCAGGTGCAGGCCCTTCGCGACGCGGTCGCCGATGCGCACGGTTGCCGTCGCCGGCCGCCAGAAGCTCGGAAAGGTCAGGCCCACGACCCACATGTCGATCTGCTCGTAGAGCGTGGTGCGCTTGGGCGGCTGCGGCGGGGCTTGCGCCGGCGCAGCCTTGGGATCGCCCGGCGCGGTGCAGCCGGTCCAGTCGGCCTCGAAGCTGTCGTTCTGGATCGCGCCGATATAGGCCGGATGCGCGGCCTCGATGCGGAAGCGGCGCACGTCGGGCGAGGCGAAATTGACGGTGACGTTGTCCTTCTCCGCGCACAGCACCGGCTCACTGGCGTTGCTCACCTCCACCGCGAGCGGCGCGGATGACTGGGCCAGCGCCAGGGTCGGCAGCAACCAGGCGATGAGAACGCATACTGCAGCCGCGAGCGCTGCGCGAATCCCCTCTCCCCACTCTTCAGTGGAGAGAGGGTTAGGGTGAGGGGCAGCCACCAGCTCCGGCGTTGGAGTTTGTCGCTGCCCCTCACCCCGACCCTCTCCCCGCAAGCGGGGAGAGGGGGAAGGCCGGCGCGCGCGGCTAGAGTTGCAGGACACAGTAGACGTCACCGGAGTTTGCCTCGTGCGGAAGGCCCGCGATGTGTGCCGCCATCTCTGGCCCGGAGATCCAGCGGCCGAAGCTGAGCGCCTGGCTCTCGCCCAGCGCCAGGTCGAAGCCATGGCGCCCGAGCGAGGCTAGCCGATCGAGGCAGCGGAACGCCACGTCGCGCTGGATCGTGGTGAACTCGAAGGAAAGGGCCGCAAGCGGCGAGGTGAGACCCGCCAGCACCTGGTCCTCGAAGCCTTCCACGTCGATCTTGGCGAACGCCGGCGTACCGTATTTCGCGATCAGCTCATCGAGCGTGGTGCAGGGCACGGTGACGTCCTGGTCCCACACCTGACCTTCCCAGCCGCCGGCGCCGTCGGCCGCCGAGACGAACGCGGTCGAGGCGGTGGAGACGGTGGGGTTGGCGGAATTGATCTTGAGCGTGACGTTGCCGGGTTGCGCCCCGCACGCCGCCTCGACCAGCACGATGTCTCCGTCTCCCTCATGGATCGCGCGGATGGCGCGCGCGCACAGCGGCTGCGGCTCGAGCGCCACGACGCGCGCGCCGAGCCGGCGGAAGCTCCCGGCGCGATCGCCGACATGGGCGCCGATGTCGAAGGCGAGATCGCCGGCGCGCACGAAGCGGGCGTAGAGCGCATCCATCGCCGCGTCGCGCTGCGCGTCGCCGTAGTAGACGTCGAGGGAGCGCCGAAGAGATGCGAAAGCGGGATCAGCCTTGAGCTCGTTGACAGAGATTTGGATCGAGTCGTGATCTCGCATTTGTTGAGTTTCGACGGTTACCCCGAGGACAAGCTGCCAGATGCTCGAGTCAACTTCATCGTGGTCCGGTTTCCTACCACACGACCTTGACGCCGAATGCCGCAAACATCGAATCGTTGGTCACCAGAGGCAAGTCCTCCAGGAGAGCCTGGGCGGCGAGCATGCGGTCGAACGGGTCCTTGTGGGATCCCTCCAGGCGGCCGGCGCGGCAGGCGTGCTCGACGGTGATCGCAAGCGGTTCGAAATGGTGCCGCGCCAGATAGCCGCTGAAGTCCTCGCACAACGCGCGTCCTGTCGGCAGCTTGCCGATGCGAACCTTGGTGCAAATCTCCCATGCGGAGGCTGCGCTGACGAGGACCGTATTGGCAGGATCGTCGATCTGCTCAGCGACGGTCGCGGGCAACGCGGAGCTATCGGAGAGCCACCAGAGCAGGACGCTGGTATCCAGCAGTATCTTCACGCGCTGTTCTTGTCGTCATCGCCAAAGCCGCACTCGTCATCAGAAAGCGGCTCGAAGAACTCGGGTCCGACCACGAGTTGCCCCTTGAGAGCGTCACGCCCGCGGTAACTCTCGGCCCGCCCCTTTGGCCCAGTCGACGGCAAGGCGATGGGCGCCAGCTGAACCGCGGCCGCTTCGCTTGCCTCGATCACGATCTGCTCGCCGCCCAGGGCTCGTTTGACGAGGTCGGGCAGGTTCTGCTGGGCCTTTTCCAATGTGATTGTCGTCATGGCCGAGAGACTAGCACGCCGCGCTGAACGATGGGAGCCACCCTGGGCGGTGTCACCCCTTCACCGCCGATATCTCGCCCGGCGTCTCGAAATCCTCCGGGATGCCGCACAGCCCGAGCCGCTGCAGGGCGCGGCCGAAGCGGGGATCGGCGGTCAGCACGGCGAAGGGGATGGCCAGCAGGTAGCCGGCGGTGAGCGGCAGGCTCCACCAGAACACCGCCGGGGCAATCGCCAGCAGCGCGCCGCAGACGATCACGCCGAACAGCGTCTGCGGCCATAGATTGCGAGCCGCATCCTCCCACGACAGGTGCTGCGCGTCGCGCGACTGCCCGCCCCACACCACCGACTTCCCGAACAGGAGGCCGATCATGAAGATCGTGGTGCGGATGGTGGACACGGCACCTTGCAGGAACGAGAACACGAGCTCGATCGCCGCACTCGGGATGAACCGCAGCCAGCCGCCGTAGCGACGCAACACCGCCGCGGGTCAGCATGGCGTCGAGCAGGCCGGCGATCTTCGGCATCAGGTACATGGTGAAGAACGTGACGTAGAGGCCGATCGCCAGCGTGACGGGGAAGTCGGGCACCGCGCGTGCCTGCCAGGCCGCCAGCGGGCAGCAGCGCGATCATCAGCGTCCAGGCCGGAATGCCGATGAACATCAGGATCGCCCATACCAGCTGGAAGCGGCTCATGGCGTAGAGGCCCGGCAGATCGAGCAGCTTCAGGTACTGGATGTTGCCCTGGCACCAGCGCACGTCGCGGCGCGCGAACTCCAGCATGGTGGGCGGGTTCTCCTCCCAGCTGCCGCGCTCCTCGGGCAGCACGCGCACCTCGTAGCCGGCGCGGCGCATCAAGGTGGCCTCGACCTGGTCGTGGCTCAGCACATGCCCGCCCAGCGGTGGGGAGCCCGGCAGCATCGGCAGGTCGCACTCCTCGTGGAACGGCTTGATGCGCACCAGCGCGTTGTGCCCCCAGAAGGGCCCGCAGTCGCCAACCCACCAGGCCTGGCCCATGGTGTAGGAGCGCATGCCGTGGCGCATGCCGAACTGGAAGATGCGCGCGAACGCACTCGTCGAGGGCATGCCGACGACGAGGCTCTGCAGGATGCCGAGCTTGGGATGGGCCTGCATCATGCGCGTCAGCCGCACGATTTCGGGCCCCGACATGAGGCTGTCGGCATCGAGCGGCAGCATCAGCTGAAAGTCGCCGCCCCAGCGGGCGCAGAAGTCGCGCACGTTGCCGGCCTTGTAGGCTTTGTTCTCGGTGCGACGGCGATAGACGATGCGGTCGCGATCGGGATCGGCCTTGCGCCAGGCCTCGACGGCCAGCTCCTCGGCCGCGGCAGTCGCGGGATCGTTGGTGTCGCTCAGCACGAAATAGCTGAACGCCGCCCCCTCCCCGGTCGCATCGATGCTCGCCTTCGCCGTCTTGAGGCGCAGGATGGCACGGCCGGGGTCCTCATTGCGCAGGGTCATGAACACGGCCGTCCTGATGCGCAGCGGCACGGGCTCGTTGCCGGCGGCAGCAAAGGGCGCGACCTCGGCCATGGGATCGCGCTTGAAATGCAGGAGCCACAGGCCGATCAGCGCGTTCCAGAAGCCCAGCACCGTCCAGGGCGTGCCGACGGCAAAGCACAGGAACAGGATAAGATCCGTCAGGGTCCAGCCGCCCGTGCCCAGGATCACGCCGGCTGCCCACAGCATGCCCGCGTAGGTGGCGACGTTCAGGGCAAACACGATCCGCCGCCGGCGCGTCAGCTCACCGATGGACTGGAGGCCGGTTGGTGTCGTAAGGCTCAGATGCGCCGGGGCGAGACCCAACGGCGGGGAGGTCTTGAGAGTTTCGGTCATGGAACCATCATCGACAGCCCGGCGCCAGGGCGCGCATAAGGCGCGCCTAACATGATAACGCGACCCTCCGTCGACAAGGTCCGCTCAGCTCGCGCCCTCTGGTATGCCAACAAGGGGGTGGTCGAGCTGCGGTCCGCACCATTGCCGCCGCCAAAGCCAGGCGAGGCCCGCGTTCGGGCGCTGTTCAGCGGCATCAGCCGCGGCACCGAGCGTTTGGTGTTCAACGGAAATGTCGGCCAGGGCGAGTGGGAGCGCATGCGCTGCCCCCTGCAGGAAGGGGCGTTCCCCTTCCCAGTCAAATACGGCTATTGCGCGACCGGAGTTGTAGAGGAAGGGCCGTCCGATCTCGTCGGCCGTGAGGTGTTCTGCCTGCACCCCCACCAGGACCATTTCAATGCGCCGGTGGAGGCGCTTACACCGATCCCGAAGGGCGTGCCATCGCGCCGGGCGACCCTGGCCGCCAACATGCAGACCGCCCTCAATGCCCTATGGGACAGCGGCGCCGGGCCGGGGGACCGGATCCTCGTGGTCGGTGCCGGCGTGGTCGGACTGCTGGTGGCGGCGCTGGCCGCGCAGCTTCCCGGCGCCGAGGTGACCGCCGTCGATCCCGACCAGGGCCGCCGGCCGCTCGTGGAAGCCCTGGGCGCCGCCTATGCGCGACCTCAGGATGCGCCGGGCGATGCCGACGTCGTCTTTCACACCAGCGCCACGGCCGCGGGTCTCGACACCGCCATCAAATGCGCCGGGTTCGAGGCGCACGGTTCTCGAGATGAGCTGGTACGGCGACAAGCCTGTTTCGGTGCACCTGGGCGGCGCCTTCCACAGCCGCCGGCTGCGGCTCGTCTCCTCCCAGGTGGGCCAGCGTCGCGGCGAGCCGGCGCGCGCGCTGGGACCATCGCCGCCGCAACGAGACCGCGTTGCGCCTGCTGGCAAAATCTGAGTTCGACCAGCTCGTGGCCGAGGAGATCGCCTTCGAGGACGCCCCGCGCGAGCTGCCCGCGCATCCTGGCACCGGACGCCGCGGGCCTCGCCCCCGTCATCCGCTACGCCCAAGCCTGACCCATCATGAGAGGTTCCTGATGTACGCCGTCGAGGTGCGCGACCGGATCATGATCGCCCACAGCCTGCCCGATCCCTTCTTCGGCCCGGCGCAGAACATGCACGGCGCCACCTTCGTGGTCGACGTCGCCTTCTTCCGCGCGGAGCTGACCAAGCAGAACGTGGTGGTGGACATCGGCGCGGCGCTCGACGTGCTCAACAAGACCTTGAAGCCGCTGGCCTACCAGAACCTCGATGCGCTGCCCCAGTTCAAGGGCAAGCTGACGACGACGGAGTTCCTCTGCCGCTATGTGTTCGACGCCATGGCCAAGGCCGCCAAGGACGGCGCGCTCGGCGAGGACGGCAAAGGCCTCGCCAAGATCCGCGTCACCTTGCACGAGACCGATCTCGCCCGCGCCCTCTTCGAGGGACCGGTTTGATGCCTGGCAGACGCGGTCAACTCCCTCTCCCCGTAGTTCACGGGGAGAGGGTTGGGGTGAGGGGCAGATGCTTGCTCCAGCGTGCGCGGCTGCCCCTCACCCTGACCCTCTCCCCGCAAGCCCTCGGGCAATCTATGGGCAGTACGATCATGTGGAGAGCCCGAGGGCAAGCGGGGAGAGGGAATAGCTGCGGCATCTCACCATGACCGCGGCCGTCTTCGCCATCCCCGGCGACATCGACCTGCCGACCGGCGGCTACACCTACGACCGTCGCGTCCTGGCGGCCCTGCCGGACCAGGGCATCGATGTGCGGCACCTGGAGCTGCCGGGCTCGTTCCCCGACCCCAGCGCGGCTGACCTCGCCGAGACGGAGGCCCTGCTAGCCGGCGTGGCCCACGCAGCGTCCTCCTCATCGACGGCCTCGCCTACGGCGCCATGCCGGCGGAGATCGTTCGCCGCTTTGCCGCGCCGATCGTCGCGCTCGTGCACCACCCGCTGTGCCTGGAAGCCGGCCTGTCGGAGCCGCGGCAGCGCGCGCTGCGCGCGTCCGAGACCGCGGCGCTCGCCCTGGCGCGCCGCGTCGTCACCACCAGCCGGACCACGGCGCGCACCCTGATCGCCGATTTCCGCGTGCCGGAGGCGATGATCACCGTCGCCGAGCCGGGCACCGAGCCAGCGCAACGCGCGCACGGCACAGGCACGCCGATCCAACTCCTCGCCGTCGGCGCCGTGGTGCCGCGCAAGGCCTACGACATCCTGGTGCGCGCGCTCGCCACCCTCGAGGCCCACGACTGGCGGCTGACCATCGCCGGGCCAACCGACCGCAGCGCGGAGGCCTTGGCCAGTCTCCAGGCTGCCATTCGCGATACCGGGCTCGGCAATCGCATCAATCTGGTCGGGCCGCTGGATGCCGGCGAGCTCGACCGGCACTACGCTTCGCCGACATCTTCCTGATGCCGTCGCTCTACGAGGGCTACGGCATGGCGCTGGCCGAAGCGATGGCGCGGGGGCTGCCGATCGTCTCCACCACCGGCGGCGCCGCGGCCGAGACGGTGCCTGAAGCCGCGGCGATCAAGGTTGCGCCGGGTGACGAGGACGCCCTCGCCGCCGCGATCCACAACCTGCTTGCCGATCCCGCTCTGCGTTCGCGCATGGCGGATGCATCGTGGACCGCCGGCCAGAAGCTGCCGCGCTGGGAGGACACAGCGCGCATCATCGCGGGCGTCATCAGAGGAGTCGCATCGTGAGTACTCTCCTGCCGCAAGCCGCCGAAGACCTTCTCCCCTTGGGGAGAAGGTGCCCCGAAGGGGCGGATGAGGGGGCCTTCCCTCGCAACCAACTCCCCCCTCACCAGTTCGGCCGAATGACTTGCGGCCGCGCCTTCGAGGTCTTCCTTGGGGGACCGCCAATCGCGCGCGACCGCAAGTCATGGCCTCACGTCCTCTCCCCGAGGGGAGAGGGGCGGATCGCGAGCGTTCAGACAGAGGCCTCGTGGGAGCGCAAATGAGCGGGTTCAGCACGGCTTGGCTCGACCTGCGCGAGGCAGCGGATCATCGGGCGCGCAACAAGAAGCTCGCGCACGACCTTGCCCGCCATTTCGATGGCTGGCGACCCGTCACGGTGGTCGATCTGGGCTGCGGCACCGGCTCCAACCTGCGCGCCACCGCGCCGCTGCTGGGGCCGGAGCAGCACTGGACCTTGGTCGACATGGATCGGGCGCTGCTGGAAGCGGCCGTCACGCGTCTCACCGCCTGGGCCGACGGCGCCGACCGCCAGGGGGAGAAGCTGATCCTGTTCAAGGGCGCCAAGCGCATCACGGTCGAGTTTCGCGCCGCCGACCTGTCACGCGATCTCGAGGCAGCGCTCGGTCCCAACGCCAACCTGGTGACGGCGTCGGCGCTCTTCGATCTGGTCTCGGCCGACTTCATCTCCCGGTTCGTTGCCGCCCTGGCCCGGCGCAAGTCGGCCTTCTACACGGTGCTCACCTACGACGGCGACCAGCGCTGGACACCCGAGCACGAAGCGGACGCAGCCCTGCTCGAGGCCTTCAACGCGCACCAGAAGCACGACAAGGGCTTCGGCCCTGCGGCCGGTCCGGACTCCGCCGATACCCTGAGCGAGGCCTTCAGCGCTGCCGGCTACGCGATCGAAGAGGGCGACAGCGCCTGGCGGCTGGAAGCGGACGATGCCGCGCTGATCGCCAACCTCGCCGCCGGCTTCGCCGACGCGGCCGCCGACACCGGCGCCGTCGACGCCGCCACGCTCGCGGGCTGGCGCGAGATCACCCGCACCGCCGCCGTCGTCGGCCACACCGACACGCTCGCCCTGCCACCCAAGTCTTAGTGCTTTGCCCACGTGTGCGGTTCAGTCGGGAACAAGCGGCGCGGGCTCCCCTCCCCCTCGGGCCGAAGGCGCGTCTTCGACGACGCGGGGAGGGGTCGGGGGTGGGGGTAACTTCAAGCGGGCGGCGCGTGCGGTTTCACCCCACCCCTAACCCCTCCGTGTCATGGCGAAGCCATGCTAGCCATGCTTCGCATGGACGGGAGGGGAATGAGTTCCGCATGCCTCTCAGGTCGCATTCCGAATGTCCGGGCGCTAACCCAGCCGCCCCGCGCGTACCCACATGCGCCGCAGCACGCCGTCCCTGCGGATGACATAGTGGAACAGCGCCGCACCGATGTGCATGCCGATCAGCAGCACGATGGCAATGGCGCCGATGAGGTGCCAGAAGAACACCCGCTCCGCCGCCCCCTCCTTCGGCGCCACGACGCCAGGCAGGTTGAACAGGCCGAAGACGTCGAGGGCGGGATAGAGCGAGATGCCGATATAGCCGAGCACCGGCACCACCAGCAGCGCGAGATAGAGCCCCCAATGGTTGAAATGGGCAGCGGCCTTCTGCCACCAGGCCAGCGTCGGCTCGTCGGGCGGGGCGCCGTGGCTCAGGCGGTAGTAGAGGCGCGCCAGCACCAGCAGGAAGACGACGATCCCGATCACCTTGTGCGAGCTGTAGAGCGCGTTGGTGAGGCCGTCCCAGACATTCATCATGTTGCCGCGGTAGGACATGTAGACCCCGAGCGGGATCTGCGTGAGGACGAGCAGCACCGTCCACCAGTGAAACCGGCGCGCCGTGACGCTGTAGGTGGGCTCGCCTGACGCATCGCCGCGGATGCTGTTGTCCGCCATCTCACACTCCCGGGTTGGTCCGATCACCGTCCGCGACGAATAGTCGATCCTCGTTGCGGGACGATGGCACCAAGGACAAGGGGCAGTGTGCCCATTGCCCAAGGCGGCGGCTATAGGGCATGCAAGGTGTGGCTGGAGCAATGGCGGTCGTTCGGTGTTCCACGGACGCCGCCCGGATGGCCCCGGCCTGCTGTCATGAAAGCAAGCGAGGCGCTGTGCAGCGGCCCCAGGAAGGCGAGTATCCGGCTGGTCCGGAACGGATTTTCGCGATCGGCCCGGGCGGCTTCGGCACGGCGCTCGTCCTCTTTGCGCTGGCCACCCTTCTCATCCGCTGGCCGTGGCTGTCGGGGCGGGTGACCATCCCCTGGGACGCCAAGGCGCACTTCCAGCCGCAGATCCAGTTCCTGGCGCAGAGCCTGGCCGCCGGGCAATCGCCCTTCTGGGCACCCTTCGTCTTCAGCGGCCATCCGCAGATCGCCGACCCGCAGGCGATGATCTTCTCCCCGCCCTTTCTTGCGCTCTCCCTGCTC
The DNA here is from genome assembly GCA_963797005.1 of uncultured Alphaproteobacteria bacterium. Classification (GTDB taxonomy): domain Bacteria; phylum Pseudomonadota; class Alphaproteobacteria; order Rhizobiales; family Hyphomicrobiaceae; genus AWTP1-13. The sequence goes on from CAWCOF010000011.1 coordinate 265,040, forward strand.
ACGGCCAATCCCAGCCTGTGGGCGGCGGACGCCACCGTGGTGGCGATCGTGTTCCTCGGCGGCGCGGCGCTGATGCTGTGGTTCCGCGACCAGGGCTGGCACTGGATGGGCGGGCTCGTGGCGGCGCTGGCGTTCTCCTACGGCGCGTCGATGGCCTGGCGCGTCCAGCACATCGGCGAGGTGCTGAGCCTGGCCTATCTGCCCATCGCGCTTCTGTGCCTCGACCGCGCGCTGGCGCGTCGCTCGATCGCCTACGGCGCCGCCGCCGGGCTCGTTGCCGCGCTGATCGCGCTCGGGCGCGACCAGATCGCGCTGCTCGGCCTCTATCTCCTGATCGCCTTCGGGCTCTGGCGCCTTCTGTCGGCTTCCGACCGATGGCAGGCGATCCGCGCGAGCCTGCTGCCGCTCGCCGCCGCGGCAGTCGTCGGCGCCGCGATCATCGCCGTGCCCGTGACCCTGACGGCGCTGCTCGCCGAGCAGTCCAACCGCGTCATGATCGACTATGCCGGCGCCGGGCGCGGCTCCCTGCACCCCGCGCTCCTACTCACCGCCATCATGCCCGACCTCTTCGGCGCGGCGGGACGCATGGAGGACTATTGGGGCCCGCCGAGCTTCGCGTGGGCCGGCACCGACCTCTTCATCGCCCAGAACATGGGCGTGCTCTACATGGGCGCGGTGCCGCTGGTGCTGCTCGCCATCGCGGCCCTGCGCGGCAATCTGTGGGAGCGCGAGATCCGCTTCTTTGCCGTTGCGGCCATCGTGACGCTCATCTACGCGCTCGGCCGCTTCACGCCGTTCCTCTACGTCGCGTTTCACTTGGCCCCAGGCGTCGATCTCTTCCGGCGGCCGGCAGACGCAACCTTCCTCATCGGCGCGCTTGCCGCCATCCTCGCCGGCTACGGCGCGCACCGGCTCTTTGCCAATGCGCGCCGCGAGATCGAGCCGCGGCACATCGCTGCCCTGGGCGCAGGGCTCGTGCTGGCGTTCCTCGTCGCCGCGGGACTGGCGCTATGGCTTCACCGCCTCGATCGCCTGTCGCTGCCGTTTGCCGTCGCGGCCATCGCGTTCAGCGCCGCCGTGCCGGCACTGGTGTTCGCCAGACAAAGCATCGCGCGCCGGCCGGTCCTGGCGGCCGCCGTCCTTTGCGCCGTGACCGCCATGGACCTTGCCTACAACAACGGGCCGAGTTCCTCCACGGCGCTCCCGCCCTCCGTCTACGACGTGCTCTCGCCCACCACAGCCAATCCCACCATCGCCTTCCTCAAATCGAAGACCGTCGCCGACGAGACGCGCCGCGACCGCATCGAGCTTGCCGGCCTCGGCTTCCACTGGCCCAACGCCAGCCTCACGCACAGGCTGGAGAACACGCTCGGCTACAACCCCGTCCGCCTCGCGCTTTACAGCCGGGCGGTCGGCGCGGACGACCACGTCGGCCTCCCCGACCAGCGCAAGTTCTCGCCCCTCTTTCCGTCGTACCGCTCCACGCTCGCCAACCTGCTGGGCCTGCGCTTCATCGCCACCGGCGTCCCCATCGAGAGGATGGACAAGACCTTGAAGCCGGGCGACCTGCCGCTCGTTGCCCACACGAGCGACGGCTACATCTACGAGAACAAGGCGGCGCTGCCGCGCGTGCTGTTCGCCGCCGACGCCCGCCGCGCCGACTTCGAGCGGCATGCTGCGCGACGGGGTGTGGCCGGACGTGGATCTGACCTCGACCGTCCTGCTTGCCGACGCGCCCGCGCCGCCGGCCACGGCGCGGCGTCCCGGCAAGGTTCGCATTGCGCGCTACCGCAACACCGAGATCGTGCTGGAGGCGGACAGCCCCGATGGCGGCTGGGTGGTGCTCAACGACGTCTGGCAGCCCTGGTGGTTCGCCGCGATCGACGGCCGGCCGGCGAAGCTGCTCCGGGCCAACGTCCTCTTCCGCGCGGTCGCCGTACCGCCCGGCCGGCACCAGGTGCGGTTCCGGTTCCGCCCGCTGGCCGGCGCCTGGGCTCAGCTCCGGCAGCGCTAACAGGGCCCACCGCGCCGTGGCCGATTCCCACAGACAAGCTAAGCCTCGGCACTAGCCCACATTTCGCCGATATGGCAGTGCAACATCAGCAGGTCGAGAGGGGTCCGATGCGGCGGGCGGCGAGAACATTGCGGTTGCCACAAGCGCAGGCAGGCGTTCGGCTGACGCTGTGCCTCGGCCTGATCGGGTGGGCGACATCGCTCAGCACCACGACCCGGCCGCGGCGGAACCCAAAGCCTCCGCCGACAGCTGGGCCGAGATCCCCTTCACCGAGCCGGGAGGGGACGCCCTCGACACCGACTTCGAGCTTCCCAGGGGAGCCTCACCTTCCACAACGCGCCTGGACCCCGCCGGGGGATTGCCGCCGCAGCCGCCCGCAGCGGGCCTCGACGCGCGGCTCAAGTGGGAAGGCAATACCGGATCGGGTGCGGCCCAAGATCCCGCAACGGCCGGCACCGCCACACTGGGCGTCAAGTACAAGCTCAAGCCCGACATCATGCTGGGCGTCCTGGCGCAGTTCGATCAGGCCGGCGACACAGCGTTTGCCGGCCTTCGCAGCTCGCCCCAGCAACCGTGGATGGCGGGCCCAGCGGCAAGCGTCCGGCTGGCTCCCGGGCTCGTGCTCGACGCGCGCGCGGCCTGGGGCGTCGGCGAGGCGAGCGCCGCCGACTACGGCGCTGCCGGCATCTGGACGACCGAGCGGCGGCTCATCGACGCCAAGCTCGCCAGCACCCAGTCCTACGGCGCCTGGCGCTTCTCGCCCACCGTCACGTTCAACTATGCGGAGGACAAGCCTGACGGCACGTCGGCCACGACGCTTGCGGCGCGGTCGACGGCGGCGGGGCAGGTCGCCGTGACCCCGGAGCTTGCCTACCGCATCGACATGCCCCAGGCGATGTACATCGAGCCCAAGGCCCTCATCGGCAGCTTCTGGGCGGTCGACGGCCTGTCCCGGCACGCGCTGCAGGAGACGACCCACGAGGACCTTCGCCTGAAGGCCGGGGCCGGGGTCACCTTCGGCAGCGTCGACGGCACCAAGCTCGAAGTGGGCGCCGGCGTCGAGGAGGGGGCGCCCGCCGCACCCGACGTATGGACCGGCCGCCTGCAGCTCAGTGTCCCCCTGAAGTAAGGGGAACGCCGAGGCTCACGCCTTCACCAGCCCGCCCGCGTAGGATAAGGCAGAGGGCGTCGCCGAAGGGCTTGCCCCGATCCGGGCCCCCAGGCGACACCGGCACCTGCAAACCACAGCGGATCAATCAAGAGGCGGGCGCGCTGAGCTGAGCAATGTCGATCTGGGCCATCTACAAGCGCGCGCTGTCGATGCTCATCGTCGAGCGGCGGCAGACCATCGGCGTCGTGCTCGCCGGCGTGGCGCTCGGCATCGTGCCGATTGCCGAGCAGGTCCTGCTGGCCCGGGTCGTCGATGCGCTGGCGCAGGGTCAGGCGGCCTTCCAGATCATCGCGTTGTGGGCAGCGCTTGGCCTCGTCGGCATCGTCGCCGGCGTGTTCGTGGCGGTGATCGCCGACCGGCTCGCCCACCGGCGGCGGCTCGCGGCGCTGGGGCAGGCGTTCGAGCACGCCATCGTGCTGCCCATCAGCTACCACGCGGAGAAGGGCTCAGGCACCGTGGTGCGCACGATCCTGGCGGGCACCGACGCGCTGTTCTGGAACTACCTGTCGTTCCTGCGCGAGCAGTTCGTGGCGCTGGTCGGCCTCGTCGTGCTGGTGCCGACCGCGCTCTACATGAATACGAGCATGGCGCTGATCCTGGCCGCGCTGGCCCTCATGTATGCGCTCGCCAACGCCTATGTGGCGCGCAAGACGAGCAACGACCAGGCCGCCGTCGAGCAATACCACAACAACGTCTACGGCCGGGTCGGCGACGTGCTCGGCAACGTCACCGTGGTGCAGAGCTACGGCCGGTTCGCTTCCGAGGCGCAGGCCATGCGCACGATCATGGCCGAGCTGCTGGCGGCGCAATATCCGGTGCTCACCTGGTGGGGCCTGCTCACCGTGCTCACGCGCACGGCCGCCACCATCACCGTCGTTGCCATCTACGCCGTCGGCGCCGTGCTGGTCTCGCGCCGGCAGATCACGGTCGGCGAGGTCGTCGCCTTCGTCGGCTTTGCCGGGCTGCTGATCGGCAAGCTCGACCTGCTGTCGGGTTTCGCCGTGCGCATCTTCCAGTTCGCGCCGACGCTCAAGACCTTCTTCGACCTGCTCGACGCCACCGAAGGCGTACGCGAGAAGCTCGACGCCAAGCCGCTCGACCAGGTCTCGGGCCACGTGCGCTACGAGAACGTCACCTTTCGCTTCAAGCACAGCGACCAGGGCGTGTTCGGCATCGACATCGAGGCGCCTGCGGGGCGGACGACCGCGCTGGTCGGCCCCACGGGTGCGGGCAAGACCACCATGCTTGCCCTGCTGCAGCGGCTGCGCGGGCTCGACGAGGGCCGCATCCTCGTCGACGGCCAGGACATCACCGACGTGACGCTCGCATCCCTGCGCCACAACATGGCCGTGGTGTTCCAGGACGCGGGCCTCTTCAACCGCTCGATTGCCGAGAACATCCGCGTCGGCAGGCCGGAGGCCACCGATGCCGACGTGGAGCAGGCGGCCAGGCTCGCCGAGGCGCACGACTTCATCGCCCGCAAGCCCGGCGGCTATCAGTTCCTCATCGGCGAGCGCGGCGCCTCGCTCTCGGGCGGCGAGCGCCAGCGCATCGCCATTGCGCGCGCCATCCTCAAGGATGCGCCGATCCTGATCCTCGACGAGGCCACCAGCTCGCTCGACGTGGAGACGGAGGCCAAGATCAAGCGGGCGCTCGATCGCTTGAGAAGCGGGCGGACGACTTTCATCATCGCGCATCGCCTCTCCACGGTGGCCGGCGCCGACCAGATCCTGGTGCTCGATGCCGGCCGCATCGTCGAGCGCGGCACCTTCCGCGAGCTGGTGGCGAACAAGGGCCTGTTTGCCCGCCTCGTCGCGGAAGGCGGCTTCACCGAGCCGGTGATACCAGTGGCGGAGGCCGAAGCGGCGAAGTGAAGTATCCCCTCTCCCCGTACTTACGGGGAGAGGGTTAGGGTGAGGGGCAGCACTTTGTTCCGGCGCTGGAATATGCCGCTGCCCCTCACCCCGACCCTCTCCCCACTGAAGAGTGGGGAGAGGGAGATGCAGCTCAAAACAGGGCGTAGCCGCCGTCGATCAGGAAGGTGTCGCCGGTGTGGTAGCGCGAGGCGGCGCTGGCGAGGTAGACGGCGATGCCGCCGAAGTCCTCGCCCGTGCCCCAGCGGCGCATGGGGATGCGCGGCAGCACGTTCTTGGCGAACTTCTCGTTGGCGATCGCGTTGGCGGTCATGTCGGTCTCGATCCAGCCGGGCAGGATGGAATTGGCGCGCACGCCGTAGCGCGCGAACTCCACCGCGAGTGCCCGGATCATCGAGATCAGCCCGCCCTTGGTCGCCGCATAGTGCTCGCTGCGCGGCGCGCCCTTCGATGGCCGCCAGCGACGCCGTGCCGACGAGGCAGCCGCCGCCGCCCCGCTCCACCATGTGCCGGGCGGCGGCGCGGAAGGTGAAGAAGGCGCCGTCGAGGTTGACCTTGAGCACGCGGTGCCATTCCTCCGTGCTCAGCTCGACGAACGATTTCGTGCCGCCGCGGCCGCTCACGCCAGCATTGGCGAAGCAGCGCATCGACACGGCCGAGTTGCCGCAGCGTCTCGGCGAAGGCGCGCTCGACCGCCGCCTCGTCGGAGACGTCGCACTCGAGCGCGACGACGCGCCGCCCGCTCTTTGCGAGCTCCGCCTTGGCGGCGGCGTTCTTGGCCGGGTTGGTGCCCCAGATCGCCACGTCGGCACCGGCCTCGGCGAGCGCGCGGGCCATGCCCAGCCCAATGCCGCTGTTGCCGCCGGTCACCAGGGCCACCTGGCCGCTCAGGTCGAAGGGTTTGTACATGGGGGTCCGCTCGCAAGATTGCCGGTGATCGCTCGGCCAAGTCATGCGCGTTTCGCCGCCGGTGGCAAGCGCCCCGTCACGCCCCGCGGTCTGTGGGTGAGGCCGGAAAAGCAAAAGGCAGCGGGAATGCCGCTGCCTTGTCGCGTCTCGCAGAGCGCAGGTTTTTACAGCTTGTGCGCCATGCGCTCCTTCTTGGTCGCCAGATAGCGCGTGTTGTAGGCCGACGGCTCCACGATCAGCGGCAGCTGCTCGATCACGTCCACGCCCTCGGCGCGCAAAGCCTCGACCTTGGCCGGGTTGTTGGTCAGCAGCCTGATCTCGGGGAAGCCGAGGTCGAACAGGATGTGCGCGGCCAGGTCGTAATCGCGCGCCTCGATCGGGGCGCCGATGGCGACGTTGGCATCGACGGTGTCGTAGCCCTGGTCCTGGAGAGCGTAGGCGCGGATCTTGTTGACGAGGCCGATGCCACGCCCTTCCTGGTAGGGCAGGTAGATCAGAATGCCGACCGGGCTCGTGGTGACTTCGGCCATCGCGGCCTGCAGCTGCGGATAGCAGTCGCAACGGAGCGAGTGGAAGATGTCTCCCGTCACGCAGCCACTGTGGACGCGGACGACCGGGAGGTGGTCCACCCCATTCTTCTTTCCGCGATGCACGAGGACCAGGGCCTGGAAGCTTGGATCCGTCCCCTGGTAGGCCCGCGCTTCGAGTTTCAACTCCTTACCTCTGAATTCGATCGGAAGGATGGTTTGGGCCATCCAATCCAATTCCAGCTCGAAAGACTTCAGTGCATTCGATTTCATCGAACTCTCCAAACGGCGTGCCGGCGCGGATATGCGCCGACAATTTGGTCCTTGTAAAGGCGACCTGCCCCCAGCACCGCGTCACAAGTTGTTACAGAGAGATGGTATTTCCACCCCGGGTGATCCCGCCATGGCTGCCGCGGCCGACCGATCCTGTCGCCTCCCCGGCGCCGAAAGGGATCGTGTTGCCGTGCCGCGCCCAGCAGCCATGATCATCCGGTTCTCCTTCCTAGAGCAAGATCGTTTCTGATCGAAGCACTTTGCTTCGATCACGGAACGTGAATTTTGCTCTCAACATATTCAATAGAGCAGGATTCACGCTTCGGCCGAAACGTCGCGATCAAGGCAAGGCAATTCCATCCGAAGCGATCCTGCTCTAGACGCCGGCACATGAACGCAGCGCGTATGCTTCCTGTTCCAGGGCCGACCCAACTTCGTCACCCGGCGGGCTCCCACACCGGTTTTTCCACTCAACTCCCGGACCTTACCCGGATCAGGGAGGTCGTCAGACACCTGACCAGCCGGCAAGCTCGACGAGGCGCCGGCCATGACTCGCACCTTCCTAGTGCAAGTTCGTCTCCGCTGTGTGTGGATTCTATGGCGGCCGTGCGGCAGGGCGCTGCCGGCTGCAATAGGTGGGTGTCGGCGTGCGGATTATAAGACCCCCGGCCGGGCTGCGTCGCTTTGGCCTGCCGGGGTTGGATCCATGCTGGTCATTGTCGGCCGGACTGCCCTGCCTCACGGGGGCTGGCACGCCGCCCGGCCCGGACAGCGAGCGGTGCGAGCGGCGCACCCCCTGCTTCGGCAACATCGTTTTTCGAAATTTGGCGAAGTTGCGGCCCGCTACCCCCGGCCGGCCACCGCGCCACGCCCGTTCCCGGGGGGCGCCGGGTTCCGGCCGGCAAGGGCGTTAACCCGTACCCGCGTTGCCGAATGCCCGCGGAAGTGGCACAGCAGAAGGGGTACGCCGAGAGGGCCTGTCCGGCCCGGGCGCCCTGAGGTTGAACGCTTGTCGATCGCCGATTCCGATAGGAGCGCCCGCTCCGACGTGGCCTCCGAGCCGAGCCGCCGCTCGTTGTCGGTGGTGATACCCATGCTCAACGAGGAGCGTGGGCTGCAGCACCTCGTCGAGCGGTTGCGGCTGGCGCTGGAAGGCCTCGACCTCGCCTGGGAGGTAATCTTCGTCGACGACGGCTCGACCGACGGCACCTTGCACGAGCTCAGGGCGATCAACGCGCGCGACCCGCGCTTCAAGGCGATCGCGCTCAGCCGCAACTTCGGCAAGGAGGTCGCCGCGGCCGCCGGCTTGAGCTACGTGACCTCGGACGCGGCCGTGCTGATGGACGCCGACCTGCAGCATCCGCCCGAGCTGATCGCCAAGTTCGTCGAGCATTGGCGCGCCGGCTTCGACATCGTCTACGCCCAGCGCACCGACCGGACCTCCGACAACCTCCTCAACCGCTGGGCCGCGAACGCCTTCTACGCCATCTTCCGCCGGCTCAGCGGCACCACGCTGCCCGAAGGGGCGGGCGATTTCCGCCTCCTCGACCGCAAGGCCGTCGACGCCATGAACCGGATGCGCGAGCGCATCAGGTTCAACAAGGGCCTCTTCGCCTGGATGGGCTTTCGCTCCCAGGGCGTGCCGTACGACCCCCCGCCGCGCGCCGGCGGCGGCTCGCGCTGGCGGCCGCGACAGCTCTTTCGCTTTGGCCTCGATGGGCTCACCGCCTTCACCACCATCCCGCTCAGGGTGTGGTCGTATCTCGGCGTCGCCATCTCCCTGTTCGCGGTCTGCTACGCGCTGGTCGTCACGGTCGAGACCATGCTCTACGGCACCGACGTGCCGGGCTATCCCTCGCTCATCGTCTCGGTGATGTTCTTTGCCGGCGTGCAGCTCATCTCGCTGGGCGTGATCGGGGAATATCTCGGCCGCATGTACGAGGAGGTGAAGGGCCGCCCGCTGTTCCTCGTCACCGAGGAGCTGGGCATCGAGCGCGCGCCGAAGGGCGACGCCGCCGAGCGGCGGCAATGAGCGCGGCGCTCGAGCCGGCCCGGTCCCGAGCGCGGCACGGCGAACCAGGCAGCGGGCGCGGCGCGATCATCCTGTGCGCCGACGACTACGCGCTGAGCGAGGGCGTGTCCCGCGGCATCGCCGAGCTCGCCGAAGCGCGGCGGTTGTCCGCCACCAGCGTGCTCGTCACGCATGGCCCGCTGGCCCGCCGACGCCGCGCGTCTTGCTGCCCAGCGCGGCCACCTGTCGATCGGGTTGCATCTCAATCTCACGCTCGGCAAGCCATTGGGAGCCATGCCGCGGCTGGCACCGTCGGACACGTTCCCCGGACTGGGCTCCCTGGTCGCCGGCGCCATGCTCGCGCGCCTGGACAAGGGCGAGGTGCGCGCCGAGATCGACCGGCAGCTCGACCGGTTCGAGCAAGGCCTGCGCTTTCCCCCCGATCACATCGACGGGCATCAGCATGTGCACGCGCTGCCCGGCGTGCGGCAGGCCCTGCTCGAGGTCGTAGCCAAGCGCTATTCGCACCGACCGCCGCTGATCCGCGTGCCCGCAAGTGCGAGACGCGCGCTGGCCGCCCCTGGGCACGCGCGCACCAAGGCCGCCACCGTGAGCCTGCTGGCCCTCGGCTTCGCCAAGGCTGTGCGCAACGCCGGCCTGCCGGCCAACGACAGCTTCGCCGGCTTCTCACGCTTCGATGTCAACGAGCCCTACGAGCGCGAGCTTCGCGACGCGCTGCGCGACCCCGGACGGCGTCATATCGTCATGTGCCACCCCGGCCACCCCGACGCCGAGCTGGCGCGCCTCGATCCGGTTGTGAGCCGGCGAGCCATGGAGTACGAGGTGCTGATGCGCGAGCCGGACCTGCCGGAGCTGATCTGGCGCCCGTCACGTGGCCCCGACGGGCCGGCGATCGATTGGGCCAGACTGTGAGACCGAGCATGCGCGGCGAACCCGGCCGGTTGACGCAGGACACGCAGCACGCCGTCCGCCACGGGCTCGGTTTCCTCGCGTCGGGCCTCATCGCCTTGAGCGTCGATGCCAGCGTCCTCACGCTCCTCACCGCCGTGTTCGCGATCCATCCGATACCGGCGCGGCTCGTCGCCATCTCGCTTGCCATGGTGGCGGGCTGGCTGTCGCATCGCACGTGGACCTTCGCCGTCGCCGTGCCGCCCAGTCTGGCTGAGTTCGTGCGCTACGCCGGCGTGGGCTGGATGGCCGCGGCCATCAACTACGCTGTGTTCGTGGCAATCATCCTGGCGCGCCCGGCGACCCTTCCCGTGGTCGCGCTCATCGGCTCGTCGCTGGTCGCCACCGTGTTCGCCTATCTCGGCATGCGCTTTGCGGCGTTCCGCGACCGGCCGCAACGCACCTCGCGGTGAGAGGTATCCGATGCCCGTCCCTCGGCCCGTCTTCGATCCGCCCTTCAATGTCGTGCGCTGCAGCCATGCCGTGCTGCGCGTGCGCGATCTCGCCGCCAGCCGGCACTTCTACGAGACGATCGTCGGCCTCGAGGTCGAGCATGCCGACGCCGAGGCGCTTTACTTTCGCGGCATGGAGGAGCGCAACCACCACTCCCTGGTCTTGAAGCGCGGACCCGAGCCGGTTGCCGAGCGGCTCGGTTTCAAGGTCGCGAGCGAGGCGGACCTCGACCGCGCGCACGCCTATTTCGCCGAGCGGCAACTCCCGGCCGCGTTCGTCGAGGTCCCCTTCCAGGGCCGCACGCTGCACGCCGCCGACGCCGACGGCAACCGCCTCGAGCTCTATTTCAAGATGGACCAGGCCGAGCGCCTCCTGCAGCAGTACGGCAAGTACCGCGGCTGCCACCCCCAACGCATCGACCACTTCAATTTCTTCGCCCGCGACGTCGAAGCCTCGATGAATTTCTACGCCGCGCTGGGGTTCCGGCTCACCGAGTACACGGAAAGCGACGGCGCCGAGCCCCGGATCGCGGCCGCCTGGATGCACCGCAAGGGCAGCGTGCACGACATCGCCTTCACCAGCGGGCGGGGGCCGCGGCTGCACCACTTCGCCTACTGGGTGCCGAGCCCGCTCAACATCATCCACCTGTGCGACGTGATGGCGAGCACCGGCTTCCTCGCCAACATGGAGCGCGGGCCCGGCCGGCACGGCATCTCCAACGCGTTCTTTCTCTATGCGCGCGACCCCGACGGGCACCGCATCGAGCTCTATGCGTCCGACTACCTGACCGTCGATCCGGATCTGGCGCCGATCCGCTGGTCCATCAGCGATCCGCGCCGGCAGACGCTGTGGGGCACGCCGGCACCGCGCTCCTGGTTCGAGGAGGGCTCCGTGTTCCCCGATACGCCCGTCGGCCCGCCGGTGTTCAGCTTCGCGCCTGTCGCCGCGGACTGACGCGCCCGCTCGGCCGCGCACTCATGACGGCACCGGCGGCTCATCGCGCCGAGAAGGCCTTTGCGGCCGGCGGTCGGCAATGGACCGCCGCTGACGGCGTAGACGCCGATCGAGATCGTGGCGATCGCGGCCCAGTCGATGGCCGAGGGCCATTCGCCAAGGACGGGAATGCCCATGAGGGCGGTCATGGCAGGCGTCAGGGCGACGAAGGCCGCGCCTGCCGTGGCGCCGAGAAGGCTGATCATGCGCCCGTAGAGCAGCAGGGCGACGATGGCTGTCAGGACGCCCTGCACGATCGCCTGAAGCGCAATGTCGAAGAGCGGTGCCTTGAAGACGCTGGCGCCGGCAATGAATGCATAGGCCGGCAGATAGAGAACGAGCGACCCGACACCCGCAATGGCGGCGGCGTGGAGGCCGTCGAGCCGGGCGCGGCGCATCGCGACGGTGTAGCAGGCCCAGACGAATCCGGCGGCGAGGAACAGCGCGTGGCCAATGTTCTGCGTTGTTCCAAAGGCACCTCCCGTGAGCCAAACGATGCCGATGGCCCCGATCACGATCAGCGCGAGTCCGACCGTCTTTGACGGCGTGAAAGGCTCTTTCAGGATCGCCGCTGCGAGGATCGCCACCATCAGCGGCATGACGCCGGGAAACAGGGCCCCGCCATGGGCGGCGGGAGCGAACAGCAAGCCGACATTGACCAGAAGGACCATCGGCGCGCCGCAGCCCATGATGATCGCGGCGACGCCGGTCCAGCCGAGGCGGTCGAGGGCAAGGCCCTTGCTCCATAGATGCGGCAACAGGAGCAAGCCGGCGACGCTGAACCTTATCGCGGCAACATCCCAAGGGGTGAGGCTCGTCTTGACGCCCAGGCGTGAGACGACGATGAAGCTGGCCCAAATGCACACGGCAGCAACGCCGTAGAGAGCGCCGTGAGCGTACTGGGTATTGGTCGGGTGCTGCATGGGCCTTTGCGGACGGTACGTGATGCTCTGCAAGTTGTGAGCACTGCACGCCCGCATGGCGACCCGTTTCCTGCGCTGGCGGCCATCGCCGCGGCCTAGCTCGAGAACGCGAGGCCGTAATGGCCGGCGATGAAAGCTCGCGGTCGCTCGGGTTTCGTGACACTATCGTGACGGATCAATGTAGGTTCGATGACACGCGGAGCGGCCATGAGACTGCTGTGGCGAGAGCGGTCCAATCCGCTGCCCTGGTGGTGGGCGCTCCTGGCCCTGGCCAGTGGCGCAAACATCGCGCTGTGGTTCCTGCTCTACCGCCAGTTTCACGAGCCGCCGACTGGCAGCCTCGACAGCCCCTTCAACATCCAGCTCATGCTGTTTCTTTGTGCAGCCTACGTTTTCGGCTGCGCCTTCCGCTCGTTCCTCCCGCGCGCCGATGTCCAGCGAATCTGCTTGTTCGACACCTGGCTGTCGAGCGTCGTCGTCGGCCGGTCCGTGGCGACCGTGGCCGAGCTCTCCTTCGCAGCGCAGTGGGCGATCGTCCTGCACCAGCTGGGCGGGATGGGGGGAGCGAATACCACCATGCACGTCGCCTGGTCGGTGGTGCCGCTGATCCTCGTGGCGCAGTGCTGCTCGTGGTACGGGGTGTTGACGACCAACCATCTGGCCCACGCCATCGAAAACTCGATATGGGCGGTTGCCTTCCTCGTAATTGGGATCGGCCTTTGCCTGTTGCTACCGGAGTTTCACGGTCTCGTTCGCTCGGCCCTTGTCATCGGAATTCTCGGGATCGCCGCCTATCTGGCTTTTCTCATAACCATCGACGTCCCAATGTACCTGAGCCGACGGCGGGACGGGCTGGCGGATGGCAGCAAGCTTCTCAGTCCTCTCGAGGGTCTCCGTGACGCGAGCACGCGCTGGGTCGTGACGCATGACTTTGCCCAGTGGAAGGATGAGATTGCCTGGATGTCGCTCTATTTCACCGCGGCGGTCTGGGCGAGCCTCGCACTTTGCCTTGTCTACGCGCTCGGGGACCAGCTTCCGCGGTATCGCGCCGAACCTGCCGCCCGCGCTGAGCAAACCGGGACGCCCGGCTCGACATCCGCTTTGCGGGCGAAACCGGCCCACTCCGGACAAGTGCCCGTCTCCGGACAAGTGCCCGTCTTCCGCTTCTGACGGTGAGCTCAAAGCGCCTTTTCGCCGACCTTCTTCTCGAGCGCGGGGATGATGCCATAGCGCTCCCTGAGGAACGGATTGACGCCGAGCGCCTTGCGGAAGGCAGCCAGCGCCTCGCGGTACTCGCCCCGGTCCATGCGGATGAGGCCGATGCCGGCGAGCGCGCCGAAGTGTCTCGGCTCCAGTGCCAGAACGTGCTCGATGTCGGCGAGCGAGCGCTCGTGCTCGCCCATCATGTAGAGCAGGGTGGCGCGCTTGTTCCAGGCCTCGGCCCAGTCGGGCCGCTGCGCCACGATGTCGTCGAGGATCGGCATGGCGAGATTGCCGATGCCTTGCCCCATCAGCAGGATCGCCTGGTGCAGTTGCTCGTCGAGCCCCGCATCGCCCGACTGCTGCCACAGCTTCCAGATCTCCGAGACGATCGTGTCGCCCTCGTCCTCGGCCTTGGCGGCCTTGAGGCTGGCAAAGAGCTCATCGAGCTTCTGCGCCCTCGCCGCCGCATCGGGGCTCGATTGGGCGGGACGCGGCTGATCCGCGGCCGCGCCCGGCCGGCTATTCGCAAAGAGCCCGGCGACGGCCGCGATGACGATCGCGAGCGCGAGCCAAGCACGCATCGACAAGTGAGACCGCATCGATCAGTCCCTCCCGCTATCCTCAATCCAAGGACCGAAAAACGGCGTTCGCCCGTGCGATCAAGGCGCCCTCCGCCGTGACAAGCGCGTCGGCGAAGCACATGGAGCGGCCGGTCCGCAATACGCGCGGCTCGATCTGCAACCACTGGCCGACCTTGGCTGCGCCGACATAGTCGATCGTAAGATTGATCGTCACCAGTCCCCGCGCCGAATCTCCTTGTGTCGAGCCCAAGATCTTGCGGCAGCTCAGGCCCATGGCGTTGTCGGCCAGAGCGGCGATGACCCCGCCGTGCAGGAACCCGCGCGAGTTGCAGTGCGCTTCTCGCAGGTAGAGGCCGATCTGCAGCGCGCCGTCGACCTGCCGGGAGAACAAGGGCTCCCAAGGATCGGTCACGGGGCTCTTGCGGAAGTGGGCCGAGAACCCTTCGGGCGGAGCGGCGGACATGGGAAGCAATATTCCACGCTCTCCGGCGACTTGTCGACGTGTCCCGGCACACCCCACGCGGCGTGGCGCACAACATGTGTGGATGGCGACGAGGCGCACGCATCCCGGTATGCTCGTTGCGCAAACCGATGCGCCATCCAGCTCCCATCCAGCTCCCATCCACCCCTTGAGCGGTGACCCATGAAGACCGAAGGCAAGGCAAACGTGACGCTCGGCACCGCGACACCGGGCGGCGGTTTCCCCGTCTATGGGGACGCGGTCGCCGCCACCATCAACGAGGCCGACCCGACGCTGGAGGTGCGCACCCAAAACACCAAGGGCAGCACGGAGAACGTGCCCCTCCTGGAAGCGGGCAAGCTCGACCTCGCGCTGGTGCAGGGCGAGGTGGCGCTGGAGGCGCTCGACGGCATCGGCCGCCCGCCGGCGAGCTTACGCATCCTGGCCGCCATGTATGCGACGCCCGGCATGTTCGTGGTGCGTGCCGACAGCCCCTATCGCACCATCGACGACCTCAGGGCCAAGCCCGTCGCCTTCGGTGCCAAGGGCTCGGGCCTCGTGCTGCTCGCCCGCTACGTGCTCGACGGGCTCGGCCTCGATCAGATGAGCGACTTCGAGGCGATCTTCCTCGACCGGGCGGGGGACGGTCCTCAGATGGTCATCGGCGGCAAGGCTGCGGCGCTGTGGGGCGGCGGTACGGGCTGGCCCGGCTTCGCGGCCGTGGCCAAGGGTCCTGCCGGCGCCCGCTTCATCGTGCCGGACGCGGCGGGGATCGGGCGCATCCAGGCCAAGCACCCGTTCCTCAAGACGCTCACGGTGCCGGCGGGCTCCTATCCGGGCCAGACGGAGCCCATCGTCTCGGTCGGCTCGTGGAGCTTCATCCTGGCGCGGCCGGCGCTTGCCGACGATGTCGCCTACCGCCTGGCGCGCGCGCTGCACAAGGGCGAAGCAGCGCTCGCGGCACGCCTGCCGCAGGCGCGCGAGACGACGGCCGCCAACACCGCCGCCGCGGCGCCGAGGCCCGAGCTGATCCACCCCGGCGTGCGCAAATACCTGGCCGAGATCGGGCTCGCGCCGTAGGTGCCGAGTTCACAGACGGGGTCACGCCGGCTCGAGCTCGTCGGTGTGCACCTTGAAGCTGACGAGCCGCGTCTCGCCGAAGCTGGTGGAGAGGGCGACGTCGGTGGCGTCGCGGCCGCGCGCCATCAGGATGCGGCCGATGCGCGGCGCGTTGTGGCGCGCATCGAACGTGTACCAGCGCCCGCCCAGGTAGGCCTCGAACCAGGCGCTGAAATCCATGGGCTCCGGCGAGGCCGGGATGCCGATATCGCCGAGATAGCCGGTGCAGTAGCGGGCCGGGATGTTCATGCAGCGGCACAAAGTGATCGCAAGATGCGCAAAATCCCGGCACACCCCATGCTGCTCGCGAAAGCCGTCCCAGGCGGTGCGGGTGACGGAGGCATGCTGGTAGCCGAAGCCCAGCCGCTCGTGGACATAGTCGCAGATGGCCTGCACGCGCGGCCAGCCGGAAGGGCCGCTGCCGAACAGCGACCAGGCCTGGGTGGCGAGATGGTCGGTGTCGCAATAGCGGCTGCCGAGCAGGTAGATGAGCACGTCGTCGGGGAGCTCTTGGATCGGCAGCTGCTCGGCGTCGGGCTCGACGATATCGAGCGTTCCCGGGTCGTTGACGAGGAAATCGGCGGAGAGGGTCAGGCGGCCCGCCGGCGCCAGGATGCGCGTGCAGACGTTGCCGTAGGCATCGCGGTAGTCGCGGACCTCGAGCGGCGGATCGAAGGCAATCTTATGCGGTGTCGCGAGATCCGGCAGGCGGGTCGGATGGACCGTGAGCAGCAGGACCATCGGCGTTGGCTGCGGACACTCGTAGACGATCTCGTAGCCCGCGCAAATCTGCATCCCGGTTCTCCTGATGGACCGGATATACAAACGCAGGAAAGCAAGTTCGGTGCCATCGCACCAGAGCTGAGCCGGCCTAGCCGGCGACCTGGAGGACGGGACGAGCGGCGTCGGGCGCTTCCTCGGACCGGACCTGGATGTCGACGGTCATGTCGAGGAAATCCTCGGAGGCACCGAAGTAGGTGCCCGACAGCGGGATCGCCAGACTGGGATCGCGCGCCACCGCCACGCGGATCAGGTCGCGGTTGCCGATGATGGCGTTGGTCGGGTCGAACTCGACCCAGCCGGCACCCGGCAGATAGACCTCGCACCAGGCATGCGTGGAGCCGCCGCCCCGATGGCGCTGCTCCTCGGCCCGGCGCGGGGTGTAGATGTAGCCGGAGACGAAGCGGGCGGCGAGGCCGAGCGAGCGCAACGCCTCGATCATCAGGAGCGCCAGGTCGCGGCAGCTGCCGCGGCCAAGCGCGAGCGTGAGCGCGGGGGGCCTGGTGCCGGGCTCGGTGCGGCGCTCGTAGGTGAAGCCCTCCTTGAGGGCGTAGGTGAGCGTCATCAGCAGCATGCCCGTATCCGTGGGGCGGCCCTTGCGCAGGAACCGCCGCACCCATCGATGGATCGCCTGGCCGGGATCGGGATAGCAGGGCGTGATGGTCGCCAGCAGATCCGGCATCTCCTCCTCGGAGTAGGAGAAGGGATAGGTCCTGGCCGCGTCCTCGATGGCGAACTCCGGGCCCGTCGACGGCGAGTGCTCGAGCCGGATGTTGCTCTCGAATCGCAGGTCGGTGGCTTCGACGTCGCCGCTGAAGGCGGCGATGGCGACGCAGTTGCCGAACGCATCGTGCACCCAGCGGATGCCGCTGGGCTTGGGCGTGATGGCGAGCCGCGCATCGAGCAGCTTCTGGTCGTAGCTGTCGCGCGGGCGGAACATCATGCGGTGCTCGCCGAAGGAAACCGCCTTCAGATAGCGGTAGGTGGTGACGTGGCGGACGGTTAACAGCGTCATGGTCGGCGGCGGAGCTTTGGTTAGCGTGCCCTGAAGTTGGCGGCGTTTGACCCGACCATGCAAGAAGAATGCAACAGAACACGGACGTTCGAGACCCGGGATGGCCCCCGAGCAACGCGGGAGCATTGGCCACCCCACACGCGCCGGCTGCGGCGGCCGGTCGCAACAATCACCAGACGCGGCGACGGCTGCTCCAGGCCGCGAGAGGCCCTCAGGAGCACGCTGACTTGATCTGATGGGCGAGCAGGGTTGCGCCTATTGCAGCGCCGTTGCCATGATTGACGCGGACGGTCCCTTGTCCGGGAAGCCCCGTCGCTGCATATCCTGTCGCCGCATAGGGAGAGATAGAGAACGCCAGGGCCGAAATGGACACGGCCACCCCCTGCACGACCTGCATCGCCACCCCCTTTGGCGTCGAGCGTCCAAGCGGCTAACAAATAGACCGAGTCGGGGTGTGCTGACTTGCGCTTTCTCGACGGCGCCGGCAGGCGAGCGCGGAAGGCGTCTCTGCTGATAGGAACGGATTTGCCTGGGGCGCGCGGCCGATTGGCCGATGTCTGACACATGAGCCACGGCAGCGGCTGCCATGGTCGATTTGCGTCGTATCAACGCGCCGTCCTGCTGAGCACATCCATGAGTTCAGCGACCTTGCGCCGCTGATCGGCGGCGTCGCCGCTGACAATCGCATGCTCTACGCAATGCGAGATGTGATCGCGCAGGATTTCCTCTTCGACCCGGCGCAGCGCCGCACGCACCGCGGAGATTTGCGTGACGATATCGATACAGTAGCGTTCCTCTTCAACCATCCGGGTGAGGCCGCGCACCTGGCCTTCGATGCGGCTCAACCGCTTCAGAGTCGACGACTTGCCATGCTTGCTCATCCTTAACTCATACCCTCCTAGGGTATACGTGTCAAAAACTATATACCCCCAGAGGGTATAGGCAATTATAAAGAGTCATCATGACCAAGCACGACTTCCACGAGCACCAAGCAGACCGTGACCGCCCTGGCGCTCCCGCTCCGGAAGGTGTGCGCGATCCTGTGTGCGGGATGGATGTCGACCCGCACACGGCCAAGCACAGGGCCGATCACAACGGGCGCACCTACTACTTCTGCTCGGCGGGATGCCGGACCCAGTTCGCGGCGGATCCCGCGCGCTACCTTGATGGCAAGGCGCCCGAGACGGCGCCGGTGCCGCCGGGGACCATCTACACCTGCCCGATGCACCCGGAGATCCGCCAGGTCGGGCCCGGCTCGTGCCCCATTTGCGGCATGGCGCTGGAGCCGGAGCTGGTGACGGCCGAACTCGGGCCCCAATCCCGAGCTTGCCGACATGAAGCGGCGCCTCTGGATCGGACTTGCCTTTGCGGTGCCGGTGGTCGTGCTGGAGATGGGCGGCCATCTTGCCGGCCTGCATCTGGTGAGCCCATCGGTCTCCAACTGGCTGCAGCTGCTGCTGGCGACGCCCGTCGTGCTGTGGGCGGGATGGCCGTTCTTCGAGCGCGGCTGGGCATCGCTCAAGTCGCGCAACCTCAACATGTTCACGCTGATCGCCATGGGCACGGGCGTCGCCTGGGCCTACAGCATCGTCGCGACTCTCTTTCCGTCCGCATTCCCCGACGCGCTGCGCGGCCACGATGGCGCGGTCCCCGCCTATTTCGAGGCCGCAGCTGTCATCACCGTGCTGGTGCTCGTCGGCCAGGTGCTGGAGCTCACCGCGCGCGAGCAGACGAGCGGCGCCATCAAGGCCCTGCTGAACCTCGCGCCGAAGCGGGCAACCCGCGTCACACCGGACGGCAGGGACGAGGACGTGGCGGTGGACGCAATCGTCGTCGGCGACCGCCTGCGGGTCAGGCCGGGACAGAGCGTCCCCGTCGATGGCACGCTGCTCGAAGGGCGCAGCGCGCTCGATGAGTCCATGGTCACGGGCGAATCCATGCCGCTCACCAAGGAGGCGGGCGCAAAGGTCATCGGCGGCACCATGAACCAGACGGGCAGCTTCGTCATGCGGGCCGACAAGGTCGGCCGCGAGACGATGCTCGCCCAGATCGTGCAGATGGTGGCGCAGGCGCAAAGGAGCCGCGCGCCGATCCAGCGGCTCGCCGACCAGGTGGCGGGCTGGTTCGTGCCGCTGGTGATCACCGTGGCGATCGCCGCGTTCCTCGCCTGGTCGATCTGGGGGCCCGAGCCGCGCATGACGTTCGGCCTCATCGCCGCCGTCTCGGTGCTCATCATCGCCTGCCCGTGCGCGCTGGGCCTCGCCACGCCGATGTCGATCATGGTGGGTGTCGGCCGGGGCGCGCAGGCCGGCGTCCTGATCCGCGACGCGGCAGCGCTCGAGCGGCTCGAGAAGGTCGACACCCTGGTAGTCGACAAGACGGGGACGCTCACCGAGGGCCGCCCCTCCGTCGTCGCCGTCAAGCCGGCGCCGGGCCGGGACGCCGGCGAAACGCTGCAGCTTGCGGCAAGCGTCGAACGGGCGAGCCAGCATCCTCTCGGCGCGGCCATCGTCAGGGCCGCCGCCGAGCAGGGGCTCTCCCTGCTCGAGGTCAGCGATTTCGACGCGCCCGTCGGCAAGGGCGTGACGGGCGTCGTCAAGGGGAGCCGGATCGTCATCGGCAATCGCCGCATCATGACCGAGGCAGGCATCGAGACAGGCAGCCTCCATGCGGATGCGGACGCGCTGCGGGTGGAGGCCGCCACGGCGATCTTCGTCGCCGTCGATGGACGCGCCGCCGCCGTCATCGGCATCGCCGATCCGATCAAGGCGACGACGGCCCAGGCGGTATCCGCGCTCAGCCAGGCGGGCCTGCGCGTCGTCATGCTCACCGGCGACAATCTCACCACGGCAAAGGCGGTCGCGCAGAAGCTGGGGATCACCGAGATCGAGGCCGACGTGCTGCCCGATCAGAAGAGCAAGGTGGTCGAACGCCTGCGCCGGGAAGGCCGCGTGGTGGCCATGGCCGGAGACGGCGTCAACGACGCACCGGCGCTCGCGGCCGCCGACGTCGGCATCGCCATGGGCACCGGCACCGACGTCGCCATGGAGAGCGCCGGCGTCACGCTGATCAAGGGCGATCTCATGGGCATCGTTCGCGCGCGGCACCTGTCGGAGGCGACCATGTCCAACATCCGGCAGAACCTGTTCTTCGCCTTCATCTACAATTCCGCCGGCGTGCCGGTGGCGGCGGGCGTGCTCTACCCGTTCCTGGGCATCCTGCTCTCCCCGATCGTGGGGGCCGCCGCCATGGCACTCTCCTCCGTCAGCGTGATCGGCAATGCGCTCAGGCTGCGCAGGGTGGCGATATAACGATCAGGCGACCACTCCGCCCGCTGACACAGCCAATTTCGTATTGAGTTTGGCGCCGGTTGGCGCCATGTCTGGCGCGCGAGCCGTCGCGGCGGACGGCTCGGACCTGTCGCATGCGAGGCACCAGGGAAGGACCAGAGGGCGTGGCTTACGATCTGATTGTCATCGGCACCGGCCCCGGCGGCTACGTGTGCGCCATCCGCGCCGCGCAGCTTGGCCTCAAGGTCGCGGTCGTCGAGAAAAGGGCGACCCACGGCGGCACCTGCCTCAACGTCGGCTGCATCCCCTCGAAGGCCATGCTGCACGCCTCCGAAGCCTTCGAGGAGGCGGGGCACGGTTTCGCCGACATGGGCATCGAGGTGCCCGCGCCGAAACTCGATCTCAACAAGATGCTGGCCTTCAAGGACCAGGGCGTGAAAGGCAACGTCGACGGCGTCGCCTACCTGCTCAAGAAGAACAAGATCGATGCCATCCACGGCGCCGCCACGATCCTCGGGGCCGGCAGGATCGGCGTCGCGCTGGCGTCGGGCGAGCGCCAGGAGCTCGAGGCGAAGCACATCGTCATCGCCACCGGCTCGGATGTTGCCCGGCTGCCCGGCGTCCCGATCGACGAGAAGGAGATCGTCTCCTCCACCGGCGCGCTCTCGCTCTCCAGGGTGCCGCGGCGGATGCTGGTGATCGGCGCCGGCGTGATCGGGCTGGAGCTCGGCTCGGTGTGGCGGCGGCTCGGCGCGGAGGTGATGGTGGTGGAGTTCCTCGACCGCATCCTGCCCGGCACCGACGCCGACGTGGCACGCACCGTGCAGCGCCTCCTCATGAAGCAGGGCATGAGCTTCAAGCTCGCCAGCAAGGTGACGGGCGTTGCCAGGAATGCAGCGAGCCAAAAAGTCTCGATCGAGCCGGCGGCCGGCGGCGCAGCGACGACGGTGGAGGCGGACGTGGTGCTCGTGGCCATCGGCCGCGTGCCCTACACCGACGGCCTCGGCACGGAGACTGCCGGCATCAAGCTCGACAACAAGCGGCGCATCGTCGTCGATGAGCACTACCAGACGAACGTGCCGGGCATCTATGCCATCGGCGACGTGATCGCCGGGCCGATGCTGGCGCACAAGGCCGAGGACGAAGGCATGGCGGTGGCCGAGATCCTCAGCGGCCAAGCCGGCCACGTGAACTACGACGCCATCCCCAACGTGATCTACACGTTCCCGGAGGTGGCGACCGTCGGCAAGTCCGAGGAGGACCTCAAGGCCGCCGGCATTGCCTACAAGGTCGGCAAGTTCCCGTTCACGGCCAACGGCCGTGCCAAGGTCAACCGGACGACGGACGGCTTCGTGAAGATCCTGGCCGACGCCGCGACCGACCGCATCCTCGGCGTGCATATGATTGGCGCGCAGGCGAGCGAGATGATCGCGGAGGCCGCCGTCATCATGGAGTTCGGCGGCTCGGCCGAGGACCTCGCGCGCACCTGCCACGCCCATCCGACCCTGACCGAGGCCGTGAAAGAGGCAGCGCTCGCCGTCGATAAGCGCGCGATACACATGTGAGCCCGCCAAGCGAGGGGTGTCATCCCGGAATTTCGCGTGAGCGAAATATCCGGGACCCACGGGGGCCGCGCTTGTCGCCCTGGGTCCCGGCTCTCCGCGCTATCGCGCTCCGGCCGGGATGACACTCAGCGGCTCCCACCGCCCTCGGGATAGAGCGAACGCAGGCCCTCGCGGGAGGCGGGGCAGAGGCCGCGCTCGGTGATGAAGCCTGTGACGAGGCGCGCGGGCGTCACGTCGAAGGCGTCGTTGCGGGCGGGGCTGCCGGGCGCGGCGATCTCGACGGGGACCACGGTGCCGTCCTTGGTGCGGCCGGTCATGATCAGCACCTCGTCGGCGCTGCGCTCCTCGATCGGAATGGCGGCGCCGTCGTCCAGCGTCCAGTCGATGGTGGAGTGCGGCATCGCCACGTGGAACGGCACGCCGGTGTCCTTGGCCGCCAGCGCCTTGAGGTAGGTGCCGATCTTGTTGGCGACATCGCCGTTGGCGGTGACGCGGTCGGCGCCGACGATGACGAGGTCGACGAGGCCGCGCTGCATCAGGTGGCCGCCGGCGTTGTCGACGATGATGGTGTGGGGCACGCCGTGGCCGCCGAGCTCGTAGGCCGTCAGCGATGCGCCCTGGTTGCGCGGGCGCGTCTCGTCCACCCACACATGCACGGGAGCCCGCGGTCGTGCGCCTCGTAGATCGGGGCGGTGGCCGTGCCGCGGTCGACGCAGGCGAGCCAGCCGGCATTGCAGTGCGTGAGGATGTTGACTGGCTCTCCGGCTTTCTTGCGGGCCGCGACCGCTTCGATCAGGGCGTACCCATGCCGGCCGATGGCGCGGTCGCTCTCCACGTCGGCCTCGCAGATCTCGGCGGCGCGGGCATAAGCTGCCGCAAGCCGCGTCTCGCGCGGCAGGTTGCGCACGGCGTGGGCCATCTCGTCGAGCGCCCAGCGCAGGTTGACGGCGGTGGGCCGCTGCGCCGCGAGCAGATCGATGGCGGCATCGAGCGCCTCGTCGGAGGTGTCGAGGTTGAGCGCCAGGCACACGCCATAGGCGGCGGTGGCGCCGATCAGCGGGGCGCCGCGCACCTGCATGGTCTTGATCGCCCGCGCGGCGTCCTCGAGCGTGCGCAGCGTGACGATCTCCAGCACGTGCGGCAGCCTGGTCTGATCGATGATCTCGACCGACCGGCCGTCCTTGGCCAGCCAGATCGTCCGATACGGCTTGCCGTTGATGTTCATCCGCCGCTCGCTTTCGATAGGCAAGCGATCCCCTCTCCCCCTGGGGAGAGGACGTGAGGCCATGACTTGCGGTCGCGTGCTCCTCGGGAGCCGCTCGCGCTCCCTTCGGGGCGCGGCCGCAAGTCATTCGGCCGAACTGGTGAGGGGGAACTTAGCATGCCAGAAGGCCCCCTCATCCGCCCCTTCGGGGCACCTTCTCCCCAAGGGGAGAAGGGACACCGCGGCTTGCTCTCGGGACTCACGCTCGGCGCCATATGCGGCCCTCAATGCCCCTCGAAGGCCATCAGCGCGTGGCCTTTGACGCCGTGCCCTGCGAGCTTCTTCATGCCACCCAGCTCCGGCAGGTCGATGATGAAGGTGGCGCCGACGATAACACCGCCGGAGCGCTGCACCAGCTTGACCGCTGCTTCCGCCGTGCCGCCGGTGGCGATCAGGTCGTCGACGATCAGGATGCGCTCGCCCTTGTCGATCGCATCCTCGTGCATCTCGATGATGTCGACGCCGTACTCCAGCGTGTACTCCTGGCCGATGGTCTTCCAGGGCAGCTTGCCCTTCTTGCGGAACGGCACGAAGCCGCACCCGAGCTTGTCGGCAATGGCGCCGCCCAGGATGAAGCCGCGCGCCTCGATGCCGGCGACCCCTTGCACCTGCGCGTTCCTGAACGGGGCCGCCATCTGCTCGATCGCCGCCCTGAAGCCCTCGGCGTCGCCCAGCAGCGTCGTCACGTCGCGGAACATGATGCCGGCCTTGGGGTAGTCCGGAATCGTTCTGATCAGGCTTTTCAGGTCCTGCACGGGAGGCCTCCAGCTCGACTTTCGCGGGCTTCATAACAAGCGCGGGGCCCCAGGAACAGTATTCAGGGCCGCGAACGCCCATCAATTTTGCGCTGCGTCATCGCCCGCCGATTAATTGCGCGTTAGCCGCACGTTATCCACACTCGCCGCCACGGCGAAGCCTCGGTTCGAGATCTCGCCACATAACCCGCATAGCCTCTCTCCAACGTGCGCGACGCAGGGTGCCAGCCGGCCCCCGAGCTCGCGCCAAGGCAGCGGGAGGAGGGCAGACATGAAACTGGCGGAATTGCCGCTCGACCGATGGCTCGTCATCGAGCCGCTTGCCGGCGACGACGTGAAGCTCGTCTCGACCCACGAAGCGCAAGAGGAAGCGGAAGTGGAGCGCGACAAGCGCAACAGCGGCCTGCCCCAGCGGCGCTACTGGGTCATCAAGACGCTGGCGCCCATTGCCGGCGCGCAAGGCTGCGCCCGGGGGCTGGTGCACACGGACCGGTTCGGCTGAGCCGGTTTGCCGGCTATCCGGCCTTCGAGACCTGCGGCGTGTCAGCAGCAGAGCCGAAGAGCGCCTGAAACTGCCGCTCGCCATTGCGCGTGAAGCTGACGATGCGGCTGCCGGGCTCGCGGCTCGCCCACTTGAGCTCGTACATGCGTGCCAGCATGGCCGAGCCGAGCACGCCGGCCAGATGGCTGCGGCGCGCGCTCCAATCGAGGCACGTCTTGCACAGCGGCCGTCGTGATCGGGGGAGCGCGGCGAGATCAATGCCGAACTCCTGGACGAAGCGCTCCCCCTGGGCGCTCAGGCCGACGCTGCCCTGCGATTGCCGCACGAGCTTCTGGCGCAGGAGGGTGTCGAACATCTGCACACCGAGGTCGCCGGCGAGATGGTCGTAGCAGACGCGGGCGCGGCGCAAGGCGGGGTCCTTGGGCCCCGTGCGCGTGCGCAGGTGGCCGACGCGCGCGGCAAGCCCCATCAGCCCCTCGAGCACGACAGCCACGTCCGGGCCCGGTGAGGCGGTGATAGCGGTGGCGGCCCTGCTTCTCGATGGCGACGAGGCCGCCGTCGAGCAGCTTGGCGAGGTGGGAGCTGGCGGTCTGCGGGGTGACGCCCGCCTCGTGCGCCAGCTCCGTGGCGGTGAGCGCGCGGCCGCTCATCAGGGCGGTCAGCATGTTGGCGCGCGCGGGATCGCCGACGAGCGAGGCGATCAGGGCGATGTCGGGGCCGGCTTTCATAGTTCGACCCTAACCGAACTATCCCAGGCATGCAATGGGGCATTGTTGCGCTGGGCAGACAGGGAGACCGCCATGCCGATCACCGTTTTCATCCGCTACCGGATCGATCCCTTCAAGCGCGAGGCGTTCGAGACCTACGCGCGCCGCTGGCTCACGATCATCCCCAAATGCGGGGGCGATCTCGTCGGCTACTGGATGCCGCACGAGGGCACCAACGACATCGCCTGGGGGCTGATCTCGTTCGAGAGCCTGGCGGCCTACGAGGCTTATCGGGCCCGGCTCAAGGCCGACGCCGAGGGGGCGGCCAACTTCCGCTTCGCCGAGGAGCAGCGCATGATCCTGGCCGAGGAGCGGACCTTTCTGCGGCGGGTCGTGTGAAGCCGCGGCGTCCCGCGCAGGCGCGACGCTGACGACTGGACCGGCGCGTGCCGATCGTCTATTGCGCCGACATGCGCAACCGGATTCTGATTTGGTGCGCGTTGCTGTCGGCCGCCGGGTTGACGGCATCGCCACCGGCAAGCGGCCAGGACGGTCGCGCCGCGTTGCAGGCAGCCTGCTGGCAGCCGGCGGCGCTTGCGGCCAGACCCGGCGAGAACATTCCCGTGCGCTTGCACCGGCCGCAATCCATGCGCGTTGCCAATGCGCCGGCCCCGGCAGCGCCGATCCCGGCGGCCAGCACCGGCGTGATCCGCCGGGTGGCGCTGCCGCCCGGCAAGCGGCTCATCGCGCTCACCTTCGACCTCTGCCAGACCACCGGCGAAACCGCCGGCTACGATGGCGCCATCGTCGACTATCTGAGGTCGCAGCGCGTGAAGGCGACGTTCTTCGCCGGCGGCCGATGGATGCTCTCGCACGCGGTGCGCACCGAGCAGCTGTTGAGCGACCCCCTGTTCGAGGTCGGCACGCACGGCTGGGCGCACCGCAATACGCGCCGGCTCACCGGGCCCGGGCTGATCCGGGAGATCACGGCGCCGGTCGCCGCCTACGCGTCGATCCGCGCCGCGTTCCACCGGGAGCAGTGCGCCGCGCCGCACGCGGCTGCGTTCTCCGTGATCCCGGAACAGCCGCATCTATTTCGGTTTCCGTTCGGCGCGTGCAATGCGGCCAGCCGGCAGGCGGCAGCCGATGCCGGCCTCGTCGCCATCCAGTGGGACTTCGCCACGGGAGACCCTTCCCCGGGCCAGTCGGCACGCGCCATCGCGGCGGCCATCCTGCGCAACACCCGGCCGGGCTCCATCATCATCATGCATGCGAACGGACGCGGGCATCACACCGCCCAGGCCCTGCCCATGGCGATCCCCGCGCTGCGCGCCAAGGGCTTTCAGTTCGCGACGATCTCCGAGCTGATCGCCGCCGGAGAGCCCGTCTTCGCCCAGTCCTGCTACAACGCGCACCCCGGTGACATCGACAAGTACGACTTCCTCTTCAGCCGTAAGCCGCCGGTCACGTCACCCTGGATAACGACCTCCACCCATGCCCGAACCGCTCCAGCCCTTCCGCATTGAGCGCTACGAGATCGGCCCGTCTCGCGACGGGACGCCGCTGATCCTCGAGCCCATGACGGAGGCCGGCGCCGAGACGCTCGGTCCGCAGGTCGCAACCTTCGGACCGTGGGCCCACTATGGCTTCGGCGCGGAAAGGATGACGGCAGGGTTCAAGAGCCGCGGCGATGACAAGGCCTGCTATCAGATCGTAAGCGGAGAGGATCTGGCGGGCACCATGATCGTTCGCAGGCCGTGGCTGGCAGGCCCCTATCTTCAACACCTCGCCGTCTTGCCGGCTCATCAGGGGCGCGGCATCGGCGCGCGCCTGCTGGCCTGGTTCGAGGCGGAAGCACGCGGCCACTATCGCAATCTGTGGCTGTGCGTCAGCGCCTTCAACAAGGACGCGCAGCGCTTCTACCGGGAGCACGGGTTCGAGCTCGTTGCGACGCTGGATGGGCTCGTGCGCGACGGCGACGACGAGCTTCTCATGCGCAAACGGCTCGCGCCGCCCACAACCTAGCTTCCCTCCGGCCGGCGCTGACGTTTCGGCACGCCCTCGAGGCGCTCGCTGCCGGGGAAATAGAGGAAGCTGCCCTGGCCGGCGACGAGCAGCCTGCCGTCCGCATCGATGACCTCGCCCGAGACTGTGGCGATCCGCCCCTCGACGCCGTCGACGCGACCGACCGCGACCAGCGCGCCCGACGTTGCGCCCACAAGGAACGTCGTCGTCAACGACACCGTGGAGGCATAGCGGGCGTTGCCCGGCGTCGCGCAGAAGCAGACGGCGGCACCCATCGCCATGTCCAGCAGCGACGCATAGACGCCGCCGTGCACGATGCCGAAGGGATTGAGGTGCTGGGGACCGACGGTCAGCTCGACCTCGCCATAGCCCTCGCGCCATGCCCTGGTGCGGTAGCCGAGGTGCGTGCGAAAGCCGCTGCGGCGGCGCTGCGTGTCGCTTTGGTCCGGCATCCGCTGCCTGCTAAGGTCGGGGCGATCGACACGCCGCTCATAGCACGCGAGCCCTGAAAAGATGATTGCGACTTCACGTGCGGGAAGCCCCGCGCCGGCCGAGGCGGTGGCGCGACTGAAGGCCGTGGTCGGCACGGCCGGCTATCTCGACGATCCCGCCGACATGGCGCCCTACTGCACGAGCTTCCGCGACGAGTGGATCGGCCGCGTGCCCGTTGTGCTGCGGCCGAAGTCGACCGAGGAGGTCTCCGGGATCGTGCGCATCTGCGCCGACGCCGGCATCGCCATCGTGCCGCAGGGCGGCAACACCGGCCTCACCGGCGGCGGCCAGCCGCATGGCGATATGAGCGAGGTGATCGTCTCCACGGCGCGCCTCAACAAGATCCGCGCCATCGATACGGTCAACGACACCATCACGGTGGAAGCGGGCGTGGTGCTCAAGGCGATCCAGGAGGCGGCCGACGATGCCGGCCGGCTGTTCCCGCTGAGCCTCGGCGCGGAGGGCTCCTGCCAGATCGGCGGCAACATCTCGACCAACGCCGGCGGCGTGCAGGTGCTGCGCTACGGCAATACGCGCAGCCTGGTGATGGGGCTGGAGGTGGTGCTGCCCGACGGCAGCGTGTGGAACGGCCTGCGCAGCCTGCGCAAGGACAACACCGGCTACGACATGAAGCAGCTCTTCATCGGCGCGGAGGGCACGCTCGGGCTCATCACGGCAGCCGTGCTGCGCCTGTTCCCCAAGCCGACCGCGCGCGAGACGGCGTGGATCGCGCTCGACAGCCCGCAGATGGCCGTGGCCCTGCTCGGGCACATGCGCGCGCACATGGGCGACGCGGTCTCGGCCTTCGAGCTGATGGCCCGCCTGATCATCGACCTCCTCGTCACGGGCGTGCCGGGCCACGAGGACCCGCTTCGCGAAGCCTATCCCTGGTACGTGCTGATGGACGTGACGAGCCAGGGCCCGCCCGGCTCGCTGCAGGAGCCGTTCAGCGAGGCGCTCGCCGGCGCGCAGGAAGCGGGCCTCATCCGCGACGCGCTGATCGCCACCTCCGGCGCGCAGGCGGCCAGACTCTGGAAGATGCGCGAGAGCCTGGTGGAGGCGCAGGTGTCGGCCGGCGGCACGATCGCCCACGACGTGTCGGTGCCGGTGTCGCGCATCCCCGAGTTCATCGCGCGGGCCAACGCGGCGGTGGTGGCCGCCTACCCCGGCGTGCGCCCCTGCGCCTTCGGCCACGTCGGCGACGGCAACATGCACTACAACCCCGTTCGGCCACGCGAGTGGGACGGCGTGCGCTTCAAGCAGGAGCGGCCGCACATCAACCGCATCGTGCACGACATCGTGGTTGAGCTTGGCGGCTCGATCAGCGCCGAGCACGGCATCGGCCAGTCACGGCTCGCCGAGCTCGCGCACTACAAGGCGCCGGTCGAGATCGGGATGATGCGCGCCGTGAAGCGCGCGCTGGACCCGAAGGGCATCATGAACCCCGGCAAGGTCGTCCCGGCATAGAAGAGCGGCGGGCCGTCGAGGAGATCAGCCCGCCCGCCCTCGTTCAATCAGAAGTGCGACCACTTGCGGTGGTGGTGGCGCCGATGATGGTGCCGGCCATGCCAGTGGTGGCGACGCCCACCGCCCAGGTAGAAGCCGATCCCCGGCGCGTAGAAGGAGAAAGACGGCCCGTAGTGTCGGTAGTGGCGGCGGCAATGACGGTGACCGTGGTGCCACCAGCAATGTCGGCGGTAATAGCGCACCTGCTGCACGCTCGCAGGCGCGTTCGCCTTGAGGTCGGCCGTTGCCGCGCCCACCGGGGCGGCCTGGGCCGACAGAGTCGCAAAGCCAAGCGCCACGGCACCGGCCGCGCCACTCAGGCAGTACTTAATTGCTCTCATCTCAGAGTTCCTTGTGTTCTCGAGGCGAACCACAACGAATTGGCGCCTCGGGTTTCGAAAGCACCCGGGTGAGTACCTGGAGCAAACGTCCACGCGCTGCGGAGGGTTCCGACAGTGGCAGTGGCAACGCACGCGGAGTGGCGCCGCTCACATATGCGTGGTCGAGGGGAACAAACGTCAGCTGCGCGGCGCTTCGGACGGCAAGGGGCGGCGCTTGCCCAGTCGCGCCTCGCGCCGCGTGATGTAGACGGCGGAGGCGAAGATGATGAAGGCGCCGATCCACGTCCACCGATCGATCGCCTCGCCGAAAGCGAGGTAGGCGATCACCACCGCGAACGGCAGCCGCGAGAACTCGAACGTCATGGCAAGCGAGGCTTCGGTCGCCGCATAGCCCCGCACCAGCGTGACGTGGCCCAGCACCGCGCACACGCCCATGCCGATGAGCGCCGGCAGCGCGTCCAGCGAAGGCCAGGTCCACACGAACAGCGCGGGGATGAGCGACAAGGGCATCAGCATGACGTTGGTGAGGAAGACGATCTTGTCGGGGTCGTCGGCGGCGGTGAGCTGCTTCACCAGGATCACCGTGAACCCCATCAGCATGGTCGAGAGAAGCGCGCAGGCCTGCCCGGTCCCCAGCGAGGCGCCCGCGGGCCTCAGGATGATCATGGCGCCCACGAAGCCGACGAACAGCGCCGTCCAGCGGCGGATGCGCACGCGCTCGCCGAGCAGAAAGATCGCGCCCAGCGTGCCGAACAGGGGCGACAGGAAGCTGATCGCCGTCACCTCGCCGATGGGGATGAGGTAGATCGCGTAGAACCACGACAGAATGGAGACGAGCGAGATGCAGACACGGAAGCCGTAGAGCCGGATCTGCGTCGATTGAAACAGCGACCATCCGCGCCACGCCAGCAGCGGCAGCAGCAGGACGACCGCGAACAGGTTGCGCAGGAAGACGACCTCGAACGGGTGCAGGCCGGCGTTCATGGTGGCGCGCGAGAAGGCGGCGAGCCCGGAGAACAGCACCATCGAGGTGATGATCCAGAGCGCGCTGGCGATGGGGTCGCCCAGGCCCGCGCCCGCCACATGCCGTTGTTTTGGTGCCAGCATCGGCTGCACTTCCCGCGGGAGTTCGCAAAAAGCCTGCGCGCGGGCCCCCGCGCCTTTGGGGCGGAGCATTCCTACAATCCCCGGCGACTGGCAAGGCCGCCTCGCCGCATGACCGGCATGCGGATCAGCAGCCGAGCGAGCGCACGTCAGCCTTGCATTCCGTGTCCGCCCCGTGCGCAATCTGCGAAACGGTGTTGGGGAGGCGACGCATGACGGAACCTTGCGATCTTTCGGCAACGGCGGCGCGGCGGCTGATCGGCGCCGGCAAGCTCTCGCCCACCGAGCTGCTCGGGAGCTGCCTTCAGCGCATCGAGAGGACCAACGGCGCCGTCAACGCCATCGTCGCCATGGACGTGGAGTCAGCGCGCCGGCAGGCCAAGGCCGCCGAAGAGACCATGCGCAAGGGCGCAGAGCCCGGCCTGCTCGCGGGGCTGCCGGTCGGCGTGAAGGACCTGCAGGCGACTGCAGGGCTGCGAACGACCATGGGCTCGCTGCTGTACAAGGACAACGTGCCGGCGGCCGATGAATACAGCGTCGCCAACGTTCGCAGGGCGGGCGGCGTCATCTTCGCCAAGACCAACACGCCGGAGTTCGGCGCCGGCTCCAATACGACCAACCGGGTGTACGGGCCGACCGGCAATCCGTTCGACCCGACGAAAACGTCGGCCGGCTCCTCCGGCGGGTCCGCCGTGGCGCTGGCGCTGGGCATGGTGCCGCTCGCCACCGGCTCCGACTACGGCGGCAGCCTGCGCACGCCGGCCTCGTTCTGCGGCGTGGTGGGGTTCCGGCCCTCGCCGGGCACCGTGCCCAGCGTCGAGCGGCCCGCATCTCTCGTGCCCTTCGGCGTCACCGGGCCCATGGGCCGCACGGTGGAGGACGCGCATTTGCTGCTGCGCGCGCAGTTGGGCCGGGACAAGCGCGACCCCTTCTCCTCCAGCGACAACGCGCGCATTCCGGCGCGGCTGACCGGCGCCGATCTCGCCCGCCTGCGCGTCGCGGTGTCGCCCGACCTCGGCTGCGCGCCGGTGG
Source organism: uncultured Alphaproteobacteria bacterium (assembly GCA_963797005.1). Lineage (GTDB taxonomy): Bacteria > Pseudomonadota > Alphaproteobacteria > Rhizobiales > Hyphomicrobiaceae > AWTP1-13. The sequence goes on from CAWCOF010000011.1 coordinate 296,898, forward strand.
ACAAGGCGATCGCCGAGACGTTTCAGGCGCGGGTCAAGGTGTTCGGCCCAGCCTTCCGCGAGGTGGTGGAGCGGGCGCCCGACTTCACCAACGTGCACGACGTGTTCGAGATCCACCGTGGCGTCCACTTTGTCGCCGCCCATCGCGAGCGCCTCGAGAAGTCGCGCGAGCTGCTCGACCGCAACGTGATCGACAACACCGAGCGCGGGCTCAAGCTGACCCTTCCGGCGGTGAGCTGGGCGCACGTGGAGCAGACCAAGATCTACCAGCGCTTCCTTGACGTTCTTCGACGAGGTGGACGTGCTGATCTGCCCGGCGGCATCGGTGTCGCCGTTCCCGCACGAGCAGCTGTTCGTGGAGGAGATCAACGGCGAGAAGATGCCGACCTACATGCGCTGGCTCGCCATCACCTACGCGCCGACCATGGCGCTGGCCTGCGCCGCGGTTCTGCCCTGCGGCGTCGACCGGCACGGGCTGCCCTTCGGCATCCAGGTGATCGGCCGCAACGGCGCCGACGCCTTCGTGCTGGAGGTGGCGCACGCGCTGGAGGCAGGTGTTGGCGGGGGACAAGGAGACGGCACGGCCCGTGCCGGATCTGGCCAAGTTATCAGCGTGACGGGCGAGACCCACCTGCGGCACGGCCCGCCGCGTGGCGCATCGTTTCGCCCCCGACCAATTCGGCCCACAGGTCGTACGCGTCGGCGCGGGTGACCTTGGCGCGGACGATGTCGCCGGGCTTGAGGCCTGTCGCGCCTTCGAGGATAACCGTGCCGTCGATCTCGGGGGCGTCCCACTGCGAGCGGCCGACGGCGCCCTCCTCGTCGACGTCGTCGACGATCACGTCGATCGTGCGGCCGACCTTGGCCGCCATCAGCTCGCGACTCACGGCCTGCTGCGCCGCCATGAAGCGGTGCCAGCGCTCCTCCTTCACCTCCTCGGGGACAGCCGCGGCGATGTCGTTGGCGGCGGCACCGTCCACCGCCTCGTACTTGAAGCAGCCGACGCGGGCGAGCTTGGCCTCCTTCAGCCAGTCGAGGAGAAACGCGAAGTCGGCCTCCGTCTCCCCCGGAAAGCCGACAATGAAAGTCGAGCGGATGGCGAGATCGGGGCACACCGCGCGCCAGCGGCCGATGCGCGCAAGCGTCTTTTCCTGGTGCGCGGGCCGGCGCATGGCCTTGAGGACTGCCGGCGCGGCGTGCTGGAAGGGGATGTCGAGATAGGGCAGCACGCGGCCGTCGGCCATCAGCGGCAGCACCTCGTCGACGTGCGGGTAGGGATAGACGTAGTGCAGCCGCACCCAGGCGCCGAGCGAGCCCAGCGCCTCGGTCAGCTCGAAGAAGCGCGCCTTCATCGGCTTGCCCCGCCAGGTGCTCTCGGCATAGCGGATGTCGAGGCCGTAGGCGGAGGTGTCCTGGCTGATGACCAGCAGCTCCTTGACGCCGGCCTTCACCAGGCGCTCCGCCTCCGTCATCACGTGCGCGGCGGGGCGGCTGGCGAGCTTCCCCCTGAGCTGCGGGATGATGCAGAACGAGCACCGGTTGTTGCAGCCTTCCGAGATCTTCAAATAGGCGTAGTGGCGGGGCGTCAGCCGCAGCCCCTCCGGCGGGACGAGATCGACGTAGGGATCGTGCAGCGGCGGCACCGCCTCGTGCACGGCGGCCATCACCTCTTCGTACTGGTGCGGCCCCGTAACCGCCAGCACGCCCGGATGGGCGGCGACGATGCGCTCCTTCTCGACGCCGAAGCAGCCGGTGACGACCACGCGGCCGTTCCGTTGCATGGCCTCGCCGATGGCCTCGAGGCTCTCCTGCTTGGCCGAGTTGAGGAAACCACACGTGTTTACCACCACCACATCGGCGCCAGCATAGTCGGGCGCGATGTCGTAACCTTCCGCACGCAGCCTGGTGATGATGCGCTCGGAATCGACCAGCGCCTTGGGACAGCCCAGCGACACGAAGCCGACGCGGGGCGGCGTGGGGCGCGCGGGCCGGGTGCGCCGGGCTGGCTTGGGTGCGGACTTGACCTTGGATTTCGGCATGCGCGCGCTTGTAGCCGCCGCCAATGTGGGGAGCAATGGCCGATGGAGATGAGGCATTACGGGCTCTCGCTGTTCGCGCTGGGGGCCAAGGCGATCATCGACCTGGTGCGGGGCTCGGCCGGCATGCCCGATGAGCCGTGGGACATGCGCAGGCCCCTGCAGCCCTATCGGCCCAGGCGCAGGCTTTTCGGGGCAAAGCCCAAGCGCATCCCGTTCGCCGACTTCATCGAGATCGCGGTCGGCTCGCACGGCTGGCGGATCAGCGACACCAGCTGCGACATCCTCGATCTCGGCAACGGCCTGAGGCAGGCGGCGGTCGACGGCGAGGTGACCCTCTACGGCCGCAGCGGCTGCCGGCACATGCCGCCGCAGTATTGGGACAACTATCCCCTGCAGCCGGTTCCGCCCGAGCACCTGTGCAGCCATTGGATCGACATCGCCTCGGCGCTGCACGATGAGAACTTCGAGACGAAGAAGATGTACGGCCTAGGCCCCGGCGATCACGGCGCGGCCGGATACGTCGACCTGTGGATCGACCGCAAGCAGGGCCTCGGCTGGCTCAAAGGTCAGGGCCGGGAGTGGAAGGGGCGAACGGACGCGCGGCAGGGCGGGCCGGAGTCCATGCGCCAGGCGATATGGGAGCACCTCGACTCCGCCGCACCGTCGCGCTCCGAGGAGATCGCGGAGCCCCCCGCGCTCGAAGACATGGCCGAGCTTCCCGCGCTGGAGGACATGAGCGAGCCGCTGCGCCTCAAAATCCTCGAGCGCTGACACGGGCACGGCTCCGGCCGCCGGCAGAGTGCGGCGGAACTTTGTTCCCCGCGCTCAATCGCGGCAAAGTGTATTGCGCGCCGACCTGTTTTGCCCCATATAGCCGCCGCCGGTGCGCCCCATGGTGGGAGCGCGCCTCAAGATTTGCGGCTATGCGCGGTTGCCCCAGCGGGCGGTTTGCCTTCCCAACATCTGAGATGCCGGGCCGAGCGTGCGGCCCATTTCGACCGGCTTTTTTCACGCTTCATCGGGAAAGGAACTCCTGAACATGCGCGTCACTGGCACCGTGAAATTCTTCAACGCGGCCAAGGGCTACGGCTTCATCCAGCCCGACAACGGCGGCAAGGACGTGTTCGTCCACGCCACCGCGCTGGAGCAGGCCGGCCTCCGCTCGCTCAACGAGGGTGACAAGGTCACCTTCGTGCTGGAGGACGACAAGCGCGGCCGCGGCAAGCAGGCTGGGCAGATCCAGATGGCCTGAGCGGCCACTGCCTGAGCCAAGCTTTTGAAGGCGCTCCTTGCGGAAACCGCGAGGGGCGCCTTCTCTTTTCCGGGCAGCTGGGTGAACGCGGAGCGCGTAGGGTGGGTCAAGCGAAGCGCCGACCCACCGCCTCTTTGTCGCGTCCTCTTTGTTGCGTTCAGCTCTTGCGTTGCGTCGTCGCTGATGCTCGACGCAACCTACGCGCTTCGCGCTTTGCCGGCGGTGCGTCAGGCGATGCGCTGGCCGGTCTTTTTCCAGTCGGCGAGGAAGAGCTCTAGTCCTTTATCAGTCAGAGGATGGTGGATGAGCGCGCGCAGGATGGCCGGCGGGACGGTCGCCACGTCGGCGCCGATCATGGCCGCCTGCTTGACGTGGGTGACGTTGCGGATCGAGGCGGCGAGGATCTGCGTCCTGAGGTCGGCATAGTTGTCGTAGACGGTGCGGATCTCGCGCACCAACTCCATGCCGTCCTGGCCGGCGTCGTCGAGGCGGCCGACGAAGGGCGAGACGAAGGTGGCGCCGGCCTTGGCCGCGAGCAGCGCCTGGTTGGCCGAGAAGCACAAGGTGACGTTGACCATGGTGCCGTCGTCGGTGAGGCGGCGGCAGGCCTTGAGGCCGTCGAAGGTGAGCGGCACCTTGACCGTGACGTTCTTGGCGATCTTCGCCAGCGCCCGGCCTTCCTTCAGCATGCCCTCGGTATCGACGGCCGCCACCTCGGCGCTGACGGGGCCGGGCACGATCGCGCAGATCTCGGCGATGATCTCGCGGAAGTCGCGCTTGGCCTTGGCCACCAGCGACGGATTGGTGGTGACGCCATCGAGAAGCCCGGTTGCAGCCAGCTCCTTGATCTCGGCGACGTCCGCCGTATCGACGAAGAATTTCATGGGCCTTCTCTCCCCCTCGCCTCCCGGGACACTCGCCTATCCGCGCCGGCGCGACAAGGGCGCCGCGGGCATCAGGCGCAGCCCCCCCGCTTGCGTCCCCGGCCGAGCCCTCGGATCGTCATATCCGGGGGCGGAGAGCCGGGGCCTTGCCCGTCGCCGTGGTGCGTCGACCGGCTCGTCTATTTCGAAGTCCATATGGATCGATTGTTGGCATGAACTATCAGCGGGCAAGGTCCCGGATAGCCTCGCCCCGGCGTCGGTAGCCGGAGCTCGGCTTCCGGGAACGCAGGCTTGCGCATCCGAACGGGGCGACCCGCTGGTCCATCGGCACGTGCAGCCGCCTCCTGCGCCCGGGCCTCAGGCCGCAGTCTCCTTGGTGCCCTTGACCATGCCGTGCTCGGTCATGACGCCGGTGATCTCGTCGAGGATGGCGGGGTCGTCGATGGTGGCGGGCATCTTCCAGCTCTCGCCGTCGGCGATCTGGCGCATGGTGCCGCGCAGGATCTTGCCCGAGCGCGTCTTGGGCAGGCGCTTCACCGTCATCACCCGCTTGAAGGCGGCGACGGGGCCGATCTCCTCGCGCACCAGCTTGACGACCTCGCTCTCGATCTCGGCCGGCGAGCGGTTGACGCCGGCGTTGAGCACGATGAAGCCGGCCGGGATCTGGCCCTTCATGTCGTCGGCCACGCCGACCACGGCGCACTCGGCCACGTCCTTGTGCCTGGCGACCACCTCCTCCATCTGGCCGGTGGAGAGGCGGTGGCCGGCGACGTTGATGACGTCGTCGGTGCGCGCCATGACGTAGACGTAGCCGTCGGCATCGACGTAGCCGGCGTCCGAGGTCGTGTAGTAGCCCGGAAAATCGGACAGGTAGCTCGCACGAAAGCGCTCGTCGTTGTTCCACAAGGTCGGCAGGCAGGACGGCGGCAGCGGCAGCTTGATGGCGAGCGTGCCGGTCTCCCCGGCCTTCACCGGCTTGGCCGTGGCATCGAGCGCCTGCAGGTCGTAGCCCGGCATCGGCACCGTCGGCGAGCCGTACTTCACGGGCAGTGCGCCCAAGCCCCACCGGGTTGCCGCAGATGGGCCAGCCGGTCTCGGTCTGCCACCAGTGGTCGTAGACCGGCACGCCGAGGTGCGCCTCGGCCCACTTGATGGTCTCCGGGTCGGCGCGCTCGCCGGCCAGGAACAGCGTGCGGAAGGCGCGCAGGTCGTAGCGCTTGATGTGCTCGCCCTTGGGGTCCTCCTTCTTGATGGCGCGGAAGGCGGTGGGCGCGGTGAACATCGCCGACACGCCATGCTCGGCGATCACGCGCCAGAAGGCGCCGGCATCGGGCGTGCCGACGGGCTTGCCCTCGTACATCACGGACGTGCAGCCGTGCAGCAGCGGCGCGTAGCAGATGTAGGAGTGGCCGACCACCCAGCCGACGTCGGAGGCCGCCCAGTAGGTCTCGCCCGGGTCCACGCCGTAGTGGTTCTTCATGGTCCACTTGAGCGCGACCATGTGGCCGCCGTTGTCGCGCACCACGCCCTTGGGCTGGCCGGTGGTGCCGGAGGTGTAGAGGATGTAGAGCGGATCGGTGGCCTTGACGGCGACGCAGCCGGCCTTGCGACCGCGCTGCTTGGCGTCGGCGATCGAGGCTCGCCCAGTCATGGTCGCGCCCCGCGATCATGGTGGCCTCGGCCATCGGCCGCTGCAGCATCAAGACGGATTGCGGCTTGTGCCTGCTCAGCTCGATGGCGCTGTCGAGCAGCGGCTTGTAGGCGACGATGCGGCCCGGCTCGATGCCGCAGGACGCCGACAGGATGGCGACCGGCTTGGAATCGTCGATGCGCGTCGCCAGCTCCGGCGCGGCGAAGCCGCCGAACACCACGGAGTGGATCGCGCCGATGCGCGCGCAGGCCAGCATGGCGATGATCGCCTCCGCCACCATCGGCATGTAGATGATGACGCGGTCGCCCTGCTTGACGCCGAGGTCCTGCAGCACGCCGCCCAGCGTCGCCACCTCGTCGCGCAGCTCCGCGTAGGTGAAGGTGCGCGTGGTGTTGGTGACGGGGCTGTCCCAGATCAGGGCCTTCTGCCGGGCGCGGCCGCGCTCGACGTGGCGGTCGAGGCAGTTCCAGGCCGTGTTGCATTCCGCGCCGGCAAACCAGAGCCCATACTGGCCGGCATACGGGTCGAACACCTTGTCCCAGGGCTTGTACCAGTCGATCTCGCGCGCGGCTTCGGCCCAGAAGGCTTCCGGGTCTGCCTTCCAGGCGGCATAGACCTCATGATAGCGGCTCGACACGGGCGTCCTCCTGATTGCGGGGCCAAGACCCCGGTACGTGCTCGTTTGCCGTGAATACTGCCGACCGCGGGCGCGAATGCAAGGCTGCTCTCGGCGCCGGGGTCATCCGGCGGCGGGGCGCCAGCGCCCGCCGGACGATCAGATGCGCGGGGGCGACGGGCTTCAGGTAGATATAGACCCAGGCCGTGATGTCTGCGCCCGAGGCGAGCCGGGCGATGCGTTCCACGCGGGCATAATCGTTCCGGTCGTGGTCGCCCGGCACGATGCCCTCGTAGGCGTCGAGCCATGCGAGCGAGGCCGCCGGCGCGTTGAGCGCATAGACCTCGCCGTGGACGCGTACGCTTTCGCCGGGCGCCTCGATCAGCCCGGGATACCTGCCAAGGGAAAAGAGCTTGCCCTCGATTGTCGCGTCTCCGACGAGACGCGCCTCGCGCCGCAGCCGCTCGCCCTTGGGATGGCGGTCGGCCGAGAGGAGGGTGCCGTAGACGAAGAGGTTGGGGTTCATTGCGAGCAACGTCTCGGAATTGTCATCCCGGAATTTCGCGTGAGCGAAATATCCGGGACCCAGGGGCATCGTCTATCATCCTGGGTCCCGGATATTTGCTATCGCAAATTCCGGGATGACAACTTAGAACGAGACGCAGGAGACGCCGTCGACGCGCAGGACGCTCTCCTGGTCGAAGCGGGCCTTGTAGGCATCGCGGATGGCCTCGATCTTCGCCTCGCTTTCGGCGGCCGGGCGGTGCCAGATCAGCAGCATCACCGATTTCTCCTTGGCGATCGTGCCGGCGCTGTTGCGCCACTGGCCATACGCGTCGAGCACGGTAAGCCCGTCGGGGAAGCGCGGGGTTACCTCGGAATCGAGGAACGCGCGCCATTCGGCATCGCCGATCTCGGTGCCGTCCTTCCGGCTGCGGCCGAAGAGAAGCTCGAGACGCGCGTAGGGCGCCGCCGATCCTGTGCAGGACACGAATGCCGGCCGCGGCGCGACAGCGAGAAAGGAGACGAGAGCAACAGCGCCAAAGGCTGCAAGGGCCATCGCAACAATCGGCAATCTCAACGTCTCGTTCATTTTGAAATCTCGTGCGCAGCGCCGCAGACATGGTAGCGTGCCGCCGCCATCAAGCCACAACCCCAGAGAGATGCTGCGCCATGGCTCAATACAAGCTTCATTGCTTCTGCCAATCCGGCAACTCCTACAAGGTCGCGCTCTATCTCAACTGCGCCGGCCTCGACTGGGAGCCGGTGTTCGTCGACTTCATGCACGGCGCCACCCGCGATCCCAAATGGCGCGAGGGCGTCAACGAGATGGGTGAGGCCCCCGTGCTGGAGGCGGACGGCAAGAAGCTCACCCAGTCAGGCGCGATCCTGCTCTATCTGGCCGAGATGACCGATAAGTTCGCCCCGCGCGACGACAACGAGCGCAACGAGGCACTGCGCTGGATCCTGTTCGACAACCACAAGTTCACCAGCTACTTCGCCACCTATCGCTTCTTGAAGGCGCTCTCGCCGACGGCGCCCGATCCGAAGGTGCTCGAGTTCCTCAAGGGCCGTTTCGACGCGGCGCTCAAGATTGTCGAGCAGCACCTGGCCAAATCGAAATTCATGGTCGGGGACGAGCCGACCATCGCCGACTTCTCGATCGCGGGCTACATGTTCTACCCGCCGGAGGAGTCGGGCTACGACTGGAAGAAGACCAATCCCAACCTTGCCGCCTGGATCGAGCGCATGCGCGCTCTCAAGGGTTGGAAGGACCCCTACGAGCTGATGCCGGGCGAGCGGATCAAGCCGTTGAGATGAGACAAGGTTGGGTCGAGCGAAGCGCAGACCCAACGCCTCTTGCATACGGAAAGCTCAGATAGCGTTGGGTCATCGCTGACGCTCGACCCAACCTACCCTTCCGCCCAGTCGGCGAGGCGCTCGAGGAAGACGAGGCACTTCTCGAGGTCGGCGATCTGGATGAACTCGTTGGGCGTGTGCGCCTGGGCGATGTCGCCGGGGCCGACCACCACGGCCGGCGCGCCGCCGTCCTGGAAGAGGCCGGCTTCCGTGCAATAGGAGACGGCAAAGGTCTCGTTCTGGCCGGCGAGCTGCAGGGACAGCGGCACGATCTCGGACCTGGTGTCGGCGGAAAAGGCCGACACACGGTTGCCGATGGTGATCTCGATGTCGGCCTCGGGCGCGACGCGGCGCATTTCGGGCAGGCACTTCTCCGCCGCGAAACGGCGCAGCCGCGCATCCAGCGTCATCGGATCGAAGCCAGGCAGCCCGCGGATCTCCCAGCCGAACCAGCAGGGCGCGGGCACGATGTTGGAGGCGGTGCCGCCCTCGATGCGCGTGACCTGCAGGGTGGTCCAGGGCGGCTCGAAACGCTCGTCGCGCGCGCCTGCCCTGAGCTCCTCCTCCATCCGGGCAAGCTCGGCGATCATCCGGCCGGCATAGGCGATGGCGTTGACGCCCAGGTGCGGCATGCTCGAATGCGCGGCGCGGCCCGTAAGCTCGACGCGCCAGCGCACCGGCCCCTTGTGCGCATCGACGACGGTCATGGTCGTGGGCTCGCCGACGAACACCATGCGCGGGACGGGCAGGCTCTTGCCGAACTCGCCGATCATCGGCCGCACGCCCGTGCAGCCGACCTCCTCGTCGTAGGAGAAGGCGATGTGGAACGGCACCTTGAGCCGGCGCGCCTTGAGTTGCGGCACCATGGCAAGCGCGCAGGCGAGATAGCCCTTCATGTCGCAGCTGCCCCGACCGTAGAGGCGTCCATCGCGCTCGGTGAGGCTAAATGGGTCCGTATCCCAGATCTGGCCGTCCACCGGCACCACGTCGGTGTGACCGGAAAGGGCGACGCCGGCCGTGTCCGACGGACCGATGGTGGCGAACAGGCTCGACTTCTCGCCGTCCGCCGTTGGCACGCGCACGCTTTCGACGCCGTGGCCGGCGAGATAGTCCTCCACGAAGCGGATGAGGGGGATGTTGGTCTTGTGGCTGGTGGTGTCGAAGGCGACGAGACGGGCCAGCAGCTCCTTGGTGGCGGGCAGGGATGCGCGCATCTAGTGTCCTGATCGCGAAATTCGTCGCAGTGTGCGGCAAGCTCGGAACGAATTTCGCGCTCTGAAGGACACTAGCTGACTCAGCATTCTAGTGTGATTCAGATCGAGAAGTCCGCTCCCCAACCCAGCCCAGCGCGATGTAGCGGACTTCTCGATCATCACACTCGTCCTTCAATTGATGGTGTGGCGGGCGTGCGGGCTGTCGAGGGAGAACGCCGGGATGTCGACGTTGAAGAGCTCGCCCTTCTCCGTCGTCATCTGGTAGCTGCCGACCATGATGCCCGAAGGCGTGCTGAGCGGGCAGCCGGAGGTGTAGGTGAAGGTGGTGCCGGGCGTCAACGTCGGCTGCTTGCCGACCACGCCGGGCCCGCGCACCTCCTCGGTGCGGCCCGCCCCGTCGGTGATGCGCCAGTGGCGCGAGCGCAGCTGCACCGTCTCGGCGCCCTCGTTGGAGATGTCGATGGTGTAGGCCCAGAGGTAGCGGCCCTCGTCGGGCGCCGATTCATCCTCCAGGTACTGGGGCGTGACGCAGATGCGGATGTCACGCGTGACGGTTTCATACATTGGCGCGCCGGGGTTGTGATGGCCTGGTCGGCCCCGATTGTAGGCGGAGTTGATGGCCGCGCCAACCGATGCGCCGTCCTCCCTCTTGGTGCTACCATTCCTCTTGGTGCTACCATTAGCGAAGGAGCGAACGCCGCATGTCCATGAAGAACCCGCCCCACGTCGGCGAAACCGTCTGGCACGACATCATCGAGCCGTTCGATCTCTCCGTCACCGAAGCCGCCAAGGCCCTTGGCGTCACCCGCCAGTCCCTATCGCTGCTGATCAACGGCCGCACCGCGCTCTCGCCCAACATGGCGCTGCGCATCGAGAAGGCGTTCGGGCCGAGCATGGATCACCTGATGCGCATGCAGCTCGAATACGACCTGGCGCAGGCGCGCAAGCGTGCCGACAGCATCAAGGTCGCGCGCTATCAGCGCCGCCCATCGCGCCATCCCCAACCCGCATGAGGACAGCGCTGGCGAGACCGACTCCTCGTCGAGGTAGAGCGGCGTTACGCAGATGCGGATGTCGCGCGTGACGGTTTCCTACCTTGGCGCGCCGGAATTGAGGGCCTCGTGGTCGGCGCGGATTGTAGGCGCAGTTGTCCGCCAAGCCAACTGACTGCCGAACCTGGCGCTCAGCGAGCCCACATCCGAATCAGCTATGCTCAGCTCTTTCAACTGACACTGCAGCATCTGCCATGTTGAGACTAATTCCAGGTCGACTCTGTTGAAATCGGAGTACACGCAATGAAGATCAAAAGCATCCGGCTAGTCAACTTTAAGAAATTTAGAAGATACAGCATCTCCTTCAAGGAACATAATATTTTAATAGGTCCCAATAATTCTGGAAAATCATCAATCCTTGATGCCGTCCGCGCATTGGCGGGCGCGTATCGATTTGCTCGCCGCAGGAACCCAACTTGGATTTCCGATCACTCGGGCGCTTCTGTCGTGGGTTATGACATACCGCGATCAAGTATTCCCATAACCCTTGAAAACACCGTCCACAACTACTCGGAGGATTCGCCGAAATTGATTTTCACACCGACCCCGGGGGCCGCATATCGCTTCAACTGCACCCCGAAAAATCACCAAAGCTTGTCCTGCACGACGAGCTTGCCAAAATTCGTTCTGCACGCCTCTTTCAGAAAGAGCTCCCCCTAGACGTCGTCGTTGTCCCCACTCTTGCCCCACTCGAACAAGAGGAGAAGGTGTTAGATGCGGAGTATGTAAGAAGCGCTTCAACATCCAGAACATCCCACAGGATGTTCCGGAACTACTGGTTTCGTAATGGCGAGACTTTTGACGAGTTTGCGAATGCAGTTCGCTCCGGCTGGAGAGGGATGAATATTCTTTTTCCAGAACCGGTCGGCATGCCGTGGCGCGCCATCCACATGTTTTATGAGGAAGACCGAATTTCTCGCGAGATATACTGGGCGGGATTCGGATTTCAAGTTTGGCTTCAAATGCTGACGCACGTTCTTCGGGCCGGAAAAAAACTCCATCCTTGTCATTGATGAACCGGATATCTACCTTCACCCTGACCTTCAGAGGAAAATAATGCATCAGATCAGCGATCGCTCCGAGCAATTTCTGATCGCTACGCACTCCTCTGAAATAATTAACGCCGCCGAGGGCGACGATATACTAATAGTAAACCCTGGCTACGCGTCTGCGAAGCGTGTAACGGATTCCGAAACACTACAATCAGCCATGGACTACATTGGCTCCTCTCAAAACATTGAGCTCGCCCGCCTTTCAAGATCGAAACGTATTATTTTCTTTGAAGGCCAGGACTGGCGCGTTGTGCGGAGATTTGCCGCGAGGGTTGGCGCCCCTCATCTAATTGATGACGTCGATACGGCGCGCCTCCCCTTAGGCGGTTATTCGTCATGGACAGGAATTGAAAATACATTGTGGACCTTTAAGGAGATATTACGTTCGGACGTGAGGATCTTTGCCCTATTCGACCGCGACTATCGGTGTATCGAGGAGGTAGATCAATTTAGGGAAAAATTGGGTAGCCTCGGTGTCGAGTGCCATGTTCTCGCTAGAAAGGAACTCGAGAACTATCTTCTTGATATACCCGCGATCACATCCGGCATTCACCAGAGGCGCATGGAACGGGGGCTTCCAGTCGCCCCTGATTTGGAAAGTTGGGTTCGTGGCGCATTAGAGACAATATGCGAAGGAATGCGCACGGATGTTTCGGGTCAATTGGTTGGCCACGGCGTCCGCTTCTTTATGCAAAATCGTGGGAAGTGTGTACTTGACTGAATATCGCCACAATCGTTCGCCATAAAAGAGCGAACGGAGACAAGGCAATGCTCGATCTAACTAACCCTGTTTTTCACGACGAAGAGAAAGCTCGCCAGTTCCTCGAAAACGAGCGCTGGCCAGACGGTCCTGTTTGCCCCTTCTGCGGAGGGCTAGACGACGTGCGCGCGCTTGATAAGCGCGGGAAAATGGGTCCCGGCTGGTACTATTGCAACGCATGCGATCAGCAAAAATTCACGGTTCGCACTGATAGCATCATGGAGCGCTCACACGTTTCGTTGGCGAAGTGGGCCATGGCCTTCCGCCTCTTTGCTGCGAGCAAGAAGGGCATTTCGTCCAAGCAGCTTCAGCGCATGCTCGGTGTCAGCTACAAAACCGCTTGGTTCATCGGCCACCGCATTCGCGAGGCGTGCAAGATCAATGCGACGGCCGGCGCGCTTGGTGGCGCCGGCAAGGTATTGGAGAGTGACGAAACCTTCGTTGGAGGAAAGGCCAAGAACGCACACAAGAACAAGCCCGTCCCGCCCAAGCGTGCCGTGCACGCCCTCGTTGAGCGTGGCGGCCATATCCGCGTCACGCATGTCCCTGATGTGACTGCGCGCACTTTGCGCGAAACGCTCGCCAAGCATGCCGACCACGCCTCAGCATTGCACACCGACGATAGCCTTGCGAACTTGTCACTTGGTAAGGATTTTGCCGATCACCAATCGGTAGCCCACACGTTAGGCGAATACGTTTCCAAGGATGGCGCGGCGCATACGCAGACTGTTGAGAGCTTTTTCGCCATTCTGAAGCGCGGCATCACCGGCAGTTTCCACAGCGTCAGCGAGCAGCATCTTGCTCGCTATTGCGATGAATTCGCTTTCCGTTGGAACACGCGTTCTTCGGGAACTATATACTTGACGGAACGTGGCCGCTCTGGCATTCTCCAAACCAAGGAGAAATGCCATGGCCATCGATCTTACCAATCCCGTCTTTCACGATGACGAGAAGGCGCGCGAGCTATTCGAGGCGTGGCGTTGGCCGAACGGCCCCGTCTGCCCGCACTGCGGCGAGTGGAAGGAGCTGCACCGCCTGGAGGGCAAGTCCTACACGGCGGGCGCGCTCTACTGCCGATCCTGCCGCAAGAAGTTCTCCGTCACGGTCGGCACCGTCATGGAGCGCTCGCACATTCCGATCTCACAAGTGGATGCTGGCCTTCCGGCTGATGACGGCCAGCAAGAAGGGTATGAGCGCCCAAGCAGCTGCAGCGCATGCTGGGCATCACCTACAAGAGCGCGTGGTTCATGGCGATGCGCATTCGCGAGGCCATGAAGCTCGATGCCAAGGCCGGCCCGCTGGGCGGCGAGGGCAAGGTGATCGAGAGCGACGAGACGTTCGTCGGCGGCAAGAAGAAGAACGTGCACAAGGGCAAGCCCGCGCCGAAGAAGCATGCCGTGCATGCGCTGGTGGAGCGCGGCGGCGAGGTGCGCGCGAGCCACGTTGCCGACGTGACCGCCAAGACGCTGCGCGCGACGCCTGGTGACGCAGGCCAGCCGCAAGTCGCGAACTGCACACCGACGATAGCGCTGACCAACCTGTCGGTTGGCAAGGAGTTCGCCGAGCACAAGACGGTCAACCACAGCCAGGACGAGTATTTCGTCAGGATGGCGTTGGCGTGCAGTCCGCAGAGAGCTTCTTCGCCCTGCTCAAGCGCGGCGTGTTCGGCTCGTTCCACTCGATCAGCGAGCAGCACTTGCAGCGCTACGTGCGACGAGTTCGCTTTCCGCTGGAACAACCGCATCGCGCTCGGCGTGGAGGATGCGGAGCGCGCTGGCCGCTGCTCATAGCGGTGCCGCTGGCAAGCGCCTCACGTATCGACGGCCTGACGAAGCCGAGAACGCCTAAGCAGACGTGCACGTCGCTTCTGCTTGGCGCAGGCAGCTCGGAAATAGAGAAGGGTGGCGTTGAGAGCGCCACCCTGTCGCGTCTCCGCTATCCAGTAGCCCGCGCGGAAACGTCGACGCCATTCTGTTTGATTTGGGTTGTCGCGTCAAGCGATGGGCTCCAGCGCAACGGAGCCTAGACATGAATACCCTCGACGCCTCAGCGCGCAAGCCGTTGCGACGAACAGTCGTGATCGGCCATCTGATTGTCAGGCTGGCCGCTTCTTGAGCAGCAAGCGCGACGGCAGCGCGCCAACATTTTGTTGATAGCGCTCGCGACCGAGTGTCTTCATCGCTTCCAGATATTGCGATCGCGGCCGATGGATCACTTGATGAAGTCGAACTGCGCGACGATGCAGCGCGGATCTTCTCGCGAGATGTTTGCTGCGGCATACGCGTCGGCTGAGCCAACGAGTGTAATGCTCAGTTTGACGATCGTGCTGGTCATTTCATCTCTTGCTTCGGCTTCTTCTTCGCGCCCGGCGTGAACGGCTTGGGCGGCGTGTTGAGAGCGCGCTTCACGGCGCGCTCGAAACGCTCGTCCGCGCCGGGCTCTTCCTCGATCTTCGGTTGATCTTTCTTGGGTGATTTCGCCATGGCTCATCTCACTCGCTCCCCCGCATATACAGAAGCACGCTATGCTGGATTGGCGCAATCGCTGTGCTGTGGGGAGCAATCGATCACTACATGGACCAGCTCATCTGGCAACTATCTGGCCTCACCTTTGAGGCCGGACGCGAGATCACCATTACATGCGGACAACGGCTAAGCGCGCTGTCTCAAGACCTAATGAACGGAAAGGGCAAGGCAAGCGGGGCGGCCGAAAAGTTGTCAATGATGCGCTGACATCGTTCGCGACACCGCTGATAACCGCGATTTGCTGATGCACGCGTTCTGGTTTGCGAACGAAAAGACGGGTGTCCCGAAGCATCGTCGTTCAAGCTGCGAGGCGACAAGCCACCGGCTGGCGGGCAAAACCTTTAGCGATCGGCGTTTGGACAAATGGTCCTCAGTCTACAGGGGGCGCTGACATTCTGGGTCGGTTTGCTGAGGCTCGCGATCTTTGGCAGCGACCATTGCGAGAAATACACGACGCGCTGCTTCATGCAGGTCGTATACCCCGCTTGAACGCATCTAGCTCCACCATGCCAGCTCTAATCATTCGGTGTCCTCGATCTGAGGGACGCCTTTGATCGTTTCGCCGGCCTGTCGGGAACCTTTAGCTTTGCGTTCCGCTAAGTATATAGTTCCCCGTTCTTCGCTTGGGATTGAAGACGAAGAACGCGCGAGCCTCATGGTCAAGGCCGGCGTCGGCAAGCGCCTCACGTATCGACGGCCTGACGAAGCAGCCAAATCCAGTCAAGCTGACGCGTGAGCTAAGGGATGCCTATCGTGCGTGGAAGCGAAACAAACAACGTGACCCGAGAGGCGATTGAGGCGGCGATCAGGGCCGAAATCAAGCACTATTACTCTGATCCGTGGAACTACTTTCGCGGGCATAAGCCTCCCGAAACAGACGTAGAGAATTTAATCGACGGAGTGCTCCATCGCTTGTTTGGAAGTCGCGTAGTTCCTCGTTCGGCGCTCCGAGAGCGTTAGGCTTCATCGGCGTCATGTAGTATCGAAAATAGTGCAGAGCCATAAGTGCTTCACCAAGGTCGACGATGGAGCGCTTGAGATCGGGAATGTCGTAGACCCATATCGCTTCAGGGTCTGCTGCGTATAGCTTGGCAATGGCCTGTGTTTCTTGTTCGACAATGGTTGGGTCCGTTTGGAGCACATAGGCCAGCATGTGCTCTCGCTTTTCAAGTAGCTTCGCCTGTTCAGCTACTTGGCTGCGTACTAATTTCGGGTTGGCGACGAGTAGGGCGTCTTGCAGATCAGGGCTGTAGCCCCACAACCCGTGCGCTAGCTTCTGGCGGTCCGACTGTGCGGTCTCAGTGCTCTTGAGAAGCGCGTTGAATACTCGGTAGGCTTCGGTATTCGCGCCAAGTTTAGCTTTGCTTGCAGCTCTCAGCAGACGAACCTGCTGGCGCTGACTGTCAAACATTTCCGCCATAGCCAGCGCTGAGCGTTCGCTGGTGCCTAGAATGCGTATCCACAGCAGACTTACCTCGTGATCGACTTGGGCTGATAGAGCTACGATATGAGCAGCTAAGGTCGCGAGCACATGATTTGTGGTTGGTGGCCACAGGGTAACCGTAGCATCGGATCGGATCTTGGAGAGTAGCTGAGGCATGGCGCAACCTAGGGATAGGAAAGAACGGAGACCTGAAGAGGGGCTTTCCATCAAGGATGAGCCCGGCACCGAACAGCGCTTCAAGCGCATCCTCAAACACGCGCTGCACACCCCGCCGTCTCGCAAACAGGAACCCAAGGCTAAGAAGCAGCCCAAGGACAAATGATGTTGACGCCAGCTAAGCGCCAAGCTCGGATCAATGCCCTTATCGAAGGGTGGGATCGCGAAGTTTTAGAAGGCGCTGAGTTTCGCCGCCAATTAGCGCTCGCAGCCCGCGAAGGGCGGCTAGCTGAACTTCTGCGAGAAGCGGGCTATCCGGAAGGTCTTCCTCGCCATGAGCCAAAGGAATTTTCAGGCCCGCAAGGGGAGTCTGAAAATCTAGCCACCTCTTGGCCTTCGTTGGGTCTTCGCTATCTGCGTAGCGCATTCGGACGGTTGTTGCCGTCACGGTTGTCTCGACGAGTTGCATGGCCCCGCTCCTTCCATTCGCGTTGACGGAAGGACCGTAGCCGTCAAATCCGGCAAGATTTCAGTCAAGTACACACTTCCCAAAATCGTTCTCACAAAGATCAGGGCACCGTCGCGACGCAGGTCCTTGCTCAATTTGAGCGACAATGGCGGTCGCTTGACGGAAAGTTGACCTTAGCCCCCGGAAAGGAAGTCCTCGCTCGATTGAACGAAAGGGTGGCATCCGAGCAGCAGGTATCTATTTCCGCTGCCTTGGTGGGAACGAGGATGTTGAAAGCAGCGGTTCCTCAGGATCTGCAAGAGATTATTGGAGCCATGGATGCATTCTGCAGCAAGTAGTGCGCAATCAATCGTTCCTCGACCTCAGGTAGGCCCCATGTCGGCAGCGGCCGCCAGCGCCCGGTCGAGGTCGGTGGTGAGGTCGGTGACCAACTCGAGGCCGACGGAGAGGCGCAGCATGCCGTCGGAGATGCCCAGCTCTGCCCGGTCCTCGGGCTTGAGGCGCTGGTGGGTGGTGGTGGCGGGGTGGGTGATCAGGCTCTTGGCGTCGCCCAGGTTGTTGGAGATGCGGATCAGCCGCAGCGCGTTCAAAAAGCGGAACGCCGCCGCCTTGCCGCCCGCGATCTCGAAGGTGACGACCTGGCCGAAGCCCGACATCTGCTTGCGCGCCAGCGCCGCCTGCGGATAGTCGGGCCGGCCGCAATAGAGCGTGCGCAGAACACCCGGCTTGCCCGCCAGATGATCGGCGATGCGCGCCGCCCCCTCGCACTGCGCCCGCACGCGCAGGGGCAGGGTCTCGAGGCCCTTCAGCATGACCCAGGCGTTGAACGGGCTGAGCGATGGCCCGGTGTGCTTGAGATAGTTGTGCAGGTGATCCTTCACGTAGGACCCCGAGCCCAGCACGATGCCGCCCAGGCAGCGCCCCTGGCCGTCGACGTGCTTGGTGGCGGAGTAGACGACGACGTCGGCGCCAAGCTTCAAGGGCTTCTGCAGCACCGGCGTGGCGAACACGTTGTCGGCCACAACAAGCGCGCCCTGCTTGTGGGCGATCTCGGCGACGGCTGCGATGTCGACGAGATCAAGCGTGGGGTTGGCGGGCGTCTCGAAGAACACGGCGCGCGTGTTGGGGCGCATGGCGCGCTGCCAGGCGGAAAGGTCGCGACCGTCGACCAAGGTGGAGGCAATGCCGTAGCGCGGGCACAGGTCCTCCACCACGTAGCGGCAGGAGCCGAACAGCGCGCGCGCCGCCACCACGTGGTCGCCGGCCTTGAGGTAGCACAGCAGCGAAGCTGATACCGCGGCCATGCCCGTGGCCGTGGCGCGCGCGGCCTCAGCCCCTTCCAGCAGCCGCATGCGCTCCTCGAACATGGCGACCGTGGGATTGGCGTAGCGGCTGTAGATGAAGCCGCCCTCGCTCTTGAAGCGCTCCTCGGCCTGCTCGGCGCTCTCGTAGACGTAGCTCTGCGTGAGGTAGACCGCCTCGGAAAGCTCGGCGAACTGGGAGCGCAGGCTGCCCCCGTGCACGAGCCGCGTCTCGAGGC
Organism: uncultured Alphaproteobacteria bacterium; assembly: GCA_963797005.1. GTDB lineage: Bacteria > Pseudomonadota > Alphaproteobacteria > Rhizobiales > Hyphomicrobiaceae > AWTP1-13. Next base: position 315,411 of record CAWCOF010000011.1, read on the forward strand.
CCCAGGCCTCCTGCTCTTGCCTGCTTGCAGAAATGTTCGTCATGGCGCGCGCTCCTTGCCCGACAGCGGGCAACAAAAAAACCGGCTCGTCTGGCACCGGCATTCGAGAGCCGGGCGCTGACTAGTCGGTTTCGCGCACGGCCTTTTAGCGACTTATTTTGCGTGGCTGCAAGCCGGCCGGCCAAATCACCACGTATCTGCAAGGTGCAATTAGCGCGTCGGGCGGGCCGGCGTCAAGCTGATGAGGGGACGGAGGTCGAAAGTGAGAAATCGAAAAGAGGGAACGGCGGCTTGCTGTTGGTAAAGGGCGCATGCCCGTGAAAATCGGCTCGGCAACATGCTACGGAAAGGGATGTAGTTCCCGCGCTCGATAAGAAGTGCGATCCGTGAGGCGATTGCGGCCGGTTCCCCTCCCCTTGACGGGGAGGGGCTAGGGGTGGGGTGAAGACGCAAGGGCGAGCGACGACCTTACCCCCACCCCCGACCCCTCCCCGCAAGGGGGAGGGGAGCCCACGCTCCTCGCACCCGGGCTCGACCATGGATGCAAAGGCTTGACGAGGAGACGATGGGTCAGAAGGTGGTGCCGCTCTTTCCCGAGAAGACCGCACAATCCGGCGGCGACGGCGAGGGGCTGCCGCGCGTGGAGGTCGGCGGGCGGCCGGGGCTGCTGCCTTCCCAGCAGATCGAGGCGCTGCGCGACCGCAAGAAGATCGATGCCCCCGACGGCATAGCGCCGGAACAGATCCAGCCGGCCAGCATCGACCTCAGGCTCGGCCGCAAGGCCTGGCGGGTGCGGTCGAGCTTCCTGCCCGGCAAGGCGCATACCGTGCTCGAGCAGCTCGAGGACCTCAAGCAGCACGAGTTCAGCCTCGACGGCGGCGCCGTGCTCGAGCATGGCTGCGTCTATGTCGCCAAGCTGCAGGAGACGCTCGACCTGCCGCCCAGCATCTCGGCGATCGCCAATCCGAAAAGCTCCACGGGCCGGATCGACGTCTTCACGCGGCTGATCACCGATCGCGGCGAGGCCTTCGACTGGGTCGACGCCAAATACAAGGGCGAGCTCTTCGCCGAGATCTTCCCGCGCACGTTCAGCATCAAGGTGGCGACGGGCTCCAAGCTCAACCAGATGCGCTTCCTGCGCCGCTCGGGCAGCCAGGAGCGCTATTGGCGCCCCGAGCTCACGGACTCGGAGCTGCGCAAGCTCGACAAGGAAAGCCCGCTGGTCGACGGCGCGACGGGCGAGGCCAAGATCCGCAACGGCCTCAACATCGGCGTCGACCTCAAGGGCACCGGCCGCAGCCCGCTCGTCGGGTATCGCGCGCTCAAATTCACCGACGTGCTCGATGTGGAGAAGCGCGGCCACAACAAGCGCGACTTCTGGGAGCCGATCCACGCGAGCCGGGACGGCCGGCTGATCCTCAATCCGAACGAGTTCTATATCCTCGCCTCCAAGGAGCGCATCCAGGTGCCGCCCGAGCACGCCGCCGAGATGATCCCGATCGATCCGATGATGGGCGAGTTCCGCGCGCACTACGCCGGCTTCTTCGATCCGGGCTTCGGCTACGCGGCGGACGGCGGCGGGGGCTCCAAGGCGGTGCTGGAGGTGCGCACCTTGGAGATCCCGTTCGTGCTCGAGCATGGGCAGACGATCGCGCGATTGGTTTACGAGGAGCTGGCCGAGCGCCCCACCAAGATCTACGGCCAGGGCATCGCCTCTCACTACCAGGGCCAGGGCCTGAAGCTCTCCAAGCACTTCAAGTGACCGCTGCGTCCCCGGCCGGCGCGCCCGATCCGACAGGATCGCGGCGCGCCGAGCCGGGGCCTTGCCCGCCGCCGTGGTGCGGTAAGGGTCCTTCAAAAAAAACCGGGCAAGATGCCGGATCGCCTCGCCCCGACTCGGCGAGCCGAGGCTCGGCTTCCGGGAAGGCAGACGGAGAGGCCGAGCCCACGTCTGCCCCTGCCTTAATCGGGGCGCGGTGCCCGTGTAGGCAGCCCGCAACGGGCGGGTGGCACGGGTCCCGGCGGCGTGCGAAGATCGCCAGAGCGCGGGCCCTGCCGTCGAAGCGGCCCCGCACAGGGAGACGGAACCGCGAGCATGAAGCTCTGGCGTGCAGTTGCAGCGGCAGTCTTGATTGCGGCGGCGCTTCCCGCCGGCGCCACGGATGATCCGACGACCGACTGCTTCAGCGAGGACCTCAACCGCCGCATCGACGGCTGCACGCAGCTGATCGAGCGACAGGGCCAGGGCGCCGCCGACTTGAGCCTCGCCTACTCCATGCGCGCGCTCGCCTACTCGCTCAAGGGCCGCTACGCCACGGCCATCTCCGACTATGACGCGGCCATCGCGCTGAGGCCGAACTTCGCGGTGGCGCTCAACAACCGGGCCTGGGCCTACTTCCGCTGGGGCAAGCCCACGACCGGGCTGCCCGACGTGGAGCGCTCGCTGGCGCTCTCCCCCACCAGTCCGCACACGCTCGACACCCGCGCCCACATCCGCCAGGCGCTGGGCGACCCGCAAGCCGCGCTGCGCGACTACGACAAGGCCATGTGGTTCGGCGGCGCGCGCATGATCAAGCTCTACCAGTGCGGGCTCACCGAGGCGCGCCTCTACAAGGGCGAGATCGACGGCACCTGGCGCCCGGAGCTGACCAAGGCGCTGGAGAAGTGCGTCCTCGACAAAGGCTGCGACCCGCTCCCCGCCGACGAGCAGTGCAGGGCGGCGACGAGCTGAGGCCTCAGCCGCCGGCAACCGCGCCGAGGGCGCGGCGCCTGGACGGGTGACGTCAGTGGCGGCCTACGTCGGGACGCCGAGCATCAGGCCGATGTTCTGCACGGCGGCGCCCGAGGCGCCCTTGCCGAGGTTGTCGAGGCGGGCGACGAGCACGGCCTGGGCGTGCTTCGGGTTGGCGAAGACGCGCAGCTCGAGCGCGTCCGTGTCGTTGAGCGCCAGCGCATCGAGCCGGCCGCCCTTGGCCGAGGCGTCGTCGGCCGGCATCACTGTCACCAGCACGGCGCCGGCATAGTAATCCGATAGCGCCGCCTCCAGGTCGCGCGCCGACGGCTTGCCGGGCAGCGTGTCGAGGTGCAGCGGCACGCTCACCAGCATGCCCTGCCGGTAGTTGCCGACGGAGGGCACGAAGATCGGCCGGCGCGTGAGCCTGGCGTAGCGCTGCAGCTCGGGCAGATGCTTGTGCTCGAAGCCGAGGCCGTAGAGCTCGAAGGCCGGCGCCGCGCCCGCCTCGTAGGCCTCGATCATGCTGCGGCCGCCGCCGCTGTAGCCGCTGACTGCGTTGACGGTGACGGGATAGTCGGCGGGCATGAGGCCCGCCTCCACCAGCGGCCGGATCAGCGCGATGGCACCGGTCGGGTAGCAGCCGGGATTGGAGACGTGGCTGGCGGCCTTGATGGCCGCGGCCTGGCCCGGCGCCATCTCGGCAAAGCCGTAGACCCAGCCCGGCGCCACGCGGTGGGCGGTGCTGGCATCGACGATCTTGGGGGCATCGGCCCCGAGCGAGGCGGCAAGCGCCACGGCCTCCTTGGCGGCGGCGTCGGGCAGGCAGAGCACGACGAGGTCGGCCTCGTGCATGAGTGCGCGGCGCGCGTCTGCGTCCTTGCGCCGGTCGGGGTCGATGCTCTTGACCTCGAGGCCGGTGACGGCGGCGAGCCGGCGGCGGATCTCGAGCCCGGTGGTGCCGGCCTCGCCGTCGATGAAGACGGTGGGCCTGGCGGGCCGCGGCGGATTGCGGCTCGGGCTTGGCAGCGGACATGGCCGGGGTCTGGGGCCGGGTGGAGGTCTTGGTGGTCATGGGGGGGTCTCTAAGGAGTAAGGGCAACAAAAAAGCCGCGTCGATTGCGCGGCTTGGAGCGAAGCATGACGCCGGTTAAGCGTCCGTCATCGCAGCCGCACGGGGGGCGCGGGGCGGCATCGGAGCGGCGCGTTCGAGACCATGATCATGACGCGCTTTATGGGGAACCGGCCCATTTCTGTCAATATGCCGGCGCGCTAGCGGCCGCTGAGCCCCCGGATGACGCCCATGAGGCTGTGCTCGCACCAGGGCCCGCCGAGCGTCTGGCAAGCCACCTCGTGAGAGCCGTCGTAGATCATGTCGAGCGCCACGTAGACGATGATCAAGAGGCCGATCCACGTGATCCAGCGGAAGCGCGCCAGCATGCCGGCGATGAGGTTGGCGGCCACCGCCATCAGGACGATGGCAACGCCGAGGCCGATCACGAGCACGGGCACCGAGCCCTTGGCGGCACCGGCCACCGCCAGCACGTTGTCGAGCGACATCGACAGGTCGGCGAGCACGATCTGCACCACCGCCGCCCGGAAGCTCAAGGGACGCGCCTCCGCGCTGACGGCCCCGTGCCCGACGCCGGAGTAGCGACCCCTGCCCCTGATCTCCCAGTACATCTTCCAGCACACCCACAGGAGGATCAGGCCGCCGGCGAGCGTCAGGCCGACAATGGCGAGGAGCTGGGTGGCAACGGCGGCGAACGCGACGCGCAGGACCACGGCACCGACGATGCCCCACAGGATGACGCGGGCGCGCATCCCCTCGGCGACGCGCGAGGCGGCAAGGCCGACGACGATGGCGTTGTCACCCGCCAGCACCACGTCGATGATGATGACGTTGATGAGGGCGAAAAGATCGTGCTGCAGCCAGAGGGGCATCGGGGCCTCGATGGGGGTCTTGGTCGACGCCCATCCTCCGACAAGCTCGAGGCGAGGGGAAGGGCCCTTGCTCGTTCATGGGACCGCGCAGCAATCCTCGATGCAGCGCGGGGACAGTCGCCGACGCGGCCGTTAGCGCTTGGAGAACTGGAAGCTGCGGCGGGCTTTCATGCGGCCATACTTCTTGCGCTCGACCACGCGGCTGTCGCGCGTGAGGAAGCCGCCTTTCTTGAGCTGCGGCCTGAGCTCCGGCTCGAAATACGTCAGCGCCTTGGATATGCCGTGACGCACGGCGCCGGCCTGACCCGACAAGCCGCCGCCGGACACGGTCGCCATGACGTCGAACTGGCTCAGCCGGTTGGCTGCCTGCAGCGGCTGCTTCAGGAGCATCTGCAGCACGGGCCGCGCGAAGTACTGCGCGAAATCCTTGGTGTTGACCGTGATCTTGCCGTTGCCCGGCTTGATCCAGACGCGCGCGACCGCGTTCTTGCGCTTGCCGGTGGCATAGGCGCGGCCGAGGCTGTCGAGCTTCTGGGCGTAGGTGGGACCCGCCGCGGCGCTGCCGGCTCGTCGCCCTTCAGTTGCGCCAGGTCTTCGAAGGTCTTGGTTTCGGCCATCGTGTTCAGACCCTCGCGTTCTTGCGGTTGCGCGCCTTCACGTCCAGCGGCTCGGGCTTTTGGGCGTCGTGAGGGTGCGTCGTGCCCTTGTAGACCTTGAGGTTGCGCATCAGCTTGCGCTGCAGCGGTCCGCGCCTGAGCATGCGCTCCACCGCCTTCTCCAGGATGCGCTCGGGATACTTGCTGTCGAGCAGCTGGCGGGGCGTGCGCATCTTGATGCCGCCGGGATAGCCCGTGTGCCGGTAGTAGATCTTGTCGTTCGCCTTGTTGCCGGTGAAGACGACCTTCTCGGCGTTGATCACGATCACGTTATCGCCGCAGTCGACGTGCGGCGTGTAGGCGGCCTTGTGCTTGCCCTTGAGGCGCATGGCGATCATGGAGGCGAGGCGGCCGACGACGAGGCCTTGGCCGTCGATCAGCATCCACTTCTTCTCCAATTCGCCGGGCTTGGCGACATAGGTTGTCATCGGGGGGGAGCCTTGCGCGTCGTCGAACGGGCGGATGCCGTCCTTCCAGGAACGCGACCTTCTACGGGCCGCAGTCGCCGGTGTCAACGCACAAGACGCGTAAACGCCAGATAAAAAAGCTGCTAAATCATGGCTCTACGTCGAAGGTAATAGGCTACCTGCTTTCCGGTCGGAGAACTCAGCCTTCGCTGGCCGGCAGCGCGTAGGTGGCGATGGCGTGCGCGACCATGTCGGGCATGCCGTCCGAATAGAGCTGTGCCTCGCCGACGGCGAGCCGGCGGCCGAGCCGGATGAGGCGCACGACCGACACCAGATCGCGCGGCTCCGGCTTCGCCAGAAAATTGATGCTCATGTTGGTGGTGACGGCATCGATGCCGGCCTCGCCGAGCGAGCCGATGATGGCAACGTAGACGCTGAAGTCGGCGAGCGTGAACATGGAGGGACCCGACACGGTGCCGCCGGAGCGGATATGGCGGTCGTGGATCGCCATGCGCACGCGGGCATGCCGCGGCCCGACCTCCTCGATGGTGAGGAGACGGCCGCCAGCATGAATTTGCGGGAAGCGCGCATCGATAAGGGCCTCGATGCGCTGAACGTCGGGATTTGCGGTCATGAAGTCACCTACACAGGGGCACCGTCAGACGTCCCACTGACGTCCAACTTTTGTCATTTGGCAACATGCGCCGGCCCACCTATCTTTCAAGGCTGTGCTTCCCGAGACAACGATCGAGGATGATTCCCCAATGCAGCAGGCGTTCCGACTGATCATGGTCGTGCTTGCCCTCTCCGCTCTGTCGCTTTTCTCCGGAGTGGCGGCGGCGCAGACGATCAATCAGATCAAGCTCACGGAGATGCAGGTGGAGGGGTTCGTAGCGGCCCAGAAGGACATGGCCGCCGTCACCGAGAAGATGCAGGACACCGCGGCAGACAAGCCCGATCCCAAGATCCAGGCCGACCTCGACGCCATCGCCAAGAAACACGGCTTCAAGGACTTTGCCGAGTATGACGACGTGGCCGCCAACATCTCCATGATCATGGCCGGCATCGATCCGCAGTCCAAGGCGTTCATGGAGCCGGCGGCCGCGATCAAGAAGGAGATCGATGAAATCCAGAATGACAAGTCGATCGCGGACAAAGAAAAGCAGCAGATGCTGGAGGAGTTGAACGAGGCGCTGAAGACCGCTGCACCCATCCAGCACCCAGGCAACGTCGAGCTCGTCAAGAAGCACTTCGACAAGATCGAGGCGGTGCTGCAGTAGCCGAGCGGGAGCCGATGATGGCGGTGAAGCAGGCGGACAGCCGCAGGCGCGAGACGGCGCAGCGGGCCGGCGATCTCGAGGTCGCGCGGGCCGACGGCATCGCCATTTTGACCCTGGCAAGGCCCGATCTGCGCAACTCCCTGTCGGAGGCGATGCTCGCGGCTCTGCAAGCGGCAGTCGATGACGCGGCCGGCGACGACTGCGTGCGCGTGGTCGTCATCGCCGCGAAGGGCAGCGTGTTCAGCGCCGGCCACGACCTCAAGGAGCTCACCGCCCACCGCGACGATGCCGACGGCGGGCGCGCTTTCTACAGCAAGGTCATGCGCCGGTGCGCCGACGTGATGCGCGCGATCGTGCGCTGCCCCAAGCCGGTGATCGCCGCCGTGCAGGGCACGGCGACGGCGGCCGGCTGCCAGCTCGTCGCCACCTGCGACCTCGCCGTCGCGGCCGAGGAGGCAACCTTCTGCACGCCCGGCGTCAACATCGGGCTCTTCTGCTCCACGCCGATGGTGGCGCTTTCGCGCAACGTGCCGCGCAAGCGGGCCATGGAGATGCTGCTGCTGGGCGAGATGCTCCCTGCCGAGGCCGCCGCGGACTACGGGCTCGTCAACCGCGTGGTGCCGGCGGACAGGCTGATGGCAGAGACGATGGCTCTGGCCGGCAAGATCGCCGCCAAGCCGGCAGCGACGGTCGCCGTCGGCAAGGAGGCATTCTACCGGCAGATCGACATGCCCATCGATACGGCCTGGGACTACGCGGCCGGCGTCATGATCGAAAACATGATGCACGCCGATTCGGAGGAAGGGATCTGCGCGTTCCTCGAGAAGCGCCCGCCCAAGTGGACGGGCGGCTGAGCTGGCCATGGAGCCACGGCTGACTCTGGTGACTTTGGGAGTGGAAGACGTGGGCCGCGCGCGCGCCTTCTATGAGCGCATGGGATTCGTCGCGACCGGGCCGAGCGACGGCAGTGTCGCATTTTTCCCCGCCGGCGGGGTCGTGCTCGCGCTGTTTGGCCGCAAGGCGCTGGCCAAGGACGCGACGGTGGAGGACGGCCGGGCCGGCTTCTCAGGCGTGGCCCTCGCGCACAATGTGAGAAGCGAAGCGGAGGTGGAGGCCGTGCTGGCGGAGGCCGCCGCAGCCGGCGGCCGGGTGGTGAAGCCGGCGCAGCGCGCCTTCTGGGGCGGCTATTCGGGGTACTTCGCCGACCCGGACGGCCACCTCTGGGAAGTCGCACACAATCCGGGCTTCCCGCTCGACGCCGAGGGTCGCATCCAGCTGCCGGCGCCCAAGTCCGCTCCATGAGCCACGCCAGCTACACCGACGACTATATCGGCGACATCCTGCGCGAGGCCAAAACCATCGCCATGGTCGGCGCCAGCGCGGTGACGAACCGGCCGAGCTACTTCGCCATGAAGTATCTGCTGGGCAAGGGCTACCGTGTGATCCCGGTCAATCCCGGGCTGGCGGGCCAGGAGATCCAAGGCCAGCGCGTCTATGCGTCTCTCGCCGACGTACCGCCGCCGGTCGACATGGTCGACATCTTCCGCAACTCCGCCGCCGCGCTCGAGGTGACGCACGAGGCCATCGCGCTGAAGGAGAAGCTCGGGCTCAAGGCGATTTGGATGCAGCTCGGGGTGCGCAACGAGGAGGCAGCGAAGGCGGCCGAGGCCGCCGGTCTCAAAGTTGTCATGAATCGGTGCCCGAAAATCGAGTACGGTCGCCTGTCCGGCGAGATCGGCTGGGCGGGCGTCAACGTCGGCGCCATCTCCTCCAAGCGGCCACTGCTCGCCGGGCGCGGCGTGCAAAGCCACGTGATCGGAGGAAGGCGCTGAGATCGCGGCCGTCGTTGAGCGGCGTGCCCGGTTCAGGCAAGATGATCCTCGGGACGCGGGCGGGCATCATTCGGCTGCCCTAATGTAATGAGTAGGTGATCCCATGCTCGGTCGGTTGCTGTTGGTCCTGGGATTGCTGGCACTCGGCGCGCTCGACGCGCGGGCGCAGCCCGTTGCAGAGAACCGGGTGCCCGACATCTGCAAGGTGACGACCAACGAGACCCTGCCGCAGCTCAAGGCGCGCCAGGAGAGCCTCGAGCGCGCCATTGCGGCCAAGGGCGGCCCGGACGCGCGCAGCGACCCAGGGCACGCAATCAGGAAAATGCAGGAACGCCTGCTGCAGATCGTGGCCTGGATCGCGTGTGCGCAAGAGGCCCAGCCCGAGCTCGCGGTAGCGCGCCGGCGCGGGGTGAGCGTGCGGGCGCTGCACCCACCGGCCGCCGATGTTGTGGAGGTCACCACCTACTACGCCACCAATCGCAACCCTCAACGGAGCGCCGACCCCGCCAGCATCTACGGCACCAAGCTCGGCACCGCGCTCAACTACGGTCGCGCCGTCGTCACCATCCCGCGCGACCACACGCCCGGCATGATCGAGACACCGAGCTTGTGGAAGTTCGAGCGCGTTGCCGACCCCAACAAGCATTTCGTCCTGAAGTCCGTGACGCCTCTGGCCACCGACGCCGCGCGGCGGGAGATGGCCGAGAAGCTGCGCAAGCTCAACACCAAGTCCCTCCTGATCTTCGTGCACGGCTTCAACACGGGCTTCAGGGATGCCGCGCTCAGGACCGCGCAGATGGCCTACGACCTCAAGTTTCCGGGCGTCCCCTTCTTCTACAGCTGGCCGTCGGCACGCTCCCTGCTCGCCTACTGGCAGGACGAAGAGGCGGCGCGCTTCTCCGAAAGCGTGTTCGAGCAGCTGCTCGACGAGCTGTCTGCGCTTCCGACCACGGACATCTATATAATCGCGCACAGCATGGGTAACCGCATCGTCGGGCACGCCCTGGAGACGCGCGTCAAGCTGGGCAAGGACACCTCACGCCTGCGCGAGCTCCTGCTGGCGGCACCCGACATCAACGCGGACCTGTTCAACAAGATTATCGCGCCGAAGCTGGCGGCGATGCACGGCACGCGCACGACGGTCTATGCCTCGTCCTCCGACGTGGCGCTGAGGATCTCCAAGGTGGTGCACGGCTTCAGGCGCCTCGGCGAGACGACGGACGGCATCTCCGTCTACCCGGGCCTGGAGACGGTCGATGCCAGCGGGGCGACATCGATGGCGAGGGACTACGGCCATCTCTACATCACGGACAGCCCCTCCGTGCTGCGGGACATCGCAACCGTCATCCGCAAGAACGTGTCCGCGGCGCAGCGCGGCCTGAGCCAGGCCGGCATCTCGCCCAACCAGTATTGGCGTCTGAAGTAGACCGCCCCGGACCGCCCCGGACCGCCCCCGGGCGCCCCGAAAAAGCTCTGGATGGCGCGGCATCGCGGCTTGAAGCGGTCTCCCATGCGCACTAGCGTCCGAGCTTGAGGGGTCCGCGCGAGGGAGCGACCCCGCAATTCACATGAACACGCGTCGTCCGCGATTTTCAGTGGGGTAGACCATGACCACCTTGCAGGTTTCGGCCCAGAAGCAGCTGCGCCAGCTGATCGACCAGATCGAGCGGCTGGAAGAGGAGAAGAAGGCGCTCGCAGGGGATATCCGCGACAAGTACCTGGAGGCCAAGGCCGTTGGCTTCGACGTCAAGGCGCTGCGCAAGATCGTGAGCCTGCGCAAGAAGAGCGCCACCGACCGGCAGGAGGAGGAGGCGATCCTCGCCGTCTACATGCACGCGCTCGGCATGATCGACGAGATGCCGGAGCTGCCGGCGCCATCCCGCGACGACATGGACCAAGCCGAGGAAGAGGCGGCTTAGCCTGTCATACCCGCCAAGCGGTAGCGCTGAGCGGGTATCCAGCGGCAGACGCCAGCGTCGCGTTCCGGGTTGGATTCCCGCTTCCGCTTTCGCTCCGCGGGAATGACAGTTGGTCAGCGGAGCAGGCGCAGGAACAGCCCGGTGCCGAAGGCCCAGGCCGCGTTAACGCTGAGGGCGAACACCCAGATTTTGGGACTCCATCCCGCCGCAAACGGCCGGCCCTTGAGCGGCGCCACCACCATCAGCGCCACAAGGCTCGTCATCAGCGCGCCGAGGATGATGGCAGCCTGCCAGTAGCCCATCTCCGGCGCGACGATCGGCAAGAGCCACGCCAGCACGATCCCCCACAGCCCGCCCCAGAAAGCTGAGGAGAGAACGGCCGGCACGCCAAGCGGGGGCACAGGCGCCCGATTCCAGGCAGGCCCCGGCGCCAGACCGGCCGCGCCGTAGAGCGCCCACACGCCCTGATGGAAGATCAGCACCGAAACGAAACCCGCGGCGAATGCGAGAGCTGCCTCTCTGAGCATCATGGTCTCCCCTCCTTGCATTGTCATTGCACGTTCTACAGTGCCGACGGGGAACTGCACAGCGAGCGCGCGCCGTCGGCGAGAACACCGCCCTCCCGACGCGAGATGTGGCCCCGCGGTCCGCATTGCTCGGCCTCCCATAACGCCAGGATCGTCCGCACTACGCCTTTACCGGCGGCCGCGACCTGCTAGAGTGCGATTTAAGTCTCAACCAGAATGACGTCTCTCGGCTGCCGCACGGGGCCGAAACGGGGCGCCGGAGAAAAAGACGGTGGAGGGTAAGAAAGAGCAGGTCGGCGCCGCGCCCCTGCAAGCAGAAGCAAGCGGACACGCGGGCATCGCCGCCCCTACGCAGGACATGCCCCCGGCCGCCGGGCCGCACCCCGCCGATAACGTACTCCCGAGCCCGGACACCAACGGCTCTCCGGCGCTTTTCAAGCGCACCTACGCTGCCCTCGACCTCGGCACCAACAACTGCCGCCTCCTGGTCGCACGTCCCTCGCGGCGCGGCTTCAAGGTGATCGACGCCTTCTCGCGCATCATCCGGCTGGGCGAGGGCGTATCCACGACCGGGCGCCTGTCGGAGGCGGCAATCGAGCGCACCATCGAGGCGCTGCATGTGTGCGCCGGCAAGATGCGGCGCCACCAGGTCCACCGCGCCGGCCTGATCGCAACCGAAGCGTGCCGGCTCGCCGCCAACGGCGATGAATTCCTCGCACGGGCACGGCACGAGACCGGCCTCGACATCAGGATCGTCGACCGCGAGACGGAAGCCAGGCTCGCCGTTTCCGGATGCGCGTCCTTGGTCGATCTGAGCTGCGATTCCGCTATCGTGTTCGACATCGGCGGAGGGTCCTCCGAGCTCATCTTCCTCGATCTCAACCGGCGCCGGCACAAATGGCGCCGCTCGCTTCCCGAGCGCATCGAGGTGCAGAACTGCATCGGGGCGTGGACCTCGTTGCCCGTCGGCGTCGTGACGCTGGCCGAACGCTTCGGCGGGCGCTTCGTCGATCGCGATACGTTCGCCGGCATGGTCGACCATGTCATGGAGCTGCTGGCCCCGTTCGAGGAAGCGCACAATCTGAAGCGGCGCCTCGACGACGGGACGACCCACATGCTCGGCACCTCGGGCACCGTGACGACGGTTGCGGGCGTGCATATGCGGCTGCCGAAATACGAGCGCAGCCGCGTCGACGGCTGCTGGCTGGAGGCGGGCCAGGTGCGCTCGGTGATGGATGAGCTGCTCGGCGCGAGCTACGAGCAACGCGTGGCGGAGCCCTGCATCGGCCGGGAGCGCGCCGACCTGGTGCTCGCCGGCTGCGCCATCCTCGAGGCCATGCTGCGCATGTGGCCCTGCGAGCGCCTGCGCGTGGCAGACCGCGGCCTGCGCGAGGGCATCCTGGCCACCTTGATGACCGAGGACGGGGTCTACCGCACGGGCGCCGCCGGCCGGGCGGGACCCTGGCGGCGGTAGATCGGCTCAGCATGCGGTCGGAACGCGGCAAGACGAGCGGACGTGGCCAACTCAAGGTGCGGCTGAAGACCGCCAGGCAGCGCACCGCCTCCTCGCAACGCTGGCTCGAGCGCCAGCTCAACGACCCCTACGTCGCCGCCGCCAAGCGGGAGGGCTACCGTTCGCGCGCCGCCTACAAGCTGATCGGGATCGACGACAAGAGCCACTTTCTCAAGCCCGGCAAGCGGGTGGTCGATCTCGGCGCGGCACCCGGCGGCTGGAGCCAGGTGGCGGCCGAGCGCGTGCGGGCGGTCGGGGGCCGGGGGCAGGTGGTAGCGATCGACCTGCTGGCGATGGAGGCGATCGCCGGCGTCGAGTTCATCGAGCTCGATTTCATGGACCCGGCGGCACCGGCGCGGCTCACGGCGATGCTGCGCGAGGGCGGCGCCGACATCGTGCTCTCCGACATGGCCGCGCAGGGCACGGGACATGCGCGCACCGATCATCTGCGCATCATGGGTCTCGCCGAGGCGGCAACCGACTTCGCCTGCGCGGTGCTCTCTCCCGGCGGCGCCTTCGTATGCAAGGTGCTCCAGGGCGGCACCGAGCGCGACCTGCTGGACCGGCTCAAGCGGGCGTTCACCACGGTGAAGCACGTCAAGCCGCCGGCAAGCCGCTCCGAATCGGCCGAGCTTTACGTGGTGGCGACGGGATTTCGCGGGGCGTAGATATCTCCACCTGAGAAGGCAGCGCCCCTCTGTGTGGACAAATGTAAATTTACATTTTACAGTGCCAAAAGATGATCGAAAGCTTCCGGCATAGCGGCCTGAAACGGTTCTATCAGCAGGACGACCGGAGGAAGCTGCCGCCTGACATGGTGGATCGCATCGCCGCTATTCTCGCCGCCCTCGATGCGGCCCCGACGATAGGAGCGCTGAACAGGCCGAGCTTTCGTCTGCACCGGCTCAAGGGCGACCTGAAGGGCTTCTGGGCGGTCACTGTGCGGGCGAACTGGCGGATCGTCTTCCGCTTCGAGGACGGCAAGGTCTTCGACGTGGATTTGGTGGACTATCACTGAAAGGAATGACGATGCCTATGAAGAACCCGCCGCACCCCGGCCGTGGTCTCAAGGATGACATCGACGCGCTCGGGCTGACGGTGGCTGAAGCGGCGGAGGCCCTCGGCATCACGCGCCAGCAGCTCTACAACGTCATCAGCGGTCGGAGCGGCATCACCGCGGAAACGGCACTACGGCTCGAAAAGGGCGTCGGGGGCACCGCCGATGCGTGGCTCGGAATGCAGGCGGCCTATGATCTGGCCCAGCTGCGCCAGGGCAAGACCAATATCAAGGTCAAGAAGCTTGCACCGCGGGTGGCGTAGGGCGAGCCAGGGCGGGTGCGTTTGCGGCCCCTGCCCGTGCCCGAAGGCTGAAATGGCCCCCGCTTGCGCGGCCTGTTCAGGCGCATCCCTGCCCCGGCAGGCCCGAGCTTCCCCTGATTTCGGAGTGGTGCTAAGAAGCGCCAGCGATTCCATGACACGGGCGGCAAGGGGCCGCGTGCCGGGGGCCGGAGGGGGCCTCGGTGCGCCGGTTTTCGGCAACCCGGTCGAGGCAGGAGAGCGAAAACATGGCGCAACGGCCCATTCTCGACGAAAGCACCGTGGCGCTGACCTTCGACGACGTGCTGCTGGTGCCACGCCCCTCCGATGTGCTGCCGGGGGACGCCGACGTCGCCTCTCGGGTCACGCGCGAGATCGCCGTCAAGATCCCGGTCATGTCCTCGGCCATGGACACGGTCACCGAAGGCCGGCTCGCCATCGCCATGGCGCAGGCCGGCGGCATCGGCGTCATCCACCGCAACATGACGCCGGAGGAACAGGCCGAGCAGGTGGCCATGGTGAAGCGCTACGTGGCCGGCATGGTGGTCAACCCGGTCACGGTCCAGCCCGGCGCGACGCTTGCCGATGCGCTGCGGCTGATGGACCAGCACAATATCTCCGGCATCCCCGTGGTCGAGGCCGGCAAGAAGGGCAAGCTGGTCGGCATCCTCACCAACCGCGACGTGCGCTTCGCCACCAACCCGAACACTCCGGTGTCCGAGCTGATGACCAAGAAGCTCGTCACGGTGAACGACGGCGTCCAGCGCGAGGAGGCGCAGCGCCTGCTGCACCAGCACCGCATCGAGAAGCTGCTGGTGGTGGACGGGGACTACCGCTGCATCGGTCTCGTCACCGTCAAGGACATCGAGAAGGCGCAGAAGTATCCCAACGCCTGCAAGGACGAGCACGGCCGGCTGCGCGTGGCGGCGGCGACCACGGTCGGCGACGACGGCTTTGCCCGCACGGAGCAGCTGATCGACGCCGGCGCCGACCTGGTGGTGGTCGACACGGCCCACGGCCACTCGAGCCGGGTATTGGAGGCCGTGACCCGCATCAAGAAGCGGTCGAACCGGGTGCAGGTGATCGCCGGCAACGTGGCCACCGCCGACGGCACGAAAGCGCTGATGGATGCCGGCGCGGATGCCGTGAAGGTGGGCATCGGCCCAGGCTCGATCTGCACCACGCGCATCGTCGCCGGCGTCGGCGTGCCCCAGCTCACCGCCATCATGGACGCGGTCGAGGTGGCCAAGAAACAGGACGTGCCGGTGATTGCCGACGGCGGCATCAAGTTCTCGGGCGACCTCGTAAAGGCGCTCGCCGCCGGTGCCGACTGCGCCATGGTAGGGGCGCTGCTCGCCGGCACCGACGAGGCGCCCGGCGAGACCTATCTCTACCAGGGACGCACCTACAAGGCCTACCGCGGCATGGGCTCGGTAGGGGCCATGGCGCGCGGCAGCGCCGACCGCTACTTCCAGGAAGAGGTGAAGGACAGCTTGAAGCTCGTCCCGCAAGGCGTCGAGGGCCAGGTGCCCCACAAGGGCCCGGTGGACGGGGTGCTGCACCAGCTCGTGGGCGGGTTGCGCGCGGGCATGGGCTATCTCGGCGCCCACAACCTGGGCGAGCTCAGGGAGCGGGCGCGGTTCATCCGCGTGTCGAGCGCGGGGATGACGGAAAGCCACACGCACGGCGTGGGCATTACGCGCGAAACGCCCAACTACCAGCGCAACACCTGATCGCGGATATCGAACAGAAAAGAGAGACCCGGACAACCCGGGTGAGAGCTGCTTGGGCCAAGTCGCCATCCTCTACCCGGTGTTCGTGCAGGTGCTCCTCGTCCTCGTGGTGGGGGCGCTGATGGGGTTGGCGCGCGTTCGCGCTGTCGGCGCCATGGATCGTCAGCGCGGCAGCCCGGACCTCGCCATGGGCCGGGTGGAATGGCCCGACGATGCGACCAAGCGGGCGGCCAACTTCCGCAACCAGTTCGAGATGCCGATATTGTTCTACGCCGTTGTGGCGTTCGCGCTGATCACCAAGGGCGCGGACACTGTCATGACGGTGCTTGCTTGGCTGTTCGTGCTGACACGCATCGTGCACGCCGCCATTCACATCGGCCCCAACAAGGTGCGGTGGCGCTTCCCGGCCTTCGGGCTGGGTTTTCTCATCGTCGCCATCATGTGGATCAAGCTCGCCCTGCACGTGGCAACCACCGGCATGGCCTGAAGCGATGCGGCCGGGCGCGCAAATCCGGGCCGCCATCGAGGTCCTCGAGCAGGTGCTGGGCAAGCACCAGCCGGCGGCAGCGGCGCTGGCCGACTGGGGCAAGAGCCATCGCTTCGCCGGCTCCAGCGACCGCGCCGCCATCGGCAACCTGGTCTTTGACGCCTTGCGCAGGCGGCGCTCGCTCGCCGCGCAGATGGAGGCGGATACGCCGCGTGCGCTGGCGCTCGCCGCCGCTCCCCGCGCGCTGGGGCTCTCCGCGGAGGCCGTCACCTCAGGCGCCGACGGCTCGCCCTATGCCCTGGAACCGCTGAGCGAGGCCGAGCAGGCGGGGCTGGCGCGCGCGCTGCCGGCCGATGCACCCGCCGGCGTGCACGGTGACATCCCCGACTGGCTCGAGGCGTCGTTCGTGCGCGCGTTCGGCGATGCGGCCGGCGAGGAGGGTGCGGCTCTCGCGCGCAGGGCTCCGCTCGACCTGCGGGTCAACACCTTGAAAGCAGACCGGGAGAAAGTGCTGAAGGCACTCAGCCGGTTTGCGGCCCTCGCCACGCCGCTCTCGCCCGTGGGTGTGCGCATCCCCGCCCCCGCGGGTGCCCGCCGCCAGCCCAGCGTGGAAGCTGAGGCCGGCCACGGCAAGGGCTGGTATGAGGTGCAGGATGAGGGCTCGCAGATCGCGGCCCTGATGGCGGCAACCTCGCCGCGCCAGCAGGTGCTCGACATTTGTGCAGGCGCTGGCGGCAAGACCCTCGCCATGGCCGCAGCCATGCGCAACACCGGCCAGATCTATGCCTACGACGACGATGCCACCCGGCTGCGCCCCGTCTTCGAGCGGCTGAAGCGGGCCGGCGTGCGCAACGCGCAGGTGCTCCCCGCGGGCGATACGGCCGCGCTCACCGCATTGGGAGCGCGGTTCGACACGGTGTTCGTCGACGCCCCCTGCACGGGAACCGGAGCCTGGCGCCGGCGCCCCGACGCCAAGTGGCGGCTGAGGCCGACCAGCCTCGAGCAGCGCCTTGCCGAGCAGCAGGCCGCGCTGGCGACGGCGGCAACCCTGGTCAGGCCCGGCGGGCGGCTCGTCTACGTCACCTGCTCGGTGCTGCCGGAGGAGAACGGCGACCAGGTCGACTGGCTCAAGGCGAACCATTCCGGTTTCGCGACGTTGCCATGGCGCGACGCGTGGGCAGCCGGCGTCGGCAGCGAGCCGCCGGTCTCGGCCGACGGCAGTAACGATACCCTTCTGCTAACGCCGGCCCGACATGGCACCGACGGCTTCTTCATTGCCGTGCTCACGCGACGTGAATGAGTGTTGCAGGCGGCCCGAGGACTTGTATGAAGTGCTCGCCGTCCACAGATAAAAGTTTGACAGCGAAATCCACCAGACTAAGGATCGCGCCTTGCTGAGGCCAACAGGGGTCTCGTCGTCGAGCGGCCGAGGGTCGGCAGCGGAGCGGAGAGCGAAGGCTCTCCACCAGTCGTTGCCGCCGGTCAACGGGGAGGAAGTCCTTCCATCATGGTAATGCCGTCCAAGGCGAAGCGCCCACGACGCTTGTCAACGCGTTCGTGCCTGGGTCCGGTGGCCGATCTGGAGGCGCACCTTCCCGAAGAGTGGTGGCGGAAGCTCTTCAACGCTCTTTATGTGAAGACCGACGGCGATGTCGTCGAGAACCTGGAGAACACCCGCCGGGAGGTGGACTTCATCGTCGCCTCGGCGGCAGTCCAGCCGCACAGCCACATCCTCGATTTGTGCTGCGGGCAAGGCCGGCACTGCCTGGAGCTTGCCCGGCGCGGCTTCAAGCACGTCATGGGCCTCGACCGCTCGCGCTACCTCGTGCGCCTCGCCAAGAAGCGCGCGCAGGGCGAAGGGTTGCAGGTGCTGTTCAAGGAAGGCGACGCGCGCAATCCCCGCCTGCCCGAGAGCAGCATGGATTGCGTCGCCATCATGGGCAACTCGTTCGGCTACTTCTCCAACAAGCAGGACGACGAGAAGGTCCTGACCGCGGTCGGCAAGATCCTGCGGCCCAGCGGACAGCTGGTGCTCGACATCACCGACGGCGGGCACATGCACGAGAACTTCGACAAGCGCTCGTGGGAGTGGATCGACGAGCACCACTTCGTCTGCCGTGAGCGCTCGATCAGCCAAGATGGAGAGCGCCTGATCTCGCGCGAGGTCATCGTCCACGACGAGATGGGCGTGATCGCCGATCAGTTCTACGCCGAGCGCCTCTATACGCGCGAGAGCATCGCCAAGCTGCTCGACAAGACCGGCTTCCGCAACGTACGCCACCACGGCCACGCCGAGGCGCTGTCCGACCGCGACCAGGACTTGGGCATGATGGCGCGGCGCCTTCTGTTGAGCGCCGATGCGCCACATCTGCCGGTGCGCAAGAAGGGCAAGCTGCAGGCGCTCGACGTCACGGTGCTCATGGGCGACCACCGCCTCCCCGACCAGATCAAGCTCGGCGGCGTGTTCAACCCCGAGGACTTCGACACGGTGCGCAAGCTCAAGGACGCACTGGCCGAATTGCCGAACTTCAAGTTCCGCTTCCTGGACAATCACAGCACGCTCGAGCGCGACCTCGGCGACCTGCGTACGGACCTGATCTTCAATCTGTGCGACGAGGGGTGGAACAACGACCCCTTCAAGGAGCTGCACGTACCCGCGCTACTGGAGGTGCTGGGCATCGGCTACACGGGCGCCGGCCCCTCCGCGCTCGCCGCCTGCTACGACAAGGGGCTGGTGCGGGCCGTTGCGCAGGGGCTCGACGTGCCGGTGCCGCTGGAGAGCTATGTGCGCCCCGGCGACCAGGGTGCAACGCTGCCCTCCGTGTTTCCGGCGCTGCTCAAGCCGAACCAGGGCGACAGCGAGCCAGGGCATCACCAAGGATTCCGTCGTCACAAACGAGAAGGCGCTGCTCGACTCGCTCGACCGGCTGCGGACCGAATTCCCAAAGCGCGGCGTGCTGGTGCAGGAGTTCCTGACTGGCGCGGAGTATTCGGTGCAGCTGATCGGCAATCCCGACCAGGGTCTGCGTGCCCTGCCGATCCTCGAGGTCGACTACTCCCGGCTCGACGAAAAGCTGCCGAGAATTCTGGGCTACGAATCCAAATGGGAGCCCGACAGCCCCTACTGGACCCAGATCAAGTATCGCGAGGCCACGCTCGCCGACCAGAAGCAGCAGCAGATGATCGACGGCGCCACGCGGCTGTTCGAGCGGCTGGGCTGCCGCGACTACGCGCGCTTCGATTTCCGCGCCGACGCCAAAGGCGAGATCAAGCTGCTCGAGGTGAACCCGAATCCGGGCTGGTGCTGGGACGGCAAGATGAACATCATGGCCGGCTTCCAGGGCATGCGCTATTCGGAGCTGCTGGGGCAGATCCTGCAGGCCGCGGTGGAGCGTCTCGGCATCACCGCCAAGCCCGCCGCCCAGGCGCAATCGGCCAACGCCAACGGCAACGGTCATCACGTGGCGGCGGAGTAGCAAATGTCATCCCGGCCGAAGCGCGCAAGCGCGGAGAGCCGGGACCCAGAGCCACGAACTCCGCAACCACATCTCGGCCCCTGGGTCCCGGATATTTTGCTGACGCAAAATTCCGGGATGACATCTGCTGACGTGTTAGCTTCTCTCCATCGGCCCCGGGTCAGACGGAGGAGCGCACCATGAAGATCACCGGCTACCAGGCAACCGCCCTCAACATCCCGGAAGACGATCCCCTGGCGAACATGCCGGAGGAGGCGGGGCGCACGCGGCCCATCGTCATCCTGCGGCTGCGCACCGATGCCGGCATCGAGGGCATCGGCGTGACCTTGTGGGGCGGCAGGATGAGCGGGGCCCTGCGCGTCGCGGCGGAGGAGCTGGCGGCGCTGACGGTGGGCGAGGACCCGCTGCGCATCGAGAGCATCATCGCCAAGCTCGTCAAAGGCACCGGCAACTCCTGCGGGCCGGGCGGGATTTTCACGCTCGCGCTGTCGGCCATCGACGTGGCGCTGTGGGACATCAAGGGCAAGGCACTCGATCAACCTTTGTGGAAGCTGCTGGGCGGACATCGCAATCGCGTGCCGACCTACGCCTCGGGCTCGCTGCGGCGCGGGCTGACCCACGACCAGGCGCAGAAAGCCGCGCGCATTCTGGTCGAGAAGGGCTTCAAGGAGATGAAGACCCAGATGGCGCTGCCCGGCAACCCGCCGCCGGCCGAGGAGATCCGCCGCGTGCGGCTCGTGCGCGAAGCCATCGGTCCGGACATCAAGCTGATGTGCGACATCAACCAGCGCTGGCGGCCCGAGCAGGCGATCGACATCGGTGCCCGCGTGGAGGACGTGGGCCTGTTCTGGCTGGAGGACGTGACGACTGCCGACGACTACGCCGGCCTCGCCCGCGTCACCGCCGCCTTGAAGACGCCAATCGCGGGTGGCGAGTACGTGTGGGGGATCGTGCCCTTCCGCCACATGATCGAGGCGCGCTCGGTCGACATCCCGATGATCGACATCGCGCGGGTGGGCGGCGTGACGGCGTGGATGAAGGTCGCTGCCATGGCCGAGGCGTTCAATCTGCCGGCCGTCAGCCACGTGATGCCGGAGGTCCACGTGCATCTCGTCGCCGCATGCCCGAACGGGCTGACGGTGGAGTACATGCCGTGGACCTTGGCGCTCTACGAGGAGACCGCGGCGCTGGAGGCCGGCGAGCTGGTGCTCTCCGACAAGCCGGGCCTGGGCCTCAAGTTCGACGAGAAGGCGATCGCGAAGTTCAAGGCGTAACTGTCATCCCGGCCAAGTGCGTCAGCACGCGAGCCGGGACCCAGGGGCCAAGAGCTCCACGCCGCCCTGAGCTTGTCGAAGGGCGCTGATAGTCACCGTTGCGGCCTCATGGTTCGACAAGCTCACCACGAGGGTCTAGGCGCCCTGGGTCCCGGATATTTTGCTGACGCAAAATTCCGGGATGACAACTACCCACGTGTTCCAACCCTTCGCCTTGACCGCGCCGAACCTCGATGGTCTATCGGGTGGCTCATGCAACCAATTCGGGGGAGGCGGCGCCCGCGAGCCATGGCCGAGACGCACACCGACACCGTCCTCATCATCGACTTCGGCAGCCAGGTGACGCAGCTGATCGCCCGGCGCGTGCGCGAGCAGGGCGTCTATTCCGAGATCGTGCCCTTCAACCGCGCCGAGGATGCGCTGGAGCGGCTCAAGCCCAAAGCGGTGATCCTGTCGGGCGGGCCGGCCAGCGTCACCGAGTTCGGCACGCCGCGTGCGCCCGACTGGGTGTTCACCTCCGGCCTGCCGGTGCTCGGCATCTGCTACGGCGAGCAGACCATGGTGGCGCAGCTCGGCGGCGGCGTCGAAGGCGGCCACCACCGCGAGTTCGGCCGCGCGGATCTGGAGATCACGGGGCCGTCGGCGCTCTTCGACGGCTTCTGGGACAAGGGCGCCAGGGACACGGTCTGGATGAGCCACGGCGACCGCGTCACGCGGCTGCCCCTCAGGCTTCAAGGTGATCGGCGTGTCGAAGGGCGCGCCGTTCGCGGCCATCGCCGACGAGAACCGCAAGCTCTACGCGGTGCAGTTCCACCCCGAGGTGGCGCATACGCCCCGTGGAGCTGCGCTGCTCGGCAACTTCGTGCGCCGCATCGCCGGCTTGGCCGGCGACTGGTCGATGGAGCATTTCCGCTCGAGCGAGGTGGCCAAGATCAGGGCGCAGGTCGGCAAGGGCCGCGTGATCTGCGGGCTTTCGGGCGGGGTCGACAGCGCGGTTGCGGCCAAGCTGATCCATGAGGCGGTCGGCGACCAGCTCACCTGCATCTTCGTCGACCACGGGTTGCTGCAGGCAGAACGAGGCGAGCGAGGTCGTGTCGCTGTTTCGCGGCCACTTCAACATTCCGCTGGTGCATGTGGATGCTTCCGACCGGTTCCTGGCCGCGCTCGCCGGCAAGACCGACCCCGAGGCCAAGCGCAAGACCATCGGCGGGCTGTTCATCGACGTGTTCGACGCGGAGGCCAAGAAGCTGGGCGGCGCGGAGTTCCTGGCGCAGGGCACGCTCTATCCCGACGTGATCGAGAGCGTATCGTTCACCGGCGGGCCGTCAGTGACCATCAAGTCGCACCACAACGTCGGCGGGCTGCCGGAGCGCATGCACCTGAAGCTGGTCGAGCCGCTGCGCGAGCTGTTCAAGGACGAGGTGCGCGCGCTCGGCCGCGAGCTGGGGCTGCCGGAGCATTTCATCTGGCGCCATCCCTTCCCGGGGCCGGGGCTCGCCATCCGCATCCCGAGCGAGGTGACGCCCGAGAAGCTCGAGGTGCTGCGCAAGGCCGACGCGATCTATCTCGACGAGATCCGCAAGGCGGGCCTCTACGACCAGATCTGGCAGGCGTTCGCGGTGCTGCTGCCCGTGCGCACCGTCGGCGTGATGGGCGACGCGCGCACCTACGATCACGTCTGCGCCCTGCGCGCGGTGACCTCCACCGACGGCATGACGGCGGACTTCTTCCCGTTCCCCCACGACGTGCTGGGCCGCGCCGCGACGCGCATCATCAACGAGGTCAACGGCATCAATCGCGTCGTCTACGACGTGACGAGCAAACCGCCGGGCACCATCGAGTGGGAGTGACGGGGACTATCGCTCAGCTATCGCCACAAATCGCGATCTATCATTCAAACCATTGGTAATACTGCATAATCATGACGACAACATTCGATAGCTATCGGTGTGCTCCGAAGGCATTCGACGGCAGAAGCGACGGTAGTCCCATCTCTTGATTATCTCTGAGACTCGATACCGTCATCCTCAGGTGGCCTTGTGACGGTATTTTCCTGATCGTAATCGATTGATCATGCTAAATGAAACGTCTACCGGTCACCGAAAAGCCCTGACGGCATTTTTGGAGGGCGGACCTCGATGCTCATGATACAGCGCTCATGGCACACTGCGCCCAAGGACAAACTCTATAAGCTCGCTGACTGGGATTGCGTGTACTGTCAAACGGCACCGAACTGTTGACCAGCGTATTGCCTCACGGAGGAATGTTACCGGAGCCGTCGTTCTGCGTGCGCTGATGGATTGCGAGTCCCATCGCGATTTGCCGGTCGGTGGCATGACGGAGGGAGGGCGCAGCCCGACCGCAGTCTTGCCACGACCGGCGTCCGGACTTTCGGACCTCGGCCGCGCCGGTGGTCGTGGCGGCGATGAGCCGCTCCGCCGCCTTTCTGCGGAGCGCCTTCAGGAGCCGCTGCACGATCGAATGCTGCTTTGGCCCGAACTGATCGGCGTCGCGCTGTGCAAGCCTTCCGACGATCGCAAGGGCCGTGAGCTGCGGCTCGGCCGCGAGCCAGTCTTCGATCATTGCCAGATGTGGATCGAGCTTCGAGGGCATGCGGACCCGCGTCTTGTATTTCCCCTTTGCGCGTCGGTGCGTGCCGCGCGGCTCGCCGGCTTTGATCGACATGCCGAGCGTCTGCGCAAAGTCAGCGGCGTTGGATATCGGCAATTGCATTTGTGACGCGGCAGCGAGGCCGCGCCGGTCGATCCGCCGACCGAGTTCTTCTTGAGCTGCGCGGATCTCGGAGAGCAGCACCACCGGATCGAGCGTGCGATACTGCGCGCGCAACCGCTGCTTGATCGTTCTTGGCACCTTCGGATGTGCCAGCGCCCGCTCGATACGGCGTCGCAGGAGCGTGATAGCGCTTGATCACCTTCGCGCCTTCACGTCGCTTCTCCTTCAATTTGAACGATGGCTGGAAGAAGTTCACGTGCAGCCGCGCCGCCGCGTAAAGTCGCGCCATCACCTGCGCCGTCTCGATGCCGTCGAAGCGGCCGTAGCCCATCAGCCGCCGCACCACGGCACCGTTCTTCTGCTCGACGAACGCCTGATCGTTCTTCTTGTAGGCGCGCGACCGCGTCACTTCGATCTTCTGTGCGCGGCACCAGGGGACGACGATGTCGTTCATGAACGCGCTGTCATTGTCGAAGTCGGCGCCGAGAATGATCCAGGGAAACAGGCTCTGCGCCCGTTTAATCGCCTCGACGACGAGGCTGCCCTCGCGCGTCACCAAGGGCAGGCACTCCGTCCAGCCCGTCGCGACATCCACCATCGTCAGCGTTTGGATGAACGACCCCGCGACGCTTGTGCCACCGTGAGCGACCATGTCGATCTCGCAGAAGCCCGGCGGCGGATCCTGCCAGTCGTTGAAGGTGCGGATCGGGACTTCGCGTCGAATGGCGGAGTAGAAGCCGACGCGACGGCGCTTGCCGCCTGCCGCCGCGATCTTGGTGTCGGCCAGAAGTCGGTCGATCGTTGCAGCGCTGACCGCCAGCACCAGCACACGATCGGCTGCACCGAGCTTCAGCCGCCCGTGCCGTTCCAGTGCCGGCAGCAAAGTCGGGATCATGACCTTCAGCCGCTTGCCGCAGATCCGGTCTGATGCCTCCCACAACGCCGTCAGCGCATCCTTGACGACAACGCCGTAGGTAGACGTGCGCTGCTGTCGCGCGTCAGGTCCGGCCGCCGGCCGATTGGCCAGCGCTCGCACCGCGTGCTTGCGATGCCAGCCAGTCACCTTGCACAGCTCGTCGAGAATCCGCCCCTTCTCCACCCGCCCCGCCACCCGGTAGCGTTCGGCCACCGCCGATTTGATCTCGCGCCGCGCGCCCATGCTGATCTGTCCCGCCATCGGCGACACCGATCCGATTCGGTGTCGCCGCCCCACGCCTGCGGTCAGTTCTCCGGTAACATTTTTGATGAGGCAATGCGACGAGGTCGAAGCCGTCGAGTAGGCGCGATGGATTTCTCCACCGCGCACCGGGTCACCGGAGGCGGTCGCCCGCCCCCGGTTCCCACAGAACGTGGCGTGCGGATTTCCCGCACCACGCTCTTCGGCAGTTGATTTACAGCACCGCGAGTGCCTGCAGCTCCCGGTACGGGAGACGCAGTTTCGGTCGCAGCAACGGCGTCCGTTGTTTGATCTTGTGGAAGGCGTCCCAGGTGAGGCCACCTCCGGCCCAGCTGCGGCTACGTAGCATCCTGAACCAGTATCGCTCCACGGCCCGGTACACCTTGAACAGCGCCCGGATGTTTCCGGCGACGCCGTAGTAGGCATAGTGGCCGCGTAGGGCAGCGTTGATCTCGCCGACCTGCTCACTGGTCCGATGATGCCGGATTCGCCGCATCAACTCTTGCAGAGACGTGAGGCTGCGCCGTAACCGAGACTTCTCGGTGCGCATCCCAACCTTGAAGTTACCCTTCCGGTTGCGCGTGCAGTACAGCGTTAGGCCCAGAAAGTAGATCGTTTCCGGGCGGTTCCTGCCGCGTTTGCCCGCGTGTCGCTGCGCGAACCGACCAAACTCAACCAGCTTGGTCTTGGTCGGCTCCAGAGTGAGGCCGAACTTCCCCAACCGAAGGCGCAAGGCATCCTGCATTCGCAGCGCGTCCGATCGATATTGGAAACAGATCACAAAGTCGTCGATATAGCGCACCAGATGGGCTTCGCCCCGCAACCGGCACTTGGCTACGCGCTCAAACCACAGGTCGAGCACATAGTGGAGGTACAGGTTGCTCAACAGCACGCTGATCGATCCACCTTGCGGAGTTCCCTCATCACTCGGATGCACTGCTCCGTCCTCCAGGACGCCCGCCTTCAACCAGCGCCGGATCAGATTGATCAGGCGCGGATCACCGACTCGATGTTCGACAAACCGGAGCACCCAATCGTGATCGAGGCTCCCGAAGAAGTTCTTCAGATCCGCCTCCAGCACCCACCCGATCTTGCCGCCAGCGATGACCTCATTGAGGGTTGCCAGGGCATGATGAGCACTGAGCCGCGGCCTACCGCCGAATGAGCAGGGCAAAAAGTCCTCCTCATAGATGACGGACAACACTTCAGCCGTGCTGCGCTGGAGAGCCCGGTCAGAGACGGTCGGCACCCCAAGGGGGCGCTTCTCCGCCTTGCCAGGTTTGGGGATATAAACGCGCCGAATGTTCGGTGCTCGATATCCTTGGCGGTGAATGGATTGGAGCATGGGCTCGATCCATTCCTCGAAGCTTTCCTTCGCCCCCTCCACCGTCTGGCCATCGACCCCGGCGGCGGAGCGCTTTGGAATTGCAAGAGATTCTTCAGCACCCGATCGCGCGTGATGTGATGGGCCAGCGAGGTGAAGCGGAGATTTGGTTCACGCCGAGCTTTCACTGCTATTTGCTCAAGTTTCGTTGCCATGGTCGGCTGATCTTCTCTTTGCATAGAAGGCCGTGTCTCCCGTTGCATGGAGCCCATGTTCCCCAAGAGCAATTCAACTACCGCTGACCGCTTCCCCCTGTGGCCGGCTCTCCCGACCTCGGAGTACTACCAGTCAGTCTGACTTCCACCCGGTCATCGAACCCTTCTCGCCTCATCGGCTTGGCAGGTCCTACAAGCTCGCGCTTGAACCGGATGGATCTCCCTTGTTCACGTCCAAGCCTTTGGCTGCATGCTGGCGGTACGAACCCCGGGAGCACTTCTGACCACTCGCGCTGCCGCGGCCAGAAGTTCTGCCTTCCCCATAGAGAGATAAGGTCGGCTACTCCGATCACGATCGATTTCAGGGCTATCTTCCCGTTCACTGGCGTTCCGGCCTGCAACCTCCCTGTCTACGCTTCGTAGCGGCCGTTACCGGACGCCACGCAAGACTTGGTACGCGACTGCTCGCTAGGCTTTGCTGCGGCCGCCATTTCAGGCGGCTGACTTGGACGCACTTGCAAGGCGCAACTCTCACAGAACCGGACATGCGGGCCCGCATCCGGCTCTTTGGGTCGATCGATCACAAGGCCAGCGTGAGCTGGTCCGATGCCTGCGGGGTGTTGAGCTGCTCCCAGCGCGCCTTGAGCGAGATGAGCCGCCCTGTGAACCAGGACGGCGGGTAGGCTCGCGTCAAGGCCGGCCGGTTGGAACGATTCCAAGCCCCTCGACCGCAGTACGCAGCACCGGCGGCAGCCGATCGGCTCACCCCGAGCGCCAGGAGATGCCGCAGAAGAAAGCGCGGACGCTTCTTCTGGCGCACGATGATCGCCCTGATCCGGCGGCGGATGTGAGCGTCGAGAACGCCCAGACCCTTGACAGCGTCCGGCGAGCACAGCCGGTAATACGCCATCCATCCGGTCAGGTAGCGGCTCAAGCCGTCCATGCAGGTGGTGATGGATCGCCCCCAATTCGGAGGCGTCATCTCCCTGATGATCGCCACCAGCCGTCGTTCCGTCTTCGCCGACAGCAGGACGCCGATTTGGCCGTCCTGCCGCAGTAAGAAGCGGAACCCCAGGAAGTGCACCTTGCTCGGATGGCGCACGGCGCTCTTCTCCGCGTTGACCTGGAGCCGCATGCGGCTGGCCAGGAACTTGGCGATGGAGGCCATGACGCGCACACCGGCACGAGCGCTGCCAACGAACACGTTACAGTCGTCGGCATAGCGCACGAACCGATGGCCCCGCCGCGCCAACTCCTGATCCAGCTCATCGAGCACGATATTGGATAGGAGCGGCGATAGCGGCCCGCCTTGCGGGGTTCCTTCCCGGACGATGATCCTCGTGCCGTCCGGCATCACGACCGCTGCCTTCAGCATCAGGCGCACCAGTTCGATCACCCGACGATCCGCCACCCTCTGACCGATGCGGTCGAGGAGGCGCTGATGATGGACTCGATCGAAGAACTGGGCGAGATCGAGATCCACAATCGTCCGATAACCGGCTTCGAGATGCTCCTTTGCCTCGGCAATGGCCGTCACCGCACCGCGCATCGGCCGGAACCCGTGGCTGCTGGTGTGGAAGGTCGGCTCGAACACCGACTCCAGCACCTGGAGCACGGCTTGTTGCACGACCCTGTCGATCACATTGGGGATGCCCAGACCCCGCTGCCCGCCTCCGGGCTTCGGGATGAACACCCGACGGACATCGCCGGGCCGGTAGCGTCCCTCCAGCAGCGCACGGTGCAGACGAGGGAGAAGCTTCGGCGCACTGGCCTCCGCCTCCTCGACCGTCTGTCCGTCGACGCCCGGTGCGCCCTCGTTGCGCACCACATTGAGCAGCGCCAGAGCCAGGTTGGCCTCCGACGCCACGTCTTCCAACAGCCGACCGGGGTCGGCTGCCCAGGCGACGGTTCGTGCCGATCGCTTGCGCTTCGCTCTTTGCAGCAGGAACGCGCGCCGCTCGGATGCGTCCGGCGGCCCCTCGCTCCCGCCCCCCTCAGGGCTGTCGGCGAGCACGAAGCTCAATTGACGGTGACCCGTCCTTCTCAACCCATCTCCCCCTTTGCTCCGCGGGCATTACCCCGCTTCATCGCTCATACGAAGAGATCCGACTTCTGAGCGGGCGTCGGCTGGTCGTCGTTGCCTTCTCCCAGCCTACCGTTCAACACGGACCCGTCCAGACCTCCCCGGGTAAGAACACTGGATGTCCCGCCGCCGCCGCTCCCATTACCGCCCCAGCCTCGGTTGGATTTTGGGCGTCGCGTTCGAAGGCACGCTCACCCGGCTGGAATGGCCTGTCCAGGAGTTCACTCAGGTTCGGTGCTGCGGTTCGCCTCGGGCTTCTTCCCCACACGGCCTCGCGGCGCCAGCATCGCGCGTCTCACGACGGACCATGCTGCGTGCAGTTGCCTCCGGCTCACGGTTGCTACCAACTCGCCCCGTAGAGGACTTGCACCTCCAATCCAGTGCCCATGCCGGGCACACCTTCCGGCGCTACGCTGCGCTGCGCGCCTCCAGCTTGGCGCTGCGTTCACAACCTAGAGGGTGGTCAACTCTTCGACGCCGATCCCGGTCACGGGTTCGGTGCTGATTGACACCCGATGGTGCCATGCGAGCTGATTTTTTCCATGCGCCGGCAGGCAATTCTCCGACGCCAGTCCACCTATTGAGACGCGACCGACATTGTCTTGCAACCGATTGGCATTTGGTCTCCAGTGGCTCCGGGACCTCCGGGGCCTTGCCCGCGAGCCGCGGGGAGCCAATCCGGCGCTGCGACGACGAATGCCCGAGCGAGGTCCCGCGACGGTGCGTATCGAGCGGCCCATCTGGCGAAGGGCATGAGACGGTGACGCCGCATCCGCCCCGATTTTCATAGTCCGTTCTTCATAAGCAGGGAGCTGACACGCATGCCTCGTGGCGATGACGCATTCGATGGTTTGATCGGGGCAACGTACAAGACTTCGAAGCCGTCGTGGCCCGAGCCGGTCGCGCCGCCGCGAGGCGCGCCGAATGTCGTCATGATCGTGCTCGATGACGTCGGCTTCTCGGACCTTGGCTGCTACGGTTCCGAAATCCCGACACCGCACATGGACGCGCTCGCGGCGGGCGGCCTGAGGTATTCCAATTTCCACGTGACGGCGATGTGCTCCCCCACCAGGGCCTGCCTGCTCACGGGGCGCAACGCACACGCCGTCGGCGTGGGCATCATTGCCGAATGGTCAAGCGGATTTCCCGGCTATCAAGGGAAGATCACGCGGCGGGCGGCCACCATACCAGAGATCCTCGGCGATCACGCCTACGGCACGTACGCGGTCGGCAAGTGGCATCTCACCAACATCGCCGACTACGGCTCCGCCGGCCCACACGACGATTGGCCGATCGGGCGCGGATTTTCCCGCTGGTATGGCTTTCACGGGGCCCTCGCCGATCAATGGAACCCCGAATTGTGTCAGGACAATCGGCCGATCCGCCTGCTTCCCGACCGCAACTATCACCTGAGCACGGATCTGGTCGATCATACGATCCGCGACATACGCGACCACGTCACGACAGCGCCGCAGCGGCCATACTTCATGTTTTTGGCGTTCGGGGCGTGCCATTGGCCGCATCATGTTCCGCGCGAATACATCGAGCGCAATCGTGGCCGCTACGACATCGGCTGGGATGCCGTGCGCGAGCAGCGGCTCGCAAAGCAGATCGCGCTCGGGGTCGTCCCACAAGGCTCGCCGCTGGCGCCACGCAATCCGGGCGTTGAGGCATGGGGCGACATCGCCCCCGACGTGCGCCGGCTCATGGTGCGGCTGCAGGAGACTTACGCCGCCTTCCTCGAGCACACCGACGCCGAGATCGGGCGGCTCGTCGAGTTTCTGGAAGCAATCGGCCAGCTCGACAACACGCTGATCGTGCTGATGTCGGACAACGGCGCGAGCGCGGAAGGCGGCCCGACCGGAGCCATCAACCTCAGGAAGCACATGGTGTATGAGGAGGAGCCGCCCTCGGTCGGACTGAAATATCTCGACGAGATCGGCTCCGAGCAATCGTTCAATCACTATCCGACCGGTTGGGCGCAGGTCTCCAACACGCCGCTCAAATGGTACAAGAAGGACACGCACGGCGGAGGCATTCGCGCGCCCCTGATCGTGCGCTGGCCGAAGCTCATCAGCGACGCCGGGAGCCTGCGCACTCAATATCATCACGTCAGCGATATCGCGCCGACGCTGTACGAGGTCCTCGGCATCGAGGCGCCGCAGGCGTACCGCGGCGCGCCGCAAATCCCCATCCATGGAACGAGCCTTGCCTACACCTTCGGCGACCGGGAGGCGCCAACCCGCAAGCAGACCCAGCACTTCGAAATCCTCGGCGACCGGGCCATCTGGCATCAGGGTTGGAAGGCCGTCTCGCGCCATGTCAAGGGCACGGATTTCGACGCCGACCGATGGGAGCTCTATCACCTCGACCAGGATTTTGCCGAGATCGACGACCGGGCGGCGGCCGAGCCCGATCGGCTTCGCGCCCTGGTGGATTTGTGGTGGGTGGAGGCAGGAAAGTACGGCGTTCTGCCGCTCGATGATCGGGATTGGGAGCGGGCCGCGGCGCGCCTGCGCATGAAAACCACGACGCGCTACGAGTACCTGGGAGATATGGAGCGTGTCGATCGCCTCTCGTCGCCTGACATCAGCGACCGGGGCTACTCCATCACAGCCGAGTTCGAACCGACCACAGCCACCACGGAGGGCGTGATCCTCGCCTGGGGAAGCCGGTTCGCGGGATTCGTGCTCTACATCGCCGACGGCGAGCTGCGTTACGAGTACGTCTATTCGGAATCGGTCAAGCACACCGCGCGTGCACCCTTCCGGCCCGGGCCCGGAAAGGCGACCGTCCGCCTCGATTTCCAACGTACGGGCAAGAATGCCGGGCGCGTCCAACTTATGATAGGCGACGCGCCTGTGGCATCTGTCGAGATTCCCAAGACCTGGCCGACGCATGGCACGACGGCGGGTTTGAATTGCGGCCTGGATGCGGGCTCACCCATCAGCGACGCCTATGTGCGGCCGTTCCCCCTCATGGCGAAGAACCTGCGCGTGACGGTCAACCTCGATGCCGCTGGTGGCAGCGCTCCGGGGGCGGCTTACCAAACGGTGCTCCGCGAGCAGTGAGGAGCGCTCCGCGCGCCGCCCCTAGCGGATCCCCCATTTGTAGCCGACGGTGGAGAACCAAGGCACGAGGATGAGCAGGAGAACGACGGCGAGCAAGACGAACACGAACTTCATGGTTGCCCGGCTCACCGCCTCGATGGAGACCTTCGAAAGCGCGGAGGCGACGAACAGGTTCACGCCCAGCGGCGGCGTGAGAAAACCGACCTCGCAAAGCACCACGAACAATATGCCGAAATGCACGGGGCTGACGCCCAGCTTCACCACCACCGGCAGGAAGATCGGTGTCAGCAGAACGATCTGACTGAGCGTCTCCATGAACATGCCGACCACCACGAGCAGCACGGAGATCATCATGAGGATCAAGATCCAATTCTGCGAAATGCTGAGGAAGCCGGCGGCGATCTGGTCTGGAATCTGGTAGAGGGTCAGAAGCTTGCCGAAGGCCATGGCCGGCCCCATGATGATCAGGACCGCGCCGGTGAGCTTGCCGGTGGCGACCATCGCATGCGCAATATCCGCGAAGGAAAGCCGGCGCAGCACGAAGCCGGCGGCCATTGCGTAGACGGCGGCAAGCATGGAAGATTCGGTGGGAGTTGCGGCGCCGGTGTAGATGGAGCCCAGCACCACCAGCGGCATGACCAGGGCAAACTTGGCGTCCCACACCGCCCGCAGGAGCTTGCGCACATCGAAGCGCTCGCCCGTTGCCCGGTAGCCGTTTTTCCGGCCAATCAAGTAGCAGGTGCCTGCCAGCACCGTCGTCAAGAGCAGGCCCGGCACCGCTCCTGCCGCGAAGAGACCGGTTATCGAGACGTCCTTCGTCATGATGGCGTAGACGATCATCGGATTGGACGGCGGAATCAGAATGCCGAGCGTGCCGCCGGTGGCCGCGACGGATGCGGCAAACGCCGCCGGGTAGCCTGCCTGCACCATGGTCGGGATCATCACGGCGCCGATTGCGGCTGTCGTTGCAGGGCCGGAGCCGGAAAGCGAGGCGAAGAAGGCGCAGGAAATGATCGTCACAACGGCGAGCCCGCCCGGCACGTTGCCGGCCAGGATGTAGACGACGCGAATGATGCGTTCGGTCAGACCGGCGCGCATCATCAGCTCGCCGGCGAGAATGAACCCTGGAATGGCAATGAGCGGGAAGAGGCCGGCGCCCGTGTAGAACGTTTGGGCCATGTAGACGAGCGGGATCGGCGTCAGCAACAGGCCGCACAGGGTCGCAATCCCGAGCGCATAGCCGACGGGAACGCCGAGCAACAAGGCAATCGTCAACGCACCGAAAACGACGGGCGTGATACTGCTCTCACCCAACATGACGGCTCACATCTGCCTGCTGGGGCCGTTCTCTTCGGGAACGGGACGGACATATGTCTGGATGAGCCGGAAGCAGGTGAGCGCGAACGCCACGGGAATGATGGCATAGATCCATTGCATGGGAATTTCGAGTGCCAAGCTCGGCTCGGGCCGATCCAGCGCGGATTTCACGAGCAGGCTGCCCTGCCAGACGATGAACAGATTGAACGCGAGCCAGACCACGTCGCCGATCAGGAAACGCCAACGGCGAAGCGGCGGCCGGATCCAGTCGAGGTGCGCCGACACGCGGAAGTGGGCGCCTTCCTTGGTCGCCAGCACGGAGCCGAAATAGAGCTGGAAGACGAACGCAAAGATTCCAAGCTCTTCAGCCTTGTGCGAAAGCCCCGTGAAGAACGGGTTCGTCACGAAATAGCGCACGAATGCCGAGTAGCTGAGGCTGCCGACCAGGATCGAGCCTAGAATAACGAGCACGACCTGCTCGAACCAGTCATCGAGCCATTTGAGAACCCGCATGCGCCACTCCCTCGGGCGGCAAGTGCCGCTGCTCAAAAGCACCCGCACGTTCCTCAGCGGAGCGTGCGGGCGCCTTCAGTCTGAAGCAATGTTCGGCGAAGCGCTAGGAAGCCCTTACTTGGCTTCCTCGACCTTCTTGATCCACTCCTCGCCGATCTCCTTGCGGTACTTTTCGTAGACCGGCTTGACGGCATCGATGAACGGCTTGCGGTCTGCGATGACGTTCACTTTCACGCCGGCCGCCTGCAGGTTCTTCAGTCCGTCGATGTGGGACACAGCCGAGATCCAGCGCTGGTACTCGCCGGCCTCGTACCCCGCGCGGGTGATCGCGTCCTGATGCGCCTTCGGCAGCGCCTGGAACGCCTTGTCGTTCATGAGGATCACGGAGATCCCGTAGAACACGTTGATGTAGGAGTAGTATTTCAGGAAATCCGAGAACTTCATGTCGAGCATGCCCTGGGGCGGCCCTTCCAGACCGTCCGCCACGCCCTGCTGCAGCGCTGTGTAGAGCTCGCCCCAGTCGATGGCGGTGGTGGTCGCCCCGAATGCACTGTAGGTATCGAGCATCACGGAGTTCTTTGGCAGGCGGATCTTGATGCCCTTGAGATCGCTCGGCTTGGTGATGGGACGAACCTTGTTGATGATGCCGCGATCACCCCACTCGAACACCGAGATGATTCGCACGCCCGACGCCTTGCGATAGTTTTCGAACAGCTCCTTGCCGACCGGCCCGTTGATGACGGCGTTGGCATGGGTGCGATCCCGGAAAATGAAGGGAAGCACGGTCACGTCGAGCGGCTTGTACCAGATCGACGCGTTGTTGATGGCAACGAGCGTGAGGTCGAGCGTGCCGAGTTGCACGTCCTTGGCGGTGTTCTGCTCCAGGCCAAGCTGCGCGCTCGGGAACACCTTCACCTGGATCGCGCGGTGCGTGTACTGATCCACGAGATCTGCGAAGCGATGGGCGCCAAGATCGTAAGGCGCCCCCGGGACGACGCCGTGCGCAAGGCGCATCGTCTTTTGCGTCTTCTCGATGTAGGGGAGATCCTGTGCACGGACAATCTGCGCCGTGCTCGACAATGCGACGCCTATCGCCAGTGCGCACTTTGTCATCTGCGTCACAGGTGTCTTTAGGCGACGCAACACACTCTGCCTCATCCTCTGCTCCTCCGTTCATTTGGGCCAGCCCCCGTGAAGCGTCATTCCCGGCGCTTGACAGGCAGGAAAGCCCACCATTACTTACAGGCCCGTGTCAACGGTTGGGACATATCGTTTCAATGAATGAAATGGCCAGCAACCTCGCCGCAGCCAGGTCGCCCGTCGTCAAGGCGTTGCGCCTACTGGAGCGCATCGCCAGCGCCAACGAGCCGACGGCGCTCGCCGATCTCAGCCGGGCCTTGAAGCTGCCGAAGCCGACGACCTACCGGCTTGCGAAAGTGCTCGAGGGGGCCGGCTTCGTGCACAAGGACCCGCTCACATTGCGCTATCAGCTCGGCTCGACCTTCGAGGAGATTGCGCTCAGCGGTCTCAGGCACAGCGCCGCGCACGGCACTCGCCGCTTGCTCATGAACGCCCTGGCCGAGACTCTCAGCGTGCGCGTCAACCTGGTCGTTCTCAAATCCGGCAACCTGTCGTTCGTGCAGTGGGTGGAATTGACGGCACCGCTGCGCGTCGACGTCACCGGAGATACTCCGATGCCGGTGCATTGCAGCGCGAGCGGCAAGCTGCTGCTGGCGTTCGGGCCGATCGAGCTGCGGGAAGGCGTCTTGCGATCCGCTCCCTTCCACGCCTACACCAAGAACACGATAACGAGCGCGCGCTCCCTGGCGCGAGAGCTGGAAGAGATCCGGCGTCGCGGCTATTCCATCGACGACCAGGAGCTCCTGCCGGGCGTGAATTGCCTGGCGGTTCCCGTGCACAATCGTGCCGGACACACGGTCGCCGGGTTGGCCGTCATGGCGCCGGTGGCGAGCCACCCCCTGGAGAGACTGCGGCGGTGCCTGCCCGACGTGAAGGCGTGCGCGGCGCGCATCTCGGCGGAGCTTGGCTGGGAACCGGCTTCACGACGAGGACCGGTGGCATCTCGGCTCAAGTCGAAGGCACCTGCCGGAGCCGCTCGCGCCGCGCGACGGACTCAGCCCGCGAAATGATCTTGGACCGGTGAGTTCATGGACCTGACGCACGACGACGTTCAAGCCATTCTGAAGATCATCGATGCGGCCGAGCATCTCGATGAGATCGAGCTCGTGCACGGCGGCTTTCGGCTCCGCGTCGTGCGCAATAGCTCGGGCGGCGGCCACAGGCAGTCCGAAGTTGTGACCCTCAGCCCGGCTGCGGCGGCCGCCGCGCCGGAAGCACCGCCAGCGCCGGCAGCCCCGGCGCAACCGGCATCCTCGGCAGAGACCACGGTGCCCGACGGCCTGGTGGCGATCCGCGCCCCGATGCTGGGCACCTTCTATCGGGCCTCGGCGCCGGGAGAGAAGCCGTTTGTCGAAGTCGGACAGCGGGTGCGCGCCGACGACACGGTTTGCCTGATCGAGGTGATGAAGCTCTTCAATTCCATCCGGGCCGGCGTCGACGGGGAGGTCGTGAAGATCCTGATCGACAATGCCGCCCTCGTCGAGTTCAACCAGCCCCTCATCTTCATTGAGCCGGCCGGGAGGAGCTAGGCCTGATGCAGGCACCTCCGTTTCGGCGCGTCCTGATCGCCAACCGCGGAGAGATCGCGGTGCGGGTGATCCGCGCCTGCGAGAAGCTCGGCATTGAAACCGTTGTGGCCGTGTCGGCCGCGGACCGGGACAGTCTCGCTGCCCGCATTGCGACGCGCGCGGTGTGCATCGGCCCCGCGCCAGCGCGCGAGAGCTACCTCAAGCCCGAGCTTTTGGTGATGGCGGCGCTGGGTACGGGTTGCGCGGCGATCCACCCCGGCTATGGCTTTCTTTCCGAGCGCGCCGCGTTCGCCCGCCTGTGCGCCAAGGAAGGCGTAACGTTCATTGGCCCGTCACCCGAAACGATCGACGCGATGGGCGACAAATTGTCGGCCGTTCAACTCGCCCAGAAAGCAGGCGTGCCGCGCGTCCCGGGTTCCGGACGCATTGACAGCCCCGCTGACGCTCGTGATTTCGCCCGGCGCCACGGCTTTCCGATCCTCGTCAAGGCAAGCGCCGGCGGGGGCGGGCGCGGCATGCGCGTGGTCACGCGTGAGGCCGACATCGACCGCGAGGTTGCCGCTGCTGCCGCGGAGGCGCAGGCGGCCTTCGGCGACTCGTCGCTGTACATCGAGAAATTCATCGAGCGGGCGCGCCATATCGAGATCCAGGTTCTCGGCGACAGCCAGGGCAACGTCGTTCATCTGGGAGAGCGCGACTGCTCGGTCCAGCGCCGACACCAGAAGCTGATCGAGGAGGCGCCGTCTCCCGTCATCGACGACAACCTGCGTGCGGAGCTGGCGGACGCCGCCGTCCGGCTTGCGCAAGGGGTACGCTATCAGGGCGCCGGCACCGTCGAGTTCGTCTTCGATGACGAGACCCGGCGCTGGTACTTCCTGGAAATGAATACGCGCATCCAGGTGGAGCACCCGGTCACGGAGATGGTGACGGGGCGGGACCTGGTCGTCGAGCAGATCCGCATTGCGGCAGGCGCCCCGATCTCCTTCGCGCAGGATGATGTGCGCCTCGAGGGACACGCCATCGAGTGCCGCATCAATGCCGAGGACGCCGAGCGCAATTTTGCTCCAGGACCCGGTCGGTTGCAGACCTGGAACGCGCCCCAGATCTCCGGCATCCGCGTCGATACGCACTGCTTCGCGGGCTACCTCGTTCCGCCCTACTACGACTCGCTGCTTGCCAAGGTCATCGCGCACGGCAGCGATCGTACCCAGGCAATCGAGCAGATGTCCGGCGCCCTGGAGCGCTTCGAAGTCGCCGGCGTGCCGACCACCATCCCCTTCCACCGCCAGGTCCTGACACATCGGGATTTCAAGAACGGCCTGGTCACCACCCGGTGGGTGGAAGAGACCTTCTTCGCCGATCTGGGCAGGAACGCCAGCCCGGCGCGCCGAGACGCCGGCACCGGGCAAGGCAAGAGGCTTCAGGATCAGGCAGGCAGCAAGGCCACCACATGAGCACCAAAGCAACGCAGACGCTGGCAGGGCGGGTCGCAGTTGTCACGGGCGGCGCGGCGAGTCTCGGGCGCGCAATCGTCGAAGGCCTGGCGCGGCGCGGAGCAAGCGTCGTGATCGCCGACAGGGATCACGGTGCCGCCGCGCGGCTGGAGCGGGATGTCGTGGCGGTGGGCGGCGCCGCGATGGCCGTCCAGACGGATGTCCTGCTGGAGGACTCGCTGCAAAGCATGGTCGCCGCGACGGTCGCGCGGTTCGGACACATCGACCTTCTCGTCAACAATGCGGGCATCCTCGGGCCGGTCCGCCCGCTGCTCGAGCTCGCCGACGCCGACATCGAACGCGTGCTCGATATCAACGTGCGGGCGCAGTTCACCTGCACGCGCACTATTGCGCGGCATATGATCGACCGGCGCAGCGGCGCCATCGTCACCATCGCGTCGGTCGCCGGCAAGGATGGTCCCAAGGACCTGTCGATTTACGCCGCGAGCAAAGCCGCCGTGATCGCCTTCACCAAGTCGTGGGCGAAGGAGCTGGTCGGCCACGGCGTGCGCGTCAACTGCGTGGCGCCGTCGCTGATCGAGGCGACGGGCATGCAGAAGGAAATGCCGGACTCGTTCGTCCGCGATTCGGTCAGCCGCATCCCGATGGGACGTGTCGCCCGCGTGGAAGAGGTGGCGAACATCGTGGCCTTCCTGTTGTCGGAGGAGGCGAGCTTCGTGACGGGGGCCTGCTACGACGTCAGCGGCGGCCGGGCGAGCTATTGAGCGGGGCGGGGCGGCGATGAACAACCTCCCGGACACTCTGCCGGCTGCGAAAGCGGTGAAGGGTCTCAGCGACCTTTCGGGGCGCGTTGCCCTCGTCACCGGGGGCGGATCCGGGCTCGGACGCGCCATGGCCTGGGGGCTGGCCTGCAACGGCGCCGCGCTGGCCATTGTCGACCGCGATGCGGCGGCGGCGAAGAGCTGCGCCGAAGAGATCTCGAGCGGAAGCGACAGCCGCGCCATCGGCATCGAGGCCGATGTGAGCGACGCGGACGCGGTGCAACGCGCCGCCGGAGCCGCGCTCGCCGCATTCGGCCACGTCGACGTGCTCGTCAACAACGCGGGCCACAACATCCGCAAGCCGCTGCTCGACTACACCTGCGCGGAGTTCGACTCGCTGCACGCGGTGCACGTCCGCGGCACGTTCCTGTTCTCGCAGGCCATCGGCCGCCACATGCTGGAGAAGCGCAAGGGCTCCATCATCAACATCGCCTCCATGCTGGCCCACGTGGCAGCCCCCAACGTTGCACCCTACGCGGCGGCAAAGGCGGCGATCGTGCAGCTGACCCGCGTGCTGGCCCTCGAGCTTGCCCCATTCGGCGTGCGGGTGAATGCGCTTGCACCGGGATACATCGATACGCCGCTCACCCGTCAGCACGCACCCCAGGTGCGCCAGCGCATCACCGATGTCACGCCGCTTGGGCGCTTCGGCGAGCCCCGCGAGCTCATCGGTCCAGCCGTCTTCCTCGCCTCCGATGCCTCCAGCTTCGTCACCGGAAGCTCGCTGATCGTCGATGGCGGGTGGACCGCCCAATAGCCCGCGCCAGGAGGATCGCGACCCAGCCATGGCCACGACGACCAACATGCAAACGGACCGATCCCGGTCGAGCGCGGTCAGTGCAGGGATGCGGACGGGCCTGTGGAACCTGGTCTCGGTCGCCATTGCGCTCATGGTCTGGCAGGTCGCAGCGTCGCTTGTCGGGTCGCCGTTCTTTCCCGCCCCACACAGGATCGTCGAGGCGTTCATCAAGCTTGCGACGCGCGGCGATACATTCGGGCACTCGCTGTGGACGCATTCATGGGCCAGCATCGAGCGGGTCCTGGTGGGCTTCGGGCTCGGCGTCCTGTTCGCCGTGCCGCTGGGACTGCTGATGGGGCTTTATCCGAAGGTCTATGCCGGCACGCGCTCGGTGCTCGAGCCGCTGCGCTTTATTCCGCCGATCGCCTGGATCCCTCTCGCCATCATCTTCTTCTCCGGGCTGACGCGGTTCGCGTTCCTGATCTTTCTCGGCGCATTCTTTCCCATCTTCACCTCGACACTGGTCGGGGTCGCCCGGGTCGAGCCGATCCACCGCAAGGTCGGCATCGTGCATGGCGCCAGCAAGCTCTGGATCCTGCGCAGCGTGGTCGTCCCGACGGTGCTGCCCGACATCATGGCCGGGATGAGGGTCGGCCTCGGCACGGCGTGGCTGACCATTGTTGCCGCGGAGCTCGCCGGCGGCATCTCCACCGGTCTTGGCCGCATGATGACCAACTACGCCGAGCTGCTGCAGGTGCCGGAGGTCATTGTCGGCATGCTGCTGATTGGCCTCATCGGGTTTCTCATGAACGAGATCCTTCTGCTGGTCGAAAAGCGGCTCTTCCGGTGGCGCTGGCAGGTCAGCCTGTGAAGGAGGGCGCGCATATGCACGGGCAGGCGCCGATCGGCGCCAGGGCCAAAGTCGAGGTCGACGCCTCGCATCGCTATGGCGATCTGGTCGTGCACGAAGACCTGAGGTTCAGCGTCACGACCAATGAGTTCGTATGCATTTGCGGGCCTTCGGGCTGCGGCAAGACCACGCTGCTCGACATGCTCGCCGGCATTCTGAAACCCTCGCGCGGCAAGATCCTCATCGACGGCAGGCCCGCCGATCCCAAGCAGCAGAGCATCTCGTTCGTGTTCCAGGAGCCGTCCACCTTCCCCTGGCTCACGGTGCGCGACAACGTCGCCGCGGGCCTGCGCATCAGGGGCGCACGGCGCGCCGAGATCGACGCGAAGGTGCGCGAGATCGTCGCGATCGTCGGCCTGACCGGGTTCGAGAACTACTACCCGCATCAAATCTCGGGAGGCATGAAGCAGCGCGTCGCCATCGCCCGGGCATTTGCGACCGACGCCGATCTCATTCTCATGGACGAGCCATTCGTCAGCCTCGACCAGCCCACGCGCGAGCGCATGCAACAGGAGGTGCTCGACATCTGGCGCCACCGCAAGCGCACGGTGATCTTCGTCACGCACAATTTGGAGGAGGCGGTCTTCCTGGGCGACCGCATTCTCATCATCTCCGCCAAGCCCGCGCACATCGTGGCGGAGCTGCCCATAGGGCTCGAGCATCCGCGCGATCCGCTCTCGCCCCAGTTCATGGAGATTCGCGCGCAGTGCGCACGCTGGCTGCACGAGCAGCAAGAGGAGAGCTCGGTTGGGCGGCCAACCGCGGTCGAGGCCAAAAGATAGCGGGGGAACCGCAGATCATAACTCAACGTAGGAGGAAAGCATGCAAAGCAGACGCAAGATCATCAAGAGCATGGGCGCGGCGGCGCTGCTGCCGGCTGTCGGCACGAGCTTCGGTGCCGGAAGCGCGAACGCGCAGTCAATGAAGACGGTCCGCCTTGCCGACCAGAATGGCTCGGAGGTCGACTACGCGGCGGTCTGGGTGGCCGAGCTCAACGGCTATTACAAGGAGGAAGGCATCAAGATCGAGCGGAAGACCTACGCCAACGGGCCATCGGCTCTGCTCGATATCAACAACCTCGATGCGGTGATGGCCGCGATCACCCCCTTCATGCAGTACGTGGCCCGCGGCGGCGACGTGCGCATCGTCATGTCGGTGACGAAGGGCAACGCGCCGATCATCGGCAAGAAGCAGTACAAGTCGGTCAAGGATCTGAACGGCAAGAAGGTCGGCACGCCCGGCATCGGCACCATTCACGACGCGGTGCTCGGCTATATCGAGCAGTCGCAAGGCCTGAAATTCGAGCACGTGCCGGCAAAGATCACCGACGTCGCCATCATGATCCAGAAGGGGGAGGTCGAGGCCTTCATCGGCTGGGAGCCCGCATCCGCCCAAGCCGTCGCGCATGCCCCCGACCTGCTGCACTACGTGCAGCGGATGCCGCCAATCGCGAACGCGGAGAGCCTGCAGCTCGCGTTCCGGACGGCCTACGCCAAGGAGAACCCGCAGACCGTCGAGAAATTCGTGCGGGCGACGCTGCGCGCCATCCAGTGGATCAAGGCCAATGGCAACGAGAAGACGGCGCAGCTCGTCTCGAAGAAGATGAACGATCCCAAGTCCTATCCCGTGAACCTCAATGCGCTCGGCTCCGTCGACCTGACGCAGCCCAGGCTCGACATGGCCTCGACGCGCATCTGGATCACGACGATCGCCAAGCAAGGCAAGATCCCGGAGAACCTTGCCAAGGACGTGGACGGCTGGGTCGGCAAGTATCTCGACTACTCCTTCCTCGAGAAGGCCGAGGCGTCTCTCAAGAAGAAATAAGACAATCGATGGGGCGTGGCTCAACCGCGCCACGCCCCATCCTGACAATCACAAGGGGACCTGATGCGCGAAATTGGAGTTGTCGACACCACGTTGCGCGACGCCCACCAGTGCCTGTGGGCGACGCGCATGACGACCGCGCACATGCTGCCGATCGCCAAGCACATGGACGAGATCGGCTTCCAGCGCATAGACCTCGCCGGCACCATCCAATTCGACGTTTGCGTCCGCTACCTCAAGGAGGATCCCTGGCTGCGCATGCGGCTGATGCGCGAGCGCATCACCAAGACGCCGCTGAGCTCCTTCACCCGGTCCAAGAATATCGTCAGCTTCGATATCGTTCCCGACGACATCGTCGAGCTGTGGGTGGAGCGGCTGGTCGCCAACGGCTTCCGAGAGGTGGGCAGCTTCGACGGCCTGAATGACGTCGACAACATGCTGGTCACGATCCACAAGGCGCGGGCGCTCGGCGTGAAGACATTCGGCGCGCTCTCCTACGGGCTGTCCCCGGTGCACACCGACGAGCTCTATGTAAAGACGGCAAGAGACCTGGTGCGCCGCGGCAAAGTCGACGCCATTTGGCTCAAGGATGCCGGCGGCTTGCTGACCGTCGACCGCATCCGCACGCTGGTGCCGGCGGTCAAGAAGGCAATCGGCGATATCCCGCTCGAGCTGCACAGCCATTGCATGACCGGCGTCGCCCCGCTCGTCTACCTCGAGGGCATCAAGGCGGGTGCCGACCGGATCCATACCTCGACCGCGCCGCTGGCCAACAGCAACGCACAGCCGTCCACGCAATCGGTGGCGAAGAACCTGCGGGCGCTCGGATTCAAAGTCGACGTCGACGACGACCTTCTGGCCGAGGTCGGCGAGCATTTCCGACGCATCGCGGAGCAGGAGGGCAAGCCGCTCGGCGAGCCGCAGGAATACGACGCCTTCCACTACGAGCACCAGATCCCGGGCGGCATGATGTCGAACTTCCGGTCACAGCTCGCCCATGCCGGTCTATCGCATCTGCTGCAGAAGCTGCTCGAGGAGTGCGTGCGCGTGCGCCACGAACTGGGCTATCCGATCCTGATCACGCCGTTCGCCCAGTTCGTCGGCACGCAGGCCGTGCTCAATGTGGTGCAGGGCGAGCGCTACCGCACCATTCCCGACGAAGTGAAGAAGTACGCGCTCGGGTATTTCGGCAAGCTCCTGGCACCGGTCGATCCCGATGTGCTCGACCGCATCGTCGAGAACGGCTCGCCCCAGATCGCGTTGCAGCCCGCGCCCTTGCCGCCGGCCGTGGACAAGCTCCGCAAGCAATATCCCAACGCCAGCGACGACGAGCGGATCCTGCGCTTCATGTTCGCCGGACAGCAGGTCGACGAGATGCTCGCAGCCGGGGCGATGAAGACAGAATACGTCTTCGAGAAGCCCCTGGTGAAACTCGTGCGAGAGCTGGCAGAACGGCGCATCACGAAGGTGAGCTTCTCGGCGACGGCCTGACAGAGCGCACCAAGACAGGCGAACCGGAGATGCACGGGGACTGGGACTACATCATCGTCGGCGCGGGATCGGCCGGCTGCGTGCTGGCGAACCGGCTGACGGCCGACGGTGGCACGCGCGTCCTGCTGCTCGAAGCCGGCGGCACCGATCGCTACATCTGGATTCACATCCCGGTCGGATACTTCAAGACGATGCACAATCCGCGCACCGATTGGATGTTCAAGACCGAGCCGGTCCCCGGCCTCGGCGGCCGCCGCCTGGACTGGCCGCGCGGCAAGGTGCTGGGCGGTTCCAGCTCGATCAACGGCCTGCTCTACATTCGCGGCCATGCGTCGGATTTCGATCACTGGCGCCAGCTCGGCTGCACCGGGTGGAGCTTCGATGACGTGCTGCCCTACTTCAAGCGCGCCGAGGACCAGGAGCGGGGCGCCGACGATCTGCACGGTGCCGGCGGTCCGCTCGGCGTCGGCAACATGCGTATCGAACGCGAGATCTGCGAGCGCTTCATCGACGCGGCCGAGGAAACCGGGGTGCCGCGCACCGACGACTTCAACGGCGCCAGGCAGGACGGCGTCGGCTATTTCCAGCTCACGACCCGCAACGGGCTGCGCTGCTCGACCGCGGTGGGCTATCTGCGCCCCGCCCGCCGCCGCGGCAACCTGGAGGTCCTTACCGACGCCCACACGACACGCGTTCTCGTGGAGAGCGGCCGCGCAACGGGCGTCTCATACCAGCAAAACGGCAGCAACCACGTTGCAACGGCGCGTCGCGAGGTCATCCTTGCTGCCGGCGCCATCGGGTCTCCGCACATCTTGATGCTGTCGGGCATCGGCCCGCCCGAGCACTTGAAGTCGGAAGGTATCGAGGTGCGCTGTGCCCTGCCGGGCGTCGGCAAGAACCTGCAGGATCATCTGCAGGCGCGGGTGATGTTCAAGCTCAGCCGGCCGCTGAGCATCAACAACGAGGTGCGCAACGTGTTCGGGCGTGCCATGGCCGGCATCCAGTTCATGCTGACGCGGCGTGGCCCCCTGGCAATGGGGGCGAGCCAGGTGTGTGCGTTCGTGCGCACCCGCGCGGGGCTGGATGCCCCCGACGTGCAGTTTCACGTGCAGCCGCTGAGCACCGACAAGCTGGGCGACGGCTTGCACGATTTTCCGGGCATGACCATGTCGACCTGCCAGCTGAGGCCCGAGAGCCGGGGCGAGATCCTGCTCAATTCAGCGAACCCCTTCATCTATCCGGCCATCCATCCGAACTATCTGGCGACGGAGATGGACAGGAGCACGCAGATCGCGGGAGTGCGGTTCTCCCGCCGGA
Organism: uncultured Alphaproteobacteria bacterium; assembly: GCA_963797005.1. Taxonomy (GTDB): domain Bacteria; phylum Pseudomonadota; class Alphaproteobacteria; order Rhizobiales; family Hyphomicrobiaceae; genus AWTP1-13. Next base: position 360,165 of record CAWCOF010000011.1, read on the forward strand.
TCGCCGCCGGCAAGCGCCTGGCGGAGGTGATCGAGGCCGAGTACGCGCCGGGAGACAAAGTGCAGAGCGACGAGGAGGTGCTGGAGGCGATCCGCCAGAGCTCGCAGACCATCTACCACCCCGTGGGCACCTGCAGGATGGGGCATGACCCGCTTGCCGTCGTCGATGAGCGCCTGCGTGTGCGCGGCGTCGGCGGGCTGCGCGTGGTCGATGCGTCGATCATGCCGACGCTGACCTCGGGCAATACCAACGCGCCGACCATCATGATCGCGGAGAAGGCGTCGGACATGATCCAGGCGGACGCCCGGTGATAGGGCTTTGGAGCTGACCGCCTCTGGCATGTGGGCATAAAGATTGCCCATTGTTTTCGAAGCTCGCGAAAGCGACTAGTTCACCCGACGGCTGAAATCATCGACTGGACAAGCATGTCCAACCGGCGCACGATTGTCGCATTAGTCAGATTTCATTCGGGTGGGGCAAGAAATGCGAAAGCGCAGGAGATCGATTGCGCCTAAATTATATTTCGCCGCAGGTGTGGTCCTGTTGCTTGTGTTGGGCATATTGGCCCTGCCGTCTTTGGTGAGGCACGGTTGGATCGACCCAGCGTGGCAGGAGTGGCTCGACGCCATGCTGGGGCAAGCTCGGCGGTTCGCCCCGAGCAACGAGCAGATAGGTTATCTCAAGTGGCTAGCTGGGCTCGTCGCCACCACCATTGGTGCAGCGTCCGCGCTTTTCATCAGCTGGCACTTCGCTGAAATCAACTTGCCGCAGCGGATTCAAAGTCTGAAGAAAGCACACGAGAGGAAGCATTTACAGCTTCAGCCAGCGTATCTGGCGCTTTCTCGCAGAGGTTTGGGGTCGATCCCTGCGGACATTGAGACCAGCCGACTCACGCTCCTACGAAAATGGTTGAGCGGCTGGAGCAAGAAAGAGCAAGCACGTGTGCTCGCCGCGTCGGCAAATCAGTTGGCGAAGGAGGCGTCGGCTCTTTCAGCCGCAACAAGCGAAGCCCAACAAGAGCTGATTACCGCTCATCTCATCCGCGGGTACCAACACGCAACTGATGGCGACGACGACAGTGCGCTTGAAGAGTTCGAAGCAGCGACACAGGTTCAACTCGACAACGTCCTTTCGAGAGACATTGCGGCCGGATGTGCCAGACAACTCGGACGGCAAAAAAGGGAATTCGAACTTCTTGACGAGATGCAAAAGGCGGCCAGCAATGTTGGGGCAGACGTCGCCCAAGCCAGAGCCTTGCGCCGCAGGGCTGAATTGCTGGAAAAGCGCAAAGACGATCAAAATTGGCACGCCGCACTTAGATGCCTCAGGCGGGCACAAGGCCTTGTTGAACCCATTGTCACCGCCGAGGAAGCGAAGAGTGAGATGGTGCGCATTCTCACCCTGTATTGTGAGATCCAGTGCGACAGAGAAGTTGTGCGCATGCTCGCTGGCCCAAATGGCAGGTTCACCAAGCTGCTCAGCTGTGCCGATCAAGTCGAGATGCGCAGCAGGCCAGAAGAACGAGGTGGAGAGGATTACAGCAGGCAACGTGTCGCTGACTTGGGCAGCGCATCACGGATTTGCTCGCCGACCCTGAGGTTCAAGACGATGCGGACGATGAGCCGATGGGTTGAAGAGCCGACTAGACGCCCCACATCCAGCCAATCAGGCCGCCGACCATCAACGCGGCAGCGGACGTCGCGGCCGCGTTGAGCAGCGAAGAAAAAAGGAGAATGCTTACAGCCCCTTCCCCGCCACCAAGGGCGCGATACGCGATCGGGTGGTTCGAAAACGAGATCAGCGCCAGCACGCAAGCACCGGCCACGAAAGCCCACCACGAGAAGTGAAGAACCCCAGCCGTGCAGATGGCGAGTATGGCCACGTAGGCCACGACGCCATGCGCGCGCGTGCGCATTCCATAGCTCCGAATCAAAGACGCGCACTTGTTACTATTGAGGCCCATACATTCCCTTTTGCAAGACGCGATGCGCGAGAGCGCGTGTCATCTGTTGAATGTGGTGTCGCTCCATTTAGAAGCAACCACCTAACGAACCTCGCCTCGCCCCCCTGCGTTTCCAAAGCCTCGGGCGGAGACGCCACAAGATTGAAAGTGCTTGCAGCGACACACCTCATTGCCACCACGCCGCACAAAAAATAGAGCGAGGGCCGGGGCCCTCGCTCATGCATTTGCTCTGCCGCATCATGCCGCGACGGCGCTCGATCAGGCGGCGCGGCGGAGGGGGCCGCGCTGCTTGCGCGAGGCCGCCGCGTTGAGGCGGTGTCGGCGCGCATTCTTCTCGCGCTCGCGCAGGCCGGCGGGCGAGAACGGGTGGTCCGCGTCGGCGAGGAAGCGCGAGAGCACGATCACGGACCTGGAAGGTTTCGCTGCCGCGCTCGCCTCGGCCGCCGCGGATGCAGCGCGAGTCGAGGTCTGCGCGGGTTGCCCCTTCGCACCCTTCGCCTTGGGCGCCTGCGATACCGCGGGCGCCTGGATTTTGATCGCGACTGCCAGATCAGCCGGGGCAGCGGGCACATCCGCGGCTGGCGCCTGGGGTGCCTCTGGCGCCGCCGGCTTGGAGGCGCGGCCACTCGCAGACTTGGTCACCGCGGGCGCAACGGCAAACTCAGGGGCCGGCGTTGCTGCCGCAGGCGCGTCGACCGGGGCCGGAGCCTCGGCGGCCGGTGTGCCGCTCGCAACGGGAGCGAGCGCCTGCGATGGCGCAGGCGCCTGGATGTTGCTCGGTGCGCTCTGAGGCATGGAGGCGGGATCACTAGGCGCACAGGTAGGTATGGACTGCAGCGCATCCGTCGAGCCCAGCCCACGGGGCGCGGGTGCAGGCTCATGGGTCCACACGTCGGCGACGTCCGGATCGGGCTCGGCCTCGGCCGGCTTTGCCGGCTCGATGGTCCAGCGCCATAAACGGCGCGCCTTGTCCTTGCCGCGCGAAACCGTAGCGATGCCCTGCGTGCCGGCCAGCGCCTCGAGGAAGCGGAGGTCGCGCAGCGGCGGGCGGCCGTCGACCTCGGAGAACTCGCAGTAGAGGGCGTAGATGCTGCGCGTGGCATAATCGCCATCAAGATCGAGCGCCTGCGCCCAGCGCACGAAGTTGCGGGCGGCGACATCCGGCGCCAGCCTGGCGCGCGGGGCCTCTTCGGGATCGATCGGACCGTCGGGCGGCAGGTCGAGGGAGGCGAGCGCCGCCTCGGCCTGTGGCGAAAGGGCGGCCGGAGGGCGCATTGCGAGCGCACCCTGCCCCTCCGCGCCGATACCTCGGCGCGACCTAAGCCCCGGAAATGTCGGAACAAACGCCTTGAGGAGCGCCCCCGCGCCCCCGAATGCGAAAGCCATGTCGCGCCCCCTGACGTCGATCTTGCGACCGATCTTTCTGTCGGCCGTATGCTGTGATTTGCCCTGCAACGTCAACCCGGTCGCCTGACGGCCTGTTCCGCGGGGACGCATGGCAGGTCAGCTGGCGCCCGCCCTTAGCGGCAGCGGCCTCGGCCTGTATAGGTGGGGCAATCTCGCGCCGGAAAAGACGGAGAGGACATGGAGACGCTGCCAAGGCGCGGGCTGCCGCGCACCGCCATCGCTGGAAAAGGCGCGTGATGCGGGCTCGCGCACGGCCCGGCCAACGGGCGCATCCATCATCCCAATGAGCAACGCCCTCAAGCGCGCAGGCCAGCGCCTCTACGCCTGGGCGGGCCTGCTGCTGACGATGACCGCCCTGTTCTGGGCCGGCAACACCGTCGCTGGCCGGCTCGCCGTCGGCGAGATCTCGCCGCTGATGCTCACCTCGCTGCGCTGGGTGCTGGTGGTCGCCGTGCTGTGGCCGATCTACGGGCGCCAGCTGCGGGCGCGCTGGCCGCAGATCCGCGGGCGCCTGTTCGGCGTGATCATGATGGCGACGATGGGGTTCACCGGCTTCAACGTGCTCTATTACATCGCCGCCCACCACACGACGGCGATCAACCTCGGCATCCTGCAAGGCTCGGTGCCGGTGTTCGTGCTCACCGGCGCCTTCCTCGCGCACGGCACGCGCGTGTCGCTCGTGCAGGCGTTGGGCGTGCTGATCACCATCGTCGGCGTCGTGGTGGTTGCCACGCGCGGCGAGCCGCTCCACCTCATGGAGATCGAATTCAACCGGGGCGACGTGCTGATGCTGGCCGCCTGCCTCATCTATTCACTCTTCACGCTGGCGCTGCGCGATCGGCCGGAGATGCCGGGTGCGGTGTTCTTCACGCTGCTGGCGCTGATCGCCGCCTTGACGTCGCTGCCGCTGGTGGCCTTCGAGGCGATCACCAGCGGGCTGCAGCTGCCCAGCAAGGAGGGCCTGCTGATCACCGCCTATGTGGCGGTGTTCCCCTCGTGCCTCGCCCAGATCTTCCTGCTGCGGGGCGTGGACCTGATCGGGCCGGGACGGGCGGGCGTGTTCGTCAACCTGGTGCCGGTGTTCGCGGCCATCATGGCCGTGGGCCTGCTCGGCGAGCCGTTCGCGCCGTTCCACGCCGCGGCCCTGGTGCTGGTGATCGGCGGCATCCTGCTGGCACAGCGCACGCCGCCGCAGCCGACGCGCGCCGCACCTGAGATTTCCTCATCCAACCCATAAGAAGAATGGCGGTTGCGGACCGCCAGCGGCGCGCTATTTCACGCATCAGTTCAACGCTGAGCCGAGGTGCACCCCATGCCGCTCGTTCGCATCGATCTGCCGAATAGCAAGACGCCAGAGGCAATAAAGGCCATATCCCAGGGCATTCAGGCCGCGCTCGTCGAGACCTTCGGCGTGCCGGAGGACGACCTGTTCCAGATCGTGACGGCGCACGCGCCCTCGACCGGGATCGTGCATGCGCCGAGCTATCTCGGCATCCAATACTCCGACGATCTCACTCTGATTCAGCTCACCGTCAGCGACACGCGCAACGTGGAGCAGAAGAAGCAGCTGTTTGCCGCCATCGTCGAAAACCTTGCGCGCAGTCCCGGCCTTCGGCCCGAGGACGTCTTCATCAACCTGGTCGAGGTCAGGAAAGAGAACTGGTCGTTCGGCAAGGGCGTTGCGCAGTACGCCTGACGCCGCGCTGCGCGCGCCGAGCGGCGGCGGCCGTCACCGGCCGCCGGCGAGCTCGGAGGCCATCGCGGCAATCGTGCGCTGATAGACCTCCGCCCTGTTCCAGTCCTTGAGCACGGCATAGTTGGGCTCGCCCGGCTGGAAGCCCTGGCCGGCCTGCCAGCCGTGGCCTTTGAGGAAGTTCGCGGTGGAGGCCAGCATATCGGGCACGCTGTTCTCGAGGTCGCGCCGGCCGTCGCCATCGAAGTCGACGGCATACCTGTAGTAGCCCGAGGGCAGGAATTGGGTGTGGCCGATCTCGCCGGCCCAGCCGCCGCGCATCTGCGCCACCGTGAGGTCGCCGCGCTGGACGATGCGCAAGGCGTCGAGCAGGTGGCCGGTGAAGAACTCCGAGCGGCGGCAGTCGTAGGCCAGCGTGGCGAGCGAGCGCAGGATCGAGTACTTGCCGCTCGAGTCCGCGCCAAAGTTGGTCTCGAGCCCCCAGATGGCGATCAAGATCGGAGCCGGCACCCCGAAGTGCTGCTCGATCTTCGCCAGCGTCGCCTGGTGCGTGCGCATGCGCGCCTTGCCTCGGCGGATCAGGAGCGGGCCGACGCGGCGGGCGTAGAACTGCTCGAACGACAGCTTGAAGGAGCGCTGCGACCGGTCGAGGCGGACCACCTTGGGATCGTAGGTGAGGCCGGTCAGCGTCTCCTCGATCGTCGCGCGCGAGATGCCCTGGCGCGCCGCCGTCCGCTTGAAGTGCGTGAGCCAGGCGTCGAAGCCGGCGCCGCCGTCGCCGCATTCGGCAAGGGCCGGCGCTGAAGAGGCCGATGAGAAGCAGGCAAACGGCTGCCGCGACGCGCAGCGATCCGGCTCGTACGATTGGCAGCTTGGGCATCATCTCCCCGTCCAGGATCTCAGCGCGGAGCGAAAGGCTAACATCGAGCGCGGGCGACTGTCCCTTGCTTCGCCGCAGGCCACTCGGTGCCCATCGTCACAGCGCGCAACAATCAGTCACAATTTGTGAGGCGGCCGGCCATTTTCAGGCCAACGCGTGCGTCCCTACTGCATCACGAAGGCGGTCGAGCCGCCGAGATGCCGTTGCGTATCAGTCGTGTGAGTAGCGTTGAGGAGTATGCGTATGCTGTTGGAGTCCGTGCTCTCCGATACGGGACTGGGCCTGGCCCGCGCCGACCGCGACATCGCCCAAGCCGAGCACAACATCAAGCGCCTCAAGACCCTCATCGCCAAGGCCGCCATGAGCGGCTATGCGACCACGCAGGTCGAACACCAGCTCAAGGCGATGACGCACATGCTGGCCCAGCTCAAATCCCAGCGCTGGGAGATCGAGGGCATGCTCGACGAGCCCTACGTCGTCCTCAACGGCTGACGCTGGCCGCGCGGCATGCGAAAGTGGCGGGCCAACGAGCCCAAGGAGCCACCCCATGCGCGCCATTCTCGCCTACCTCACCGCCAAGCCCGGCAAGGAAGCCGAGTTCAAGGACAAGATGACGGCGCAGGCCAAGCGCTGCCTCGCCAACGAGGCGGGCTGCCTGCAGTTCGACGTCGTGCAGGACCCCAAGAACCCGACCCGGTTCGTCATGCTCGAGGTCTACAAGGACGACGACGCCATCAAGGCGCACCAGGACACCCAGCACTTCAAGGACTTCCGCCCCGTGATCGGCGAGCTGGTGGCCGACCGCAAGGTCGAGGTCCTGCACATGGTCTCCGACGGCAAGACGAAGCGCTGAGGCCGGCCGCGGTCCTTCTCCCCTCGGGGAGAGGATGTGAGGCCATGACTTACGTCCGCGTGGAAGCCCGCGAACTACTTGCACGGCGGTGGCGACGCGGACTTAAGTCATCTGGCCGAACTGGTGAGGGGGACTTTGTGCTCCTCGAAGAAGGCCCCCTCATCCGGTCCTTCGGACCACCTTCTCCCCAAGGGGAGAAGGGCCGCCGCGGCGACTCGCCGATGGGTACTATTTCCGGTCTGCGATCGCGGGGCGGGGCTCGGCGGTTGCCATCCAGATGCCGGCGAAGATGAGGCCGATGCCGATGGCGTGGTAGCGCTCGATCGGCTCACCCAGCACGCTCCACGCGACAGCGATGCTGAAGACCGGGATCAGGTTGAGAAAGAGCCCCGCACGGTGCGATCCCAAGACGGCGACACCGTGGTTCCACGCGGCATAGGCGACAGCACTCGAAACGAGGCCGGTATACGCGATCGCTCCGAAGGTTGCGGGCGAGTATCGCAGGTGCTCCCCCAAAACGTCTTCCAAAAGCGCGAGCGGGATGCTTGCCACCATGGAGACCGCCGCGAGCACGATGGTGAAGCTCAACCAGTGCACGGGCGGCTTGAACCTGAGGCATACCGTGTAGCCGGCCCATATGACGAGGTTCAGAAGAACGAGCACGTCCCCCAGGCTCACGCTGAATGCATGCAGCCGCGCGAGGCTGCCCTGAAACACCACAACGAGGGCGCCGCCGATCGACAGGACGACGCCGCCGACCTGGCCGACGCCGAGCCGGTCGCCGAACAGGAAAGCGCCCGCGGCCGTGATGAGCAGCGGCGACATGGCGCCGATCAGGCCGCCGTTGACGGCTGTGGTGTACTTCAGCGCGGCAAACTGCAGCATCCCGAACGCTGCACCACCGGCAAGCGCCAAGAGCACGACCGGCTTCCAGTGTGCCGCCAGGAGCCTCCAATCCCGCTGCAGATGACGCCAGCCGAAGGGCAGCAGCACGATGAGGCCGACCAGCCAACGAAAGACCGACAGACCGGCCGGCGGGACCTCTCCGGCCACCGCCCGCGCCAGCACGTAGTTGCCGCCCCAGCTCAGCGCGGCGAGCGCCAGCAACAGGGCGGCCCAGGCTCTTGCGTAGCTCACTTTGCCCACGGACCAGGACCTTGTCGGCGCCAACGCTCGCCCCCAGCGGCCATCGGGCTTAGCACGCAAGTCGGGGACACGGCCAACATCGGCCGCGAGCGCTTCTGCGGCCGGCCAAAATACGGACGACGATTATGGAGGTCAGGCGTCCTGCAGCACGCCACACGCGGCCAGCTTCGCGCGCAGCGTCTCGCGGTCGAAGGGCTTGAGGACGTAGTCGTCGGCGCCCGACGTGAGCGCGCGCGCGATATCGCCCGTGTCGTTCTCGGTTGCGCAATAGATGACGGCAGGCTTGCCGCCGTCCTCCAGCGCCCGCAACGAGGTGAGGAAATCGGTCGCGCCCATGGTGGGTGTATGGCAATCGAGCAGGATCGCCTCGGGCATGGAGGTCTTGCACATTTCGAGAGCCGCTTCCCCGTCGTTGGCCTCGCTCGCTTCGAGCTGCAGGTTCTCCAGGATCCGTCGCGCGACCTTCCGCACGATGTCGGAATCGTCGACGACGAGACAGGTTTTCATGGCGGCCTCGGCAACGTGCAAACAAACGGGGCTCGCGCGCACCGGCGTGCGAACGGGGGCTCGGCGTCGGTCAAACCTGCAGGGAAAGGGTTAAGGTTGCCTTGCGATGCCTGGGATCGCTCAGAGCAGCGGCTTGGCCGTCAGCACGATGTCGGCGCCTTCCTTGACGATCTCGAGCCGCATCGTGGAGGTCGCCGCGAGCCGCCACGTGTAATAGGCCTGGATCGACAGGGCATCGAGCACGGGCGGCTGCCCGCCGGCGACGTAGTCGCCGAGATACTGCGGTGGGCGGGCACCCGGCCCCCGGCAGCGCAGCAGGAAGCTCGGATTCTCCAGGACGCCGTCGATGCTGAGCTCGATGTCTCCGCCCCGCGGCAGGGCCGTCACCGCGCTGGCAACCAGGTTGAGCAGCAGCTTGACCTTGTCCTTGGCCATGTGTCCGCGCAACCCCCGCCAGCCGAGCTTGTGCTTGCCCTGGCCGAGCAGGCCGCGGCTGATCTGCTCGGCGGTGCCAAGATCGATCTGTGCGCCGGCGGACCCGGCCGCGCCGAAGGCGAAGCGGGCGAACTGCAGCCGGGCGGAGGCTTGCTCGGTCACGTTGCGGATGACGTCGAGGGCGTAGTTCTTGGCCTCGGCGTCGTCGTCCTCGTCGAGGATCTCCAGCCCGTTATAGATGGCGCCGACAGGACCGATCACATCGTGGCAAATCTTGCTGGAGATCAGGGCAGCAAGCTCTAGATCGGTCGGCTGAGCGCGCTCGGTCATCGGGGGGAGCCCCATTGCGTTGGGTTTGGAGTGCGGCCGGCAATTCAGAACGGAGCACGCCACGCTTGCCAACGGACCGCTTGCGCATACGCGGCCTAGATACACGCTTCGCGGCTTCCCTGCCAAGCGATTGGCGCGCCTGAGGCGGAAGCTATTGTTTTTTCGTCACTACCGTTGCATGTCACAAAGCACGTTGACAGCAACCGGCCGCAAATCACCGCGCACAGAGGCTCCATGCACGCCAACGAGATCGCACGCCTCGCCGACGCGCTGTTGAGCGCGGCGCTCGCCGCCGGGCGCGTGCAGATGGCGCACTTCGGGACCGACGTGTCCGTGCAAATCAAGCGCGACCAGAGCCCGGTCACCGCCGCCGACCACGAATCGGAGGAGATCATTCTCGAGGCGCTCGCACACACGGCACCGGGTGTTGCGGTGGTCGCGGAGGAGGAGGTGACGGCAGGGCGCATCCCCGACATCGCCGGGCCGTTCTTCCTGGTCGATCCGCTCGACGGCACCAAGGGATTCATCAAGGGGCGGCGCGAGTTCACGGTCAACATCGGCCTCATCGAGGACCGGCGGCCGGTGTTCGGCATCATCTATGCGCCCGCGCTTGCCGATCTCTATGTCACCACGGGGCCGAACAGCGCGGCGATGGCGCATATCGAGCCCGACGCCGATGCGCGGAGCCTCGCCGAGGGTGACTTTCGCCCGATTCGCACCCGCGTGCCCGATCCCAATGCGATCAGCGCGCTGACCAGCCAATCGCATCTCAACAAGGCGACCACGCAGTTCCTCGAGGGCTACAAGGTGATCGAGCGGCGCGCGGTCGCCTCCTCGCTGAAATTCTGCCTTCTGGCCCAGGGCGATGCCGACCTCTACCCGCGCGTCGGCCCCACCTGCGAATGGGACACGGCGGCAGGACACGCCATCCTTGCCGCGGCCGGCGGGGTGGTGACGCGGATCGACGGCAAGCCCCTGCTCTACGGCAATGTCGAGCGTCGCTTCGAGAACCCGGACTTCGTGGCGTGGGGGCGCGGACCGTTGCCTAGGCAAGTAAAAGACTAGGTTGGTTACAGAACTGCGGCGGGCTATTTGGCCACACTTTAGTAATACTTTACGTCAATTCTTGCTTAACGGCGCAGCCGGAGCGTTCAGCCGTCGCAGCGCCAGCAAGCGGGTTCAATCGTTGAAAAGTAGCGGGTCGTACCATGCGGGTCTCGGCGTTAGCGGGCGCAATTCTCATCGGCTTGCCCATCGGGCTTTGGGCTGCAACGGGCTCGGCGCAAGAGCCGCTGCCATGGCAGCGCCCGGGCTACCAACAAGGCTACCAACAGGGCTACCAGCAGCCTGACGACGCCTACCGCCCCCCGGGCTACGACGCCTATTCACCGCGCGACGGCGCGCCCAAGGCGCTCGAGAGAGACAGCAGCGCACCGGGGTACGGCCGCGATGCCTATCAGCCGCCGCGCTCGGCACAGGGCTATCGCCAGCCCTACTATCCGCAGCAGCCCCCGCCCGCGTACGGACAGCAGCCCTATTCGGATCCGGCATACCAGCAGGGCTACGGGCAGACCTACTCGGCACCGCCCCGCAGCCAGTACGGCGAGCCCTACGCACCGCCGCCCGATCAGGCCTACAACGACCGCTCCTATCGGGGCTACGGCCAACCGCCCGCCGATGGCCGCTACTATGGCCCGCCGCGCTACGACGAGGGCAACGGCTATTCGTCGAACGAAATCCTGACCGCGGGCCACTCCTTTTTCGGCTCCGTCAGCAAGGGGCTCGCCAGCGTCGTCGAGTACGCGTTCAAGAGCCAGGGGCGTCCGAACGGATACATCCTGGGAGAGGAGGCAGGCGGCGCGTTCGTGGCGGGCCTGCGCTACGGCGAGGGCACCCTCTACACCAAGAACGCGGGCTCGCACCGCGTCTACTGGCAGGGCCCCTCGATCGGCTACGACGTGGGTGCGGAGGGCTCCAAGGTCATGGTGCTGGTCTATAACCTCGCCGACTCCCAGCAGATCTATCAGCGCTTCGCCGGCGTCGACGGCTCGGCCTACATCGTGGGCGGGGTCGGGCTGACCTACCAGAAGAGCGGAGACGTCATCACGGCCCCGATCAGAGCCGGCGTCGGCCTCAGACTAGGTGCCAACATCGGCTACCTCAAATACACGCGCTCGCCAACCTGGAACCCATTCTGAATTCCGAGCGGCCCCGCATCCCACAATGATGCGTGACGCCGCATTGCCGTCTTCGTAGTATCTATTGTGTGCGAATCCCGCCACAATTGCGGGGCCCTTGGCCACGGCGGCTTGCAGGATTCGCGCGATTGAGCGATGGCTGTGGCGCGCATTCGCAACCCGTGACTTAAGGATTGGCTAGTGATCTCGATCCAGTCAGCGATGCTGGTAGCCCTGGGCTTCCTGAGCGCATCGCTGCTCGGGTTGCTGGTCGCGTCGGCATTCTGGTCGCGAGCGGTGCGATTGACGACGGCGCGCATCAAGCAGTCGATGCCGGTCAGCGAGCCGGAGATCAAGGCGGACCGGGACAAGCTCAGGGCCGAATACGCCATCAAGGTGCACAAGCTCGAGACGCAGCTCGAGCAGGGCAAGCTGGCGGGCGCCCGGCAGCTGATCGACATCAACCGCCGCGACGCCTCCATCTCCAAGCTCGAGAGCGAGCTGACGCAGCTCAAGGTCGACGTGGAGGAGAACCACAACGCGCGGCGCGTGCTGGAGCAGACGGTCGCCGACCGGCTGCCCAAGGTGGAGGCCCGCCTTGCCGAGGCCAAGCGGCTGCTGTTCAACCGTGACCGCGAGATTGCCGAGCTGACGACCGGCGCCAAGCGCCAGAAGCTGGCGCTCGAGGAGGCAGGCTCCATCAACGCGCAGCAGAGCGCCGAGCTCAGCCGCCTGACGACCACAATGACCACGCGGGGCGGCCGGTCGCGCCAGACGACAGGCGACGCGCGCCGGGACGCCGAAGTGGCGCTGCAGGCCGAGCTCGAGGCGCTCAGAACGAAGACCCGCGACCAGGCCACCCTGATCGATCGGCTGCAGCGCCGGCTCGGCCCCGGCTACGCGCAGGCGACATCCGGCAGCCCTTCGTCCGCCGCCGACGACGTCGATCGCGCGCGCCAGGATCTCTCCGAGGCGGAGGTCGCCTTGGAGGCCGTGCGCAGCGGCGTTTCGGGAGAGACCGATGCCATCGGTCCCGCCCACGAGCGCGAGGTCCGCAACCTGAAGAGCAGGATCGAGGATCAGGCCGGGGAAATCGCGCGTCTCAGGGGGGCCTTGCAGGTGTTCGAGCAGGGTGGTGAAGCCGATAGCGGGAAGGGCAGCAAGGCGCTGCGCGCCCGCCTCGGCTCCGCGCAGGCCCAGGCGGACCAGCAGGCAGGCACCATCGGCCAGCTCCGCGCAGAGCTCGCCGCAGCAAACGAGCGGTTGGCGCGCCAGGCCGCCCACTTCATGCGCGAGATGCGCCGCCTGGGCGGGGGAACGCAGCCGACAACGGGGCAGCCGCGACGTGCTGCTTCCCGGGGAGCGGAACGGCGCGGACTGGCGGAGCGGGCGACCCAGGTCTACGAGCGGACCGCCGCCGCTGCGCCGCAGCCGTCCGCCGAACCCGCCAATGGCGGCAATGGCAAGGCGGCGGATGCGACCGCCAATAATACGGCAGGGACCAGAGCCGCTGCCGCACAAATGCCAAATGGGCCGGGAATATCGGAGGAGCGCCGCAAGCTTCGGCTGCTCGACCGGCTCACAGGCCTGCCCAAGAGCTGACAAGCGAGCACCTGCTGCGGCGGCGCAGAACGGCGCGACCTCGGGTCGGCGCCGAAGAGCGCAATGACGGGTGGCTGCGGGGCCGCCGATTGTGACCGCGAACAGCAGAGGGCATCATGTCGATCGCGCAGTCTCCAACCGAAGAGAGCGATGAGATCCATGGCCCCGGCCGGCCCAAGCCGATCCGGCTGAGCGAAGTCGGGCAGATCGCGGCGGAGCGGTTCGACGGCGACGGTCCTTTGCAGGAGGTCGTGGCATTGCGTCCATCTTCCGATTTGCCCGTGACAGAGCCCCAGACCGCCGACGGAGGCGAGACGGAGACGGCAGCTTCGGAGATCGAGGAGACAACGGAGAGAGCGGCGTTGCCGGCGGACGCGGGCGCTGCCGAACAGACGCCGGTCAATGGCTCCGAGCCCGCCCAAGCGATCGAGCCGTCCCCGGAGACGGTGGAGGCGGCACCACGGAGCCCTGTACCGGCAAACGATCCTGACATCCTCCAGTTCGCCACGGAGGCTGTGCTCGACAGAGACGCCACGCAGGCTCCTGAGCGTGCGCCGGAGGCAACCGTCGACGGCGCCGAGGCCGCGTTCGCCGCAGCTTCTGCCGGCGCTACAGAGGTGATAGCGATCGCAATGGAGATCGAGGCAGAGGTGCAGCGCGCCGACGCGCCCACTGGCGCACTGAGGGGCAGCCGTCCGGAGCGGCCACCGTTGCCGACCCTGTCGGCGCCGTCGCGGAAACCCAACCGCCTCCGTTCGTTGCACCACCGCTGTTTTCCCCTGAGTCGACGCAGTCCATGCCGACTTTCGCGGATACCCATGGCGCTGTGCGTCCGTCGGACGACGCGCCGCTGGAGACTGCCGGCGACGAGCATTACTCCGGATCGTCACGGGCGGCGGCCTCGTCAGCCGCCGCCGAGGCGGTCCATGCGCAAGCGGCCGATCCGAACTTCGCCAGCGCGCTTGGCGCCGCAGCCAAGCTGGCAGCCGACGCGAATGCGGCTGCCTCGGCACTGGAAAACCTCAAGCGCCTGCTGGAGCGGCAACTGCCCAATCCTACCCAGGCGCCGCGGCAGAGCGTGCACGAGCTCTTCGGCGATCCCGCGGCCGCAACCGCGCCGCCGCCCTTGTCTCCCCAGGAGGTCGCACGGAGGATGCAGGACGACGAGCTGCCGGCAACTCCGGCGAAGTCCCACCCACGCCCCGGCGGCCGCAGCGCCGCCCCTCACGAGCGGCAGCCGTTCGATGTCCGGGGGTTCATGGCCGGGTTCGCGCTGTCCTGGGCCCTCGGCGCCGCGCTCTACATCTATCTGACGGCGGGGTGGAACACCGGCTGATATCGGGGTGGAGCGCGAAACGGCGCGCGTTCCGTGGCGGGGGGGGGGGGGGGGGGGGTGGGAGAGACGACGCGCCACGGGGCGCGAAGCGGCGCGTGAACGAGGGGGCGAGGCGCGACAAGCGGAATGCTGTCGAGAGCGTCTGGAGCCGCGCCAGGATGAGCGCGGCGCGACACTTCGATGGGGCTTTTCTAGATCTCCGCGCAAGCGGGATAACCGTCCAGAGGACGTCATCCGCGCCAGCATTGGGGAACCGCCGTGGGAAGGCCGACGGCGCGGCGAACACCGAGCGCCGGCGGCGCACGGGCGAGACGTAGAGAACAGGCACGCGCGAGCGCCGAGGCCGGCGGCGAAACGGAACACTTCACGGAAAGTAACTAGCGCGCGCCGGCTAAGCGGGGTGAGCGCTGATCAGTCGGCGAAAGAGGGAGAGCGCGCTACCTGTTCCGCTTGCCCGGCAGGATGCCCATGTGCTTGGCAATGATGGAGAGCATGACCTCGTCGGCGCCGCCCCCGATCGACCACAGCCGCATGTCGCGATAGGCGCGGCTGATCGGCGTCTCGTTCATGAAGCCCATGCCGCCGAAATACTGCAGGCACGCATCGGTGAGCTGACGACCGAGCCGTCCGCCCTTCAGCTTGACCATGGACGCCAGCATGGTGACGTCCTCGCCCTTGAGCATGAGGCCGGCGGCGCGATAGACCAGCGCGCGCAGCATCTCGACCTCCGTCTTGAGCTCGGCGAGCCGGAAGTGCACCACCTGGTTGTCGATGATGGCCTGGCCGAACGCCTTGCGCTCGCTCGTGTAGGCGATGGTGTCGTCGATGAAGCGCTCCAGCATGACGAGCTTGGATGTCGACGCCCACAGGCGCTCCTCCTGGAACTGCGTCATCTGGTAGGTGAAGCCCTCGCCTTCCTTGCCGATGCGGTTCGTCTGCGGCACGCGCACGTCCTCAAAGAAGATCTGGGCCGTGTCGGAGGAGCGCATGCCGAGCTTGTCGAGCTTGCGCGCCACGTTGACGCCTTTCGACTTCATGGGCACGCAGATCAGCGACTTGTTCTTGTGCACCGGGCCATCGCCGGTGTTGGCGAGCAGGCAGATCCAATCGGCCTGCGTGCCGTTGGTGATCCACATCTTGCCGCCGTCGATGACGTAGTCGCCCCCGTCCTTGCGGGCAGTGGTCTTGATGGAGGCGACGTCGGAGCCCGCACCCGTCTCCGACACGCCGACGCAGGCGACGTAGTCGCCCTTGATGGAGGGCTCCAGGAACGCCTTGCGCAGTGCGTCGGAGCCGAAGCGGGAGAGCGCGGGCGTGGCCATGTCGGTCTGCACGCCGATGGCCATGGGCACGCCGCCGCAGCGGATGTGGCCGAGCGCCTCGATGAAGGCGAGCTGGTAGGAGTAGTCGAGGCCCAGGCCGCCGAACTCGGCCGGCTTGTTGATGCCGAGGTAGCCCTGGTCGCCCATCTTCTTGAAGAGCGCGTGGGCGGGAAAGATGCCGGCGGCCTCCCACTCGTCGACGTGGGGATTGATCTCCGCCTCGATGAATTTCTTGACGTTGCGGCGGATGCCCTCGTGCTCTTGGGTGAACTCCATCGGCTTTCCCTCCCTGCCGTCATGCCCGCGAAGGCGGGCACCCACGCAAGTTTCCGTATTCCGCAACGCTAGACACCATGTCGCCAACTGTCGTGGATTCCCGCCTGCGCGGGAATGACGATCACGCCCCGGCGTCGACCAGGGTGAGGCGCCGCTCGATGCGATCGAGCCGCCCGTCGATCTTGTCCATGCGCAGGGAGTGCTCGGCCAGCGTCACGTGGATCTGGGCCACGGGTGTCTCGAGGCGGCCGACGCGGGTCTTGAGCTCGTTCACTTCCTCGATCACCCGGTCGCGCGTCATGCTCTCTGCGTTGGTGGCGCAGGCCTATATGTAGGGCTCGTCGACCTGTACGATGTCGGCGCTGGCCGCGAAGAGTCCTTGATCTCGGCGTTGACGGCGGCAGCGTAGTCTAGCGCCGAGCGCCACCTCGTCGCTTGTAGTAGTCGTCCTGCGCCTGCTGCGCTCATGGTGAAGGAGCCGGGCACCGTGATCTTGATCATGCGGTCGGTGTTGGCGCGGCAGAAACTGCACATCGCGCACCTGCACCGGATGCCGACGCTTGATCGGGCCGGTGACGCGCGGCACCGGATTGGGGTGGCCGCTGCGGTCGAGCGCGGTGCCGGGATTGTCGATGTCGACGCCCTCGAGCGCGGTGGCGAAGCGATTTGAGTAGCTTTTCCGGTCGATCTCGCCGTAGGTAGCGCAGGACAATATTGTCAGGCTCGCCAACTCATTGAAAACGGATCGCAAGCAGCGTGGCATCGTCTTGCGCCTGCTCGAGCCACTCCGGTGCGACCCTCCACAGCTCCCTGGCGCGCACCCGCGGCACATATCAATTCGGCGGCGACAGCCTCAAACCGGCAGAGCTACAGACGCTTGGCCAGGGCCACAATCAGCACGCTGCACCCGCGCGATGTCGCCTCCGCCAGCGGAACGGTGCTCTCCTCCCTACCCACGCTCACGCAGCTTGTAGCGCTGGACCTTGCCGGTGGCGGTCTTGGGCAGGCCGTCGACGAACTCGATCCAGCGCGGATACTTCCACATGCCGGCCGTGGCCTTGACGTGCTCCTGCAGGGCCTCGGGCAGGCCGTTGGCCGCCGCCTTGCCGGGTTTGAGAACGATGAAGGCCTTGGGCTTGACGAGCCCGTCGCCGTCCTCCTTCGGCACGACGGCCGCCTCGAGCACGGCGTCGTGGCCGATCAGCGCGCTTTCGACCTCGAACGGCGACACCCAGATGCCCGACACCTTGAACATGTCGTCGGTGCGGCCCTGGTAGGTGTAGTAGCCCTCCGCGTCGCGCGTGTACTTGTCGCCCGAGCGCGTCCAGTTGCCTTCGAAGGTGTTGCGGGTCTTCTCGCGCTGGTTCCAGTAGCCGTCGGCGGCGCTGGGCCCGCGCACGAGCATCTCGCCGATCTCGCCGTCAGCCACCTCCTTGCCGTGCTCGTCAACGAGGCGGATGTCGTAGCCGGGGATCGGCCTCCCCGAGGTGCCGTATCGCACCGAGCCCGGGAAGTTGCACACGTACTGGTGCAGCATCTCGGTGGAGCCGACGCCGTCGAGGATGTCGACACCGAAGCGGGCGCGGAACTGCTTGCCGACCTCGGCGGGCAGCGCCTCGCCGGCCGAGACGCACACGCGCAGGCGCTGCGAGGAATTCTCGGGCGTGCCCTGCGGATAGGCCAGCATGGCGGCGTAGAGCGTCGGCACGCCGAAGAAGAAGGTCGGCTGGTGCTGCTTGAGCGTGCGGAACACGGCTTCCGGCGTCGGCCGCTCGGGCAGCAGCACGGATGCGGCGCCGACCGACATCGGGAACGACATCGAGTTGCCGAGGCCGTAGGCGAAGAACAGCTTGGCGGCGGAGAAGACGAGATCGTCCTCGCGCATGCCGAGGCAGGCCTGGCCGGTGAGGCGCGCCGTTTCCATCGGGCTCGAGTGCACGTGCCGCGCTCCCTTCGGCATGCCGGTGGAGCCCGACGAGTAGAGCCAGAACGCGGTCTCGTCGCAGCAGGTCTCGGCGGCCTGGAACTCGGACGGCTGGAAGCCCAGCTCGCCGCGGAACGACAGCGCGAACGGTGGCGCCTCGCCGCCGGCGACGAAGATGTGCTTGAGGAAGGGGAGCTGGCCGAGGATCGGCTGCACGGCGGGAAGCAGCGGGGCGGAGATGAAAAGGGCGCGCGCCCGGCTATCCCCCAAAATGTAGGCGTACTGCTCGCTCGTGAGCAGCGTGTTGAGGCAGACCGGCACGACGCCGGCCTTGATGGCGCCCCAAAAGGCGACGGGGAAATCGACCGTGTCCAGCAGCAGCAACGCCACCCGGGACTCGCGGGGCAGGTCGTAGGTGGCCAGCAGGTTGGCCATGCGGTTGCAGCGCGCCTGCAGCTCGCCGTAGGTGAGCGTCTCGCCGGCATCGATGAAGACGGGACGGCTCGCGCGGCCCTCGACCACGTTGCGGTCGACCATGTCGGCCGCGGCATTGTAGATGCGCGGATAAGACATCACTCCTCCCCATCGGCCGTCTTGGTTGTGTGCGGCTTGTGCCGTCTGTGCCGATCATCTTGCCGTCAGCCAAGATGCATCATACTGCACGTCCTTGTCGACTACATGTGCGCGGGGCTTTGACCGGATTGCGGGCTGCCCGTACACTGTGCCATGGGCTTCGAATGGGACTCCGGGAAGGCCAAGGCCAACAGGGCCAAGCACGGGGTCGATTTCGAGGTCGCCAAGGATGTGTTCCAGGACCCCGCGCGTCTCATTCGGCTGGATGACGACCGCGAGGACGAAGAACGCTGGCGCACCATCGGCCTGGCAGGCGGCAAGGTCCTTTTCGTGGTCTATACGGAGCGAGACGGCGATGTCATCCGCATCATCTCGGCGCGGAAAGCGAGCAAGCGTGAAGAGCAGGAATACATTGGTGAGGCGGCGTCTTAAGGGGGGGCATTGGTACGAGGTCCGGCATGACGGCAGCGAACGCCGGCTGCCGGAAAAAGCCCCCGACTGGTCTAAGCTCGACGCCATGACGGAGGAAGAGATTCTGGCCGCCGCGCGGAGCGATCCGGATGCGCAACCGCTGACCGAAGCGCAGCTGAAGGGCATGCGACGCGTGCCCTTCGCCAAGCACGTCAGGTGCAGTCTCGGCCTCAGCCAGCAGGAATTCGCCAAAATGTTCGGCATCCCGATCGGTACCTTGCGCGACTGGGAACAGGGCCGTTTCGAACCGGATCGGGCGGCCCGATCGTACCTGAAAGTGATTGCCCAGGACCCAGATGCCGTGCGGAAGGCGTTGGCAAAGGCGTCGTAGACCACAGCCGCAAGCCCTGCTGGCGCAGCACCGCAATCATGCACTATTGTGCATCGGACAGAAAATCGACCGCTAGGATGGCATGGCCACGACCCCGGACACTGCGGAGCACCGCCGCGGCGCGGCTCCCGCCGACGAGGCCTACCTGAGGCGCGTGGGCGAGCGCGTGCGGCTGGGCCGCGCGCGCCGGGGCATGTCGCGCAAGGTCCTGTCCAAGGCCTCCGGCGTCTCCGAGCGCTATCTGGCCGAGCTCGAGCGGGGTGCGGGCAATGCCTCGCTCCTGGTGCTGCGCCAGATCGCCGAGGCGCTGAGCATCGAGGTCTCCGCGCTGGTGAGCGACCAGCCCGAGCGGCCGGTCGATCTCTCGCTTGCCATCCACCAGCTGGAGCGCCTGTCGGCGCCCGAGCTCGCCGAGGCGCGGCGGCTGATCGCCCAGCGCTTCGGCCTCGGCGCACCGGCGGCGCAGGGCCGCATCGCGCTCATCGGCCTGCGCGGCGCCGGCAAGTCGACGCTGGGCGAGCTCGCCGCGCAGGCGCTGGGGGTGCCGTTCGTCGAGCTCGACCGCGAGGTGGAGCGCGCCAGCGGCATGGAGCTCTCCGAGATTTTCGCCACGTACGGGCAGGCCATGTTCCGCCGGCTCGAGCGGCAGTGCCTGGAGACGATCGTGGAGCGTTTCGACCGGGCGGTGATCGCCACCGGCGGCAGCCTCGTCACCGAGCCCGCCACCTACGACCGGCTGTTGTCGACGTGCTTCGTGGTGTGGCTGAGCGCGAAGCCCGACGAGCACATGAGCCGCGTGATCGCGCAGGGCGACCTGCGGCCGATGGCGGAGGGACCGCAGGCGATGGACGACCTGAAGGCGATCCTGGAAAGCCGCAAGGCGCTCTATGCCAAGGCCGATGCGGTGGTCGAGACCAGCGGCACGTCGGCGACGCAGGCCCTCGCGGCGCTGATTGCGGCCCTGCCGCGCGTCGATGCGGCGAGCGACACTGCCACGTGAGCGGTAGGACGACGGCGCGCGGGAGGGCCGCCTGCGCGGCGGCGAGTGTCGTTCCGGTTTTCATGGAAGCATGAGCCCTCAGCCCTGAGCTTGCCTGCCCTCGGACTTGTTCGACTTGTTCCGAGGGTCGAAGGGCGAATGAGTTTGACAATGGCGTGCTTCGACAAGCTCAGCATTGGGTCGTGATCGCTGATCGCGCTTCGATCCGAGTCGGAACGGCGGCTATGACATCGCCGAGCCGATCACGATCAAAGCGAGCGCGATCAGCAAAATTCCATAGCCGATGAGGCGCGGCGCGTTCTGCGCGTGCTTGCCCGTCGGCAGCTCGCCGTTCCGCTTGGACAGGTCTGGGCGCCTGAGCTGCGTGTTTCTCGATCGTTGGCTCACGTCGTCTCTTCCGGCTTCGCTGTTGGGCGGCGGGCGGCGTGCCTTTCCGCGAAAGCTTTGGTTAACCGCTTTTTTTGGGACGCCGCACGCTCACCTGCGCCCTCTGCAGGGCGCATGCCAGTGAGGTGAACGTGGTGGCACCGGAATGGTGCCGGAAGGGCGGCAAGTTGGCGCGTAGGGGGCTGGCGCCGTCCCTCGGATCCGGCCTGGCGAAGCTCAAGTCGTGGGCGCGCCGCATGGGCTCCCCTCCCCGTCAAGGGGAGGGGAACCGCGGTGTCGCGCGCGGCACGGGTCGCGTCCCGTCGCCTGCGGCGGCTCAGGCGGCTTCGGCGAGGGCGGCAGCGAGGTGGGCGATGTCGCGCATGATGGCGTTGAGCTGGAAGTCCTTGGGGGTATAGACGGCGGCGACGCCAAAGCCCTTGAGCTTGGCGGCGTCCTCCGGCGGGACGATGCCGCCGACCACGACGGGCACGTCGTCGAGGCCTTCCTTGCGCATGCGCTGCATGACGTCGGCCACCAGCGGCACGTGGCTGCCGGACAGGATTGAAAGCCCCACCACGTGCACGGCCTCGTCGACGGCGGTGCGCACGATCTGCGCGGGCGTCAGCCGGATGCCCTCGTAGACGACCTCCATGCCGCAGTCGCGCGCGCGCACCGCGATCTGCTCGGCACCATTGGAGTGGCCGTCGAGGCCGGGCTTGCCGACGAGCAGCTTGATGCGGCGGCCGAGTTGTGTCGACACGCGCTCGACCTCGGCGCGCACCTCGGCGAGGCTCGCCTCGCCCGAGGCGGCGACTGCTGCCTGCGACACCCCCGTGGGCGCGCGGTACTCGCCGAAGATGCCGCGGAGCACGCCGCCCCACTCGCCGGTGGTCACGCCGGCTTTGGCGCAGGCGATCGACGGCTCCATGATGTTGCCGCCCTCCTTGGCCACGCGTTCCAGATCGGCGAGCGCGCCCTTGGCGGCCTTGGCGTCGCGGGAGGCGCGCCAGGCCTGGAGCTTCTCGACCTGCTCCTTTTCGATCCCTGGATCGACCGCCACGACGAGGCCCCCGCCCGTCGACAAGGGCGAAGGCTCCGTCTCCGGCCAGCGGTTGACTCCGACCACGATCTGCTCGCCCGCCTCGATGCGGCGCACGCGCTCGGTATTGCTGTCGACCAGCGCGCGCTTCATCGCATCGATGGCGGCCACGGCGCCGCCCATGGCGTCGATCCGCGCAAGCTCCTCCTTTGCCGCGGCCTTGAGCTCGTCGACCTTGGCCCGCACCACTTCTGAGCCGGCGAAGATGTCGGGGTATTCGAGCAGGTCCGTCTCGTAGGCCAGGATCTGCTGCATGCGGATCGACCACTGCTGGTCCCAGGGGCGCGGCAGGCCCAGCGCCTCGTTCCACGCGGGCAGCTGCACCGCACGCGCGCGGGCATCCCGCGACAGGGTCACGGCCAGCATCTCGATCAGGATGCGGTAGACGTTGTTTTCGGCCTGCGGCTCGGTCAGCCCCAGCGAGTTCACCTGCACGCCGTAGCGGAAGAGCCGGTGCTTGGCATCGGTGACGCCATAGCGCTCGGCCGTGATCTCGTCCCACAGCTCGGTGAAGGCGCGCATCTTGCAGATCTCGGTGACGAACCTGAGCCCTGCGTTGACGAAGAAGGAGATGCGCCCGACGATGGCGCCGAAGTCGGCCGGCGCCACCTCGCCCGACGCCTTGACCTCATCGAGAACGGCCTGGGCCGTCGCCAGCGCGAAGGCGAGCTCCTGCACCGGCGTCGCGCCCGCCTCCTGCAGATGGTAGGAGCACACGTTGGTCGGGTTCCACTTCGGCATCTCGCGGCACGTGAAGAGGATGGTATCCTTGATCAATCTCAGCGACGGCGCGGGCGGGAACACGTAGGTGCCGCGCGAGAGATACTCCTTGATGATGTCGTTCTGGATGGTGCCGGTGAGAAGCTTGCGGTCCGTCTTGGTTTCGTCGGCGACCGCCACGTAGAGCGCCAGCAGCCAGGCGGCGGTGGCGTTGATCGTCATCGACGTGTTCATCTGGCCGAGCGGGATGCCGGCAAACAGCATGCGCATGTCGCCAAGATGCGAGATCGGCACGCCGACCTTGCCAACCTCGCCGCGGGCAAGCTCGTGGTCGGCGTCGTAGCCCGTCTGCGTCGGCAGATCGAAGGCGATGGACAGCCCCGTCTGGCCCTTGGCGAGATTGTTTCGGTAGAGCTCGTTCGACTTGGCGGCCGTCGAGTGGCCGGCATAGGTGCGAAACATCCACGGCCGGTCAGGCGTGGGCAGGGTCGCGGGCGTGGTGGCCCCGCGGGTGGGCGCCGTCATGGCATTGCGCTCCTTGTTCGCAAGCGCGAGACGGCCAGCCTAACCCAGCGCGGGTGCAGTGCAAAATGGGGTTTCGCGGCCTCAGGCGCGCCGCGCCTTGGCCTTCCGCTGGCCCAGACTTTCACGCAGGGCACCGAGCATGGCGACGATCACCGTACCGATGGCGCTACCGCTGATGGTGGCAAGGATCGTCCATGTCAGCCATTGGTCCAGCTTCTTGGGCACATAGAGATCGGAAATCGTGAACACGTATTGAGCAAGAAGCGATAGGCCGACGAGAACAGGATAGACGAAAACAATCATCGGCGGGCTGGCCAAATACTCTTTGAGAAAGTAGGCGGCCAAGCCGCAGAGTACGCACACGACTATGATGGTGGACCAGTCCATCGCCATAACACCTTCGACGTGCTTGAGCAGCACATTCATCTCGACGTCCTCCACCCCACTCCCACCCCTCCACCTTAGGCGAGGACACGTTAAGGGCGATTTAGCGGGCTGCCTGCGGACAGTGCAGAATTCGCTTGAGCGCGCGCCTGATTCGTCGGACTGTTGCAGTGCAACATCGCATGGTCACATGCACCTGCGCTCCGCCGCGACGGACGCAATTTACCAGTTCGGGGAGTAAAAGCATGGCAGCTCGCTCAAAGTCCGCCTCCAACGGCGGCAACGCGACATCCGCGCGTGCGGCGTCGGCCTCTGCCCAGGTCGTGCCGATCTCTGCTCATGCCGCCTCGTCCGCGACCGCGACGGCGCCCGCCGCCGGCACGGCGGTCAAGGATCTATACGAGATCGGCGAAATCCCGCCGCTCGGCCACGTCCCTAAGCAGATGTATGCCTGGGCCATTCGCGCGGAGCGGCACGGCCCCCCCGACGAGGCCATGCAGATCGAGGTGCTGCCGACCTGGGAGCTCGACAGCCACGACGTGCTGGTGCTCGTGATGGCGGCCGGCGTCAACTACAACGGCGTATGGGCGGCGCTCGGCGTTCCGATCTCGCCGATCAAGCACGTGCACAAGAACCCCTATCATATCGCCGGCTCCGACGCGTCGGGCATCATCTACGCCGTCGGCTCGAAGGTGAAGCGCTGGAAGGTCGGCGACGAGGTCGTCATCCACTGCAACCAGGACGACGGCGACGACGAGGAATGCAACGGCGGCGACCCGATGTTCTCGCCCAGCCAGCGCATCTGGGGCTACGAGACGCCCGATGGCTCCTTCGCCCAGTTCGCCCGCGTGCAGGACCGGCAGCTGCTGGAGCGGCCCAGGCATCTGACCTGGGAGGAGAGCGCCTCCTACACGCTGGTGCTGGCGACGGCCTATCGCATGCTGTTCGGCCACCGCCCGCACGTGCTGCGCCCGGGCCACAACGTGCTGGTGTGGGGCGCCTCCGGCGGGCTCGGATCGATGGCGGTGCAGCTCATCGCCACCTCGGGCGCCAACGCCATCGGCGTCGTCTCCGAGGACGACAAGCACGAGTTCGTCATGCAGCTCGGCGCGCGCGGCGTCATCAACCGCAAGAAGTTCAGCTGCTGGGGCGAGCTGCCCAAGGTCGGCACGCCCGAGTACGACACCTGGTTCAAGGAGGTGCGCAAATTCGGCGCCGCCATCTGGGAGATCACCGGCAAGGGCAACAACGTCGACTTCGTCTTCGAGCACCCGGGCGCGGCGACCTTCCCCGTCTCCGTGTTCGTGGTGAAGCGCGGCGGCATGGTGGTGATCTGCGCCGGCACCACGGGCTACAACCTCACCATGGACGCGCGCTATCTGTGGATGCACCAAAAGCGCGTGCAGGGCTCCCACTTCGCCAACCTGCTGCAGGCGGCCCAGGCCAACAAGCTCGTCGTGGAGCGGCGCGTCGACCCCGCCATGTCGGAGGTGTTTCCCTGGGCGCAGATCCCCAAGGCCCACACGCGCATGTGGAAGAACGAGCACAAGCCCGGCAACATGGCCGTGCTGGTGAGCGCGCCGACCACCGGCCTGCGAACCTTCGAGGACGCGCATCGAGGAGAGCCGCAAGCGGTTCGGGTGAGGTGAGCGCAGCCCCGCCCTCGCTGGTTGGCCAGACGTACGCGGGATGCGGGCCGCGAGTTGCCTTTCCCCTCGGGGAGAGGACGTGAGGCCATGACGGCGCGGCCGCAAGTCATTTGGCCAAACTGGTAAGGGGGAAGTTGTTTCCTAGGGCGTGTACTCAATTGCAGGCGCGTCCGCTTAAGATGCTACCGTCTTGCTGCGTCGCCGCGATTCTGTCTGGAATCGGAGGGACTTCTGCCGTCCTTGCAATCTCTGCCGCACGCGTAAAGATGACCCAAATCGACCGTGTGGCTCGCGCGCGCTTACGGCGTGGCCAGCCCGACACGCAATAGCGCTGGAGATGGGGGCTGGCTATTCTTCCGGCAATCCGGCCTTGTGCAGCCCGTCCAGGTAGAGTTCGTACATCCGGTCGTATCGAAAACTGGCGATGCGTGCGCGGGCGAGTGTGGCGCCGGGATGCAGCGCCAGAATCTTGTCTATTTCAGCTCGCGCCTCCTCGAGCCGACCGAGATGCCCGAGAGCCGCGGCGGCGCACCACTGGGGGATCCTTGCCTGCGGCGTGATCGTCGTCGCGCGCGTCGCCCAATAGAGGCAGTCCTCGAACCGGCGCGCAAAAAGGTGGGCCACTGCAGCGACGGTGAAGGTCAAAGGGGACGTGATGTTGTCGAGCGGATTCATGCGCAACGCCATCGAGATCTGCTCGATCGCCTTGTCGCTCTCGCCGCTGTTCGCATAGACCGCGCCTGCCCGGTTGCGCACGAAGGTCGAGTTGGGATGCACGTCGATCGCCCGCTCGGCCAGCGCACCTGCCTCGTCGAAGCGGCGTGCCAGAACCGCGAAGGCGAATGCCGCGGCCGCAATGCAGGTGCTGTTGCTGGGCCCCGCTGCCAGCGCGCGGGCGGCAGCCGCGCAGGCCTCTTCGATTTCCCGCTTCCTGCTCCCATGCCAACCGTTGGAAATCCGGCTGGTCGTGACGTCGGCGAACATGCCGAGCGCCTCGGCATATTCGGGGTCGAGTTCGATGGCTCTGCGCAGGAGATCCTCGGCCTGAGCGAGCCCTTCCCTCGTCTGAGAGTAGTAGTAGGGCAACGCGCGCAGATAGCAGTCGTAGGCGCTGAGGCTGCCGGTCGGCTTGGCGAGCGCGCGTTTGATCTCGACGGCCCTGACCGTGGGCTCGACGGCGCTGACGATGCGCTCGGTGATCTCGTCCTGCAGGGCGAAGATGTCGCTCACATCGCGGTCGTAGCGATCGGCCCAGATGTGCGCATCGGTCTCCGCATCGATGAGCTGGGAGGCGATGCGCACCCGGCTGCCCGCCTTGCGCACGCTGCCCTCCACCACATAGCGCACGCCGAGCTCTCGCCCGATCTGCCTCACGTCGACGGCGCGGCCCTTGTAGGCGAAGCTCGACTGGCGGGCGATCACGAACAGCCAGCGCACGCGCGATAGCGCACTCAGAATGTCCTCGACGACGCCGTCGGCAAAATACTCCTGTGCGGGGTCGCCGCTCAGGTTGGCGAACGGCAGCGCGGCGATCGAGGGCCGTCGGGAAGCGGCAAGACCTCGTTTTCCTGGCCTGCGAATGCAGCGCGCTTCCCAGAGTGTTCTGCCGGCCCCCGCTCCCAGCCAGCCTCCTCGAGCGCGCCCCGCAAGTGTTCCCAGTCCGCCTCCTTCCTGAAGGGGCAGTTGCCGCGCAGCTGATGGAATGCGACCTGAGGAATTTCAGCGAGGACCTTGGCTGCTTCGTCCAGCCGGCCAAGGTGAACCAGGGCAGCGGTCTTGACCATCCTACCGCCACCGAAATCGGCACGCTCGATCAGAGACCGCTGGGCGACGTCGCAGGCCGCCTTGTATTGCCTCGCCGTGTAGTGCGCCAGCGCCTGTTGACCAAGGATGGCCCACATCGATGGGTCGCGCGGGCTCAGCCGTGCGGTCATCTCGAATTCGGGGATCGCCTCCTCCGGGGTTCCGCCGTACATCAGCGCGATGGCAAGAGCAAGGTGAGCAAGATAGTAGTTGGGATTGAGCGCGACCGCCCGGCGCCCGGCTTCCAGGCCGGCATCGTGCTGACGCATGTAGGCGAGCGCGTAGGATGCCGCCGTTTGCGCCGACGCGTCGAGGCCATCGAGGGCTATGGCCGTCTCGGCCGATTGAAGTGCCGACGCCAGGGTCTCGCGAGCGTCGGGCGTATGGTTGAGTGACGCGGCGAAGACGAGCGTCAATGCCAGGCGCGCGTGGGCAGCGGCAAAGTGCGGGTCGATCTCGACGGCGCGCGCGAGATGATGGGTAGCGATCTGCGTGTCACCCTTCCTGTAACGGCTGTTATGATAGCAGCCGCGCAAGAAATGGTCCCACGCCTGCATGCTGCTCGGAGGCCTGCGTGCGATGTGGGAAAGCTCGGACACCCGAATTGCCGGATCGATCGCGGCCACGACATGCCGAGTGATCTCGTCCTGCACCTCGAACACGTTGCCGACGTCGCGATCGTAACGGTCTGCCCAGATGTGACGGTCTGTTGCGGCCTCGATCAGCTGGGCGGTGATGCGCAATCGATCCCCGGCCTTGCGCACGCTTCCCTCGAGTACGTAACGCGCTCCGAGCGTTGCGCCGATCTGTCGGATGGAGGCTTGCGTGCCCTTGAAGCTGAATGTGGAGTTGCGTGCCAGCACGAAGAACCAGCGCCATTTCGACAGCGCGGTGAGTATGTCCTCGGTGATGCCGTCGGCGAAATACTCCTGCTCGGGATCGCCGCTCATGTTGGCGAACGGCAGCACGGCGATCGAAGGCCGGTCGGGAAGGGGCGGCAAGTGCGACACGGCATCGGCCGAGGCGGCCTGGTCCGCCGAAGTGACCGCGGCCATCGCTTGCGACTTGCGCAGCTCGAGGGCGAGCGCTCTTGTGCGGGCATCCGGATCCGCGTTGAGCTCTCTCTCGAGGTGCTTGGCAAGGTCTTCGTAGTGCTTGAGCGCGTCCGCCCTGCGCCCGGCAGCAGCCAATGCCCGGATCACCACTCGGTGGGCATCCTCGCGCAGGCTGTTAATCGAGATCGCCTTGTTGCCGGCCGGGAGAGCCAAGTCGTGCATCCCAGCCTCGAGCTCGAGCTCGCCCAGCCTGACCATGGCATCGAGAGCGAGACCTTCCAGCCGCAGCTGCTCGCCTGGCAACCAATCGGCCCACGCTTCCTCCGTCACCCTTACGTCGGCGAGGAGGCGACCTTTGTAGAGATCGGCCGCAGTCGTGAGCGAGTCCCGGCTGCCGTTCCGGATCAGCGCCTCGAGCCGGACCGCATCGCAATCGATGGCGCCGACTTTCAGCGACACCTCTTCGCCGTCGCCGACCACCACGTCCTGTCCCAAAGTCCGGCGCAACCGGAACAAGGCCTTGCGCAGGTTCTGCCGCGCCTGGGGCTCGAAATGCGAGCCCCAGAAGAGAGTTGCAAGCTTCTCGCGCGACTGTGGGAGGGGCGCCGTCAAGGCAAGGTAGGCGAGCATGCCGGCGAGTTTTTTGCTCGGCAGATCGATGGGTTCGCCTGGCCCGGTCAGCTGAAAGCTGCCGAGCAGTGACAGCCTGAACTGCGAAGCCCGCAAGCTGCCCATGGGTGCGCTACTTCCTTGAGGAGGCGCTCTCGAGGCCCGATCCTGCATTTTTCACGCCGCAGGCCACGCCGAGGTAACGCTCGAGGTCACGACCACCGGCTCCAATCGTCGCGCGGAACAACCTCGTTCTGCAAGCCGCCGATCCAACACTGGAGCCACGTACCATGCTCGAGATTGCCACCAAGCTGTGCGCCCTTTTCCTCCTTGCTGCAACCGGACCAGCAGTCGCTCAGGGCACGCTGCCAACCGATGCTGCGGCGCAGCAAGAGACCGCGCAGACCGACCAGCTCTGCAGCTATTGCCAAGACTACACCGACGCGGCCATGGCCGCAGGCCCCGTCACCACGGCCTACCAGGTCGGCGCCGGTTATCCGCAAGTCGCTCAATCGCAAGAGCTGGCGCGGCAAGAGCCGCCAAAGTCGCCGTAACTCCGACCACAACGAATTATGTGAGCGGCGAAAGCACGGCGCAAGGCGGCCGACACGCCTTCGCGCTGTCCGCAACACATGATCGCAAAATACGCCCCGGAGGACCATCATGACCGTGTTCGAGCACCTCTCTGGCATGGGCGCCGTGCCGCCCGGTAAGCCGGCAGCTTCACTCTCCAGTTCGTTCAAGTCATTCGCTCGGCACGTCGCGACGTGGGTCAAGACCTGCGCCGACTACTACGCCGCAGCCGCCAGGTACGAACGGCTCAGCAACCTTTCCAACGCCGAGCTGCGCAGGCGGGGGCTGTCGCGCGACGGGCTCGCCCGCCATGTCTTCGAATCCTGCGACAGGACAGCTGGCCGCTGACGCGCAACGACAGCCTCCAACTGACCAACACTACTCTCGAGGAGAGGTCAGTGCCCCGACCGAGGTAAGGATCATGCTGGACACCGCGATGTTGCCCGATGAAAGCGACCAATGCCGCATGCATCGAACGATCGTTCGTGCATCCATCGAGGAACGACCGGCCACGAACGTCTTGCTCGCGCGCTACCTCGACGGCTGGGCCGACGCGGATCCGGCCAAGATCGCTGACGCTACGGCCGACGACTACGAATTCCATGATCCACTCGTGGGCCGCTACTCGAAACGAACCTTGCTGCAGTACTTTGAGCTGCTGCATTCGCGTTTTGCGGTGGCGGGGGTTGTGCGAATGCGGGACCTGGGGTTCACGCTTCGGGGTCCGATGCTCGGCCCTTCCCAAGGGGGACGGCGCCGGTATTGGCGTGAGGCTCCCAACCTCGGGCTCACCGGACTCAGTGAGATCATGGTGACGCGTCGGGGTGTCGCCGCAGAGGCGGTCGCCTACGACCTCAACATGGCCTGCGAGACTTTGCGCGGATTCGGATGCGACAGAAGTCAACGCCACGGCGAGTGACCACAGCAGCGGCAGTCTCGCAATTTTCGGCGGGTGCCGCTCCTTGCTCGAATGTGTGATAGAAGCAACCCACCGTGATGAATGGCGGTCGCCAATGATCGAAATTGGCACCAAGTGACCGTAGGCTTTTGATCGAACGGCAAATTCACCCCGGGACCTGCCGTTGGCGCGAGGGGCAAGATGACCCACTTCGGAAGTCTAGCAATTCACGCGTTGCGGCCGCCGACCCGCAAGAAAGAGGCCGGCGGCTGGCGCTCGGCTGTCAGGCCTGAGCGGCGTTCTTGATGAGGGTGGCGACGGCCTCGGGGTGCGACACGTAGATGGCGTGGCTGCCCGCGCTCTCGGATACCTTCGCGCCGGCGCGTTCGGACATGAAGCGCTGCGCCGCGGGCGGGATCATGCGGTCGTCGGTCGCAACCAGATACCAGCTCGGTTTCTTCTTCCACGACGGCTCGGTAATTGCGCCCTCGAGCGCGCCGACGCCCCAGGGCACCTGCGAGTCGGCCATGAACTGGGCCTTGCCGGGCTCGACGTCGGCGGCGAACGACGCGGCGAACTTGGCCTTGTCGAGGAACAGGAAGCCGTCCTGCGGCGGCAGGATCGGGGGCACGGGCGCGCCCGGCATCGGGTCCTTGATGAGCGAGGCGACGGACTCGCCCTTGTCCGGCGCGAACGCCGCGATGTAGACGAGCTTGGTGACCTTCGGGTCGTTGCCGGCCTCGGTTATGACGACGCCGCCGTAGGAATGACCCACCAGCACCACGGGACCCGTGGCCTGCGCGATGACTTGGCGCGTGGCGGCCACATCGCCCGCCAGATTGAGCGTGGGGTTCTGAACGATGCTGACGTCGTAGCCGTCCTTCTTGAGGATCTTGTACACGCCCTCCCAGCCGGCGCCGTCGACGAAGCCGCCGTGGACGAGGACGACGGTGGGTGCAGAATTTCCAGCCATGGCAGTTCTCCCTTGAATATTGCTGCGTGCGAGCACTGCACGCGGGTTCATACTTGCCAGTTTTTGACATAGCTGATTAGTTCTATTTTCTAGCCATACCCCTAACCATTACGCTAGGTTTCAGATGAAGTGGACGGATCGGATCGGTCGTCGCGTCAAGCTGCGCGACCTGCACATCGCGCTCGCGGTTGCGGACGCGGGCAGCATGACGCGGGCGGCCGAAGAGCTGGCCGTGTCCTATCCCGTCGTGTCCAAGACCATTTCGGAGTTGGAGCACACGCTCGGTGTCAAGCTGTTCGATCGCAGCATTTCAGGGGTCGAGCCGACGCCCTACGGCCGCGCGTTGCTCAACTCCGGCGTCGCCGTGTTCGACGAGATGCGCAAAGGCCTTCAGCAGATCGAATTCATCAAGCAGCCGGATGCGGGCGAACTGCGGATCGGTTCGTCGATCGTCACGGACGCCGGACTACTTCCCGCGATCCTGCAACGGTTCTCGCAAGATTTCCCCCGCGCCGTGATTCACGTTCTGCCCGAGAACATCGCAATTCAGCAATTCGAGAACCTGCGCGATCGAAAAGTCGAGCTGGTGTTCGGGCGGCTTCCCGAGACGATGAACGAACCCGACCTGGTAGCGGAGACATTGTTCGATGAACCGAACGTCGTCGTCGCAGCGTCCAACAGCCGCTGGGCTAAGCGGCGAAACCTGACGCTTGCCGATTTGGCCGGAGAGCCATGGGTGCTCGCGCAGCCCGGCAGCCTGGCGCGGTCGCTGCACGACGAAATCTTCCAAAAAAGCGGCCTCGAGCCTCCGTCGGCGACGGTGCTGACTGTGTCACTCCATCTTTACATGCGCTTGATCGAGACGGGAGCTTGGCTCGGTTTCGTCCCCGCCTCCGTCATGCGTTTTGGTGGAAGTCAGATGCAGCTCAAAGTTCTGCCGGTCAAAGTGTCATCGCCCCCTGCACCAGTCGGGTTCATCACGGTCAAAGATCGCACGCTCACTCCGCTTGCGACCCGGTTCATCGATTGCGCCCGCAAGGTTGCCAAATCGGATACCGGTCGCGCAGCGATGCGGCGGCCCTAATTTCCACTCCTGGCACACCGGGCCGAAGTCTTCGGCGGTGCAGCGATTCCTTCCGGCTACAGAGGCACTTCCACCGTGCCGGGCGGGGAGCCGGAACGCGAAATCATGACCCAAATGTCACGTCGATGGGCCCGGTCGAGCCCTATCGACGCGCAAATTCCCAAAGAACAACTACGATTTAGGGTTTCCGGTACAGCGGCCCTGCCAATTGGCGCGGATGCCACCAACGGCCGCACGCTCCAAGCGGGATCGCTCATGGAGGAGCAGACGACAGACATAGTGCGCCGACAAAGCCCCGAACATCTGCGCAATGACGAAGGGCACCACATCGAGGGGCCGGATGCCAGCAAAGGTGTTTGACAGTGCTCTGGCGACTGTTACGGCCGGATTGGCGAAGGATGTCGAGGCGGTGAACCAATAGGCGGCGGTGATGTAGAGGCCGACTGACGCCGCTACGGCCGCGCGCTTGGCTCTCAGGGTAAGGAGAATCGTGAGGACCAGGCCGAAGGCCGCGACCCACTCGGAAAACCACTGTGAAGGACCCGCACGAAGCTTTGAGGAGACCTGCAGCAGGTTCTCCTCGAACATCAGGTGTGCGGCGAAGACGCCGACGAGTGCGCCAAGCACCTGCACGATCACGAAGGAGAGCGCCTCCATAGATGAGATCTCTCTTCGAATGGCGAACACGGCCGTAACGGCCGGATTGAAATGCGCGCCGGAAATCGGCGCGAACATAGTGATCAGAACGAAAAGGATGGCTCCGGTCGGGATGGTATTGGCCAGCAAGGCAATCGCGATGTTGCCGCCCGAGAGGCGCTCGCCCATGATGCCCGAGCCGATCACGGTGGCAAGAAGGAAGGCGGTTCCGAGGAACTCGGCCCCGAGGCGTTGTCCGAGGGAAGCTTGCATCACTTCAGCCTTGTCTCGCGCTATTACAGATTGTCCGCGGCTCTCGCAATGAGCATCGAGGGAACGCTAGCGCAATGGCATCCGAATTGCGCGATCCTTCTGGTGGACTTGATGAGGCGGGAAAGCGCCACCCTCCATGCGTCTACGCGGCAGACGGGTGCCGGAGACTGCCGTCGGCAATGAAGGACGCCCACGCGATCACCCGTTCCAGCTCGGGCGCGAACGCGCAACCGAGGCCGCCATGGAAGTCGATCCAAGCCGCGTCGTATGGCGGGCGGACGGCGGTGAGCACAGGAATGCCAGCTTCGATGGCCGCCGCAAAGGAGCCGATCAGCCCCCGCCCGAGACTTTCGGCGCGGCCAAAGCGGTTTATGACGAGAAGGTCGACTTTGTCGGCAATCGCGTCGCGAATAACGGGTTCGGCGTCAAGGAGGCTGCCTTCATCGAGGCGGCAACCGCGCGCGCAAGCGCCGCGGTCCTGCCAAATGTCGTAGGCGCGTCCCGAACGAAGATCGGTGACGAGCACGGAGGTCGCACAGTGACCGCCGTCGCTGACCGAACTCTGGATGACGCCGCCGATTTGCAGGCCTCGCAATCGCAAGGCCTGACAAATCGCAAGCAAGAGCCCGTCGATCTGAAAGCCGCGCTCATAGCGGATGGCGCCGAGGCGCGAAACATGGTCCCACATCCGGCCCTTCGCATGCCTTGAGAAAGGAGTGGCGGCCGGACGAGACGTCACGGCGGCCAACGATACAGGGGAAGGAAGTTCAGAGGCCCTTGTATTCCTGAGCCTTGAAGGTCAGATGTTTGACGCTATCCGGCGCTGAAGTGAGTTTGCGAATGTTTGCCCAGGTTTGCTTGTAGTTGGGCAAAATAAGTTCGTTGGTACCAGCGTCAACGACGTTGCCTTGCACGCCTGTCGGATAGGCGAACTGCATGAAGGTCTGGCCTTTCTTGGCCGAAGGGGTCGGATACGCCATGGCCTGAGTGGAGCCGTCGTCGTTATAGACCTCCACCAGGTCGCCGGCTGCTACGCCCAGCTCCCTCATATCGTCCGGGTTCACCTGAATGAACGGATACGGCCATCGATCTGTAACGAACTCATTCTCCTGGTCGAGGTAGGCACTCTGCCACACATGGTTGGTGCGACCGTTGTTGATGAGATATTTGAACTTCGTCTTCTGCTCCTGCTTGCCGGGAGCCTGCAGCCCGCGCCACTTTGCCTCCATGAAGGTCGCCTTGCCGTCCTTGCCGCCGAACTTGCCGTCGGCATAGAGGCGTTTGGTGCCGACGATCTTGCCGTTCGCGAATGCGGTGGCCGGTTCCTGAAAGCCATTTGTGCCCATGGCCCGCAGGCGCTCATAGGTGACGAACTTCCCACCCTTCTCATGCTCGTGGTAGCCGTCCATGAAGGCATCTTCTTCGGTCTTCCAGTCAAAGCCCTTGAACTGGTCGGCGTACTTGGCGTCACCCATCTCACGCAGGACGCGCTCCATGTTGTTGGCGATACGCGCCGCGACGAGGCAGTCCGGCATGGAATCGCCGGGGGGGTCCATGTAGCGCTCGGTCAGGCGCATGCGGCGCTCGCCATTCATTGACGTCAGGTTCATTTCGCCCGAGGTCGCCGCCGGCAGCCAGACATGACAGGCCTCGCCGATCTTGGTCGGCACGATGTCGACATCGACGGCGAAGAGGCCGCCCTTCTTGATCGCGTCCACGATGGCGGCGACCAACGCCGGTTTGTCGCCGGCCGGTACTGCGTTCATCGCATCCTTCACGATGTCGGTGCGCTTCTTATAGACTTGCTTGAACTTGTGGGCGTTCAGCGTGGTCTTGTAGTGGTCGCACGCCCAGATGTGGTGCACACCGCCCTTGCCCTCGATCAGCAGCTTGTCGACATAGGCGGCCGGCCGGCCGACATGGGCATCGGATGGGCGCGAATAGCCTTCCTGGTGACCGCCCATACGCACGCAGCCGCCGCCGGGCCGGCCAACGTTGCCGGTCGCCAATGCAACGTTCACTAGCGCTGCATTGGTGCGATAGTTGTCGTTGCCCCAGATCAGGCCCTTCTCGTAGCAGAACATCGTGCGCCGGCGCTTGCCACCCTTCGGTTCGGCAATCCAGGCCGCGGCCTTGGCAATGTCCTCCGCCTTGAGGCCGGTGATCTGCGCGGCTTCGGCGAGCGTCGTCTTGTTCGCGGCGACGGCCTTGTCGAAGTCCTTGGTCGAAGCGCCGATGAAGGCTTTGTCCTGCCAACCCTTCTCTGCGATGTGGGTCAACAGCGCGTTGAACAGCACCATGTCAGTACCGGATTCGATGGCGAGGTGAAGTACGCGATCTTTGCCAGCTTCGGCCTCGCAGACGGCGACCGTGGACGTCCGGCGCGGATCGACAATGACAATGCGGGCCGGAGGGTAGGTTTCACCGGGAAGCTGTTGCTTCTTCTTGTCCAGGCTGATTCCGCGCAGATTGGGAATCCAGTGATTGAGGAAGTAGTTGGTCTGGGTTTCGTAGGCATTGGTGCCAACCGCGAAGATGGTGTCGGCGAGCTCCGCATCCTCGTAGCAGTTGTTGAGTTCGCCCACGCCCATGTCGCGCGTGGCATGCACTTCCGAATTGTACGCGGGGCGGTTATGGATGCGGATGTTCTTGACCTTCATGGCCCCGAAATAGAGTTTCCCCGTCCCCCAGGTATTCTCGTAGCCGCCGCCGGCGCCGCCGTGATCGAATGCGGACACGAACAGATTGTCCTCGCCCCCCGCCTCCTTGATCATGGCAACCGTTACGCGCGCCACCAGATCGAGTGCATCGTCCCAGGATGTGGGCTGCATCTGGCCGTAGCGGAACACCATGGGAGTTGTGAGCCGCTGGAGCTGGGTCGCACGCGCCTGGGAATAGCTCGTCTCAGCCATGCGCGCGCCGCGGATCGAGCCGAGCCCGGAGTTCACCTCGCAGGCTTTGTCGGGCTTGATGACGACGTGCACATCTTGCCCATTCTGTCGCACGATATTGTACATCGAGGGCGCGTACCACGCCTCGGTCTCGGGAAGCTGCTGTTTGGAGAGATCCGTCTTGAAGATGTTCTGGCTCGGGCTGGTGCCGCCCTGCTTGTTCACCGGCCAAGTGTAGGCGTGATAGCCGCAGCCGACGATGCAGAAATGGCAGGTGACGTTGTGGCTTTTGGCGTTTGCCGGAATGATGGGCAACCGATCGATCTGGCGCTTGAAAGCCATGGTTGTTTCCTCCCCTTAGAGTACGTTCGACAGGCGGCCGTAGATCAGCTCGTCCACGCCTTCGGCGAAGATGTCGCCGTTGGCGGCGACCCGCAGCGTGAACTGCGGCAGGTTCTGCGTGGCTTGGCCGATGATCTGGAGTCCGCCTTTTTCGCAGTCGAAGCGCGAGTAGTGCCCGGGGCAGTTCAGCACCTTGTCGTTTGCGCTGTAGAAGAGTGGAAAACCCTTGTGCGGGCACAGGGTGGAGAAGGCGACGATGTCACCGTCAGGACCGGCCCCGCCATGCACGCGCGTGCCCAGCTTGATAAGGACGCCGGGAGAGTCCTTGTCGGGATAACTGACCTCGAACGGGGTGTTGGGCTTGAGCTGGGACAGGTTGGCAAGTCGAGTGGAGGGATAATCCACCCGCGCCGGCATCGGCTTGGCCTGGGCAGCACTGGGCATGACAGAGGCGGCAGCCGCGCCCGCGGTCGCGAGCGCGCCGCCGCGAAGGAATTGGCGACGACCAGCATCGACAATTCTCTGGCAACCCTTCATGGTTGGTCTCCTCCAAGTTGCTTTTGTTTGTAGAGATATATCGAGAATTCTAGAAATAACGCTATATCGAAACTTCGAGCCTGTCATCTAGCAATCAGGCTCCGGGACGGCTAGAAAGACTGCCAACGAGGTGATTGTGATGAAAAGACAGAGCCTTGCGGTAGTCGGCCACACCGCGCCCGTCACTATCGGCGATATGATGCCGGGGCCTCACGCGTTGGCCGCGTTGGCCGCGCTCGGTCAGCCGACGCGCCTCCAGATCTTCAGGCTGCTTATGCGCCGCGAACCGGAGGGCCTGTCGGCGGGCGCGATCGGAGAACAAATCGGCTGTCAGCAGACGACGTTATCGTCGCACCTAAGTATCCTGGCGCGCTCGGGCCTGGTGACGGGCGCCCGCAATGGCCGCTTCATCATTTATCATGCCAACATCCGCGGTATGCGCTCGCTGATCGATTTTCTTGTGACGGATTGCTGCGATGGGCATCCGGAACTCTGTGGTCTTGCAAGGGGGCAGCAGGTGGCGACCTGCTGCCCACCATCCGCTAAGCAGCGGTCAACGCGCAAGAAATGACGCGCTGCTCCACTGATTGCTCCGTGCAAGGCCCGGCAGCGCGTTCTGAAGCGCCACCAGTTGGTTGACCTCGCGCGTGGGCGCGGGTCGGACTGATCTGCTCTGTCGCACGACATCCCCGTCCAGATCGAGCACGCAGACGCGTGGAACCGTGCCGTCTAATTCTCGCCATCCACGCTGCGCGTGGACGCCTACCGGGCAAAGCGAATAACAGGTCCCTTCGTAAGCGGCACGAACCGCCCGCCGGGTAGCCCTTAGTTGCGCACCCTCTTTTACCTAAGCCATCGTTTGCGATAGTCTGCTCTTGAAGGCATAGCCTGAAGGCATAGACGCCAATCACGGAGGCGGATGCCCAAATGTCACAAAGCCCGATCAGCTACTTCACCGACCTGGCGGCCTCTCCGCTGTTGGCAGGCGCCCTGTCGGTCTTCGCACTTACGCATTTCGCGCGACACGCCCTCATCGAGTGGGGGCTATTGCTGCCGATCGGAGGCACTTTGTGGACGCTTGCCGAATACATCACGCATCGCCTCATTTACCACCGCATCCCTGTGTTCGAGAAATACCATGAGGCGCACCACAGCGACCCACGTGCTTACGTCGGCGCGCCGCCGCTCGTGGGAACGAGCCTGGTTTTCGCAGTCTCTTTCGTGCCGTTGGCGGTTTACTCCGGCGTTCTGGCCAACGCCATCACCGTGGGCATGCTCTTGGGCTATACCACCTACATGACTGTTCACCATGCTTGTCATCATTGGACTTTGAGGCCGAGTGCCTATCTGTATCGCGCGCGGCTGCATCACGCAGTCCATCACTACAAAGACGAGCATGGCAATTTCGGTGTGACTACGTCGTTCTGGGATCGCGTTTTCGGAACGCGTCTTCGACCCTCAAGGCGTCGGTCGCTGGCCACATGAACTGAGCGCGCGCTGCACGCGCATCGCTATCGTCGATGCGCTTCAGAGTTGACCGCGAATGGAGATCCCGCAAAGAGCTTCTCGGGGGATCCCTCTGACGACAGGTTTGGTGCAGTCTTTGGTCTCTTGTTGTGAAGGTTTTCGGACGCCTGCATGACGACCCCTTCCGCACGCGCTGACGGCAGGCGTACGAAAAGCACCAATGGACGAAATCGCGAGAGGTGGCGCGACTACGGTGCGGCGGGCTGGACCAGGGTTTGATCGGGACGCCGACGTTGATGGTGAGGGACGGAACGTCGCGCGAGTAGGTTGATCGAGCCTTCAAGCGAGTGACGCCGTCGCCGGTCTGGAACCAGCAAGCAGCGCACACAACCCGAGCGTGCTGGTATGGTTTTTGAGTAAATAGGGGAAAGTAATTCTGGGGTCACTTGTGACTCCAATGGCTTGAGCAAAACGGCAACACGTGCGTTTCAACAGGAAGTTGTGAGCCGGATCGTGACCGATGCTGAAAGCCAGCAAAGCACGAATGGCTGATGTGCGCGGAACGACGGCGGCGCGAAGCGCGTCCTGGCACTCGAGTTGCTTCCGACACAGCGTTCCTCATGGTCGCATTGGGGCTGGCGATCTCCGCGACGGTCGAAGCATCGTAGCTGGTGCTCAACGCTCGCAGAAGAGCTGGCTGCCGCCAACCGTAATGGATGGCCCTGCCCTCTGCGCTATCGATGCTCTCCCCGGTCGCAACGCTTTCCCCAAGGCACCCCGCGCAGCGGGCTATCGCGGTAGCGATTTCGTCCGATGGCCCGAAGCTGCCGACTTCCGTGCTGCAGCAGTTCCGTCAGCAATTGGGGGTCTGGTTGCGACAGCCAAGATCGGCACCGCAGGGGACAGTCACGTGCGGGGCAGCCGGCTCTCATCTCCTGCCTGCGTTTCGCCCGCTTCTGCGAAATACGGACGGGACAAGAAACTAGTGCGTGGTTCGACTGGTACATGTGTGCCAGGAATCCGGAACGCAGACAGAACAAACAGGAGAATCGGACAACACCCGCCAAAAATAGCCAAGCAAAATCAATTGTAGGGACAGGCGTTCGTAATGCGTGGGTCGGGGGTTCAATTCCCTCCTGCGGCACCAGCTGGTTCATGTGTCTGAATTAAGAGATTACTTTAGGTCGGGGTAGGCAGCCGGGTAACAAACTTGCGAGCTCATCTGCGTTTCGATGAACGCCATATGGCGCCTAGGGGGCACCGTGACACTCATTCTTGCGGCCGTCGGCAAGGAAACGATCTGGTTGGCCGCTGACCGCAGGCTGACAGCTCGAGGTCGTCAGCAAAATGATGACGCCTGCAAGGTAATGTTCCTCGAGACGACGGACGGCGTTGCAATTCTCGGATATGCGGGCCTCGGCGAAACGGCGGCCGGCACGGAGCCATCAGAATGGATGAGCAACTGCTTGCGTGGTCGAAACCTCCCGCTTGAGCAATCGCTCTCGGTTCTGGCCAAGGCAATAGAATCGCAGATACCCAAGCACCTAAAGAAAATCCCACAAAGCTTGATGGCGCTCCACTCCGTTGTCGTTCCCGCAAGAAGTGGCTCCACAATTTCGGACGGTAGGGTGAGTGGATTGTCTGCCTGACAGCGGGCACGGTTGTGCCTGCGAATCAGGAGCATTCGATGAGCAGACGACCGAGGCGGAACCACTCGCCGGCCTTCAAGGCCAAGGTGGCGATAGCAGCGATCAAGGGCGAGCGGACGATCGCGCAGATCTCTGAGCAGTTCGATGTTCATCCGAACCAGGTGACCACCTGGAAGGCGCAGCTGGAAGGCAGCGCCGCGGATGTATTCGATGGTGGCCCCGGCACTGCGCCGGCGGTGCCCGCGGTGGATGTGAAACAGCTTCACGCCAAGATCGGCGAGCTGACGCTCGAGAATGATTTTTTAGAGGGCGCGCTCACCAAGGCGGGATTGCTGAGCGCAAGGCGATGATCGACCGAGGTCATACGTTGAGCGTCACGAAGCAGGCTGAGGTGGTCGGGATCGCGCGCAGCACGGTGTATTACCTGCCGCGTCCGGTATCGGCGGCCGATCTCGATCTCATGAAGCAGATCGACAGGTTGCACATGGAGTTCCCCTTCGCAGGGGCGCGGATGTTGCGCCGTCTCTTGGCTGCCAATGGGAGCAAGATCGGCCGTCGGCATGTGAAGACGCTGATGCGGCGGATGGGGATCGAGGCGCTGTATCGCCGTCCGCGCACGACAAAGCCGGAGCCCGGCCACAAGGTCTATCCGTATCTGCTGCGAGGCGTGGAGGTCACGCGACCGAACCAGGTGTGGGCGATGGACATCACGTATATCCCGATGGCGCGCGGGTTCGTTTATCTGGCCGTCGTGCTCGACTGGTTCTCGCGCCGCGTTCTGTCGTGGCGCGTCTCGATCACGATGGAGGCGGCGTTCTGCGTTGAGGTTCTGGAAGAGGCTTTGGCGCAGCACGGTAAACCCGAGATCTTCAACACGGACCAGGGCTCGCAGTTCACGGGCGCCGCCTTCACCGGCATGCTGGCGAAGAACGAGATCGCAATCAGCATGGACGGCAAAGGCGCGTGGCGAGACAATGTGTTCGTCGAGCGGCTCTGGCGCAGCGTGAAATACGAGGAGGTCTATCTGCACGCCTACGACAGCGTCAGCGCGGCGCGCGAAGGGATCGGGAGCTATCTCGATCTCTACAATCGTCGCCGCCCCCATTCGAGCCTTGACGACCAGACACCCGATCAAGCCTACTTCGGGCACCGGAGCATGCCGCCGATCCGCTTGGCGGCCTAACCCCGGCAGACGATCCACTTATCCCAGCGGAGATTCTGTCCGAACAAGCGGGACCACCTCAGCATTCGTCGACGACGAACCGAGGCTGTACATGCTTCAACTTGAGCTATCACCGGACAGAAAGCTCAAACGCATGCAATTCGTTCGTCATAGGCCGAAAGGTGGTCGCAAGCCCCCAAAGTTTGCTCTTGCCGGTTCGGGTGCTTTCGTGCTCGCCAAAGAAAAGGATTGGCTGCGACCCATGACGCGGATCGTTAGCGCCGCGGACCGGAAGAAGTTAGCGCTACACTTGGTGCCAAAATACTTCGCACAGCTCAACGACAAGGTTCAAGCCGCAGACCCCTATGTCAGCTCTCGATGCATTGTGGCGTGGCGCAACAGGAAGAAGGGCTTGCACAAGGGTGGGGGTGCGCAACAGTTCTTCACGGGCACAACGCCAGACAGTGGCGGACCAATGATACCCACAATTACAAACGGTGGAGATATCGTAGCGCTCTTGACACCCCTCTGGAAAAGGATGGAGCAGAGCCTCGCAGCATTGCCGCCCGGCTCCCAGGAACTGCCCAACTTTGAGTTCGATACTGACGAGATAAACAAAGAAATTGCCAGGATGCCGCGGCGGCCCGACGAAAACCTAAAATAGCCGTCCGCGATCACCGTGACGGGCGTTCCCAAAGGCGCGTCTTGTAGTTTGGCCGCCCCGCCAAGTCGATCGCGCCCCGCGGCTGTCGGCGTTCAGCGTGAGCAGCCGGCAAGACGCCGCAGCTCGGCGAGGATGGTGGCGCCGGGCGCCCAAGCGCCGCGGGCTAGTGCGCAAGGTGCCGCCGACCATAACGGTGCTTTGAAGACGTGCCGAAGCGATCGAAACCACCTACCTCCCCGTAAATCTGGGCGCGCGCTTCTCCACGTAGTGCGCCACGCCCTCGCGGAAGTCCTCCGTGTCGCGGCAGATCTCCTGCTCGCGGTTGGCGACCGCGGTCGCCTCGGCCAGCGACTGGAACAGCGCCTCGTAGACCTGGCGCTTGATGATGCGCATCGAACGGGGCGAGGCGAGGTTGGCGATCTCGGCGGCGCGCGCCTGCACGGCCTCGCCGAAGCCCTCCGCCGGCAGCATCTGCACGAGGCCCATGCGCGCCGCCTCCTCGGCCGCCACCATGCGCGCCGACAGCAGCAGGTCGAGCGCGTGCATGGGCCCGATCAGCCGCGGCAGCATCCAGGAGATGCCGTGCTCGGCAATCAGCCCGCGCCGGGCAAACGCGGTGGTGAGCTTGGCGCCCGCCGCCATGTAGCGGATGTCGCAATAGAGCGTGATGACGAGGCCGATGCCGGCCACGGGGCCGTTGATGCCGGCGATCACCGGCTTCTTCAGCCTGAGAATATAGCTGCAGCGCTGGGCGAAGTTGGCGGCGAGCCCCTCGGTTGGCCAGTCGCCCTCGTTCTTGAGGTTGCTCTTGCCCGCGGCCGCCGAGTACAGGCGCGCCATGTCGGCGCCGGCGCAGAAGCCGCGACCCGCGCCCGTCAGCACAATCGCACGCACGCCCTCGTCGGCATCCGCCGTCTCGAAGGCCTCGCGCAGCTCGTTCGACATCACCGCCGTCCAGGCGTTGAGCCGGTCGGGTCGGTTCAGCGTGATGGTGGCGACCCGATTCTGCACCGCGTAGAGGATTTCCTGCCAGCCCTTGCTCATGCGCGCCTCCCCGGACCCGTGCTCGAACTCGAGCGACAATAGTAGCGCCGGCCCGGCGCGCGCCATAGCGGCGATGCCTGCGCCTCAAACCTCGCGGGCGTCGCGGCGCTTGGCCTCGAGCAGCATCAGCGGCGCCACCCGGCGCACC
This sequence comes from uncultured Alphaproteobacteria bacterium, assembly GCA_963797005.1. Classification (GTDB taxonomy): domain Bacteria; phylum Pseudomonadota; class Alphaproteobacteria; order Rhizobiales; family Hyphomicrobiaceae; genus AWTP1-13. The sequence continues at coordinate 402,945 of CAWCOF010000011.1, forward strand.
AGGCCGTGCAAGGGGACCGGCGCCGGCTCGGTGAAGGGCAGCGCCAGCTCGGATTCCGGCCGGCCCTGGATCGCGCCTGCGAACTCGCGCCCCAAGGCGATCGCCAGCGCCACCGCGCGCCCGTTGCAGCCGGCCCAGGCATAGCCGTCCGGGCCCAGCCGGTGCAGGTGGGGCAGGTTGTCCATCGTCATGCCGACGGTGCCGTTCCACACGTAGTCGAAGCGCACCTCGCCGATATCGGGAAAGAGCCGCTTGAGCCGCGCCGCAACGTAAGGCTTCAGCCGCTCCGCCCCGTTGGCGGGATTGACCAGCGCGCCGCCCGTCACCAGCCGGTGGCGCGCGTCGTAGCGGGCGAAGTAGAGCTCACCGTGCGTATCCGACATGGCCGGGCGGCCGGGCAGGATGGTGCGGCGCAGGTTGTCGCCCAGCGGCATGGTCGCCATCTGCCACGACAGGATCGGGATCGTCTCGCGCGCGATGTCCGGGGCCAACCCCGGCGCGACCGATCCGGTGTAGGCATTGGTCGCCAGCAGCAGGGCGCGCGCGCTCACCCGCCCGCGCGGGGTCGTCACGATCCAGCGGTCGCCGACGCGCTCGTAGGACTGCGCGGGTGTGCGCGCATAGATCGTGCCGCCGCGGGCCACGACGGCACGGCCAAGCGCGCGCACCAGCGCCAGCGGGTTGATGTGGCCGCCGGTCCTGTTCCACCAGCCGCCGGACCAGGCATCCGAACCGACCCGGCGCCGCACCTCCTCGCGCGACAGAAGCTCGACCGGCGCGCCCCACTTCAACCAGGCGGCGACGCGGCGCTCGGCGATCTTCATGCGTCCTGGCGAATGCACGGGCTGAATCCAGCCGGTCTGCTCCGCCTCCGCCTCCAGTCCCTCCTCGCGCACGAGGTCGAACAGGATCGAGGCGCTGTCGCGCAGCAGCGCCACGAAGCGCTCGCCGGCGGCGCCGTGGCGGGCGACGATGTCGTCGGGCTCGGCGCGCGACAGGGTCGGGATCACCTGGCCGTTGTTGCGGCCCGACGCGCCCCAGCCGGGCTCGACCGCTTCCAGCACCGCAACCTCGATGCCCGCACGCCGCAGATGCAGCGCCGCCGACAGCCCGGTGAAGCCCGCCCCGACGATCGCCGCGTCGACCGTCCGGTCGCCGTCGAGCGCCGGCAGCTCCGGCCCCGGCGGCGTCACGGCGGCCCACAGCGATGGCGGCCAGTCTGTCGGCATTCGCGCGCATGCCGCGCACTTGGCCATCGGGCCCACGCCGGCGCAAGCCCCTTGTCGCCGCGCGGCCCCTCCTGCACTCTGTAGGGCGCAATAGGCGTCAGCCGTATTGCGCCGATCGACCGCAAAGCGGTGCAATACGCTTCGCTATTGCACCCTACGGCCGCGAAGCGAAGGAGTACCCATGTCCAACACCGAGACGATGGCCATGCTGGAGAAGCGGCGCATCGAGGCGGCGATCCTCAAGCACGTCTACGACACGCTCAAAGCCAGCCACGGCGCCGAGACGGCGAAGCGGACCGTCGCCGCTGCCGTGCGTGAATCCGCCGTCGAGCAGGCGCGCCAGCTGGCGGCAGCCGTCGGCGGCAAGACCTCCATGCAGACCTTCATCGAGCGGCAGGAGCCCTGGCTCAGGGGCGGCGCGCTGGAGCGGGAGATCATCGAGCAGAGCGACACGAAGTACCGCTTCAACGTCACGCGCTGCAAGTACGCCGAGATGTACCGCGACATGGGGCTCGGCGAGATCGGCCACCTGCTCTCCTGCCAGCGCGACGGCACCTTCTGCGAGGGCTACGACGACCGCCTCAAGCTCAAGCGCACGCAGACCATCATGCAGGGCGCCAGCCACTGCGACTTCGACTACACCTACGAGAAGGACAACAAGGCCTGAGCGTCGTCCCACCTGGATCAGGTCGGAGAGAGGCTGCGCCAGATCGTTGCTCGGGCCGCCCGACGGGCGAATGCGAGGCCGTTGCGCTGCCGGATTGTCTTTATTCTGACGAAGCGCTAGGCTGACTTGCGAAAATTTGTTGCTTTGCTTCCATGTGGCAAGGGAGACGCCCCATGAAATTTAGTCTGGCGATGAGTGTACTTGTGGTTGCGTTGGCGATGATAGTCCAGCAGACGCCCGCATATGCATGGTGCGAAAAGGATTGTCGTAGCCTTTGCCGTGCGACGGCCGGACGTGGTTGGTCCGGCACTGCTGAAAGCTGCATCAAGCACTTCCAGTGTTCGCAATTCGCGGGCCGAAAATGCGAACCTGCCCGCGTCAGGGCAAGAGCCCGACGATACAATACCGGCAAGAGCCAATGTTGGCGGTTCCAAGACTGCGCTGCCAAATGCAAACGAACCTGGCGCCAAAACAATTGGTCGAGCGCGAAAGACTGCATACAAGACTTTCCGTGTTCGCAATATCCGCGCACCTGTGGATAGTTGAATTGACCCGTCGCGACGCTGCCAACCCTTGCTTGGTCGGAAGCCGCCGCGACATGGAGATCGCGACGCGCGTCCTTACTTGATGCGGAACTGGATGGGCAGCACCAGATCGAACGTCGCGCCGCTCACCTGCGCGGGTGGGGCGGGCAGCGGGCTCGCGCGCTGCAGCACGGCCAGTGCCTCCTCGTCGAGCGCGGCGAAACCGGAGCTGGCAACGACGGCGGCAGCCGAGATCTGGCCCGTCCGGTCGACGGCAAACCGCACGCGCACGTCGCCCTCGATCCGTCGCCTGCGAGCCGTGCGCGGATAGCGCTTGTAGCGATTGAGGTGCGAGGCGAGCGCCTTCTCCCACGACGCCTTGGCCCGGGCTGCGGCAGCGGCGAGCCCCGGTGAGGGAGCTGCAGCCACGGGCGCCGGCTTCGCATCGTTCCGCGGTGGGGCCGTGGCAAGGGACGCAGCCGCGGCCTGCCTCTCGCTGTGCTGGGCAGGCACCTCCTCCGTCTGCGGCTGCTCCTTCGGCTTTGCCTCGTCGACCAGCGTGCGCTTGGGCAACACCACTTCTGGCTTCGGCGCCAAGGGCGACGGCTCGACCCGTGGCAGCTCCTGGTCGACCTCCTGCTTGACCTCCTTGGCCGCCGGCGGCGTGGGCTCGGCCTCGTCCATCAGCGGCCCGGGAGCCGCGTCGGGCGCGTCGAGGCGCGGCGACAGCGGCATGGGCGCCAGCTCGATCACCACGGGCCCGGCCGCGGAGTTCTGCGTCTCGGCTGGCCGCCAATTTATCGTCGCCAGCGCCGCCGCGCAGACATGTCCCGCTATCACCAGCGCCGCCGCGGTCGACCAGCGCAGGACGCGTGTGCCGCGTAGCTCGAACGGACTGGCGGCGGCGACGGTCATGGCTCCTTCTTCGGCGGGTTCGCGGCCGGCGCGGGCTCGGAGCCCGGCGCGACGGCCGATGGCGGCGGCAGGTCGGAAGTCTGCCCCTCCAGGCCGACGAGCGCCACCTTGAGATAGCCCGCGGCCCGCAGCAGGTTCATCACATGCATCAGCGCGCCGTAAGGCACGGCCTTGTCGGCGCGCAGGAAAATGCGTTGTTGCCGATCCGAGCCCGTCGCGGCTTCGACCGCGGAAGCAAGCTGCCCGGGCGAGACCGGATCGTTGCCCAGCGCCAGCGACAGGTCCTGCTTGATGGTGAGGAACAGCGGTTTGTCAGGCCTCGGCTGCGGCTTGGTCGTCGACACCGGCAGGTCGACGGCCACGTCCACCGTCGACAAGGGTGCTGCCACCATGAAGATGATGAGCAGCACCAGCATGACGTCGATGAACGGCGTCACGTTGATCTCGTGCAGCTCGTCGGAGTCGTCGCCGCCGCCGTCGAGACGCGCCGCCATGGGGTTTTACTCCGCGGCCCTGGCCAGCTCGACAGGCGCCCGCCCGCGATCGAGATCGCGCGACACCAGCCCCTGCACGTCGGCACCGGCATCGCCCACGAGCGCCCGGTAGCGGGCGATCGAGCGCGCGAACTGGTTGTAGATGATGACCGCGGGGATTGCCGCGAACAGGCCGACCGCGGTGGCGAGCAGCGCCTCGGCGATGCCGGGCGCGACCACGGCAAGGTTGGTGGTCTGCGCCTTGGAGATGCCGATGAAGCTGTTCATGATGCCCCACACCGTGCCGAACAGGCCGACGAACGGCGCCGTGGCGCCGATGGTGGCGAGTACCCCCGTGCCGCGGTTCATCTCGCGGCCGGCGGCGACCTCGAGCCGGGCAAGCCGCGTGGCGATCCGCTCCTTGATGCCGCTCTTGTCGGAAATATCGGAGGACAGGCGCAGCTCGGCGACGGCCGCGTCGATGAGCGCCGGCAGGATGCCGCGGCGAGACCCGACTTTGGCGTGGGCGTCAGCGAGCGAGCGCTCGCCGCTGATCGCGGCCAGGCCTCGGCGCAGTCGGCCCAGAGTGACGAACAGCTCGATATTCTTGGCGAGCCATACCGTCCAAGTCATGAGCGAGGCGAACACCAGGCCGACGATGACGGTTTGCACGACGATGTCGGCTGAAACGAACATTGACCAGGGCGACAGGTCACGCGGGAGTTGCGCGCTGCCGATAACGGGCAGCGTCGGCGGCCGGGGCGATGCAGGCTCGGCCGCGGGTTGTGCGGGTGCGGGAGGCGATGCCGGGCCGGCTGCAGGCTGCGCCGCGCTGTCCTGGGCATGACATACGCCCGCTAGGATAGGAGCGCCCCAAAGCAGGCACGCAAGCAGCAGGCCCGAGATCGTGTTGGCGGCGCGCCGGCCTATTGGCATTCGTGTCATGCGCTGAGGACGCCTCTTCGTGTACGGGGAGTAGCAGCCCCACCGCTGCCTAGACCATGTGAGGAATGAGAAAAAGGGGCGCCCCCAACCTCGCCTTGCCAGCGCTCCGATCCCCTCCAGTTGCGCAGACCGGGCTTTGGACAAGACGCAACGTTATAACATCCTGGCAGCTGCGGCAACCGCAGGGCTCTTTCTGCGCGAGCTGGTGTTGGGCCTTCTGCGCGAACGGGTGCTGGACCTGCGGCGCTCGGGCTGGCGAAACCCCTTAAGGGCCCCGTCTGAGGGCCCCGTCCGAGGGCCCCCTCTGAGGGCTACGTCTCGATCGGGGGAACGGTAGTAATACTTGACGATCAAAGTCAAGTATACGGCCGGCCCTCCCGCCGGCAATGTAATCGGCAGTGATTTTGCCCGCCCGCCTCCTCCCCGTCAGCCCGGCCTTTTCGGCAAGCTCGGGGCGCCGGACCAGCGGATTGAGGACCATGCCTACTCCAAAGGCCGCCACGGTCGTTGCTCTTGCCCTTTTGGCCGGCACTGCCGTCGCGCTGGGCGCGTTCGTGCCGGTCTCATCGCGCGCGCTCGCCCATTCCTGGTATCCGGAGAAATGCTGCGGCGGCCAGGACTGCCACAAGGTCGATCGCATCGAGCGCCTTCCCGATGGCGACTCGATCTTCTATGCCGGCTCGATCACGGTGGTCGTGGCGGCGGAGTTCCTGCGGCTGCCGTCGGAGGACAACGATACGCACATCTGCGTCTATCGCATCAACAACGGCGAGTACCGGCCGCGATGCGTGTTCGTCCCAGGGGCATCCTGACGGGCGGCACCCCGGTGCTTTTGCGCAACTCGACGCCCGCTTTGTCGCCAATCCACAGGTTTGAGAGGGGGCCGAGCTTCCCCATTCGACGTCGAATCGCGTAGATTTTTAACGTGTAGTGCGTACAAGTTACGATATGGAGGAAGCTGTGCGCACATTCCTGCATTTCCTTTCTGACGCAGCGTGCGCCGCACTCAACGTGGCGTCCGTCGCCATCGCCGCGGGTGCGCTCGCCACCATCTTCACCCATCGCCTGCGCGACGGTCTGCTGGTCGCGCTCGCCGCCTTCCTGTGCGCGGGCGCGGGCTTCGGCTACGCCATGTGGCGCACCTATCGGCCGCGCCGCAGGCCCATGTTCCGCTCGCGGCGTCCATGGTGGATCGCCCTGGGCGCACGCGGCTGAACACAATTCCCCGGTTTTATTGCGCCGCACCGTCGGGCGCGAACCCGAACGCGCGCTCGAAGCGGCGCACGTAAGCCGGCCACACCTCCGGATTGACGATACGCGGCGGGCGCTTGCCGTCCAGCGCGTCGAGCAGCTGCTCGGCGGCGATGCGGCCCATGTTGGCGCGCGCCTCCTTGGTGACGCCGGCCGTGTGCGGGCTCACCAGCACGTTGTCGAACGCGAGCAGCGGATGGTCGAGCGGCGGCGGCTCCTTCGCCCACACGTCGAGCCCGGCGCCGGCGATCTTCTTGTCGCGCAGGGCATCGGCCAGCGCCGCCTCGTCATGGATGAAGCCGCGCGAGGTCGTGATGAAATAGGCGTGCGGCCGCATGCGCGCGAACTGCGCCGCCCCGATCATGCCGCGGCTCTCCTCGGTCAGCGGGCAATTGATGGAGACGTAGTCGGCGCCGGCAAGCAGCGTATCGAGATCGACCTTCTCCGCGCCGCGCCTGGCCATCTCCTCGGCTGAGACGTAGGGGTCGTAGGCAATGACGCGCATGGCGAAAAGGCCGCGGACCAGCTCCGCCACGCGCGTGCCGATATGGCCGAGACCGACGATGCCGATCGTCTTGCCGTAGGCCTCGGTGCCCAGGTAGGCGTTGCGGTTGAGGTTGGCCTCGCGCCGCATCACGCGGTCGGTCTCGGCGATGCGCTTGGACAGCGTGAGCATCATCCCCAGCACATGCTCGGCCACCGACTGCCGGTTGCCCCCCGACTGGTTGAGAACCAGCACGCCGGCCTTGGTGCACGCCGGGACGTTTATGGGGTCGTAGCCGGCGCCGTTGCTCGATGCGATCAGCAGGTTGGGCGCGCGCCGCAGCAGGTCTTCGTCGATATGGTAGACGCGGGCGAGCTCGTCGCGCGCCGCACCGATCTGATAGGCGTGCGCCGCCGCCAGGATCGGCGCCGCAACCGCCTCCGCGCTGTCGTTCTCGAGCCGGTCGAGGCGCACGTCGCCGCGCGCCTGCAGCAGCTCCGAGAAGATCGGGTGCGCCAGATACTTCACATAGAACACACGCTTGGCGTTGGCGGACATGGGGGCCGGGTCACCGATGGGGCGGGAATTGCGGGGGTCGAGCGTCTCGCGGGACTATGGCGGGCCCCGCTGACGGCGCAAAGCACCGGCACGGGAAAAGCAATGTGTCGGGGGATGGCAGGCGCCGTCAAGGGTGCGAGCGAGAGGCCCCGCGCTGCCCGCCAGTCCACCGGCACGCTCGCGCCGGCGGATCGGCGATGTCATGCGCGGGCTCGGCGTGCGCGCCGCGCCCGCCTCACCCGCTACTCGAACGCAGGATCGACCGGCACGCGATAGCCGTTGGCCAGCCGGTTGGTCTCGTTGGCCATGCCGACGATCGCGACGAGCTCGCCGAACATCGCCTCGGTCATCCCGGCGCGCCTCGCCGCCGCCGAGTGGCTGGCGATGCAGTACTCGCAGCCGTTGGTAACGCTCACCGCCACGTAGATCATCTCCTTGACGAGCGGGTCGAGCGCGCCGGGCGCCATGATCTGCTTGATGCTCTCCCACGTGCGCTCGAGCCCGACCGGATCGTGGGCGAGATACTTCCAGAAGTTGTTCACGTCCGGCACGTTGCGCGACCGCTTGATGTCGTCGAAGACGGCGCGCACCTCCGCAGATGCGTCCTTGTACTCGATGGGCCCCGGCCTGCTCATGCTGTCCTCCCCTTTCAAAACGTTGCGCAGGCAGCCAGTCTAATGCCGGCGGTCGCGAAGCACGACCGGTCTAATGATCAGCCTGCGGCCGCGTCTCTACGGTCCGGGCGATCGCCGGCCAGGCGCAGCTGGCCATCACCTCGGCCAGGGCATGGATCGTCATGCCGGCGACGGGGATGCGCCGGCGGCGGCCAAGATCGGCGAGGCGCGGGTCGCCCACGCCCACCGCTACCTCGACCTCATCGGCAACCCGCTCGATGTGCATGCGTCCAGCGCTGCTGCCGTTGACCTCGACCGTGAGCGTCATGCGATGGCGTTTGGTCTCGGCCTGCCAGCCCGGCGGCGCGAGCGGCACGAGCCGTGCGCCCGCCTGCTGAAGGGCGCCGTTGGTGGCCTTCAAGGCGGCCTGCACCAGCGCATCGACCGCCTTCCAGGCCTGCTCGCTCGCCTGCTTCTCCTCGACGGTGCCGCGGGCGGCCCCCGCCGCATGGCGCGCCGCGGGCTCGAGGCAGCGGGACAGCACCTCGCTGGCACGGGCCGCGTTGATGCCGGAGGCCGCAACATCCGCGTCGGCGTTGATCTCGGCCTGCTCGTCCTTGTGGGCCTTGAGCGCGGCGAGGAAGCGCCCGTCCGCCGTGAGCTCGAGCCTCAGCCAGCCCAGGCTCTCCCCGCCGAGCAGCAAGCGCCGCGGGGCGCCGTAGGCCGTGTTCTTGTAGCGCCACGTCGGCTCCTCCGAGGCGCCGACCACGAGCTTCACCGGGGCGAGCACGGCATTCACCCGGCCGATGGCGACCGTGAGGGTCGGCTTGAGTGCGACCCACTGCTGCTCGAGCGTAAGGCCGCTGCCCGGCCCCAGCTGATCCAGGGATTCCTTCGCAGGCTCTGCGACGACAACCGTCTGCGCATGACCGTTCGCCGCGGGATGCGCCGCGGGCGCTTTGCGCGTGGCCAGCTGCAGCTGCGACTGTGAAGCATCGGCCTCGCCGCGCGAGATGACGATCTCCACCTCGGGTTCCACGGTGGCTTGCGCGTCGCGCTGCAGGACGAAGGCGCGACGCCGGCTTCTTTTCACATCGCGCCAGATCACGCCGATGCCGGCACCGATCAGGATGCCGCTGGCAATGAGGATCAAGGCGGTGGTCATGACACGCGACCTGGGACTGCCGCGGCGTCGGGCGGCCAAGTGGCCTTGGCGGCGCGACCAGCGCTGGCTCCCTCTATCTTGCCCAATTCAAACTCGCCTTGACAGCCTTTCCATTCCGACGCGCGGCTTTCAGGCAAACCTCGGTCCAAACCTCGCCTCGTCTCTTGAACGCCGCCAGTTACCAGATGGTTAGCTGTTCTCGCCCTTGCACATGCACAGCGCATGCACCGGCGGATACACCTCAGCCCGATGTGTAGAGCCCGCAAGAGATCGGAATATGACGATCGCTTCAGCGGCTGCCCCACACGAGACCGAGGCTCGACAGCAGCAGGAGGACGAGGACGACGCGGTCGAAGCGCCGATCATCGAGGCGATGGTAGACGAAAGTGCCAAACCACGTTCCGATCAGCGTGCTCGGCAAGGCAACGGCAAGGGCGGCCAACAGCTGCCGTTCGACCAGGCCTTGTACAAGGCTCGCCAGCAGCATCGCCCCCAGGATCGTGAGATTGAAGATCTGGAGGAAGACGCGCCGTTCCTCCTTCGGCCAGACCTTGAGCGCCGCCCACATGGTCGGCAGCACACCGGACAGGCCGGCAATGCCGCCCAGGATACCGCCGCAAAATCCCACGATCGTCTCCGCACGCTTGCTGCCACCCGCTGCAAGGCGCACGCGCCCCGCCCCCAACAGCATGAACGCGCAAAAAACGAACACCACCGTGCCGACCGCAAGCTTGAACGTCGGCACGCTGAGCCATGGCAGGATCCAGGTGCCGATCGGCACGCCGACGAGCCCGGCAATGAGCATGGGCGCCGTACGCCGCCAATCGACCGCTTGCCACGTAACATGTAGAGTGGACACATAGCTGACGACCGAGATGGCGCATGTGAGCTGAGCTGCAACCACCGGCTCCGCCGCCAGCAGAAACAGCGGCAAGGCTGCGAGCGCGGAGCCGAAGCCCGTCATTCCCGCGACGAAACCGCCCATGAACGAGCCTGCCAGAATGAGGGCCGGCGTCGCCCAATCCCCGCCCAGAAGCGCCATCCTGCTTGCCGCCCGTTCTTGAAGCTGCCTTTTTGAACACCATATTCCAGTGACAAACTCAACCAGCGCCCGCATCGGGGCTGGAGCGGAAGCCGGATCGGGTCCGCGCACTGAATGACCAAGGCCGCTTCGAGGAGGGCTTTGCAGATGACACGCATGCCGCTGCTTTCAAGCCCGCTTCTGCTGGGCTTTGAGGAAATGGAACGGCTGATCGATCGCGTCGGCAAAGGCGGCGACGGCTATCCTCCCTACAACATCGAACGCATCGGCCGCGATGGCGAAGGCGGCGGAGACTTGTTGCGCATCACGCTGGCGGTCGCGGGCTTCAAGCGCGACCAGCTCGACATCACGCTGGAGGACAACCAGCTCACCATTCGCGGCCGGCAGGAGGACGACAAGGCCCGCGCATACATCCATCGAGGCATCGCCGCACGCCAGTTCAGCCGCACGTTCGTCCTGGCGGACGGCATCGAGGTGCAGGCAGCCGACTTGAGCGACGGCCTGCTGTCAATCGACCTCGCACGTCGCGAACCGGATCGAATCGTACGCAAGATAGCGATCGGCAACGCCAAGGTCTGAGTCCTTCCGGCCACACAAGCTCGGGCCGAATCGAGGGAAGATAGAGCCCAGGGGACGCGTCGGGGCGGAGGCGAAAGCTTCCGTTCCCCCCAAAGAGACTAGGTGCGGGTCTCTGACCAAAAAGGAGTAAGTACAGTGGTGACCAAGAGCAACGGTAAGACCGAGAAGGGGAAGCCCGCCGTCGTGGTTCCGCCCCCTGTCATGAGCATGAGCGACCTCGCCAAGCTTGGCGGCGGCAAGGTCGCCTACATCAGGGTGATGACGCCGGACGAGGCCAAGGCCATGTTCCCGGCCATCGAAGGCATCCCCACCGGCATCAACCTCTACGCATTGCACGCGGCAGACGGCACTCCCATCGCCCTCACCGACAGCCATCAGGCGGCTGTGGGTCACGCCAGGGGCGACGAGCTGGAGATCGCCGCCCTCCAGTGAGGCGGCAGCCCCGCGGCTGATTTTCTTGCAAGCGCCCGGCCGCAAGGTCGGGCGCTTTCTGCATTCCGGGACGAACGAATTGCTGTCCGCTGTCGGCCGTATGCTATCGTGAGCCCGCATTGAAGGGGACTTGCATGAGCAGCGAAGCCTCGGAGCGGCAGGCGATCCGCGAGTTGGTCGAGAACTGGGCGGTGTGGCGCGACGCCGGCGACTGGGAGCGCTTCCGCACGGTCTGGCACGCCGACGGGCGCATGATGGCCACCTGGTTCCAGGGCCCGGCCGAGGAGTTCATCGCCGTCAGCCGCGCCGGCTTCGACAAAGGCGTCAGCATCCTGCACTTTCTGGGAGGACATTCGGCAGACATCGCGGGAGCGCGCGCCTTCGCGCAGACCAAGATGACGATCTCCCAGCGCGCGAGCGTGCACGACGTGCTGGTCGACGTCGTCTGCACGGGGCGCTTCTGCGATTTCCTCGAGAAGCGCGACGGACGCTGGGGCGTCGTGCTGCGCCAGCCCATCTACGAGAAGGATCGCATGGACCCCCTCGATCCGGCGGCGCGCCTCAGCCTCGATCAATCCGTGCTGGCGCGCTTCCCCGAAGGCTACCGCCACCTCGCCTACCTGCAGACGCAGATCGGCTTCGAGGTTAAGCGCGACATGCCGGGCCTGAAGGGACCGGAGGTGCAAGCGCTCTACGCGAAGGGCCGCGCGTGGCTCGACGGCAACCCGCTCTGACTTCTGGTGGAGGTCATCAATGAGCCGGAACAGCAGAACGACGAGAAGGCAACGGCAAACACAGGCTTCCGTGTACGACCTTCTGAAAAGCTATGCTGACAACCGGATGAGGCAAATTCGCCCTGCGAAGAAGCCGATACCTAAACGTATTGTGATCCGGGATCGCAAACTGGTTCTGTACTACTCGTCGGCCTTAATCGAAGTTCTCCAAGAGGCCTTGGATTACGATCCCCATCAACGGAAGAATTCGCCGCCCCCACCCCTCTACATTGATGACGAGAAGTACCGAGTTGAAGTTGCTGAATTGGTTGCAGAACTACGGCGCCTTAACGATCTGCTAGCGAGTAGGAAGGCAAAGACCGCAGACAAATCTGATTCTGTTCTAAGGCTACGCAAGCGCGCCGATACCTTCTTGCACCACTACGCTGCCACTCTCGGAAAGAGTGCCGCATACCTGACTGCGGGTGCCTTTGCTGCAATGTTTCTTGCGGCCGGCTTGTCTGCCTACCTGCCGTTAAGATGGAAATAAAAATCGCGGCAAGGCCGCAAAAGGAGAAGGGAGGCCCGCCATGGTCGCCATTGCCATCCTCGACGACTACCAGAACGCGGCCCTCAGTATGGCCGACTGGTCGAAGCTGCAGCAGGCCCACCGCGTCGTGGTCTTCAACCAGCGCCTAGCCGATCTGGACGCCGCCGCGCGCGCTCTTGCCGAGTTCGAGGTGATCGGCATCATGCGCGAGCGTACGCCCTTCCAGCGCGCGCTGTTCGACAAGCTCCCCAACCTCGAGCTGCTGGTCACCACGGGCAAGCGCAACGCCTCCATCGACCTCGAGGCCGCCAAGGCCCACAACGTCACGGTGTGCGGGACGGGTGGCGCGGGCCGGTCGACCGCCGAGATCACCATCGCCCTGATGCTGGGGCTCTCTCGCCATCTGCGCGAGGAGTTCCAGGCGATGCGCCCCGGCGGCGGCTGGCAGACGACGCTCGGCTTCGACCTCGAAGGCAAGACGCTTGGGCTCATCGGCCTCGGCAATCTCGGCGCCAAGGTCGGCAGGATCTGTGCTGCCATGGGCATGAAGCTGATTGCCTGGAGTGAGAACCTCACCCCCGAGCGGGCACAGGAGCGCGGCGCGGAGCGCGTCGACAAGGACGAGCTCTTCAAGCGCTCCGACGTCATCTCCATCCACTCGGTGCTGTCCCCGCGCACCCGCGGGCTCGTGGGCGCGCGCGAGCTCGGCCTGATGAAGCCGACCGCGCTCCTGATCAACACCTCGCGCGGTCCCATCGTCGACGAGAAGGCGATCCTGGCGGCGCTGAAGGAAAAGCGCATCGCCGGCTATGGCGCCGACACCTTCGACGTCGAGCCGCTTCCTTCCGATCACCCGCTGCGCGCCGAGCCCCGCGCGCTGCTGACCCCGCACCTGGGCTATGTCACCGAGGAGACTTATCGCGACTTCTACGGCGGCATGGTCGCGGCCATCGAAGGCTGGCTCGCCGGCAAGCCCGTCGGCGTACTCACATGACAATTTGCACAATCCACGAGCCCGGCCCGCGCCAAGTCCGCACGAAACCGGGCATGAGCAGGATCGCTTCAGATTGAATCACCTTGTCTCAGCCGCAACGTGGCGGCTGAAGCGTGAATCCTGCTCTACATCGTGGATTTGAGAGCAAGATTCACGTTCCATGATCGAAGCCAAGTGCTTCGATCAGAAACGATCTTGCTCGAGAGCGTGGCCGAGCCGCAATAGGCAGTCGCTGGCCGCTACAGGTGGGGGCTGGCGACCTAACTTTCGCCGAAGTCTCCAGCGCCCCTGCCGGCGCCCTTGGTGTTGTGAGCTGTTGGGAGGCTTTTCCATGAAAGCGGTCGCGATCTTCGTTCTCGGTGTTCTGATCGGCGGCGCCACCGCAGGAGGCTACGCGTTCACTTTGCTGCGGAATGCTCAGCAGCAGATCAGGAGCGCGGAAACGTCGCGCGATGCGCTCGACAAGACAGCCAAGGAGCAGGTGTCGCAGCTGAAGCAGACGGACGACAAGTTGAAGGACGCCAGCAATCTGCTGAATGATGCCAAGGCGCAGGCAGCCGATGCCAAGGGCAAACTGAAGAGCGCCGAGGACCAGCTGAACCAGCTCCAGGCATCCAAGCAGGCCGTCGAGGCGGCGCTCAAGGAGACGAAGGACGAGCTCGCTCGCGCCCAGGCGGCACTGGCTGAAGCGAAAAAATCCCCAACGCAATAGCGGGCCGCGGCACCATCCGCCAAACCAATCCGTGGCGGCGCACCCCGATCAGCCGGACGTGCTCTCGGCGTCCCAGCTGGCCGTACCGACCCCGCGCTTGCGCAGCTGTGCGCGCTGCACCTTGCCGGTGGCCGTCTTCGGCAGCTCGTCGACCAGCTCGATGAAGCGCGGCTGTGCGAAACGCGGCAGCACCTTGCTCGCCTGATCGGCAATGATCCGCGGTGTCAGGTCGCTGCCGGGCTTGGGCACCACGGCCAGCATGACCTCGTCCTCGCCGCCGCGCACGCTCGATGGCACGGCGAAGGCCGCCACCTCGGCGATGCCGGGCACCAGCATCAACGCGGCTTCGACCTCGGCGGCCGAGATGTTCTCGCCGCGGCGGCGGATGCAGTCCTTGATGCGGTCGACGAACGTCACCAGTCCCGTCTCGTCCATCGTGCCGGCATCACCGGTGTGGAACCATAGGTTGCGCCAAGCCTCCACTGTCCTGTCCGGCATGGCGTGGTACCCGGCCATGAACCCGAAGGGAACCTTCGGCCGCACCAGGATCTCGCCGAGGTCACCGTGAGGAACAGGCTCGTCGGTATCCGGATCGGCGATGATGACCTCGAAGTGCTGGTCGTGCACCCAGCCGGCGGCCCCCGGCCGGGATTGGCCCAGCCGCCCCCATACGGGAATGTTGACCTCGGTCATGCCGAACCCGGACACCACGTCCTTGACGCCGAAGCGTTCGCGAAAAGCCGCCTCGTGCTCGGCCATGTTGGGTGCGCTCAACACCGCGCGCAGCTGCTGGTCCCGATCCGCGAGGGTCGGTGGCTGGGCCAGGATGAAGGCGGCCACCGCGCCCAGCGTGTTGGTGACGGTGGCACGGTGCCGACTCACGTCCTCGAGCCAGGCGCTCGCACTGAAACGCGCGCGAACCACGGCAGGGATGCCGGCGATCAAGGTGGCGCCCAGCTGCATCAACAGGCCATTGGCGTGGAACAAGGGCAACACGATGTAGTAGCGATCATCGCGCGTGAGCTGCAGCGCCTCGATCGTACCCAACCCATACAGGTAGCAGTGCGCGTGCGGCATCAGCACACCCTTGGCCGGCCCGCTGGTGCCCGAGGTGTGCATGACACAGGCGATGTCCTGCGGACGCGGCGACGGGTGGTCGCAAACGGCGGCCGTCTTCCACGCCTGCCACGCGATGGCCTCGAATGGCTTCACATCGGTCGGCGTGTCGGCATCGACGACCAGGACGCGGCGCAGGTGCGTCAGCTCGCCCGCGATCGCCTGCAGCGCGTCGAGCCGGGCACGGTCCAGGATCGCCAGCGTCGCGCCGCAACTCTCCAGCTGATGGCGGAGGAAGCGGCCGGTCAACTCGGTGTTGAGCAGCGCGGCCACGGCGCCAATCCGCCCAAGCCCGAGCCACACGCGCACAAAATCCAGGCTGCTGGGCAGGAACACAGCCACCATCTGGCCGTGCTTGACCCCCAAACCGGCGAGGAACCCGGCCATTCGCGAGACGTCCGCATCGGCCTGACCGAAGGTGAGCGTGCCGCCCTCTGCCATCTCGATCCAGAGGCGATCAGGCTGGGCCCTGGCTTGTTCAGCCAGGACGTCGGGCAGAACCCATCGGCGCTGATCTCGCAAACCGGAATACATGGCTGGCATCCCTACCCGCAGCGCTCAGCACGCAGGGCATTGTACGGGCTTGGCGCTGTTCCGCCATCCCGCCAGCCTCACGGTCGGCCAGGGGACGCGAGGGTTCGACGATGTGCGTCACCCCAGAGGCGTGGGGCCAGAAGAAGGCCAGCAATACAATTGCCCACACGATACCCCAGCCCACCCACGTAATGGTGGGATGAGCTGCCTGCCATTCCAGGATTTGCTTGTGAAAGGTCACCCGCCACCCCATTTCGTTTCTTGTTCTTTCTCGCTGCATGTCGGGTGACGACATTGACCTGCATCAATCGCAACTCGCGTTGGCGGCGTCAGTCTGTGAGGGGCTGAGGAGGTTTGCCAAACGCCACGTGGAGCCAGCTCCTGTTCTCCCAGCTTCTGTTCTCCAAGAGGGCCACACAAGCCATGAACCACCGCCACCGCAAGGTTCTGCATGCCGTTTTCGCCCACCCGGTGAGCGGCAATATCGATTTCAAGGAGGTGGTGCACCTGTTGGAGGAGCTGGGGGCCGAGGTCGACAACAAGTCGGGCAATCGCATCGGCGTCCGGTTCAAGGACCACTCTGCCGCCTTCACCCATGCCCACCACAGCCTTCCCAAGGAAGAGGTCGCGCAGGTCAAGAAGTTCCTGGAGACGTGCGGCATCGACCCGGCGCAGTATCCTGTCTGACACGCTGGAGACGCGTGCATCCCATGCGCCGCATGATCTGCTAGGATCTCCTCTCGTTGCCGGGTCGATCCTTGCGATGTTCTCGGGTGTACTCGAGGAGTTCGGATACGCCGAACATGAGCAGCATCACCCCGCACACCACTTCAATTGAGGCAAGCACGCGCGCAATGCTGCTCGCGGGCACGATATCTCCGTAGCCAACGGTGCTTATCGTCACGATCGAAAAATGCATGGCCTCGGAAAAACTGAGCGCTCGGGCCACGCTGCCCACGAGGAAGTGATCTCCAGCCGAGAACTGCGACACGATGCTGAAAATCGACGCAAAGAGGATGACGAGAAGAGCGTAGAACGTGAGGAACGCAAACGCCGGTATCGCCAATCTGGACATGCGCTGAAGGAATTCCTCGAACAGCAATCCGGCGTCGACCAAGAAGATGGCCACGTTTTGGCTGACGAGGAGAACGATGAAGGCGATGACCGACATCGCGAACAGAAACACGAGGTTCGTGTTGACGGTGGCCTCGGAGAACCAGGACAACGCGAACATTGCCCCGCCGACCAGAAATACAGGCACCAGCCAGGCCAGCGCCCCGTAGAGGGCTACCCCGCCCCGTATTTCTGGATGATCAATCACCGATCTTATGTCGGTTCGTCGCAACCAACAGCCGACGAGAAAGGCGAGGATAGGGAGACAGAAACCTATACCAGCTGCTATCGGCCCGATCTGTCCGAACAGCTCTTCGGAGAAGAAGGCGAAGATGGCCGCATAGACCGCCACTAGGTTCGTGAAAGTATGTGAAAAGAACAATCGTCGTGGGAACATCACCCGGAAAAACACGGCGGCCATGACTGCGGATGACAGGATGGCCAAGAGCAAGAAATTTGCATGGCCCGCAACCGCGGCCGCCACCAAGCCAACCAGCGCGAAGGAGGTCGCGGACAGGGCTACCTCACGCATGATTGCGCCGCGTTCTTTCGTTGCCAGCCCTGGTGCCATGTTTCGGTTCTGCGCCAGCGAGCACGGACGCGGCCAAGCGGCGTCTCGACGCTCGCATGCCTAGATAGGGTAGCCTCCGATTCGCTTCCACGGCTGGAGCCCAGCCTTAGGCGACAGTCCACTTATTCATAGGCGCCAAGGCTCCTCTTTCCGGCCAAATGCGTGGATTGGCACGAGAACCGATTGCCTTGAACGCGCGAGCGGCTCGAGAGTCCTCGGGGACGGCTCACGCTGGAGCAGGATCGCTTCGGATGGAATCGCCTTGCCTCGATGGCGACGTTTCGGCCGAAGCGTGAATCCTGCTCTATTCGATATGTTGAGAGCAAGAATTCACGTTCCATGATCGAAGCCACGCCAGGTGGATCGATGCCTTGGGCATGGCCGTCGACCGGAGACAGCAACAAGACCGCTGGAACGAGCCCCGCCATCGACAGCAGCGCCAGTCGCCAACGTCTCATCGCGAGAGGCACCCAGCTCGCGCCGGCTCGCCGCTCCGCTCCACCCGGCACCCTGGCGACCTCAGGCCTTGAGCACCACCAGCGCGTCGGCGGCGGCGATGCCGCGGCCGGCCGCGCGCACGAACACCGGGTTGATGTCCATCTCCTTGAGCCGAGGCGCCAGCGCGGTTGCCATCTGCGATACCGCCACCAGCGCCTGCGCCAGCGCCTCCTTGTCGGCCGCCGGCTTGCCGCGATAGCCGTCCAGCAGCGCGGCCGCGCGCAGCTCGCCGATCATGTCGCGCGCGGTGTCGAGATCGAACGGGGCGATGCGATAGGTCACGTCCTTGAGCACCTCGGTCAGCACGCCACCCAGCCCCAGCGCCACCACCGGCCCGAAGCTCGGGTCGTTGATGACGCCGATCAAGGTCTCGACGCCGTCGGCCATCTCCGACACCAGCACGCCGTCGATCTTCGCGCCCGGCACCGCCCTGCAGCGCATTCTCGGTCACGGCCCGCGCGGCCTCGGCGAGCCCCTCCCGCGACACGCCGAGCTTGACGCCGCCGGCCTCCGTCTTGTGGGCGATGTCGCGCGACACGATCTTGACGGCGAACGGCGGCTCGAGCGCGCGGGCTGCCGCCGCCACGTCGCTGCCTTCGGCCACGAGCACCTCCGCCACCACCGGCACGCCGAACGCCTGGAGCACGGCCTTGCTCTCCGCCTCGTTCAAGGTCACGTCGCCCGCCGGCAGCGCCAGCCCCTTCGGCGCCACCGCCGCCGGCGCCTTGCGCGGGAGCAGCCGCCGCTGATCGCCGGCGAAACGCGCCAGCGCCGCCGCCGCCCGCGCCAGCCGCACGGGCGTGGTGACGAACGGCACGCCCGCCTGCTCCAGCGCCTTCAGCGCCACCTCGGACTTGCCGAGCCGGCCGGACCAGGCGACGTGCACCGGCTTGTCGGTCTTGGCGGCGGCGGCCGCGATCACCTCAGCGCTCCGCGCCGCGCTAGGGCCTGAGATCGAGGCGAGCAGGATCGCCAGCTGGTCGAGACCGGGATCCTGCAAGACCACGTCGAGCGTGTCGGCGAACAGCGTCGCATTGTTGAACACGGCCGCGGTGATGTCGGCCGGGTTCTGCGGCGAGCCGAAGGCCGGGATCATCTCGCGCAGCTTGCTGAGCGTCTGCGGCGCGAACGGCGGCAGGGTGAGGCCGCCCTTCACCGCGGCATCGGCGAACACCACGCCCGAGCCGCCCGAGATCGACAGCACGCCCACCCGATTGCCCTTCGGCAGCCGCCCCTGCCCGAACAGCTTGGCGATGTCGACGATCGGCTCGACGTCGTCGACCTCCATGATGCCGGCTTGGCGGAGCGCGGCCCGATAGAGATCGTAGCTGCCGGTCATGTTGGCGGTATGCGAGGCGGCGGCCTTGACGCCGGCGTCGGTGGTGCCGGCCTTCCAGATCAGCACCGGCTTGCCCGTCTGCCAGCGATTTGCGCCCGACATCCAGCAGCGGCCGCGCGTCCGGCGTGCCTTCCAGATAGGCGAACGCCAGCGACGTGCCGGGGTCGTCGAGGAATGCCGACAGCAGCTCCGGCATGGCGACGTCCACCTCGTTGCCGGACGAGACGCAGTAGCGGAATCCCACGCCCTGCGCCTCGGCCAGGTTGACGATGGCGTAGCCGAAGCCGCCCGACTGGAACGCGCAGGAGACGGAGCCGGGCCTGAAGTCTGTCTCGTCGGAGACGCTGCCGAAGGCGGCCCACACGCGCGCCTCCAGCGACAGCACGCCCTGGCAATTGGGCCCGATGACGCGCACGCCGCTCTCGGCGATGGCCGTCTTCAATTCTTCCTCGAGCTTGCGCCCCTCCGCGCCGGTCTCGCGGAAGCCGGCGGTCAACACGACCGCGAACGGAATGCCCGCCTTGCCGCAGTCGCGGACCGCCTGGGCGACGCCGGCCGCCGGAACGGCGATGATGGCGAGATCGCACGGCGCCCCGATCGACATGGCGTCGGGATAGCAGGCAAGCCCGTGCAGCTCCTTGTACCTGGGATTGACGAGATGGATCGCGCCCGGAAAGCCGGCGTTCTTCAGCGCCTTGATCGGCTGGCCGCTGATGCGGGTGAGGTCCGCGGACGCGCCGATGACGGCGATGCCGCGAGGCTGGAACAGGCGCTCAAAGCTCAAGGGCGATTCCTCCCGTATTATTTCCAACAGTTAACAATTTCGAGTTGCCCGCGTCCATGTCTTGTCGAATGATCGCCACTTGCCGTCACCGGATGGCGCTTAAACCGAAGGTGGTCTGCCATGGTCGCTTTTGCCCGCCCGCTCGCCGCCTTTGCCCTGGTCTGCCTTGCCTGGGCACCGGGCGCCGCGGCGCAGTCTGTCGCAAATACGCTGGAGAGATGGGGCCTCATCGGCACGTGGTCGCTCGATTGTCGCCAGCCCATCAGCGACCGCAACGGCTCCCTCAGCTATGTCGTGCGCGGCGGCGGCAGGGTGACGCACGAGCGCGACTTCGGCGGCGGCCGGCGCGACGTCAATGAGGTGCAGCGGGCCGGGATCGGGGTCGGCGGCACCTTGGACCTCGTCGTGCATTTTCCGCGCCTCAAGCAGACGCGCAGGTACACGATGCTGATGGGCGCCGACCGCCGCATCCGGGCCATGTTCAACAGCCGTGTCGACGGCACGCAGGTGACGATCCGGAACGGCAAGTTCACCCACAACAACGGGGTCACGCCCTGGCAGACGCGCTGCCGGTGATGCAGGGGCACGTTCACTATCCGCGCAACAGGTGCGGCAGGAAGAGCGTGATCGACGGGAACATCACGAGCAGCGTCACCCGCACGAACTCGACCAGGATGAACGGCGAGACGCCCAGAAAGGTCTCGCGCATCGGCACATCCTTCGCCAGCGAGTTGATCACGAACACGTTCATGCCGACCGGCGGCGTGATCAGCCCGAGCTCGACCACGATCAGCGACAGGATGCCGAACCAGATCTTGGTGTCCTCCACGTCCATGCCGAAATCGAAGCCCGAGATCACGGGCCAGAAGAACGGCACCACCAGCAGGATCATCGACAGCGAGTCCATCAGGCAGCCGAGAACGATCAGGGCCAGCAGCAGGATGGCGAGGACTGCATAGGGGCCGAGGCCGCTCGCCACGGCCGCCTCGGCCGCCGCCTGGGGCACGCCCCCGCGCGACATGAAGATCTTCAAGAGCTCCGCCCCGAGCAGGATCAGATAGATCATGCCCGTGGTCTGGGCGGTCGAGAGCAGGCTCTCGCGCATCTGGGGCCATCGCACCGCGCCGCGGCCGATACCGTAGACGGTCACCAGAAACACGCCCGCGGCAGCCGCGGGCGTTGGATTGAAGAAGCCGAGGTAGACCCCGCCGATCACCAGGCCGAAGATGCCGAGCACCGGCAGCACGGCAATCGAGGCCCTGATCAGCTCGGGGCGGTCGACCGCCTCGCCTTTGGGCCCGGAGTCGGGCCAGATCCTCACGTAGACCGCGATCGTCGCCATGAAGAACGCCACCGCGATCAAGCCTGGAATAAGGGCCGCCGCGAACATGGTGACGATGTTGGCCTCGACGATGATGGCATAGATGATGAGCACGATGGACGGCGGGATGAGGATGCCGAGCACGCCGCCCGCAGCGAGCGTGCCGGTCGCGAGCGCCGGCGAGTAGTTGTAGCGGCGCAGCTCCGGCAGGGCGACCTGCCCCATGGTCGAGGCGGTCGCCAGCGAGGAGCCGCACACCGACCCGAAGCCGGCACAGGCCGCAATCGCCGCGATCGCCACCCCGCCGCGCATCCAGCCGAGCCAGGCGTTGGCGGCGCGGAACAAATCCCGGCTGAGCCCCGCGTGCGAGGCGATGTAGCCCATCAGCACGAACATCGGCACGACGGACAAATCGTAGATCGAGAACTGCGAGTAGGCGAGGCGCTTGAGCTGCGACAGCAAGATGTCGGGCCCGTTGAGGATCGTCGTGCCGATGCCCGCCGACCAGGATCATGGAGTAGGCGATCGGGACACGGATGGCGATCAGCACGACGAGGACGCCGAGGCCCGCCAGCCCGATGAGAAAGTTGTGTTCCAAGAAGGTCCCCCAAGCAGCCGGCTCACCGGCCGGTGGCCTCTCCGCGATTGCTGGCCGCACGCACCTCGGCCAGCGCATCGCCGACAGAGACGAGCGAGGCGAGCGCCAGCAGCGCCAGCGAAAAGACGATGGGTATGAAGGCGAGCCAGATGGGGAAGTTCATGATCACGGTCGTCTCCCCATACTGGCGGTAGTCGATGAGACCCAGGCTCATGCGCCAGGTGAGGAGCAGGCTGAAGAGCAACGCGATGCACGCCGACAAGAGGGCCAGCAGCGCCACCATCCGTGGCCCCGCATTCTGGGTGAAGATATCCGCCGTGACGTTGGCGCCGGTGAGCTGGCAATAGGGCAGAAAGGCGAAGGCCGCGACCGCCACCCCCACCTCCACCAGCTCGAAGTCGCCGGCGAGCGGCTTGCGCAAGGTGATGTCGGCCACAAGGCTGTAGGCGTTCATCAGCACGATGGCCAGGAGCAGCAGGCCGCCGGCCAGCGCCCACAACTCGATGATGCGGCGGGCGAGACCGAACGGTCTCGCCCGCGCCAGGCCGGATGGGTCGGACATCAGTCGCCGGCGCCCCGATGCAGTCTGCTACTTGCTGTACTTGGCGATGGTCGCGCGGGCGACGTCAACCAGCTCCTTGCCGTTGATGCCCTTCTTCGACACCTCGTCGATCCAGCGTTGCACCACCGGCTCGAGCTTCTCGCGGAAGGGCTTCATCTCGGCGTCGGTCAGCTCGATGTGGGTATGGCCGGCCTTCTTGACGAGGCCGATGCCGACGTCCTCGCTGGCGGTCCAGATCTTGCCGACCTGGCGCCACCAGTCCTCGCCGGTGTTGTCGAGAAAGACCTTCTGGATGTCCGGCGGCAAGCTGTTCCACTTGGCCTCGTTCATCGAGACCTGGAACGTCGTGGTGCCGAACCGGATGCGGCCCTTGCCTTCGATCTGATACTTGGTGAGCTCTTGCAGCTTGAGAGGCGGAATGATCTCCCACGGTATCAGGGCGCCATCGACCACCTTCTTGGACAGCGCCTGGGGCAGGTCGGGCACCGGCATGCCAACCGGCGTCGCTCCGAGCGCCTCCAAGATCCATGCACCCGTGCGCGTCGGAATGCGGATCTTCTTGCCCTTGAGATCGTCGGGCTTGTGCACGGGCATATCCACCATGTGGATGCCCTGTCCGGCGTGGACGTGCAGCCACATGACCTTGGTGCCCTTGTACTCGGGCGCCAGGTACTTATCGAACATCTCGCGCATGGCGAGATTGGTCGCCTCCAGGTTGTTGAGGTGCACGAACGGCAGCTCGAACACCTCCGAGCGCGGAAAGAGCGCCGGCGTGTAGCCGTTCACCGTCCAAACCAGATCGACGACGCCGTCGCGCACCTGCTTGATCAGATCCGGCGGCTTGCCGCCCAGCGACATGGACGGATAGATCTCGATCTTGACCCTGCCCTTGCTGGCCTCGCCGATGCGCTTGGCCCAAGGCTCGAGCATCTTTGCATGGGCCGGCGATTTGGGGCCGAGAAGATGGTGCAGCTTCAGCGTGATCGTCTGGGCGAAAGCCGGCCCGGCCATTGCCAGCGCCGCGACCACCGCCCCGGCGCACAGGAACCTGTGGCGAAAACTCATTGATTTCCTCCCTGTCGCATTTGATTTCCTCCCTGCCGGCCCGCGGCGTCGAGACTGCGGACCACGCCCGCCCCTTTGGCGCTGCCAGGAAGGGGCTGGGGAGCGATCCTATCGTCAAATGGTTGGGGATAAAACCTTTTGCTGGCCCCTCTGCGATCTCCTGTCACGCTGCCGAAAGGAGGGCCAAAACCTGCTTGATGGGGGCGGGCGGCTCCGTCAGTGCATACGGAGCGAGCCGATGAACCGGTCCGCATCGGGCGATCGCGCCGAGCCGGCAGGCCCGGCGTACGTGAGGGTCACGATCCGGCGGCCCTCGATGGACGAGTAGGACCGCACCGCCAGGCCTTGCCGAACACCCAACGGCATCGTAGGCCGTCAAACCCTGCTTTGTCGCCCAGTCGACGCTGAGCCACTTGCCGCCATCCATGTGCTTGGCTGCGTTATCCAGGCCGCCCTGCAGGTTGTCGCGGGGCTTGGAGATGTCGACGTCTGGGGGATAGCTCGCCGTCTGCACGACATAGGCGATGTCGCCCACCTCAACCATGTATTGATGCATGGTGTAGGCGGCGCCGGTACCGGTCTTCATCTGGGTGGCCGTGTACCTGGGGTCCGACGGCAACTCGGCGGTGAAGCTCCGGTCGGGGCCCGTCATTTTGTGCCAGACGCCCAGACTTTGGGCGCCCGGACTTTGGGCCCATGCGCCGCCCGCCCAGGCGAGCATCGCTACGCCCAACAGCACCGCCAGCCAGCCACGTATGCGCTTCGCCATGTGCCCTCTGCCTCGGCCGATCCCGGGATGCCGGAAACATAGGGGTCGGTTCGGCGAAACCAAGGCACGCGGCTATGTGCTTTGGCCGCGGCTGATTAGAAGCGGCCCTCGCCGACGAGATCGATGGCGGCACTGATACTGTCGAGCGCGGCCCGCAGCTCGCCCCGCTGCTCCTTGGAGAGCCGCCCGATCTCCACGCGCGGCGACAACGGCACGCCGGCTTCAGTATCGGCCAGCTGCTGTTCCAGCATCGTGCCGAGCAGCAGGCGGTGCGCGGCGATGATCGCCTCGATGTCGGAAGGCGCGCCCACGCCCGCCGCCGCCACGCCGCGGAACCGCTCCGGCGTGGACCTCGCCCTGACATCGTGCCGGATCGCCAGCACGCGGGCCGCGGTGAAGATCGGCATCAGCCCGCCGATCTTGAGGTCGGCGCGCCCGTTGTCGTCGGTGCGGATCTTGCCGAACATCGTGAGGGGTGCCCTCCAGTCGCGCGCAAGCTCGCTCAGGAGATGGAGGAAGGCCGGGTTCCGCCGTCCCGCGTCGAAGGCATAGTTCCAGATCTCTTCCCCGAGTGCCAGATCGCCGTGGACTGGCACCCCGTCGAAGAAGATGTCGACATTGAGCAGGTCCTTGGGCCGCTGGCGCCGCACCCAGCCGTCGATCGTCGCCCTCCAGCGCTCCGCGCTCATGCGCCATTGCGGATTGCTGGCCATCACGCCGCCCTTGCACAGCGGGATGCCGGCGGCGTCGAGCATCGCGGCAATCTCGATGCCGAGCGCCTCGAACCACTGGTCCTGGGGACCGCCGGGCTCGCCCGACTGGTAGACGATCGCGTTGTCCTGGTCGGCGGCGAGCAGGGACTCGCCGCGCCCCGCCGAGCCCAGCACGAGCACCGCATAAGGCACCGGCGCACGTCCCTTGCCGTCGGCGGCCAGCTTCGCCTCTGCCAGCTCGGCCGCACGTCGGGTCAAGACGCAGATCTCGGCGCTGATGACGGCCGAAACCGTGCGCGGGTCCACCGCGTCAGCAACGAGGCTGCGCGCCAATGTCGGCACCTTCGACCAGGCCAGTGCCAGCGCCGTCAGGTCCTGGGCTTCGTCGATCTCGTCGCCCAGCACGATGGCGGTCGTTGCCCGATGCCGCAGCAGGTTGCGCGTCGTCACCACGCCGACGATCTCGCCCTTGCGATTGCGCACGGCGAGATGCCGCAAGCCCAGCCGCTCCATGCGCCCGATCGCGCGGTAGACGAAGTCGCCCTCCTCGACCGCGT
Organism: uncultured Alphaproteobacteria bacterium; assembly: GCA_963797005.1. Taxonomy (GTDB): domain Bacteria; phylum Pseudomonadota; class Alphaproteobacteria; order Rhizobiales; family Hyphomicrobiaceae; genus AWTP1-13. The sequence continues at coordinate 428,332 of CAWCOF010000011.1, forward strand.
GCAGCGGCCTGCTCATGATGCCGGCAATCGGTGCCCCGAGGCCTCCAGGTGCGTCGAGCGCGCGCATGAGGTCGCGCTCGGTGACGATGCCGGGCTCGCCGCTGCCCGTCACGAGAACGGAGCTGATCTTTTTTTCGATGAGCAGGCGGATCGAGTCGCCCACCGTCGCCGTGCCGGGAGCGGTGACCGCGGGTGCGCTCATGACGTCGCGCACGCGATGGCGGTAGACGAAGCTGTCGACGCGGGCGATTGCGTGCCGGCTGTCGCCCGGAGCCGGTGCCTGCTCGATGCTGCCGGCGCCGCTTGCCCGTGCCCGCTGCTCGTAGAGATTGCGGGTCGCCGACTCCGCCTCGGCCAGCGTGCGAATGCCGCGCTGGCGCAGCAGCGGCACCAGGCTTGCGAAAACGCGCGCCGTGGCGATGGCGTCGCCGAGTGCCGTGTGGCGGCCCACGATCTCGATCGACAGCAGGTCGCACAGCCGGTCGAGACTGTATTGGGCGAGCGCCGGCTGCGCCACCTCGGCCAGATCGCGCACATCGAGCGTGCGAGGGCTTTGCCACGCGCGGCCGGCCAGCTCGTACTCGCGACGCAGGATCGTCATGTCGTAGGGCATCGTGTGCCCGATCAGCACCGATGCGCCGATGAAGGCCTCGAACTCCGGGGCGACAGCGGCGAAGGACGGCGCCTCGCGCACCATGTCGTCGCTGATGCCATGGATCTTGCTCGCCACCGGCGGGATCGGCACGCCCGGATTGACCAGCCGGTCGAACGGCTCCGTCTCGACCGCCCCGTTGCTGCCGAGCCGCACCGCGCCGATCTGCACGAGGCGCGCCGTGCGCGCATCGAGGCCGGTCGTTTCCGTATCGACCACCACCGCGTCGAGACCCAGCAGCGGCGTCGATGCCGTGTTGGGGGCTTCGGGACGGGCTTGCGTGGCGGACATGGGTTGCAGCCTAGATCTGGGGCCCGGAATATCGCCCGCAACCCGAGATTGCTATTGCCGTGCGCGCGGCTTCCGAACTGGGCGAAAGATCGATAATGGTCTCCCGTTGCGGAAACGATAGCATATTCAGGTCACGATCCTGGCATCAACACTGGCGCCAGGCAGCGGCCTGATGGGGCCCAGATGGCGGGGCCCAGCTGGCGGGGCCCAGCTGGCGGGGCCCAGTGAGCACCGAGCCCGAGGTTTGGCGATTCCCTTTCAACCTGCGCCGGGAGGCACCATGATCACCCAGCTCTCCACTTTTTCGATCGCGTGACGCGGCGACGATGACGCGTAGCACAAGTTTCCTGGCGCACTGGTACTACCACGTCCCGGACGTGATCCTTGCGGCGCTGATCTATTTGCTTGTCGCCCGGCTCATCCTCTCCGCGATCTGGGGTTCGGATGGCGACACGTTCATCACTCGGGTGCTCGACCGCATCACCAATCCCGTGCTGGCGGGTGTCGGCGCGATCACGCCCCGGTTGGTGCCGCTTCCTCTCGTCATCGTCTTCGCCGTCGTCTGGCTCGCGGCGCTGCGCCTTGCCCTCTTCATCGCGGTGACGGCGCGCGGCATTCGCCTGGCCCTGGGTTGACGCGCGATGCAGATATTGAGCTATCTCCTTCTGCTGGTCACGGTCGCCTTGTCGATCTTCAACGCCACGCTGTACTCGCCGCTCTACGACGGCGTTGCCTATTTTCTCTATCTCTTCACCCGCCGGTCCGCCAACCTGTCGCCGGAAGTGCTCGCCTACGCGACGTCCGTCTTCCTGGGGCTCATGACGCTGCTCCTGGCGGGGATCCCGGCCGCTGCCTACGAGCGCATGCGCGGGCTCAAGCAAAGCACGCTCGTTTCCCTTGCCATCTGGATGATCGCCGCGGCGCTTCTGGCCTTGCCGGCGGCCATGCGCCTGCTCGGCGACGAGTAGCGGCGCGATCGGGTACGGGCGCCAGGATCAGCGCGCGGGCTTGGCCGTGGCGACCACCGTCGCCCAGTTGGTGCCCGATGCCGCCGCTGCGGTGTCGGTGCTCTCGAGCGTAGCGCCCGAGGTCATCTCCGCGGCCCGATCCTTTTGCTTGGCGGGCAACGAGCCGGTCGTCATCGGCTTGGCATCGAGCTGCACCAAGCGGTGGATGAACTCGACGTTGGCGGCGGCCTTGTCTGCCGGAAGGGTGTGCGCGGCGGTCAGCTTGGCCTCGTCGTACTTGCCCTGCAGGCCAAGGACCAGCGCCAGGTTCTGGCTGATGCGGGGCTCGCCTTCGCCGGCATTGGCGGCGCGCCTGAGCAGCGGCTCTGCCTTGTCGATCTCCCCGTCCATGGCATGGGCCAGCGCGAGGTTGTTGAGGATCGACGGCTGATCCGGCGCCAGCGCAAGCGCGCGCTCGTAGAGCGGGATGGCATCGCCGTACCGGCCTTCCTTGGCGAGCACCGTGCCGCGTGCAGAAATGATGCGCCAGTCCGGGTGGGTCGGGTCTTCGGCCCGCGCCAGGAGCTTCTGCGCCAGGCTGACCTGATCGAACTCGAGAGCGAGCCGTCCGTACTCGCTGTTGATGCCGCGGTGGTTGCCGTTCAGCATAGACGCCTGCTGCAGCACGGCCAGCGCCTGCCGCTTCTCGCCCAGAGCCTTGAGGTTGCGGGCGTAGTTGTAACCGGCCTCGGCGTCGCGCGGGTTCTTGGCGTAGGCCTCGCCCCAATACTGCGTCGCCTTGAGGAGCTCGCTCTTGCCGTCCGTCGCAACCGACGCCGTCGTCACGGGCTTGGGGGTTTCCGGCTGCAGGGACGCGAGCTGCGGCGGCGTCACGCCGAGCTGCGAGCAGGCGCCCGCCAGCAGGCTAATTCCGACGCTGGCCAGCAGACGTACGGCGCGGCGCATCCCATGCGCGCTGCAGCTGGTGTTGACGCTTGCCATGACGACCCCTCGCCCGTTTGTGCACCCCGCGTGATTCGCGGGCTCGAGGTATCATTTGGCGTCAGCGGTCAATTATTTGTTAATCGGCCCCATGCGTACTTTGCCGTGCGATCAGCCGGGTTGCGGATCGAGCCGGGCGGCCGCCTCCCATTCCGCCATGGCCGGCAGGGCGAACACCGTGTCCACATAAGCCTGTGCGGTGCCGTCGTCGCCGTAGAGACGCAGGTCCGGAAGATAGGTGCGGAAGCGCGACGCCACCGGCGCGTACATGGCATCGGCCGCCGAGAAGGCGCCGAACAAAAAACACCCGCCCGCGCCGTGACGGCCGCGGCAGTCGCGCCACAAGCCGACGATGCGCTGGACGTCGGCGCTCACTTGCTCGGGAAGGCGCGCCATCGGCAGGCGCCGCACCAGGTCCATCGGGCAATGCGTGCGCAGCGCCTGGAAGCCCGCATGCATCTCGGCAGCCGCCGACCGCGCGCAGGCACGAGCCTCCCGCTGCCGCGGCCAGAAGCCGGCTTCGGGATGCGCATCGGCCAGGAACTCGAGAATGGCCAGGCTGTCCCAGATCACCTGCCCGCCGGCCAGAAGCACCGGCACCTTGCCGGCCGGGGAATGCTTCAGGATCTGCGCCTTGGTTTCCGGCGTGCGCAGGGTGACGTTGATTTCGCGAAAGGGGATGCCGGCGTGCTTCATGGCGAGCCAGGGCCGCAAGCTCCAGCTCGAGATGTTCTTGTCGCCGATCACCAGCTCGTATGACATGGACGTCACGTCGGTCATGGCCTTTCAACGGCCACGATGATTGGCCGCAATTGTCATTCGGCACCCGCTGCCGATAATGTCGACGCGAACCGGGCGGGTTCGCCCACGCATCCAGTCTCGGCGAAATCATCCATGGCAACAAGAGAAGTGACGGTGCAGGCTCAAGCGCCGGCGGCCCTGCTGGTGGCACCCGACGCGGGCCGGAAATCGATCCCCATCTGGCTTGCCCGCAACGCGGACTGGATGGCCAGAGCGCAACTGAGCGATGCGCAAAGGTCGTGGGTGGTCGCGCAGGGGTTCAAGGGGGGCGCGAGGAAGCACCTCCTGCTGCCCGCTGCAGACGGCACGGTGGCCGGCGCGGTGCTGGGGCTCGGCGAGGAACGCGCCGCCGACCCGATGGACCGGCCGGAGCTTGCGGTCGGCGCACTGCCCGGCCTGCTGCCGCCGGGCCTTTATCATCTGGCCGACGAGGTGGCCGACGCGGAGCTGGCCGCCGTCGCCTGGGGTCTCGGCGCCTATCGCTATCGCCGCTACAAGCCCGCAGCCTCCGACGATGTCGCCCAGCTCGAGGTCCCGCGCGGCACCGACCTGGGCGCCGCGCGCGCCCTGGTCGAGGCGGTGTGGCTCGGCCGCGACCTCATCAATACGCCGGCGAGCGATATGGGCCCCGAGGAGCTGGAGACCGCCGCCCGGCGCGCTCGCGGAGCAACACGGCGCCAGCGCCTCGAGCATCGTCGGCGACGATCTCCTCGCCAAGAACCTTCCCATGATCCACGCCGTCGGCCGCGCCAGCACGCGCGCGCCCCGGCTGATCGATCTGACTTGGGGTGCGCCCGGCGCCCGGCGCGTCACCCTGGTCGGCAAGGGCATCTGCTTCGACACCGGCGGCCTCGACATCAAGCCCGCGAGCGCCATGCTGATCATGAAGAAGGACATGGGCGGCGCCGCCGCGGTGCTGGCGCTCGCCCACATGATCATGGCGGCCAAGCTGGACGTGCGCTTGCGCGTTCTCGTCCCCGCTGCGGAGAACAGCATCGCCGGCAACGCGTTCCGTCCCGGCGACGTCCTGATGAGCCGGGCCGGGCGCACGATAGAGATCGGCAACACCGACGCGGAAGGGCGGCTGGTGCTGGCCGATGCCCTGGCACTCGCCGACGAGGAAAGCCCCGACACGCTCGCCAGCTTCGCCACCCTCACCGGCGCGGCGCGGGTGGCGCTCGGGCCGGACCTGCCGCCCTGCTACACCGATGACGAGGACTTTGCGGCCGGCATCGGCGCCGCGGGCAACCGCGTCGGCGACCCGGTCTGGCGCATGCCTCTGTGGCGGGGCTACGAGCCCTACCTCGACAGCCAGGTCGCCGACATGAACAACGTCTCGGAGACGCCGTTCGCGGGCTCCGTGACGGCGGCCCTGTTCCTGCGCCGCTTCGTCAAGAACGCGCGGCGCTTTGCCCACTTCGACATCTACGGCTGGCGGCCGGCGGCGAGGCCGCTGGGGCCCAAGGGCGGCGAGCCGCACGGCGCGCGCGCCCTGTTCGAGGTGCTGCGGCGGGAGGCCAAACCTTGAACGCGCCCCTTCTCGACCCGCGCCGTCACGCCTTCCGTAGCGACCTTGCAGCAGAATCCTTGCGCGGGCGCGTCTCGGCGCCGCGCTACTCGCGCGGCGAGGTACGCCAGATCATTCATACGGCGGCGCCATTGCGGGGCAGCCCCGACGCGCGCGACAACTGGACCACTGAGGCCCTCTACGGCGAGTTCGTCACCGTCTACGACGAGCAGGACGGCTGGGCCTGGGTGCAGCTGCAGCACGACAGCTACGTCGGCTATATGCGCGCCAACGCGCTCTCCGCGCAGCTTGTGCAGCCGACGCACCGGGTCAAGGCGCTCGGCACGTTTCTGTTTCCCGCCCCCGACGTCAAGGCCTCGCCGTGGATGCAGGCGCACCTCAACGCCCGCCTCGCGGTTGCCGAGATGGGGCAGCCTTTCGCCAAGCTGCACGACGGCAGCTTCGTGCCTTCCCGCCACCTGGCGGAGCCGGGAAGGTTCGCCAAGGACTTCGTTGCCGTGGCGGAGCAATTCATCGGCGTGCCCTACATGTGGGGCGGCAAGACGCGCCTGGGCCTCGACTGCTCGGGCCTCGCACAGACCGCGCTGCAGGCCGCCGGCATCGATTGCCCGCGCGACAGCGACATGCAGCAGGCCGAGCTCGGTGTCCCCATCGAGGTGGCCAAGGACCTGAGCGGCCTCGACCGCGGGGACCTGGTGTTCTGGAAGGGTCACGTCGGCATCATGGTGGACAGCTTCCTGCTGCTGCACGCCAATGCCCACCACATGGCGGTCGCGCTCGAATCGCTCGGTGCCGCCGTCGACCGCCACGCGCGCACCGGGCTTGCCATCGCGGCGGTCAAGCGGCTGCCGCGCAAGGCCGCCTGATACTGCGGCACAGACCCTAATTGAAGGCCTGCACCTGCCAGTTCGGTCGGCCGGTGCGCTCGCCGCCGGCTGCGGTGGTCGTCCCGCGCAGCGACGGACGCGTCGCAGCCTTGCTCTTGGTTTTGGTCTTGTGCGACGACGACTGCGCGCTCTTGGTCCGCTTCGAGACCTTGATCCGCGCCGGCGGTGCACCGCTACCGCCCGCAGCGCGATCTGCGAGGTAGGCGATGATCCTGCAAATGACGGTCATGTCCTCGCGGCTGCCCGCTCTCGTCGAGCCGGTGGAGGACCGTTGCGCCGCCGACGACGCATGGCCGCCAACCCTCTCACGCGCCGGCGATGATTTCTTGTCCGGCTTCTCGGGCTGCGGCGCGCTCACGGCGACTTTCGCAACCTTGGCAACCTTGGGCGCGCTCCAGCGCATCGCCGGCACGGGCCGGGCCTCCTCCGGCTCGCGCTCCGTCTTTGCCTGCGCGCGCGCTGCGTGCTGCTCTCCGTCCTCCCTCGTCGGCGGGCGTGCTGCGAGCTTGCGCTCGTCTTCCGGCTGCGGCCTGAGATCGGCCTGCTGCTGCTCGGCCGCGCGCTTTCGCTGCTCCTCCTCCCCGAACTGTGCCTCCGCCAGCTTGCGCTGCTCCTCGAGCCGCTTGGCAAAGGCTGCCCCGCGCTCTTCGGCTTCTCGCTCGTAGCGCTGCTGGGCTGCCAGCCGGCGGGCCTCGATGAGCGCGCGTTCCTCCTCCTGCTTCCGTTTCAGCTCGGCCTGTTCCTGCCCGGTCGACCGCAGCTTGGCTTGCTGCACCTCGGCCTGCCGCATCTCGGCTTCGCGTTGCAGACGCTCCTGCTCCGCGCGCTTGCGCTCTTCCTCCTGCCTGCGCCGGGCCTCGATCCGTTCCCGCAGCAATTTTAGCTCGGCCTGCCGCTGCTCGGCTTCGCGCCGCTGACGCGCCTGCTGTGCGAGCTGACGCGCCTCGGCGAGCTCGCGCTCCTCCTCCTGCCGTCGCCGGGCCTCCGCCTGCTCCTCGAGCCGCCTGATCTCGGCCTGTTGTTGCTCGGCTTGGCGGTTCTGACGATCCTGCTCCGCCTGCCGACGCGCGTCTGCGAACTTGCGCTCTTCCTCTTGCTGGAGCGCGGCCCGGGCTCTCTCCACGTCGCCGCGTTCGCGCTCCTCGATGGCTTGCGTGCTCTCCCGCGAGGCCTCCTGGCGGAACGAAAAACTGATGAGCCGCATCGAGGTCGCGGCAACCGCCACGACCACGAGCAGTGCGATAATCGCCCCTATCAGCCTCACGTTCATTTTTGCAGCCGCCCCGAGTTGTAGTACTAATACTTGTTGTTAATAGTGTATTCAGATCGAATATACTGTTATTCTTCGGAAATTCAATAACTATTAATGTATTGGCTATGAAACCCGCGGATCGATTGTCCGCAGGTGGTGCGCGATTGCAATGCTCCGCCACCGGAGCAAGCACGCCAGCTCGCGACGACCGTCAGCGAACGAACAGTCCGAGCAGGGCGTTGCGCAGATTTGACAGGGACAGCGGCGCGAAGCGAAAGACGACGACGTGCCGGCCCGCTGCCACCTTGACGCCGCGGAACAGAACGTCGACGCGCTGGATGCGCGCGGGCTTGCCATCGATTTCCGCGACCCAGCCCGGATAATAGAGATCGTGCACGATCAGCGTGCCTGCCTCATTGCTTTCGACTTCTATATCGACGCGATCGATGGTCCAGCTGCGGATGCGCGCCCGGCCGTATGGCTGCTGGGCGACCACTGGATGACGCAGGCGCAATCGTGCCGGGTCGTCTCCTGTCGCGGTCCTGTGCACGGCCCGCTGAAGTCGGGACTGTGGTGGCCGCGCTCGGGGAACCGGATCTACGCGGGGCGCGCTGCCGATGAACTTCACGCGCGGCTGCGCGCCGTGCAGCCGGTAGATCCACACGTCGGGGCCGGCCAGCAGCACGTCGGCGACCGGCCGGCGCGCAAGTTGGGGCATCTCCTCGATCGGCCTGCCCAGCACGAGATACTGGAGGCCGAGCTCGCGTGCCAAGGCGCAGCCGTAGCCGTCGAACGATCGGGGAAACTGCCGCTGATCAATGGCGTAGCTCTCCTCGCCCGGAGAGACCAATCGGTCGTAGGCGCCGACACGCAGCGGGTTGTAGCCGTTGGTCGCCTCGAGCCCCTGCGTCACGGCCAGGTTCTGCCACGGGCCGCTGACGCCGACGACCTCCACGCGCGGCCGCTCGCCCCGGCGGTGGCGGGTCTCCAGCTCGCGCTCCAGCACCGCCAGCGCGCGCGCCTCCGAGCCCGTCGGTTTCTGCAGCGCCGCGTAGTAGGCAGCCTCCTCCGCATTGAGGGGCGAGGCGGCGTTCCACCACAAGAGCTCCGCAGTGGCGATCGCCGCAACGCAGGCCGCCGCCCACGTGCGCGCTGTGGGACCGCGAGCGCCGGCCAGCACAGCGACAATGAGCGCCCCAATCGGAACGACCTTGAGCACCTCCAGGAACGACGCCCATCCGTGCCGGGTGGTTGCGGAGAAGCCAATCGCCCAGGCAATGATCGCCAGCGCGGCGGTCGCAACCGCCGCCAGCCGCCAGAGGGGAAGGCGCGGGCATCCTTCGCGGACATAGATCGCCAGCAGCGGTCCGCAGAGCAGCGCCAGGGCCGCAACAAGGGGAAACGCAGCGTCGATCGGGCGCCGGAACAGATCGATCCCCGGCAGGAGATGGAACGTGAGCGCGTAGACGGGCGTGTAGCGACCGAGCGCGTAGAGCGTCGCCGCCACCAACGTGCCAGCCAACAGGCGATTGCCCCGCCGCCACAGCCACCCGCCCGCCACGCCGAACCAGAGCAGCACGATCGTCGCCGCCATGCCGACGAAGAGATAGTTGAACGACTGGTCCGTTGCGGCGACAACTGGCAAGGTCTCGTAGTTGGGTCCCCAATAGTCCGCCGTTTCCTTGAGCGTGCCCAGCACGTGGGCCACGGGCAGGGAAGCGAAATTGGCGGGATAGAGCGACGCCTCGTAGGCAGCCTTGAGGGGCACGTGCGGGCGGTTGGAAAGCTCGGCGAACTGCAGCGTCAGCAGAAGCGGCACCGTCACGAGCACGGCGCCGACCACCAGCATCGTCGCCAGGACCGCTGCACGCTCGCGCAGGAAGCGGCGTTTATGATCGACAGCGGCGATGTGAGCCACGAGGGCAGCGGCCAGCGCGTAGCACAAGAGCAGCGCCTCGTGGTTGCGCCCGACGGCCAGCGTCGCCGCAACCACCCCGAAGCCGGCGGCGGCCGGCAGCGAACGGCGGTCGAGCGCCAGCTGCATGAGGAGGAGCGCTGGCGGAAACAACGCGTAGGTGACGATGGCGCCGCTGTGATCGAGCCGACCCGAGGCCGGCCCGCCAAGCATGAAGACGACGGCTGCAAGCACCGAGGCCGGCACGGGCCATCCCGACCGCCATCCCAGTGCGCCGATCGCAAGGCCGCCGACCAGCAGATGCGCATAGACGGCAAGATCGAAGGCGCGCATGGAAGGCAACGGATCGAACCAGGCCCACACCACGAAGGCGGGCGCGAAGATGAGCGACTGCGGATCGGCAATGCTGGGATGTCCCCCGTAGTGGTAGGGGTTCCAAAACGGCGTGTGGCCGGAATGGATGGCGGCGGCGAGGAAGCGGAAGAACGCGTAGAACTGGTTCTTGGAGTCCCAAGGCACGACCGTGTCGGTCACGACCCAGCTGCTCGCGGCCACACACCACACCGCCGCGATCAAGAGCAGCGGAAGCGCCAATCCACCCGCGAACCGCGACGAACCCCGCTCGCGGCGGGCGATAGGCATAGAATTGAGCACGCGCGCCTCATTCGGCACGCCGAAGGGAAGACGGCCTCCGGCCCCCTCGGCAGCCACCACTTCCCCGAGCCAATGCTAGGGGTGGCGCCGCGGCCGAACAATGGCGCAAATTCTTCCACAATCGAACGACAGCGTTGCCCGGCATGGGCCAAGCGGATTGCCGCCGCCGGCTTTGGCGATTGCCAACGCGTATTGCAAACCCTAGAGCAGGATCGCTTCGGAATGGAATCGCCTTGACCTCGATCGCGACGTTTCGGCCGAAGCGTGAATCCTGCTCTATTCAATGTGTTGAGAGCAAGATTCACGCTCCGTGATCGAAGCAAAGGGCTTCGATCAGAGACGATCTTGCTCTAGGGTTGCATGGGCTTTGAGGCCCGTCAGGTTCGCCTGTCCTCGATCATATTGTGCAGTGCAGCGGAGGACGTCATGGCAGAAAGCGTTTACAAAATCATCGAGATCGTCGGTACAAGCCCCACATCCTGGGAGAAGGCGGCGGCTGCCGCCATAGAGCGGGCGGCGCAAACGCTCCGCGATTTGCGTGTCGCCGAGGTCTGCGAGCAGGATGTCATCATTACCGACGGCAAGGTCGAGGCCTATCGCGTGCGGCTCAAGATCTCGTTCAAGTACGAGGACTGAGGCCTCCTGCCCGATAGCTCGGGGACCCGGGTCGCGCTTGCGACCGCCTCGCGCTCAGCGGGGCCGCTTCGCATCGGGGAAGCTGTCGGTCGAGGCGAAGTAAGGCTTGATGTCGATCAGCGGCGTACCGTCGATGCAGTCGACCTTGCGCACCTCGATCGTCGTGCCTGTGATGCCGATCAGCTCCACGGCCGCTAGCGCGATCGGGTTGGGCCGTACGGGCGAGCGCAGGGCAAAGGTGCCGCGCGGCCGGCCCAGGTGCGCCGGCACCTGCTGCACGAGGTCGCGCCGCGCCTGGTCCATCCAATATAGCAGCCACAGGTGCGAGTACTGCCCGAGGTCCAGGAGGCCGGCGGCGAAGCGCGGATCGAGCTCGATCCGGCCAACGGCCTGCGAACTCGGCGGTGTTCTTGGGACACGCGCGCCGCGACTTGAAGGGCGTGCGAATGCGGCCGATGAAATAGACGCCGGCATCGAAGGCCTCCGGCAGGTCCATCCGCACTTCGCCCGGTCGTACGTCGTCGCCTGCTTCGGCCATTGCCCTGCTTCTCCATTGCCCCTTTTATTTGCCGGCTCTCCCGCAGCCGCTTCCCACCATCCTGGCGGCGGCCCCTCCCCCGAGGTCTGCCTGGGTGCAGGCCGAGCTTTGCGGCGTTTGCCGCCCCGGGTCAAATGGAGTATCCAGGGCGGACGCACCCGTAGCTCAGCTGGATAGAGTGTCGCCCTCCGAAGGCGAAGGTCACAGGTTCGAATCCTGTCGGGTGCGCCAAAATTCTGCGTTCTCAAAGGCTTATCTTTCCCAAACCTGGAAGAATCGCCCACTGCATTGCAAGGGCTTTTTCCGGGCATTCCCAAACCTGATCCGTATCCGCATGAGCCCTGGGGCGCATGCGGTGGCAGCCGCGCGTGCGGCGTTCTGGTGAAGGAGTGTGTGATGGAAACGAATGGTTTGATGGACGGAACAGGTGAAGCGATACCTGGCCACAGGATCCTCGACAGCACCGATCTGGAGATCGCCTACAACCTCCAAAAAGACAGTCTCGTCCTGCGGGTCAACAAGGGCGGCGTGTTGGTGTTCCGGGCAATGCTCCGTGATGCAGCAAGGGTAATCCCGGAACAGCAGCTGATGGGCTTCAACAGCTTAGCGCCCGATTTCGTGTTCACGATCGGCGATAGCGAGGAGGGGCTTCAGCGCATGCTCGCCTTGGCCGGCCTGGCGGACACACCGAACCTCCTCCGGCCGGGGTTCATCCGCCGGCTGTTTGGTCGGGAATGAAGCGTGTCATGCAAGATAGAGAAACAGCAATGACCCAAGATTTTGACATCTCGAGCCTGAACTACGCCCAGCTTTCGGCCCTACGCGGGCAGATCGATGAGCGTGTCCGCACCATGCGCGAAACGGAAGGGCCAGCCTTGCGCGAGCGCTTCATCGAGCAGGCCGCGGCGATCGGCATGAGTATCGAAGAGCTCGTGCAGCTCGGCACCAAGCGCCGCGGCCGTTCCGCCAAAGACAAGGACGCAGGTTGAGGAGTACCGGACATGGCGAAAATGTATCGCGTCTACTCGATCATCGAGCGGCCGAAGCAGGAAGACTTCTGGCTCAACATCGGCGTCGCCTTTCCGCATGAGAAAGGCGATGGCTTCAATGTTGTGCTTCAAGCATTGCCGCTGCATGGAAACGGCAAACTGGTGATGCGGGCCTACGATCCGGAAGCGCAGGTCGCCCCGGATGGCGAAACGCCCGCTGGCGCCAGGCAAGCCGGCCGCTGACACCTGACACGCGCCAATAGGAATGGTTGCGCGGGGCCGCTATTGGCGGCCCCGTTGTTTTAACTACGCCAATGCCCGAACAAGCCCGGACCAATCATGTGAGCTCAACCCCTGGGACCTGACACCAATGCGCTGTATCGTCAGCATTGCAGAGCGAGCGGACATTCCCGGCATCGGGTCTCGACAGCGCTTCGTCGCCGATGAGAAGGTCCGCAAGGCGCTCAAAAGCGGACATTCGTCCCTCGGCAAAAATGTGCCAAAGGACGAAATCGCTACCGCGATAGCCCGCTGCGCGGGGTGCCTTGCGGATAGCGTTGCGACCGAGGAGAGCATCGATAGCTGAGAGGGCAGAGCTATCCATTACGGTTGGCAGCAGCCAAGTCTTCTTCAAGCGTTGAGCATGAGCTACGATGCTTCGGCCGTCGCGGAGATCGCCAGCCCCAACTTGGTCTGCGACCATGAGGAACGCTGTCTCAGAAGCAACTCGAGCGCCAGGACGCGCTTTGCGCCGCCGCCGTTCCGTGCACGTCAGCCATTCGTGCCTTGCTGGCCTTCAGCATCGGTCACCATCCGGCCCACAACTTCCTGGCGAAACGCGTGTGTTGCCATTTTGCTCAAGCCATTGGAGTCACAAGTGACCCCAGAATTACTTTCCCCTACTTACTCAAGATCCGTACCAGCACGCTCGGGTTGTGTCTGCTGCCCGCTGGCTCCAGACCGGCGACGGCATCGCTCGCTTGAGCGCCCCGTCAATCTCGTCGCGCGACATTCCATCCGTCATCGGCGTCGGCGTTGCGAGCAAACCCTCGTAGAGGCCGCGGCACCGTAGTCGCGCCGCCTCTCGCGATTTCGTCCATTGGCGCTTTTCGTACGCCTGCCGTCGGCGCGTGTGGGTAGGGTCGTCATGCAGGCGTCCGAAAACCTACACATGAACAGACAGTCCCTGTGGTTGTCGAGCTTTGGCGATAGTCTCTTGCGACGGCAACCGCGGGCTGCACTATTGGCGGCGGCTAGGACTAGCACTCACGAACACAAGATCAGTTGGCGGCGAGCACTGGCGAAGCCGAACTCCACCCATGCATCGCAACATGCTCAGTCGACAGGTTGCAGAAATGGCGCCCGAAGACCCGTTCTGAAACAAGCTCAGTGCAGTCGAGGCACTACCACGAAGTCCTCGCCGTGTAAGCCGAACGCGCCGTTGGTGCACGCGAGTGGAGGCAGCGCGAACGCCGGCCGGTCGGCGCCGCGGAGATTAGCGGCAAACCAAATCAAGCGAGTGGCGCAAATTCAAGCTATTCAGGACTTTCATTCATTGTTGCGATTGCCGCGCTTCGCGAGCCGGTCGATCCAACCGGTCGCAAACAGCATCGCCAGCGTCACCGGGATTGCGATCGCTATCGTACGCCAGGCCCCGAGCCCGCAGGCGACACCAACGCCCGCGCTCATCCAGACGGTCGCCGCCGTGGTCAGACCTTCGACACTACGCGTCTCGACATTGCGGAGAATGACGCCTGCGCCGATGAAGCTGATACCTGCCATGACGCCCTGAATGATGCCCTGCACCACGCGGCTGAGCGCGTCGGCATTCTCGGCCATTCCCTGCACCTGGATTCCGGCAAGGCTGACGGTGGCGGCGCCAAGCGAGACGAGACCAAGCGTCCGGACGCCGATCGGCTTTTCCGCGAGATCGCGGTTCAGTCCGATGAGCCCGCCCGCTGCGGCCGCTGCTAGTAAGCGTACGAGAACATCGCTGAGGTCAAGGTCCAAGGACTGCATCCTTCCGTTGGGTCGGTCTCGTCATATATCATTGCAAGGATCGCCGTTGCACCCGCCTCATCGCCGCCAGCAGCGCGCACAGAACCTAGAGGCCTTGATCAGTATGGGCCAGATCTAGGAGTTCCGTAGCGTCTCCGTGCCGTTGAGCCTCCTACAAGCGCTTCCGTCAATTGAAGATCGTGCTCGATTGCTGTCACCCTTCTTTTGTCACCAAGCGCGAACCCAGCCAGCTGGCTGATGAGACGCAAGGCACGACTTCCGAATCGGTTCGTGCGTCACGAGCGCGCCGTCGCGAGTACTGGCGGCGCTTAACTGTGCGAGAGATGAAGGAGGGCCCTTCGAGGTCGGCGATCATGGGCTGATCTCAAGCCGCTGCAAGCTGCTGTGGTCAAGAGCCATAGTGGTGAGCGTTGCAGTCAAGCTCGGGCAGGAAGTCCGGGCTGGCAAGACTGGGAGAGGCGAGCGCAAAGCGAACCGCTGCAGAAGCGTCGAAATCGGATTAGGCGATGTCGAAACCGGGGGGTGAGCCGTCTCCTGGCATTAGCTTGGGGGATGACACGATACTGCCCGAGCGGCATCCGGCGTGTAGGCGGCGCGAAGCCAGTCAGGCTCTTGTACGGAACGTGAGAACCTGTGCTGCGATGCCAACTTTAAGGGCACGTCTCGCCTCTGATCGCATGCACATGCTGCGCAGCGAAGCAGGCGACGACTTTCCGTCTGTTATCGGAGTGAACCTGCCGGACGCCGGGAACGGGACGGAGCAAGAGGGCCAGTAAGAGACATACGCGCACTCCCGCTCCCGTCGGCCACCTTCCACGCGGCTTCTTGGCCTCCGTCGAAAAAAAATTTAATGCTGTCTCGGCGCGGCTGCCACCGCTCACGGAACTTTGTTCCAGCATTGGGCGTTTGGCCGTTGGGCTGCGAGCTTGTGCCCTGACCGAGCCGCGCCCCTATTGTGCGTGCCAGCCTTTGTCGCAAAGGTGTGCGTGGTCGCAAAGGTGTGCGTGCCAGCCTTTGTCGCAAAGGGGGAGCCCAACTGACGAAAGGGGAGCGTCGTGAGCCTTTCTGGCCGGCCACGGGTATCGACGGGACTGTCCGGCCTCGATGACATCCTCGGTGGCGGGCTCGATCCCGACTGTTTGTACCTGGTGGAAGGGCGCCCCGGAACCGGCAAGACCACACTTGGGCTCCATTTTCTTCTGGACGGGCTCAAGAAGGGCGAGAAGGGTCTTTATATCACTCTGTCCGAAAGCGAGACGGAGCTGCGCCTCGTCGCTGCCCGCCACGGCTGGTCGCTGGACAATGTGGATATCTTTCAATTGGTCCCTCCGGAGGCCAGTGTAGGGCCTGATCAGGAGCTCACCCTCTTTCATCCGGTCGAGACCGAGCTGAGCGAGACGACGAAACTAATCTTCGATCAAGTCCGCGAGCTCGAACCGACCCGCGTCGTATTCGACAGCCTTTCTGAAATGCGGCTCCTGGCGCAAAGTTCGCTGCGATATCGGCGGCAAATTCTGGCTTTGAAGCACTTTTTCGCCGGCCGCAAATGCACCGTCCTGCTCCTCGACGATCTTTCCTCGCATGCCGATGACCTGCAGCTTCACTCCATTTCTCACGGCGTGATCCTGCTGGAGCAACTCGCGCTGGACTATGGTGCCGAACGCAGGCGCCTGCGCGTGTCGAAAATGCGTGGCATCGCCTTTCGAGGCGGGTTCCACGACTTCACGATCGAGCACGGTGGCCTTTCTGTCTACCCTCGCCTCGTCGCCGCAGAGCACCACAAAGAGTTCCATGGCGAGCCGACGCCGAGTGGTAACGAGGAGTTTGATGCACTTCTGGGTGGTGGTCTGCACCGCGGCACGAGTGCTCTCCTCATTGGAGGCGCAGGTGTAGGGAAATCCACGGTTGCTTTGACATATGCCGTAGCGGCTGCGAATCGCGGTGAGCATGCCGAGGTTTTCGCCTTCGATGAAGGCCTCGGTACGATCTACGCGCGCTGCAACTCCCTTAAAATTCCACTTCGCAATCTGGTCGAGAACGGGCGCATCAAAATCCAACAGGTCGACCCAGCAGAGATGTCGCCAGGCGAGTTTGTCTCGCGGGTTCGCGCTGCCGTGGAGCAGAGACAGGCGCGTGTGGTGGTGATCGATACCCTTAATGGTTACCTAAACGCAATGCCCGATGAGCGCTTCCTGGTGCTCCAAATGCACGAGCTGCTGAGCTATCTCAACCAACTGGGCGTTGTGTCCATCCTCGTGCTGGCACAGCACGGGCTCATGGGCCCAATGCAAACCCCCCTCGATATCAGCTATCTGAGCGATACCGTTGTCATGCTTCGATACTTCGAAGCCGAGGGTGAGGTGCGCCGGGCAATATCCATCGTGAAAAAAAGAAGCGGGGTGCACGAGACCAAGATCCGGGAATTTCGCCTAGCTACGGGTGGATTGCAGCTCGGACCGCCGCTGACAGATTTTCGCGGCATCTTCACAGGGACACCAACGTACACTGGCAATGCCAAGCCGTTATTGCCGGACTCCAACGCCGATGCCTGAAAGCGCGAGCGAACTCATCCTGATCCTCGCGCCGACCGGCCGAGATGCTGTAGCGGCGGAGCAGCAGCTG